>CAJTZK010000006.1 GCA_910583785.1 uncultured Oscillibacter sp.
TTGGCCACGGCGTGCTGGCGCTGGTCCTCCGTGGGGCCGGACCAGCGGTAGACCACGATGAAGCTGGAGATTTCCACCCCGGTCTCCTTCAGGGCTTTGCGGTACTCCTCCTCGCACTCTTTGGAGAAGAGGGGGTGCTTGTAGAAGGGATTGATCCGGGGATGGGGGGACTGCTCGATGTATTGGTAGCCCCAGTCCGCCACCTTCCGCACGTAATCCCGGATGGGCATCTGCTTGGCCAGGACGTCCACGTCAAAGGCAATTTTCATACCAGAGAACTCCTTTCCAAATTACTTCTTATAAAAGTCGGGGGTGCCACCGGTGACGACCTTCTCCACCTGGCCGGAGGTCTGGGACTTCACCAGGGCGTCGGCGGTGATAGAGGCCACATAGCCGTCCCAGGCGGAGGAGCCTCCCGTCTCGCCCTTGAGGGCGTGGTCCACCCAGTCCTGAATCTCTACATCGTAGGAGTCAATGAACCGCATGATCCAGTTGTCCTCGATTTTGGTGGAAACATTGTTGGCATAGCGGACCGTGGGGAAGGACGGGCAGGGCAGGTTCACCACGCCGTTTTCGCAGACCACTTCGCAGTTGATGTCATAGCCGAAGCCGCAGTTTACGTTGACCTCCAGCATGACCACGATTCCGCCCTTGGTTTTCATGATCATAACCTGGGGGTCCCGGAGGCCCTCATGGGCCTTGCTGGTGACCTTGGGGAGGATGCACTGGACCTCGTCCCACTCGTCGTCCACCAGCCAGGGCAGGCAGTCGATCTCGTGGATGGCGGTGTCCGTGACGGCCATGGCGGTGGTGTAGCTGGGGGCCACGCCGTCGGCCCGGTGGGTACACTTCACAATCAGGGGGGCGCCAAACTTGCCGGAGTCCAGCAGTTCCTTCACCTGGTTATAGCCCCGGTCATAGCGGCGCATGAAGCCCACTTGGACCAGGTGCTTGCCGGAGGCCATCTCCGCGTCCACAACGGCCTTGCAGTCCGCGGCGGTGTTGGCCAGGGGCTTCTCGCAGAAGACGGGTTTTCCGGCCTTGATGGCGGCCAGGACGGGGTCCTTGTGGAACTGCCCCGGCGTGGTCACCACCACGGCGTTGACCGCCGGGTCGTTGATGGCCTCGTTGAAGTCCGTGTAGGTCTTGGTGCCAGGGCCCGCCAGCTCCGCGCCGTTTTTCACGCCCTCTTCGAACACGTCGCACACGGCCACCACCTTGGCGCCCCGGATGCGGTTCTGAATGCGTTCAATGTGCTCCCGGCCGATCATGCCGCAGCCAACCAAGCAGATATTGAGTTCCATCATAAATTCCTCCTGTTAAAATAAGTAGATGGTATCCATAGGACTTCACATTACGGTTTTCCTTCATCCCAGCGGGCTCTTGCCGGAGCCGCCGGAGGGTGGGAACGCTCCCCGATGCGTGCTTTTGCCTGCGTTTCGTTTCCTTTTCTCTGGCCCTAATTATAGCAAAGCGTTCACGAGAACGCAAGGAAAATATATCCGTATTATCCACAATAATTGGATTGAAAACTTGTATAACACTCTGTCTGCACCATAAATCCGCCGCCGTTTTTGGCGGAGGTGTAAAAAAGCCCAGCGCTTTGCGTTCGTTTTGCACGCAAGCTGCCGCCCTCTCCTTCCCACGCTTTGCGGAGCATAGCGGCGCGGCGGAAGCCGTCCAGCCCTTCGGAACGCGCCAGGAGAGAAAAGGCGCTGCCAGACGGCAGCGCCTTTGGGTTTCTATGGTTTCCGGAGCGGTTCAGGCCGCGATGCCCAGGGGGGAAAACACAACGTAAATGGCCACAGCCAAAACCAGGCCCACGATGGACACCACGTGCCGGTACTTCCAGGGGGTCAAGTCCACCGCGCCCACATCCTGGGGCACGTACTCCCCCGCGGGACGGTACTTGTTCAGGGCCCACATCATCAGGAGCTCCACGGGGAAAAGCACCGCCATGGCGTAAAGGTAGTGGATGGGATTGTCCGTGCCGGGGTAGCTGGGGGCAATGAGGAGGAACGCGCCGTAGCAGACCACGTGGAAAATGGTGATGACCTTCGGCGTGTAGGCGGGCAGGCGCTTGAAGAGGAACACGCCCAGGATCGTGCACAGCACCGGAAGGGAGACAAACTGGCTCATGGAGTTCAGGAAGGTGGTGATGCCCTGGGCATTCATGACGAAGGGGGCGATGACAATGGACACGCAGCCCGCAATGGTTCCGTAGATTTTGCCCACCTTGACGCAGTGGGCGTCGGAGGCGCCGGGCCTAAAGGCGGAGCGGTACAGGTCCAGGGTGAACATGGTGGAGGCGGAGTTCAGCACGGAGTTGAAGGAGGACAGGATGGCGCCGAACATGACGGCGGCGAAGAAGCCCATGACAGGCTTGGGAATGATGGCGGAAATCAGCGCCGGATAGGCAAAGTCGATGGCCTTATCCCCTGCCGCGGCAATGGCCTCCTGAATAGAGGGCAGGTAGAAGGCGATGATACCGGGAATGACCAGGTACAGCGGGCCCAGGCACTTGAGGAAGCCGCAGAAAATCGCGCCCTTCTGGCCCTCCTTCAGGGACTTGGCCGCCAGGGCCCGCTGGACGAAGGACTGGTTCGTACACCACCAGTAGAGGTTGTTGAAGAACATGCCCGTGATGATCAGGGGCCAGGGGACCTCCGGCTCCGCCGCGTTCCAGGCGTTGACGGCGTTCATCTTCACCGGGTCCGCCTGGACCATGTACATCATGCCGTCCAGGACGCCGTGCCCTCCGGTCTGCTGGGCCAGCACGGCGAAGCCCAGGAAGGGGACCATCAGGCCGCCAATAATCAGCCCGATGCCGTTGATGGTATCTGACACCGCCACGGCCTTCAACCCGCCGAAGATGGCATAGCAGCCGCCGATGATGCCGATGACCAGGCAGAGGATAGCCACCGACTGGAACTTGCTGACGCCCAGCATGCCGGAGATGCCGAAAATCTGCTCAAAAACCACCGCTCCGGAATAGAGGATCACTGGCAGGTTCAGGATGGAGTACATGACCACAATGACCAGGGAGAACATGGTCTTGGTGCCCTTGCCGTAGCGGACCTCCATCAGGGACGGAATGGTCATAGCCCCCATTTTCAAATAGCGGGGCAGGAAATAGTAGGCCAGCGCCAGCAAGGTGAACATGGAGCCCACCTCCCAGGCGATGGGGCCCATATTGGACGCCCAGCTCTGGCCGTTCAGGCCCACCAGCTGCTCGGCAGAGAGGTTGGTCAGCAGCAGGGACCCGGCAATCACGGCGCCCGGCAGGCCCCGGCCCGCCAGGAAATAACCCTCGGCAGAATCCAGGTCGTCCCCCCGGGTCTTCCAGCTGGAGATCACCGCCACCAGGGCGGTGAAGAGGACGAAGGAGATCAGCGTCCATGTGAGTGAACTGAAAAATGCCATTGTTACAGCCTCCATTCATGTTTTCAAGAAAGGAAACAGAGGCACGCAAAACGCACGCATCGGCAAGGCGGACAGGCGGTCCCGCAGGGCGCGCGCGGCAACGCGCGTTCAGGTTCCCCGGCGGGCCTTTGTTTGACTAATATCAAAATACCATAGAAATCCAAGCCCCGCAAGGGAATTTTCAGTAAAAATCCTCAAAACCGGAAAGTTTGGAGAAGCCGGAAAAGCAGGAAGCGGTTTCTTGTGCATTTCACCCTTCCCAGCCCCGGAAATGCGTGCAATTGCGTTCTTTTTGAGGAAACCCGGGAAACGCCCTTGCCAAAGGATGCGGGCCTGTGCTATAATGGCTGCCATAAACACCATAAGGAGGGACGTTTCATGGCCGTGACTTCACAGCAGATCGCCCAGCTGGCGGGGGTCTCCCGGGGGACGGTGGACCGGGCCCTCCATAACCGGGGCCGGGTGAACCCGGAGGTGGCCGCCCGCATCCAGAAAATCGCGGAGGAGCTGGGATACCGTCCCAACTCCATTGGCCAGGCCCTGGTCCGGACCCGGCAGGGCCTCCGCCTGGGGGCCATCCTCCAGTCCTCCGAAACACCCACCATGCAGGACGTGGCCGCCGGGGCCCGGCGGGCCGCGGGGGAACTCCGGGCCTCCGGCCTGGAGGTGGAACTCCGGGAGGTCCAGGGCCGGGATACCGCCAAGGTCCTCCAGCAGATTGACGAGCTGATGGACTGGGGGGCCAACGGCCTGGCCATTGCCTCCAACAACACGCCGGACCTGGTCCGGCGCATCGGCCTGCTCCATGAACAAGGCGTGCCCGTGGTGACCTTCAACACCGACGCGCCGGACAGCAAGCGGCTGTGCTTCGTGGGCATGGACAGCTACCGGGCGGGGCAGACGGCGGCGGGACTGGTCCGGCAGATGCTGCCCGGCGGCGGGCTGGTTCTCCCCATTGCCGGGCACGTCAACAACGGCGCCCACCACAGCCGCCTCCGGGGGTTTCTGGACACGCTGGCGGGGGAGGGGGACATCCATCTCCTCCCCTTCCAGCCCTGCTTCGACCGGGACGACTACGCCCACGAGATCACCCAGCACACCCTCCGGGAGAATCCCTCCCTGGCCTGCGTCTACATCACCTCCAACGGCCAGCGGGGCGTCTGCCGGGCCATTGAGGACGAGCGGAGGAAGGGCCGTGTCCGGGTGGTGGCCTACGACTTGAACGCCCCCAACCGGCTGCTGCTGCAAAGCGGGGACCTGAGCTTCGTGCTGGACCAGGTGGCCCTGGAACAGGGGCGCCAGCCCCTCCAGATTCTCTACCACTACCTGATGAGCGGAACGCTGCCGGAACGGGAGCTGCTCTACACGGACATCTTGATCCGCACGAAGTACAACAGCGGGGAGGAACCCTCCTGAATGCCCAAGCACCGCCCCGGCGGAGCCGCCCCCTCCCGGCGGCCCCGCCGGGGATTTCTTTCGGTCCGGGACCCGGCGGGCGGAGACGGGGCCTTCCGGCAAACTGTACGGCGGGAATATATTCCAGGGATTGAAAATTGGATAATTTTGTGATATGATCGGTTTGTTACCCAATAGACAAACTCCCGGCGGCGGGCCCGCAAATCAAACGAATGGATAAAGGAGAATCATTATGGATCGTTTTGGCATCAAGGTGGACCTGAAACACACGCCTCCCCTGGACCCGGACTTTATCCCCCTCATGCGCTTCAACCGCGCCTTCCTGGCCACGGCAAAGAAGCCTGTGGGCATCGCCGTGGAGCGGGCCGACGGCCAGATGGCCTCCTGCCAGACCTTCATCCACGGCACGCCGGAGATGGCCGGGGCCGACCACTACTACATCGAACGGCTGGTGAAAACCATCCTCTGGATGAAGGGCGGCTTCAAGGTCTATGTCAGCGGCGACGCGGGCATTTGCGAGTATTTGAAATCCGTTTACTGCGCCGGGGGCCAGCAGGAATTCGACTGGGATTACATGGCCAGCGTCTTTGAGCACCCCTTCGAGGTGGTCCTGGTGGACGAGATTCCCGGAGCCAAGGACGCCCCCAAGGCCATCGGCGGCCACATGGAGGGCTGCCGGATCGGCTTCGACGCGGGCGGAAGCGACCGGAAGGTCTCCGCCGTCATCGACGGGGAAACCGTCTACTCCGAGGAAGTGGTCTGGTTCCCCAAGACCAACTCCGACCCGGATTACCACTATGACGGCATCGTCTCCGCCCTGAAATCCGCCGCAGAGCACATGCCCCGGGTGGACGCGGTGGGCGTCAGCTCCGCGGGCGTGTTCATCAACAACCGGACCATGAACGCCTCCCTCTTCCTCAAGGTCCCCAAGGAAATTTACAACGAAAAGGTCAAGGATATCTACATCCGGGCCATTCATGACACCTTCGGGGACGTTCCCTACTGCGTCATCAACGACGGCGACGTCTCCGCCCTGGCGGGGGCCATGAGCCTGAACGACAACAGCGTCCTGGGAATCGCCATGGGCACCAGCGAGGCCGTGGGCTACGTGGACGAAGAGGGCCGGATCACTGGCTGGCTCAACGAGCTGGCCTTCGTCCCCGTGGACGCCCAGCCGGACGCCATGCGGGACGAGTGGAGCGGCGACATTGGCTGCGGCGTGAAATACTTCTCCCAGGACGGCGTCATCAAGCTGGCCCCCCGGGCGGGCATCGAACTGGATGAAAACGCCTCCCCCGCCGAGAAGCTGAAGGCCGTCCAGGCTCTGATGGCGGAGGACGACCCCCGGGCCGCCAAGGTCTACGAGTCCATCGGCGTGTACCTGGGCCACACCCTGGCCTACTACTACGAGCTCTATGGCTGCCGCCACGTGCTGCTGCTGGGCCGGGTCATGAGCGGCAAGGGCGGCGACCTCATTCTGGACACCGCCAAGAAGGTCCTGGACGGCGAGTATCCGGAACTGGCCGGGAAGATTCTTCCCGAACTGCCCGACGAGAAGTTCCGCCGGGTAGGCCAGTCCATGGCCGCCGCCAGCCTGCCGGAAATCAAGAACTGACAGGAGGAGAGGCATATGGACCAGCAAAAACTGCGGGACGCCCGGACCTGGGTCCGGGAGGAACTGGAACGCTCCGCCAATTTCTGGCTGGAGCACGGCATGGACCGGGAGCACGGCGGCGTGTACACCTGCCTGGACCGGAAGGGCGAAATCTACTCCACTGACAAGAGCGTCTGGATGCAGGGCCGCTGCGGCTGGATTTTCGCCTTCCTGTGCCACAATTACGGCGTAAAGCAGGAGTGGCTGGACGCGTCCAAAAGCTGCCTGGACTTCATGGAGGCTCACTGTTTCAACCACGAATGCGGCGAGCGGATGTACTTCACCGTCACAGCGGAGGGACAGCCGCTGCGCCAGCGGCGCTATTACTTCTCCGAGGCCTTCTGCGCCATCGCCAACGCCGAGTACTACGGCGTGACGGGGGACAAAGCCCGCCTGGAGCGGGCCCGCCAGTGCTACGATCTCTACTGGGACCTGAGCCAGGGCAAGCCGGACCCTGTGGGCATGGGGCCCAAGACCATTCCTGGGACCCGGACGGGCCGGGCTTTCGGCACGCCCATGATCATCCTGAATGTCACCGGGGTGCTGCTGCGCACGGACCCGGAGCGCAAGGCCCTCTACGAAGAGCGGGCACAGAAGTGCGTGGACGACATTTTCCGCTACCACGTGAAGCCGGAACTGAAATGCACCCTGGAGAACGTGGACGTGGACGGGACGCCCCGGCTCTACTACACCGAGGGCCGCACCGTCAACCCCGGCCACGACATTGAGGGCGTGTGGTTCCTGCTGGAACACGCCCAGCGCACCGGGGACAAGGCCCTGGTCCAGAAGGCGGCGGAGATGTTCGACTGGGCCATCGCCGCCGGGTGGGACCAGGAGTACGGCGGCCTGCTGTACTTCACCGACTGCCTGGGCAAACCCCCGGAGGCGTACGAGCACGACATGAAGCTCTGGTGGCCCCACAACGAGATTCTGATTGCCTCCCTCATGCTCTACCGGGACACCCGGGAGGAGAAGTACCTGGACTGGTTCTACAAGACCTTGGACTACTGCAAGGCCCACTTTGCCGATCCCGAGTACGGCGAGTGGTACGGCTATCTCCGCCGGGACGGCCTGCCCACCCAGCCCTCCACCAAGGGCAGCACCTTTAAGGGCCCCTTCCACCTGCCCCGGAGCATGATCCTGGCGGACAAGGCCATTGGCGGAATTTTAGGAGAATAAGCGCGGACTGCGCGTCAAAAAGGAGAGGCCGATGGGCAAGGATATCATCGCCCTGATGCTCCAGGAATACGAGCGCTTCACCCGCTCGGAACGGAAAATCGCCGACTACGTCCTGGAACACCAGGAGGAAACCCAATATATCAGCATTACCGACCTCAGCGCCCAATGCGGCGTGGCGGTGTCCACGGTTTCCCTGTTCTGCCGGAAGCTGAAACTGGCGGGCTTCAACGACTTCAAGCTGGAACTGGCCCGGGCAGCCCTGCCCGCCCGGGCGGTCCTCCGGGAGCCAGGGGGCGGAATCACGGCGGAGGACTCCGCCGCCTCCCTTATGGGCAAGGTCCTGGCCTCCGCTCAGGACGCGCTGAACAACGCCTACCACATGCTCTCGGAGCGGGAAGTGGCCCGGGCGGCGGACCTGCTGTGCCAGGCGGGACAGGTGGTCTGCCTGGGGCAGGGAAACCACTCGGTGGTAGCCCTGGCGGCCTGGGCCCAGTTTTCCACCACCTCCCCGAAGTTCAAGACCATTCAGGACTCCCATATGCAGACCGTGGTCCTGTCCACCCTGTCCCCGGGGGACGCGGTGCTTTACTTCTCCTACTCCGGGGCCACCCATGAGCTGCTGGAGGCGGTGGAGGTCATCCGGGCCCGGGGAGCAAAGCTGGTCCTGGTGACCCGCTATCCCAACTCGCCCGCCAGCGCCTACGCCGACGCGGTGCTGCTCTGCGGGCCCAACGAGCAGCCCTTCCAGTTTGGTTCCACCTCCGCCCTGGTAGCCCAGCTCTATGTGGTGGAGGTGCTGTTCAGCGAGTCCATCCGCCGGAATCCAGAGGAGGCGGAACGGAACCGCCAGTCCGTGGGCAAGGCGCTGACGCAAAAGTGTGTTTGAGAGGAGCGGAACCTTGGGCGAGTTCTTTAATCCTGAAAAGGGCATCTGGGCCTGGCTGGGCACGCTGGTGGATATCTGCGGGCTGTCCATCCTATGGACCTTCCTCTGCCTTCCGGTGGCCACCATCGGTCCGGCCACGGCGGCGCTGTACTATACGGTGGTAAAGTGCGTCCGGGGACGGGAGAGCGGGGCCTTTGGGTACTATCTCCGCTCCTTCCGGCAGAACTTTAAAGTGGGCCTGCTGGCGGGGCTCATCGTGGTTCCCCTGGCCCTGCTGCTGCTGGGAGGGCACTTCATTGTCCGCTGGTACGGGACCCGCCTGGGAGGCGGGGCCTATCTTCTCTACGTGGCCTATTACTTCGCGCTGGTCCTCCCGGCGGGGGTGCTGTGCTGGCTGTTTCCCCTCCTGGGGCGGTTCCACTACGGCGTGGGCGGGCTGTTCCGCATGGCCCTCCAGCTTACCGCCGCCCACCTGCCCAGCACCGTTGTGGTGGTGCTGCTGACGGCGCAGGCTGCCGTTTTCTGCATCGAGGAATGGTGGCCCGTGGTGTTCATGCCCGTCCTGACCGTGCTGCTGGCTTCCCTGTTTTTCGAGAGGATTTTCCAGCTGCACTCCCCTGGGCCGGAGGAACCGGAACACCCAGAGGCATAGCGCCTCCGGCGGAGGCCCCCGGACAACGAAAAAACCGCCCGGCATGCCAAGCATGCCGGGTGGTTTTCCTTCTCAGGGGAACCTTTTAGAAGCACTTGCGGTAAATAGCCTCCTCGGCCTCCAGGTCGAAGGGGTAGTAAGCGTTGGTCATGAGGCGCTGCTGGTTGGCCTCCACGCTCTGGGGGAACTTCTTGAAGTCCTCCTCCGTGAAGCCGCAGTCCCGCAGGGGGCGCAGGGGCAGGATGCGCTGGAGCAGGGCGTTCATTTCGGGGATGGCGTTCCTGGCCTCACAGCCCAGAATCCGGGCCACCAGCTCCTTGAAGCGCATGATCTCGCCGTCGGGGTTCTTCTCGTCATAGTAGTCCATGATGGCGCCGAAGAGCATATAGTTGCTCTCGCCGTGGGCCACGTGGTAGGTGCCGCCCAGGGGGAAGCTCATGCCGTGGACAGGGCCGCAGCCCGCCTTCAAGAAGGCGATGCCGGCATAGAAGCTGGCGGTGACGAACTCGTCCAGGTACTCGAACCGGGCGTCCTGGCCCTTCTCGTCGATGAGCTTGAAGCCCTTGAGGATCATGTCCATGGCCTTCTCGGAGAAGAGTTCGGAGGTCATGGTCTTGCGGTGGGGGCTCAGGAAGGACTCGGTGGCGTGGACCAGCGCGTCAATGGCGGAGCAGGCGAAGGGCTTGTAGGGCAGGGTCTTGATGAGGTCCGGAATCAGGCAGACCTTGTTGGGGATAATGTCGTCGGACACCAGACCCAGCTTGGTTTCGCCGCCGGTGAGCACGCCGTCTTTTTCGTCCTTCACAATCGCCACGGAGATGTTGGTGCACTCGGAGCCGGTGCCGCAGGTGGTGGGGATAGCGATGACGTCCTTTTCATGCTGGACGGGGAAGCGCTTGAAATACAGGTTGTGGACGCTGTCGGGGCGCTTGCAGCCCAGCAGCTTGCAAAGGTCCATGATGGCGCCGCCGCCCACGGCGATGACCCGGTCATAGCTCTCGTAGGGGATGGCGTCGTACATGGTCTGGATCATGGCCTCGGAGGGCTCGCCCGCGCCGAACTTCTCCTGGAACACGAACTGGCACTTGAGGTTCAGCTCCTTCATGAAGGGGGTGTAGATAAACTCGTTGGTCAGCACCACGTCCCGCTCGTTCAGCTTGAACTCCTCCGCCATGGCGGCGAAGGTGTCGAACTTGTACACGGTGGGGGCAAAGATGATTTCACGCTTGTCGGCCATCAGGGCGGCGGAAAATGCGTCCATTTTCTGAGCCATAATGAATCAGTCTCCTTTTAAATTTTTAGAACGGCATTTGCGGAGGACAGGCGGGCCAGGGGGCCCGCCCCTACAGGCTGCGTTGTACGATAGGCGTACCGTAGGGGCCGCCGCCCTGCGCCTGCCGTTAGCGGCTTTGCCGCTTACGGCGGCGGCGTACCCCTTGCGGGTGCTCGGCGGCCCGTCTTTCGATACCCGCCAATTTTGTAGGGTTGCCTAAAATTACTTCCGGGCAATCGCCTTTTTCACGGCCTCGACGATGTTGGCCGCGCGGAGGCCGTAGGTGTCCATCAGGAAATCCTGGGGGCCCACCTGGCCGAACTCGTCCTGCACACCCACGAACTCCTGCACCGTGGGGCAGTTCTTTGCCAGGCAGTTGGCCACGACGGAGCCCAGGCCGCAGCAGGTGTTGTGGTTCTCGGCGGTGACAATGGCCCCGGTCTCCTTGGCGGCCTTGATGACCAGCTCCTCGTCCAGGGGCTTCCAGGTGAACATATCGATCACCCGGACGCTGATTCCCTCGGCCTGGAGGGCCTCGTAGGCCTTCAGGCTCTCGTCCACCATGATGCCGGAGGTGATGATTGCCGCTTTATCGTCCGCGCTCTCGTGGAGCACCACGCCCTTGCCGATCTCAAATTCGCTGCCCTCATCATAGACCCGGATCACGTCCTTGCGGACGAAGCGGGTGAAGCTCACGCCCTCCACGTTCACCAATCCCTTGGTGACGCTGGCCAGCTGGTCATAGTCGGCGGGGTCGATCACCGTGGCGGTGGGGATGGACAGGTACATGGCGGCGTCCTCAAGAGGCATGTGGGTGCCGCCGTTGAAGGCGGCGGTGACGCCCGCATCGGAGCCCAGCACCCGGACGCTCAGGCCGGCGTAGGCCGCGCTCATGTAGATCTGGTCATAGCACCGGCGGCTGGAGAAGGTGCCGAAGGAGTGGAAGAAAACCTTCTTCCCCGTGGCGGCCAGGCCCGCGGAAATGCCCGCGGCGTTGCCCTCGGCGATGCCCGCCTCAAAGGCCCGGTCAGGATAGTTCTTGGCCAGCTGTTTCGTATTGATGCAGCCCATCAGGTCGCAGTCTACATACACGATGCTCTTGTCCTCGGCCATCAGCTCATTCAGGGTCAGAGCCAGGCCGTCCCGGCAGGCACGGGAGTCCTTTTCATGTTTGCCAATCAGTTTCACATTCATTTCTCTCACCCTCCTTTAAGCGTTCTTCGCGGCTTCCAGCTCTTTTTCGGAAGCGGCAATGGCCTCCAGCCACTGCTCCTCCTTGGGCTGGGAGGAGTGGTCGTGCTTGGGCTCCGCAAACGTCGCGCCCTTGCCCTTGCTGGTGCTCAGCACAATGCAGGAGGGCACGCCCTTGGTTTCCTTGGCTTTCTGGATGGCCTCGTAGATGGCCGCCACGTCGTGTCCGTCAATGACCTGGGTGTGCAGGCCGAAGCCCTCCACCTTTTTCGCGATGTCCCCATGGGCCAGGATGCCGTCCGTGGGGCCGTCCAGCTGGTAGCCGTTGTTGTCGATGAAGTAGATGATGTTGTCCAGCTTGTGGGCATAGGCAAAATGGAAGCCCTCCCAGACCTGGCCCTCGTCCGCCTCGCCGTCGCCGATGACGCAGAAGACCGTGCTGTCCCGTCCGTCGATCTTATTGCCCAGGGCCGCGCCGGTGGCGGTGGAGACGCCCTGGCCCAGGGAGCCGGTGGTGAGGTCCACGCCGGGGGTGAGCTTGCGGTCCGTGTGGCTGGGGAACTTCGTCCCAGGCTGGTTCAGGGTGTACGCCTCCTCCATGGGATAGAAGCCCATCAGGCCGAAGGTGGCGTAGGCCACAGGTCCCGCGTGGCCCTTCGACAGCACCAGCCAGTCCCGGTCCTCCCAGCGGGGATTCTTCGGGTCGTACTTCATAACCTCCCCGTATAAAACCGCCATCAGGTCCGCCAGGTCCATGGACCCGCCCACGTGGCCGAACCCGCGGCTGTGGATCACCTTCAGCGTCTCCAGCCGGATTTCAGCCGCCAGGACTTTTAGCTTTTTCTCATTCATGGGGTTCGCTTCCTTTCCTGTTTGTTGTAGTCATGCTGTGGAGCTAATCCTCGTGGGATATTTTACTCCACCCGCGCCGTTCCCGTCAATGACAATTATATTTTTAACAAACTTTTTGCGTGCAGTTTTCTCCATTTTGCGTGCAATTTCATAATTCTGGAAGGCCGGGCGCATCCGTCCCGGCCTTCCCGCGAAAGCGCTTATTCGTACTGGGTCCCGGAGCCCTCTACCATGGCGTCGTAGGCCCGTTTTACCTTGTCGTAATTTTTGTCCCGGTCCAGGACCACGCCCCGGCCCACGCCGTCCACGATACGGCCCACGCCGATGGCCTCCAGCTTCTCGTCCGTCTCCGCCAGCAGGGCGGGAGCGGAGCCGGGCTCAGTGGAGCGGCCGTCGAAGATGATGTGGAGATACACCCGGTCCAGCCCGTTGTCCCGGGCCATCTCGCAGATGTTCAGGGGATAGTCAATACAGCCGTGGGAGGACTTGTAGGTCAGGTAGGCCAGCAGGTGCAGGGAAGTGCCGTTTTTCTTGGCATGCTCAATGGCCTGGAGGAAAATGGGATTCTGCTTGAAGCTGCCGTCCTTCACGGCGGCGTCCAGCCGGACGTCGTCCTGCATCACGCAGCGGCCCGCGCCCAGGTTGGAGTGGCCCGCCTCGGAGTTGCCAGCCTTGCCCGCGCCCAGGCCCACGAACTCGCCGGAGGCGTGGAGCTTGGACCAGGACTGGCCTGCCAGCAGGGAATCCCAGTAGGGAGTGTCCGCCAGGTGGATGGCGTCGCCGTCGTCTCCGGTGCCCAGGCCCCAGCCGTCGCAGATGATGAGGAGCATCTTCCGGCCCTGGCCCCAGGCCTTGCCCTCGCAGAGGGACTTGCCGTCCATCTCCGCGGGCTGGGGGATGCCCAGGACGTCCAGCACCGTGGGGGACACGTCGCCCAGGGAGCCGTCCCGCAGGGCGATAGGGCTCTTGTCGGCGGGGTCGATCATGATGAAAGGCACTAGGTTGGTGGTATGGGCCCCGTCGGGCTTCCCGGCGGCGGTGTAGAGCTTTTCGATGTTTCCGTGGTCCGCCGTGATGGCCACCACGTAGCCCTTGCCCAGGGCGTCATTGACCACTTTGTCCAGGTACTGGCTCACATAGCCGCAGGCCTTGATTTTCGCCTCGGTGTTCTGGGTGTGCCCAATAACGTCTCCGTTGGCGAAGTTGGTCACCACGAAGTCGTATTTGCCCAGGGCATCCATGACGGTGTCCGCCACCTTGGGCAGGGACAGCTCCGGCTGCTGGTCGAAGTCGATGCCCTTGGGAGAGGGGATGCACACATCGTCCTCCCCGGGGAAGGGGTTGTTTTCGCCGCCGTTGAAGAAGAAGGTCACGTGGGCGAATTTCTCGCTCTCGGCGCAGTGGAACTGGGTCTTCCCGGCCTCGCTGAGAACCTGGGCCAGGGGCTTCACCACCTTGGCGGGGGCGAAGGCGATGGGCAGGTCCTTGAACTTATCGTGGTACATGGTCATGATGACGAAGTCCAGATCCCGGAGCATCCGGCGGTCCACCTTGTCAAAATCGGGCTCGGTGAACATCTCGGTAAGCTCGATCTCCCGCTCGCCCCGGCGGCAGCAGAAGATGGCCGCGTCGCCGTCGGAAATCTTGCCCACGGGCTTCCCGTCCTCCACCAGGACCATGGGTTCCAGATGATAGTCGTCCTGGCCCAGCTCGTATGCCTTCTTGACGGCTTCCGCCAGCTGGGCGCCGCCGCGTTTCATGTCTGCCATATAAAAAACCTCCAAAAAATCTATGAAATTATTGTCCGTCGCTGGGGGCCGTCAGCCTGTCAACGGCCACCCTGCCCCGCTCCGGGAAGATGTCCAGCAGCTGGGGGAAGGTGTAAATCTTGGCATCGGGCATGTTCTCCTCCGTCAGCTTCAGGGCCTTGCCCTTGTCATACTGCACCGCCACGGTCATGCCGAAGTCCACGGCCTTGGCTCCCACGATGTCCCGGTTCAGGTTGTCGCCCACGTAGCAGCAGTTCTCCGGCTGGGCGCCTGCCTCTTCTATCGCGTAATAGTAGATGGCGGGGCCGGGCTTGCGGATATAGGTGATGGAGGACTGCTGGACAGTCTTGAAATAGGGCCGGAGGCCGTCGGCGTCCAGCCACTCGTCCACCTCCCGCTTGCCAACCAAATCACTGATGATGCCCATGGTGTAGCCCCGGGCGCAGAGCTCCTTGACGGTGTCCGCGCCGCCCTCCACCACCGTGCGGCGGCCCTTGGTCTGGCGGTACTGGTAGGTCAGCTCGGCGGCGTTCTTCAAAATGCGCTCCCGGTCCATGTCATAGGCCAGCCACCGGGTCCAAAGGACCTCCTCCGGGGCCTCGCACATGAATTTCAGGGCCCAGTCCCGGTACTTGTCGTACCGCTTGTCGATCACGTCGCTGAACCACTGGTTGGGGTTGTCGGTTTCCACGCCGCAGAGCTCCGCGATCTTGGCCCGGGCGGCGGAGAGATAGGCGGGGTCCTCGTCGATGACCCGGAAGGTGCCCCCCAGGTCCAGGAAGATGTAACGGATATCGGTGTTCATTCCTGATCGGCCTCCTTGCGTAATTTATCTGTAAATTGGGGCCCCGCGGGACCCAGGCGGAGCGGTCTCCGCGGGGAGGGGAAGAAGCGGCGGAACGGCGTGAAGCCTGCCCAAAGGGCGGGCTTCACTCGTGTGCCGTCAGTTCTCCTGAAGGGATGGGAGCAGATTCAGAATCTCCCGGAAATCCTCAATCACCGCGTCAGGGCGGTTCTCCTCGGTGTATTCCACCGGGTGTTTCTTCTCCGGGGAGGAGAAGATGATGTTGCAGCCCACACCGGCCTTTTTCGCGCCGGGGATATCCCGCTTGATGTTGTCCGCCACGGACACGCACTCCTCCAGCTCCACGCCCATCTCCTTGGCTGCCAGCTGGTAAATTTCGAAGCAGGGCTTCCGCATTCCGCAGACGGAAGAGAGGACGACGCTGTCGAAATACTGGTCCAGGCCATCCTCCTCCAGCCAGTCGGGAACCTCGTTCTCCCCGATGAGGTTGGAGATGATGCCCAGCTTATAGCCCCGCTCGTGAAGGCCCTTGATGACCTCCACGCCGCCGTCCACCACGATCCGGCGGCCCTTGCACTGGCGGTACTGGAAGCTCAGCTCGTGGCAGACCTGCTTGATCCGGGCCTGGTCATAGTCCGGCAGCAGCCACTTGCACCACAGCTCCTCGTCCCCGGACTCCTTGTTCTCCGCCAGGGCCCACTTGCGGTAGGGCTCATAGCGTTCCTCGATCATCTGGTAGAACTCCTCGTAGGGCACGGGGGACCCGGCGATCTCCGCCATCTTCCGGCGGGCGTGCTTCATCCAGGGCTCCTCCAGCAGGGCGATGCGCAGGGTGCCTCCCAGGTCGAAGAAGACGGCCTTATAGCGCTTTGTCGTATCCATGGCGTGTTCCCTCCTTAGTTGGATTGGATTTAAGTACGGGCGGGGAAGATATCCAGCAGCTGGCTCAGGGCGGTGATCACGTGGTCCGGGGTGAACTCCTTGCCCGTGGCGTGCTCCATGTTCAGGGTGTCCGGCTCGTCGATGCGGATCATCATGCCAAAGCCCGCCGCCTGGGTGCCCTCCACGTCCCGGACCGGGTTGTCGCCCACGTAGGCGCAGTTGGCCTCCGGGGTGCCGATGCAGCGGCAGGCCAGGTGGTAAATCTCCGGGTTCGGCTTGCGGAGGCGGACCTTGGAGGAGAGAATGGTGGTCTTGAAGCACTGGGCCACGCCGTCCGTGGCCATCCAGTCGGGGATTTCCGTCTCGGTGACGGTGTTGGCGATGATGCCCAAGGTGTAGCCCCGGGCGCAGAGCTCCTTGATGGTATCCACGGCGTCGGCCCGGGCCACCCGGCGGCCGTCGTGGTCCCGCCACAGGCGGGTCAGCTTCGCCGCGTTGGCAAAGATCATATTGGTGTCGTACTCCGGCAGCATGTACTGGGTCCACAGCTCGCCCTCGGAGGCGTCCAGCAGGGTCTCCTTGGACATCTTGCGGTACTTCTTCCACCGCTCCTCCAGCTTGGCGAAAAGCTCGTCATGGGTCTCTGTGGTGTGAATCAGCTCCATCAAGCCGGCTTCCGCCTGGTCAATGAAGTCCTGTTCCTTCAGCACAATGCGGAGCGTGTTGCCAACGTCGAAGAAGATGGTTTTGATATCGGGGGTCATAAAAATTCCTCCATTCATATTTTCAGACGTCGCGGGTCCCCGGAACCGTGTTCCAGGAGGCGGCCGGGCCGTCTCCGGCCCAACCGTAAACGTTTGCGGCCTTTTCAGCCTTATTCTAAATGAAATACAGGTCCTTTGTCAATATGCCAAACGCCGAAGACTTTGATTATTTTTCGTTTTTCTGCCCAAAGATGGGAAAAATCCAGATTGTTATTGACATTGCCGGGAAAATCGGATATTCTTTTACTTGACAATTTGAACTGGCCGGAGTCCGGCTGGTTCCAAAAAATAAAGCGGAAACGTTTACGGTTTCCAACGGGGCGGAAAGGATGGAAAGCCATGAAAAGTGTAACCTTGAAGGACGTCGCCAAGGCGGCGGGCGTCTCCTACGCCACCGTTTCCCGCGCCCTCTCCGGCAGCCACCAGATCGGCAGCGACACCCGGGAGCGCATTATCAAGCTTTGTGATGAAATGGGCTACACCACCAACTACGTGGCCCGCTCCATGGTGACCAAGCGCACGGGGCTCATCGGGCTGGTGGTCCCCTCCATCGACAACCAGTTCATGTCGGAACTGGCCTATTACGCCGAGATGAGCGCCAGGGGACACGGGTACAACATCATGCTCTGCAACTCCGGGCCGGACCTGAAGCAGGAGAAGACGGTGGTAAAGCTCCTCCTCAGCCGGCAGGTGGACGGCATCCTCATCGTCCCCCAGAGCCCCAAGACCTACGAGAACATCCGGGCTTACACGGACCAGGTGCCCACGGTTTTCCTCAGCGAAAACCTCCGGGACCAGCCCCAGAGCTACGTGGCCGTGGACAACAGCCGGGGGACCTACATCGGCACCAAGTACCTCTATGAGCTGGGCCACCGGGATATTCTCTACTTCGGCCGCCGCCACACCACCACCCACCAGTTCCGGGCGGAGGGCTATATCCGCGCCTGCCAGGAACTGGGGCTCACCCCCCGGTTCTTCAACAGTGAATTCACCCGCTCCTCCATTAACAACGGCTACCAGCTGGCCAAGGAGCTCTTCGCCAAGCCCATTGATTACTCCGCCATTTTCGCCTCCACGGACTCCAACGCCCTGGGCGTTTTAAAGGCGGCGGATGACGCCCGTATCAGCATCCCCGGCCAGCTGAGCCTCATCGGCTTTGACAACATTTCCTCCACCGCCCTGCCCCGGATCGAGCTGACCACCATGGAGCAGCCCAAGCGGGACATGGCTGTCCAGGCCGTGGATATGCTCCGGGACAAGATTGAAAACGGCACCCAGGGCTACGTCCATCAGATCCTGCTGCCCACGCTGATCAAGCGCAGTACCTGCCGGGATTTGTACACGTCTTAAATATAAAACACAGGAGGCTTCCGCCCCCGTGAGGAAAGAGGGAATTTTTACTATGAACGGCTACCGCTATGACCCACACACCCACACCGCCGAAACCAGCCGCTGCGGCCACCTTTACGCCGCCGACGTGGTGGACCGTTATGTCCGGAACGGCTTCACCGGCCTGGTGGTCACGGACCATCTCCACCCCGAGTACCTCTCCCGCATCGACACGGAGCACAACTGGGACCTAGTCTGCGACCATTACCTCAGCGGCTACCACGCCTCTAAGCGCCGGGGCGACGAGGTGGGCTTGGACGTCATCCTGGGGGCGGAGCTCCGCTTCCCGGAAAACGACAACGACTACTTAGTCTACGGCATCGACGAACAGTGGCTCCGCTCCAACCCCTATATCTGCTGCATGAGCGCCCAGGAGTTCTTCGACAAGTACCACGACCAGGTCCTCATCATCCACGCCCACCCCTTCCGCAAGGGCAGCGCCCCGGTCCAGGAAACCGCCGTCCACGGCGCGGAGATCATCAACGGAAACCCCCGGCATGAAAACAACAACGACAAAGCCCTGGAGCTCTGCCGCCGCCACCCGGAGTATCTCCGCCTGGCCGGGTCCGACACCCACCGGGACGGGGACGAGGCCCGCACCGCCGTCCTTCTCCCCGAGCGGGTCCATGACTCCTTTGCCTACAAGCGCATCATTGAAAGCCAAAAGTTCCACCTCTGGAGCCCGTCGTTCCAGGAGTTTGTGGAGGCCGATGAGGCCATTCGTAAGGAGGAAGCGAAATGAGCCAGTTCAATACGTTAATCATCGGCGAGATTGCCCAGGACACCAATGTGGACTATGACGGAACCACCGTCCAGGCCATCGGAGGCGCGGTGTATTACTCCGGCTTCGCCGCCGCCAACATGGGCCACAAAACTGCGGTCCTTCCCAAGGCGGACACCACCCAGGTGGATTTAAAGGCCGCCTTCGCCGCCGCCCCCAACATCACGGTGTTCCCCCTCCACAGCGCCCATTCCTTCGTCACCAAGAACGTCTACCACACCCCGGACCGGGAGCGCCGGACCTCCACCGTGGACAGCAAAATAGACCCCTACCGTCCCGGGGAGGTGCCGGAGGAGATCGACGCCAAGATCTGGCACCTGGCGGGCCTGGTGGGCGGTGACATCCCCAACGAATTCCTGCCCTTCGCCGCCAAGAAGGCCATGCTGGCCATTGACGTGCAGTGCATGCTCCGCTGGGAGGAGAACGGCGGCATGGTCTACCGGGACTGGGAGGCCAAGAAGGAACTGCTCCCCCATGTCCGCTTCCTGAAAACCGACGCCGCCGAGGCGGAAATCCTCACGGGCCTCGCGGACCGGGTGGAGGCCGCCAAGGTCCTCTACGGCTGGGGCGCCAAGGAAATCCTCATCACCCACAACACGGAAGTGCTGGTCTACGACGGCAAGGAGATTTACACCTGCCCCATCAAGGCCCGGAGCCTGGGGGGCCGCACCGGACGGGGGGACACCACCTTCGCCTGTTACATCAACGAGCGGCTGGCCCAGGACATCCCCACGGCCCTCCGGACCGCCACGGCGCTGGTCTCCCTGAAAATGGAGACTCCGGGCCCCTACATGGGCACCCGGGCGGACGTGGACGCTTACATCAAGGAATTTTATTGAGAACCAAAACGGGTTCCCCCGCCGCGCGGGGGAACCCGTTTCCTCTTCCTATCTTACGTCCCATTCAATCCGGGCTTCAAGCCCCGCCGGGTCCAAAATCCGGTATCCGGAGGGCTCTTTCTCCAACAAACCCTCCCGGCAGAGCTGGCTTAAGATGCGGAGCATATGCCGGTAGCTCATCCCCACATAGGAGGCCGCCTCCGTCAGAAGCTCACTGAACACCCCCTTGTAGGAAAACTCCAGCAGATAGGCGCACAGCCGCCCTTCACAGGAGCGGAGCGAGGCGGAAGATATATGAGAGCTGGTACAGAGCAGCTTGTCCGCAAGACTCCGGCACAGACCGTTTAAAAAAGCCAGATTCCCCCGCAGATATGCCTCGTTGGCCCTCCAGGGAATTGCCACGCACACGAGGTCCGTCATCGCCACCACAGACGTGGCGGCGTTTTCCATGCCGCACAGCACTTCCAGATTTTCCATGAGCTCCGAGGAGGCGTAGCACAGCACCAAGCTCCGCCCGTTCGCCGCGTAGCGGCAGACCTTCGCCCGCCCCTCCGTAATCAGCAGCATGTTATCGATGTAGCGGCCCACCTGAACGATGGTCTCCCCCGCCTCATAAAACCGGGCTTCACAGCCCGTCAGGGCAGACAGGTCCAGCCCATATTCCGCCAGCCGCGCCGCCACCTCCGGCATAAGGTCTATCCGCCGCATAAAAAGCGCCTCCCCTCTCCGGGTTTTCTGGGTCTCCGTATTCAGTATACCCGGCTTCCTGAAACATGGATATGCCAAAAGTCACATGTCAAATTTCCTACGCAGGCCGGGGAAATCCTGCTATGCTCAGGACAAAGGAGGCGATACGGATGAAAAAGCTGTTGACCATCCTGCGGAGTCGGTGGACGGGGAAACGGAACGCCTATTGGGCTTCCATCCGCCGGGCGGAACAGGCCCATTGGGACCATGTCCTCCGCCGGGATACGAACCAGGATTGAGAAGAGGGCGCACGCGGTATCGCATGCGCCCCCGCTTTTTTACACCAGCTTCTCGAAGTAGAAAAACGTCTCGTCCTCCCCGTGCTTCCGCATACAGGCGGAGAGCATCCTGTAGGACGCCTGGTTCTCCTTGAAGCACTTGGCAAACACCCGGCCCAGGTGGAGCTTATAAAGCCCCCACTCCGCCGCCGCCGTGAAGGCCTCCACGCCGTAACCGTTCCCGGCATAGGCCCTGTCAATCCGGCAGCCCAGCTCCGCACCGCCCCGGCAGTCAAAGTTGTACAGCACCGCCTCGCCGATGAGCTTTCCCTCCAGCCGGACGGCGAAATTCACCGCCAGGCGGTTTTCAAAGTCCCGCCTGGCAACGTCAAAGAAGCTCCGCTCCTCCACCGGGCCCCCCAGGCCCGCCACGTCGTCGTAGCCCCACCAGCGGTTCCGCTCCTGGTCCAGCACCAGGGCGTTGTAGGCGGGAATGTCCTTCTCCGTCAGGGCCGAGAGGGTCAGCCGGGCGGTCTGGACCTGGGGAATCTCCGTGATGTGCCGCATCAGCTCGTTCATAGGCTCAAAGCGGTATTTGGAGGCCAGCCGGGCGGGGCCGTACTGGAGCTTGGAGGTCCGGAGCCCCTTGTCCGCCGCGTCGTCCTCCCGGTCGATCCACTGGCAGTTTCCCCCGAAGGCCAGGGCAAAGGCCTGGACAAAGGCGGGGTAGACCCCGGTATAGGAATAAAGGGCCTTCTCAATGTGAATGATGAGGGTGTCCCCGCAGCGCTCCGCCAGGGCCAGGGCAATGAGCTTGTCCCCGTCGAACATGCCCCCTCCAATGAACCAGGGCTTCCCCGCCAGCTTCAGCATCTTCTTTGCCAGCTTCAGCTCGTCCAGGGCCTTGGCGTTGTCCCCCTTGGGAAACTCCGCCTCGTAGTCCTTCCAAAACTGTTCCACCGCCCCGGCGTTTTCCTCCGTCAGGGGGCGGACCTCCGCGCCGGGCCACTGGGCCCGGAATTTTTTGATATGGTTCCGCTGGCCGGAGTAGCGGCGTCCCGTGAAGTACTGGAGGTCCTCCCGGTAGTAGACGTAGTCCCGCCAGGTGCGGATGTCGCTGACCCGGACGTAGGGATAGCGGCTCAGCAGCTCCCCCGCCTTGTGCTCCGGCACCATGGAGATAACGGGCAGCTGCCCCGCCTCCAGGCAGTAGGCTTCAATGGCCCGCAGGGCCGCGTCCACGTCCCCCTCCGGCCCGGGGACGGGGTAGTCGAAGTTCCACCCGCCTGCGTCCCGGTTGCGGACCACCAAGCACCCCGCGATCTCCGCCCAGGCGGGGCGGAGCACCTTCTTCCACATGAGCTTGGTGCCCAGGGAATATTCGCAGAGGCCGTATTGGCAGTCCTTGTAGTAGCGCCGGAGCTTGGCCCCATCCTGTTTTGTCACTGGTTTAAACTGTTGCATAAGTCCCTTCCTTAGTCCTGATTTGTGAGTATTATATAGAAACCCATAGCACGGCAAAGCGTGAAATGGACAATTTTCCATCTAGTAAAAACATTTTGTGAATTTTTTTTGTATTTTTTCTTGACGAATGGATTTGCTTATAGTATATTTGTTAATAATTACCGATAAGAGGAGGTATTTTTGTGGAAAATGAGAGAGGTTCGTGGGGAAGTAATTTAGGCTTCCTAATGGCGGCCATCGGCTCCGCCGTGGGCCTGGGCAACATCTGGGGCTTCCCCTACAAAATGGGCAAGTCCGGGGGCTTTGCCTTCCTGGTCATCTATGTGCTGCTGGCCATCTTCGTGGGCTTCAGCATCATGATGAGCGAGCTGGCCATGGGCCGGAAAACTGGAAAGGGCACCATCGGCGCCTACCACGCCTTGTCCGCGCGCTTTAAGTGGGTGGGCTGGCTGGCGGTGTTCTCCCCCTTTGTCATCCTGAGCTTCTACACGGTTCTGGGCGGCTACTGCATCGAGTACATGTCCCTGAACCTGAGCAACCTGGCCTTCGCCGGGGCGGAGATCAAAACCGGGTCGGACCTGTTTGGCTCCATGCTGACCAACCCCTTTGGCTGCGTCATGTTCACCTTCCTGTTCATGATCATCTGCTATCTCATCAACCGGGGCGGCATCTCCGGGGGCATTGAGAAGTTCAACAACGTGGGCATGCCCGCCCTGTTCGTGATGCTGGTCATCATCATCATCCGCTCCGTCACCCTGCCCGGCGCGGCGGAGGGCCTGAAATTCATGTTCGTCCCCGGCTACGCGGTGCAGGCGGGCTTCATTGAGGAGGCTCCGGGTCTCATCTCCGTCCTGGCCACCGCCGGAGGGCAGATGTTCTTCTCCCTGTCCCTGGCCATGGGCATCACCATCACCTACGGCTCCTACATGAAAAAGGAGCAGAACATCGTGAAGAACTCCGTGGTGGTGGTCTTCGCGGACACTTTGGTTGCCATCATGGCGGGCATCGCCGTCATCCCCGCCGCCGTGGCGACTTACGGCCCCAGCGCCACCCTCAGCGGCCCCAAGCTGCTGTTCATCACCCTGCAGGACGTGTTCCAGGCCATGGGTCCCATCGGCCCCCTGTTCGGCGTGATCTTCTATCTGTTCGTGCTGGTGGCGGCCATTTCCTCCGCCATCGCCCTGATCGAGGTGGTCGTCACCTTCCTGCTGGACCACGCGGAGAGCAAGGGCAAGCAGGGCAACCGCTCCAAGACCGTGTTCTGGGTGTGCGTCGCCATCATGGTGGAGGCCGCCATTGTGGCCCTGGACGGCCTGGGCAGCAACAAGTTTGTGCCCGTCCCCTTCCAGCAGATGATTGGCGTCGGCCCCTGGAACGACTGCTGGCTGGACTTCATGGACGCCTTCTCCGAGGGTCTGGCCATGCCCGCCGGCGCGCTGATCATGAGCATCATGATCGGCTGGGAGCTGCGGACCAAGCCCATCACCGACGAAATCCACCACGGCGCGGAGCAGATCCACTGGCTGAACAAGTTCATGGACATCTGCCTGAAATTCATCGTCCCCGTGGCCATGGCCTTCATCCTGGGCGGACAGATCGGCGACTTCTTCACCATGGACGCCGAGGCCCAGGGCCAGAGCGTCTACTATATCGGCTATACCATCGGCGCGGTGATCCTGCTGGTCTCCTGGCTGGTGGCCATCAATTCCCCCAAGCGGAAGGAGACGCTGTAAATCCAGTCTTCCCAAAGGGACCTATCTTAGCCTTGGAAAGGGCGGAGCTCCGGCTCCGCCTTTTTCCGGCGCTTTCTCCTACTATATACCAAATTCCCCGAAAATTGCAAGGCTTTTCTTGACCGGACATGTCCGCTCCCGCATGTGATAGGAGGAACGCGGCGTGAGGGCGGATCTGCTTGTCCGCCGTTTTCCCGGGTCCTGCGCTTCCGGTAGAAGGGCGGATACACAGGTCCGTCTTACCGGAGAAGCGCCCTGGGCCGGGTACTCTCCTTGACCGGTCCCCTGGGTTCTGCTATAATGAACCAAAGAATTTTTAGGAGGGATTCCCATGACCGAACAGGAAAAGCGCCTGGCGGGAAAGCTCTATTATCCCCCGGACCCAGAGCTGACGGAGGCCCGGATGCGGGCCAAGCGGCTCTGCCACCGGCTGAACGCCCTGGCCCCGGATGATTTCCAGGGCCGGGACAGCACCATCCGGGAGCTCTTCGGCCGCGCCGGGAAGGACGCCTGGGTGGAGTCCAGCTTCCACTGCGACTACGGCACCCAGATTTCCGTGGGGGACTATTTCTTCGCCAACTACGACTGCATCTTCCTGGACATCGCCCCCATCACCATCGGCAGCCGGGTTTACATCGCCCCCCGGGTCTGCATCTACACGGTGAACCACCCCATGGTGCCGGAGGTGCGGAACACGGATCTGGAATACGGCCGCCCCGTCACCATTGAGGACAATGTGTGGATTGGGGGCAATGTGGTGATTCTCCCCGGCGTTACCATCGGGGAGGGGGCCGTCATTGCCGCCGGGTCCATTGTCACCCGGGACATCCCGCCCCGGGTGGTGGCCGGAGGGAATCCCTGCCGGGTCATCCGCCCCCTGACGGAGGCGGACCGGGAGAAGTGGGAAGCCGCCCTCCGGGAGCACCGGGAGTCCTGAGAGCCTCCAAGCCGCCCCAAGGGGCGGCTTTTTTCTAAAGGGCCTTGCCGTTCAGCGCTGCCGCCGCCAGCTTGTCCCCCTGGTAGCGGAGCTTGAGGGAGAAGAAAGGCGCGTCCTCCTCCAAAAGGCGGAGGAAAATCCTGTCCCCCTCCCACAGGGGCAGGGAGAGAAGGTCCGCCTTTTTAATCCAGGCCAGTTCCCCCTCGCCGCAGGGGTGCGGCGTCCCCGTCCAGGCGGAGGCGGTGAAAAGGTGCATATACTCCGTGGGCGCCTGGTCGGAGACAAAGGTCACCAGCCCCCGGTAGCGGTACTCCGTCAGGGCCAGCCCCGTCTCCTCGAAGCACTCCCGGAGCACGCAGTCTTCCGGGCTCTCCCCGTCCTGGAACTTGCCTCCCACGCCAATCCATTTCCCCTGGTTCACGTCGTGGTCCTTTTTCACCCGGTGGAGCATTAGGTACTCGTCTCCCCGCTCCAGATAGCACAACGTGGAATAGAGCATGCGCTGTCCTCTCCTTCCCGCGGCGGCGCGCCGCTTGGAATCCATTATACCCCTCCGGCCGGAAAAAGAAAAGGCTTTACATTTCAGAACGAATGTTCTATAATGGTTTCATCACGCTGCCGGGAGAGGAGGCCCCCATGCGTTCCAGACAGATCAGCTGCTGCTTCACTGGCCACCGCCCTGGGAAACTGCCCTGGCGGTACAATGAGCAGGACCCCCGCTGCCTCTCCCTGAAACGGCGCATTGCCGACGCGGCGGAGGCCGCCTATGAGGAGGGCTACCGCCATTTCCTCTGCGGCATGGCCTTGGGCTGCGACCTCTATTTCTGTGAGGCGGTCCTGGCCCTCCGGGGACGCCGCCCGGACATCACCGTGGAGGCTGCCATTCCCTGTCCCACCCAGGCGGAGGCCTGGGCCCCAGGCCAGCGGGAGCGGTATGAACGGCTGGTGGAGTCCTGCGATTTCGAGACCCTGGTCTCCGCCAAGTATACCCCCCATTGCATGCTCCGGCGGGACCGGTACATGGTGGACCACGCCTCCCTGCTCATCGCCGCCTTTGACGGCACTCCCGGAGGCACCCAATACACCATGCAGTACGCCATGAGCCGGGGGCTCGCCATGGTGGACCTGCCCCTGGTTGCGGAAGGGCCTTGAATTTTTTCAGGGCCCTTCCCGCATAATCCGCCGCCCCCGGCAAACCCTAAGCCAAGAAATTTTCGGTTTGGGAGGCGGCCCTATGTTTGCGAAACGCACTGACCTGGCCTTAGAGGCCCGGGAGCTCTGGCAGGAATCCACGGAAAAGACCACCCGGCTCTCGGGCGTCAAGGCGGCAAAGTCCCGGGAAGAGGGCTATCCAGTCACCCGGGTGGATATTTTGGACCACCGGGGAGAAGAGGCCCTGGGAAAGCCCCAGGGGAGCTACCTCACCATTGACCTCTCCAGCTTCTGGCAGCGGAAAGCGGACTTTTTCGAGCGGGCCGTCCGGGCAGTGGGGGCCCAATTAAAGGCCATGCTCCCGGCGGAAGGCCCCGCCCTGGTGGTGGGCCTGGGGAACGCCGCCATGACGCCGGACGCCGTGGGCCCCCTGGCGGCGGACAACGTGCTGGTCACCCGGCACCTCATCGCCGCCATGCCGAAGCATTTCGCCGGGTTCCGTCCCGTGGCGGTATTCCGGGCGGGAGTCCTGGGCACCACCGGAGTGGAATCCGCCGAGGCCGTCCGGGGCCTGGTGGAACAGGTGAAACCCTCCCTGGTCATCGCCATTGACGCCCTGGCCGCCCGGCGGGTGGGCCGGATGTGTACCACGGTGCAGCTCTCGGACACGGGCATCGTCCCGGGCTCCGGCGTGGGGAACCACCGGGCGGCGCTGAACAAGGAAACCCTGGGGGTCCCCGTGTTTGCCATCGGCGTGCCCACGGTGGTGGAGGCGGCCACCCTGGCGGCAGACCTGCTGGAGGACGCGGGCATCCCGGAGCTGGACGAAACCCGGCTCCGCCACGGCAAGGCCCCCCTGACGGTGACCACCCGGGACGTGGACCAGCAGGTCCGGGAGCTGAGCAAGGTCGTTGGCTATGGCGTGAACTGGGCCTTGCAGGATTTGGAGATTGAGGAGATTAACGCCCTGCTGGCATAAGCAAAGCCGGGCCGGAGCATCAGCTCCGGCCCGGCTTGTCTGCTTCCAGAAAAACCCTTGGACAGGCCCGGCCTGCTACTAGGAAGGCACGCCCCAAGGACGGGTGCGCTATAAAAACGCCATCCCTGCATCCCGCCTCTCCGCAGCCATTCTGGCTCCCGCCGCAGCCCTGGCCCTGGTTTGCGTTGGCGCGGGGCCTCCGGCTCTTCCCCGGGGCCGCCGGGCTGCTCCCCTCCTGTCCGGACAGGGCGGCCTCCACGCCGCCCTCCGGTCGGAAAATATCCCCGGCGGACAGGCTCCGCCGGGGATGCTCTAACCGGATAAACTCTCTAAGGCACTGCGGGCGGCGGCCTGTTCCGCCTCCTTCTTGCTGTGGCCGGAGCCGGAACCGACGGACGTGCCGTTCAGCAGCACCTCCGCCGCGAAAATCTTGGCGTGGTCCGGGCCCCGCTCCCCCACCATGCGGTAGGTCAGCACCTGGTCCGCCTGCCGCTGGACCAGCTCCTGGAGGGCCGTCTTGTAGTCCCGGCGGCGCTCCTCCACCACCTCTTCCCGCTCCGCGTCCAGGAGCACGCGGTGGATCAGCGCCGAGGCGGCGGCAATGCCCCCGTCCAGGTACACAGCGGCAAAGACCGCCTCCGTAGCGTCCGCCAAAATAGAGGTCCGGGTCCGGCCTCCGCCGGACTCCTCTCCCCGGCCCAGGCGCAGGTAAGCCCCCAGGTTCAGCTTCCGGGCCACCTCGTAGAGGCTCTGCTCGCAGACCAGGGCCGCCCGGATGCGGGTCAGGTCTCCCTCCGGCAGGTCCGGGTGCTGGGCGAAGAGGAACTCCGCCGTCACGAAGCCCAACACCGAATCCCCCAGGAACTCCAGGCGCTCGTTGCTGGACAGGTGTTCCGCCCGGTGCTCGTTGGCATAGGAGCTGTGGCAAAGGGCCTCCTCCAGCAGCGCGTGGTCCTGAAAGGCGTAATTCAGTTTTTTCTCCAGTTCCTCCATAGCGGTCCTCTCTGAAAGGACGCCCCGTGGGGACTCACGGGGCGGGCTTCCTCAGCGCCTGCCTCCCGGCGGGCGCGTTTTACTTGTTCAGCTTGTTTGCCAGATAGTTCACCGCATCGCCCACGGTCTTGAGGGAGGTAAGCTCCTCCTCCTCAATCTCGCCGACCTCGAACTCCTCCTCCATGGCCATGACCAGCTCCACCAGGTCCACGGAGTCCGCCCCCAGGTCCCCTTCGAACGCGGTATCCATGGTAATGTCCTCCGGCTCCTTGGCGAACTGCTCCGCCACCAGCTCCCGCAGGATCTTTAAAATCTCTTCGTTTGACATTGCCGTTTCACTCCTTCATAGACTTGCCTCCCTCTTGAGGCAGCAGGCTTTTCACGAAGCCTATCATACGGCAACCGCCGCCGTGCTGTCAAGGGGCATCCGGCAAATTTTGCCTATCTGCCCCGACTTTCATCAATTCGATGTTCTCCTGGACGTCGGCGATGAAGCCGCTGGCGGCGTATTCCTCCGCCCGGAGGATGGCGTTGCGGATGGCCCGGGCGTCGGAGGAGCCGTGGGCCTTGATGACGGGCTTGGAGATGCCCAGGAAGGGGGTTCCCCCCACCTCGCTGGGGTCCAGCAGCTTTTTCATCTCCGCCAGGTTCCCCTTCACCAGTCCCGCGGCGATCTTGGTCTTGGTGCTGGAGAGGAACACCTTCTTCAATTCCTTCAAGAGGAACTTGGCGGTGCCCTCCAGGGATTTCAGCATGACGTTGCCCGTGAAGCCGTCGGCCACCAGCACGTCCGCCCCGCCCAGCATGGCGTCCCCGGACTCCAGGTTCCCCACAAAGTTCAGCCGCCCGGCCTCCGCCGCCTGGGCCAGCAGGGCGTGGGCCTCCTGCCGGAGGCCGTCCCCCTTCTCCGACTCCGCGCCGATGTTCAAAAGGGCCACCCGGGGGCGCTCCACCCCCAGGACCCGCTTGGCGTAGTAATTCCCCAGGTAGGCGAACTGGAGCAGGTACTCCGGCGTGCACTCGGCGTTGGCCCCGCAGTCGCACAGGAGCATCCGCCCCTCCGCCGTGGGCAGGACGGGCCCCATGGCCGCCCGGCGGACGCCCCGGATGCGCTTCACCACCAGCGTAGCCCCCGCCAGCAGGGCCCCCGTGGAGCCGGCGGACACGAAGGCGTCTCCCTCCCCGTTTTTCAGCAGGTTCAGTCCCACCGTCAGGGAGGAATCCTTTTTCTTTTTAAAGGCGGTGGCAGGATCATCGGAAATCTCCACCACCTCCGAGGCGTCCCGGATTTCCACCCCGGAGGGGAGGTTCTTCTCCCCGCACTGCTCCACGGCCTTCAGGATATCCGCCATCCGGCCCACCAGGATCACGTCGGTACCGTAGGCCTTGTGGGCCTCCAGGGCCCCCTGGACCACAGCCAGCGGGGCGTTATCCCCCCCCATGGCGTCCACGATGATCTTCATGCTTGACCCTCCCTTATGTCTGTATCTCGGATAGTTATTCCAGCACGGTCTCCCGCAGTTTCTCGATGATTTCCAGGGAGCGGCGGCTGAGCTCCGCGTTTTTGTTCCGCTTCCCCTTGACCCGGCGGCCCAGGGGCGGCATGATGCCGAAGTTGATGTTCATGGGCTGGAAGGCCGTAACAGACTGGTTGGAGACATACAGCCCCAGCGCGCCGATGGCGGTCTCCTGGGGGAAATCCACCGGGGGCAGTCCCCGGAGCCTCCGGGCCGTCTCCACCCCCGCCAGAAAGCCGCTGGCGGCGGACTCCACGTAGCCCTCCACCCCAGTCATCTGCCCGGCGAAGGAGATGCGGGGCTCCGCCTTGAGGCGGTAGTAGCGGTCCAGCAGCTGGGGGGAATTCAAGAAGGTATTCCGGTGCATCACCCCATAGCGGAGGAACTCCGCGCTGTGGAGGGCGGGAATCATGGAAAACACCCGCCGCTGCTCCGGAAAGCGGAGATGGGTCTGGAAGCCCACCAGGTTATAAACGCTGCCCTCCTGGTTGTCCCGCCGGAGCTGGACCACGGCGTAGGGCTCCCGCCCCGTCCTGGGGTCCACCAGCCCCCGGGGCTTCAAGGGCCCGTAGCAAAGGGTCTCCCGGCCCCGCCGGGCCATGACCTCTACAGGCATACAGCCCTCGAAGACCTTCTGGTCCTCGAAACCGTGGACCTCCGCCTCCCGGGCGGTGGTGAGGGCCTGCCAGAAGGCGTCGTACTCCTCCTGGGTCATGGGGCAGTTCACGTAGTCCGCCGTGCCCCGGTCATAGCGGGAGCCCATCCAGGCCTTTTCCATGTCGATGCTCTCAGCGGAGACCAGCGGGGCCGCCGCGTCGTAGAAGTGGAGGGCGGAATCATCCCCCAGCAGGGCCTGGAGGCGCTCCGCCAGGGCATCGGAAGTCAGGGGGCCGGAGGCGATCACCACCTCGCCGCTGGGAATTTCGGTGACCTCGCCGGGGACCACGGTGATATTGGGGTGGCCTTGCAGCCGCTCCGTCACCAGCCGGGCAAAGCCGTGGCGGTCCACCGCCAGGGCCCCGCCCGCCTCCACCCGGGTGGCGTCGGCACAGGACAGAATCAGGGAATCCAGGCGGCGGAGCTCCTCCTTGAGGAGGCCTGCGGCGTTTTCCAGCTGGTCGCTCCGCAGGGAGTTGGAGCAGCAGAGCTCGGCGAAATACGCCGTCTCATGTGCGGGGGTCTTTTTTCCGGGCTTCATCTCCCGAAGAGTCACTTGGATGCCGCTCCTGGCTAGCTGCCAGGCGGCTTCGCTGCCGGCTAGGCCGGCGCCTATTACCGTTACGGTCATGGGTTCACCTCCGTTGAAGGGGTTGGTACTCGCCCTGACGGGCGGGGTGGACTGGATACCAGCGATGGCTGGTTCATTGCACCCCCCATTTTCTCTTTTCCTTCCAGAAGGAAAAGAGAAAACGGGCCGTGCACGGTCCAAAAGAGAAAAGGAAGTATGGGCCCTTCGGGCCAATTTTTTGCCCTTCTATCAGTAGAACACCCTGTAGGGGGCGGGCTCTGTCCCGCCCCGCGATGTGGGACCAGCTTTTTCAGAGGCTATGATTTTACTGTGGGGCCCGTACCCCTGTGCGGGCCATTCCCCAGGTTTCTACCTATCTCTCCTCAGACCTGCCCAACAGGTAATCTGTGGACACTCCAAAGAAATCCGCCAGCACTATCAGCATCTCATAATCCGGGCGGTGCTCGTCACTCTCATAATACTGATAGGTGCGGACACCAATCCCCAGCAATTTTGCGACATCAGCTTGCCGCATCTTTTTTTCTTTACGCAACGCCCGTAAACGCTCCGAAATTTTTACCATAATTCCGCAAATTACCTCTTGACACGCACAAGTTATTCGTGTACTATATACACGAATAAACCTTGCATAAATGGAGGGATTTTTGTGTCACCCTTGATGCAAACCATCTGCGATGAACTCCGGGCGTGCGCGCTGGACCGTTACATAGACGGCTATGAGCGGGACACTTACGCCATTGAGCTCGCCCGCCTTTACGGCGCGCTTTCCGCCGCCCTGCCGGAGTGCTGTCAGGAGCTCCTCCGGCAGTACGTCCTTGCCTTAAACGCCCGCGCCCTCATGGAGCAGGAAGCCATGTTCCAGGCCGCTTTTGCCGCCGCCAGGGAGCTGGCTTAGCCCTCCTCCGGCGTCTCGGCTTTCTTGGCGGCGGGTTTCTTCGCGGTGGTTTTCTTCGCCGTGGAGGCTTTCGCGGTTTTCGCCGCCGGTTTCTTGGCGGAGGCCGCTTTCGCGGTCTTGGCCGCTGTCTTCTTGGCGGAGGCCGTTTTCCCGGCCTTTTTGGCGGCGGGCTTCTCCGGCGTCTCCTCCGCCTCGGGGGGCTCCTCCCCCTCCTTCCGGACGGCGAAGCGGGGATAGCCCCGCTTATCCTCCGGCAGGAAGTTGGAGCACTCCGGATTGATGCAGAAGGGCTTCCGGGCCCCCTTGCCCGCTTTCTTAAACATGGTCTGGCCGCAGGCCGGGCAGTCGTCCTTCACGGGCACGTCCCAGGTCATGAAGCCGCACTTTTCCGCCTCCGTCTTGCTGGTGGAGTGCTCGCAGCAGTAGTAGGTGTACTGCTTCCCGTTTTTCTTACTCTTTCCCGTCCGCTTCATCAGCCGTCCGCCGCACTTGGGGCAGCGGCCCGGCATCTCCACCACCAGGGGCATGGTGAAATTGCACTCCGGGAAGCCTGGGCAGGCCAGGAAGCGCCCAAACCTTCCGGATTTCACCACCAGATTCCGCCCGCATTCCGGGCAGACCTCCGTGGACACTTCGTCCGGCACCTTGATGCGCACGCCCTCCAGGTCCTGCTCCGCCTGTTTCAGGCTCCTGTCGAAGTCCCCGTAAAAGTCCCGCAGGACCCCCTTCCAGGGAATGCTGCCCCCCTCCACGAAGTCCAGCTTCTCCTCCATATGGGCGGTGAACTGGAGGTCGGCAATGTCGGTGAATTTGTCCTTCATCAACTCCGTCACCACCCGGCCCAGGTTGGTGATTTTTAGATACTTGCCCTCTTTTTCCACATAGGCCCGGTCCAGGATGGTGGACACGGTGGGAGCGTAGGTAGAGGGACGGCCAATGCCCTGTTCCTCCATGGCCCGGATGAGGGACGCGTCCGTATACCGGGCGGGGGGCTGGGTGAAGTGCTGGTTGGGGGCGAAGCCCTTCAGGGCCAGGGCCTCCCCCTCCTGGAGCTCCGGCAGGGGGGATTCCTTCTCCTCTTTTTCCTCGTCCTTGCCCTCCTCGTAGACGGCGGTATAGCCAGCGAATTTCAGGCTGGAGGAGCTGGCCCGGAAGTCGTGGCTCCCGGCCCCGATCTCCACGGAGACGCTGTCGTACACGGCGTTGGACATCTGGCAGGCCACGTAGCGGCTCCAAATGAGTTTATAGAGCCGGTACTGTTCCCCCGTCAGGTCCGCCTTCAAGTCCTCCGGGGTCCAGCGGACGTTGCTGGGGCGGATGGCCTCGTGGGCGTCCTGGGCATTGGCCTTGGCCTTATAGCGGTTGGTTTTGGCGTAGGCGTCCCCGTAGCGGCCCAGGATGAACGCCTTGGCCTCCGCCAGGGCCTCCTCGCTGAGGCGCAGGGAGTCGGTACGCATATAGGTGATGAGGCCAACGGTGCCCTCCCCGGCGATGTCCACGCCCTCGTAGAGCTGCTGGGCGATGGCCATAGTCCGCCGGGGGGTCATGCTCAGCTTCCGGGAAGCCTCCTGCTGCATGGTGGAGGTGGTGAACGGGGGCGAGGGGCTGCGCTGCTTGTCGGTGCGCTTCACGCTCTTCACCGAGAAGGCGGCATGCTCCGTCTCCTGGACCACCGCGTCCACTTCGGCCTGGCTCTTCAGTTCCGCCTTCCTGCCGTCCTTCCCGTGGTAGCGGGCGGCGAAGGGCTTGTTCCGGCCCAGGAGGCTGGCGTCCAGGGTCCAGTATTCCTCGGGCTGGAACGCCTCGATCTCCCGCTCCCGGTCGTCCACCATCCGGGTGGCCACGGACTGGACCCGCCCGGCGGAGAGGCCCCGGCGGACCTTCTTCCAGAGGAGGGGGCTCAACTCGTAGCCCACCAGGCGGTCCAGGATGCGCCGGGCCTGCTGGGCGTCCACCAGGTTCTGGTCAATGGCCCGGGGGGACTGGATGCTCTCCTGGACCACCTTTTTTGTAATCTCGTTGAAGGTCACCCGCTGGGTCTTCTCGTCCGGCAGGTCCAGTAAGTGCTTCAAGTGCCAGGAGATGGCCTCCCCCTCCCGGTCCGGGTCCGTTGCCAGGAATACGGTATCCGCCGCTTTGGCGGATTTTTTCAGGTCCTTGATAATATCTTCCTTGCCCTTAATGGGCTGGTAAACCGGCTCAAAATCCTGCTCCGGGTCCACGCCCAGCTTGCTCTTGGGCAGGTCCCGCAGGTGGCCCATACAGGCCTTGACGGTATACTCCTTCCCCAGATACTTCCCAATGGTCTTGGCCTTCGCCGGGGATTCCACGATGACCAAATACTGCTTTGCCATAGTTACCTCCGTTGTTTCCCGCCCTGCGGGAAGGGGATAAAATTCGCGTTATTCCGCCAGCGTCACAAGCCGGGTATACCGTTTGCCGCTGTGCTGGCGCACCATGCCGTCAATCTCCAGCATGGTCAGCGCCGAGGAAACCCGCCGGGCAGGAATGCCCGTGGCTTGAATCAGGCCATCCACCTGCGCGGGCTCCTCCGCCGCCAGGATCCCCAGAAGGGCGGCCTGGTCGTCGGTCAGGCCCTCCGGGCTCACGGTCCGGAGGGAGGGCCCCTTCTCCGGCGCCAGGGCGGCCTCCGGCCTCCGCCGGGGCTCCGGCGCGGCCCGCCGCCGGGCGGGCAGGGGCGTCCAGGCCGGGAGCTCCCCGGCGGGGCGCAGCTTCTCCGGGAACCGCTCCTGGAAGTCCCGCAGGATGTCCCAGCCCTCTGCCGCCAGGCCCGCGCCGTCCCGGATGAGGCGGTTGCAGCCCGTGCTGGCGGGGGCGCTGATGGGCCCGGGGACGGCGTAAACCTCCCGTCCCTGCTCCAGGGCCAGCCGGGCGGTGATCAGCGCGCCGCTGCGGTCCGGGGCCTCCACCACCAGGGACGCCACGCTGAGTCCGGACATGATCCGGTTCCGGGCGGGGAAGTGGTGTTTGTCTGGCGGGGAGCCCGGTGGGTACTCGGACAAAAGGGCGCCCGCGGCGGCCACGTCGGCGTACAGGTCCCCATTTTCCGGGGGATAGACCACGTCCAGGCCGCTGCCCGTCACGCCCACGACGGTTCCCCCCGCCCGGAGAGCGCCCCGGGCGGCGGCGGAGTCCACACCCCGGGCCAGGCCCGTCACCACCACCGCGCCGCAGGCCGCCAGTTCCTGGCTCAGCCGCTCCGCGCTGGCGGTGCCGTAAGGCGTGCAGTCCCGGGTGCCCACCACGGCCACGGCCGCCTCCTCGTCTATAACGGGCATACGGCCCTTGACATAAAGAACCAGGGGCGGGTCAAAGATGTTCCGCAGCCGCTGGGGATACCCGGCGTCCTGGATGGTCAGAATCCGCTGGCCCAGCCGCTGGCAGTCCGCCAGAATGCGGTCCGCGGCGGAGAGGTCCCGGTTCAGGGCCAGCTCCGCCTGCCCTGGGGGCACGTCCTCGGCCAGGAGCAGTTCCTCCCGGTCGGCGAAGAACAAATCCTCCGGCGAGCCGAAGTGCCGCAGAAGGGCCAGCCGCGCCGGGCCCTTCAGTCCCGGCAGCTCCGCCAGCCACACCCAGTATTTCAGCATGTCCCGCTCCTCCTTTTACCAAGGTTCTTTATACTATATTAAGTAACATCAAAATGCAAGCGTCAATTTTTTAAATTTCTCTGCGGGCCGCCTCCCAGAGCAGCACGGAGGCCGCCGAGGCGGCGTTCAGGGACTCGCACGTCTTGTTCATGGGAATCCGGACCGTCTGGCTGCAAGCCGCCAGTACCGCCGCCGAGAGGCCCCGGCCCTCGCTGCCCACGGCCATGGCGCAGCGGCTCAGGTCCAGCTTCCGCACATCCTCCGTGTCCTCCCGCAGGGCCGCGCCATAGAGCGGCAGTTCCGCCGTTTTCAAAAGCGCCGTCAGCTCCTCCAGTGTGCAGCGGCAGGCGGCGGACCGGAAATGGGCCCCCATTCCCGCCCGGAGGGTCTTGGGATTATAGAGGTCCGCGCAGCCGGGGAGCAGCACCACCCGTGTCCCAAAGGCATCCGCCGTCCGGAGGATGGTGCCCACGTTCCCCGGGTCCTGGACGCCGTCCAGAACCAGGAAGCGCATCCTCCCCTGGCCGTCGGGCTCCAGCCGCTCTGGCGGGCGGCAGCCGGGGGAGCGGCAGGAAAAGACAACCCCCTGGGGGGTCTCCATGGGGCTGACGGAGCGCATGACGGCCTCGCTGGTCCCCGCCACCCGGGGAACGCGCCCCTCCAGTCCCTGGGGCAGCTCCACCTCCCCGGCGCAAAGCAGGGCGGTTATGTCCGCACCCCACAACACCGCTTCCCCCAGGAGCTTGGGGCTGTCGCACAAAAATTCTCCCGTTTCCTCGCGGTAGGAACGGGAGGAGGCCAGCTTCCGCAGATGGACGCAGAGAGAATTCGACTTACTGCTAATTATTTCCATATCGTTGCGTCCCCTCTCCTGCCCGTGTCAGCATAGTGACGGAAATGACGGTCCGCCGCCGTGGCAAAATGTAGATTCTTCCTTATCATAAAGGTATCCGCCCGGCTTGTCAAGCCGCCGGGCGGTGTTTTCCCCTTTTTAATGCCTTTTTAACCAGGCGGACCGGACCGCACCGCAGAGGTACAGGGACCCCAGGGCACAGGCCACGCCGTCTTTCCCAGCCGCAGCCAGGGCGGCCTCCATTCCCTCTTCCACGGAATCCCGGGGCCAGGCCTCCACGCCCCGCTCTGCCAGCAGGGCGCACAGGGCCTCCGGCGCCATGGCCCGGGGACTGCCGGGGCGGACCACGAAGGCCCGCTCCGCCAGGGGGGCCAGCAGCTCCACCATCTCCCCGGCATCCTTGTCCGCCATGACGCCTAGAAGGAAGGCCAGCTTCCTCCCGGGAAAGAAGGCCCGGAGGCTCTCCACCGCCGCCCGCATCCCGTGGGCGTTGTGGGCCCCGTCCAAAAGAAAGACCGGGTCCCTCCCTAGAATTTCAAAGCGTCCGGGCCAGCGGACCGCCGCCAGCCCCTGGCGGAGGGCCCCCTCCGGAATGTTCCAGCCCTTCTTCATCAAGGACTCTATGGCTGTCAGGGCCAGGGCGGCGTTCTCCGCCTGATAGGCCCCCGCCAGGGGAAGGGCCAGGTTTTCCCAGGGGGCGAAGCCGAACTCCGACCCCTCCAGGCCCAGCCGCCGGACCTTCAGCCGGGAGAGGTCCAGCTCAGCCAGAGCCGCCCCCCGTTCCCGGCAGGCCTGGCGGAATACCTCGTCCGCCTCCGGGCAGCCTCCCCGGCTGACCACGGTTCCCCCGGCCTTGATGATCCCCGCCTTGGCGGCGGCCACGTCCCGGAGGGTGGGCCCCAGAATGGCGGCGTGGTCCATGCCCATGGCGGTGAGCACCGCCAGCTCAGGGGTGCCAATGACGTTGGAGGCATCCAGCTCCCCGCCCAGGCCAGTCTCCAGGACCACGATGTCACAGCGCCGCTCCAGGAAGTGCAGGAAGGCGGCGGCGGTGATCAGCTCGAACTCCGTGGGGTGCTCCGCCATGGCCTCCGCCGCAGGGCGAACCCGGTCCATCACCCTTCCCAGCTCTTCGTCAGGGATTTCCTCCCCGTTTACCCGGATGCGCTCGTGGAAACGCTCCAGATGGGGCGACGTGTTCAGCCCCACCCGGTAACCCGCCGCCTCCAGCACGGAGGCGAGGCAGGCGCAGACGCTGCCCTTGCCGTTGGTGCCCGCCACGTGGATGAATTTCAGCTCCCGCTGGGGGTCCCCCAGGCGGCGGAGCAGCTCCCGGATGCGTCCCAGGCCCGGGGCATGAGCCTCCCAGCCCTGGGAGTGGATGTAGGCCTGGGCCTCTTCTCCCGTCATGCCCGGCCCTCCTTTACAGGCCGGAAACGGCGTTCCGCTTCCGCAGGACCCTGATCAGGGGCATGGCCAGGGAGGCCATGACCAGGGCGTTGATCATGCCCACAACCAGCCGCCAGACCAGGTCCCCGAAAATCAAGGCGGGGGTGTAGTAACCGAAGATCACGCTGTCCAGCCAGTTCACCCCTGTGTTGCCCACAGTGGTGCAGATGGCCGCCAGGACGCAGACGGCATAGCAGGCTGCCCGCCGCTCCTCCAGCCGCTGGCCCCGGCGGAGGGCCAGCGCCGCCCCCAGTCCCACCACCAGTCCCCGGAGGGCCGGGGGAACTAGGTACAGCGCCGTGGTATAGGTAAGGCCATAGGTCAAAAGCTGCTTGAAAAACTCGCCCACCATGGCCACGGCCACCGCCTCCACCGGGCCGAAGAGCAGGGCGGACACCACCACCGGCAAAGAGCCGAAGGAAATCCGCACGTTCCCCACCTGGACCGCCACATACAGCGACAAGGGCACGTACATGGCGGCAAGCAGCGCAGCATAGCACATTCTTCTGGTTTTGGACATAAAAATACCTCCTCTAAATTGCGGCAGCACGCCGCACAGAGGAAGCCCGTTCCCTTATGCGGCAGCGGGATGCGGGACGCGTACTGCGGAATTTCTTCCTTCGTCCGAAGAGCAACTCCCCGTCTCTCCGGCACTTTTACACACGCGGCCCTACTCTGCCTTTTGCCTGCCCGGCTCCCGCCGGGGACGGGTCCTATCATATACCAGCTCCCGGCAAAATACAAGCCCCTCCGGCAAATTCCATAAAAATCCAGGTCAGCCCCGGGCCCGTGAAAAGGCGCCCCGGATTTCTCCAGGGCGCCTTCCATCTGTTTTCCAGTTACTTTTCAGCGCTCTCCGCCGCCTTGGCCTCAGCGGCGGCCTTGGCCTTTTCAGCCTGGGCCTTCTTGACGGCCTTGTATTTTTCCTTCTCCTCGGCGGTAGCCACAGGGAGGATGGCATCACGCGGGCAGACCTTGGTGCAGAGCTTGCAGCCCACACATTTGCCGTAGTCGATGACCGCCACGCCGTTTTCCACGTGGATGGCGTCTTTTTTGCACTCCTTCTGGCACAGGCCGCAGCCGATGCAGGAGGAGGAACAAACGCTCATGGCGGCCTTGCCCTTGTCCTGGTTGGCGCAGCCCACGTGGACCTTCTTGGACACGGGGACGGAGGTAATCAGGTGGCGGGGGCAGGCGCTGGCGCAGGCCATGCACGCGGTGCACTTGTCCGGGTCCACCACGGCGGTGCCGCCGGGGCCGATGGACATGGCGCCAAACTGGCAGGCCGCCACGCAGGAGCCGAAGCCCAGGCAGCCAAAGGCGCACTCCAGGGGGCCGCCAGCCACCTTGGTGGCGGACAGGCAGTCCTGGACGCCTACATAGTCAAACCGCTTCTTCGCGTTCACGCCGCCCGTGCAGCGGACGAAGGCCACCTGCCGCTCCCCAGTGGGAGCCTCCATGCCCATGATCTTGGCAATGGCGGCGGCGTTCTCCGCCCCAGCGGGGGCGCAGGCGGTGACGGGGGCGTCCCCCGCCAGAATGGCGGCGGCACAGCCGCCGCAGCCGGGATAGCCGCAGCCGCCGCAGTTGGCCCCGGCCAGCAGGCCCAGGATGGCCTCCTCACGGGGGTCCTTCTTTACCTCGAAAATCTTGGAGGCCACGGCCAGGACCAGGCCGAAGATCGCGCCCAGAACGCCCAGGACGGCCACCGCGAATAAAATATTCATCATAACGCAACCGCCCTCCTTACCAAATTACCAAGCCGGAGAAGCCCATGAACGCCAGGGCCATGAGACCGGCGGTGACCAGCGCGATGGGGAAGCCCTCGAAGCTCTTGGGATACTCGGCGAAAACCAGCCGCTCCCGGATGCTGGCAAACAGCACGATGGCAACCAGGAAGCCGATGCCGCCGGTGATGCCGTAGACCACGGACTCAATGAAGTTGTAACCCTCCTGAATGTTCAGAAGCGCAACGCCCAGCACCGCGCAGTTGGTGGTGATCAGGGGCAGGTACACGCCCAGCGCCGTATACAGGGAGGGCATGGACTTCTGGAGGAACATCTCAATGAACTGCACCAGGGACGCGATAACCAGAATGAAGGCCACGGTCTGCATGTACTCCAGATCCAGAGGCACCAGGATGAATTTGTTCACCGCCCAAGTGATGGCGGAGGCCAGGCCCATGACGAAGGTCACGGCGAAGCCCATGCCCACGGCGGTATCCACCTTCTTGGAAACGCCCAGGAAGGGGCAGATGCCCAGGAACTGGGAGAAGATAAAGTTGTTCGCCAGGATGGCGGCCAGCGTAATCGCCAGCAGTCTTGAAATTTGATCCATTTACTTGCCCTCCTTACTCTTGGACAGCGCCCACTGCATGGCGGCAATGAGGAAGCCCAGCACCAGGAAGCCGCCCACGGGCAGAGTCAGAATGCCGATGGGGAACTGCTCCGGAATGATGCGGAAGCCCGCCAGGGTTCCCGCGCCCAGCAGCTCCCGGATGAAGCACATCGCCAGCAGGACGAGGGTGTAGCCCAGGCCCTGGAAGATGCCGTCGAAGAAGGAAGCGCCCACGCCGTTCTTATAGGAGAAGGCCTCCGCCCGGCCCAGGATGATGCAGTTTACCACGATCAGCGGAATGAACACGCCCAGAGACTCGGCAATCGCCGGGACAAAGGCCTGAAGCAGCAGGTCCACGCAGGTGACGAAGCCCGCGATGACCACGATGAACATGGCGATACGGATCTTGTCGGGGACAATCTTCCGGATGGCGGAGATAACCACGTTGGCCGCCGTCAGAATGATGAGCACGGACACGCCCATGCCTAAGCCGTTCATGATGGAGGTGGTGATGGCCATGGTGGAGCACAGGCCCAGCATCTGCACCAGAACGGGGTTTTGGGTCAGCAGGCCCTCTTTCAGCTGTTTACCAAGATTCATGTTTCAGCTCCCCCTTTCTCAGCCCATCACGCCGGCCACAGCCAGCGCGGCGTTGACGCCGTTGGTCACGCCCCGGGTGGAAACCGTGGCGCCGGAGATGGCGTCCACATTCGTTCCCACTGCCAGAAGCCCGTCGGCGGCGCTCTTGCCCTCGAACTGGCTCAGGACGCCTACGCCGGAGGCGGTGGGCATGTTGGTCATGACCTTGGAGCCGATGCCTGCGGTTTCCGCGTTTTTGACGATGGACACGCCGGTGACGGTTCCTTCTCCGTCCACGCCGACCATCATTTCAATCTTGCCCTGAGAACCGCTGGCCACCACCTTGATGGCGTAGCCCGCCGTCGCGCCGCCCACCTGGGCCTCATACACGGAGTCCAGAGTGACGCTGCCGGAGGCGGCGGTCATCTCGTCGGTAAGGGTCAGCTTGTCGGAGAAGGTGGTGTTATCCGGATCCGCCACCACGGCCTTCATGGCCTCCACGGTCTTAGCCCAGTTGATGGCGTCGATTTTTTCCTCGGTGACGGCGTTGACGCCGCCCAATGCCGCCGCGACCACCACGCAGGTGACCAGCAGCGTCACGGTCAGTTTAATAATGTACGCGGGGTCCATCTGGACCTTTTCCTTGCTCTTGGTGCTCATTTCGCGGCCCCCTCCTTCTTGTCGGATTTCACAACGCCGAAGCGCACGGGCTTTGTGTACTTGTCGATGAAGGGCACGAACAGGTTCATGACCATGATGGAGTAGCATACGCCCTCGTTATAGGACCCGAAGTAGCGGATCAGCACGGTGAACAATCCGCAGCCCACGCCGAAGATCAGCTGGCCCTTCTTGGTGACGGGGGAGGTGGCATAGTCGGTGGCCATGAAGAACGCGCCCAGCATGAGGCCGCCGCCGAAGATGCTGTACAGCATCCAGTCCAGACTGCTCCCGGCCTTGGGGAACAGGAAGGTGAGGACGGCCACGGTGCCGATGTACGCGGCAGGTGTCTGCCAGTTGATGACCTTCCGCCAGATGAGGTACACGCCGCCGATGATCAGCATGAGGGCGGAAACCTCGCCCAGGGAACCGCCGGTCTGGCCCAGGAACATCTGGCCCACGCTGTAAGTACCCGTGAGGTTCCCGAAGCTCTCCGCCAGGGCGGCGGGGTCGGTGCCCTTCATGTAGCTGAGGGGGGTGGCGGCGGTGACCAGGTCCACGTTGGACCCCAGGATGGCCGCCTTGCCCATGGCGGGGTCCGCCCAGGTGGTCATGGACCCGGCGTAGCTGGCCAGCAGCACGGCCCGGCCCGCCAGGGCGGGGTTCACGAAGTTTTTGCCAATGCCGCCGAAGAGCTGCTTGACAATGATGATGGCGAAGGCGTCGCCAATGAGGATCATCCAGTAGGGAATCTGCACGGGGCTGACGAAGGCCAGCAGCATGCCCGTGACCACAGAGCTGAGGTCCTGCACGGACTGGGGCTTCTTCATCACCTTGCGGTACAGCCACTCGAAGAAGACGCACCCGGCGATGGACACCAGGGTCAGCGTCAGGGCCCGGAGGCCGAAGTTGAAGCAGGCGAACGCCAAGGCGGGCACCATGGCGATGATCACGTCTTTCATGATGCCCTGGGTGGTCTCGCTGCCGCGGATGTGGGGCGAGGAGGTGGCGATCAGCTTGAGATTCTTATAGTCCGTCATTTGTTGACAACCTCCTTTTTCGCCTCTTCGGCGGCTTTCTTAGCCTCGGCGGCGGCCTTGGCCTTGGCCGCGGCGTCCTTCACCAGCTGCTTGCCAGTCTTGAACATATGGGTCAGGTGGAGCCTGGCGGGGCAGGTGTAGGCGCAGGCGCCGCACTCCATGCAGTCCATGATATGGGCGTCGTTCAGCTCGTCCACCAGGCCCTTGGAGGCATACTGGTACAGGAACAGGGGCTCCAAGTGCATGGGGCACACACCCACGCACTTGCCGCAACGGATGCACTGGGGATGCTCCACGGTCTGCTCTTCCTTCTCGCAGAAGGCCAGCATGCAGCCCGTGCCCTTGGCCACGGGGATGTCCGCGGTGTACTGGGCCATGCCCATCATGGGGCCTCCGGCAATGAGCTTATAAGTACCGTCCTTCAGCCCGCCGCAGAAGTCGAACAGAAGGGACACGGGGGTGCCGATAGGGCACTCCACGTTCTTGGGCTCCACCACGCCGGAGCCAGAGACGGTCACCACCTTTTTCACCACGGGCATTCCAGTGGTGATCGCTTTGTAAATGGCGCAGGTGGTATTGATATTGAAAACCGCGCAGCCGATGTTGCTGGGCAGCCCGCCCGGGGGCACCTGCTTACCTGTGATGGCCTGGCAGAGCTGTTTCTCACCGCCCTGGGGATAGCGGCAGCGGAGGCCCTCCACCACCACAGGGGCGTGCTTCTCGGCAATGGTTTTGTTCAGCTGGTCAATGCCGTTTTGTTTGTTGACCTCCACGCCGATGACGACTTTTTCCACGCCGAACATCTTGGCCAGGTAGGTCGCGCCGCCGATGACCTCCTCGGAGCGCTCCAGCATGGCCCGGTGGTCCCCGGTAATGTAGGGCTCGCACTCCGCGCCGTTAATGATCACCGTGTCCACTTTTCCCACGCCGCCGGAAATTTTCACGTGGGTGGGGAAGGTGGCGCCGCCCATGCCGACGATGCCGGCGTTTTTCACGATTTCCACCATCTCGTCCACGGACAGGGCGTCCGGGTTCGCGGGGGCCTGGACCTCCTCGCTGGTCTCGTCCTGCATGTCATTGTCAATGACTACGGACATGACGTTCCCGCCCATGGAATAGGGCCGGGGCTCCACCGCCTTGACAGTACCGGAGACACTGGCGTGGATGGGGGCGCCAAGGCCGCGGAACTCGCCGATTTTCTGGCCCACCTTCACATGGTCCCCAGCCTTCACCAGGGGGGTGCATGGCGCGCCGAAGTGCTGGGACATGGGAATGACCACCTGTGCCGGAGCGGGCAGCTGTTCGATGGCCTTTTCATTGGTCGCGGCTTTCATATCATGGGGATGAACGCCGCCGAAGAACGCTTGTGCCATTATTTCACCTCATTTTTTACTCCTGACAGCGGCCCGGGCGCGGACGGAAAGACCGTCCACCGTCGGGACGGCTGACGTGCCTGGACAGACTATCACATACTTCCTTGCATTGTACACCCTTCTTGGAAAAATGTCCAGTCTGTGAACGGCATTTTTTCTGGAAATTTTGTCGTTTCTTGCGGAATCTTTACGGCCCCAGGGCCTTCCCGGCCCGGGAAAAATGGGGGCTCCGCCCCTTTGCCCGCCGGGGAGGCGGCGGGCAATCGTCCGCCCGGGTCCCCTGGGCCCTTAGGAAGCCAGAACCAGCTCCGCCAGCCGCTCCGCCGGGTCCAGGATGGGGAGGCTTGTCCGCTTTTGCAGGGCCTCCTTTACGTAGGGAAAGTGGGTGCAGCCCAGGACCACGGCCTCCGCGCCGTTGCCCTCGAAGAAGCGGAGCAGGTGCCCCAGCCCGCAGCCATCCACCAGTTCCTCCGGCGGCGTTCCCGCCTCCACCCCCAGTACCAGACGCAGATCCGCCGCGCCGAACACCAGGGTTCCGGGGGAGGCGTTCACCATGGCCCGCTCCACCCCGGCGGCTCCCTGGCTGTTGGCGGTCAGGACTCCTACCCGGCGGTACTGGCGGGCAATTTCGCCGTAGACGTCCATGGGGGTCCAGATGCGGAGGCCCCGGTCCCCGGCCAAGGCGCGGGCGTCAATGGTGGCGCTGAGGGAGTTGCAGTAGACCAGGACCCGGTCCATGCCCCGGTCCTTGATTCGGTCCAAAATGGCCCCCACGGCCTCCTCCCGGGCGGACTGGGAGCCCACTTGGAAGGCGGTCTGCTCCTCCGGGGTCTGGGAAACGGGAAAGCCCTGGGCCTCCCCTCCCCTGCCCTTTATCAGGTCCACGCCCATCCGGGTGTCCACCGGGGTCCCGGCGATGACAGCGATGCTCATATGCGGTTTCTCCTTCCGGCATTCTTCACGTTTTGAAAGGACGGTTTTCCATGGCGGCGCCCTCCCGGGCCCCGGCATGCTTTCGCGGGGCCGCGTCCTCCAACATGTGCTTATTACAGCGTTTATTGTAGCACACTCCCTGCCGCCCGTGCAACCCCTCCCTTTTTGTCCTACCCGCCCCGCCCCGTCCATATAGTGTTAGGACGGGGGTGTTGTTTTGAAAAAAGGAAGCACCATGTTTTACGGCGCTCTGCTGCTCACCGGGGCCAACCTGGTCCTCCGGCTGGCGGGCATGAGCTTTCAGGTCTACCTCTCCGCCCGGATCGGGGCCGCCGGGGTGGGCCTTTTGCAGCTGGTTCTCTCCGTGCGCATGCTGGCCTTCACCCTGGGCTCCTCTGGGGCCCGGACCTGCGCCCTCTACCTCTCCGCCGAGGCCCTGGGGCGGCGGCGGAGCGTCCGGCCCGCCCTGTCCGGCTGCGTCTGCTACTGCCTCCTCTTCGCCCTGCCCGCAGCAGCGGGGTTCTGGGCTTTCTCCTCCCGGATCGCCGGGGGCTGGATTGGGGACGGCGCCGGGGAGGCGGCCCTCCGGGCCTTCGCCCTGTTTTTGCCCATCAGCTGCTTAAACGGTGTGATGACCGGACTGTTCACCGCCGCCGGGCGGCTGCGGACCCTGGTGGCGGTGGAGTTCCTGGAACAGGCCTGCTCCATGGCCGTCACCTTCGCGCTCCTCTCCCGCTGGGCGGGCGGGGACCCGGGGCGGGCCTGCCTGTCGGTGGCCCTGGGGTCCTCCATAGCCGGGGCGCTGTCCCTGGGGGCCCTGTGGGTCCTCCGGCAGGAGGGCTCCCCCCAGGGCCGGGAGGACCGTCCCCCCTGGCGGCGGGTCTTCGGCCTGTCCCTGCCAGTGGGGCTGGCGGATGACCTCCGGGCGGGGCTCAGCACCGTGGAAAACCTCATCATCCCCCGCCGCCTGGCCCTTTTCGCCGGGACGGTAAACGCCATGGCGGATTACGGCGTGCTCCACGGCATGGTCTTCCCGGTGCTGATGTTCCCCACGGCCATCCTGGCCTCCCTGGCGGACCTGCTGGTGGCGGAGTTCTCCCGCTGCTCCCGGCGCCGGGGGCAGGTCCGGGTCCGGTACCTGGCCCGGCAGGGACTCCGGGTCTCCTGGCTCTTCGGCGTCTGCGCCGGGGGGGCCGTCTTCGCCGCCGCCCGGCCCCTGGGCCAGCTGCTCTACCACAGCGAAGCCGCCGGGGCCTGCCTCCGGCTTTACGCCCCCCTGGTCCCCATCCTTTACCTGGACATTGTGGTGGACGCCATGTGCAAGGGCCTGGGCCAGCAGAGCGCCAACGCCCGGTACAACCTCCTGACGAACCTCATGGACGTGGCCCTGCTCTGGCTGCTGCTGCCCCGGTTCGGCATGGGGGGCTACTATTTCAGTTTTGCCGCCTCCCACCTGGTGAACTTCAGCCTGAGCCTCCGGCGGCTGGGACGGTCGGCGAACCTCCGCTTCTCCCCCGGCCCGGCGGTAAAGTCCGCCCTCTGCGGGGCCGCTGCGGCCCTGCCCGTGTTTCTCCTCCGGCCCCAGGAGGGGACGGCGGGAGTCCTGGTCCCCATGGGGTGCTACCTGCTGGCCCTGGGCTCTTTGTGGCTGCTGCTCCGGGTGGTGGGATGGAAGGACGTTTTGTGGCTCCGGGGCCTCCTGGGCGCCCGGGGAAAGCGGGGAGATTGAATTTTGCCGGAAGTCCTGTTATAATAGGAAAAACGACACTCCCGATACAGAAAGGAGCCTCCGCCATGGCCTTCCGCAAGCCCTGGGCCTCCCCCCTCTTCCCCGTCTCCCGGAGGGACTTCCTCATCACCGCCGCCATCCTCCTCTGCGCGGTGGGGCTGTGCCTCATCCTCTGGCTGGCGGGCAGCATCGACGGCTTCGCCGCCCCGGTCTTCGTGCTGGCGGTGCTGCTGATCTCCCGGCTCACCAGGGGCTACCTCTATGGGTCTATCTCCGTGGTCCTGGGGGTTATCTTCGTCAACTTCATCTTCACCTACCCTTACTGGGCCTTTGATTTCCATAACCCCGGCTACCCCCTCACCTTCTTCACCCTGCTGATGATCTCCCTCATCACCAGCACCCTCACCGCCCAGGCCAAGCGCCAGGCCAGCCTCCTGGCAGAGAACGAGCGGGAGAAAATGCGGGCCAACCTCCTCCGCTCCGTCTCCCACGACATCCGGACCCCCCTGACCTCCATTGTGGGGTCCACCTCCGCCGTGCTGGAGAATCCCAGCCTCTCGGACCGGGAACAGCGGGAACTGCTGGAAAACGCCCGGGAGGAGGCCCAGTGGCTGATCCGGGTGGTGGAAAACCTCCTCTCCATCACCCGCATGGGGGACGCCCAGGCCCGCATCGCCAAGGAGCCGGAGCCCGCCGAGGAGGTGCTGGGGACCGCGGCCCAGAAGTTCCGCCGCCGCTTCCCCCAGGTCAGCGTCACCGTCTCCGCACCGGAGGAGCTGCTGATGGTCCCCATGGACCCCATTCTCATCGAGCAGGTGCTGGCCAACCTCCTGGAAAACGCCGCCGTCCACGGCAGGGCCGCCAACATCGCCCTGCTGCTGGAAGCCGAGGAGGGCGCCGCCCGGGTCACCGTCCGGGACGACGGCCAGGGCATTCCCAAAAAGGACCTGGACGCCCTCTTTGACGGCCGCCTCAAGTCCCGCCGCCCCCCGGACGGGGACGGAAAGCGGAACATGGGCCTGGGGCTCTCCGTCTGCCGGGCCATCGTCCTGGCCCATGGGGGAACCATCACCGCCAGGAATTTGCCCCGGGGGGCGGAGCTTTCCTTCCGCCTGCCTACCGCCACTCAGGAGGGACTCATATGAACATCCGGGAAAAAGTACTGATTATTGAAGACGAGAAGAGCATCGCCCAGTTCATCGCCGCCGTGCTGGACGGCCAGGGCTATGAAACCATCCAGGCCCGCACCGGGCAGGAGGGCCTGTCCATGATCTCCTCCCACTGCCCGGACCTGGTGATCCTGGATTTAGGGCTCCCGGATATGGACGGGCTGGACATTCTCCGCCAGCTGCGGAGCTGGTCCAGCCTCCCGGTGGTGGTGGTCTCCGCCCGGTCCCACGAGCGGGACAAGGTGACGGCCCTGGACCAGGGGGCCGACGACTACCTCACCAAGCCCTTCGGCACCGGGGAGCTCCTGGCCCGGGTCCGCACGGCCATCCGCCACACCCGCACCACCAGCGGCAACGACGAAATCGCCCAGAGGGGCACCTACTCCGTGGGGGAACTGGTCATCGACTACAACAAGCACCAGGTGCTGGTCCGGGGAGAGAACGTGAAGCTGACCCTCAGCGAATTCCGCATCGTGGCATTGCTGGGCAAGCACGCCGGGAAGGTGCTGACTTACGATGCCATCATCAAGGAGCTCTGGGGCCCCCGGGCGGGCAGCGGCAACCAGATCCTCCGGGTCAACATGGCCAACATCCGCCGGAAGATTGAACGCAACCCCGCCGAACCGGAGTACCTCTTCACCGAGGTGGGGGTGGGCTACCGTCTGGCGGAGGGGGAGTAAGGGCCCGTCAGATTGTAGAATTTTTCCAGAAATTTTTTACAGTCTTTTCCAAATCCCCCCAAACCCTTGCCGCTGCTGGCATTGCGGGAACACGCCCCCTCCCCCGGCCAACTTTTTTTCAAAATTGTAGCAAAAAGCACTTGCGTCCACTATATCTTGTGTGTTATGCTTGGCCTACTGCCAAAGTGTTGTGGTAATCACCAGCATGATTACTACCATGGGTATAATTTCTACTAGGGGGATACAAATGAATGTTATCAAGAGGAACGGCACCGAGGTCTCGTTCGACATCACCAAAATTTTATCGGCTATCACCCGTGCCAACGAGAGCATCGGCGCAGAAAAGCGCATGACCTCCACCCAGGTCCGGCGGATCGCGGAATCCGTGGAACTGGCGTGCCAGGAACTGGGCCGTTCCCCCTCTGTAGAGGAAATCCAGGACCTGGTGGAATACCAGATCATGGCCCACGGCGCTTTTGAGGTAGCGAAGAACTACGTCACCTACCGTTATACCCGCTCCCTGGTCCGCCGGAGCAACACCACGGACGAGCGTATCCTCAGCCTCATCGAGTGCTGCAACGAGGAGGCCAAACAGGAGAATTCCAACAAGAACCCGGTGGTGAACTCCACCCAGCGGGACTATATGGCCGGCGAGGTCTCCCGGGACCTCAGCGAACGGCTGCTGCTGCCCAAGGACATCGTGGAAGCCCACCAGGAGGGCATCATCCACTTCCATGACTCCGACTACTTTGCCCAGCACATGCACAACTGCGATCTGGTAAACCTGGAGGACATGCTCCAAAACGGCACCGTCATCACCGGGACCCTGATTGAACGGCCCCACAGCTTCGCCACCGCCTGCAACATCGCCACCCAGATCGTGGCCCAGGTGGCCTCCAACCAGTACGGCGGCCAGTCCATCTCCCTGGCCCACCTGGCCCCCTTTGTGGACGTGAGCCGGAAGAAACTCCGGGGCATCGTGGAAAAAGAGATGCGGGAAATCGGCGTCACCCTGGACGCGGACAGCCTCTCCAAACTGGTGGAAACCCGTCTCCGGGAAGAGGTCCGGGGCGGCGTGCAGACCATCCAGTACCAGGTGCTGACCCTCTTGACCACCAACGGCCAGGCCCCTTTTGTCACGGTCTTCATGTACCTGGGGGAGGCCAAGAACGAGCAGGAGCGCAAGGACCTGGCCCTTATTATTGAGGAAACCCTGGAGCAGCGCTACGAGGGCGTGAAGAATGAGGACGGCGTGTGGATCACCCCCGCCTTCCCCAAGCTGATCTATGTGCTGGAGGAGGACAACATCCGGGAGGACGCCCCCTATTGGTACCTCACCAAGCTGGCGGCCAAATGCACCGCCAAGCGGATGGTCCCCGACTATATTTCCGAGAAGAAGATGCTGGAACTGAAGGTGGACAAGAACGGCGAGGGCCACTGCTACACCTGCATGGGCTGCCGCAGCTTCCTGACGCCCTACGTGGACCCGGAGACCGGGAAACCCAAGTACTACGGGCGGTTCAACCAGGGCGTGGTCACCATCAACCTCCCCGACGTGGCCCTGAGCTCCGGCGGGAACATCGAGAAATTCTGGGAGCTCTTTCACGAGCGGCTGGAGCTGTGCCACCGGGCCCTGCTGTGCCGCCACGAGCGCTTGAAGGGCACCCCCTCCGACGTGGCCCCCATCCTGTGGCAGTATGGCGCCTGCGCCCGCCTGAAAAAGGGGGAGCCCATTGACAAGCTCCTCTATGGCGGCTATTCCACCATCTCCCTGGGCTACGCCGGGCTTTACGAGTGCGTGAAGTACATGACCGGAAAGAGCCACACGGACCCCTCCGCCACGCCCTTCGCCCTCCAGGTCATGGAGGCCATGAACGCCGCCTGCCGGAAGTGGAAGGCGGAGCACAATATTGATTTCAGCCTCTACGGCACCCCCCTGGAGTCCACCACCTATAAATTCGCCAAGTGCCTCCAGCGCCGCTTTGGCATCGTAGAGGGAATCAACGATAAGGGTTATATCACAAACTCCTACCACGTCCATGTGACGGAACCCATCAACGCCTTCGACAAGCTGAAATTCGAGGCCCAGTTCCAGCACCTCTCCCCCGGCGGCGCCATCAGCTATGTGGAGGTGCCGGACATGCAGAACAACCTGGAGGCGGTGCTCCAGGTGATGAAATTCATCTATGACAACATCATCTACGCCGAGCTGAACACCAAAAGCGACTACTGCCAGGCCTGCGGCTGGGACGGGGAAATCCGGATTGAGGAAGAGAACGGCAAGCTGGTGTGGAAATGCCCCAAGTGCGGTAACACGGACCAGGACAAGATGAACGTGGCCCGGCGGACCTGCGGCTACATCGGGACCCAGTACTGGAACCAGGGCCGGACCCAGGAGATCCGGGACCGGGTGCTGCACCTTTGATAGAACCAGGGCCGTAAGCTGTAAAAAAGCCTATGCGCGGGTCTTCCGCCCCCTATTCTGGATGCGGCAGGCGGCTTCCACCGGGGCGCCGGTGGCCCTTCCGCTCCTCCTGCCGGCCTGGTATTGGGGATATGACTGCTGAATCACAACGGAGAATGGAGCGCGCTATGTACTACGGCGAGATCAAGGACTGCGACATCGCCAACGGCGAGGGGGTGCGGGTGACGCTGTTCGTCTCCGGCTGCACCAACCACTGCGAGCACTGCTTCCAGCCCCAGACCTGGGCCTTTGACTACGGGCAGCCCTTTACGGAGGAAACGGAGGACCATATTCTCTCCCTCCTCTCCCCCAGCCATATCAACGGACTGACCCTGCTGGGAGGGGAGCCCTTCGAGCCGGAGAACCAGCGGGTCCTGCTCCCCTTCCTCCAAAAGGTCCGGGCGGCGTACCCGGAGAAGAACATCTGGGCCTTCAGCGGCTTCACTTACGAGGAGCTGCTGGCAGAAGGAAGCTATGCCCATTGCGAGGCCACGGAAGGGCTGCTGTCCCTTCTGGATGTGCTGGTAGATGGCCGCTTTGTGGAGTCGTTGAAGGACATCTCCCTCCGCTTCCGGGGCAGCTCCAACCAGAGGCTCATTGACCTGAACGCCACCCGGAAAACGGGGGTCCCCGTCCTCCTGCCGGACCGCCGGGGATAAGACAAACCAGAAGCGCGGCCAGCGCCCCGCTTCAAACGGAGGTTTTCACTATGGTAACCATGGCGCAGCGCCTGGAGGCGCTCCGCACGGAACGGGGCCTCAGCCGCCCCGCCCTCTCCGCCGCCTTGGGCTTCCCCAAGACGGCCATAGAAAAATTTGAAACCGGGCGGCAGACGCCCACCCAGGACCAGCAGCGGAAGCTGGCGGACTACTTTTCCGTCACCCTCCCCTATCTCCGGGGCGAGAGCGGCGACCCCGCCGAGGGGGACAGCTGGCTGGCCGGAGGCCTGCCGGAGGAGGAACCCCTCCGGGCCCCGGCAGCTCCGCCCATCCAGAAAAAGCCCCGCCCGGCGGCGGTGCAGGAAGACGGCGCGGTCTTCGGCGCCCTGCTGAAAAGCCCGTCGTTCCAGGCCCTGATGCGGGATGCGGCGCTGGAGGCCCTCCGCTCCCCCGAGGGGCAGGAGCTTCTGACCAAGGCCCTCCAGCGGGAACTGGGCCGGAGATAACCGGGGGCTCTGCCCACGCGGCCAGGGGGAACGCCTTTGCGCGGTCTCCTGGGCGGTTCGGGGGCAGGCATGTTACCAAGGGGGGATTGCGGGAATGGCTCCGCTTCAGCAAATTGAAGAAATCTTCCAGCTGGTGGTCCAGTACGGCGTGCTGCTGCTGGAGTGCGCCGGGGTGGCTGTGCTGCTGGTGACGGCGGTGAAGAGCATGATCGGCTGCGTAAAGCACAAGCCCCACATCCGCCTCTACCTGGCCCAGGGCATCTCCCTGGCGCTGGAGTTCAAGCTGGGCGGCGAGGTGCTGCGGACGGTGCTGGTCCGGGAGATGAGCGAGCTTCTGACCCTGGGGCTGGTGATTCTCCTCCGGGGAGCCCTGACCCTCATCATCCACTGGGAAATCAAGACCGAGGAGGCCCGGATGGACGAGGCCGCCGGGCACGGCGGGCCCTCGGGAGAGGCCCCGGCGGAAATTCCCCTTCCGAAGTAACCAAAGGCGGCGGACGCAGTGCGTCCGCCGCTTGTTTTTCTATGTACCAGCCTCTCCGCCAGGTTAGAGGTTTGCGAACACGTCCACTTGGTGCTGCAACTCTCCCACAATCTCCTGGTTGGTATCCATGCCGGAGGCGATGCCTGTCAGGTCATCCACCAGCGCCCGGGTGCTGTCCGCCACGCCAGTGACGCCGGAAACCGCCTCCTCCACCGCGCCGGAAATGCTGGAGATGGACGCGGACACGTCCTCCATGGCCTCCCGGAGACGGTCCGCCTGGCCGCTAAAGGCGGCCATGGCCCCCTCGATGTAGGCCGCGTCGTCCCGGTACTGCCGCCCGGACTGGACGGACTGCTCCAGCTGGGCCTGAAGGGCCTTGCCCAGATACTCCGCCAGCTCCTGGGCGCTGCCGGAGAGGTAGTCCACCGCTCCGGTAACCACGCCGCTGACCTCCTGGATATGGCTGGCAGTTTCCGCGCAGGAGTCCGCCAGGCGGCGGATCTCCCGGGCTACCACAGCGAAGCCCTTCCCCGCCTCCCCGGCCCGGGAGGCCTCCACGGAGGCGTTGATGGCAATGAGGTCCGTGGAGGAGGAAATGGACAGGATGTCCTTGGTCAACGTACCGATGCGGTCCACGCTCCGGCTCTTCTCGATGGCCTGGTCCAGCACGGACATGATCTCCTCCGTCCGGGCCTGGACGGCCTCCATCTCCACCTGGGCGGACCGCTCCATCTCCTCCGCCCGGCCCCGCATCTCCACGGAGTAAGCGGTAATGGCGGCGCACTCCTCCGCCATGTGCACCGCGTCCTCCTGGGTGCCGGAGGCGCTGGCGGTGATGGCGGCGGTGTTCCCGGCGATTTCCTCCAGGGCGGCGGAGAGATGCTCCGTCAGGCCGGAGAGGTCCCGGGCGCTGCCGCTGGAGGTCCGGGTCCGCTTCCGGACGTCTCCCACCACGCCGCTGATGCGCTGGGAGCTGTCCTGGAGGGTGTCCATAGCCCCGTGGATGGGGGCCATAACGTACTTCCGGATAATCCGCAGGGCCGCCCATACCAGCAGCACCCCTGCCGCCAGGGTCCCGGCGCTGACGGCCAGGGAGGTGGCATATACCCAGAACAGGCGGCTCCGGGCCTCCTCTGCCTGGGTGGAAACGGAGCTGGAGAGGGCGTTGATGCCCGCTTCCGCCGCCTGGCTCCGGGCGGCCACGTCCCCGTTGGCCATGGCATAGGCCTCTTGGGTCTTGCTGTCGGCGCTGGCGCAGACCAGCCCCACCAGGGCGTGCTTAAAGGCGTCATAGTCCGCCAGCAGGGTCTGGTAAACCGCCCCGTCTTCCTCGCAGACAAAGGGCTTGTAGTCTGCCAGCTTCCCGTCCAGCTCCGCCTCTTCCGCCTTGATCTCCTGGACCAGGCGGATCATGGTGGCGTGGTCCGCCGCCACGATATGGCTCAGCGCCAGGCGGTGGATGTCCATAATGGAGCGCCGCACGTCCTCCAGCCTGGCCTCACTGACCATGTATTCGTCCACAATGACCCCGGCGTTGGCGTGGACGTTATGGATGCTGAACACCGCCAGGAGATTGGATAGCAGCGTCACCAGGCCCAGCAGGACAACGGGCAGGATCAGGCGCTGCTGCAACTTTCCTTTCATAGCTCTCCCCCCAAAACGTGATGGAATTTCCGACGGCTACCGGGCCGTCACGCCCTCCGCCATGTGGTCCAGCTGGGCCTGGATATCCGCGCCGGAGGGATTCCCCCGGGCCATATTCCCAGCGAACTCCGCCACCGGATCCCAGAACTTGCCTCCCACCCGCTGGAGCTGGGAGAATTCCGACTGGGCCAGCAGCGCCGCGATGGCGGGAGCGGCCTGGACCTCCGGAGAGGCGGCGGCGTTGGCGTTGGCGGGACCCTGGCCCCGCAGCTCGAAGCGGAAGCGCTGGTTTTCCTCGCTGGTGATCCACTCCGCCAGGCGGGCCGCCCATTCCGGATGCCCGGAGTAGGCGTTCACGCCGATGAGCTTGCAGCCGGAGAAGGAGGCCATCTGGACCTGCTGGCCTTTGCAGGTATACGTGGGCAGCTTGGCGGCCCCGGCATTTTCGCCCCACGCCTCCTGGATGGCCACGGCGTTCCACACGCCGCTGATCCCGGCAATCACCGAGCCATCCCGCACCCCTGCCAGGAACTCCTCATCCGTCCGGCTGGCAAAGCCAGGGCTGGCGGCGATGTCCAGCATAGCCTGGGCCACGTCCACGCCCGCGATGGGCCCCCCGGTGCTGTTCCAAGTGCAGTAGTTGGTAAGGCCATCTTCGTTCAGCCCCACCTGCAAGCCAGTGTTGCCAAAAAACGCGTAAACGTACCAGGCGGAAGACCAGTCCATGGTGATCCGCCGTCCGGCCGCCGCTGCAATTTCCAGCATCCGGTCCAGAGCCTGCACGTCTTCCTCCTTCAAATAGGCCTTGTTATAATAGAGGAAATAGCCGTTGTCCGCCGTCAGGGGATAGGCATAAAGGGTTCCGGCCACACTGGCCGCGTCCACGGCGGCGGAGAGGTTCGCAGCCCGGACCGCCTCCGGGTCTTCAATGGGATTCAGCCCCCCCGCGGCGGCCAGGGCGGCCACCTGGTCGTCGGCAAAGGCGAAGACGTCCGCCCCGCCCTCCAAGTCCCCCAGCAGGGCGTCCTTACAGTGGGATTCGCTCTGGGGCTGGTAGTCAATATGGAACTCGGCCTCCCCGGCATAATGGGACTGGAAGGAGGAAAAAATCTCTTGAAGCAGGGCCTCATCCTCCTCCGCGCCCCAGACAACCAGGTTTACAGTCTCTTTTTCCAAAGCGCCTTCCTCCGGCGGCGGCGCCTGTTTCCCGCAGGCGGGGAGGAACAGCAACGCCCCCAGGGACAGGAGCAGAAACACATACTTCTTCATAGCGTCAATCCCTTCCGGTGGATTTCTGCGGCCGCGCGCTCCAGGCGGCAGGCCGGTTTTGGACGATGGCTCGCCCTTCTAAATATAACGGCGGTATTATACCATTTTTTTCTTCCGCTGGCAAGGCGTTATTGCCTTGGAGAAACAGTCTTCCTCCTATTTTTATCATCGGGAATAAGGATGCCCGCGCGGTCATTCCTATCTTATTTAAAATTGTAAACCCATCCGTCAATAGACCGGCTCCAGACGCCACGCCTTTCCCCGGCTTCCGGGCGGCGGCTTTCCTTCCGCCACATTTCAAAACAGCGGGCCTTCTCTTCTGCGCAGAGTGCAGAATGAAAAAATTACCGTCAGGAAAGCAGCATATTCCCCTACTTTCGAGTCAAACTATGCTCGCGATACCCAGTGACCCGCAATCGCATGATTTGATGAAGATGAAAAGGAGAGATTCTATTATGTCTAGCAAGAATACCAACAAGCTCAATGTCCCCGAAGCCCGCAACGCCATGGATAAGTTCAAGATGGAGGCCGCCTCCGAGGTCGGCGTCAACCTGAAGGAAGGCTACAACGGCGACCTGACCAGCCGGGAGGCCGGCTCTGTCGGCGGCCAGATGGTCAAGAAGATGATCGAGTCCTACGAGAAGTCCCTGTAACTTCCCGCTGGAACGAAGGGGGAGAGGCAGCCGCCTCTCCCCCTGTTTCCGTCATGGTCTCACCGCAGCAAGATGGGCTGCAGCTGTTCCCCCCGCAGGGCGGCGTCCACCGTCTCCGGCAGCTTTCCGAAATCCGCCACCAGGGAGCTGGGCTTTTGGACCGCGTTGTCCTGCCCGAAGGGTACGAAATAATAATTCCGCCGGACCAGCAGCTCACCGATGTTTTTCGCCCCCGCCGCCAGCCCGTCATTGCTGGACACCGCCAGCACCACCGGGCGGCCATTCCGGAGATGGGACTTGGCCGCCATGGTCACGGAGGTATCCGCAATGCCCGCCGCCAGCTTGGCAATGGTGTTCCCCGTGGCCGGGGCAATCACCAGTACATCCAGCAGGCTCTTGGGCCCGATGGGCTCCACCGACGGAATATCCAGCAGCACGTCGTTCCCCGTCAGGTCCTCCAGCCGCTCCAGCAGGTCCTCGGACCGGCCGAAGCGGGTGTCCGTAAAGGCGGAAATTTCCGAGACGATGGGAATCACCGTTTCATAGATCTCCGTCAGCGCCTCCAGGGCCTTCAGCACCCTCTCGTGGGTGCAGAAGGAGCCGCAGACCGCAAAACCGACCCGTTCCTTGCGCATACAGGTCACCTCATTCTTCCAATAGGATGTAATACACCGCGTCCCGGACCGCCGCCGCCGCAGACCGCGGGCTGAGACGCCCCGGCAGGGAGCGGGCCCAGAGGACCTCCGGGCCATCTTCCGCCGCCTCGATGCCCCGGACGGAGGCCAGGTCCATCAAGAGGCAGTCCGGCGGCAGCTGGGCCAGAAGCGGCCCGCCCAGGACGGGGGAGGGAACGGTGTTGAACACCGCGCCGAAAGCGCCCAAATGACCATCCAGCTTCCCGGTTTCCAGGGACTGGTAGCCGTAAGCCCGGATCCAGGCCAGGTCCTCCGGCCGTCTAGCCGTAGCCGTGACCCTGGCCCCCAGGCCGTGGAGGCGGCAGCTCAGGAGCTTCCCGATACGCCCAAAGCCCAGCACCAGGCACTCCTGGCCCAGAAGCGTCCGGTCCAGCCGCTCCATGGCGGCCTGGATGGCTCCCTCCGCCGTGGCGGCGGCGTTGGCTACCGCCAGCTCCTCCCGGAGGAAGTAGTCCTCCACCGTCAGGCCCAGGGCCTCCGCCTCCTGCCGCTGCTGGGGCCGCACCTGGCCCGCCAAAATCCGCTGCTGGGGCCGGAGGCGGCGGAACAGGTCCGCCGTGGGCACCGCGCCCTCCTCACAGTTTAAAACGCCGTCCCCCCTGCACAGCGGCAGGGGCAGAATCACCACGTCGGCAGAGGCGGCGCGGTCCAGCGTATCCGCCCCCACGGGCTTCCAGCGGTCCAGGCCATAAGTACGGACGGAATGGCCGTCCCCGGCCAGCAGCCGCCCAAGTTCCGCCTGGCGGCGGTCCCCGCCGACGACGCCAAAGGTCTTGTTCATCTCAGCATTCCCCCTCGCTCCATGGTATGGCCGGGAGGGGCAATGGGTGATTGTCTTTTCCCGGCGGATGTGGTACAATGGAGGCGGCTCAAATTCCCGAAAGGACTTTCTACCATGAACTACGAGTACCTGCTCTTCGACGCCGACGACACCCTGTTCGACTTCCCCAAAGCCTCCTCCCGGGCCTTCGATGCCATGTGCCGGACCCACGGCATCCCCTACACGCCGGAGGCCTACCAGCTCTATCATGAAATCAACCTGGAGCTCTGGGCCGCCTTCGACCGGGGAGAGCTGACCAAGGAGTTCATCACCCTGGAGCGCTACGTCCGCTTTTTGAAGGCCCTGGACCTGGAACGGGACCCGGCGGCCTGCAACCGGGACTACCTGGCCGCCCTGGGAGAGGGCGTCTACCCCCTGCCCTACGCGGAGGAGGTCTGCCGGGAACTCAAGGCCCGGGGGCACCGCCTGTACATCGTCACCAACGCCGTGGCCTCCGTCCAGCGGAGCCGCCTCCGGGGCAGCGTGTTCGCGGAGCTTTTCGAGGCCGCCTTCATTTCCGAGGAGGCCGGGGCCGCCAAGCCCAGCCGGGCCTACTTTGACTACGTGCGCCGCCAGCTCCCGGGGTTGTCGGCGGACAACGCCCTGGTCATCGGGGACTCCCTGTCCACGGACATCCAGGGGGCCAACAATGCCGGGCTCCCCTGCTGCTGGGTCAACCCGGCGGGAAAGCCCCGGCGGGAGGGACTGCGGGTGGACTATGAAATTGCCAGCCTGCGGAAGCTGCTGGACATTGTGTGAGGACGCGGAAGGCGGCGCTGGGAGGTCCAGCGCCGCCGTTCAGTCTTTCTTCGCTTTTCTCCGCAGCTTCAGCAAAACGCCCTCCCGCGCCCCCGCCGCAGCCGGGGCAGTACCCGTCCAATTGCATGGGGCACAGGCCGCAGTTCAGCCCGCAGAGGGAAAAGAGCTGGTCCTCTCTTGCAAAACCCATCATGTTCCTTCCTCCTTCCCCTCTGCCGCCCGCGTCTTTTGGAGGTCCTCCAGCAGGGCCTCCCGCTCATTGGGCAGCGCGCCGTCCATCACCTTCCCCAGCAGTTCCTCCAGCGCCTGCCCCACGGCGGGGCCGGAGAGGCCCAGGGCCAGCAGGTCCCCGCCCTTCACCGCCAGCCGCTTCAAGGAAACGCAGGCGTCCTCCGCCAGGAGCCGCTCCAGGAGCGCCTCCGCCTTGTCCAGCTCCTCCTGGCGGCCCCAATAGGCCGGGGCCTGTCCCAGGTTATCCGCCCGCTTCACCAGAATCAGGCGGCGCAGGTCCTCCTCTCCCAGGGCCCGCAGCGCCCGGCGGATGGCCCTGTCTGTCCGGGGGATGTCCTTGTCGTGCCACTCCACCAGCCGGACCACGGTCTCCCGGAAGCCCGAGGCGCATTTCAGCCGCCGGAGCATCTTGTCCGCCAAAGCGCGGCTGACAGCGGGGTGGCCGTAGAAATGGCCCACTCCCGCCTCATCCAGGGTAAAGCTGGCGGGCTTCCCCACGTCGTGGAGGAGCACCGTACAGCGGAGAACCGGGTCCCCCGGCACAGCCGCCAGGGCGTGGAGGGTGTGCTCCCACACGTCGTAACAGTGGTGGCGGTTCCGCTGGCCAAAGCCCACCATGGGAAGGAGCTCCGGCCAGAAGACGCCGAAGACCTCCGGATAACCCCGCAGGACCTCCGCCGCCCGCTTCCCTGGCAGGAGCTTAAAAAACTCCGCCTGTATCCGCTCCGCGGCAATGTCCCGCAGGCCTTCCCGGTTCCCCTGGAGGGCCTCCGCCGTCCCTGGCTCAAGGGAAAACCCCAGCGCCGCCGCAAAGCGGAGGCCCCGGAGGATGCGGAGCGCGTCCTCTTGAAACCGCTGGTCCGGGTCCCCCACGCAGCGGAGGGCCTTTTTCTCCAAGTCCGCCCGCCCTCCCCAGGGGTCCCGGAGCCCGCCCCGGGGGTTCCAGGCCATGGCGTTGACGGTGAAGTCCCGGCGGGCCAGGTCTTGGTCAATAGAGCGGGTGAAGGTCACGGACTCCGGCCTCCGGTGGTCCTGGTAGGCCCCGTCAATCCGGTAGGTGGTAACCTCTACGGGACCGCCCTCTGTTTTGACGGTGACCGTGCCGTGCTTCAGCCCCGTGGGAAGGGCCTGGGAACCGAACACCGCCAGGGTTTCCTCCGGCAGCGCCGAGGCCGCGATGTCCCAGTCCTCCGGCTTCCGGCCCGACAGGACGTCCCGGACGCAGCCCCCCACACACCAGGCCTCGTGGCCCGCCGCCTCCAGGGCGGCCAGGACGCGTTTTACATGATTTGGTAGTTCCATAGCGTTGCTCTCCCTTGCTTTTTGGGACTCCGCGTAATATAATCACCACAAAACGGCCTGAGGAGGCGGTTCCATGATAATCTGGCTCAACGGGGCCTTTGGCGCCGGGAAAACCCAGACAGCCTATGCGCTCCAGCGGCGGCTGCCGGGGTCCTATGTCTGCGCCCCGGAAAAGGCCGGATATTTTCTCCGCGCAAATCTTCCCTCCGGCCTGCGCCCTTCCGATTTTCAGGACCTTCCCCTGTGGCGCGCCCTCACGGCGGATATGCTCCGCTTTCTCGCGGAACGGCACCCCGGCCACATCATCGTCCCCATGACCCTCGTAAACCGGGCCTACTACGACGAAATCACCGGCGCCCTGTCCAGGGAGCACGACGTCCGGCACCTCATCTTGTGAGCCAGCCGGGAAACCCTCCGGAAGCGGCTGGCCTCCAGGCTGGAGAGGCGGCGCTCCAGGTGGACCGCTGCCTCCGGGCCTTTGAGGAGGACATCACGGAGCAAAATCTCCCCACTGACCAGCTGGCCATCGGCCAAGCCGCCGAACGGATTGCGGAAATGACCGGCCTTGTCCTGTCCGAAGATCACCGGAGCGGCCCGCGGAAGGCCCTGGACCGGGCCATTCTCCAAATCCGGCATATTCGCTAGCCGGATGTTTCCCTCCGCCGTTGCATTTCGGTGATTTCTATATTATAATAAAATGCCTGCGAGGATACAATCTTTTTTAAGTTCCGTTTTCTGGAAAGGAAGCTGATTCCATGATGCAGAATAAAAAACCCATCAGTGATTTCTTTGTCCCCGGCATGCGGGCCCACCTGGTGGGCATCGGGGGCGTCTCCATGTGCCCCTTGGCGGAGGTCCTGCGGGACAAGGGGCTCGTCATCCAGGGTTCCGACATGGCGGAGAGCGGGACGGTCAAGCGCCTCCGCTCCCTGGGCATCCCCGTGGCCGTGGGCCACAATGCCGACAACCTGGGGGACTGCGACCTGGTGATCCGTACCGCCGCCGTTCACGACGGCAACCCGGAAATCGCCGGGGCCATCGCCCGGGGCATCCCCGTCTACGAGCGGGCCCAGGCCTGGGGGGCCATTATGCGGCACTACCCCAACGCCCTGTGCGTCGCCGGGACTCACGGGAAAACCACCACGACCTCCATGTGCACCCACATCTTCATGGCGGCGGAGGCGGACCCCACCGTCATGATCGGCGGGACCCTGCCCCTGCTCCACTCCGGCTACCGGGTGGGCCAGGGGGACACCATCATCCTGGAATCCTGCGAGTACTGCAACAGCTTCCTCAGCTTCTACCCCACCGTGGCGGTGATTTTAAACGTGGAAGCGGACCACCTGGATTTCTTCCAGGACCTGGAGGACATCAAGCGCTCCTTCCGCAGGTTCGCGGAACTGGTTCCCTCCGGCGGCCGCGTCATCGCCAACGCGGACAACGCCGGGGCCCGGGACACGGTCCGGGGCCTGGACGCGTTCACCTTCGGCCTGGAGGAAGCGGCGGAGTGCACCGCCGTGAACCTCCGGGAGGACAAGGGGCGCCCGGTTTTTGACATCCACGTTCACGGCAGGTTTTACGCCCATGCGGAGCTGCGGGTTTACGGGCGGCACAACGTGTCCAACGCCCTGGCGGCGGCCTCGGCGGCCTACGTGCTGGGCCTCCCGGGAGAGGCCGTGGAGAAGGGCCTAGGGTCCTTCTCCGGCGCGGGGCGGCGGTTCGAGTACAAGGGGGCCTTCCAGGGAGCGGAGATCTACGACGACTACGCCCACCACCCCGATGAGCTCCACGCCCTGCTGACCACGGCCAAGGGCCTGGGCTACCGCCGCCTCATCGTGGCTTTCCAGCCCCACACCTACTCCCGGACGGCCAAGCTCTTTGACCGCTTTGTGGAGGAATTGAAGCTGGCGGACGTGGTGGTCCTGGCGGAAATCTACGCCGCCCGGGAGCAAAATACTCTGGGTATCTCCTCGGCGGACCTTGCTAAGCGGGTCCCTGGCTCCGTGTACTGCTCCACCCTGGACAAAACGGCGGAGGCGGTCCGGCGGCTGGCGGGGCCGGGGGATTTGATCCTGACCGTCGGCGCGGGCGATATTTACCGGGCGGGCGAAAAGCTGCTTTCCCCAGAAGATGGCGGCAACGCTTGATTTTGCAAGGCAGGCTCTTCGTAGTATGTCCCCATAGGGGGAAAGGAAGAGCGTTATCCCGCCCGGGAGGCCTGGCGCCAGGCCAAGCCGGAGCGGCGGCAATGGAGGTACTACGAATATGGAACTCTCACCGCTATATCACAATGTCCCTCCAGAGGGGGGCCTGCTTCCCCAGGAGAAGGCAGCCTTTGCCCTGCTGGAAGAGCTGGGCATGGACTATGACCGGGTGTCCAGCGAGCCCGCTGACACCATGGAGAAGTGCGCCGCCGTCAGCGAGGTGCTGGGCGTGCCCATCTGTAAGAACCTGTTTCTCTGTAACCGGCAGAAGACGCAGTTCTACTTGCTGCTCATGGGGCCGGATAAGCCCTTCCACACCAAGGACCTCTCCCACCAGATCGGTTCCGCCCGGCTCTCTTTCGCGCCGGAGGAGAGCCTTTGGGAGCTGCTCCGCTGCACTCCTGGCTCCGCCACAGTGCTGGGCCTGATGAACGATACGGAGCACCGCGTCCGGCTGCTGATGGAGCGGGAGGTCTATGAGGCGGAGTATTTGAGCTGCCACCCCTGCATCTGCACCAGCAGCTTGAAGCTGAAGACGGCGGACGTGCTGGGCAAGCTGCTGCCCCGCACGGGGCATGGGGTCACCGTAGTGGACCTGTAACGGGTTCGGCAAAAATAGCGCATGACCGGACCGGTCATGCGCTATTTGTTATACGTGTTCAAATTCCACCGTTTCCAGAATCCCGGGAACCGCCTCCTGCATCCGATGGTATTCCTCCGCAATTTCTTCTACCTCATAGTTGAACTGGACGTCGGTGGGGTAGACTGCCAGAAGCGTCATGCCGTCTTTCTCAAGTACGGCCTCACAGGCCGGAAGGGCGTCCGGCGCTTCAAAGTCATAGGGGCTCTCCACAACCGACAAGGAAAACAGCCAGCCGCCTTCCTCCTGCACGGAGACTTTCTGTGAAAAGTCCAGCCACCCATACCCGCGGTTTTCAACCACGCACAGCTCCTTCCACTCCTGCGGGAGCGTCATCCGTATGCGCCAGCCGTCCAGAATTTCCTCTACAAGAATCCTGCCCTGCGCCGCAGAAGCGGGTTCCGCTCCAGCCGCCGGGTCCATTCCAGGCTGATCCCTGCCTGTGGAGAACCGTGAGCCAGTCTCTTCCACCGGGACGTTCTCCGGCGGCTCCTCGTCTTTGAAAAAGCGGGCCCAGGGGCCGATGTCTTTGAGCTTCCCCACCTGTTCCCTGAGCTTGCCGCTTTGTTCCTTGAGGGCCTCCAGGGGCGCCTCCCAGGGGGGACGCAGGGGTTCCATCTCCACGGACTTGGGCGCGGGTGTCAGCAACAGGCCCCCCGCCACCAGGGCGACGGAGGCCAAAACGCACAAGAGCCCCGGCAGCACGGAGTCGAAATTGGCCACCCGGATGATGAGCCAGATCACAGACGCCAGAAGAAGCGCCAGGCCGAAGAGCCCTATGTACCCGAACAGCCCGGCCAGGACGCCGAGCTTGACAAGCAGCGCCTCCATACGCAATCCCTCCCATATCCTCCGCAAACCCCGCGCGGGGCGAACGCCGCTGCGGGCTTTCCGATCTTCCTCTCTTGCAAATATGATATCGTCCTTTCCCCGGAATGTCAAGGTCTTTCCTCCCCTGGCCTGCGGAAATGAAAGGGCGCACCCCCCGGAGAGCTCCGGAAGGCGCGCCTTTGTTTGGTTCACGCGGTTCTAAGGCTTTGCTCAGCCCTCTTTGATCGCCGCCTGGGCAGCGGCCAGTGTTTCACGGTAATCTCCGGTGGTCTTAACACTTTTGCCACGGCACCAGACTGCCAATTTTAAGTGCGGATTGGATACAGTATTTGCGGCTGCCGGCAGGTTCTTTGATCATTCTATTCCGGCATGACCGCATATAAAACCATTTCGCAAGGATATTGCTTGCTGTGATGCCGGATATAGAGACGATACTCCGGATTCAAGCTCTTAATATAAAGAGGAATCTCCCACAAGTCCTCATCAACGAAGACCTCTTCATCACTGAATTTCATAAAGCCCGGGCCAAAATACTGCTCTGTTTCACCGAGCTCCTCGTCGCTATAATACGCAGGCCCATCAATAACCAGTTCGGGCGGATATCCCCCCCTCCTCTAAAATGCCGCGCAGCTCATCCCGGGCCGCACTCGATGCAATTACAACATATAGATCCCGACGGGACAGCAGCTCCTCCGGGGACATAACCGGACAGCCCAGGTAGCCGTTTTTCTGCTTTGCCTCTGTTGAACTGCAAAAACCGGCAAACCCTTCCCTTTTCCGCGCATACAGGAGCATTTGCTTTCCGTCGTTTCCCGCCCCATACAGGAGAAATTGATGCCCCTTTGGCACCTTTGCAATCGCCTTATCCATTCCATATTTCGAGATGTACTCATGATATCCGCCCGGGCTCCGATGCTGGAAAAACGTATAGAGCATTGCTATCAGATATTTATTTTCTCCGCTGATCTCAAACGCGAGCCGATTCAAATACAGGTCTTTCGACTCGTCATCCTCCAGCATCTGATAGATCCTTTGGATCGTTTCCATCGCCTGTTTCATACCTGTCATGCCGATACTTCCAAATTTTTTATAGTGAATCAGCGAGGTATTCTGTCCTTTTAAAAGGACAGAAACGGGGGATATCCCCCGTTTCTGCTTTCCGATCGTTTTTTGATTGGGACGAATACTTTTTTGAATTATACTATCCGTCCGTCTCGACTTTTGTCAATCACGCATTAGCCCTTGATGGCCGCCTGGGCAGCCGCCAGACGGGCGATGGGCACCCGGAAGGGAGAGCAGGACACATAGTCCAGGCCCGTGCGGTGGCAGAACTCCACGCTGGAGGGATCGCCGCCGTGCTCGCCGCAGATACCCAGGTGCAGGTCAGGATTGGCCTCCCGGCCCAGCTTCGCGGCCATAGCCACCAGCTTGCCTACACCGTTCTGGTCCAGCTTGGCAAAGGGGTCGTTCTCGTAAATCTTCCGGTCATAGTAGGCATCCAGGAACTTCCCGGCGTCGTCACGGGAGAAGCCGAAGGTCATCTGGGTCAGGTCGTTGGTGCCGAAGGAGAAGAATCCGGCCTCCTTGGCAATCTCGTCGGCGGTGATGGCCGCGCGGGGGATTTCGATCATGGTGCCCACCAGGTACTTCATGTCGGACCCGGCTTCCTTGATGATGGCGTCGGCAGTCTCTACCACCACGCCCTTAACGTATTTCAGCTCCTTGACCTCGCCCACCAGGGGAATCATGATCTCGGGGACCATCTTCCAGTCGGGATGGGCGGCCTGGACCTTGAGGGCGGCCTTGATAACGGCCCGGGTCTGCATGGCGGCGATCTCGGGATAGGTGACCGCCAGGCGGCAGCCGCGGTGGCCCATCATGGGGTTGAACTCATGGAGCCCGGCGATGATGGCCTTGATATCTTCCACAGTCTTGCCCATATCCTGGGCCAGCTTGGCGATGTCGGCCTCCTCGGTGGGCACAAACTCGTGCAGGGGGGGATCCAGGAAGCGGATGGTGACGGGGCAGCCCTCCATGGCCTCGTAGATGCCCTCGAAGTCGCTCTGCTGCATGGGCTCCAGGCGGGCCAGGGCCTTCTCCCGCTGCTCCAGGGTGTCGGAGCAGATCATCTCCCGGATGGCGGGGATGCGGTCCTCATTGAAGAACATGTGCTCGGTGCGGCACAGGCCGATGCCCTGGGCGCCGAACTTCCGGGCCTGGGCGGCGTCGTGGGGGGTGTCGGCGTTGGTGCGGACCTGGAGGCGGCGGTACTTGTCCGCCCAGCCCATGACCCGGCCAAACTCGCCGCCGATGACGGCGTCCACGGTGGGGATGGCTCCGTCGTAGATCTTGCCCGTGGAGCCGTCCAAGCTCAGCCAGTCGCCCTCGTGATAGGTCTTTCCGGCCAGCTCAAACTTCTTGTTTTCCTCGTCCATCTTGATCTCGCCGCAGCCGGAGACGCAGCACTTGCCCATGCCCCGGGCCACCACGGCGGCGTGGGAGGTCATGCCGCCCCGGACGGTCAGGATGCCCTGGGCGGCCTTCATACCCTCGATGTCCTCGGGAGAGGTCTCCAGGCGGACCAGGACCACCTTCTCACCCCGGGCGGCCCACTCCTTGGCCTCCTCGGCGGTGAAGACAATCTTGCCGCTGGCGGCTCCCGGAGAAGCGCCCAGGGCGTGGCCCACCACGGGGGCGGCCTTCAGGGCCTCGCCGTCAAACTGGGGATGCAGCAGGGTGTCCAGGGACCGGGGCTCGATCATGGCCACGGCCTTCTTCTCGTCGATCATGCCCTCGTCCACCAGGTCGCAGGCAATTTTCAGGGCGGCGGCGGGGGTGCGCTTGCCGTTGCGGGTCTGGAGCATGTAGAGCTTGTTGTTCTCCACGGTGAACTCCATATCCTGCATATCCCGGTAGTGGTCCTCCAGAATCTTGCAGACGTTCTCGAACTGGCCGAAGGCCTCGGGGAACTTCTCCGCCATCTGGCTGATGGGCATGGGAGTCCGCACGCCGGCCACCACGTCCTCGCCCTGGGCGTTGGTCAAAAACTCGCCGAAGAGCTTCTTCTCGCCGGTGGCGGGGTTCCGGGTGAAGGCCACGCCGGTGCCGCAGTCGTCGCCCATGTTGCCAAAGGCCATGGACTGGACATTGACGGCGGTGCCCCAGGAGTAGGGGATGTCGTTGTCCCGGCGGTACACGTTGGCCCGGGGGTTGTCCCAGGAGCGGAACACGGCCTTGATGGCGCCCATCAGCTGCTCCTTGGGGTCAGAGGGGAAGTCCACGCCCAGCTTGGACTTGTACTCGGCCTTGAACTGGCCCGCCAATTCCTGGAGGTCCCCGGCGGTCAGGTCCACATCCTGGGTGACGCCCTTCTTTTCCTTCATCTGGTCAATGAGCTGCTCGAAGTACTTCTTGCCCACTTCCATGACCACGTCGGAGTACATCTGGATAAAACGGCGGTAGCAGTCCCAGGCCCAGCGGGGGTTGCCGGACTTGCGGATCAGCACCTGGACCACGTCCTCGTTGAGGCCTAAGTTCAGGATGGTGTCCATCATGCCGGGCATGGAGGCCCGGGCGCCGGAGCGGACGGAGACCAGCAGGGGATTCTCCAGGTCGCCGAACTTCTTCCCGGTGATTTCCTCCATCTTGGTGATATACTCCATGATTTCGGCCATGATGGAGTCGTTGATTTTCTGGCCGTCCTCATAATACTGGGTGCAGGCCTCGGTGGTGATGGTGAAGCCCTGGGGGACGGGCAGGCCGATGTTGGTCATCTCGGCCAGGTTCGCGCCCTTGCCGCCCAGCAGCTCCCGCATGTTGGCGTTGCCTTCGGTGAACAGGTAGCAGTACTTTTTGCTCATTTTCATTCCTCCGTTATTTTTAGCGTTCGCTGGGCGGCGGTGTCCGCCGTCCGCTTGGCAAACGTTTGCCTTAATGCGTTACCTATTATAATCGTTCATTTTCTGGAAAGCAATACATAAATAGCATAAGAAATCGCCAGTCATTTAAAACAAACTGCCCAAAATTAATAAGAAGGGCGGGTCCCGGCGCTTCCGGGCGGGAAAAAACCGGGGCCCCCGGTGTATCCGGGGGCCCCGGCGCTGGGCCCGGTTTTTCGCCTGGGAAGGGGATCAGAGGTCCACGGCCTTGATGGCCTGTTCCTTGATGCCGTGCTTTTCGGCGTAACCCGTGAGAATCAGGGTCAGGGCTCCGTCGCCAGTGACGTTGCAGGCGGTGCCGAAGCTGTCCTGGAGGGCAAAGATGGCCAGCATCAGGGCGGTGCCGTCGCCGTCGAAGCCCAGGACTCCGGTGATCAGGCCCAGGGAGGCCATGACCGTGCCGCCGGGGACGCCGGGGGCCCCGATGGCGAAGATGCCCAGCAGGAGGATGAAGAGGATCATGCTGCCCATGCTGGGGAGCTCGCCGTAGAGGACCTTGGAGACGATCATGATGAAGAAGGTCTCCGTCAGGGCGGAGCCGCAGAGGTGGATGTTGGCGAACAGGGGGATGCCGAACTCCACCATGTCGGACCGGAGGCTCTTGCTCTTCCGGGCGCAGTCCAGGGCCACGGCCAGGGTGGCGGCGGAAGACATGGTGCCCACGGCGGTGAGGTAGGCGGGGCCGTAGTGCTTCACCACCTCAATGGAGCTGCGTCCGGAGTACACCCCGGCGAAGCCATAGAGCAGGGCCATCCAGATGTAGTGGCCCGCCATGACGATGACGATGGCCAGCAGGAAGGCGGGGAACTGCTTGGTGATGGTGCCGTCGTAGCTGAGGCCGCAGAAGGTCAGGGCGATGAAGAAGGGCAGAATGGGGATGACCACCTTCTTCACCACGCTCAGGACGATGTTCTGGAACTCCTGGAGGACCGTGGCGACGGTCTTGGCCTTGGTCCACACGGCAGCCAGGCCGATCAGGACGGAGAAGACCAGGGCGCTCATAACGGGCATGATCTGGGGAATGTCCAGCTGGAAGGCGACGCCGGGCAGCTCCTTCAGCCCCTCCATGCTGGAGGCGATGGGCAGGAAGGGCACCAGGACGTAGCCCGCCACCATGGACATCAGGGTTGCCAGGACGGTGCTGGCGTAGGCCACGATGATGGCCACCACCAGCATCCGGGTGGCGTTGGAGCCCATCTTCGTGATGGAGGGGGCGATGAAGCCGATGACAATCAGGGGCACGCAGAACATGATAACCTGGTTCAGGACGTACTTGAGGGTGACGACGATGGTCATGGCGCTCTCCGGCAGGAACAGGCCGCAGACGATGCCCACCGCAATGCCGATCAGCAGCTTCAGGGGAAGGCTCATGCCCTTTTTCTCAGTGGCCATAAAAGATTCCTCTCTTTCTGTGTTGACACACATGTTCATTCCGCTCCGCGGTCGGGGTTCTGATTCCAGCATACGCGGGTTGGAGCCCGCCCATGCGCACACCGGTTGGAAGCGTTACGCCTTGGGAGGCTGTCCGGTCATGATGCGGATGATCTCCCGGTCCGTCTCCCGCATGCCCAGGCGGCCCAGGCGGCCGATGTTGGCGATGGTGTTTTCCACGCCCTTGGACACGATGCCCTCCCCGCCCCGGAACTGCTGCTCGCTGCGGTACATGTTGTACCCCAGGAGGCCCGCGTCCACAGCGGCGGCGATCTTGGCGGCGCAGGAGGGCTTGGCCCCGTCGCAGATCATGCCGGAGATCGTCGCCAGGGCGTTGACCAGGGTGTGGGCGATTTCCTCAAAGCCACCGCCGTCCAGCCAGGCGATGGCGGCGCCGGAGGCGCACCCGGCGCTGACGGCGCCGCAGTAAGCGCTGAGCCGCCCGATGCCCGTCTTCATGTGGATGGTCAGAAGGTCGCTGAGGGTGACGGCCCGGAGGGTCTTCTCCCCGTCCGCCCCCAGGTGCCTGGCGTACTCGATGACGGGAACCGAGGCGGTGATGCCCTGGTTTCCGCTGCCGGAGACGATGATGACCGGCATCTCGCAGCCGCTCATCCGGGCGTCGGACCCGGCGGCGGCCATGGCCCGGACGCGGATTTTGATGTCGTCGCCGTAGTGCTCCCGGAGGACCTTGCCGATGTTGGCCCCCCAGGGGTTTTTCATGCCCTCCTGGGCAATGGCGTAGTTGTAGTCGATCTGCCGCTGGACGATTTCCCGCACGTCCTCCGTGTCCATCGTGTTCACGAAGTCCACGATAGCCTCCACGGACAGGCAGCTCCGGTCCGTCAGGCCCCCGGTATTGTCCTGGGACACCACGTTTCCGGCCTCTAGCAGGGTTTCGCCGTTTTTCTCTATCAGGACGATGTTGGTGTGGTAGTCCGCGATGCGCAGCCGCACGGAATCCTCTCCGGCGGTAAGGGTGACGATGATGTCAAAGACCACGTCCCCCGGCGCGGGGGCCACCCGGACCTCGTGGCTGTCCAGATAGGCTTTAATTTCTCCCTTCTGGGCATCCGTCACCTGGGATATGACCTCCAGGATTTTTCCCGCGTCTCCCGCCACCACCCCGGCGGCGGCGGACGCCTCGATGCCCTTCAGCCCCCCGGTGTTGGGGACCACCACGCTTTTGACGTTTTTAATGATGTTCCCGCTGGCCTCCACCAAAATCTTGTCCGGCAGGCGGCCCAGGACCTCCCGGGCCTTGGCCGCGCCGTAAGCGATGGCGATGGGCTCAGTGCAGCCCATGGCGGGCACCAGCTCTTCCCGCAGGATCTGCACAAAATGGTGATAACGCTGATCGGTTTTGTTCACGTTCTTCCTCCTTCCGTTCTGCTTCCTTTCCATATGGGGCCTCCGCCTCCGGAGGCTTTGGAAACCCCGCCGCTTTTGCCCAGCGGCCCGGCCCTGCCGGAAAAAAGCCGCCCATCCCAGGGGGATGTTTTGACATTTTTCTGACAATGGACCAGAATGACCATAACATTTTTTGGAAGCCTTGTCAAGATATATCCGCCGCCAGCGCCCCTCCCGGCAGGGGGCTCCAAAGTCCTGTTGACATTTCTCCCTGCATGTCCCATAATGACAGGGAGATCAACACGGGAGGGCGCGCTATGAAGACCATTCTCGGCATTGACATTGGCGGAACCACCACGAAAATCGTGGGCCTGGACCATACCGGAAACCTCCTCTCCACCCTCCGGGTCCAGGCGGAGGATCCCGTTACCAGCCTCTACGGAGCTTTTGGCAGCTACCTCTCCGGGAACCGCCTCACCCTGGCGGACGTGGAACGGGTGGTCCTCACGGGCGTGGGGGCCTCCTACGTGGAGGGGGACATCTATGGCCTGCCCACCTGCGTGGTGGACGAGTTCTCCGCCAGCGGCACGGGAGCCCTGGCCATGTCGGGCCAGGAGCGGGCCGTGGTGGCCACCATGGGCACTGGGACCGCCTTTCTCTGGGCGGAGCGGGGCAAGGGCGTCCGGCACCTCTGCGGCAGCGGCATCGGCGGCGGCACCCTGGGGGGCCTGTGCCGGAAGCTGGTGGACATGGAGCGCTTCGGCCAGATCAAGAAGCTGGCGGAACAGGGGGACCTGGGCAAGGTGGACCTGACCATCCGGGACATCACGCCGGACCCTGCCGCCACCCTGGACCCCACCCTCACCGCCGCCAACTTCGGCAACCTCGCGGAGGACGCGGCCCCCGCCGACCTGGCCGCCGGGGCGGTAAACCTGGTGCTCCAGGCCATCGGCACCATGACGGTGCTGGCCTGCCAGTGCTGCGGCGCGGACACCGTGGTCCTCACGGGCTCCGTCACCACCCTGTCCCAGGCCAGGCCCAACTTTGAAAACTTCCAGCGGCTCTATGGCATCCGCTACATCATCCCGGAGCGGGCCACCTTCGCCACCGCCATCGGTGCGGGGCTCTACAGCCTGGAGCAGAAGGCGGTGCGGTGATGGACCTGGAAGCCCTGCGCCTTGCCGAGGCGTTCTTCGCCCGGAAACCGGAGGCCCTGCCTTCCGTCCGGGCCTTTCTCTCCGGAGCCCTGGACCGCTGGCCCGGGACGGAGGTCGTCACCCAGAAATCCCAGGTGGGCCTCCGGGACCCCCGGCCCTACTGCGCCCTCACCGCGCCGGGAAAGCGCGTCAAGGGCAGGGCCACGCCCGGGGCGCTGCTGTCCCTGTTCCTCCCCCGGCCCCTGGAGGCGGACTGCCTCCTCATGGCCGTGGAGGCCTACCCGGGGCGCTTTACCAACCATTTGATCCTCCCGGCGGACCCGGAGGATTTTCCAGGGTCCCTCTGGGACTGGACCGCCGAAGCCCGGCGCTTCCGCTGCGGAGGAGAATAAGAGGGCGCGCCCCATTGGGGGGGATGGTATGCGGAAGCCGGGCCCCGTCCCGGCCCGCCCCCGTTCCGCCTATCCAAAATAATGCGCAGCCGGGCACTTTCCGGATGAGACAGCCCCTTGCAAAATCCGGCAAAGCGGGGTAACATAGGAAACAGGACAATCCCGGGCCTTACCGCCCGGCGGAAAGACAGGAGATTACGGCATGAAACTCTCTCTGGTCATCATGGCGGCGGGCCTGGGGTCCCGCTACGGTGGAAACAAGCAGGTGGACGGCATCGGCCCCCACGGGGAAATCTTGATGGAGTACTCCATTTACGACGCCCTCCGGGCGGGCTTTGGCAAGGTGGTGTTCATCATCAAGCCGGAAATGCGGGAGATGATGGAGGGCCTCTGGGGCCGCCTCTCCCGCAAGCCCGCCCTGGACGGCGGGCCCGTAGAGGTGGAATACGCCTATCAGGACTTCTCCTCCATCCCCTCCTTTTACGCCATTCCGGAAGGCCGCACCCGCCCCTTTGGCACCGTCCACGCCCTGCTCTGCGCCGCGGAGGCGGTGCGGGAGCCCTGCTGCGTCATCAACGCCGACGACTTTTACGGCCCCGGCGCGTACCAGATCATGGCCCGGGAGCTCCGCCGCCTGCCGGAGGCGGGCCACGCCGCCATGGTAGGCTATCTCCTGAAAAACACCGCCAGCCTCCACGGCACGGTAACCCGGGGCATCTGCACTGGGCGGGAGGGCCGCCTGGAGAGCGTCCGGGAAACCCGGAACATCCAGCTCTATCCCGACGGGACCCTCCGGGACGTGCAGGCGGGCCTGCCCCTGGACCCCGGCGCGGTGGTGTCCATGAACTTTTGGGGCTTCATGCCCTCCATCTTCCCCGTCCTCCGGCGGGATTTTGAGGATTTCCTCCGCGCCGCCGGGGACGACCTGCGCGCCGAGCGTCTCCTGCCCGAGATGGTGGACAGCCAGCTCCGGGAGGGAACGCTGGAGGTCTCCCTCCTCTCCTCCGACGGCCAGTGGTTCGGCATGACCTACCGGGAGGACCGGGAAGCGGTGGCCCAGGCCCTCCGGCGGCTCCATGAGAGCGGCAGGTACCCGGAAAATCTCTGGGCCTGAGTCCGGCATAGCCGGGAGCCCTCCCGCGTATACTGGACAGAATTGAAAAAACCGGAGATGGGCCGCCTCCAAATTTTTAACAAATTGTTTCGACTTTTTTCGAGGGTTTTCGCGTATAATAAAGAGAGAGGATTTCCTGCCCCGCAGGATCACATAGGTGAGGAAGGGATTCGGCTATGGAGGGAACTGGGAAACACGTCCGGAAGCGCCGCCTGCCCGGCGTTGTAGCGGCCCTGGCGGCGGCCGCGCTGCTGCTGACCGCCGGAGCCTCCGGCGGCGGAGGGGCCAGCTCCCCGTTGGCGGAAGCGGCAGAACCCACGGTTTACAAGGCGGTGCCCGCCGCTGGGAAAATTAGAACGGGAACCGATATCCGGGCCAAGGCCCTTCCGGAGGGCGGGGAAACGCCGGAGGGCTGGCCCTGCCCCCTGCCGGAGACGGAAGCGGTGGAGGATACATACTTCGACGACGCCATCTTCCTGGGGGACTCCCGGACGGAGGGCCTCTCCCTCTACAGCGGCCTGAAAACCGGGCACTTCTATACCACCGTGGGCGCCACCGTGGAATCCGTCTTCTCCAAGAAGAACTACGATACCGGGAGCGGCGGGAAGGTCCCCCTGCTGGACGCGGCGGCGGGCCAGGAATGCGGCAAAATTTACATCATGCTAGGCATCAACGAGCTGGGCTGGTCCAAGACCAAGACCTTCCAGGACCAGTACGCCAAGCTCATCGACCGGGTCCGGGAGGACCATCCGGAGGCAAAAATCGTCCTCCAGTCCATCCCCCCTGTCAGCGCCAAGCAGGAGGCAAAAAAAACCTACGTCAACAACGCCCGGATCGCCGTCTACAACGAAGTCATCAAAACCCTGGCGGAGGAGAAGGAGTGCTATTTCCTGGACGTGGCCGCCTGCCTCACAGGCGAGGACGGCTTCCTGCCCAAGGACTGGAATTTCGACGGCATCCACCTGAATCCCGCCGGGTGCCGGGTCTGGCTGGGCTATTTGCGGACCCACAGCCTGGAGGATGAGGCCATCGCCGCCGCCCTGGAGGCGGGCTGAGGGTACTCCCTGAAAACCGCATACATAAAGGAACGGCAGGGACGGCGCGTCCCTGCCTTTTTTCTATCCATATGTGGGATTTTGCCGTCAACCAGGGCAGATTTCCGCGGGAATCCGGACGGATTCCCGGAAAATTTAACGAGGAGCAGACGGCAAAAAAATCCAGAAAAACGGTATTCCACGGTTGTGAATACAGGTTCTTACACCATGGCCTTCGCCCGCTTCCGGAGGCGTTCCGGAGCCGGGCGCTCCACGGCGGGCCGCCGGACGGCTTCCTCCGGCTGCGCCTCCCCTTGTTCCGCCAGCCGCTCCCGGGCCACCGCCAGCATCAGCTTGATGCGGTTTTCCTGGTTCACCCGGGTGGCACTGGGATCGTAGTCGATGGGGGTGATGTTGGCCTGGGGATAGAGCTCCCGGATTTTGTTGATCATGCCTTTGCCGCAGATGTGGTTGGGCAGGCACCCGAAGGGCTGGGCGCAGACGATGTTCTCATATCCCGCCCGGACCAGCTCGATCATCTCGGCGGTGAGGAGCCAGCCCTCCCCCATTTTGTCCCCGGTGCTGATGACGCCATGGGTGAGCTTGATGAGCTCCCGGAAGGGCAGGGGCGCGTGGTAGCCGTTGTCCTTCAAGACCTTGATGACCACGCTCTCCATGCCCTCGATGTACTTGAGGACCAGGTCGGACACGTGCTTTTCCAAGAAGGTGCCCCCGTAAAGCCGGGCGGTCTCCGAGGGGTTGTAGGCGCAGTACTGCACAAAGCCCATCAGCCCCGGCAGGTTCACCTCGCAGTCCTGGGAGGCCAGGAAGCGCTCCAAATCGTTGTTCCCCAGGGGGGAGTACTTAACGTAGATCTCGCCGACCACGCCCACCTTCACCTTGGGCGTCCGGCGGACGGGAACGGCGGCGAACTCCCGGGCGATGACGGGCATGGCGCCCTTCATCTCCCGGTTGGTCCAGCCCTTGTCCTGGCGGATCCAGCCGCAGATGGTATCCAGCCATTTCTCCTGGAGGCAGGCCGCGTCTCCTTTTCGGACCTCGTAGGGCTCCGTCTGGGCCCGGAGGGCCGCCAGCAGGTCGCCGTAGTAAATCACGGCCAGGAGCCTCCGCAGGAAGGGAAGGGTCATGGGGAACCCGGAGTCCTTCTCCAGGCCGGAGAAGTTCAGGCTCACCACCGGAACCTGGGGATAGCCCGCCTTCACCAGGGCCTTGCGGAGCAGGTGGATGTAGTTGGAGGCCCGGCAGCCGCCGCCAGTCTGCGTGATGATAAGGGCGGTGCGGTCCAGGTCGTATTTCCCGGAGGCCAGGGCGTCCAGGAACTGGCCGATCACCAGCAGGGCCGGGTAGCAGGTGTCGTTATGTACATACTTCAGGCCCAGCTCGCTAACCTGGCTGCCGCAGTTCTCCAGCAGCTCGCAGGTATAGCCCGCCTGCTCCATGACGGCCGCCAGGATACGGAACTGCACCGGGGCCATGTTGGGGATGAGGATTTTGTGGGTCTTCTTCATCTCCGGCGTAAATTTGGGATAGTTCAAGGCTTCCATCATCGTCTCACTCCTTCTCATCCAGGGCGGCGAAGAGGCTCCGCAGGCGGATGCGCACCGCGCCCAGGTTGGTGATCTCGTCAATTTTCAGTTCCGTGTACAGCTTGCCCCCGGCCTGGAGAACGGCCTGGGTTTCATCGGTGGTGATGGCGTCCACGCCGCAGCCAAAGCTCACCAGCTGCACCAGGTCGCAGTCCCGGTGCTCCACGCAGTACCGGGCAGCGGCGTACAGCCGGGAGTGGTAGGTCCACTGGTTCAAAACCGTGGTGGGAAATTTGTCCACCAGGCCGGAGACGGCGTCCTCCGTCACCACCGCCGCGCCGGACCGGGTGATCAGCGTGTCGATGCCGTGGCTTACCTCCGGGTCCGCGTGGTAGGGCCGCCCCGCCAGAACGATGATGCGCCGCCCCCCGGCCCGGGCCTGCTCCATGATCCGGGCCCCTTCCCCGCGGATCCGGGCCATGTGGCGGGCGTATTCGGCGTAGGCTGCGTCCCCCGCCTCCCGGACCTCGGCCTTGGAGATATCCGGGAAGTACCGCTGGAGGACGTTGTAAATCTTCTTGGTAAAGTCCTTTGGCCGGTGGAGGCCCACGTAGTCATAAATGAATTTCGTGCCCTTGATCTCCGGGCAGTTCCCGGCAATGACCTCCGGATAATAGGCCACCACGGGGCAGTTGTAATGGTTATCCCCCAGGCCCTCGTCAATGTTGTAAGTCATGCAGGGGTAGAAGATAGCGTCCAGGCCCAGCTTGGAGAGGAACTGGATGTGCCCGTGGGCCAGCTTGGCCGGGAAGCACGCGGTGTCGCTGGGAATGGTGGCCTGGCCCTTCAAATACAAATCCCGGCTGCTGAGGGGGCTGTGGTACACGGCAAAGCCCAGCTTGGTGAAGAAGGCGTGCCAGAAGGGCAGCAGCTCCCACATGTTCAGGCACAGGGGGAGTCCGATCTTCCCCCGCTTCCCCGGGATGGGCTTGTAGTCCAAAAGCAGCTTCCGCTTGAAGGCGTACAAATTCCACTCCCCGCCGTCGGCCTTTCCGGTCACAGGGCGGTCACAGCGGTTGCCGCTGATGAAGGTCTCCCCTCCCGCGAAGGTGTTGACGGTGAGCTGGCAGTTGTTGCCGCAGAGGCCGCAGGCCCGGCTCTCCGTCTCCTGGGTAAAGCCCGCCAGGGCCTCCCGGCCCAGCAGGGCGCTGGCCTGGCCCGGAGCGGCCTTACTCCGTCCATAGAGGGCCGCGCCAAACGCGCCCATCAGCCCGGCGATATCCGGGCGGATGACCTCCACCCCCATCTCCTTCTCAAAGGCCCGGAGGACGGCCTCGTTGTAGAAGGTCCCCCCCTGGACCACCACGTTCCGGCCCAGCTCCTCGGGGCTGGAGGCCCGGATGACCTTATAAATGGCGTTTTTCACCACAGAGATGGACAGGCCCGCCGAGATATTCTCAATGCTGGCCCCGTCCTTCTGGGCCTGCTTCACGCTGGAGTTCATAAAAACCGTGCAGCGGCTCCCCAGGTCCACGGGACGGTCCGCGAAGAGGCCCAATTGGGCAAACTCCTTCACGTCGTGGCCCAGGGCCTGGGCGAAGGTCTGGAGGAAACTGCCGCAGCCGGAGGAACAGGCCTCATTTAAAAAGATGTTGCAGATGGCCCCGTCTTCAATTTTGAAGCACTTCATGTCCTGCCCGCCGATGTCGATGATAAAGTCCACATGGGGCAGGAAGTGCTTCGCGGCGGTGAAGTGGGCCACGGTCTCCACCACGCCGTAATCGGCGTGGAAGGCGTTTTTCACCAGGTCCTCGCCGTAGCCCGTGGTGGTGACGGAGGCCGCCCGAAGGGCCGGATGCTCATCGTAAAGCCGCTGGAGCACGCCCCGGATCAAGGGCACGGGGTTGCCCAGGTTGGGCTGGTAGTCCGTGAACAGCAGCCGGGCCTCCTGGTCGATGACGGCCACCTTCACCGTGGTGGACCCGGAGTCAATGCCAATGTGGACCGGAGCGGCATAGTCCGGGCCAAAGGGGGCCCGGGCAACCTTCGCCCTGGCGTGGCGGGCCTGGAATGCCTCGTATTCCTCCCAGGTCTCAAACAGCGGCGGCTGGCTCCGGTAAGTCTCGGAGGCCCCCCGCTCCCGGAGGCGGTCCGCCAGCGCGCTTAAATCGAAGCTCTGGTCGGCATAGAACGCCGCTCCCAGGGCCACAAACAGCAGGCTGTTCTCCGGGCAGGTCCCGGCCAGCCCCAAGGTCTTGTCAAAACTCTCCCGGAGGCACTTCGAAAAGGTCAGCGGCCCGCCTAGGTAGAGGACGTTCCCCTTGATGGGCCGCCCCTGGGCCAGGCCCGCGATGGTCTGGTTCACCACCGCCTGGTAAATGCTGGCGGCAATGTCTGTGGCCTTGGCCCCCTGGTTGATGAGGGGCTGGACGTCGCTCTTGGCAAAGACGCCGCAGCGGGAGGCGATGGTGTAGGTTTTCTCCGCCCTCTGGGCGGCTTCGTCCATCTCGTCGGCGGTCATCTTCAGGAGGGTCGCCATCTGGTCGATAAAGGCCCCGGTGCCCCCGGCGCAGGAGCCGTTCATCCGGACCTCCATGCCCCCGGTGAGAAAGAGGATTTTCGCGTCCTCGCCTCCCAGCTCAATCACCACGTCGGTGCCCGGGATCAGACGTCCCGCGGCCACCCGGGTGGCGAAAACCTCCTGCACAAAGGGCACGCCCACGCTCTCCGCCATGCCCATTCCGGCGGAACCGGAGATGGCCAGCTCCGCCCTCCCGGAGGGGACATACTGCCCGGCCACCCGGCGGAGCAGCTCTTCGGATTTCTCCAGGATATGGCTGAAGTGCCGCTCGTAGGTGCTGTATATTATGTTGTCCGCGCCGTCCAGCACCACGCATTTGATGGTGGTGGATCCCACGTCGAGACCGATCTTCAAGCCGATCCCCCCTTTGAGCAAACGATTACCTGCCGCCATTCCGGCAGGAACCGCAAGATATCATATCCTTGGTATCATACACGCTTTCGACTGGTTTTTCAATCGGCAATCCTTTGAAAAACTGTAAAGAACCCGTTAAAAATGGCCTGTCCGACTGGACTTGCCGATTTCCCGGAGACGTGCTATACTCATCTTATTCCATTGAGAAGCGAGGCATGACTATGAAAACCGTTCTCCTCCACTGCTGCTGCGCCCCCTGTTCCCTGAGCTGCATCGGCCCCCTCCGGGCCGAGGGCATGGAGCCCGCGGCCTTTTGGTACAACCCCAACATCCACCCCTGGAAGGAGTACCAGGCCCGGCGGGACTGCCTGCTGGAATACGCTCCCACCATTGGCATGGAGGTGCGGGTCCGGGAGGACTATGGCCTCCGGGACTTTGTCCGGCATGTGGCGGGGGACATCGACCAGCGCTGCGCCTACTGCTATGAGCACCGCATCGAGGGGACGGCAAAGTACGCCGCGGAACACGGCTTTCCCGCCTTCACCTCCACGCTGCTTGCCAGCCTCTACCAGGACCACGAGGGCATTGTCCGGGCGGCGGAGCGCTACGCGGCGCAGTACGGCGTGGAATTCCTGTACCGGGACTTCCGGCCCAACTTCCGGGAGGGGAACCGCCAGGCCCGGGAGCTGGGGTTCTACATGCAGAAATACTGCGGCTGCGTGTTTTCAGAGCAGGATCGGTATCAAAAGCAGATCGACCGGGACCGGGCAGCATTTGGGGAAGCGCCTTGACACGGAATTGGTTCCGCCATATAAGGAAGTAACTTGCGGGAGCTGGCGGGGCATGTTGGATGAGAAGGACTTGCAAGCAATTGCGAAATTAATTAGCGGTTCCGAAGCCCGGATATCCGCCAAAATGACAGAGGAAATCGCCGCGCCGGAGACATGTATGGCAGAGAAAATTTCCAGTTCGGAACCCCGTCTTAAAGAATATGTAGACGGGAAGGTCTCCACCGCCCAGAGCCACACACTGGCTTTGATGGAGGCGTATTTCGACCCCAGATTCCAGGCTCTGGGGAAGAAGATCGACCTTTTAGAGGAGAAAATGGTTGCGCTCGAGGATTTGGAGGACATTGAGTCCCGTCTGGATGTGTTAGAGGCGGTCACCCGGCGGAACGTCCAGGAAATTGAAATTCTTAAAAAGGCCCAGCAGCTCCGTAAGGCGGCCCGGCACTCCGGTCCGCCTTTTTCACACCGAAGAGGACCGCCCCGAAGGGCGGTCCTTTCTCATTCAGTTCCGCAGGCTATGCAATGGGGCAGGGATTCTTCCGCCCCGGTTGATGAAGGCGGCGGAAGACTCCCGGTGGACTGGCATCACCGGAGCGCTGCCCAGCAGTCCCCCCATCTCGATGGTGCCCCCCACATCCTTCCCCGGGGCAGGGAGGATGCGGACGGCGGTAGTCTTGTTGTTCACCATTCCTATGGCCGCCTCGTCGGCGATGATGGCCGCGATGGTCTCCGCCGGGGTGTCCCCGGGGATGGCGATCATGTCCAGGCCCACGGAGCAGACGCAGGTCATGGCCTCCAGCTTGTCGATGCAGAGGGTCCCGGACCGGGCGGCGGCGATCATGCCCTCGTCCTCGCTGACGGGGATGAAGGCCCCGGAGAGTCCCCCCACGCTGGAGGAGGCCATGACGCCCCCCTTTTTCACCGCGTCGTTCAGCATGGCCAGGGCCGCCGTGGTGCCGTGGGTGCCGCAGACCTCCAGGCCCAGTTCCTCCAGGATGCGGGCCACACTGTCCCCGACGGCGGGGGTGGGGGCCAGGCTCAAATCCACAATGCCGAACGGCGTGTCCAGCCGCCGGCTGGCCTCCTGGGCCACCAGCTGGCCCATGCGGGTCACCCGGAAGGCGGTCTTCTTGATGGTTTCCGCCACAACGTCCAGGGGCTGGCCCTTCACGGCCTGGAGGGCGTGGTAGACAACGCCGGGCCCGGAGACGCCCACGTTGATGACCTTCTCCGCCTCTCCCGCGCCGTGGAAGGCCCCGGCCATGAAGGGGTTGTCCTCCACGGCGTTGCAGAACACCACCAGCTTGGCGCAGCCCAGGCCGTCCCGGTCCGCCGTGCGGTCCGCGGTCTCCTTGACAATCCGGCCCATGAGAGCCACGGCGTCCATGTTGACGCCCGCCCGGGTGGAGCCCACGTTGACGGAGGAGCAGACCAGCTCCGTCCGGGCCAGAGCCTCGGGAATGGAGCGGATGAGGCGCTCGTCCGCCTGGGTCATCCCCTTCTGGACCAGGGCGGAGTAGCCCCCGATGAAGTTCACGCCGCAGCTCTGGGCCGCCTTATCCAGGGCCAGGGCGAAGGGCACATACTCCTCCGTCTCGCTGGCCCCGGCCACCAGGGCCATGGGGGTGACGGAGATGCGCTTGTTCACAATGGGGATGCCGAACTCGTCCTCAATGTCCTGGCCGGTTTTCACCAGCCGTTCGGCGCAGCGGCAGATCTTCTCATAGACCTTCTCACAGGCCCGCTTGGGGTCCGGGTCGCAGCAGGAGAGGAGGGAAATGCCCATGGTGATGGTGCGGATGTCCAGGTGCTGCTGGTCGATCATCTCAATGGTGGAGAGAATTTCCTTCTGATTCAGCATGGGGTTCCCTCCTTAAATGCTGTGCATGGCGTTGAAAATCTCTTCCCGCTGGATGCGGATGGAGAGGCCCAGCTCCGCCCCCAGGCCGTTCAGGCCCTTCCCCAGCTCACCGAAGCTGGCGGTGGACTGGCTGACGTCCACGGCCATGACCATGGTAAAGGCCCCCTGGAGAATGGTCTGGGAGATGTCCAGAATGTTGACGTTATAGTTTGCCAGGCGGTTGCAGACGGCGGCGATGATGCCCACCCGGTCCTGCCCCAGGACGGTGACGATGGCGTTCATGGTTGCTCCTCCTTCATAATTTCATAAAAGCAGCCTCCGGCGGGGAGAACGGACTTTTCCCCCCGCCGGACGCAAATTTACAGCTCGTCGAAGAACTTGTCGTGGATGGCCCGCACCGCCCGGTTTACGTCCATCTCGTCCAGCAGGACGGAGACCCGGATCTCGGAGGTGTTGATCATCTGGATGTTGATGCCCGCCTCATAGAGGGCCTCGAACATTTTGGCGGCCACGCCGCAGTTGCTCATCAGGCCCACGCCCACGATGGAGACCTTTCCGATCTGGTTATCGGCCTCAATGTGGTCGAAGCGCAGGGCTTCTTTGTGTTCGTTGAGGATGCCCTCCACCTCCTGCTGGTCCTTCCGGTGGATGGTGAAGGTGATGTCTTTGGTGTCCTCCCGGCCGATGGATTGGAGAATCACGTCCACATTGATGTTGTGCTTGCTCAGCAGGTCGAAGACCTGGAAGGCGACGCCGGGGTTGTGCTGGAGGCCCACCAGGGCCACCCGGGCGATGCTGGTGTCCTTGGCGACGCCCGCAATGTTGGTCTTTTCCACTTTCGTAACCTCCTTGACTTTCGTGCCGGGCTTCCGCTCCAGGCTGGAGAGCACTTCCAAATTCACCCGGAACTTCTTGGCCAGCTCCACGCTGCGGTTGTGGAGCACCTGGGCTCCCTGAGACGCCAGCTCCAGCATCTCGTCGTAGGTAATCTCCTCCAGCTTCCGGGCCGTGGGGACCAGGCGGGGGTCCGCCGTGTACACGCCGTCCACGTCGGTGTAAATCTGGCACAGGTCCGCCCGGAAGGCCGCCGCCAGGGCCACGGCGCTGGTGTCGGAGCCCCCCCGGCCCAGGGTGGTGACGTCGCCGTTGCGGTCCACGCCCTGGAAGCCCGTGACAATGACGATGCGGCGCTGGTCCAGCTCCGCCTGGATGCGCTCGGAGTCAATGCGCTTGATCCGGGCGTCGGCGTGGACGCTGGTGGACTGGATGCCCACCTGCCAGGCCGCCAGGGACACGCAGGGCAGGCCCATGGCCTCCAGGGCCATGGCGCAGAGGGCCACGGAAACCTGCTCCCCCGTGGACAGGAGCATATCCAGCTCCCGCTTGGAGGCGCCGGGGTTAATCTCCTTGGCCCTTTCAATCAGGTCGTCGGTGGTGTCCCCCTGGGCGGACAGGACCACGATCACGTCGCTGCCCTTGACGTAGGTCTCCGCAATAATCCGGGCGACATTTTGGATGCGTTCCGCGTCCCTCACGGAGCTGCCGCCGAATTTTTGTACAATTAAACTCATATGTCGCTCTTCCTTTTCCGCTTGAAATCAGATGGGAAAGGGGGAGGGCCTTCTCCCCCGCTCTATCCTATGCGGCGGGCGGCGCGCCGGGTCAGCCGTCCAATACCCGCATACAGGCCAGTACGTTAAGGGACCGGGACTGCCGGGCCGCTTCGGCGCCGCTGAGGGACTCCGTCAAAAAGGCGGTCTCGCCATCCTCGCTGAGGACCTCCACCTGCCCGAAGGCCAGGGCCGCGTCGGTAAGGCTGCCCTCGATGCGGAAGTAGTGCCGGGTTTTGAGCACCGCGGGCTCCTGGAAGCCCGCCGTATCCGGTGACCAGCCGATTTCTTCCCGCTTGGGGCTGGCCTGGAGGCACTCCATCACGTCCGCCACGCAGGCGGAGGCGGTGGGCAGCTCCCCGGCGCCCCTGCCGTAAAACATCACTTCCCCGGTGGCGTTGCCCCGGACTATCACGGCGTTGAACACGTCCTCCACATTAGCCATGGGGTTGTCCTCGGGAATCAGGTGGGGGGCCACGTAGGCCGTCCGCCCGCCGCCGGGGAGGCGCACCGCCCGGCCCAGCAGCTTGATCCGGTAGCCCGCCCGCTGGGCGATTTTCACGTCCCGGAGGCTCAGCCTGCTGATGCCCTCCATAGGTACCCGCTCCGGGGCGATCTGGCAGCCGAAGGCCAAATCCCCCAGGATGCAGATTTTCCGCCCAGCGTCGATGCCCTCCACGTCGGCGGTGGGGTCCGCCTCAGCGTAGCCCTTGGCCTGGGCCTCCCGGAGGGCGTCGGAGAAAAAGGCCCCCGTGCGGACCATCCGGGTGAGGATGTAATTCGTGGTCCCGTTCAGAATCCCGTACACCTCGTCAATCCGGTTGGCCGCCATGCACTGGGTCAGGGGGTGGAGCACCGGGATGCCGCCGCCCACGCTGGCCTCAAAGAGATAACTGGCATTCTTCCGTTTCGCCAGGGCCAGCAGCTCGCAGCCCTTCTCCGCCACCAGCTGCTTGTTGGCGGTAACCACGTGCTTCCCGGCGGACAGGGCCCGCTTCGTGTACTCATAGGCCGCCTCCACCCCGCCGATGGTCTCCACCACCACCCGGATGCCGTCGTCCTCTTCGATCTTCTTGAAATCATCCGTCATCAGCTGGCGGTAAGGCCCGTCCTTGAAATGCCGGACCAGCACGCGTTTCACCTGCAAGGGCTCCCCCAGCTTCCGCTCGATCTGCCGGGCGTTCTCCGCCACCACCTTGGCAACGCCGGTGCCCACGGTGCCCAGGCCCAGAATCGCAATCTGTACCATTTCCGAAAACCTTCCTCTTTTTAGCCTGCTAAAATCTCAAATTTTAATACGCCTTCCAGGGCCGACGCGTCCCCCATCAGCTGTTCCAGGGACTGCTCCATCCGGCTGGTCTCTGCGGAGATGGTCACCGCCGCGCAGCCGTTGGTGGGAATGCTCTGGTTGATGGTCAGGATGTTGGCCCCCGAGGCGGCGAACACCGCCAGCACGCCGGAAAGCACCCCCGCCACGTCCTTGAGCATGGCGTAAAAGGTGATGATATGTTCCGCCTTCATGTCGTTGAAGGGCTGGACGGAGTCCTTGTATTTATAGAAGGCGCTGCGGCTGATGCCCGCCAGCTTGGTGGCCTCCCCCACGGTGTCCGCCTCCCCGGTCTGCATCATCCGCTTGGCCTCCGCCACCTTGACGAAAATCTCCGGCAGTGCGTCCGCCGCCACAATATAGTATTTAATCGCCTTTGCCATCGCGTCCTCCCCGCCGCCGCCCTCTGGCGGCCGCCCAGTCCGTCTATTGTGGTCATTTGTCTTTCCTGCATGGTAACACATTTTAATCCGCTCCGCAACTGTCGGATTCGGGGAAACTTCCCGGAAAATCCCCCCTTTCCGTGGGCAAAATGCCGGAGAGCCGCCGGAATTCTCCCCCCGCCGGACGATTTCATGAATATTCATCCATATATTCATCTCTCTTCCAGCAGCACGTTTGAAATATGCACAAAGAGTCGTCAAGCCCCGGAAATTTTTCGGCAATTCTGGAGAAATGCGCCAAATATTTATGCACAGCTTCTGAAAAAGTATTGACAGATCCGCCCGTCCGTGCTAAGGTAGCCACAGTTCAAGGGAGGAACGCCTCCCGGGGTTTTGGAACCCCACGCCCGGTCCGCCGGGCAAAGACTTTATGGATGAAAAGGATGATTGTATCATGAAAAAGATGCTGACCCTGCTCTTGGCCCTGGCCATGGTCCTGGGCCTGGCCGCCTGCGGCGGCGGAGACAAGCCCGCCGGCAACACCGGGGACTCGGCTCCCGCCGATACCTCTGCCCCCGCTGATAACGGCGCCGGGGACACCGGAACGGACACCCCCGCTCTCACCACCGTGGAAGAGGGCAAGCTCCACATGTCCACCAACGCCGCCTTCCCTCCCTATGAGATGACCACCGACGCCGGAGGCTTCGAGGGCATCGACATCGAGGTGGCCCAGGCCATCGCGGGCAAGCTGGGCCTGGAGCTGGTGGTGGACGACATGGGCTTTGACGCGGCCCTCACCGCCGTCCAGACCGGACAGAGCGACATCGCCATGGCGGGCATCACCGTCAACGAAGAGCGGCAGCAGGTCATGGACTTCTCTGACAGCTACGCCACGGGCGTGCAGGTGGTCATTGTCAAGGAGGACTCCCCCATCCAGACCGTGGACGACCTGTCCAACGCCCAGATGATCGGCTGCCAGAAGGCCACCACTGGCTATATCTACTGCTCCGACACCCCGGAAAACGGCGGCTATGGCGAAGACCATGTCACCGCCTATGAGACGGGCGCCCTGGCCGTCATGGCCCTGGTCAACGGCCAGGTGGACGCGGTGGTCATCGACAACGAACCCGCCAAGAGCTTCGTGGCCGCCAACGAAGGCCTGAAAATCCTGGACACCGAGTTCGCCGTGGAGGACTACGCCATCGGCTTTGCCAAGGGGAACGCCGCCCTGCTGGAGGCCGTCAACGCCGCCATGGCGGAGCTGAAAGCCGACGGTACCTTCCAGGACATCGTGGACAAGTATATCACCGCCGAGTAAACGCGCCGAGGAGGGCGGCCTTCCGGGCCGCCCTCTTTCCCGCGCCGTGTAAAGAGAAAGGAGCCCCGCCATGAAACCTTCCCTCGCGCAGCGCTTCGCCACCGCCTTCTTGGAAGGCGGCCGCTGGAAGCTCTACCTCCAGGGACTGGGGACCACCCTGGAGCTGACCGTCGTGGCCCTGATTTTCGGCGTGCTGCTGGGATTGGTGGTGGCGGTGGTCCGCTCCGCCCACGACCAGCAGCGCGTGGGGCGGCGGAACCCCGTGCTGGGCGTTTTAAACGTCCTCTGCCAGATTTATACCACCGTCATCCGGGGCACGCCCATGCTGGTCCAGCTCTTCATCTGGACCTTCGTCATTTTCCCCACCCAGCGGAATAAAATCCTGGTGGCCTTCATTGGCCTGGGGGTCAACTCCGGGGCCTATGTGGCGGAAATCATCCGGGGCGGGCTGATGAGCGTGGACGCGGGCCAGTCCGAGGCGGGCCGCTCCCTGGGCCTGGGATACTTCGATACCATGCGCTTCATCGTCATCCCCCAGGCCTTCAAGAACATCCTGCCGTCTCTTGGCAACGAGTTTATCACGTTGTTCAAGGACACCTCCCTGGCCCAGGCCATCGGCGGCATGGAGATGCTGTACTACGCCAGCACCATCGGCGGGCGGACCTTTGACTATATGCCGCCCCTGCTGGGCATCGCCGTCATGTACTTAGCCATTGTCATCGTCTTCACCTGGCTCCAGGGACGGCTTGAAAGGAGGCTGCGGGAAAGTGATCGACGTTAAAAACCTCTCCAAGTCCTTCGGGGACCACCTGGTGCTGGACGGCATCTCCCAGCACATTTACCCTGGGGAAAAGGTGGTTGTCATCGGGCCCTCGGGATCCGGCAAGTCCACCTTCCTCCGGTGCCTGAACCTGCTGGAGACCCCCAGCAAGGGAACCATCACCTTCCATGGGACGGTGATCACCGACCCCAAGGTGAAGATCGACCAGGTGCGCCAGCAGATGGGCATGGTATTCCAGCACTTTAACCTGTTCCCCAACATGACCATCCGGAAGAACATCACCCTGGCCCCAGTGCGGACGGGATTGATGAAGCAGGAGGAGGCCGACGAGCTGGCGGGAAGCCTTTTGCAGCGGGTGGATCTGACGGACAAGGCCGACGCCTATCCCAGCCAGCTCTCCGGCGGGCAGAAGCAGCGGGTGGCCATCGTCCGGGCCCTGGCCATGAAGCCCCAGCTGATGCTGTTCGACGAGCCCACCTCCGCCCTGGACCCGGAAATGGTGGGCGAGGTGCTGGACGTGATGAAGGAGCTGGCCCGGGATGGCATGACCATGGTGGTGGTAACCCACGAGATGGGCTTTGCCCGGGAGGTGGGCAGCCGGGTGCTGTTCATGGCCGACGGCAAGGTCCTGGAGGAAGGGGCCCCGGCGGAGCTCTTCGGGACCCCCCAGCATCCAAGGCTGAAGGATTTTCTCAGCAAGGTGCTCTAAAGAGAACCAGGCCCTCCGGCAGTCTGCCGGAGGGCCTGCTGTTTACTTCGTTCCGAAAATCCGGTCTCCCGCGTCGCCCAGCCCGGGGACAATGTAGCCATTCTCGTTGAGCCGTTCGTCCACGGCGCCGCAGTAGATGTCCACGTCCGGATGACTCTTCTGGATGCGGGCGATGCCCTCCGGCGCGGCCAGGAGGACCATCAGCTTGATGGCGGTGCAGCCGTACTCCTTCATGAAGCCGATGGCCGCCTCGGCGCTGCCCCCGGTGGCCAGCATGGGGTCTACAATCAGCACGTCCCGCTCCGCCACGTCCTTGGGCATCTTGCAGAAGTACTTCACTGGCTCCAGGGTCTCCTCATCCCGGTACAGGCCGATGTGCCCCACCCGGGCGGAGGGCACCATCCGCAGCACGCCGTCCACCAGGCCCAGGCCCGCCCGGAGGATGGGCACCACGGCGAATTTCTTGCCCTTGAGCATGGGGGCGGTAGTCTTGCAGATGGGAGTTTCCACCTCGCAGGTGGTCAGGGCCAGGTCCCGGGTGGCCTCGTAGGTGATCAGCATGCCAATCTCGGACACCAGTTCCCGGAAATCCTTGACGCTGGTGTTCTTGTCCCGGAGGATGGTCAGTTTGTGGGCCACCAGGGGGTGGTCCATGACGTGTACTTTCCCGTTCATAACAACACTCCTTCTATATTTATGTCCAAATTCTAAGATACCGCCCATTCAGCCGCCCTGCTTCTCCCGCCGCAGCCGCTCGGCCTGGGGAGGCCGGAGGTAAACGGGGGCCAATTCCTGGGCGGACACCAGCCCGCCTTTTTCCGCCAGCTCCTCCGCCTCCATGGCCACGGACACGGCGTTCTCCTTCACCAGATGGGCCGGGGCCAGACGGCAGGGCACCCCCGCCGCCGCCAAATACTCATAGCACATCCGCCCCCCGTCCCCCAGGACGGTCTTGGGCCTGGGGTCCTTTCCCAGCTCCACCGCCAGATCGGAAAGAGCGATGGCCCGGTCCTCCGTCAGGCGGGCAAGGACCCCGTCCCGTGCTTCAAAGACGGCGTTGTAAACCTGCTGCCGCCGGGCGTCCATGGCGCAGACCACCAGCCCGTCGCAAAACGCCACGTTCCGGGCCAGGGCCGCCAGGGTGGACACCGCCACGCAGGGCTTGTCCGCCGCCCAGGCCAGTCCCTTGGCGGCGGAAACGCCGATACGGACCCCGGTAAAGGACCCCGGCCCCGCCGAGACGGCCACGGCGTCCAGGTCCGCCAGGGCCATGCCCGTATTCTTCAGCAAAAGCTCCACCAGGGGCATCAGGGTCCGGCTGTGGGTCAGCCCTGTGTCCTGGTAAGCGGAGGCCAGCACCTTTCCGTCCCCGGTGATGGCGGCGGAGACGGCTTTGGCGGCGGTCTCCAGGGCCAGAATCTTCATAGGGGCCCCACTCCTTCCATGGTAATAAGCCGCCAGTTGCCGCCTTCCGGGCAGCGGGCAAAGGAGACGACGGCGGTATCCTCCGGCAGGGCCTCCTCCACCCGTTCGCTCCACTCCAAGGTGCAGACGCCCCCCCGGTCCAGGTAATCCTCCCAGCCGATGTCAAAAAGGTCCCCGGCGTCCTCCAGGCGGTACATGTCAAAGTGGAACAGGGGCAGGCGCCCCCCCTCGTACTCGTTGACAATGGTAAAGGTGGGGCTGGTCACCCGGCCCTCATAGCCCAGCCCTTGGGCCAGTCCCCGGGTAAAGGCCGTCTTCCCCATTCCCAGGCCCCCCCGGAAGGCCACCACGGCCCCGGGAGCCAGGACGGCGGCCAGGCGGCGGCCCAGGTCCTCGGTCTCCGCCTCGCTGTGAGAGATGTAGTCCATGGGCGGGCCTCCTTTCTTGGTGTTCAGATCGATTCAGTATACCACAAATTGAATAAAGTGTAAAAAGAAATTTTCCGGCGTTTACAGTTTTTTTGATCTGTGGTAAAATGACTTGTTTTCATACAAGCCAACGCGTCAAGGAGCAAACTATGCTGAACCGACTGAAAGACACCCTGGCAGACTTCATCCAGCAGGCCGACCTGGTGCTGCTGGGCCTATGCAGCACCGCGACGTTGTACGGTATCGCGCTGGTATTCAGCGCCACCCGGTACATGGACTCCGCCACGGGGCTCCGGCGCATGATCATCCAGTGCGTAGCCCTGGGCCTCGGCGTCTGCGTGTATATTTTCTTCTCCATGCTGGATCTGGAGTCCATCACCCGGAAGTGGAAGTGGATTCTGGCCTTTAACGTCGTCTTCATCCTCCTCCTGCGGACGCCCTTTGGCGTCGCGGGCAACACCGGAAACCGGGCCTGGCTGAAATTCCCCTTTGTGCCCTTCCAGATCGGCCCGGCGGAGGTGGTGAAAATTACCTTTGTCCTGCTGCTGGCCAAACAGATCGAGTGGCTCCGGGAGGAGAAGGAGGACCTGAAGTCTTTCGGCTCCGCCCTCTTTGTGGCGGCCCACACCCTGGGCCTCTGCGGGCTGTATTTCGTGGTTTCCCACGATATGGGAAACGGCCTGGTTTTCGTGTTCATCTTCCTCTGCATGGCCTTCGTAGCGGGCTTTGCCCTGCGGTGGTTCCTGCTGCTGTTCGCCGGGGCCGGGGGCGCCATTGCCGCCGTGCTGCTGCTGGACCTGGTGCCAAAGAACATGAACTACATGCTGAACCGCTTCATCGTCCTGTTCGACCACAGCTTCGATCCCCTGGGAGTGGGCTGGCAGCAGACCCAGAGCCTGCTGGCCATCGGTTCCGGCGGGCTCTACGGGCAGGGCTACCTGAGCGGCAGCATGACCCAGAGCCGCTGGTCCCTCCCGGCGAAGCAGACGGACCTGATTTTTTCCGTCACCGGGGAAGAGCTGGGCCTCTTCGGCTGCCTCGCCATTATGGTGCTGCTGCTGGCAATCATCTTCCGCATCCTGCTGGTGGCCCGGAAGGCCCGGACCCCCTTCTACCGCTATGTCTGCGTGGGCATGGCCTCCATTTTGATTTTCCAGACCATCATCAATATCGGCATGTGCCTCTTCGTCATGCCCACCATCGGCATCACCCTTCCCTTTTTCAGCTACGGCGGGTCCTCCGTGGTCACACTGTATATGGCCATGGGGGTGGTGTCCGGCATCAAGAAGCGGTCCCCGGACATGCGGCGGGTGGCCCGGTCGCCTCTGCGGTGAGAAAGGAGCAAGGACATGGACGAAAACAGGCAAACGGTTGTCAAAAAGACCGTCCGGACTGGCGTCACCTTTGGCAGCGCCCTGGCCATGGTCATCAGCTACACCACCTGGAAATCCGTGGGCTGGGCCATCTTCCACGGATTGCTGAGCTGGGCGTATGTAATCTATTTCGTATGGAGATACTAGCATCTTTCCGCCGTCCCGGGAAACCGGGGCGGCGGTTTTCCGCATAATTTCAAAGAATGGGAAAACACTACTCCCGTACCAATTCATACAGGAGGATGATTTCCTATGAAACACCATCTGACACGGACCGCCGCCCTGCTGGCCCTGGCGGCGGTGCTGCTGACGGGCAGCGTCTCGGCGCTGTTCGGCAAAAAAGAGGACGCCCCGGCCCAGGAGGGGGCTCCCCAGGTCTGGGACCTGGAAATCCGGACCTACCGGGACATCCCCGGCCAGGGCCAGTTCCTGGCCTCGGACCCGGAGGGGGATGAGATGACCTTCGCCCTGGCGGAGGAGCCCCGGAAGGGCACGGTGGTCATTGAGGGAGACAGCTTCACCTACACGCCGGATGAGGGCGTCACTGGCTCTGACCGTTTCACCTACACGGCTACGGACAGCCAGGGCCACGTCTCCGTCCCCGCCAAGGTCAGCGTGGCCATCGACAAAACCCGCTCCGGCGTCACCTACGCGGACTTGGAGGGCTGCCCCGCCGCCCGGGCCGCCCAGGCCCTGGCGGAGAAGGGCATCTTCACTGGCGGGAAGATCGGCGATTGTTACTACTTCCAGCCGGACCAGCCCGTGAGCCGCAGCGAGTTTCTCGCCATGGCCCTGGAGACGGCGGGCCGTGAGGTCACCAGCGTCACCATGACGGGCTTCTGCGACGACGGCAGCATTCCCACCTGGGCCAAAGCCTACGCCGCCGCCGGAGCGGCCGACGGCGTCATCCGGGGCAGCGCCACTGCCGGGGGCGTGGCCTTCCGGGGGGATGAAACCGTCACGTTCAACGAGGCGGCCACCATTCTGGACCGGGTGCTGGACCTGGGGGACGTAGACCTGGACGTGTGGTACGCGGACCGGGGGGCGGCGCCCTCCTGGGCCGCCCAGGCCGTGGGAAACATGGAGGCGGTCAGCGTCCTCTCCGCCGGGAGCTTCGGCAGCCAGTCCATGGAGCAGGCGGTAACCCGGGCCGACGCGGCCCAGATGCTGGAAGCCGCCGGGATTCTCCTGGAGGGCGGCCAGGAGGCCAAGGGCTTTTTCAGCTGGCTGGGATAAGGCTGCCCCCTGAGAAAAGGGTCCAGAACTTGAAAAAGTTCTGGACCCTTCTTCCGGGCGGGCGGGTTCCCCCAGCCCTCTTCCCGCGTCCTCAGGCCAGCTCCGCCACGGCCACGTAAACATTGGAAATCTCGTACCAGACGGCGAAGTCCACGCTCCCCGTCTGGGGCAGGTGGAAAATCTTCTGGAACTCCGTCACCGCCTCCTGGGTGGCCGGACCGTAGACGCCGTCCGCCGGGGTCTTGGGGATGGCGGGGAAATTGTCCGCGATGCGGTTGAGCTGGTTTTGGACGGTCCGCACCGCCTCCCCCTCGCTGCCCAGGGCCAGTACCTCCCCGCCGTAGGACAGGGGAACGCCCTCCACCTTCTCCGCGCTCTTGAGGTAGATTTCCGAGCCGTAGTACTTCCGCAGGATGCTCACCGCGTCCCAGCCCTGTTCCCCCAGGGCCTGGGAGCCCCACTGGCTCAAGCCCTGGCACTGGGTCCGCCGCCCGTCGCAGTACTGGGTGAACAGGGGCTGGGCGATGCCCTCCTTGGTGACGTAGGTGGTGAAGAGATCGTCCACCACCACGCCGATCTCCTCGAAGAGGGTCCGCCCGTGGGAGTAGGACTGGTCGAAGGCCGTGGAGCTGGTGATGGTGAAGTCATAGCCCTTCCCCCGGTACCACTCCGTGTACACCCGGTTCAGAGTGAAGGAGAGGATGGCCAGCACGTTGGCCTTGATGGCCTCCGTCCGCCAGGTGGAGTAGATTTCGCTGCACGCCACATTCTTTACGTAGTCCTTAAACCGGACCCAGTAATTCTGGGCGGAGGCGTCGTCGGGCCGCCCGTCGTGGACCACGATAAACTCCGGAATCACGGGCTCCGGCAGAACAACCAGGCCCTCCGGCTCCGGCAGGGGCTTGACCTCCTCCTCCTGGGGGCGGCTGGAGGGCTCCCCCCAGAGGGCGTGGGGGGCTAACAGGACGTTGTGTACATTAAAACCCCCGGACCGGGCCGGGGCCAGGGGGGCCCGCTGGACGGACCGCCCGGCGGGCAGCAGTTCCACCCCGCCGATATGGAGGGTCTCCCGTTCCGGGGCGAAGACGGTGACGTTGTAGACGGCATAGGGCCGCTGTTCCGCCGCCCCCTCCTCCACGGACCACTCCATGGGCGGCGCGGGCAGCTCGATAAACGGGGTCTGGCCCGAGGCATCAGTGGCCACCTCCTCCAGCACCGCGCCGTCCGCCGGGTCGGTAATACGGACCCGGGCCTCCGGGATGGGGTCCGGGGCCTCCCCCGCCGTGACAAAGATCTGCAAACTGCCTTTGTCCGTATAAGTTGGATTCATAAGGCTGCTCCTCCTTTCCGTATACTATTCTATGCGGGCGGGCCCTTCCGGCTACCGCCCGGAGCATCGGGACAGGAGGGCTGTATGGAATACATTATCAAATACACGGGGGATATCCTCTCCCTGGGCTATCCCACGGAGCTGCTGGACGCCCAGTTTGCCATCATGGAGCTGGAGGAGGAGTCCCCGGAACGGCTGCTGGCCTACTGGCAGGTCACCAGCTTCGAGCCCGCCCGGCGGCTCAGCAGCCTGGCGGACCGGGCGCTGGAGGCGGCCTGCATTCCCCCGGTCCAGCGGGAGACCGGCCTGGGCCTGACGGGGCAGGGGGTGCTGATCGGCTTTGTGGACTCCGGGCTGGACCTGCGCCACCCGGAGTTCCTGGGGGAGGACGGGGCCAGCCGGATTGTGGCCCTTTGGGACATGACAGCCCAGGGCACACCCCCCCGGGGATTTCTTCACGGGGCCCTCTACACCAAGGCGGAAATCGCCACCGGGCTGGTGGACTCCCCTGACGAGAGCGGGCACGGCACCGCCGTGGCCGCCATCGCCGCCGGGCGGAGCGGGGCGGCCCCCGGGGCCTCCATCGCCGCCGTGAAACTGGCCAGCGCCCGGACCACAGACATCATGCGGGCGGTAAAATTCCTGCTGGACCAGGCGGAGGAACGGCAAATGCCCTGCGTAGTGAACCTGAGCTACGGCACCAACTGCGGCTCCCACCAGGGGCAGACCCTCTTTGAGGCGTACATCGACCAGTCCTCCCAGCGGGGACGGAGCGTGGTGGTCTGCGCCGCGGGAAACGAGGGCAGCGGGGCCCACCACTTCCGGGGACGCCTGGTGGAGAACGAGACCCTGGACGCGGAGTTCACCGTTTCCACCCAGCGCCAGCAGATTTACCTCTCCCTCTGGAAGAACTTCGCTGACGACGCAGTGTTCGAGCTGGTCCTCCCCAACGGGCAGACCACGGGGCCCTTGACCGAGGGGACCCGGTTCCTCCGGTTCGGCCCCATCCGGGCCGCCATTTTCTACGGCGTGCCCACCCACTACACCGCCACCCAGGAGGTTCTCTTCCTCCTGGAAGCTCCCGCCGGGGGACTGGACGGCCTCTGGAACCTGCGGTGCTCCGGGAAAACCGTGGCCGACGGCCGCTTTGACGTGTGGCTGCCCACCATTGAAGAGGTCAGCGACCGCACCGCCTTTCTCCAGCCGGAGCCGGACTTGACCATCACCCTCCCGGCCACGGCTCTCTACCCCGTTTCCGTGGGGGGCTTCCGGACGGAGACGGAGACGGTGAGCCCCTTCTCCGGCCGGGGGGACCAGGACTGCGCGGGCCGGGTCCTCCTGGACCTGACGGCCCCGGCGGAGGCGGTCCGCTCCGCCAAGCCCGGCGGGGGCTATGACGTCTTCACTGGCACCAGCATGGCGGCTCCCTTCGTCTCCGGGGCGGCGGCGCTGATGATGGAGTGGGGCATCATTCAGGGAAACGACCCCTTCCTTTACAACCAGCGGGTAAAGGCATTCTTGTGCAAAGGGGCCCTCCGCAGCCCCTTCCTGTCCTACCCCAATCCCCTCTGGGGCTATGGGCGGCTGAACCTCTGCGGAACCATGAACGAACTGGTCAGCCATTTGGAAAGGGGGCTGTAAGCATGGCGCTGTCACCTGAAGTCCTGGCTTTCATCCAGGCGCCGGACACGGTGGATTTCGTCACCCGGGCCACGGACGCCTTTTTCGACTATGTCCAGCGCTCCGGGGAGGTGGTGGTGGGACAAATGCTCTCCGGGCGCTACGTCCTGGGCTATATCAAGCAGGCGAACTTCCACCACCTGGAGGAAGCCCTGGGCACCGCCTTCCTCAGCTCCGTCTCCGTGGTGCTGGGCCTCCTGGACCGCCCCGCCCTAGAGGCGGCGGGCGTCTCCCAGGTCCAGAGCCAGCCCTATTTGAACTTAAAAGGCCGGGGGGTGCTCATCGGCTTCGTGGACACGGGCATCGACTATACCCAGAGCGTCTTCCGCTATGAGGACGGCAGCAGCCGGATTCAGTACATCTACGACCAGACCGCCGGGGGGCCGCCTCCGGAGGGCTTCCTCCTGGGCCGGGAGTACTCCAAGGCGGAGATCGACGCCGCCCTGGCCTCCCAGGACCCCTATGCCCTCGTGCCCCAGCGGGACGAGGAGGGCCACGGCACCTTTATGGCCTCCGTGGCCGCCGGGAGGCAGACGGAGGACTTCTCCGGCGCGGCCCCGGACGCGGAGATCATCGCCGTGAAGCTGAAGAAGGCCCGGCCCTTCTACCGGGAGCGCTACTGCGTCCCGGCGGACCAGGAGTACGCCTACGAGTCCAGCGCCGTCATGATCGGCGTGGAGTACATTCTCCACAAGGCCCGGGAGCTGGGCCGCCCGGCGGTGATCTGCATCGGCCTGGGCACCAACGCCGGGAGCCACGACGGGGTCAGCGTCTTCGAGGAATACCTGGGAGGCGTGTCCCTCCAGTCGGGGATATGCCTCTGCGCTGCGGCGGGAAACGAGGCCGAAGCCCGGCATCACACCGGGGGCGTCCTCCAGCCCGGGGAGAAGCCGGGCACCGTGGACCTGAAGGTGGGGGAGAACGCCGGGGACGTGTACCTGGCCGTGTGGAACACCGTGGCAGACCGGTTGTCGGTCTCCGTCCGTTCCCCCTCCGGGGAGCTGGTGGGCCGGGTGCCCGCCAAGCCGGGCATCGGCCCCGCCGCCGACGTAAAGCTGGTCCTGGAGGCCGCCCGGGTGCAGATCGAGTACCACTTCCCCGTGGAGGGCAGCGGGGGCCAGCTGACGGTGGTCCGCATTCTAGGGGCCACCCCCGGCGTGTGGACCGTCCAGCTCCACGGGGACATTCTGCTCAACGGCAGCTACCAGGTGTGGCTGCCCATGACGGGCTTTGTCTCCCCCACGGTGGAGTTCCTGGCGGCCACGCCGGATTACACCGTCACCAGCCCCGCCTCCGCCGTGGGGGTCATCTGCTGCGGGGCCTATGACAGCAACAACAAGAGCCTCTATGCCAAAAGCTCCCGGGGGCCCGCCTGGGACGGGCGGGTCCTGCCGGACCTGACGGCCCCCGGCGTAGGCGTCCGGGGCATCTACCCCTATGGCCCGGGGCTCATGAGCGGCACCAGCGCGGCGGCGGCGGTGCTGGCGGGGACCTGCGCCCTGCTGCTCCAGTGGGGCGTCCGGGAGGGGAATGACCCGGCCATGGGGACCTACCAGATCCGGGCCTATCTCATCCGGGGCTGCCTGCGGCGGCCGGATATGCAGTATCCCAACAACCAATGGGGCTATGGGTCCATCCAGCTGATGCAGACCTTCCACCTCATGCGGGAGCTGTGACGGAACAACCGGGGGAGGCGCGTCCGCGCCTCCCCCGGTTTTCCCTTCCATTACGCGCCCTCCGGAAAGCGGACCGAGAAACAGGTCCGTCCCCCTCCGCTCTCCGCCCGGAGCTCCGCGCCGTGCCGCTCCGCGATCTGCCGGGCAATGGCCAGGCCCAGCCCTGTGCCGGAGCGGTTTTCCCCGCCCTGGGCCCGCCAGAAGCGGTCGAAGACGTGGGGCAGTTCCTCCGGCGGGATGCCCCGGCCATGGTCTGTTACCTCCAGGACGAAGCCCCCCGCCTCCCGGGCCAGGGTGAGGCCCACGGTTCCCCCCGGGTGGGAGAACTTCACCGCGTTGTCCAGCAGCACCAGCAGCATCTGCCGGAGCCGTCCATAGTCCCCCGTCAGGAGGCACTCCTCTCCGGGGCAGCGGAGGGAAACCTCCACGCCGTTCCCCCGGGCGCTCTGGCGGATGGCCCGGGCGGCGTCCCGGACCACGGCGCAGAGATCGGTTTCCTCCGTCTCCAGGCGGAACTGGCCGTCCTGAAGCCGGGACAGGTCCAGCAGGTCGTTGACCAGCCGCTCCAGGTGGCGGCTCTCCGCCAGCATCTGGGCGTAGTAGGCCGCCACCTCCTCCCCCTGGCTTACCGTGCCGTCCTGGAGCACCTCCAGCGAGCCCCGGAGCACCGCCACGGGAGTCCGCAGCTCGTGGGAGACATTGGCGACAAAATCCTGTTTCAGGCGGTCCAGGGCCTCCCGCTGTTCCCCTGCGGCGGCCAGCCGCTCCGCCAGGAGGTCGATGGTCCGGGCCAGCTGGCCAATCTCGCCGGGCTGGTCCACGGCGGTCTTAGCGGCGTAGTCCCCCTCCGCCAGGAGGGCCGCCGCCCGCCGCATCCGCTCCAGGGGGGCGGTGAACCGCCAGGACAGCCACAGCGCCGCCCCGCCCGCCAGGACCAGGGCCGCCGCCGCCCCGGCACACAGGATGGACAGCGCCCGGCCCACCGCCTCGTCCACGCCGCTGACGGGGGAGTGGAGCAGCACGGCCCCGGCAACGCCCTCCTCCGTTTGGATCGGGACACCCACGGTCAGGGCCGGGGCGTCCAGCAGGGTGGAAAAGCCCTCTCCCCAGGCGTTCTCCCCAGCCAGGACCCGCTCCACGATCTCCCCCGCCCCGGCGGGGAGGCTCTCCCGGGCCATCCGGTCCCGGCCCGGGGCCAGCAGGGTCCGGTCCACGTCCACGATCCAGGCCTCCGCCGGGGTCAAGTCATTTAAAAAGCGCAGGTACGCCCCATAGCCGCCCCCCCGGCCCCGCCCCATGCCGGGGCCGCCCCCAAAGGAGGCCAGGGTTCCAGCAATGGAGGCCGCCTGGACCTCCATGGCCTCCCGGTTGACGGCGACGGTGTGCCGCCGGAAGGCGGCGGCGTACACCCCGCCCAGCACGGCGGTAAACAACAGCAGCACCGCCGCGAAGCAGGCGGCCAGCTCCCACACCATTCTGCGCCTCATGCCAGCACCTCAAACTTATAGCCCACGTTCCGGATCGTGCGGATTTCCCAGGCCGGATGGGGCACCGCGTCCAGCTTGGCCCGGAGGCGCTTCATGTGGGAGTCCACCGTCCGGGAATCCCCATAGTAATCATAGCCCCAGAGGAGGTCCAGCAGCATCTCCCGGGTGTAGGCCCGGTTCCGGCCATGAACCAGGGTCCAGAGCATATCCACCTCCCGCTTCGTCAGCCGCACGGGCTGCCCGTCCACGCAGACGCTGTAATCCTCCAGGTTCACCCGCAGTCCCGCCACCTGGAGGCATTTCCCCGGCTCTTCCACACCCCGGCCCGCCCGCCGCAGCACCGCCCGCACCCGGGCCATGACCTCCCCGGGGGAGAAGGGCTTGACGACATAATCGTCCGCCCCGGTATCCAGGCCCATGATCTTCTCAAAGTCCTCCCCCCGGGCGGTGATCATGATGACAGGAACACCGGACACCCGGCGGATTTCCCGGCACACCTGGAAACCGTCCAGCGCCGGCATCATCACGTCCAGCAGGACGATCTGCGGCTCCTGGGCCTGGAAGCGCTCCAGGGCCCGCCGTCCGTCCGGGGCCGTCACAACCTGGAAGCCCTCCCGCCGGGCCGCGCTGGAGAGAATGTTCAAAAGCTGGGGATTGTCGTCCGCGATGAGCATGAGAGACATGGCAGGTTCCTCCGTCCTTGATCTGGGGAGCAGTATAGCGCCGCTATGTGGCAGTCCTGTGTCAGGCGGCGGAAAAAAGAGCGGAACGTGGCATCTTCCTGCCACACACCTGCCACAAAGGCCCGGTAAGATTATATTGCCAGCAAACGGGGAACCGCCGCGGCCGCAAAGCGGCTGGTTGGTCCTCCCGTCCTCCGGCAGCCGTGCCCTCCGCCCTTGGCAGGGCCCCTGGCCTAACCCTTGGACGCCATCAAAGGGGCGGTTTCCAAGGCTGCTGGCAAGATCACCGAAGGGAATTTTAGAAAGGAGCGATTTACGATGAAGCATTTAAAGCATATCCTCGCAGGGGGCGCCGCCGTGCTCTCCCTCACCACCGCAGCCCTGGCGGCTCCCGCCTATGCCACCCCCGCCGAAGCCGCCGTGGGCGTCACGGGAAAGACGCTGGAAGAAGTTCTGGAGGAACGCTGGTCCGGCAAGAGCTATGGGACCATCGCCGCGGAAGCCGGAGCCCTGGAGGCCTTCCAGGCGGCGGTCCGGGAAATTCAGGAGGAGGCTCTGGCCTCCCGGGTGGCGGAGGGCCTCCTGACCCAGGAGGAGGCGGACGCCCGGCTGGACGCCCTCCAGCAGCGCCAGGCGGCCTGCGGCGGCCAGGGCGGCGGATTGGGCTGCGGTTCCGGCGGACTGGGCCGGGGCGGCGGGGTCTGCGGAACGGGGCCTGCCGGAGTTTTTACGCCTGAACGGGCATACGGGCCGGCATGAGCCGACCCGTCTCCCTCTTATGCCCCGCCGGGCTCAGGACTGGCAGTAATATTCCTTAAGCACCCCCAGCAGGGCCGTTACCCGCTGGTCCTGAATCCGGTAGAGGACGTTCATCCCCTGCCGTTCCGACGCCAGGATTCCCGCCATCCGCATCTGGCTGAGATGCTGGGACAGGGCCGGGGCGGTGATGCCGGGCGTGAAGCGGTGGAGCTCCCCCACTGTCAGCGGCCCCTTCCCCAGGGCGCACAGAATGAGCAGCCGATGCTTATTGGCCAGAATCTTCAGCAGCTCCGCAATTTTCCCGGCTCTCTCCTCCACAGCCGCCGTCCTCCTTCTTTTGTTTCAGCATGCAGATACCCTGGGTCATGGTGCCCATGGGGCAGTATACGCACCAGGACCGGGGCCGGAATAACACCATGGTCAAAAGCCCCAGCACCGTGGAGGTCATCATCACCCCGTAAAAACCAAAGGCAAACTGGGCCATCCAGGGGGCCACTATGTCCACTTTGGCCCAATGCCAGGGCAGCTTAAAGACCCACAGCAGCGTCACCGCCTGCCGCAGGGGCGCCCCGGCGAAGACCATGTACGTCCCCCGGAGCATCAGGCCGAACATGACCATAAAAAAGGCCAGGAAGCCGTACCGGAACCAGCGGCTCCGCAGGAACTTCGGCGGCGGCGCGTTCCGGGACAGCTTCTTTCCCAGCAGGCCCAGCAGCTGGCCCCGGCCGCAATAGCGGTTGCAGTAGGCCTTGTTCCCCCCAATCAGCGCCACCAGCAGGGGAATGGTGAAAAACAGCATCCCCAGCCAGGCAAAGAGAATGTTGCACAGCCCCAGAGCCCAGTACAAAAGCTCGCCGATCCAGAGATAGTCATACCACTTCTTCTTCACGCCCCGGCCCTCCTCTCTATCAGGACGATCACATCCGCCGGACACACTTTGGCGCATTTCCCGCATCCCACGCACAGCTCCCCGTCCACCCGGGCGGCCACGCCGCACGCCACCCGGATGGCCTCCCGGGGGCAGGCCTTCTCACAGGTCCCGCAGGCCACGCACTCCCGGCCCACCTGGGCCAGCCTCTTCGACAATGCCATGGTATCCTCCTCAAATAAGTAATTAAGATAGTTCTAATATACTTTATTCTCGAAGGCCTGTCAAGATGCGTGGCGTCTTTTTGTGCCCTTCGTCGAAAATAGGGACTATCCCTTGTGTCTGTAACAAAGATGTAACATGCAAATTGTGGTTTTCGCCTCTTAGGGGCTTGCCATCAGCCAAAAAATATCTTACAATAGGGGTTGCCGTTTAAGGCTGGAATTTTGAAATGAAACGAGGTGCGCGCATATGAAAAAGACCCTGGCCGCTTTCTTCCTGGCTCTGGCCCTGCTGGCGGGCAGCGCCGCCGCCTTCTCCGACGTGGACGAGGGGCTGTACTATGCCGTGCCCATCGCCTGGGCCGTGGAGCGGGGCATCTCCACCGGAACCTCTGAGGACACCTTCTCCCCCGACACCCTGTGCACCCAGGGACAGATTCTCACCTTCCTCTGGCGGGCCGCCGGGTCCCCCCAGGTGGAAGCGGAACTTGTGGCGGAAATGCAGGACCTGAAGCCGGACTTCCAGAAGGCCATGGCCTGGGGTCTTGAGGCGGGCATTTTGGACAACGCGGATTTCCCCTACCGCGCCGTCCCTGTCCCCGCGGGGGCCGTCCTCTTGAATCCCTCCGCCCCCTGCACCCGGGGCATGGCCATGAGCTTCCTCTGGCGTTACGCCGGGTCCCCGGCCCCCAATGCCCCCTGTACCTTCACCGACGTGGCCCCCGGCGCCGGGTACGCCCAGGCCGTAGCCTGGGCCGTGGAGGGCGGCATCACCTCCGGCACCTCGGAGACCACCTTCTCCCCCAACGAGCCCTGCACCCGGGGACAGATCGCCACCTTCCTCTACCGCTGCCTGAACGAGGCGGCCCCAGGGGAAACGGCCTACCTTCCGGAGGACCCGGTTGCCCCGTCCCCGGAACCGGAAGAGGAAATCCGGCCCATGCGGACCTACACCGGAACTGGCGAGGCCCGTTCCCTGGGCCTGGACGGCAGCGAGTTCACCAGCGAGGGCATTTATGAGGCAAAGGCCACCGTGGACATCTACTCCCCCCACGAGGCGGTCTTCACCTTCCAGGTCCCCTTTCCCCTGTTCCAGGCGTGCAATTACACTTTCCTTTTTGACGACCCCAGCCAGCCCGAGGGGGGCTATCGGTTCACCTTCCTCCGCTGGGACGAGGCTTTTGCCGACATTCTCTCCTGGGAGGGGGAACACAACCGCCTGCTCTTTTCCGACATGAGCGGGGAGCTCTCCGGCAGCGCCACCATCCATGAGGCCGGGGAGGAAGACCGGATCGGCGGCGTGCTGGTCCGGCGGATTACCTTCTCTGAGGACAGTTCCTTCACCTTTGACCGGCTGGACGGCTGCACCCTGACCTGTTCAGCCAGCGCCAGCCAGCTGTCCGGGTCCTAACCCGCCCCTATGCCCGTAAAAAAGGGCTGCGCCGGAACGGCGCAGCCCTTTTTTCATGCCTCCGCTTGGAAGACCGCCTTCATGCCCTTGTAGGTCTCGTAGCAGTCCAGCTTGGACACCGTCTCGAAGGGAGCGTGCATGCTCAGCACCGGGACGCCCGCGTCCAGGGTGCTGATGTTCCGGTTGGCCATATACATGGCCACGGTTCCGCCGCCGCCAGCATCCACCTTGCCCAGCTCCGAAATCTGCCAGACGACTCCCGCCTGGTCGAAGAGCCGCCGGACATAGGCCACCGTCTCCGCGTCCGCGTCGGAAGCTCCGGACTTCCCCCGGGCCCCGGTGTACTTGCACAGCCCTATGCCGTAGTTCAGCTGGGACTCGTTCCGCTTTTCAAACACGTCGGGGAAGTTGGGGTCATAAGCCGCCGTCACGTCGGCGCTGAGGCAGAAGGACTTGGCAAAGCAGGTCCGGAGGGCCACGCCCTGGGCGGCGCACAGGTCCTCGATAAACGCGTCAAAGGCGGCGGACTGCATGCCCGTTACGCCGTCGGAGCCAATCTCCTCCTTGTCCGCCAGGATGCACACGGCGGTCTTCACGGGCGTCTCCTCCAGGTCCAGCAGGGCCTTCAGGGCGGCGTAAGCGCAGACCCGGTCGTCGTGGCCATAGGCCCCGATCAGGGAGCGGTCCAGGCCGATGTCGCAGGCCTTCACCGCCGGGACGGCCTCCAGCTCCGCGGAGGCCAGGTCGTCCTCCACCATGCCATACTTCTCGTGGAGCAGCTTCATGACGGCCAGCTTCACCCGGCCGCACTCCTCCTCCCCGCCAATGGGGCGGCTGCCCAGCAGCAGGTTCAGCGTCTCCCCGGGTACCGCCTCCGCCAGGGGCTTCTTGTTCTGGGCGGCGCCCAGGTGGGGCAGCAGGTCCGTGATCACCAGACGGGGTTCCCCTTCCTCCTCGCCGATGCGGACCGTCACGCTCGTCCCATCCTTCAAGATGACCACACCATGGAGGGCCAGGGGAATGGTCACCCACTGGTACTTCCGGATGCCGCCGTAGTAGTGGGTCTTGAAGTAGGCCAGCTCGCTGTCCTCATAGAGGGGATTAGGCTTCAGATCCAGCCGGGGGGAGTCGATATGGGCCGCCGCCAGCTGGATGCCCTCCGAGAGGGGCTTTTGCCCCATGCGGGCCAGCATGACCGCCTTGCCCCGGTTGCAGAGATAGACCTTGTCCCCGGGATTCAGGGACATCCCCGGCGTGTAGGCCCGGAAGCCTGCTTCCTCCGCCAGGCGGACGCTCTCCGCAGCGCAGAGCCTCTCCGTCTTGCTCACGTCCAGAAACCGTTTGTAGCTGCCGCAGTAGTCTTCCATGGCGGCCCGGTCCGCGTCCGTGAGAATGTCGTAGCCGTTCTTCTTGGCCGAGAGGAGCTGTTCTTTCAGCTCCTTAAATTCGGTTTTTTCCATAAAGCGTTACCTCCTAAATCTTATCCGTGGCGCTTCTCCTCCTGGACCGTTTCCACCAGGCGCTCGAAAAACAGGTAGGCGTCCCGGCGGAACTCCTCCGGGGACTCCGTGGCGTTGTTCAGCTCACAATCGCACTTGCCCCGGTAGTACTCGTCCTGCTTCTGCGCGCCGATGCGCAGCCGGGCATAGCGCTCGGTAATGCGGTCCCGGGCCATGATCCGCTTCACCCGCAGCTCCGTGGGAGCCGTCACAGCCACCGTACGGTCGCAGAGGCGGTCCAGCCCGCTCTCAAAGAGGTTGATGGCATCCAGGGCGCACAGGCCGTCGGCGGCCTCCACCAGGGCCTCCAGCTCCGGCAGGAGGAAGCGGTACACGATGGCGTTGAGCTGGTCCAGGCGGTCCCGCTTGGCGAAAACCTCCTGGCCCAGTTTCTTCCGGTTCAGCTGGCCCTCCGCGCTGAATACGCCGGGGAAACGCACGTTGATGGCGTTTTTAAAGTCCTCGTTTCCGTCCAGCACCTGGTGGTAAACCTCGTCGCAGTCGATCACTGTCCCGCCCAAGTCCCGGACGGCCTGGAGGGCGCTGCTCTTCCCCGCTCCGGTGCCGCCAGTGACTCCCAGGATGATCCGCTGGCTGTCCGCGTTGACAACGTGGAAGCCCGCGGCCTTTTTCAAACGGTTGCCAATGGCCAGGCCAAGGCCCCGGTTATCCGGGCACTGGGCAAAAATCTCCGGCACCTCGCTGCTGTCAAAGCTCCGCAGGGCCTCGAAGAGCCGCTGGGCCTGGACCAGCTTGTCGCTGCTGGGGCCCAGGGAGCGGACCACCTGCTGGGGGAAGAGATGGGCGTACTCGTCAAAGCAGATGACCCCGGCGCCGGGCCCCGCCCGCCCCGCGATTTCCCGGGCGGAGTTCATGGGGGCTCCGGTGACTACTGTCACCGGGGCCTTCGGCGCGTAATGGCGGTACTTCATGCCCGGGGCCCCGGGGCGCTCCTCCGGCCGGAGGGAGGCCACCACCGCCCGGTCCACGTCGATGTGGCCGATGAGCCGCTCGATGTCTTCCACGGGAAGCCCGCCGGGGCGGAGGAGCCGGGGGGGCTCCCGGGTCAGGTCCAGCACGGTGGACTCCACGCCCACGGAACAGGGCCCCCCGTCGATGACCATGTCCACCCGGCCCCCCACATCCTCCATCACATCCTGGGCCGTGGTGCAGCTGGGCCTGCCGGAGGTGTTGGCGCTGGGGGCGGCTATGGCCAGGCCAGCCTCCCGGATGATGGCAAGGGTGACGGGGTGGTTGGGGCAGCGGATGCCCACGGTATCCAGCCCCGCCGTGGTCTCGTTGGGCACGGTGGGCTGGCGCTTTAAAATCATGGTCAGGGGCCCCGGCCAGAACTTCCGGGCCAGGGTATAGGCCACCGGGGGAATGTCCGCGCAGTACCGGGGCAGCCACTGGGCCCCGGTGACGTGGAGGATCAGGGGGTTGTCCTGGGGCCTCCCCTTCACCTCGAAGATGCGGCGGACGGCGGCGGGGTTGGTCCCGTCGGCTCCCAGGCCGTACACCGTCTCCGTGGGGATGCCCACCAGGCCTCCCTCCCGGAGAATCTTGGCGGCAGCGGAAATCTTATCCTCGATCTCCTTCTGCTGTCCCTTGGTATCCCGCAAGTCGTAATAAATCGTCTGCATATTGTTCGCCTCTATCTCTTCTTCCGGGCTTTCGCCCGCTTTTTCCTCCGCAAAGCCAATCCGTACACCGTCCAACCCAGAGCCGCCAGCCACAGCGGCAAAAGAAGCAGGGCGCAAATCCCCATGATGCCCGCGTCCTCCGCGGCATAGGGATTTTCTAATTTCCCGTATGCCATCACATACCGCGTCCCCTGGAGCCAGCCCCAGGCCAGCAGGGCTTCCAGCCCGGTCAAAACCGCCACCAAGGCCGCACCCGCCGCCCAAAGGAGGCCCCGGGCCGCCCGCTTCACGCTCCACCGCCCTTCAGCCGCTCCGCCGTGTCCGCCGTCACCAGGGCGTCAATGATCTCGTCCAAATCGCCGTCCAGCACCGCGTCCAGGCGGTACACCGTCAGCCCGATACGGTGCTCCACCACCTGGCTTTGGAGGAAGCGGTAGGTCCGCACCTTCTCGCTGCGCCACGCACCGCCCACCTGGCTCCTCCGCTCTGACGCGGCGGCGGCGTCCTGCTTTTCCCGTTCCCGCTGGTAGAGCCGGGAGCGGAGGACCCGCATGGCCTTGTCCCGGTTCTTGTACTGGCTCCGCTCATCCTGGCAGGTCACCACCGTCCCCGTGGGCAGGTGGGTAATCCGGATGGCAGACTCCGTCTTGTTGATGTGCTGCCCTCCCGCGCCGGAGGAGCGGTAGGTGTCGATCTGGAGGTCTTTGGGATCGATGTCCACGTCCACTTCCTCCGCCTCGGGGAGAACCGCCACCGTGGCGGTACTGGTCTGGATGCGCCCGCTGGATTCCGTCTCCGGGACCCGCTTCACCTGATGGACGCCGCTCTCAAATTTCAGGCGGGAGAACACGTCCTCCCCCTCGATGAGCACGCCGCACTCCTTCACGCCCCCCAGCTCCGTCTCATTGGCGCTGAGGACCTCTGTCCGCCAGCCCCTCCGCTGTGCGTACATGGTGTACATCCGCAAAAGCTCCCCGGCGAAGAGGGCCGCCTCCTCGCCGCCCACTCCGGCCCGGATTTCCAATATAACGTTCCGCCCGTCGTTGGGGTCACGGGGCAGAAGCAGCCGCTTCAATTCCCCTTGGAGGCGTTCCGCCTCGTCCTTGGCGGCGGCCAGCTCTTCCTGGGCCAGGGCTTTCAGCTCCGGGTCCCGGAGGAGGGCCTCCGCCTCCTCCCGGCGGCGCTCCGCCGCCTCCAGGGCCCGGCTGGCCTCCACCACTGGCGCCAGCTCCTTCAGTTCCCTCTGGATGGACGCCAGCCGCCTGCCGTCCCCGTAGACAGAGGGGTCCGCCAGCTGGGCCTCCAGGTCCTCCTGCCGCACCGCCAGCTCCTTTAGTCTTTCCAGCATAGCATTTCTCCCCGGGAAAAATATAGTCGTCCAAACCGGAAAAACCTACCGTCCATTGGTCTGTAAAAATTCCTGGGTCTGGCGGAGGAACTCCTCCAGCCAGAAAGCATACCCCACGGAGCTGCTCCGCAGGGACGCCGCCGTCCGGTGGCCGCAGGGAACATACCGGTCCATCTGCTCAAAAATTTCCTCATTCTTGTCCTCGCAGCCCCGGGTCAGCACATAGGATGCGTTGCGGATCTGTTTCCCATTCTCCTTCAAAAAGCTCCGCACCACGGAGCTGCACCGCCCCGCCCACACCGGGGACCCCACAATCACCAGACGGTAGTCCGTCAGGGGAAACCGGGCGGTACACTTCACGGGCGGCAGCGTCCGGCGCATGGCGTCCACGCCGCACCGGAGCCAGCCGCCCCAGCCGCTGCGGTCCACACTGTCCTCCAGTTCCGCCAGCTCCGCCCCCAGGGCCTTGGAAATTTCCTCCATGGCCGCCCGGGTGTTCCCCGTCCGGGAATAGTACACGCACAGCACGTTGTTCCATGCCACTTGGCGTTCATCTCCTTTAATCAGTCAAGCAGGGCCGTCTTCACCACGGCGAAGGCCTCCCGCAAATAGTAATTGGCGGTGAGCCACCACCAGGGCAGCTCCGCCGGGACGTCAATGGTCTCCAAACCCTGCCTCTGGGCGATCATATTGGCCCGGAAGCAGTGAAAATCGTTGGTCACCACGGCAACCGTGGCCGTCCCCGTATCCAGCCCGTACTCCTCCAGCAGCGCCTTGGAATAGGCGAAGTTCTGTGCGGTATTAGTGGAACGCTCCTCTAAGAGATAGCGGCCGTTCCCCTCCCCGCCGTCCTTCCACAGCGCCCGGCGCATGGCCTCCGCCTCGGAGATGTCCTCCCCGGGCCCCCGTCCTCCGGAGAGGACCACCGGAATGTCCGGACGGCCTTCCAGATAGTCCGCCGCCGCCCGGATGCGGCTCCACAGGGCCGCCGAGGGCTCCTCGCCGTTGACCCCGGCTCCCAGGACAATGACCGCGTCCACAGGGATGGCGGAGTTATCCGCCTCCCCCCGGAAGACAATGGCGGACTCGATGCCCGCCAGGCACACGGCGCCAAGGCTCACTCCCACGAGGAACACACGGAAGAAGGCCGCCCCCCTCCGGGAGGTTTTCCCCCAGCGGTGAAGGCACATCCCACACTGCCAAACCACCAGAACGCCCAGGAGGAAATACCCGGTAAAGCGCATGCCGTTGGGGATCAATACCAGGGCCAGCCCTGTTCCGGCCAAGGCCAGCTGCCCGGTCCGGCAGAGTCCCTTTGCCGTCATGCCTCCCCGGCCTCCCCGCTGAGCTGCTCCCAGCGCTCATAGAGGGCGTCCAGGTCTCTCTGGGCAGCTTCCCGCTCCTCCGTCAGGGCGGCCAGCTTCTCGTAGTCGCAGGCGGCGGCCTCCATGTCCGCCTCCAGGGCGGCAATCTGTTCCTCCGCCTTGGCGATGTCCCGTTCGCAGATGGTCAGCTGCCGCCGGGCGTTCTGCTGGGCCCGGTTGCCCCGGGCGGGGCGCTCGCCCTTTTCCTTGGCGGGCTTCGGCGGCCCGGCCTTTGCCGCAGCCTCCTGGGCCTTCATCTGCCGGTACTGGGTGAAACCGCAGGGATAGTCCGTAACCGTCCCATCCGCCAGTTCCCAAATCCGGGTGGCGAAGCGGTTGATGAAATAGCGGTCGTGGCTGACGAACAGCAGCGTCCCGTCGTAAGACTCTACCGCCTCCTCAATCCACTCCCGGGAGGCGATGTCCAGGTGGTTCGTGGGCTCGTCCAGAATCAGGAAGTTAATCTCCCCGTCCATCAGCATGCACAGCCGCAGGCGGCTCTGCTCCCCTCCGGACAGGACAGACACGGGCTTGAACACGTCCTCCCCCCGGAAGTCATAGGCCGCCAGGCGGTTCCGGGCGCTCTGGGCGGAGAGGCCCCGCTTGGAGGCCATCATATTCTCCACCAGGTTCCAGTCCGGGTGGTCGAAGTGAATGATCTGGGGCAGGTAGGCGGGCTTCGCCTGGGGCCCCAGCTTGACGCGCCCGTCGTCGGGGTACAGCTCCCCCATGATCATCTTGAGGAGGGTGGACTTTCCCGTCCCGTTGTCGCCAATGAGGGCGATCCGCTCGCCCCCTTCCACCTTCAGGGTAATGCTGTCAAACAAGTGCTTGTCCCCATAAGACTTGGCTAGGTTCCGAATGCCCAGCACCTCGTCCCCGTGGAACTCGGCGGTGGAAAACCGGGCGTCCATCTTCCGGGCCTTGGTGGGCTTGGCGGTGGTGCGCATCCGCTCGATACGCCGCTCGATGTTCACCGCCCGGCGGTAGGTCTTGTCCATGCCCATGAAGGCCCATACCCGGAGCTGTTCCGCCGCCTTCTCCAATTGCTCGATCTTCGCCTGTTCCTTCTGGTACTGCTTCAGGCGCTCCTGATAGCGGCGCTCCTTCTCCACGGCGTAAAAGCTGTAATTCCCGCTGTAAAACTCCGCCCTGCCGTTTTCAATCTCAATGACCCGGGTCACCACCCGGTCCAGGAAGTAGCGGTCATGGGAGATGGCCACCACGGTGCCCCGGAAGCCCCGGATATACTCCTCCAGCCACTCTGTGGCGTGGAGGTCCAGGTGGTTGGTGGGCTCGTCCAGCAGCAGGATGTCCGTGTCCTCCAGAATCAGCCGCCCCAGGTTCACCCGGGTCTTCTCCCCGCCGGAGAGGCTGTCAAACAGCTGGCCCCGCATCTCCTGGGAAATGGACAGGCCGTTGGCAATTTTGTTCACGGCCACGTCGGTGTCATAGCCGCCGAAGACCTCAAACCGCTCAGTAAGGGACCCGTAACGCCGCAGCAGCGCCGGGTCCGCCTCCCCCGCCGCCATGCGGCCCTCCAGGGCCTCCATCTCCCGGGCCAGGCTCTCCAGCCGGGCGAAAGCGGAGCGGAGCACGTCCTCCACGGTGTACCCCGCCGGGTAGACGGGAATCTGGGAAATCAGGCCCAGCCGATGGCCCGAGGCGACGGAGACCTGTCCCTCATCGTGGTCCAGCTCTCCCGTCAATATGCGGAACAGGGTGGTTTTGCCCGCGCCGTTCCGGCCCAGCAGTCCCACCCGCTCCCCCTGGTCAATCTGAAAGGTCAGGCCGTCCAGGACGTTGTTCCCCACCTCAAAGGACTTGACCAGGGAGTTGATCTGTATCTCAATCATAGCGCTTTATCGTTCATTCTCCCAATTTACGTTTTTTGCAGGCGCTCCACCAGCCATTCGAATTTCATGGCGTGGGAGGCCTTCACCAGCATAACTGTCCCCGGCCCCAGCTGCCGCCGGAGCTCCGGCAGGGCCTCCTCCTTCGTGGGGAAATACTGGACGGACCCGCCGCTCAGGGCCACGCCGTCGGCAATCTTCCCCGCCAGCTCCCCGCTGCCCACAGCGAACACCAGGTCCACTCCCAGCATAGCCGCCAGGGCCCCCATGTTGTAATGGGCCCGGTTCCGGATGTCCCCCAGTTCCCCCATGTCACCCAGGACGGCCACCCGCTTGTCGCACTCCGTCCGGGCCAGGATTTCCAGGGCCGCCGCCACGGACTGGGGATTGGCGTTGTAGCAGTCGTCCAGGAGCATCCGCCTGCCCGGCAGGCGGAGCACCCGCATCCGGCTGCCCGCCGGAACGTAGGCCGCCGCCCCCCGGACGATCTCCTCCCGGCTCAGGTCCAGGGCCTCTCCCACCGCCACGGCGATGGCGGCGGCGTAGGCCATGTGCTCCCCGGGAGCGGGAATATCCAGCGGGTAACGGTCCTTCTCCGTGGCCACGGTGCAGCGGATGCCTTCCACCCCGTGGTCGGAAATTTCCGTTATCCGGGCCTGGCAGTGTTCCGACTTGCCGCAGCGGACGGTCCGGAAGGGGACCGCCACGGTGTCCAGCAAAGCGTCGTCCCCGTTCAGGACCACCAGGCCGTCTTTTTTCAGATGGGTGAAAATCTCGCACTTGGCTTCCAGGATGCCCTCCCGGCTGCCCAGGTTCTGGATGTGGGCATCCCCGATGTTGGAGATGACGGCCACGTCCGGCTTCACCATATCCGTGAGGTATTCGATCTCCCCGGCGTGGTTCATGCCCGTTTCGATGACTGCGGCCTCATGCTCCTTCGCCAATCCCAGCAGGGTCAGGGGGGTCCCCACGTCGTTGTTGTAGTTTTCCGGGGTCTTCCACGCCTTAAACCGCGCCCCCAGCACGGCGGCAATCATCTCCTTGGTCGTGGTCTTCCCCACGCTTCCGGTGACCTGGACCACCGGGATGCAAAACCGCTCTCGGTAGGCGGAGGCCAGGGCCTTGAGGGCTAGCCGGGTGTCCGCCACCTGGATGTAAAACCTATCCTCCCGGAGGGTCTCCGGCGCCCGGGCGCAAAGGCACCCCGCCGCGCCGCCCTCCAGGGCCGCGTCAATAAAGTCGTGCCCGTCGAACCGCTCTCCCACCCAGGGCAGGAAGAGGCAGCCGGGGGCCAGGCTGCGGCTGTCGGTGCAGACCGCGGTGACGGCGGGGGCGTTTTCTCTGGGGTTCAGCCACACACCGTCCACGGCGGCGGCGATCTGGCCAACAGTCATGGGCTCCATTCTATCGTCCTCCCCGCGCCCCGGACGGGGCGCGCTTTCTTTCATAATGGTTATGTATTAACGGCGCTTGATGTCCAGAGACAGCCGGACGATCTCCTCGCACAGCCCGCCATAGCTCATGCCGATGGCGGCGGCCTCCTGGGGGACGAAACTGGTGGGGGTCATTCCCGGCAGGGAGTTGGCCTCCAGGCACCAGAGCTTTCCGTCCTGGTCCAGGATCATGTCCGTCCGGGAGTACACCTGGAGGCCCAGGGCCCTGTGGGCCCGGAGGGCCAGTTCCCCGGCGGCGGCGGCCTCCGCCTCCGTCAGGGGGGCGGGGCAGACTTCCTTTGCGCCGCCCTTCTGGTACTTGGCGGCGTAGTCAAAGTCCTTCCCGGCAGGGGTGGTCTCCACGGCGGGAAGGGCCCGGTCCCCCAGCACCGCCACCGTCAGCTCCCGGCCATAAACGCGCTCCTCCCAGATAATGCCGCCGCCAAACTGGCGGACCTTCACCAGGGCCTCTTGGAGCTCCTTCCGGTCCTCCGGCAGGAAGACCCCCAAGGAAGACCCGCCGGTGGTGCATTTGATCACGCAGGGCATGGGCAGCTCCTGGGCCAGGCCGCAGGCCTCTTCCGGCCCGTACTCCAGCGCCCTCCACCTGGGAGTGGGGACGCCCTCGGCGGTCATGATCCGCTTGGCCACCGCCTTGTCCATGGCCACGCCGGAGGCCAGATACCCGGACCCGGTGTAGGGCACCCCCAGCAGCTCCAGGGCGGCCTGGACCCTTCCGTCCTCCCCGTCCTGGCCGTGGAGCCCCAGGAACACGATGTCCGCCACCTGGCACAGCTCCAGCACGTTGGGCCCGAATACCCGGGGGCTCTGGTCCTTCCGGCTCCGCCGGACGGCCTCCAGGTCCGGGGCCGCGGTTCCGATCACCGCGTCGGGGCACAGGCCGTCCTCCGCGTCAAAGAGGGCTTCCGGGTCCTCCGGGACCTCCTCCACCCCCAGGAACAAATCGATTAAAATGGCCCGGTGGCCCCGCTCCCGCAGGGCGCGGCAGATGCCCGTGCCCGTCACCAGGGAGACGGCCCGCTCCGTGGAGATGCCCCCGGCCAGTACGACGATCTTCATGTGATATCCTCCAGCAATGGTAATACTTTCATCTTATTATAATCCGTTATAGTTTAGCACAAGCGGCGGGTGAATACAACCTGCAAAACACTTTTTTTACATTCCCCCCTCAAATCCCGGAAAGGGCTTGACATGGACCGTACTCCATGTGATACACTGTGTGCCAAACAACTACGGGAACCATACGGAAAAGGAGAACGATCATCATGTCTGAGACGTCCAAGGTTTATTTTGCGGACTTCCGCTGCCCCAGCTGGCGGGAGAACCTCCCCCAGAAGCTGGCCCGGCTGATGATGACCGCCGGGTTTGGCGAAATTGACATGGAGGGCAAGTTTGTCGCCATCAAAATGCACTTCGGCGAGCCGGGGAACCTGGCCTACCTCCGGCCCAACTGGGCCCGGGCCGTGGCGGACCTGGTGAAATCCCAGGGGGGCAAGCCCTTCCTGACGGACTGCAACACGCTGTACGTGGGCGGGCGGAAGAACGCCCCGGACCACTTGGAGTCCGCCTATGTCAACGGCTTCAGCCCCTATGCAACGGGCTGCCACGTGCTCATCGCCGACGGGCTGAAGGGCACCGACGAGGTGGCCGTCCCCGTGAAGGGCGGCGAGTACGTGACGGAGGCCAAAATCGGACGGGCCGTCATGGACGCGGACGTGTTCGTCAGCCTCACCCACTTCAAGGGCCACGAGCAGGCGGGCATGGGCGGCGCGCTGAAAAACATCGGCATGGGCTGCGGCTCCCGGGCGGGCAAGATGGAGCAGCACAACTCCGGCAAGCCCTTTGTGAAGGAGAAAAAGTGCATTGGCTGCAAGGCCTGCGCCAAAATCTGCGCCCATGGCGCGCCCCAGTTCGGCCCGGATGGCAAGGCCTCCATCGACACGGACAAGTGCGTGGGCTGCGGCCGCTGCCTGGCGGTCTGCCCCAAGGACGCCATTGACTGCCTCTACGACGAGGCTCCCGCCATCCTGAACAAGAAAATCGCCGAGTACACCAAGGCCGTGGTAGACGGGCGTCCCTGCTTCCACGTGTCCCTGGTGCTGGACATCTCCCCCAACTGCGACTGCCACGGGGAAAACGACGTGCCCATTGCCGCCGACGTGGGCATGTTCGCCTCCTTCGACCCCGTGGCCCTGGACCAGGCCTGTGCCGACACGGTGGTCTCCCAGCCGCCCCTGCCGGGCTCCGTGCTGTTTGACGAGGGCTTTGACTGCTCCTGCGGCGACATCTTCCAGGCGGCCCATCCGGACACCCACTGGCAGACCTGCCTGGAGCATGCGGAAAAGCTGGGCCTGGGGACCCGGAAGTACAAGCTCATTAAAATCTAAAGAATCCCATGGGAAGGGGCGCGGCTGACCGCCGCGCTCCTTTTTCCAGTTCTATCCTCCCGGCCTCCCTCATACAATGCGGTATCACGACCGAGAGGTGGACAACATGACGACAAAGAATGAAGTGCTGCTGGAAGGGCTGGTCCTGGGGGAGCCGGAGTGGTCCCACGAGAACCACGGCGCGCAGTTTTACCGGGTATACCTCCAGGTCCCCCGGCTCAGCGGCCAGGTGGACCTGCTTCCGGTGCTCCTGCCCGGGGGGCTGGCCGCCCAGGCGGCGGAGGGGCGGCTCCTCCGTGTCCAGGGCCAGCTCCGCTCCTTCAACAACCGCAGCGGCGTGGGCAGCCGCCTGGTACTGACGGTCTACGCCCAGGAGCTCCAGCCGGGATTGGACGAGCCCCAGAACCAGATCGCCCTCTCCGGCGCCCTGTGCAAGCCCCCCGTCTTCCGCCGGACCCCCCTGGGCCGGAGCATCTGCGATCTGATGCTGGCCGTTCCCCGGCGTTACGGCCGGGCGGATTACCTGCCCGTCATCGCCTGGGGGCAGCTGGCGGTAAAGGCCAGCCGCCTCCGGGTGGGGGACCCCCTGGCCCTGGAGGGCCGGGTCCAGAGCCGTACATACCACAAGGCCCTGGAGTCCGGGGAAACGGAGGAGCGGACGGCCTACGAGGTATCCATGATGCGCCTGCTGGACCCGGAAGGCCCGGCCCCCTGCGCCGGGCAGGGCGTATGACCGCAGCCCCCGGCGTTTCCGCCTCCGGTCCCTGGGACAAGGCGAAGGCCCTCCGCTGAAGCGGAGGGCCTTCGCCCTTCAAAAAGGAAAGGAAGAAAAGGAAGCTGCTTGTAAAATTATGCCTGCGGACCCCTCCTCTTACAGGAAGCTCATCAGGTTAAAGGCCAGGATCAGGCCGGAGAACACGATGGACACGGTGGAGCACAGCTTGATCAGGATGTTCAGGGACGGGCCGGAGGTATCTTTGAAGGGGTCGCCCACGGTGTCGCCCACTACGGCCGCCTTATGCTGGTCGGAACCCTTGCCGCCATGGTGCCCGGTTTCAATGTATTTCTTGGCGTTGTCCCAGGCGCCGCCAGCGTTGGACATGAACACGGCCATGGCAAAGCCGGAGACAGACACGCCGCCCAGCAGTCCCACCACGCCAGTGGGACCCAGGATCAATCCGGTGATGATGGGCACCACGATGGCCAGCACGGCGGGGGTCACCATCTCGTGGAGCGCGCCCTTGGTGCACAGGCCCACGCAGGAGGCATAGTCCGGTTCGGCCTTGTATTCCATGATGCCGGGGATTTCCTTAAACTGGCGGCGGACCTCCACTACGATGGACTGGGCCGCCTTCTGCACGGCGTTCATGGTCTCGGCGGTGAAGACGAAGGTCAGCATGGCGCCGATGAAGAGTCCGACCAGAACGGTGGGGCTGGTGAGGGTGAAGTTCAGGATTTCGTCGGTGTTCTCCTGGACAATGTTGACGTAACTGACCAGCAGGGCCAGGGCGGTCAGGGAGGCGGAGCCGATGGCGAAGCCCTTTCCGGTGGCGGCGGTGGTGTTGCCCAGGGAGTCCAGGGCGTCGGTCCGCTGGCGGACGGTCTCGGGCAGGCCGCTCATCTCGGCGATGCCTCCGGCGTTGTCGGCCACGGGGCCGTAGGCGTCCGTCGCCAGGGTGATGCCCAGGGTGGAGAGCATGCCCACGCCCGCGATGCCGATGCCGTAGAGGCCCTGGTTGAAGGCGGCGGTAAAGTGGCCCGCGCCGTCCACGATCTGGATGGTGCCTCCGGCGGCGAAGTAGCTCACCAGCACGGCCACGGCCACGATGATGATGGAGGTCATGGTGGATTTCAGGCCCAGGGAGACGCCGCCGATGATGATGGTGGCGGAGCCAGTCTCCGAAGCCGCTGCCAGCTCCTGGGTGGGCTTATAGGTGTCGGAGGTGTAGTACTCCGTGAAATAGCCGATGGCGCAGCCGCCGATCAGGCCGCAGAGGATCGCCACGTACACGCCCCAGCTGCCCAGGATCCAATAAGTCAGGGGCGCCGCCAGGACAGCCGCCAGGATGGCCGCCGTGTAAGTTCCGGTGCGGAGGCTCTTCAGCAGGGACTCCTGGGTGGCGTTCTCCTTGGTCTTCACCAGGAAGGAGCCGAAGATGGAGCAGACGATGCCGCAGACCGCCAGGGCCACGGGGAGCAGCATGCCGTTCCAGCCGTAGCCGCCCACGGCGCCCAGGGCGAAGGTCGCCAGGATGGAGCCCACATAGGACTCGTAGAGGTCCGCGCCCATGCCGGCCACGTCGCCCACGTTGTCGCCCACATTGTCGGCAATCGTAGCGGGGTTCCGGGGGTCGTCCTCCGGGATTCCGGCCTCGACCTTGCCGACGAGGTCCGCGCCCACGTCGGCGGCCTTGGTGTAGATACCGCCGCCCACCCGGGCGAACAAGGCCATAAAGGACGCGCCCATGCCGTTCATGACCATGATGTTGCCCAGGGCCACGGGGTCGTTCACGCCAAAGGCGTACCGCAGCAGAAAGAACCACATGGTGATATCCAGCATGCCCAGGCCCACCACGGTGAAGCCCATGACGGAGCCGGAGGAGAAGGCCACCCGCAGGCCCTTGTTCAGGCTCTCAGAGGCGGCCTGCGCGGTCCGGGCGTTGGAGTTGGTGGCGATCTTCATGCCGATGAAGCCCGCCAGCATGGAGAAGATGCCGCCAGTGACGAAGGCGAAGGGGGTAAACTTGGAGAGCATCTTCCCTCCGGTGGCGAAGGCGATGACCAGCAGGATGACGAAGACCACGATGAAGACCTTGAACACCGTGGTGTACTGCTGCTTTAAGTAAGCGTTTGCGCCAGCGCGGATATTTGCCGCGATTTTACGCATTTTTTCGCTTCCTTCTGAGTAAGAAAGCACTTTTTTTGCCTGCATTGCGGCAAAAAGTCCGGCGACCAGCGCGCCTAGGAACCCGATCCAAAACAAGTTTTCCATAGATTTTTCTCCTCCCTTTGGTTTGCAGCCCTTGACTGTATGGCCTTATTGTAACATATTTGAACATTTATTCAATAGATTAAAGCACTTTTTATTACGCAAACGTTGTATTTCTTACAATTAGACAAAATATAGCTTGAAAATATGGGCATATTGCTTTACGATCCGGGAAAATTTTCGTAAATTTGTCCGTTTGATAGCGCAATTTTGACAGTTTCATCACAATCTATCCCATGCCCCGGAACCCGGATTTCTAGAATTTTACAATTTTACGCAAAATGCAGATTTTTTGCGTGATTTTTTGCGTTTAGCCCCGGGAGGACGCTGCTTCTGCCGCGCACCACTTTGCGAAAACGCTCCCCCTGGACCAGGCTGTCCAGGGGGAGCGTGCGTTTCCGGATATTATTTAGGAAACCAGCTGGAATTCCGTGAAGACCCAGCGGTCGTTTACAAAGGCGTAAGGGAAGGACCAGCTCTCCAGGCCCACCACGGTCTCCCGGTCCTCACCCAGCAGGTCCACCGCCACGTTGACGGAGCAGGCGCCTTCCTCCAGGCGTTCCACCTCAATTTGAACCCGCCCCTTCCCGGCGTCCCTCTCCCGGCTGTCCCCAGAGGCGAAAAGGACGCCGTCCACGTCCCGGTATTGGATCCGGGCGCTCCGCCCGTCCAGAAGGCGGTCCGTCAGCTCCTGGGAGAACAGGCCCCGCAGGCAGGCCCGCAGGTCCTCCAGCTCCTCGATGCCCTCTATGTCCACCCGGTAATAGGCCCTGCCGTCTATGGAGGCGGATTCCCCGGAAAGGGGCAGGGGGGCCAGGTCAAACCAGCCGTAGACCTGCTCGGCCCGCTGGTAGGCAGCCAGAATTTCCGCCTCTGGCAGGGGCCGGGCGGAAGACTCCACCATGGAAGAGCTCATGTTCTCCGCCTGCGCCTCCGGCGCGGGGGCAGTCCGGACGGCGGGCGCGGAGGGGGCGTCCCTCTCTCCGGAGGGCGTGGCGCAGCCCGTCAAAAGCAGCGTAAACAGCAGCGCGGTTATCATTTTACGCATGGCCGTCTCCCCCTTTCCCCAGCCTGGCGGTTCCAGCTCCCAGGGGGCGGAGCCCCTGCCTTCCGGAGCCTGTCTTTAGTTCAAATGTATCATATCCGGACAAAAAACGCCATAAAATTTTTCCATCAATTCCACGATTTTTTAAGGAGTTTTTTGACAAGTATCACATCATCTGGCAGGCAATGGAAAAGCCCACCCCATTCTATGGGGCAGGCTTGGTTACCTTCGATTTCTCAACGAGGCAATATGGGTCTGCGTCAGCCGCTATCCGGGCGGCAGGTCCAGGTTCATATCGTCAACGGGCAGGGGCCCGGTCCGCAGAAAAAGAAAAATCCACGCCGACGGCGTGGCTTCCGGTTTTCAGCGATCGCTGTGAGTCCAAGGCTCATCCAGAAAGATCATGTCGTCCAAATCGTCAGGCAGTATTTGCGCAAAGATTCTCATGTCTCTAATCTCCTCTCTTGAAATTTCTGTTAAAAAGCATACCACATCTGTTAACATAATGCAAGAGGAATTTTCTGTATTTCATAATTTTTTTATATTTCGCTCCGACAGCTTTCGTCATCCCGCCCTAAGGTCGTCCTTTCAGCGGCGGGGCGCACGAAGTTTTCTGTATCCCCAGGGCGTTCTTTGTGTATTTTTCCTCTCGCCAGGGAAATACTCCCTGTGCTATACTGCTTTTATTATATTTATGCGGTTTCCGTTTTCCAGTGTGGAGGTGTCTATGGGGAGGCGTTCCAAGCGGTCCCGCCGCCGGGGGCGGGGGGGACTGCTCCTGCTGGCCCTGGCAGTTTTGGCGGGGCTCTATGTCCATTGGGGCAATACGGCCCTGCAAACCACCTTTTTCCGCGCTTACTTCGGGAACCTGCCCGATGGCTTCGACGGCTGCCGCCTGGTGGTACTGGGGGACCTGCACTCCACTTACTTCGGGGAAAAAAACGAAACGCTCCTGGAGGCCGTCCGGGCCCAGGAGCCCGAGTACATTTTTCTCGTGGGGGACCTGGTGGACGCCTTCCGGGAGGTCCCCGGGGGCTACGTCCAGGAGACGGCGGCGGGCCTGGCAGACATTGCCCCCACGTACTACGTCACCGGGAACCACGAGTGGGCCGTGGGAGACGTCCCGGAATTGAAAAAAAACCTGGAGTCCCAGGGCGTGACGGTGCTGTCCAACCAATTCGTCACCTTGGAGCAGAAGAAAAGCCATTTGGTCCTGGCGGGCATCGACGACCCCAACGGCTACGCGGACCAAAAATCCCCGGAGGACCTGGCGGCCGAGCTCCAGGCCGCCTCTGCCTATGGGGACCCCTTCTGGATCCTCCTGGCCCACCGGAACGACCACTTCCCCGGCCAGTACAGCCGTCTCGGGGCGGACCTGGTCATCTCGGGCCACGGCCACGGCGGGGTCATCCGCCTGCCCTTCACGGACGGCCTGGTGTCCACGGACCGGACCTTCTTCCCCTCCTACACGGCGGGGCTGTACCGGGAAAATGGCTCCCTGCTGTTCGTCACCCGGGGCTTGGGAAACACGGGGCCCAGCTTCCGGCTGTTCAACCGTCCCGAGGTGGCGGTGGTCACTCTCCAGCGGGGGTGAAGGCCTCTTCCCGCAGGGCGCCGGATATCTATGTGCCCATGCGGAGGCCGTAATAAAAAGAATACAACCCCCGGATCACCACCGGGTCCCCCGGAGGGAGTCCAGCCAGTCCTTTTGGCCGGGGATGATGACTTGCCGGAAGAGAGGCCCCGGCAATTTAGGGGATGCCAGACATGACGGCCAGTTCCTTTTACACACAATTAGAGGTGTTCCGATGATATCACACCTTTTTTAGTATGCCAAGGGAGGAAGTATGGATTTCACGGAAAAAATTCGCATGCTCAGGAAAGAGCGGGCCATGTCCCAGCCCTCCGTTGCATCAGAAATGGGGCTTTCCATGCGTGGATACCAAAATATTGAACTGGGCACAGAACCCCGATACAGCTCCCTTCTGCGCATCGCTGAATTTTATGACGTCTCCGTGGACTGGCTGATGGGCCGGACCGAGAACCGCTATGCCCACCGGGGATAAGTTCTGCCGGAGGAGCGCGCACCCAGCCTGCCCCCTTTTGCAAAAGAGGGGCGCGGCGGAGCCGTGTCGGGGGATTTTCCCTGCGCGGACCGCCGGGCCAAAGGTCCTGACTGAAGATTTTCCTAACACCACCAGCGGCAGCGGAAAGGGAAGCCAATTCATTCCATAACCTCCCCCGCCCGCAAGGGCGCATACCATCCCTCCAAAAGGGGGGCCATTTACAGGAGCCGCCTATGCAAGAATTTCCCGCCGGAACCTTCGACACCGCCGTCATCGGCGCTGGCCATGCCGGGATCGAGGCCGCTTTGGCCTCCGCCCGCCTGGGGCTGGAAACCATCGTTTTCACCATCAATTTAGACGCCGTAGGCAACATGCCCTGCAATCCCGCCATCGGCGGCACGGGAAAGGGCCACCTGGTCCGGGAGCTGGACGCCCTGGGGGGCGAAATGGCAAGGGCCGCCGACGAGTGCTGCATCCAGTACCGCCTGTTGAACAAGGGCAAGGGCCCCGCCGTCTGGTCCCTCCGGGCCCAGGCGGACCGCCGGAAGTACCAGGGCCGCATGAAACACGCCCTGGAACGGCAGGAGCATCTCACCGTCCGGCAGGGGGAGGTGGTGGAGGTCCGCACGGAAAACGGCGCGGTCTCCGCCGTCGTCCTGGCCACCGGAGCGGTGTTCTCCGTCCGGGCCGTCATCCTGGCCACGGGGACTTATCTCACGGGGCGGACCATTGTGGGCGAGTGGGTGGAGGACTCCGGGCCCGACGGGATGCACGCCTCCGCAAGGCTGGCGGAGTCCCTGCGGAAGCTGGGCCTTCCCCTCCGCCGCTTCAAAACTGGAACGCCCCCCCGGGTACACGCGGCGACGGTGGACTTTGACGAGATGGAGGTCCAGCCCGGCGACGCGCTGCCCGTTCCCTTCTCCTACGCCACGAAAGAAGTCCCGGAAAACCGGGCGGTGTGCTGGCTCACCTGGACCACGGAGGATACAAAGCGCATCATCCTGGAAAACCTGGACCGGGCTCCCATGTACTCCGGCCTCATCGAGGGCGTGGGCCCCCGGTACTGCCCCTCTTTTGAGACGAAAATCGTCCGCTTCCCGGACAAGCTCCGGCACCAGCTCTTTGTGGAGCCCATGGGCCTGGACACCGGGGAGCTCTATATCCAGGGCTTCTCCTCCTCCATGCCAGAGGACGTGCAGATTCAAATGCTCCACAGCGTCCCGGGCCTCCGCCGGGCTGTCATGACCCGGCCCGCTTACGCCATCGAATACGACTGCATCGACCCCCTGGCCCTGTCCCCCACCCTGGAGTCCAAGACCGTCCCCGGCCTTTATGGCGCGGGGCAGTTCAACGGCTCCTCCGGCTACGAGGAGGCGGCGGTCCAGGGCTTTATGGCCGGGGTCAACGCCGCCCGGAAGCTCCGGGGGCAGGGCCCCTTTGTCCTCTCCCGGGCGGAGAGCTACATCGGCACCCTGATTGACGACCTGGTGACCAAGGGCACGGAGGAACCCTACCGGATCATGACCTCCCGGAGCGAGTACCGCCTCTTGCTCCGGCAGGACAACGCGGACCTGCGCCTGACAAAGCGGGGCTATGAAACCGGGCTGGTCCCGGAGGAGCGCCTCCGGGCCGTGGAGGAAAAATACGCCGCCGTGGACCGGGAGATCAAGCGCCTGCGCCGCACCGGGGCCTCCCCTTCGCCGGAGCTGGCGGCCTTCCTGGCCTCCAAGGACACGGCGGACGCCCCGGGGGGCTGTCCCCTGGACGCCCTGCTGCGGCGCCCCCGGGTGCACTATGACGAGCTGGCCCCCTTCGACCCGGGGAGGCCGGACCTGCCCCCGGACGTGGCGGAACAGGTGGAAATCTCCGTGAAATACGAGGGCTATATCCGCCGCCAGGAGAAACAGGTGGAGAATTTCCAGAAGATGGCCTCCCATGCCCTGCCCGCCGGATTGGACTACCACAGGATCCAAGGCCTCCGGCTGGAGGCCCGGGAGAAGCTGGCGGCGGTGCGGCCCCTGGACTTAGGACAGGCGTCCCGCATCTCCGGCGTGTCCCCGGCGGATATCGCCGCCCTGATGATTTATCTGGAAAAATAGAAGCCGCTGTTTTCAAAGCGCAAGAACCGTCAATACTGATAGGAAAGGAAGCGATTCCCATGCTGATCGACATGACCCACACCATCACTCCGGAGATTCCCGTCTATCCCGGCACCCCGGCACCCAGCCTCTCCCCCGCCTGCACCTTTACCCGGGACGGCTTCCGGGAGACTCTGCTGTCCTTCTCCTCCCACACGGGCACGCATATGGATGCCCCCGCCCACCTCTTCCAGGACGGGCGGACCCTGGACCAGATGCCCATGTCCCAGTTCTCCGGACGGGCCACGGTGCTGGACGTGTCCCAGGAGGGCCCCGTCATCACGGAGGAGTTCCTCCGCTCCCACTACGACGCCATCCACAGCGCCGACTACATCCTATTTTACACTGGCTGGGAGGACCGCTGGGGCACGGAGGGCTTCTTGGAGGACGCCTTCCCCGTCCCCAACGAGGAGGCGGCCAGGTACCTGGTCTCCCGCGGGCTCAAGGGCGTGGGCACCGACGCCATCAGCATCGACCGGATGTCGGACAGCCGCCTGCCCATCCATCACATTCTTTTGAAGGACAGCATCCTGAGCCTGGAGAACCTGTGCCTGAAGAAGGTCCGGGGGCGGAAGGACTTCCTGTTCTTTGCCCTGCCCATGAAATTCCAGGATACCGACGGTGCTCCCATCCGCGCCTTTGCGGAGCTGCGGGAAGCCTTTGAAGGAGAGAGGAGAAGACGGTGAGAACATTTCTGGCCATCGCGGTCTGCAAGCTGGGGCGCTTTGTGGGGAAGCTCATTGGCAAGGGCAGCTCCATGCCCGGGAAGTTTGCCCTGAAAATCTGCCCGGACGTCCTCCGCCGGGTGGCCCTGCCGGAGCATATCATCGCCGTCACCGGCTCCAACGGGAAGACCTCCACCGTGGAGATGATCGCCGCCATTCTCCGGGCGGACGGGAAAACCGTGGTCTACAACGAGGAGGGCTCCAACCAGATTGAGGGCGTCGCCACCCTGGTGCTGGCCCACGCCACCCTGGGGGGGAAGGTAAAGGCGGACGTGCTCCTCATCGAGTCCGACGAGCGTTACGCCGCCCGCACCTTCCAGTTTTTCCACCCCACGGAGTTTGTGATCACCAACCTCTACCGGGACCAGCTCACCCGGAACGGGCACCCGGAGTGGGTCTATGACTCCATTCTCCCCGCCCTCCACCCTGGGACGGAGCTGATTCTGAACGCCGACGACCCCCTGTCCTCCTGCTTTGCCCGGGGGCGGGAGAGGGTCAAGTGGTTCGGCCTGGACCCGTGCTCCGTCTCTACAGACGCGCCCACGGGGGCCTATCACGACGGGGCCTATTGCCCGGTGTGCCATGCCCCCATGGAGTATGACTACGTGCACTACAACCACATCGGGGCCTACCGCTGCACGAAGTGCGGCCACAAAAAGCCCGCCACGGACTACACCGTCACAGCGGTGGACCTGGAAAACTCCCAGGTGACGCTGGACGGCGGGGTGTCTATCGTCCTGGCCTTCCGCAGCATTTACAACATCTACAACATCCTGGCGGCCTACGCCGCCTGCCGGGAGTGCGGCGTCTCCGGCGGAACCGCCGCCGCCGTCCTCAGCAGCTACCTGCTGAAAAACGGCCGGATGCAGACCTTCCGCCTGGGGGCCCGCCACGGCACCCTGCTGACCAGCAAGCACGAGAACTCCATTGCCTACGACACAAACCTCCGCTACATCGCCGCCTCGGAAAGGGACTGCACGGTGCTGGTCATCGTGGATGCGGTGAGCCGGAAGTATTTCACCAGCGAAACCAGCTGGCTGTGGGACATCGACTTCGGCCAGCTGAACGCCCCCCACGTAAAGCGGGTGGTGCTGGCGGGGCAGTACTGCAATGACCTGGCGGAGCGGTTTTCCTACACAGACGTGGAAAACTGGTCCGTGGAACCCGACATTGCCGCAGCGGCGGCGGAACTGAAGAGCAGCGGGAACGAAGAGCTCTTCGTGGTGACCTGCTTCTCCGACCGGGACAAGATTCTCAGTCGCGTGGAAAAGGAGGCGTAAGGCATGGACGTGCGGATCATCCACTTTTACCCGGACCTGATGAGCCTCTATGGAAGCCGGGCCAACGTGCTGGCCCTGCGGCGCTATCTGGAGCATCTGGACTGCGGCGTCACTGTGGAGGCCGTCCTCCCCGGCGGCGGGACGGATATCTCCCGGGGGGACTTCTTCTATATGGGCGCGGGCACGGAGCGGGGCGCCCGGGCGGCCATGGCGGACTTCGCCCGCTATGGGGAGGCCCTGAAGGCCGCCGCCCAGGACAATGCGGCCATGCTCTTCGCCGGGACGGCCATGGACCTCCTGGGCAAGTCCGTCAAGGAGGCGGACGGCAGTTCCTATGAGGGCCTGGGGCTGGCCTCCTTTACCACGGAGCACGGCAAAAAGCGCATCGTCGGGGACGTCTACGGCCACACGGACCTCTACCCCGAGGCGGTGGTGGGCTTCATAAACAAGTGCGGCCTGGTCTCCGGCGTGGAGACGCCGCTCCTAACCGGGCTGGACCTGGGGTTTGGCAACGAGAAGGAGCGGGGGCCCGAGGGCTTCCGCTGGAAGAACGTCCTGGCCTCCCAGCTGACGGGGCCCCTGCTGGTGAAGAATCCCAAGCTGCTGGAAACCGTGGCCGCCGCCATCTATGCCCGCCGGGGCAAGCCCCTGCCCGTGGACCGCCCCGTGGACCGCTGGGCGGAGAAGGCCTATGCCCTGACGGAGGAACAGCTCCGGGCCAGGGCGCAATAATTTGCAGGGAGCCGGGTTTGTCCCCGGCTCCCTGTTCCGTTTCCAGCCCCTCCCTCCTCCGCCAGATTTTGAGGGTTGCCCCGGGCCCTCCTTTCCGGTATCCTTGACTGTGAACTCCACACAAGAAAGGAAACGTAAGGAAACCTATGAAACGAACACTCTTATGCGGACTTCTCGCCGCCGCGGCCCTGTGCCTCCCCGCCCAGGCCGCCCGGCCCGCCAGCTTGCAGGTGGACGGGAAATTGCTGGAAAACTCCGCCTATGTCGAAAAGGGCACCACCTATGTCCCCCTCCGGGAACTGCTGGACGCCCTGGGGGACTGGAACATCTGGTGGGACGGTTCCGCCGCCCGGGCGGTATCCGGGGACGCCTCCCTCTCCGCAGAACCCGGCGGCGGCCGCCTCACCGTCAACGGCAAAAGCTACCCCTGCGTGATAGACGTGGTGGAGGGCCAGACCTACGTGCCCCTGCGCCTCACGGCGGAGGCCCTGGGCGCGGATGTCCGATGGGACCCCTGGCTGGGGGGCGCGGCGGTGACCTCCCCCGGCGCGGAACACGACGCCATGGACTACTACTGGCTCTCCCGCATTATCCACGCCGAGAGCGGCGGCGAGGCCCTGGAGGGCCAGATCGCCGTGGGCAACGTGGTTTTGAACCGGGTGTCCAGCGGGGACTTCCCCGACAGCATCCCGGAGGTCATTTTTGACGATGAAAACGGCGTGCAGTTCGAGCCCGTGTCCAACGGCACTGTGGCAGGCGAGCCCACGGAGCTGTCCCTGGAGGCCGCCCGGCGGGCCCTGTCCGGGGAAAATACCGCAGGGGACGCCCTCTATTTCTTCGCCCCGGCCCTGTCCCAGGGCGCCTGGATCGACTCTAGCCGCACCTACCGGCAGACCATCGGCTGCCACCGCTTCTACCGCTGATACACCTGGCTCTTTCAAGCCCCGGCGGGCCTCTCCGCCGGGGCCTTTTGTGATAATCGCTTTAAATCGGCGAAAAATTTCCCTGGAATTTTAGGAAATTTATTTCTTGTACACCCTCCCCATTTTCCTATATTCTATAGACAGGTAAATTCCCGGCCCGCTTTCACGCCAAAACTCCCCAAAAATGGCATATCCGCCCCAAGACGGGGCACCCTATGGGAGGGCGGCGGAAGGGCCGGACAAAGGGGCGATCTTAAATGCTGAAGAGCGAGTATTTACAGCGCGTTTACACCCAGGCAGTCACCAGGGACCCGGACCAGCGGGAGTTCCACCAGGCGGTGCTGGAATTCCTGGAGAGCCTGGACCAGATCATTGACCAGCATCCCGAATATGAGAAAAAGGGCATCGTGGAGACCTTTGTGGAGCCCGAACGGGTCATCACCTTCCGGGTGCCCTGGGTGGACGACCAGGGGAAGGTCCAGGTGAACCGGGGCTACCGGGTCCAGTTCAACTCCTCCATCGGCCCCTACAAGGGGGGCCTCCGGTTCCATCCCACGGTGAACCTGTCCATTTTGAAGTTCCTGGGCTTCGAGCAGATTCTGAAAAACAGCCTCACCACCCTGCCCATGGGCGGGGCCAAGGGCGGCAGTGATTTTGACCCCAAGGGCAAGAGCGACGAGGAGGTCATGCGCTTTTGCCAGAGCTTCATGACGGAGCTCCAGCGGCACATCGGCCAGTTTGTGGACGTGCCCGCCGGGGACATCGGCGTGGGCGCCCGGGAGATCGGCTACCTCTTCGGCCAGTACCGCCGGGTCCGGGGGACTTACGCCGCCGGCGTGCTGACGGGCAAGGGCCTCTCCTTCGGCGGCTCCCTGGTCCGCACGGAGGCCACGGGCTACGGATTGTGCTACCTGACCCAGGAGATGCTGTCCAAGATGAAGGGCGACAGCTTCCAGGGCAAGACGGTGGTCATCTCCGGCAGCGGCAACGTGGCCATCTTCGCCTGCCAGAAGGCCACGGAGCTGGGCGCGAAAGTCGTGGCCCTCAGCGACTCCAACGGCTACATCCACGACCCCAAGGGCATCGACCTGGACGTGGTGAAGGACATCAAGCTGGGCCACCGGGGCCGCATCAAGGAGTATGCGGACCGGGTTCCCGGCAGCACCTATACCGAGGGCTTCCGGGGCATCTGGAACGTGCCCTGCGACATCGCCCTGCCCTGCGCCACCCAGAATGAAATTGACGGGGAGATTGCCAGGACCATCGTAAAACAGGGGACCATCGCCGTGGCGGAGGGGGCCAACATGCCCTGCCGTCCCGAGGCCATCCAGGAGTTCCAGCACGCCGGGGTCCTCTTTGCCCCCGCCAAGGCCGCCAACGCCGGCGGCGTAGCCACCAGCGGCCTGGAGATGAGCCAGAACTCCATGCGCTACGCCTGGAGCTTTGAGGAAGTGGACCGGCGGCTGAAAACCATTATGACCAACATTTTCCACAACATTTACACCGCCGCCGGGGAGTGCGGAAAGCCCGGCGACCTGGTGCTGGGGGCCAACATCGCGGGCTTCATGAAGGTGGCCGACGTGATGCTGTCCCAGGGTTTGATCTGACAACATACAAGAAAAGCGGCTCCTGCGGTTCGTCCGGAGGAGCCGCTTTTTTGCGCCTGGGCGTGGAAAAGGCAATTTTGTACAAGGCACGTCCGGCGCTTCGTGGTACGCTGGCAGCAGACAGGCGCCTGTCACATTGGAAAGGAGCATTGCATATGGAACATCCAAATTTGTTTGACCAGCTTGACGCCTCTGGGCGCCTGCGCCTCCCGGGGGCGGACGCCGCCTTCGGGGACCTGCCCTGGAACCCGCACCCGGATTTCGAGGGCGTGGAGCTCAAGCACCTTATCACCAAACGGGAGACTGGCGGGCTGTTCAGCTGCCATCTGGTGCGCGTCGCCCCGGGCAAAGCCATCGGAACCCACGCCCACCCCACCCAGACGGAGCTTCACGAAGTCGCCGCCGGAAGCGGCATCTGCCTGAGCGGCGGAGCCCGGCTCGTCTATGAGCCAGGCGTCGTTTCCATCCTTCCAAAGGAAGAGCCCCACCGGGTGGAGGCGGGGCCGGAGGGACTCTGCCTGTTAGCCAAATTCATCCCGGCCCTTCTTTAAGATCCGGAAAACGCGGTGCAGGCCCGCTTGTAGGCCGCCGGGGTCAGGCCCACCAGGCGCTTGAACTGACGGTCGAAGTGGCTCTGGTCGCAGAAGCCCGCCGCAGCGGCGGCCTCCGCCACGGTAGCCGGTCCCGCCAGCAGCCGCTGGCCCTTCCGGACCCGGTTCTGGAGCTGGAACCGATGGGGCGTCAGCCCCGCCTCCCGCCGGAAGGCCCGGACCAGGTGGTATTTGCTCATGCAGGCCAGCTCCGCCATGTCCTCCAGGCTGCAGGGAAGCTCCGGTTCCCTCTCCAAACGCGCCCGGAGCTCCGCCAGAGGACCCTCTCCTTCTCCGCTTCTCCGCCCGGACAAGAGGGACAACTCCTCCAGCAGCCGTTCCTCCACCTCCGGCAGTCCAACAGCCCTTCTCAAAAGGGCGGCGGCGCTCTCCCGCGCTTCCCGGAACACGCCGGAGGCCGCCGGGGCCTTGCGGACGCACAGGCTCACCAGCGTATAGGGAGATCCGGCTTTCAAGCTGTGGGGCATGTAGGGCGGAAGGGCAAACAGGCCGTTCTCCCGGTAAATCCCTGTGCCCTGGTCCGTCTCCAGCTCCACAACCCCTTCCAGAACGGCGCCCAGGGTCAGCGTTGAAACGTGGCTGTGCCAGGGATAGGACAGCGCAGACCCCTGGCAGACAATCACTTCCGCCCCGCCGCCCTGGAAATATTCCACCATACTGTTCCCTCCCCGGAAACGAAACCAGCCAGGAGTGCGCTCCCGGCTGGTTTCTGTTTATTCCTCCGGCTCTTCTGCCGGTGGCTTTCCGCCGTAGACCTCCAAAAACGCATCCCGCTCCATGGTTTCATGCTCCAGAAGGTACGCCGCCACGGCGTCCAGGATGGCCCGCTTCTCCGTCAGGATGTCCTCACAGCGCCGCCCGGCCTCGTCCACCACCCGGCGGACCTCCTCGTCGATCTGAGCGGCCACGGCCTCGGAATAGCTCCGGCCCTGGCTCATGGTCCGGCCGATGAAGACCTCGTCGTGCCCTCCCTCAAAGCAGACCGAGCCGATGGTTTCGCTCATGCCGTACACCGCCACCATCTTCCGGGCGATATCCGTGGCCCGCTGGATGTCGCTGCCCGCCCCGGTGGAGATGTCCCCCAGGCACAGCTTTTCCGCCATCCGGCCCCCCAGCAGGGCTACAATCCGGTCCTCCAAATAGCGCTTGGAGAGGAAGCTCCGGTCCTCCTCCGGCAGGGCGATGGTCATGCCTCCCGCCTGGCCCCGGGGGACGATGGTGATTTGATTTACCGGGTCGTGCTCCGGCAGGGTCTCCATGACCACGGCGTGGCCCGCCTCGTGCCAGGCGGTGAGCTCCCGCTCATGGGAGGAGATGACCCGGCTCCGCTTTTCAGGCCCGGCGATGACCTTGATCTCCGCCTGCCGGAAGTCCTCCATGGTGATATAGTCCCGGTCCCGCCGGGCGGCCAGCAGGGCTCCCTCGTTCACCAGGTTTTCCAAATCCGCCCCGGTGAACCCGGCGGTGCCCTGGGCCAGGGTCCGGAGGTCCACATCCTCGGACAGGGGCTTGCCCTTCACATGGATTTTCAAAATGTCCTCCCGGCCCTTGATGTCAGGGAGGCCCACGTAAATCTGCCGGTCAAACCGCCCGGGCCGCAGCAGCGCCGGGTCCAGCACGTCCGCCCGGTTCGTGGCCGCCAGGACCACCACGCCCTCGTTGGCGGCGAAGCCGTCCATCTCCACCAGGAGCTGGTTCAGGGTCTGTTCCCGCTCGTCGTGGCCGCCGCCCACGCCGGTGCCCCGCTGGCGGCCCACGGCGTCGATCTCATCGATGAAGACAATGGCGGGGGAGGTCTTCTTGGCCTGGTCAAAGAGGTCCCGGACCCGGGACGCGCCCACGCCCACGTACAGCTCCACAAAGTCGGAGCCGGAGATGGAGAGGAAGCCCACCCCGGCCTCCCCGGCCACGGCCTTGGCAAGCAGGGTCTTGCCCGTGCCCGGAGGGCCCACCAGCAGCACACCCTTGGGGATGCGGGCCCCCAGGGAGATGAACCGCCGGGGGTCCCGGAGGAACTCCACAATCTCCTGAAGCTCTTCCTTTTCCTCCTCCGCCCCGGCCACGTCCTCAAAGCGGACCTTCTTGTCCTTCTCCGAGAGGACCCGGGTCCGGGCGGAGCCGAAGCGGGCCATGCGGTCCGCCCCCATGCCGCCCCCCTGTCCCCGGAGGAGGAAGAGGTAGCCCATGCCGCCGATCAGCGCTGCCGTCAGGAGGAAGGGCAGGAGGATCTCCAGCCAATTCGTCGAGTGGTCCTGCTGGTAGTCGTAAGAGGTGATGATCCCCTTGGCGGCCTGCTCCTCCACCAGTTCCCCCAGGCTGTCGTAGAACAGGTCGAAGTCGTAGAGCTCATAGCGCAGGGTGTTCCGGCCCTCCGGCTCTCCCCGCAGCGTCATCAGCAGGGTGTTGTCCCGGATGACGAAGGACTCCACCTTCTCCTGGCGGAAAAGCTGCTCCACCTGGGAGAACTCCATCCGCTCGCTCTGGCTGTTCAGCTGCCAGACCCAGCTCAGGCACAGCAGGATCACCAGCCCCAGCATTAAAAAGCTGAGGCTGGACGTACGGTTTTGCTTGGACACGACGGCATTCCTCCTTTAGGCTGTCCCGTGACAGCGGGGTGTTACTTTCCGGCGTAGACCTCCGGCTTCAGCACACCGATGTAAGGGATATTCCGGTACAGCTGGGCGTAGTCCAGGCCATAGCCTACCACGAACTCGTCGGGCACCGTGAAGCCGGAGAGATCGGCGGTGATGGCCTTCTCCCGCCGGGCGGGCTTGTCCAGCAGCGTGACGATGGTGATGGACGCCGCCCCCTTGGTCAGGAAGTACTGCTTCAAAAAGGCCAGGGTGTTGCCAGAGTCCAGGATGTCCTCCACGATGATCAGATGCCGCCCGGTGATGTCCTGCCGGAGATCGTGGTCAATCTGCACCCGGCCGGAGGAGGCCGTCGCGTTTCCGTAAGAGCTGACGGCGATAAACTCCACGTCGCTCTTGAGCTGGCAGGCCCGGACCAGGTCCGTCATGAAGACGAAGCTGCCCTTCAAGACCCCCAGGAACAGGGGTTTCTTCCCCTGGAACTTTTCATAGAGCTCCGCGCCCATCTCCGCCACCCGGGCCTTCAGCTCCTCCTCCGTCACCAGTACCTTCAGGATATCTTGCTCCATTTCGCTGCGCATCATGTCCATCCTCCTCAATGATCTGTTTTGTGATATTGATAAACCGGACGGGCTCCCGGCCCTCCGGCGCAAAGGCCGCATCCACGCCCAGGCGCCACACGGCGGCCAGCCTGCCCCCGACAAAAATGGCCGGCAGGCGGTCCCGTTCCTCCAGGGAAATCCGCCCGTCCAGGCAGAGCCGCTTCACGCTCCTTGCCCCCCGGGCCCCGGGCAGGGCCAGCCGCTCCCCCGGCGGGCAGGGTCCTACGGTGACGGACGGGCTCTGCCCTGGCCGTCCCTGCCAGAAGAAGGCAAATCCCTCTCCGCCCTCCGGCTGGTCCAGCAGGGTCAGGGTGTACTCCCCCCATTTGAGGGGACGGCCCGGGACCAGCTGGACCTCCGCCAGCAGCTGGGGCCGGGTCTCCAGAATCAGCCAGCGGCGGCAGTACCGGGCGGTGACGCCGCGGGGGAGGCTGAGCCGCCCCTCCTTCCCCCAGTCCGTGCGGCAGGCCAGGTCCATCAGGGCCTCCAGGTGGGCCGCCCCGATGTCCTTCCGGCCCACGCCTAAAAGGTCAAACAGCCGCAGCAGCATCCGGGGCTGGACCGCCGCCGGAGCCTGGGCCAGGGCGTCCATGGAAAGCGTCACCCGGCCCTGCTGGACCTCCACATGGGCGGTCCGCGCCGCCGCGTCCCCCTCTAAGGAGCGGTCCACGTCCCGGAGCCGCCGGGCGGTCCGGCCGATATGCTCCGCCGCCCGGGGGTTCAGCTTCTTTAAAAGCGGCATCACTTGGAGCCGCAGGAGGTTCCGGGCGGCGGCCTCCGGGTCCGCGTTGGTCCCGTCTTCGATATGGGGAACCTCCCATTGGGCGGCATAGGCCTCCAGCTCCTCCCGGGCCACGTCCAGCAGGGGGCGGCACAGCCCGTCCCGCTGCCAGTCCATGCCCGTCAGGCCCGTCAGGCCCGTGCCCCGGATTAGGTTTAATAGAACCGTTTCGGCGTTGTCGTCCGCGTGGTGAGCGGTGTAAAGGCGTCCGCATTGCCGCTCCTCCGCCGTCCGGCACAGGAAGACGTAGCGCAGGTTCCGGGCGGCCTCCTCTAGGGAAAGGCCCTCCCGTCTGGCGTATTCCCCCACGTCCCCCCGGCCCGCAGCCAGGGGGATTCCCCATTGCCCGCAGGCCTCCCGGACAAAGGCCTCGTCCCGGTCCGCCGCCCCGCCCCGCAGCTGGTGGTTGAAGTGGGCGGCAATCACCTGCCCGCCCCGCTCTTCGCACCACCCGGCCAGCATGTGGAGCAGGCACATGGAATCCAGCCCTCCGGACACGGCGCAGAGGACCGTCTCCCCCCGCTTTGGCAATACGGCATAGGGGGCCCGTTTCAAAAGCTCAGTCCTCGTCGTCATACCGCTTGTCCAGCGTGGAGAACTGGGTATACTCCGGCATCCAGCGGAGCTCCACCTTGCCCGTTTCCCCGTGGCGGTTCTTCGCCACGATACACTCCGCAATATTGTGCTTTTCCGAATCCTCGTTGTAATAGTCGTCCCGGTACAAAAACAGCACGATGTCCGCGTCCTGCTCGATGGCGCCGGATTCCCGGAGGTCCGAGAGCATGGGGCGCTTGTCGTCCCGCTTCTCGTTGGCGCGGCTCAGCTGGCTCAGGCAGATCACCGGGACGTTCAGCTCCTTGGCCATGATTTTCAGCATCCGGGACATGTCGGACACCACCTGCTGGCGGCTCTCGCCCCCCCGGCCGCTCCCCCCGGCGGAGGTCATCAGCTGGAGGTAGTCCACCACCACCAGGGCCAGGCCGTCCAGGCGTCGGCACTTGGCGTTCATGTCCGCCACGGACAAAAGGGGGTTGTCGTCGATGCGGATGTCCAGGCGGTTCAGCACTGTGGCCGCCCCGGCGATCTTCTCCCAGTCCGTCTCCCGGAGGAGCCCGGTGCGCAGGCGGTTGTTCTCCACCAGGGCCTCGGAGGAGAGGAGCCGGGTGGCCAGCTGCTCCCGGGACATCTCCAGGGAGAACACCGCCACCGTCTTTCCCCCCTTGGCCACGTTCAGCGCCACGTTCAGCGCCAGGGAGGTCTTGCCCATGCCGGGCCGGGCCGCCAGGAGGATAAGGTCCGACTTGTTCAGCCCCGTGATCTTCTGGTCAATGGCGGAGAGGCCCGTGGACAGGCCGGGGAGGTGGTCCTCGTGCTCGCTCATCTCGCCCAGCCGGTCCAGCACGTCGGGGAGGACCTGCCGCAGGGGCACCATCTCCTGGGCGCTCTGGCCCCGGCGGATGGCGTAGATCTTCTGCTCCGAGGCCTCCAAAATCTCTCCGGCCTCTCCCATGCCCTCCTGGACCAGGGCGGTGATCTCCCCCGCCGCCTGGGCGACGGACCGGAGCAGCGCCTTGTCCCGGACGATGGCGGCGTACTCCAGCACGTTGGCGCTGGTGGGGGTAATCTCCATCAGCTGGGCAAGATACGACCGGGTGCTGTCGTCGGTGAGCCCGGCCTTTTCCATCTCCCCGAAGACGGTGATACCGTCAATGGGCCGGGCGTAGGAGAACATGCTGTAAATAGTCTCGAATATCTCCCGGTTCTGCCGGAGGTAGAAGTCCCCGGGCCGGAGGCGGTCCATCACGTTCTTCACGCAGTCCGGGTCGATGAGCATGGACCCCAGGACCGCCTGTTCTCCCTCCAGGCTGTGGGGCATCTGGCGCAGGAGCAGGTCTTCGTTTGCCATGGCGGATCGCCTCCCTCAAGTCCGCCCGGAGCGGGCGTTATTTTTCCTCGAACACGGATACGTAGACGGTAGCAGCCACCTCAAAGCCCAGCCGGGCCTTGACCTCGTAGTTGCCAAAGGCTTTGATGGGCTCCTCCAGCACCAGCTTCTGCTTGGGAATGTCGATGCCAAACTGCTTTTGGAGCCCCTCGGAGATTTCCTTGGTGGTGACGGCCCCGAAGAGCTTGCCCCCCGCCCCCGCCCGGGCCGTGAGCTTCACCATACACTCCTTGAGCTTTTCGGCGGTCTCCTCCGCCAGGGCCTTCTGGCGGGCCTCCTCGGCCTTTTTCGCCTTCTCTTTCAGGTTCATGGTGTTGATGGCATCCGCCGTGGCGGGCACGGCCATCTTCCGGGGCAGGAGGAAGTTCCGGGCGTAGCCCTCGGAGACCTCCACCATCTGGCCCTTCTTTCCCTGGCCTTTGACGTCCTGCTGTAAAATGACTTTCATTGGTTATTCTCCTTACTTTGTGGATTCGTTGTTTTCTTATAAAGTTCCGCTTGACTTCCCCGAAGCCCCCGGCCGCACCTTCCACGCCGCCCAGGCCAAAGCGGGAACCACCGGCAAAAGCGCCGCCAGCACCCAGAACAAGAGGGGATTCCCCTTGAGAAGGACCAGCAAAACCATACCGGCGGGGCAGCCCATGCACAGGACCAGAAGCAGCCCTGTCAAAAACAGGCACACGGTGTAAGACTTTGCAAACCGCTTCATCGTTTTCCTCCCTACTTCTCAAAATAAGCGTCGATGGCCTGGGTCAGCCGCTCCCGTACGTCCAGAATGTCCCCGTTTTCGATCCGCCCTCCGGCGGTGGCGGAGTTGCCGCCGCCGCCCAGGGCCTCCAGAATCACCTGGACGTTGATTTCTCCCAGGGACCGCCCGCTCATTAGGATGGCCGTCCCGCTGCGGTACACCACAAAGGAGGCCTTGACCCCCTTCAAGGTCAAAAGCTCGTCCGCCGCCTGGGCGGCGGCCACCCGGTCCACGCCGTCCTGGCCCACCACGGCCAGGGCCACGTCGGGGCGGTACAGTTCCGCCTGGCGGATCACGTCGTACTTGGACACCATGCCCTCCAGGTCCCCCTGGAACAGGCGCTGCACGTCCGCCGTGTCGGCCCCCGCCCGGCGGAGGAAGGCCGCCGCCTCGAAGGTCCGCCCCCCGGTGCGGAGGGTGAAGTGCTTGGTGTCCAGCACGATGCCCGCCAGCAGGGCCTCCGCCTCCTCCCGCAGGAGGTCCGAGGGCTCGATGAGGTATTGCAGCAGCTCCGTCACCAGCTCCGACGCCGAGGAGGCGTAGGGCTCGTGGAAGCTGAAGGCGGCGTTTTCGATATAGCTGGCGGCCCGGCGGTGGTGGTCGATGACCGCCACCCGGCTGCTGGACTCCAGAACCTGGGGGCTCTCCACCAGGTCCGGACGGTTGGTGTCCACCACCACCAGCAGCGTCCCCGGGCGCATCTTCACAAAAGCCTCCGCCGGGTTCACGAATACGTCCTCATACTCCGGCAGCGCCTGGAGCATGGCCAGCACGGACTGGGCGGCGTTTTTCTCCGGCTCGATGACAATCTGGGCCCTCCGGCCCAGCTTCCGGGCGGCGCAGCAAACGCCCACCGCCGCACCCACGGCGTCCATATCGGCGAAGCTGTGGCCCATGACATAGATGTCCGGGGAATCCGCCAGGAGCTCCCCCAGGGCGTTGGCCATAACCCGGGACTTGACCTTGGTGCGCTTCTCCGTGGTCTTGGCCCGGCCGCCGTAAAAGGCGAAGTCCGTTTTCCCCCGGACCACCGCCTGGTCGCCTCCCCGGCTCAGGGCCATCTCCAGGGAGAGGGCCGCGTTCTTGTACAGGGCGGGGATGCCGTCCGCCTCCCGGCCCAGTCCGATGGAGAGGGTAGGGTGGCTCCCCTCTCCCGCCTTGATCTCCCGCATGGCGTCCAGGACGGAGAATTTCTCCTCCACAAAGTGGCTGTAGTACCGCTCCTCAAAGAGGAAGAGGTAGTGGTCCCGCTCCGTCTTGATGAGCAGGCCGTTGCCCACGGCGGCCCAGCTGCCCAGCTTTTCGTCAATCTGGGCCAGGACGGCGCTGCGCTGGGTGTCCGCGCAGGCGTTCATCAGGTCCTCGTAGTTGTCCACCATGACGATGCCCACCACCAGGCGGGTGGCGTCGAAATCCTCCCGGAGGCGGTCCATCTCCGTGGTATCCACCCAGTAGGTGGTCGCCACCAGATTCTGCTCCCCGCCGCGGCCCTTGGCCCGGACCAGGCTGCCGTAGACCCGGAAACGGCGGTTGTTCATATGGACCCGCTCCGGGCACTCCTGCCGCCCCTCCAGCAGCCACTGGACGGGGAACTCCGGGGCGGCATCCTCCACCTTCATCTCAAAGAGGTGCTCCCGGACCCCCGCCAGCTGGAGGAAGTTCTCGTTGCTCCAGATGACCTCCCCGGTGTCGGGGCAGAAGACCATGATGGGCAGGGGGGAGTTGATGAGGGTGGATTTGCTGGCGGTGTCCACGTTTCCCGTTACGTTGTCGATATATTGCAGGACGCTCTGGCGGCGCTTTTTGCTGCTGCGGACAAAGTAGGCGTACAGCGCCACGGTCGCCGCGCCCTCCGCCAGGGCCAGGGGCGGGCTGACGGTGACGGCGGCCAGGGTAAAGGCCAGGAGGCAGAGGAAGTAAAACTGTAAGTTGGGCTCCAGCAGGCGGGAGAGTTTCTTATTGTTCATGGCGCGCTCCTTGATTCCTTAATGAAGAAGTAAGCATACCGATGGATTTTATTAGTATAGCAGTTTCCGGTGGAAAACACAAGTCTTGGGCTCGGGCAATTTTCCCCTTGACATTTTCCTATTTTTCCTGTAAACTAAGCACCGTTGTAAAGCGGCATGGCTTTACATGGTGGAAGGGGGCCTCCTTGTGAAGAACCAGACCTACCGCATGACGATGCTTTTTGATTTTTACGGGGAGCTCCTGACCGAGCGGCAGAAGGAGTTTTTCGACCTCTATTATAATGAGGACCTCTCCCTGGCCGAGATCGCCGAAAACGCGGGTATCTCCCGCCAGGGTGTCCGGGACGTCATTGTCCGGGCGGAGGCCTCCATGCAGGAGGTGGAGGACAAGACCGGCATCATCAAACGGTTCCTGGCCCGGGGCGCCCACGTAGACGCCATCTCCGCCGCCGCCGAGGAGATTTCCACCCTGAATTACCGCTATTACGAGGACCGGCGCCTGGCGGAGCTGGCGGACCAGATCCGCCGGGAAGCCGCCGCCTTAAAGGAATGAGCTTATGGCATTTGAGGGATTGACCGAAAAACTGAACGCAGCCTTTAAGCGCCTCCGGGGCAAGGGCCGCCTGACGGAAAACGACGTCCGGGAGGCCATGCGGGAGGTCCGCCTGGCCCTTCTGGAGGCCGACGTCAGCTACAAGGTGGTCAAGGACTTTGTGGCCTCCGTCACGGAACGGGCCGTGGGCAGCGACGTGCTGGACAGCCTCACCCCCGCCCAGCAGGTGGTAAAGATCGTCAATGAAGAGCTGACCAACCTCATGGGAGGCGCCGGGGCCAAAATTGCCATGGCCAACTCCGGCCCCACTGTCGTTATGATGGTGGGCCTCCAAGGCGCGGGCAAAACCACCACCACCGCCAAGCTGGGCGGCCTGATGCGGAAGCAGTACCAGAAGCGGCCATTGCTGGCCGCCTGCGACGTGTACCGTCCCGCCGCCATTGAGCAATTGAAGGTGGTGGGCGGCCAGCTGGACCTCCCGGTCTTTGAGGAGGGCCAGGGAGACCCGGTGAAAATTGCGGAAAACGCCATCCGCCACGCCCGGGACCACGGCAGCGACATGGTCTTCCTGGACACCGCCGGGCGGCTCCACGTGGACGAGAAGCTGATGGACGAGCTGAAGCGGATGAAGGCTGCCGTCCGTCCCAATGAAATCCTGCTGGTGGTGGACGCCATGACTGGCCAGGACGCGGTGAATGCCGCCACGGCCTTTGACGAGGCCTTGGGCATCGACGGTGTCATCCTCACCAAGCTGGACGGCGACGCCCGGGGCGGCGCGGCGCTGTCCATCCGGGCGGCTACGGGGAAACCCATTAAATTCGCGGGCACGGGCGAGAAGCTGGACATGATCGAGCCCTTCCACCCGGACCGTATGGCCTCCCGCATTTTAGGCATGGGCGACATGCTCTCCTTCATCGAGAAGGCGGAACAGGCCTATGACGAGAAACAGGCCGCCAAGATCGAGGAGAAGCTCCGGAAGAACCGCTTCACCCTCCAGGACTATTACGACCAGCTCCAGCAGCTGAAAAACATGGGGGACCTGAGCCAGCTCCTGGGCATGATGCCTGGGGGCCTGGGCAAGCAGCTCCAGGGCGCGTCCATCGACGAGAAGGCCATGTCTCGGACCGAGGCCATCATCCTCTCCATGACCCCCCTGGAACGGGAGAATCCCCAGGTGCTGAACGCCAGCCGGAAAAAGCGCATCGCCGCTGGCTGCGGCCTGGAGGTAGTGGACGTAAACCGGCTTTTAAAGCAGTTCGACATGATGCGGGAGCTGACGAAGCAGATGACCAAGGGCGGGCGGATGCCCGGCTTTGGCGGCATGGGAGGGAAAGCCCCCTCCCGGCTCCACGGCTTCGGCCGGAAGAAGCGGTTTCGCTAAGCTATAAGTGCGGAGCATTTCCAACCATAAAATGCAGCATTTATAATAAAATATCTACTATTTAAAATTTTTGGAGGTACAGCAACATGGTGAAGATCAGACTGCGCCGCATGGGCGCCAAGAAGGCTCCTTTCTACCGGGTCGTAGTGGCGGACTCCCGCTTCCCCCGGGACGGCCGCTTCATTGAGGAGATCGGTACGTACAACCCCTGCGTCTCCCCCGCCGCCATCAAGATTGACGCGGAGCGTGCCCAGGCCTGGATCAAGTCCGGCGCCCAGCCCACCGACACCGTCCGGGCTCTGCTGAAAAAAGTGGACGTCCTCTGATCCGGAGGGCGGCGCATGAAGGACTTGCTGCTCTATATCGCCCGGAACCTGGTGGACGACCCGGAAGCGGTCACCGTCACAGAGACCGTCTCCGGCAATCAGGAGCTGACTCTGGAGCTGCGCGTCGCCCCCGACGACATGGGTAAGGTCATCGGGCGGCAGGGGCGCATCGCCAAAGAGATCCGCACCGTGGTCCGCTCCCGCGCCCAGCGGGAGGGTGTCAAGGTTTCTGTGGATATTATGGATTAGTCTGAATAGGCCCCGTTTTTCGAGCTGTTTATCGAAAAACGGGGTTTTTCTTTTGTCAAACCTATTGCTGAGCCTGGATTTCATGGATTCTACTGCTGGAGCATCTCTTCCTAAAACTTCCAAAAATGCAACATTAATATTTTTATCCAGAATTGCCTTTTAAACACTGTTTTTCGCAAAACGCGTTTGATAAACATCCCTAAATATTTTCAGCACCTTGTATTGCGGCTTCCAACGCAAATAAGAATCCATTGCAAATTTAATATCTACACCTATATACGATGATAGCTGCCACTTCAAAACCGATGGAAATACCTTTCGAAATTGCATAGAATTATGTGATTTTTAAATTAAAAATGACCTTATATATTGCATTCCTTTGACTCAGTTTAGAAACGCCTTATATGGTAGAAGAAGCCTGCAGCTACTGTAGTAGCCAGATTTTACTGTAAAAAACAATTCCCCGGGAAAGGGTAGCTGCAAATCTCTCTCCCAGGCCCCCTCTCTCCCGGAATCCTCCTTGTATTTTTCAGGAAAATGTCGTATGATAAGAACAGGCATTTGGAAAACCTGGCGGCCCGCTTTTCCTGCGGGCAATTACACATAAAGGAGGCTATCCCATGGAAGAAAAAACGATGATCAACGTCACGGTGGACGGCGCGTCATACGCCTATCCTCCCGGAACGCCTTACCGCGCCATAGCGGCGGACTTTCAGGACCGCTTCCCCTGCGACATCTTGCTGGTTAACCGGGACGGGAAACTCTGCGAGCTCCACAAGACACTGGACCGGGAGTGCTCGCTGAAAATGGTTACCGCCCAGGACAAGCCCGGCATCCAGACCTATGAGCGCAGCGCGGTCTTCCTGATGCTGAAAGCCTTCTACGACGTGGCCGGGCGGGAGAACGTGGAGCGCATTTCCGTGGAGTACTCCCTCAGCAGCGCCCTCTTCATCCTGGCCCAGGGGAACTTCACCCCGGACCAGGCCCTGCTGGACAAGGTGGAGGCCCGGATGCGGGAACTCTCCGCCCTGGCGCTGCCCATTGAAAAACGGACCCTCAACACCGACGACGCCATCGACCTCTTCCGGGAGGCCCGGCTAATCCACAAGGCCCAGCTCCTCAGCTTCCGCATCAACTCCCACGTCAACGTCTACTCCCTGGACGGCTTCGTGGACTACTTCTACGGCTACATGGCCCCGGACACCGGGTACATCCGCTGCTTCGGCCTGGAGCTGTTTGAAAACGGCTTTGTCCTCCGCCTGCCCACCCAGAAGGACCCCAACCGCCTGGGGGACTTCAAGCCCTCCCGCAAGGTCTTCCGGGAGCTCTACCAGTCCACCCTCCGCTCCGTGGCCCTGAACGCCTCCAATGTGGCGGAGCTGAACACCACCATCTCCCAGGGCGGGGCCACGCCGCTGATCCTGGCCCACGAGGCCATGATGGAGAAGAAAATCGGCGACATTGCCGCGGAAATCGCCTCCCGGAAGGAGGTCCGCTTCGTCATGATCGCCGGGCCCTCCTCCTCCGGCAAGACCACCTTCTCCCACAGGCTGTCCACCCAGCTCCGGGCCTGCGGCCTGCGGCCCTACCCCATCGCCACGGACAACTACTTCGTGAACCGGGACAAGACCCCCCGGGACGAAAACGGCAACTACGATTTCGAGGGCCTGGGCGCCATGGACGTGGAGCAGTTCAACGAGGACTGCGTGCGCCTTTTGAAGGGCGAGACGGTAGAACTTCCCACATACAACTTCAAAAAGGGAGCCCGGGAGTACAATGGCAACTTCCTGACCCTGCGGGAGGGCGATGTGCTGGTCATCGAGGGCATCCACTGCCTCAACGACGAGTTCACCCGCTCCCTGCCCAAGGAGAGCAAGTATAAAATCTATATCAGCTGCCTGACCACCCTGAACATCGACGACCACAACCGCATTCCCACCACCGACGCCCGCCTCCTCCGGCGCATCGAGCGGGACGCCCGGACCCGGGGCTACAGCGCCCAGGCCACCATTAAAATGTGGCCCTCCGTCCGGCGGGGGGAGGAGAACAACATCTTCCCCTTCCAGGACAGCGCGGACATGATTTTCAACTCCGCCCTGATCTACGAGACGGCCCTTCTGAAGCCCTATGTCCAGCCCCTGCTCTTCGGCGTTCCCCGGGACAGCGAGGAGTATATTGAGGCCAAGCGGCTTTTGAAATTCTTAAACTACTTCCTGCCCATCCCGGCGGACAATATCCCCAAGACCTCCCTCATGCGGGAATTCATCGGCGGAGGCTGCTACCACGCCTGAGAAGCCCCGCCGGAAGCCCCTCGGAACAGACGCGCCCCCGCCGGAAGGCGGGGGCGCGTTTTACGTTTACCCGGTTTTCTCAGTGGGCCGTGTCTACGAGCACGATGCTGGAGTCTCCCTTCCGGGCCTGTTCCAGCACCGCCTCCGCCAGCTTCTGGAAGGAGCCGTAAGACGACGTGGCCCCGGTAAGGGCGTCGATGCCGCCCTCACCCTGCCCCTTCAGGAGCTGCCCGCCGTAGTAACGGGTGTACTCGTTGGGGTAAGTGCCCACCGAGTGGAGCATGGTCTGCATGTAGGCGTTGTCCCAGCTTTTGATGAAGCCGCTGGCATTTTCCGCGTTGTACTCCACGGAAATCAGGCTCCCGCCCTTGACCATAATGGTGATGTATTCTTTCCAGCCATGGCTGAACTCGGCGGCCTGGGCGGTGTAATAACCGTCCTGGAGGGCCTCCCCTCCGCCGCAGGCCGTCAGGCACGCCGCCAGCAGCAGTGCCAGAACCAGGCTTATCATCCGTTTCATCTGCCCTGTTCCTCCTTTACCACAAATCGCTTCACCTGGAAGCGGAGGGCCTCGGCCTCCCGGGCCAGCAGGCCGCTGGACTGCTCCGTGCCCGTGGCGTTTTGCAGGTTCCGCTCGGCAATGCCGGAGATGGTCCCGATCCGCTCCTCCATAATGGCCAGGGCGCTCTCCTGGCTCTGGACCGCCGCTACCAGATGGTCGGTGATGCCGCTGATCTGGCTGGAGACGGCGGAGATATCCTGGAGGGACCCGGCGGCGTCGGCGGTCAGCTCCACGCCCGTCCGGATGATGGCCGTGGTGCTGCTGACCATCTCCGCGGCGCTCTGCGCGGCCTCGCTGCTCCGGGAGGCCAGCTGCCGGACCTCCTCGGCCACCACGGCAAAGCCCTTTCCGGCGGTTCCGGCCCGGGCGGCCTCCACGGAGGCGTTGATGGCCAGGATGCCCGTCTGGAAGGCGATGTCCTCAATGGACTTGGCAATCTGGGTAATCCTCTGGGCATTGGCGCTGATCCCGTCCATGGCGCCGGAGAGGGCTTCCATGCGGGTGTTGGCCTCCTGGATGCACCGGGCGATTTCCACGGTCTTCTCCCGGGTCTGGCCGCTGCTCTCCGTGACGCCAGCCAGGCGCTGCTTCACCCGGGACACTTCCTCCACCAGCTCCTCCGTGGAGCGGGTCTGCTCCACAGAGGCCTGCTGAAGCTGGCCGGACTGGCCGTTGAGTTCCTCGCTCATCTCCGCCAGCCGCCCGGCGGCGGCCCCGAAGCCGGAAATGGTCTCGTTCATGGACTGGAGGATGGTGCCCAGGCTGGTACGGATCAGGGCGAAGTCCCCCTGGTAATCCACCTGGGGCTCCACCAGCAGGTTCCCCTCCGCCACCTGGGTCAGCACGCGCTGAATGTCGGATATGTAACGGTTAACGCTCTCCACAGTGGTTCCCAGGGTCTGGGTCAGCACCTCCAGCTCATCCCCGGAGCGGACCTGTATCACCTCGGTGTGGAGGTCGCCGCCGGACAGGGCCACCATCCGGTCCGTCACGCTCTTCACCGGGCGGGAGATGGACCGGGCCAGCCGCAGCACCAGCAGGATGGAAACCCCCAGAACCGCCAGGGTGGACAGCACCGCGACCAGCATGGCGCCGTTGATATAGGAGCTGTAGTCTGCCTTGGGCACCTGGATGACCAGGGACCACTGTGTCCCCCGGATGGGAGAGAAGGCCACCAGCATGTTCTCCCCGTCCACCCGGTACTCCGTGGCTCCGGTCTCGTCGCTGGTCACCCGGCGGATGGCCTCCTGGTTTCCCCCGCTGAGCTGGGCCATGGTTCCCCCGGACAGGACCAGGGACTGGTCCGGATGCCCGGTGATTCCACCGTCGTGGCTGACCATGTAGGCCCTGCCGTTCCGGCCCAGGTTGATGCCGCTGATCACATCGTCCAGGGTGTCGTACTTATAGACGCCCACCAGGTACAGGGAGGTCTCGCCTTGTTCCTTCACGGGCATGCCCATGGTGATGCCCAGCTGGTCCTGGAACCTGGTGGAGGCGTCGGTGGTCAGGTTGTCCGTCTCCTGGAGCAGGGCCAGGAAGCCGCCCTCCAGGCGCTCCGCCCCGCCGCCGATGCCCTGGACAAGCTGCCCGTCCAGGCTGTAAAGCCCGATGGTGTACAGCTCATAGATTTCCGCAGCCTCGGACAGCACTGCCTCCCGGCTTGCCCGGAGGGCGGCGGGGGACGGCGTCCCAGGTTCCGCTGCGTCCCCGGTTCCGGAGGTCCCCCCGGTGGTTATGCGGGTATCCCCCGCAATGGTCATCATCCGGTCCGCCAGCATGTGGATGTTGGCCTCTACCGTCTTGGCCGACTGCCGGGCCATGGGCTGTAAGCTGTCCAGCAAAATGTTATTCGCCAGGGACTGCATCGCCGCCGCCATGATGACGCAGCACACCACCACCAGCATCAGGATGTTGAGGGTCGTGCTTCTCAGGATCCTGCGATTCAGGCTCTTTCTCCTCTCCCGCCCTTGGGAGTCCGTCTTTTTCCCGGACACGTTCCATCCGCTCCTTCTCCTAAAATTCTTGAATTCAGTCCCGCAGCCAGGAGCCGCCCGCCGGGAGGCCTCCCGCAGGGGCTAAGTCCAGGCGCTTTCCTGGGGGCAATAGGAAAAGCCTTCCGCCCTCCTGGCGGAAGCCCTGGGGCTTCCTTCCGGTGGAAAGCGGGAAACTTTACCACGATAGTATAGCATACCCGTCCGAGAAAGGGAAGCCCCTTTTGCTGTGTCCAGCCCAACAAAAATACTCCCGCCCATTCGGCAGTTTTGCCCACTGGCGGAGCCCGCCCCAGTCCCTCTTTTCTATTGCTGCGCCGCGTGAGGGGGCACGCTCCCCGCTGGAAGGGCGTGTCCCCTGCGGAGAGGCGATCCCGTAAGGGCGGGCCTGTGTGTTTCCTCTTTCAAAAGGCGCGGCCAGACGCTCCCACGCCGGAACTTCCTCTCGACTTGGCAGAGGAGATATGCTATACTGGGCTAAACTTTTGCCGCGGCCGCCGGGGCCCTTCCCGCTGGGGGAAAGGACTCCGCTTCCGGCCGCAATCCGGTAACAGGCGGTGTATTCCTATGGCAAGCGCTCCTTCTCCCTGGTGGCAGAACAAAATCGCGTACCAAATCTACCCCAAGAGCTTTCTGGATAGCAACGGGGACGGCATCGGGGACCTGCCCGGCGTCCTTTCCAAGCTGGACTATTTAAAAGACCTGGGCGTGGACATCCTCTGGCTCTCCCCGGTCTACCCCTCCCCCATGGTGGACCAGGGGTACGACATCTCCGACTATTACGGCATCGACCCCCGCTTCGGGTCCATGGAGGACCTGGAGGACCTGATCCAGGAACTGAGGCGCCGGGGGATGTACCTGGTGATGGACCTGGTGGCCAGCCACTGTTCCGACCAGCATGCCTGGTTCCGGGAGGCGGTCCGGGACCCGGAGGGGAAATACGCGCAGTACTTCTACTTAAGGCCCGGGAAGAACGGCGGGCCTCCCAACAACTGGCGGGCCGAGTTCGGCGGGAGCTGCTGGGACCGCCTGCCTGGCTCAGGCCTCTACTATTTCCATACCTTCGCCAAGGAACAGCCGGACCTGAACTGGGAAAATCCAGAGGTCCGGCGGGAAATCTGCGCCATGGTGAACTGGTGGCTGGACAAAGGGGTCTCCGGCTTCCGGCTGGACGCCATCATCAACCTGAAAAAGGACCTGCGCTTCCAGGACGGCCCAGCCGACAGCCCCGACGGCACCTGCGCCGTGTCCAAAATGCTGCCCCAGACGGCGGAAATCGGGGCCTTCCTGAACCAGCTGAAACAGGAGTGCTTTCTCCCCCATGACGCCTTCACCGTGGGCGAGGTGTACAGCATCCCACCGGAGCGGGTGGGCGAGTTCGGCGGGCCGGAGGGCTATTTCTCCACCCTCTTTGACTTCACGCATTTCCTCGCCGATCACCAGGGGGATTTCTGGTACCAGCACAGGCCCTTTGCCTTCCGGGCTTGGCGGGACGCGGTTTTCCGCGCCCAGGAGAACGCCGGGAATTCCGTCTTCCTGGCCAACGTCCTGGAAAACCATGACCGGCCCCGGGCCCCCGGCATCTTCCTGCCGGAGGGGGACGCTTGCTATGAGAGCGTCACCGCCCTGGCGGCCCTGTCCGTTCTGCTGCGGGGCATCCCCTTCCTCTACCAGGGCCAGGAAATCGGCATGCGGAACGGGGAGTTCCCCACGGTGGAGGATTTCGAGGACCTGAATACCCGGGACCAGTACCAGGCGGCGCTGGCCGCCGGGCGGACGGAGGCGGAAGCCATGGCCGCCTGCCGCCGCCACAGCCGGGACAACGCCCGGACGCCCATGCAGTGGACGGGCGGCAGGCACGCCGGGTTCACCACTGGCACGCCCTGGTTTCCGGTGAACCCCAACTACCGGGAGCTGAACGCGGAGGCCGATGCCGCTGCCGGGGAGCGTTCCGTCCGGGGGTGGTATAAGCGCTTGCTTGCCCTGCGGAAGGCCCCGGAGTGGGAGGACGTGCTGGTCCATGGCGGCTTTTGCCCCGCGTTCCGGGAAGAGCCGGAGATCTTTGCCTACTGGCGGACCGGGGAGACGTCGGGGGAGCGGGTTCTGGTTCTCTGCCACTATGGCCGGGGCCGGGCCTCCGTACCCTTCCCGGAGCCTTTCCGGGTGCTGCTGAACAACTACGACGGCCTGGAGAACCGGGAGGGCCGCCTCTGGCTGCGTACCTATCAAGTGGTGGTTCTGGCCTGCGGGGCCAGAGAACAGGAGGCGCTATGATCCGCAATGTTGTATTCGACATGGGAAACGTGCTGATCCACTGGAAGCCCAATTTATTCGTGGAGGACCTGGGCGTCCCGGAGGGGGACCGGGTCCTGCTCCTGCGGGAGGTTTTCGGCTCCGTGGAGTGGATCCAGATGGACCGGGGGACGCTGTCCATGGAGGATGGACTGGATGTTATCTGCCGCCGCCTGCCGGAGCGCCTTCGCGGCCCCGCCCGGGAGCTGACCTTGAACTGGTGGCGGCGCTGGCTGCTGCCCGTGGAGGGCATGGCGGACCTGGTCCGGGAGCTGAAAGGCTTGGGGTACGGCGTTTATCTGCTGTCCAACGCCAAGCTGGACCTGCCGCTGTATTTTGACCGCATCCCGGGGAGCGAGTGCTTCGACGGGAAAATTGTCTCCGCGGACTGGAAGCTTTTGAAGCCCCAGCCGGAGATTTACGAGACTCTCCTCCGGGAGTACGGCCTCCGGGCGGAGGAGTGCTTCTTTATCGACGATTTGAACATCAACATCGAGGGGGCCTGGCTTGTGGGCATGGACGGCGCGATCTTCGACGGGGACCTACCCCGCCTCCGCCGGGCGCTGAACGATGCCGGGGTCCCGGTGAAAGCATAAAAAAGCGCCCTCCCGCTCCGGGAGGGCGCTTTGTCATTCCTCGTTGGGGGACCGCAAACATCACGGTGCGGACAGCGCCGGGAGGAGGGCGGACACATAGGTCCGCCCCTACGTGTCTTCTTTTAAACAGCTCTCAATCATGGAAACCACCACATTGTTAAAGCTGGTCTTATTCTCCGCGGCGATTTTCTCCACGCGTTCGGCGAGGGGCCGCTTGATGTACAAGGTTTTATAAATGGACTCCTCTTTAGCTGGAGGCTTCTTTAGTAATTCGAATTTCATGCCCTCACCTCCACTCTATTTTACAGCGGCGATACAACAAAAGATAACCCAGAAATCTCTGGGGCTATTTTCTGGTATATTTTTTAGCCGTGTTACAAGCTACACTGAAGGTATCGGAGGTGGGTTTATGAGTATTAGTCAGGAAAAATTGAACGAACTGATCCAAGAGGATTACCGCGCCCATGAGGAACGCCTGCGGGTCTGGATGGAGGTGGCGGAGGCGGAGCTCACGGCGGAAAAGCCCCGGGAACAGATCTACAGCCTGCTCTTCTGGGCCCAGGTGGAATTCCATCGCCGCCGGGTTTACCTGGGCTTGGAGAAGCCGGATTTGGAGCGCCGGGGAACCGAGGCGCTGCGGGCCTTGGGCGACCTGGACTCATGGGAACCGATCAAACGGCCCAAAACGCTATGGATATAGCGCTCTCTTGCGTTCCCGCCGGAAATCCGCTATAATCAATCTATCAAATATCGACACGCGGGAGGTACGGACACATGAAGCTGGCGGCGGCGGCGCAGATGCGGGAACTGGACCGGAGGGCCATGGAAGAGCGGAATATCCCTTCCATCGACCTGATGGAGCGGGCGGCGGCGGAGGTGGCCCAGGCGGCCCTGGACCTGCTGCCGGAAAAGCCCTCCAAGTGCCGGGCGGCGGCCTTCTGCGGCGCGGGGAACAACGGCGGGGACGGCATCGGCGCGGCCCGGCTCCTCTTTTTAATGGGCCTCAAGGTCCGGGTCTTCCTGGTGGGGGACTATGACCGCCTTACCCCCGGCGCTATGGAGGAGACGGGCAGGCTCAGCGAGTGCGGCGTAGAACTGGAGGTCTTTGATCCCCAGGACAGCGCCCAGGCCTCCTGGGCCCGGGGCTGCCAGGTGGTGCTCGACGCCGTGTTCGGCGTGGGCCTCTCCCGGGAGATTGCCCCGGACTCCAAATTTGCCGCCGCCATCGACCTCATCAACTCCTGCAAGGGCGCGGTGGTCGCTGCGGACATCGCCAGCGGCGTGGAGGCGGACACCGGGCGGGTCCTGGGCCGGGCGGTGCAGGCGGACCGCACCGTCACCTTCAGCCTGAAAAAAATCGGCCAGGCCGTGGGGGACGGGGCCCTGCTGTCCGGGGATGTGGCGGTCCGAGGCATTGGCATCCCCGCCAGCCTGGTCCGGGAGGTACGCTGCCCCGTCCAGACGGTGGAGGCGGACTTTGCCCGGGCGGCCCTGCCCCCCCGGAAGCCGGACGGCCACAAGGGGGACTTTGGCAAGCTCCTGGTCGTGGGGGGCTCCGTGGGCTATACCGGAGCCCCCTGCCTCACGGCCGCGGCCGCGGTCCGGTCCGGCTGCGGGCTGGTGTACCTGGGGGTGCCCAACAGCATCTGGCAGGTGGAAGCCGCCAAGTGCACCTCCGCTATGCCCTTCCCCCTGGAGAGCTGGCGGAGCGGGGCGGCCTGCCGGAAGGCCCTGCCCGCCATCCTGGAAAAGCTGGGCTCCTGCGGCGTGCTGGCCCTGGGTCCCGGCCTGGGGCGGCACGAGGAGACGGCCAAGCTGGTGCGGGAAATCCTGGTCCAGACGGAAAAGCCTGTGGTCCTGGACGCCGACGGCATAAACGCGCTGGAAGGACATATAGATATCTTGGACCGCCGCCGGGGACGGGTCACCATCCTGACCCCCCACGGCGGGGAATTTGCCCGGCTCGGCGGAACCCCCGCCGATGACCCGGTGGGCGCGGCCCGGGCCTTCGCCCAGGCCCATGGCTGCATCCTGGTTCTCAAGGGCCACCGGACCGTCACCGCCGGGCCGGAGGGAAACGTGCTGGTGAACACCACCGGGAACTCGGGCCTGGCCAAGGGAGGCAGCGGAGACCTGCTGACGGGCCTTATCGCCTCCCTGCTGGCCCAGGGCGCCTCCCCGGTGATGGCGGCGGCGGGGGGCTCGTGGATTCATGGCCGGGCCGGGGACCTGGCGGCGGATGCCCTGACGGCCTACTGCGTGACGCCGGAGGACGTGGCCGCCGCCTTCCCCCGGGTATTTCTCGAGCTTCAGGAAAAGGGAAGATAAAGGAGGTTTTCCGGTGCGCCTTTGGAAGTGCGTACCAATGATGACCCTGCTGTTGCTGCTGTCGGCCTGCGGCGGCGGGAGCGGCGGGGAGGACGGGTCCCGGACGGCGGAGCTGCGGGACCGCTACCACGACATGGCGGGCTGCGTCATGGAGGCCGCCGTCTCCTGCGGCCAGGAGGGCCTGGCCTGGGAGGCCGGGCTCCGCTGCGAGTACGTCCCCGGGGGGGAGAGCACGGTGGAAATCCTGTCCCCGGAGGCCATCGCCGGAGTAAAGGCCCTGCTGGACGACACGGACTGGCGGCTGGAGTACCAGGGGGAGAGCCTCAACGCCGGGACCCTCAGCGGCGAGGAAATCAGCCCCGCCGCCTGCCTGCCCCGGCTGATGAGCGCCCTCCGGGACGGCTGGCTGCTGGAGGAGAACGAGGAGTCCTGGAACGGCGTTTCCTGCCTCCGCCTCACCGTGGACCAGACAGGGGTGAAGGATGGGAAAATCCTCTCCACCGTCTGGCTGGACCTGGAGTCCGGGGCCCCGGTCCGGGGCGAAATCGCCGTGGACGGGGAAATCATTTTGACGGCGGACTTTACGAGCTTTTCTTTTTGTGATACAATGTCCCCAGCGTCGGCCATGGCTCCCGGTTCCCAGGGGACCCCATGAATTCAGGCGGCGGGAATCCGCCGCTTGGCGCTCCGCACGGCCAGGCCTCCCCCCGCATAAGATAACGTGGGGCGAGGACGCCGGGATTTATCCCTCCCACGGTCCAAACGCAAGTTTACCAGACGGGGCGTATAAATTCCGAAACTGCGTGGGAGAATGAGAGTGGCCTCACCGAGGAGGAAGGAACTTCCTCCCCGATGGCGGGTACTTCTTTCGGCGGAGTGTGAACTTTGTGGATACGAGTGTCAAGCGTGGCGATATTTACTATGCCGATCTCTCCCCGGTGGTGGGCAGCGAGCAGGGCGGCGTCCGTCCAGTTCTGATCATCCAGAACGACACGGGCAACCGCTACAGTCCCACCGTGATCGCGGCGGCAATCACTTCCCAGACCGGGAAGACCCGGCTGCCCACACATATCGATCTTCCCGTGGACCAGAGCTGCGGCCTGAGCCGGGATTCCGTCGTCCTGCTGGAGCAGGTGCGGACCCTGGACAAAAAACGGCTCCGGGAGCGCATGGGCCATGTGGAAGAGGGCGTAATGAACAAGGTGGACACGGCGATCGCGGTCAGCTTCGGGCTGCCCCACGACCAGTTGGTTTGAGGTTCCCTCCCGGCGGAGCTCCGTTCTCCGCCGGGAGGCATACGGAGGAGGTACATATGAAAAAAGACAGGTGGCTGCTGCGGGCAATTGTCCTGCTGGCCCTCAGCGCCGGGCTGATGACCACCGCCCTGGCGGCGGAGGCCGGGTCCAGTGGCGACCCGCTGGTGACCCTGAGCTATTTGAACGACACGTTTTTTAGCCAAATCATGCAGCGGGTGGACCAGAAGATTGCCGAGCGGACGGGACAGGCTCTCCCTGGCGGAAGCGCCTCCAGCGCCTCCTCCTTTGTGGTGGTTACCCTGAGCGGGGGGCAGACCCTCACCGGGGGCATCGGCTGCGAGGTGATGCTCCGGGTGGGCACCGCCGTCTGCGTGGCCCCCTCGGACCCGGGGCTCATCGACGAAACTACCGCCGCCACCCTGGCGGACGGCGGTGCCCTGGTCCAGAACCACCTGTACATGATGACCATCGAGGGACGAGGCGTCCGGGCCACGGCGGGCACCACCAAGGTCCTGGCCCGGGGGAGCTATACCGTGGCCTAGCTTACATAACCGGACCCGTCTGCGCATAGGATAGCGCAGACGGGTTTTCATTTTAAACGGCGGGAGGGACGGCAGATATGGACAAATTCCCCTTATTGCTGGAGGGCAGCCCCGCCGGGGAGCTGATTGCGGAACCGGAGGGCCTCTACACCTGGTTCTCCGCCCGCTGCCCCCTGCCGGACGGGCTCTGGTGCGCCTGGGCCGTGGGAGACCGGGGGGAGCTGCGGCTGGGGGTGCTGGAACCCGAGGGAACCCAGGGGACCATCCGCCGCCGCTTCTCCCGGCAGCTCACCGCCCCCCTGGGCCGCCTCCTCCGGGGGGAGGCCCGCCCAGCGGGAGCCCGGGAGCCGGAAACCTGGGAACCCGCCCCCGCCCCGGACCAGCTCTTCCGGGCCCCCTGGCTCCGCCAGAGGTTGAAGGGGGTCCAGGGGGCCCGGACCCGGCGGGCGGGGGCGGTCCGGTACCTGGCCCTGCCCTATGACCGGGGAAAGCCCTTCCCCCTGGCCACCCTGTTCTGCTTCGCCCGGCTCCGCGCCATCGGGGGGGCGTCCTATGTGGTTTACGCCTTTGATGCCCAGGAACGGCCCCTTTTCTGAGGCTTCCGGAAACGCCGGTTTAAGTTCCCAAAAATAGGGAAAAATTTTTTTAAAAAATATGACAAATTTCTATCAATTTTAAGATTCTCATGATATAATACAGCCTAACGTTCCCGGGACATCCTTGAAAGCGCCTTGGGAAGTACCAAAGGTGCCCGTACGTACGGACGCAGGCCGCCGGGAACCCGGCGGAGGATCAGGAGGTCCTTTATGAAATGTCCCTATTGCGGCTTCAATGAGAGTAAGGTCATCGACTCCCGCCCGGCCGACGAGAACAACAGCATCCGCCGCCGGAGGGAGTGCCTTTCCTGCACGCGGCGCTTCACCACCTATGAGACGGTGGAAAGCCTCCCGGTGGTGGTGGTGAAGAAGGACGGCAGCCGCCAGAGCTTCGACCGGGAGAAGGTCCTGGGCGGCATGATCCGGGCCTGTGAGAAGCGGCCCGTCCCTCTGGCGCGGCTGGAAAAGGTAGCGGCGGAGATCGAGCAGGAGCTCCAGAATTCCATGGAACGGGAAATCAGCACGGAGGTCATCGGCGAGCGGGTCATGGAGAACCTGCGGAATATCGACCAGGTGGCCTATGTCCGTTTCGCCTCCGTCTACCGGCAGTTTAAGGACATCGACAGCTTCATGGCGGAGCTGACCAAGCTGCTGGCGGAACAGGCCCCGCGGTAAGCGCCCTAACGGCCCGCCGGAATTTTTCCGGCGGGCCGGGATATTTCTCTTTGCAAAGCCCCGGATTTTTGCTATACTATGTCCTTAGATTGGAGGGCAGCTATGCTGTATCACATTCTCGCCGTGGGCGACGTGGTGGGGGAGCCGGGGCTCCGCCACCTGGAGAGGGTCCTGCGGCCCCTGCAAAAACTCAAGAATATCTCCTTCACCGTGGTCAATGGGGAAAACGCCTCCGGCGTGGGCCTCACCCGGGACCAGGCGGAACGCATCCGGGACGCCGGGGCCGATGCCGTCACCCTGGGGAACCACGCCTTCGGCAAGGCCCAGATCGGGGACCTGCTGGAGGACGCGGCCTGGCTCCTCCGGCCCGCCAACTACTCCGGCCGGGCCCCGGGCCACGGCTGCGGGCTGTTCGACCTGGGGGGCGTCCGCATCCGGGTGATGAACCTCATTGGGCGCTGCGGCCTGGCCTGGGGGGCGGATAACCCCTTCACCCTGGCGGACCGCCTGCTGGAGCGGGGGGAGGCGGACTTCACCCTGGTGGACTTCCACGCCGAGGCCACCAGTGAAAAGCTGGCCCTGGGCTATTACCTGGACGGCCGGGTCTCCGCCCTCTGGGGCACCCACACCCATGTCCCCACCGCCGACGAGCGGGTCTATCCCAAAGGGACGGGCTATATCACGGACCTGGGGATGACCGGGCCCGTGGAATCCGTCCTGGGCATCGAGCCCTGGCAGTCGGTGGAAAACTTCCTGGGCGGCCTGCCGGGGCGGTACAAGCACCCGGAGGGGCCCTGCAAAATGCAGGGGGCCGTCTTCACCCTGGACAGCGCCACGGGGCTGTGCACGGCGGTGGAGCGTATCGACATCCGGTGAAGGGGCGGCCCGGGTCCTGGGAAACCTGGAAAGCGTCCTGGCCTACTATGGCGGCCCTGTGGCTTTCCCGGCGCCGGGCCCGGCATTTCGGAACCGGGAGCCTTTGCGCCGCCGCCTTCTTCACCCTTGGCGAGGGGCTGGCCGTCTTTGCCCGGGCTATGGACGGCCATGGCGGCTACGTGGGGGTGGAACCCCTGGCCAGCCTGCTGGTTCTGGGCGTATCCACCGCCGCCGTATTTTGCGCCAGCCGGAAGAGAGAACCCGGCAGAGAGGATTGAGTGTATGTCTATTGAAAACGTGAGAGCCTATTTCCAGCAATTCGGCATTGCGGACCGTATCCGGGAATTTGAGGTTTCCTCCGCCACGGTGGAGCTGGCGGCGGTGGCCGTGGGCGTGGAGGGCGCCCGGATTGCCAAGAGCCTCAGCTTCAAAGTGGAGGACAAGCCCATCATCATCGTGGTGGCCGGGGATGCCAAAATCGACAATAGCAAATACAAGGCCCAGTTCCATACCAAGGCCAAAATGCTCACCCATGAGGAGGCCCACAGCCTCATCGGCCACGACGTGGGGGGCGTGTGCTCCTTCGCCCTGCCGGAGGACGTGAAGGTCTACCTGGACGTGTCCCTCAAGCGGTTTGAGACTGTCTTCCCCGCCGCGGGCAGCGACAACAGCGCCATCGAGCTGGCCTGCGGGGAACTGGAGAAGTACTCCTCCAACTTCCAGGAGTGGGTGGACGTGTGCAAGGCCTGGCAGTAACGTCTTCTGGAAAAACCGGGGAACCCCGGGCGGCTTTACCGCCCAGGGCCCCCGATACCCAGAGGGCAGCAGCGGCCAGAAGAACGGGGCCCCGTTCTTCTGGCCGCCCGGCGTTCCGCCCAGCTAAAGCGGCGGCGCAGAATGACTTCTACGGGAGGCGCGGTTATGCTGAAATTTATCCACGCGGCGGACTTCCATCTGGACAGCGCTTTTGCCGCCCTGTCCGCCGGACGGGCGGCGGAGCGGCGGCGGGAGAGCCGGGAGCTGCCCTTCCGGCTGGCGGACTATGTGAACGCCCACGGCGTGCAGCTGGTGCTGCTGGCCGGGGACCTCTTTGACAGCGCCGCCCCCTACCGGGAGACCGGGGAGGCCCTGGCGGAGGCCCTGGGGCGGATGAAGGCCCAGGTCTTCGCCGCCCCGGGGAACCACGATTGGTACGGCCCCGGCAGCCCCTGGGTCACGGTGGACTGGCCGGAAAACGTACACGTCTTTCGGGAGAGCGCCATGGCCTCCGTGGACCTGCCGGACCTGGGCACCGCCGTCCACGGGGCGGCTTTCACCTCCCCGGACCAGGGAACCAGCCTCCTGGCGGGCTTCTCCGCGCCGGAGGATGGGCGCATCCACCTGGGCCTCCTCCACGGGGAAACCGGCCCGGCGGAGGCCCGTTATAATCCCCTGCGGCGGGAGGAGGTTTCCGCCAGCGGCCTGGACTACCTGGCCCTGGGGCACATTCACAAGCGGGGGGAGCCCAGGACCTATGGGAGGACCCTCTGCGCCTGGCCCGGCTGCCTGGAGGGCCGGGGCTTTGACGAGCTGGGGGAGAAGGGCTTTTATGAGGGTACCATCGGCGGGGGCAACGTCTCCCTGTCCTTTGTGCCCTTTGCCGGGCGGCGGTATGAGGTCCTGGAGGTGGACGTGACGGGGAAGCCCTCGCCCCGGGCCGCCGTGGAGGCCGCCCTGCCGGGGGACACGGCCAACAATCTTTACCGCATACTCCTCACCGGAGAGGCCGGGGAGGGCGGCGGGGACGCCAAGGCCCTGGAGACGGCCCTGGCCGGGCGGTTCTACGCCCTGGAAGTCCGGGACCACACCCGGGTGGCAGCGGACATCTGGGCCCGCGCCGGGGAGGACTCCCTCCGGGGCCTGTTCCTCCGGGAGCTCCGGGCCCGGTGGGACGCCGCCGGGGACGAGGCGGAGCGGGAGGCCGTCGTCCAGGCGGTGCGCTTCGGCCTTGCCGCCCTGGACCACCGGGACCTGGGGTGACGCGCCCCTGGGAGGCCCCCTTCCAGCAGCCTCCGCGCCCCCTGGGGCCCGGTGTCTTTCCCGGCCGGAACGGCGGGGGCCTGGCGCGCATTTTTTGACAGATATTCTGAAAAAATCCTTGCATTTGTGAACAGACTGTGATATCCTATTCAGGCTTACAAAAGGGCGGTCCTCTGCCGCGCGCGGAAAGATGCGCAGAAAACGCGGGTAAGAACGCCTATTATAACAGGAGGAAACATCCATGGATCTCATCAAGGAACTGAACAAAGAGGCGCTGGGCAAGGAAACGCCCAAGGTGCAGATCGGCGACACCGTCCGCGTCCACGTGAAGGTCAAGGAAGGCTCCCGGGAGCGCATCCAGGTCTTCGAGGGCACCGTCATCGCCAAGAAGCACGGCGGCATTGAGGAAACCATCACCGTCCGCCGCATCTCCTACGGCGTGGGCGTGGAGAAGGTCTTCCCCGTGCACTCCCCCTCCATCGACACCATCCAGGTCGTCCGCAACGGCAAAGTCCGCCGGGCCAAGCTGTATTACCTGCGGGGCCGCGTGGGCAAGGCTGCCAAGATCAAGGAGAAGCTGTAAGCGCGCAAAAGAGAGGCGGAAGCCTCTCTTTTTCCTCTTGCATTTTCCGCCGGATTGTGCTATAAAGGAGAGAGTTAATCCCTTAAATCTGCGATGAACGGGAAAATAACGATCACGCCTCGCCAAGAGAGGACGGGCCTCCGGCTGCAAGCCCGTCCGCGACGCGCCGTTTGGTTCGCCCGGGAGCCGCCGTGGAGACACGGCCGGGCCGCCCTCCGTTACCAGGGCCTCGAGAGCGCGCCGCGAGGCGCGAATTTGGGTGGTACCGCGGAAGGATTTGCCTTTCGTCCCATGCTTGGGGCGGAGGGTTTTCTTTTTTTCCTTCCCCACTTTTCAGAAAGGACCTGAGTGCCATGCATACCCTCCCCCTGGCGCTGGCGCTGTCCCTGGCGCTGGCGGTTCCCACTCCCCTCTCCCCGGCCGTCCTGGCCTCCGCCCTCCCGGAGCGGCCTGCCGTCCAGGCCCAGGAATCCGCCCCGGAACCCCCCAGGATTTATCCCTCCTCCCCGGAGGGCGCTCCGGCGGCCTACGAGCTCCGCCTGCCCGTGCTGATGTACCACCACGTGGTCCCCGGCTGGCAGGCGTGCAACGAGATGACCGTCACCGTGGAGCGGCTGGAACAGGACCTCCAGTGGCTGGCGGAAAACGGCTACCGCACCGTCCTCCCCCGGGAGCTGGCGGCGGGACAGCCCCTGCCGGAAAAGCCCGTCCTCCTCACGTTTGACGACGGCTACCGGAGCAATTACGACCTGGCCTACCCCCTTCTTCAAAAGTACCAAGCCAAGGCCGCCATCGCCGTCATGGCCTACATGCAGGACAACCCCGGAGGGAACTTCCTCACCTGGGACATGTGCCGGGAAATGACCGCCTCCGGGCTGGTGGAGATTGGCTCCCACGGCTACGCCATCCACAACCTGGACGGTCGGATGGGGAACTTCGCTCCCGGCCAGGCCAACGGCGTCCAGCGGCGGAAGGGCGAGTCCGGCAGCGATTTCCACTGCCGGGTGCTGGAGGACCTCCGCTATAGCTTCGAGCGCATCGCCCGGGAGACCGGGGTCCCGCCCTCCTACTTTGCCTATCCCTTTGGCAAGACGGACCCAGACGCCGACGCGTACCTGGAGGCCCTGTTCCCCGTGACAGCGGTGACGGGGCCGGGGAAGCACGCCGCAGACCTGTCCAAGGGGCTCCACCAGCTTCCCCGCTTCACCGTCACCATGGAGCGCCCGCCCTGGGCGCTGCTGAACAATTCCTGAGACAACACATCCAAAGAAAAGGAGCACCATTCTATGAAAGAACAGTTGGAAGCCATCCGCCAAGGAGCCCTGGAGTCCATCGCCGCCTCCCAGGAGACCACCGGGCTGGAGGCCCTCCGGGTCAAATACCTGGGCAAGAAGGGCGAGCTCACCGCCGTGCTGAAGCAGATGGGCGGCCTGTCCGCCGAGCTCCGGCCCGTCATAGGCCAGCTGGCCAACGATGTCCGGGCCAGCCTGGAGCAGGCCATTGAGGCCCAGTCCGCCGTCCTCTCCCGGAAGGCCCTGGAGGCCAAGCTGGCGGCGGAGGCCGTGGACGTGACCATCCCCGGGAAAAAGCCCCCCCTGGGCCACAAGCACCCCATGTATTCCGTCCTGGACGAGATGAAGGAAATCTTTTTGAACATGGGCTTTGAGATCATGGACGGCCCGGAGATCGAGCAGGCAGACTACAACTTCACTAAGCTCAATGCCCCGGAGAACCACCCCTCCCGGGACTGGACGGATACCTTTTATTTAAAGGAGGACTCCTCCGTCCTCCTCCGGTCCCAGACCTCCCCCATGCAGATCCGGGCCATGGAGGGCTACGGCGTGCCCATCCGCATGATCTCCGCCGGGCGGGTGTACCGCAAGGATGAGGTGGACGCCACCCACTCCCCCATGTTCCACCAGATCGAGGGCCTGGTGGTGGACAAGGGCATCACCATGGCGGACCTCAAGGGGACGCTGAACGCCGTTATCCGGGAGATCTACGGCCCGGAGACCGTCACCCGCTTCCGGCCCCACCACTTCCCCTTCACGGAGCCCAGCTGCGAGGTGGACATCCAGTGCTATAAATGCGGCGGCCAGGGCTGCCCCACCTGCAAGGGCGAGGGCTGGATTGAAATTCTGGGCGCGGGCATGGTCCACCCCAAGGTACTGCGGAACTGCGGCATCGACCCGGAGGAGTACTCCGGCTTCGCCTTCGGCATGGGCCTGGAGCGTCTGGCCCTGGGGCGGTATAAGATTTCCGACATGCGGTTGATCTTTGAAAACGACGTCCGGTTCTTAGAACAATTCTAACCCGCCGCCAAATTAAAATGAGGAGTTATCAGCTATGAAGCTATCCCGTAAATGGTTACAAGAATTTGTGGACCTGGGCCCGGTCAGCGACCGGGATTTTGCCGAGGCCATGACCATCTCCGGCTCCAAGGTGGAGGTCACGGAAGACCTGGGGGCCGAGATCAAAAACGTGGTGGTGGGCCGCATCGAGAAGATGGAGCGCCACCCCGACAGCGACCACATGTGGGTCTGCCAGATTGACGTGGGGCAGGAGGAGCCCGTCCAGATCGTCACCGGGGCCTGGAACATCCACGAGGGGGATCTGGTCCCCGTGGCCAAGGACAACTCCTGGCTCCCCGGCGGCAAGCACATCACCCGGGGGAACCTCCGGGGCGTGAAGTCCAAGGGCATGCTCTGCTCTTTAAAGGAGCTGAACCTGGACGAGCGGGACTTCCCCTACGCCGCCATCACCGCCGCCGCCCTGCTGAACGACTATAAGCCCCTGGACCCGGAGAAGCCCTCCATCCCCGCGGGCATCCAGCCGGGCCACAAGATTTACGGCCCCGTGGTGGCGGCGGAGGTCCTGGAGTGCACGCCCCTGGGCGGCGGCAGCTATCATACCTGCCTGATGCTGAAGGACGCCACCGCCTGCCCGGATATCCGCTGTGACAACGTCCACGTGGGGGACATGGTGGCCTACAACACCAAAACCGATACTCTCTGCACCCTGGAAGACCTTCACGCGGAGCAGAAGGAGTTCCCCCACTGCATCCCCGACGGCATCTTCGTCCTCCGCGAGGAGGGGATAAAGCCCGGGGACGACATCCGCCCCGTCATCGGCGCGGACGACCATGTGGTGGAATTTGAAATCACCCCCAACCGCCCGGACTGCCTCAGCGTCATCGGCCTGGCCCGGGAAGTGTCCGCCACCTTCGACAAGCCCTGCCGCTTCCACCAGCCGGAGGTGAAGGGCGGAGCGCAGGGCGCCCTCCCGGAGCTCCTGGACGTGGAGACCCCGGACCCGGACCTCTGCCCCCGGTACACCGCCCGGATGGTGCGGAACGTGAAGATCGCCCCCTCCCCCAAGTGGATGCGGGAGCGCCTCCGCTCTAGCGGCGTCCGGCCCATCAACAACATTGTGGATATCACCAACTATGTCATGCTGGAATACGGCCAGCCCATGCACGCCTTTGACTACCGCTACGTCAAGGGCGGGAAAATCGTAGTCCGCCGTGCCCGGGCCGGGGAGGAGCTGACCACCCTGGACGGAAACGTCCGGAAGCTGACCCCCGACATGCTGGTCATCGCCGACGACACCCGGGCCGTGGGCCTGGCGGGCGTCATGGGCGGACTGAACAGCGAGATTGTGGGAGACACCGTGGACGTGGTCTTTGAATCCGCCAACTTTGAGGGGAGCTGTATCCGGAAAACCGCCCTGGCCCTGGGGATGCGGACGGAGGCCTCCGCCAAGTTCGAAAAGGGTCTGGACATCCTCAACACCCTCCCCGCCGTGAACCGGGCCTGCGAGCTGGTGGAGCTGCTGGAGGCCGGGGAGGTCGTAGACGGCGTTATTGACATTCTGAACTACGTTCCCCAGCCCCGGACCATCCTCATGGACCCGGCGCGGGTCAACGCCCTGCTAGGCACCGGGATTGACCCGGTGGACATGTACCAATACCTGGAGCGCGTGGGCATCCGGACGGAGACGGGGGACTTCCCCAACGCCCCCGCCAGGGTGGTGGTTCCCTCCTGGCGGGCCGACGTGGAGGGCATCGCTGACCTGGCCGAGGAAGTGGCCCGGTTCCACGGCTACAACAACATCCCCAATACCCTCTCTGCCGGGCTGAACGAGCGCCGGGGCTGGAACCCCGTCCAGCAGGCCGAGAACACCGCCGGGACCCTCTGCCGGGGGCTGGGCTACAGCGAGATCATCACCTACTCCTTCATCAGCCCCGCCTACTACGATAAGATCAACCTCCCGGCGGACTCCCCCCTCCGCAACTCCATGAAGATTCTAAACCCTCTGGGGGAGGATACCTCCATCATGCGCACCACCACCCTGCCCTCCATGCTGGAAATCCTGGCCCGGAACTTCCACTACCGGAACAAGGCCGTCCGGCTCTACGAGCTGGGCCGGACCTACTTTGCCAAGGGCGACGGCTCCGGCATGGCCGACGAGCCCAAGGTTCTCTCCCTGGGGGCCTACGGCGGCGGCATAGACTTCTTCGGGATGAAGGGCGCCGTGGAGGCCGTGCTGGAGGGACTCCGCATTGCGGGTTTCCGCTTCGAGGCGGAAACCGGGAACCCCTCCTACCACCCGGGCCGCTGCGCCAGGATTTACCGGGGGAAAACCCTCCTGGGCATTCTAGGGCAGGTCCACCCCGCCGTGGCGGAGAACTACGGCGCGGACTGCGAGCTTTACGCGGCGGAACTGGACTTCAACGCCCTCTTTACGGGCATGGGCGGCGCCCCCGTTTACCAGCCCCTGCCCCGCTTCCCCGCCGTCACCCGGGACATCGCCCTGGTCTGCGACAAGGACCTGCCCGTGGGCAAGCTGGAGGAGTGCATCTTCCGGGGGGCCAAGGGCCTCCTGAAGGCCGTCAGCCTCTTTGACGTCTACACCGGGAAAGGCGTGCCCGAGGGAAAGAAGAGCGTGGCCTTCAGCCTGGAGCTCCGGGCCGACGACCGCAGCCTCACCTCCCAGGAGGCCGACGAGGACGTGAAGGGCATCCTGGAGCTGCTCTCTAAGGAGCTGAATTCCGTCCTCCGGTGAGCTCCGGGGCAATCCAGTAAAAATCTTTCGTAAAATTCCCGCCGAAACCCTTTACAGTTTGCCGAAAAGCGAGTATACTAGAGGGGAATCAGAAAGGAAGGTGGTGTACCTATGGACGATTTCACCAGAAAGTTTAACCTTGCCCTGGAAAAGGACGCGGAGATTCATCAGATTCTCTCCACCGTTTACAAATCCCTGGAGGAGAAGGGCTATAACCCCATTAACCAAATCGTGGGCTATATCCTGTCCGAGGACCCCACCTATATTACCAACCACAACAACGCCCGGACCCTGATCCGCAAGATCGACCGGGATGAGCTGCTGCAGGTGCTGGTGCGGAAGTATCTGGGCCAGTAACAAAAAGAGTTACAAATTGTCATCAATTTCGACGCGTATTCCGTGGAACACGGCTTGCCGCCCCCCTGGGCAGAGGCCGGGTTCCACGGGATTTTTTTGTTTTTTGTCAGATGTGACACAAAATATCCGTATTATTTCGTCAAAATACCCAGACCAGAATGTTGACAAAACGGGAAAAAGATGTTACAATTTGGTTACAAAATTTCTGAGGGAGGTTTTTATGGCTGGAACAAAGAACAGCAAAACCGAGGGTCTTGTGTATAAAGGCCATCCGCTCCGCCGGGCAGGCAATTTGATCTACTACGGCTCGATGGCTGAAAAATATATCATCATGATGCAGGTGCTGGACACCAAAAAGGAGCAGGACCTGGACCTGGCCTCCAAGGTCTCCATCCAGCTCCAGCTCACGGACCCGGAGCTGAAATCCCGGGACCGGGTGGTAAAGAGAAGTGAGAAGGACAGCCTCTACGCGGCGATGGACATCGCCACCGTCTGGCTGAACCGGGCCCTGGCGGGCAAGGAGAGATAAAGCCGGCCGCTTACCCCAACCGTTATACAAATGATACGAGAAAGGAAGCAACCACTTATGAATCGACTTGCAGGAAAAGCCGCCAAGGTTCTGGCGCTCACCCTGATTTCCATGACGTTCCTGACCATGGCGGCCTTCGCCGCCGAGGGCGACCCCCTGGTGGTGGGCATCGGCACCACTACTGGCTCCTCCCTCCGCCTCCGGTCCGCCCCGTCCCTGGACGCCTCTGTCATCACCATGCTGAACAAGGACTGGACCATCGCCGTCCTGGGCGAGGCCGACGGCTGGTACCACGTGGCCCACAACGGAGACGACGGCTATGTCTCCGCCGAGTTCTTCACCATGAGCGAGGAGACCGAATTCGAGTACTACGGCCGGATCAACGCCCGGGGCGTCAACGTCCGGGCCGAGGCCAGCATCGACAGCGAAATCGTGAACAACCTGGGCCTGGGGTCCGGCGTCACGGTCACTGGCATTGAAAACGGCTGGTATCACATCACGGGTACATACGGCGAAGGCTGGGTCCGCAGCGATTACATCAGCCTGACCAACGAAACCCCCCTTACCCCCGGCGCCAGCGTGGGCGACAGCGGCGTCGTGGACTTCGCCCGGCAGTTCCTGGGCACCCGCTACAGCTACGGCGGCGCGGCCCCCGGCGGCTTCGACTGCTCCGGCTTCACCATGTATGTGTACAAGCAGTTCGGCGTCTCCCTGCCCCACACGGCCACTGGCCAGTGGCAGAGCGGCCTGGGCACCCGGGTGTACAGCCTGGGCGAGCTCCAGCCCGGCGACTTGGTGTTCTTCAACGATCCCGCCCGGAACGCGGGCAAGGCCTGCTCCCACGCGGGTATCTACATCGGCGGCGGCCAGATGATTCACTCCTCCTCCTCCCGGAGCGGCGGTGTTATCTACTCCGACCTGACCGACGGCTACTACAATACCTACTTCGTGGGCGGCATCCATATCTAAAATTGGGACAAGCCGAAGGCGGCGCGGTGAAAACCGCGCCGCCTTCAGCGTCTTTTGGGCGGCCTCAGTCCAGGGGAATCTCCGCCGCGCCCCAGCGGACGGCCACGGCCTTGTCCAGGTCAATGGGCGTCTCGAAGGGTCCGTATTCCTCGTTCCAGTTCTCCCCGCAGCTGCCCACAGTATTCTCCAGGAATACCTCGCTCCCGTCCTCCATTACCACGGAGAGGGCTGCGCCGGGGAGGATGCCCTCCCGGGGCTCCGTCCAGCTGTGCCGGATCCGCATCCCCAGGGGGGACAGCCGCAGGTATTCCATGGTCATGGTTCCGCAGTCCGCGTCCTCCACGGTAACTCCGGCCACATCCGGCGTCCGGCTCTCAATGTCCCCGGAGTGGGTCCCGATGTTGAAGTTCCAGCCGCCAGTGAGGACAGGGGTGTAAATCTTGTCCGGGCTCTGGACCCAGAGCCCAGGAATGTGGAGCACCTTGTCCGTCCCATCGCAGAGGTCCGTCCCCTCCAGGGACCAGAGGCGGATGGCGGCGGTGAGGACATTGTCTCCGGGGTTGTCGTTGATCCAGCTGTAGTCCAGGGTGCAGAGCACATCCCGTCCCGCCGCGTCCGTCAGCGTCACCGACTCTTCCAGGGTATCGCCAAAGAGCTGGTAATAGCCCTCGTCCCCGCTGTAGTCCGGCAGGACCGTGCCCTCCGGGGCCCGGATTTCCAGCATCAGGTAGTAAAAGTCCTGGTCCCCGAAGGCCGCCAGGGGGGTCATGGTGGTCCCGTTGGACTCCGCCGCCGGGAGCTCCTGGCTCAGGGTCTCAATAAGCTCCTGCTGGGGTTCGGACAGCCGCCCGAAATAGCGCTCCCACAGCGTTCCCGCCGCCAGGGCGGAGCCCGCCAGCACCACCGCCGCCAGGGCTGCCGCCAGGCCCATCCTAGCCCAGCCCATGGGGCGGCGGGCGGGGACGTCCCCCTTCCGCATCAGGGCCTCCGCCAGGGCCTCCCGGCCCGCGGGGGTGAAGGCCACCCGGTCCAGTTCAGTCTGAAAAGCATTCTTGTCCATTACTGCCTCCTAACATGGTTCTCAGCTTCGCCTTGCCCCGGTAGAGCCAGGTGCTGACCTGGGCGGTCCGGCAGCCCAGCAGGGCGGCGATTTCGTCAACTCCGTACTCCTCGTAATAGCGCAGGTAAATGGCCTTCCGGTACTTCTCCGGCAGGGCCAGCACCGCCTCCAGCACCGGGCTCTCCCCGGGTTCCGGCATGGTGGCCGCCGCGTCCGCCGCCGCGTCCAGGGAAACCCGCCGCTGTACCCAGGCGGATTTTTTCATATCTTTGCAACAGTTAACCGTCACCCGGAGAATCCAGAAACGCTGGCGGTCCGGGTCCGGGAAGCGCTCCGGGCGGGTCAGCAGCTTTAAAAGCGCCGTCTGGCACACGTCCTGGGCATCCGGCATATTTCCCGTCCAGGCGTAGGCCACCCGGAGGATGGTATCTGCCCACCGCTCCACCAGCTCCTCCGCCTCTTGGCGGGTATAGGTAATCTCTTCCGTAGTATCATCTCCTTTTGAACGGGCCGTTCTGCTGATAAAACGAATCAGGGGCGGGAAATCTGACGGTACCCGGGAAATTTTCCGCGCAACCGGGCCAGTTGCGGACCTGGTTGGTGGACGCAACTGGCGCAACCTGCTATACTGGGGCCCATGAAACATGTTTCGACTCACTGGAAGGAGGATATATGAATGACCATCGCGGAAGTCATCAAGCAGGCCCGGGAAGAATTAGGGCTCACCCAGGAGGACCTGGCGGAGAAATTGGAGGTCAGCCGCCAGGCCGTCAGCAAGTGGGAGCTGGGGGCCTCGGTCCCCAGCCCGGAAAATCTGAAGCTTTTGGAGGAGGTCTTAGGGGTCGCGTTCCCCGCGCCGGAGGCGGAGGTAATTTCCGAGGAGACGGTCCCCGGGGCCCCGCCTAAAACGCCCTTCTGGAACTGGAAGCGGGTCGTGCTCCTGGTTTTGGGCGTGCTGATTGTGTCGGCCCTGCTATCCATTGCAATGTTCGAGGCCCTCCGGGCAGATACCCGCACGGATGTGGTCCGGCCCTCGGAGCCGTATATTTCCGGTGTTTATTTCTTTAACGAGGACGCCGGACCACTCCAGTATGACCCCCAGGCCGGAGCCGGGTGGTATCTGTTCGCCCCGGACTCCCGGGTCTACCTCCTGGTGACGTTTGAGGATGGGACAGAGAACACGGTCAGCGCCGTCTCCTTGTTCCTGACCCCCACGGGGACGGAGACTCTGGAATACCGGGAACAGATCGCGGTCCAGGCGGCGGGCGAGGGCCGGGACTTCGCCCTCTTCGCCTGGGACATTCCCGAGGAGCTGACGGCGCATCTGGAAATCGTATTGGAGTGCGGCGGCGGGGACCGGGTCACGGAGACGCTGGGTGTGGCTATCCCGTACCCGGAAACCAGCCGCACGCCGGAAATACCGGGAATCCTATCCCTAAGCTCCGACGAAATCCAGGCGGTGGAGGGCGATATGGGCCATTACAACCTGGAGGCCTACGGGGCCCCCTTCGCAGAGGTGGAGTGGACCACCTCCGACCCCGGCGTGGCCCGGGTGTCCAACACTGGCACTGTATTCATTGAAGGAGCGGGAAACGCGGTGATCACCGCTTCCTGGAAGGGCCAGGCTGTGGAGTGCCTTGTCGAGGTGGTTCCCAGAGCTTCCCGGGCTCCGGGCGTGGAAGAGAACACCGGCCTGCCGGAGGACGGCCCGGAGGGAGACGTCCTTCCGCCCCTGTATGAACCACGGGCCGGAGAATAGGGCAGTAAAAAATCAGGGCCATGACGGCCCTGATTTTTCTTGTTTTGGTGTTTAGCCCTCTTCCGCCAGCTTCCGTCCCATGAGCACTCCCATGGCGGAGGACATCATCAGCCCCCGGGTCCAGCCGGAGGAGTCCCCCAGGCAGTGGAGGCCCCGCAGGCTGGTGTTGAAGTCCGTGTCCATCTTCACCCGGTTGGAGTAAAATTTCAGCTCCGGGGAGTAGAGCAGGGTCTCGTAGGAGGCGAAGCCCGGCACCACGTAGTCCATGGCCTGGATGAAGTTGATGATGTTCACCATGGCCCGGTAGGGCATGGCGGCGGTGATGTCCCCCGCCACCACATCCGGCAGGGTGGGCCGGATGTTGGACTGGGCCAGCTCCTTCTGCCAGGTCCGCTTGCCGTCCAGGATGTCTCCAAACCGCTGGACCAGAATCTGGCCGTTGCCCAGCATGTTGGTCAGCTCGCCCACCTTCCGGGCGTAGGCAATGGGCTGGTTGAAGGGGACACTGAAGTTGTGGGAACAGAGAATGGAGAGGTTCGTGTTTTCGCTCTTGAATTCCTTGTAGGAGTGCCCGTTGACCACCGCCAGGTCGTTGTCGTAGTTCTCCTGGCTGACAAAGCCCCCGGGGTTCTGGCAGAAGGTCCGGACCTTGTTCTTGAAGGGCTTGGGCCAGCCCACCAGCTTGGACTCGTAGAGGACCCGGTTTACCATCTCCATGACCTCGTTCCGGACCTCCACCCGGACGCCGATGTCCACGGTGCCCGGGGCGTGGGCGATGTTGTGCTCCGCGCAGAGGTTCTCCAGCCAGTCCGCCCCCCGGCGGCCCGTGGCCACCACCGTGTGCTTGGCGGTGATCTCTTGGTCCGTCCTCCGGTCGGAAATGGTGACGCCTTTGCAGGTGTTGTCCTCCAGGATGAGATTCTGGCACTCCCAGCCGAAGAGGATTTCCACCCCGTTCTCCTGTAAGTACCGCTCGATGCCCAAATAGATGTCATGGGCCTTCTCCGTGCCCATGTGGCGGATGGGGCAGTCCACCAGCTTCAATCCCGCCTGGATGGCCCGCTTACGGATTTCCTTCCGGTCCTCCGGGTACTCCAGGCCCTCAATGTGGGTGTCCGCACCGAAGTCCAGGTAAATCTGGTCGGCGTAGTGGATGGTCTCCTGGGCCAGGTCCGTGCCAATGAGAGTGGGCAGGTCCCCGCCCACCTCGTAGCTCAGGGACAGCTTTCCGTCAGAGAAGGCCCCCGCGCCGGAGAAGCCCGTGGTGATGTGGCAGTAGGGCTTGCAATTCACGCACTTGTTGGTCTGGCTTTTGGGGCAGCGGCGGTTCTCGATGCTCCGCCCCTTTTCCACCATGACAATTTTCTGGCGGCTGCCCTTTTTCAGCATCTCCAGGGCGGTGAAAATACCAGCGGGGCCCGCGCCCACGATGACAACGTCTGCGTTCATAGAGGCTTCTCCTTTTTCTTATTTCGTTTCAAACAGGGTTTCCTTCTTCACTTGCCCGGCAGGTCCGCCGCCCGCCGGAGGATGGTCCAAGGCGGCACCTGCCGGGGGAGCTTCATGTGGAAGACGCTCTGGGGCGTCCGGGGCTCAAAGAGGGGCAGGCCGTCCCCGTCCGTCATCTCCGGGGGAACCGTCATCTCAAAGGGACGCACGTCCGGGCCCACCAGCTCCACCGTGTCCCCGGCGCGGAACTTGTTGCGCAGGGACAGCGTGGCGTTCCCCTCCCCGTCGCAGTCCGTGACGATGGCGGCCACCCGCCACTCCCGGACATACCGGGCGTCATCGTAATACTGGCCCGGCGGACCGTAGAAAAAGCCAGTGGAGTAAGGGCGGTGGCTGATGCGCTCCACCTCGTTCCGCCAAACGGGGTCCAGGGGCTCCCCCGCCGCCAGGGCGTCCAAGCCGTGGCGGTAGGCGGCGGTCACCACGGCGGCGTAATAGGCGGACTTGGCCCGGCCCTCGATTTTCAAGCTGTCCAGGAACCGGAGGTCCTCCAGGTGGTCAATCATGCACATATCCCGGGAATTCAGGATGTAGGCCCCCTGGCCGTCCTCCTCAATGGGGAAGAACTCGCCGGGGCGCTTCTCCTCCATCAGGGCGTACTTATAGCGGCAGGGCTGGGCGCAGGCCCCCCGGCTGGAGTCCCGGCCCGTCATATAATTACTCAGGAGGCAGCGGCCGGAATAGCTGACGCACATGGCCCCGTGGACGAAGGCCTCCAGCTCCAGGTCCGGCGGCGTTTTGTCCCGGATGGTGCGGATTTCCTGCAGGTCCAGCTCCCGGGCCAGGATGACCCGGGAGGCCCCCATGCCGTGCCAGGCCCGGGCGGCCTCGTAATTCGTGACCCCCGCCTGGGTGGAGACGTGCCGGGCCGCGTGGGGGGCGTACCGCCCCGCCAGCTGGAAGGCCCCCAGGTCCGCCAGGATGACCGCGTCCACTCCGGCGGCCTCCAGGACCTCCAGGTGGGCGGGGAGGCGGTCCATCTCGCCGTTCCGGGGCATGGTGTTGACGGTACAGTGGACCCGGACGCCGTGGGCGTGGGCGAAGGCCACCGCCTCCGCCAGGCCCTCCGGGGAAAAGTTCCCCGCGAAGGCCCGCATGCCAAAGTCCGTTCCCGCCAGATACACCGCGTCCGCCCCGTAGAGCACCGCCATGCGGAGGCGCTCCAGGTCCCCCGCCGGGGCCAGCAGCTCCGGTATTTTAGTTCCCATAGTATTCGCTGCTGTTCACGAAGTTCACGTGTTCATTATAGGTTTCGAAATAGTGGTGCTTGCCCTCCTTGCCCAGGGCGTAATAATAGTATCCGGTCTCCTCCGGCTCCAGGGCGGCCTCAATGGCGGACAGGCCGGGGTTGGCAATGGGCGTGGGGGGCAGGCCCGGGTATTTATAGAGGTTGTAGGGGGTGTCCGTCTCCAGGTCCGCCTGGGTGATGGCCCCCTCGTGGCCCGGCAGGCCATAGAGCAGGGAGGCGTCCACCTGTAGAAGGCCGTTGGTTCCGCCCTTGCTGCCGGGACCGTCCAGGCGGTTGTAGATGACGGAGGCGATGCGGGCCTGGTCCGTGCCGTCGGTCTCCCGCTCGATGAGGGAGGCGATGGTAATGATCTCTTTCAGGCTGTAGCCCTTGGCCGCCCAGGCGGACAGCAGCTCGTCGTCCAGCTTGCTGTTGAAGTTTTTGATGAGGCGGTTCAAGGCGTTGGAGGGCTTTTCGTTCACGTAGAACTCGTAGGTGTCCGGGAAGAGGAAGCCCTCCAGGCGGCTGATGTCCTGGGACTCGTTGTCAATGAAGTCGTAGTCGAAATCGGCGGTCTGGGCTGCTTCCGTCAGGGCCGCCTCGGTGTTGACGCCGTTTTTCGCCAGAACGGCAATGGTCTGGGCCACGGTGTAGCCCTCGGGGATGGTCACCTGGACCGTCTCCGCCGTCATGTTCCCGGCGGCGCTCCGCATCCCCAGCACCAGGGCGTGGTAGTCCATGTCGGTGTTCAAGGCGTGGGAGCCCATGCCGATTTTTTCCTCCGCCTTGGTAACGTTGGCGTAGAGCTTGAAAAACCAGGGGTATTCGATGAGCCCCGCCGCCTTCAGCTTATCGGCCACGGTGTCCACGGTGTCCTCGGAGGACACCTCCACCACCATCTCCACCGGAGGGGAGCCCGCCCGGTTGAAGGAGCAGAAGTCGCTGAACAGCAGCCACCCCGCGCAGCCCAGCAGCGCTGAGGACAGGGCCACAAAAATCAGGTGCAGCAGCAGGAACAAAAGCGGGTGCATCCGCCGCCTTCTCCGGCGGCGTTTCCGCTGGGGGGGACGCTGGGATGCGTGGGACGGGCCGGGCTGCTCCCGGCGGACCTGTCCAGCGTCCCAGCTGGCGGTGTCGCTGTTGTGAAATTCGGCCATGTTGAAAAACCTCCTTGCGCGCGGCGCAGCCCCGGGAAAATCCCCCCGCCAAAAAGGACGAGGCAAATTTTCAGGGGGCCAGGCTCCCGGCGGAAGCCGGAAGCATAGAATATCTCAAATCCAAGGTCCTGACGCCGCGGTCTGCGGCCCCGGGTCCAAAGAAAGGTGACTGACTATGTGCTTTAACAATGGAAACGACAATGGCTGCCTGTGGATCGTACTCATCATCATCCTGTTCTGCTGCTGCGGCTGCGGCGGCGGAAACAGCTGGGGCTGGGGCGGCGGAAACTGGGGCGGAAGCAACTGGGGCGGCGGATGCAACTGCGGCTGCGGAAACTGCAACTGCGGCTGCGGATGCACCGGAGGCTGCAACTGCGGCTGCAACTGCAACTGCGGGTGCAACGACTCCTGCTGCTGACCACCGGAGCAAAGCCCCTCCTGGCCGGAACCGCCCTGCGGCGGCTCCGGCCGCCGCTTCCCCGGGCCCCGGCAGGGGGAAACGGGAAACGGCCTGCGGCGGGATGCTTCCAGCGTCCCGCTTTTTGCCGCCCCTCAGCGGGACAAACGGTCCAATACGATGGCCAGGGCCTCTTGGTGGATGTCCTCCGGCGTCCGGGGCGTATCTCCGGAGGCGCAGTTCACCACGGCCCATCCCTGGGCCCGGGCAATCTCCCCGGCGCACGCCCGGCAGCGGCGGAGATAGGCCCCGTCCTGCTCGTGGATGTCGGCGGTGGTGTGGGTCTCCGCCTCCCGGCGGCGCAGGAGGCGGCCCGCCGCCTCCGTTGGCATGTCCAGGTACAAGACGATATCCGGCTCCGGCAGTCCCAGGCGGCGGTATTCCAAATCGAAGAGCCAGTCCAAAAAGTCCCGGCGCTCCCCCTCCGGGAGCTTGGATGCCTGATGGACGGCATTGGAGGTGGTATAGCGGTTGGCCACCACCACGCCGCCGGACTCGTAGAACCCGCCCCAGTCCTCTTGATAGGAGGCAAAGCGGTCGATGGCGAACATGATGGAGGCGGCACAGGCGTTCACGTCCCCGGGCGCTCCTCCGAGCGCTCCGTGAAGGTAGAGATTCGCGGGCTCGGCAAAGGGGTTTCCATACCGGGGAAAATCAATCTCCCGGCAGGAGATTCCCCGGGCCTCCAGGCCCCGCAGCAGCAGCCCCGCCTGGGTGGCCTTGCCGGAGCCGTCGGTGCCCTCCAGGACAATCAGCGTTCCTCTCATTTCCGTCCCTTCTCCCGCTGCACATGGACCAGGAACAGGGGCAGCTTCATCATCCGCCTCGCCCGCCAGGGGTTTTTGCACAGGCGGTAAAACCACTCCAGGCCATGGTCGGACCAGAATTTCGGGGCCCGCTCCGCCACGCCGGCGAACACGTCCAGGCTTCCTCCCAGGCCGCAGAGGAGCCGGGCCCCGGCGGCCCCGCCGTGCTTCGCCATCCAGAGCTCCTGCTTGGGGGCCCCCAGGCAGACGAAGACGCAGTCCGCCCCGCTGGCCCGGACCGCCTCCGCCATGGGGCCGTCCTCCTGGAAGTAGCCGTCGTGGGTCCCGGCGATCTTCAGGCCCGGGTACTGAGCCGCCAGCCTTTCCCCCGCCATCTCCGCCACACCGGGCTTGGCTCCCAGCAGGTAGAGGGACAGGCCCTCCTGGGCCATGCGCTCCATCAGCCCGGCGGCAAACTCAATGCCGGGGACCTTCTCCTTCAAGGGCGTGCCCAGCATCCTGGCCCCCTTCACCACGCCGACGCCGTCGGGCAGCACCAGGTCCGCCCCGTTCACCGCCTGGCGGGCGGCCAAGTTCTCCCGGCAGACCTCCACGATTTCCGGGTTGGGGGTCACCACGTAGTGGGTCCCGGGGCTGTGGAGCAGCTCCATCCCCCGGTCCACCGCCTCGTCCATGGTCACATTGTCAAAGCCGACGCCCAGCACATTGATCCGCACACCCTCACCTCATTTGCACAAACTGCCATACCAGCATATGATTACCATTTTACCTGCATTATAACATAGGTTAAACCCCTTGTCCATTGCCAAATGCCTCCCCGGCCGCCTTCCGCCCCAGGGGGTAGGGAAGCTGGGCCAGCACCACCGCCGCCAGCATCAGGGCGCAGCCCAGGTACTCCCGGCCCGTCATCCGGTTCCCTAGAATCAACGCCCCGGCAATGGCGGCAAAGAGGGATTCCATGCTCATCAGCAGGGAGACCACCGCCGGATTGGAGTCCTTCTGGGCCAAAATCTGGAGGGTGTAGGCCACGCCGCTGGAGAAGACGCCCACGTACAGCACGGGCCCCAGGTACTTGGGCAGCAGCTCCAGGGGCGGCAGGGCCTCCGTCAGCGCCCCGGCGGCGGAGAGCACGGTCATGACCAGGAACTGGACGCAGGACAGGGCCACGCCGTCCACCCGGTTGGTGAAATGGTCCACTACCAGAATCTGGGCGGTGAAGCAGAACGCGCACACCAGCACATAGAGGTCCCCTCCGGTGACGCGGAGCTCCTCGGTGACGCAGAGGCAGTACAGCCCCGCCACCGCCAGGGCCACCCCCAGCCACAGGGCACGGGGAACCTTCTTCCCCAGGGCCAGCCCCGCCAAGGGCACCAGGACGATGTACAGCGCCGTGATGAACCCCGCCTTGCCGGGGGTGGTGGTTTCCAGGCCCTTCTGCTGGAAGAAGCTGGCCACCGACAGCGCTGTGCCGCAGCAAAGGCCCCCCAGGACCAAATCCCGACGGGAGGAGGCGGCGGGCGTCTCCCCCCTCCTCCGCCGCCAGAGGGCCCGGAGGCCGCAGAGGCCCAGGAGGAACATAAAGGCGATGACCGCCCGGGCGGTGTTAAAGGTAAAGGGCCCCATGTACTCCGCGCCCACGCTCTGGGCCACGAAGGCGGTGCCCCAGATCATGGCGGTAACCAGAGGCAGGACGTTTTGGCGAACTCGGTTGACGTTCATTTTTCTTGCTCCATGTTCTCTTTTGTGATATACTAAGCCTGTTCCGCGGCCCTAGGGCCGCACAAGCCAATATTCTAACACCGAGGTGAGGAAATGGCAAGGCTTTCCCGTGAATTCTATGCCCAGGATACCCTGGAAGCCGCCCGGCGGCTCCTGGGCAAGGTCCTGGTCCGCCGCCTGGGGGACGAACTTCTTGCCGGGCGCATTGTGGAAACGGAAGCTTACGTGGGCCGCTGCGACAAAGCCTGCCACGCCTACAACTACCGCCGGACCCCCCGGACGGCGACCCTCTTCTCCCAGCCGGGGACGGCTTATATCTACCTCATTTACGGCATGTACCACTGTTTAAATTTCGTCACGGAGCCGGAGGGGGAGCCCGCCGCTGTTCTGCTGCGGGCCCTGGAACCCCTGGCGGGCATAGAGGCCATGGCCCGCCGCCGCTATGGGGACAAGCCGATGACGGCCTACCGGAGAAAGCATTTTCTCGACGGCCCCGGTAAGGTCTGCCAGGCCCTGGCCCTGACCCGGGCGGAAAACGGGCTGGATTTGACGGGGGACACGCTGTTCCTCTGCGGCGGGCCGGAGGACGCCGGGCTGCCCCCCTTCCCCGTTCCGGCGGGAGAGCGGGTGGCCGCCGGGCCCCGGGTCGGGGTGGACTACGCGGAGGAGGCCCGGGACTTTCCCTGGCGCTTCCGCCTTGTGAGGGAGGAGTGAGGGCATGTTTTTATTTGATATGGACGGAGTGCTGACGGACTCCAACGGCATCTGGAAGAAGGTGGACCGGGAATTCCTGGCCCGCCGGGGGATGAAGTACACCCACGCCTATTACGAGGGTGTGGCCCATGTGCCCCTGCCCCAGGCGGCGGTGTTCACCAAGGAGTTCTGCCAGCTGCCAGAGTCCTGCGAGGCCATCATTGCCGAGTGGATGGAGCTGGCCGCGGACTCCTATGCCCATGTTCCGGTAAAGCCCGGCGTCCGGGCCTACCTCAAGCAGTGCAGGTCCGAGGGGCGGCGGATGGCGGTGGTGACCTCCAGCGTGCCGGAGCACTGCCACATGGCCCTGGAGTCCCTGGGGCTGGAGAAGTATTTCGAGCGGGTGACCTTCGCCCAGGAACTGGGCCTGGAGAAGCGGAAGCCGGACGTCTGGCTGGCCGCCGCCAAGGCCGCCGGGGTCCGGGCGGAGGACTGCACCGTCTTTGACGACAGCCTGGCCGCCTGCCAGGGGGCCAGGGCGGCAAGAATGCGGGTGATCGGGGTCTATGACGGCCTCTTCGCCCAGAACGAGAGGGAGATGCGGGGCTACTGCGACGTGTATATCAAGAGCTTCGAGGAGTTACTTTTCTTGAAAGAAAAGTAACCAAAAGAACTTTATCGCGCTCTGATTGTCTGGTGACAGGCCAGGTCTGAGCGGCGGCAACAGAATCTGGTGGTATTATGAACGATTTAACTGCCGCCCTCCTCTCCGCCCGGGAAGAGGGGGAACAGCTGGCCGGGGGAACTTTTGTCCGGGAAACGGCGGAGAGGCTGGACCTCTCGGACCTCACCTTCCGGCAGACCCGCTTTGCCCGCTGCCAGTTTACGGACTGCAATTTCAGCGGCGCGGCCTTCTACGGCTGCGAATTCGAGGACTGCGCCTTTACCGGGTGCCGCTTTCCCGTGAGCTTTTGGAAGGACGCCGCCCTCTCCGGCTGCAAGGCCGAGGGCGGGGACTTCCGCAAGGCCCGTTTCAAGGGCTGTGCGCTGGCCCGCCTCCGCCTCCGCTGGGCCAACCTCACGGGGGCCCTTTGGGAGCGCTGCGCCCTGACGGGCTGCGATTTGACGGAGAGCGTCTGCCAGGAGCTCCGGGTGGTAAAAACCACCCTCCAAGCCGTGGATTTCACCCAGGCGGACCTGTTCCGGGCCGTCCTCAAGGGGACGGACCTCTCCGGCTGCACCTTGGACGGCGTGACCCTCTCCGCCTCCTGCCAGGAGCTCCGGGGCGCAAGGATCCACGCCTCCCAGGCGGCGGTCGTGGCCCGGATTTTGGGCATTGAGATTGCGGATTGAGCGCGGGCCATTGGCGCCATGACGGCCCAGGCTCTCTTTCCTCAGCCGGGAAGGCTGTACAAACGTCGCGGGAGGGCCTGAACATCCGGCCCTCCCGCACTTTGGCTTTATATGGCGTTTCACCATTCCGGCGGGCAAGCCCGCCCCTGCATCTATCTGCACCATCCCCGCCCGCCGCATGCCGGCTTTTTTGCCTTGCCGCAGCTTTTGCCGCGAAGCCGTCTCCGGGCGTGGGAGGAGGTATCCTGCGGGACCCGGCGGGTCCCTATTTCATCAGCCGTAGAAATAGCGGAACAGGTCCTCGAAGGGGTTGCCGTAATATCCGCCGTTTCCGCTGTTGTCGTTCCGGTTTCCGGGATACTGCTGGGTTTCCTGCTGCTGGGCCGCCTGGTCCTCCTTGGGGGCCGCGCCCCAGGTGATTTCCACGGTGACCGTCCCGTCGGGACGGTAGACCTCCAGGGTGGCGCTGTCCCCGGCGGAGTATTTCTTCTTCGCCAGGTTCAGGTCCTCCACGGATTTGACCGCCGTATCGTCCACCTTGGTGATCACGTCGCCCATTTTCAGTCCCGCCTTGTCGGCGGCGCTGTCCGGCTCCACATAGTTGATGAACACGCCGGAGGTGACGTCATAATGGAACTGGGCCGCCCAGCTCTCCGTCATGGTCTGGGGGGTGATGCCCAGATACGCCCGGTTGGACACATAGCCGTTGGCCATGATGTCCTTCACCATGGAAAACACGTCGTTCATGGGAATCGCGAAGCCCAGGCCCTCCACCGTGGTGCCGTTGGAGGACTGCGAGTATTTGGCGGAAACAATGCCCACCACCTCGCCGTACTGGTTGAACAGGGGCCCGCCGGAGTTTCCGGGGTTGATGGAGGTGTCGGTCTGAATCATGTTAAAGGGCGTCCCGTCCACATTGATGGCCCGGTCCACGCAGGAGACCATGCCGCCGCTCATAGAGAAGGTCAGCTCCCCCAGGGGGTTGCCGATGGCCAGCACGTGGTCCCCCACGTTCAGCGTGCCGCTGTCCCCCAGGGTGACGGGCTGGAGGTTCTCCGCCTCTACCTTGATGACGGCGATGTCGTAGTCCTCTTCCCCTCCGATATACTGGGCGGGGAATTCGTCCCCGTTGTACATGGTGACGGTTACGGTTTCCGCACCCTTTACCACGTGGTAGTTGGTGAGGATGTAGCCGTCCTTGCTCAGCACGAAGCCGGACCCGGCGGAGGCCGTTTCCACCGGCTGGCGGTAAAAGTTGTACCCGGCGGTGGCGGAGGTGCGGATAGAGACCACGCTGTTGACATTTGCCGCGTAAACCTCCGCGTCGCTCATGGCTGTTTTTCCGTCCACATTCCGGAGGGCCACCTGGGTGGCGGGACGGCTGGAGACGTTGATCTCGCTCTCGTTTCCCCCGCCGTAGTGGGAGGCGGCCCACACGGCCCCTCCTCCCGCCGCGCCGCCCAGAAGGGCGCAGCTCAGGGCTAGGGCGGTGATTTTTAAGCCAAGGCGGTTTTTCTTCACAGGTTTCACCTCTATTATTTCAGGGCCCTGGGAACCGGGCTGCTGCCCGCCGGGGCGGATGGTTTCCCGCTGATGGGAGAGCTCGCTGCCGTCTTTCCGGTAGGTGTAGTTGTACAGGTTATTCTCATCGTTATACATAATCGCTTTCCTCCTTCATTATGTATCCCGTTCCTCCGTTCTTTAGAAGCTAAGATATCAGGGAACTGTGTCGAACGTATGAACTGGGATTGTCTGGTTTTTGAATTCTGGGGAATTCCGCCGTTTGCCAGCGGGGGCTTCCTTGATTTGATGGGCTTAGTATAGACGGAAGAACTTAAAACTTGCTGAAAGAAGTTTGAAGGATTTTTGAACATGGAACCACTTGCCAGACCGGGGCGGCTGTGCTATGATAGAGGCAACAACCTTGTATGATAGGAGGCCTTCTTCCATGAAACTCAAAAAGATACTCTTCTGCGTCCTGGCCCTGGCGCTTTTGACGCTGCCCGCCTCCGCCCATGGCCATAACGGCGGCGGCTGCCACAGCGGGCGGCCCGTCCGCCCCTCCCAGCCCGCCAATCCCACCGTCACCGTCTGCAAGACAGCGGGCTGCACCACCGCCGGGCGGCATGTCCACAATGGCGTCACTTACTGCGGCTACCCCCACGAAAGCGGCGTCTGCGACAACAACTGCCGGGCGCTCTGCCCCCTGGAGGGCTGCCCCGAAACCGGGCGGCATACCCATGGCGGCGTGACCTACTGCGGCTATGCCCATCAAAACGGCTTTTGCGGCGGCGGGTGCCGGGAGCTCTGCCCCGTGTACAACTGCCCCATTGACGGGCGGCACGTCCACAACGGCGTCACTTACTGCGGCTATCCCCATTACGACGGCTTCTGCGACGGACGCTGCCGGGCCCTGTGCACGGTGGACGGCTGCACGATTGAAGGGCGGCACGACCACAACGGCGTCCTGGCCTGCGGTTACTGCCACTTGGACGGCTTTTGCGACGGGACCTGCCGGGAACTGTGCCCCGTGGAGGGCTGCACCCTGGAGGGACGGCATACCCATGGCGGCGCCGCCTACTGCGGCGACCACCACACCCACGGCTTCTGCGAGGGTGTGTGCCATTGACCCCCTAACCTGGGAACCGCTTTCGGGACCGCTGTACGGCGGTCCCGTTTTTTCTGCCAATTTTTTCATCCCGCCAAACCGCGCATACTCTCCTTTCCCCGGCACACACTAGAAAGGCGCTGACGAGGCCCAACGATCTCTCTCCTTCCACTGCGGGAACGCGCTGGGGGGAAAGGCGGGACAGCCCCTCGGCGCTTTAAAAAATCTTCACGCGGGAGGACCAAGCCATGACCAAGGACTGTACCAACGGCGGCTGCGCCTGCACCCCCAACCAGAGCATCAAATGCACGGTAAGCAACTGCGCCCACCACTGCCAGGACTCCGGCTACTGCGGCCTGAATACCATCCAGGTGGGCACCCATGAGGCCAACCCCACCATGGTGGAGTGCACCGACTGCCAGAGCTTCAAGCTGAAATGAGCTAGAACGGGCCGCGCTGTGTGAGCCCCGCCCCGCGGGCAGGCCTCACGCCGTTCCGCCTGTTCTTCCTCTCCCCGCAAAATCCGTGGATTCTGCGGGGCTACATAGAAAGGGGGAGGCGGCATGAAAGCAGCCTGGACAGCCCGCTTGGCGGGCGGCGCGGCGGGTTTGGCCAATGGATTGTTCGGCGGCGGCGGGGGCATGGTCTTCCTGCCCATCCAGTCCCGGTGGGGGGGCCTGAGCCAGCGGAAGCTCTACGCTACCTGTGTGGGCGTCATTTTCCCGGTGTGCCTGGTGTCCGCGGCGGTATACCTCTGGAAGGGCGGCGTATCCCTGGGGGAGGCCCTGCCCTACCTAGCCGGGGGGCTGATTGGCGGCTGGCTGGGCGGGAAGCTCTATGGGAGAATTTCCACCAAGTTTTTGAAGTGGCTCTTCGCCGCCTTTCTCTTTTACGCGGGGGGGAAGTATCTGCTGTGACGGACTGGATCGTGCCTTTCCTCTGCGGGCTGGGGGCCAGCGTCATTTCCGCCTGGGGCGTGGGAGGCGGGACGCTGCTGCTGCTGGTGATGACTCTCTTCCTAGGTGTGGACCAGCGGACAGCCCAGGGGGTGAACCTGCTCTTCTTCCTCCCCACCGCCGCCAGCGCCCTGGTCTGCCACGCCAGGGGCGGCTACCTGGATAAGCCCACGCTGAAAGCCGCCATCCCTGTGGCGGTGGCGGCCGCCCTTATTGGGGCCTGGGTCTCCAACGCGGTGGATGTGGAGGTACTGCGGAAGCCCTTCGGAATCTATCTTCTCCTTTCCGGCGCCAGCCTGGTCTGGCCCCAAAAGAAAAAGCCGGAAGCCTGAAGTCAAAACCTCCGGCTAAGCCGAATCTGATTAAGATAGCCACCTTATGGTAGCCACCCCAACGCAGCCGCCTCCGGGAAAAATTTCGGAGGCGGTTTGCAACATACATCAAAGAAAAAGACACGACAAAAGCACAGAGTTCCCTCCGCTGAAACGAATGTGAAACAACCTCCAATCATCCAGTACTGAAAACTGGCCGGGTGCTTCACCCGCATATTCTTCAGTTTTTACCATCCAGGCCAGACAGGAAGCAGGGATTTTGCGCTCAAAGGCTCTGCTTTGGCCGCAGGAACAAAGCCAAGCAGGAACTTCCTTGCAATGTAAGCAGTGAAATTGGCATTCATTTATTTATTGGGGTACATTTTTGAAGGCGCATAGGGGCAAAATTGCACTCCTACATACAGTTACATCAAAAATTCGGGTACCATCGCAGCAGATCACCGCGCCCTTCTTCCTCCAACTGCTCCACCGCATATCGGAGCCACTCCTCTGGGGCCGGGATTTCCCCGGCCCGTGGTATCCGCTCCCAGGATGCCCGCTTTACCGGGTCTGGGTCATTCATTCCCTGCTCTATGCGGGCCGAGATGATGGTCCGCATTTCTTCCACAGTGATGCCCCGCTCACGGGCCAAGCGTTCAAATAAAGTTTTCGGTTTTTCCATACTGGCCTCCTCGTAGTCATCAGTATTTCCCGGCAGTGAACCGGGCAATCCTATATCTTTTCTGGGAGTGCTTCTATCTACCTATCGCTCCTATTGTAGCACTGTTTCGGGCATTATAATAGTTACAGCTGGGTGGTGATAGATTGGACGCGCAAAAGCAGATCAAAAAGCTGATGGAAGAACGAGGTTGGACAGATTATCGGCTGGCAAAGGAATCCGGCCTGTCCCACTCCACCGCCACAAATATGTTCAACAGGAATAATGCCCCCACACTGCCGACTTTGGAGGCAGTATGCAGGGCATTCGGTATTACTTTAGCACAGTTCTTTTCAGAGGGAAATCCGCTGGAGCTGACCAAGGAACAGCAAACACTATTTGCCCGATGGAGTTCCCTGACAGAGCGGCAGAAAAATCTGCTTCTCGAATTGATGGACAAAATGTAAATCCCCGCTGATTCCACGTGAAAGAATCAACGGGGATTTTATTTGTGTCAGCCATCTATTTCACTGCCATTCTGGAATCTGAACACCAGCCGCCCATCATGGTAGGCCGTGGCCTTCTCCACCATCGTCAGCCAGAGGCGTTCATCAAACTCGGTGATGGCATCACCACGTTCGGCCAGTTCAAACATAAAGCCGCCAATGACATCCGCCTTGGCCTGCCGCTGTTTTTCTGCTCCTGGAGGGCATCCGCCCTGGCCTTGGCCTTTTCATACCTCGCCACATAAGCGTTGTAGCGTTCGGTGTATTCCTCTTGGCTCTGTGCGCTCTGAGCATTCTCCTGGATGCACCGCTGGGTCAGTTCGGTGACCACCTCGATTTCCCGGAGCAGCCCGTCCAGTTCTGCGTCAATGGCGGAGCAGTCAGTGAGGGCGGTCTGCATCAGGCGGCAGTCCTCCAGCAGAGCGTCTTTGCTGCCCAGCAGCTTGTTGAACGCCGCCAGGAACCGGGCCTTGATGTCCTCCTCCCGCAGATGCGGAGTGGCGCACTTTTTCTCGCCGTTGAACTTTTCATTACACTGCCAGATGATGCGGCGGTATTTGCTGTTGGAGTGCCAGACCTTGGGGCCGAAGAATGCGCCGCAGTCGCCGCAGACGATGCGGGAGGCGAAGATGTTACCGCCGCTGTAGCGGTGGCTCAGCCCCTTGCGCCGCGCAAACTCTGCCTGCACCTTATCAAACTCCACAGGGTCGATGATGGCTGGTGGCTTTCCTCAATGTAATACTGCGGCACCTCGCCCTCGTTGACTTTCATCTTTTTCTCCAAAAAGTCAACTGTGAACCACTTTTGTCTTGTGTTGACAAAAAAGATGCAACCTTCAAATTCACATCTAAAACTCAATAGAATCTCTGCGAAGCTGTTATAGTCTGAAAAGAAATAGTAAAACAGGTTTTGTTCCAACGTGTAATAAGCGATTAAATTTTTGCTATACCATCCAATGTGCCAAACGAATGTCTTCTTTTGAAAAGCCAATCCACAATAGACTCATATTCCTAATTAGCTTATCAAGCAAAAGGATCAAATATTTCATTTTAGAATCATCTTTAAAGTTGTAAAAATATGCATATCCATGTGCAATAGTGCGTCGAGTTTCTTTGATTTCTTCACCAATATCATCTGCTGACAAACTTGCATTTGTCAACAACTCAGGAAATAAATTAAGGCTATAGGTTAATTCTTTTTTTAGAGGGAATCGCGTGTCTTGCGCTTTTTGATGTTCAAGTTTATCAAA
>CAJTZK010000007.1 GCA_910583785.1 uncultured Oscillibacter sp.
ACCGATCCCACCGACCTGAGCGGCCTGAAGGCTGGCGATTCCTTCACCATCGTTCCTGCCGAGGGCAAGAAGGTTACCGTCGCCGCTGGTACTGGCTACACCGTGGACGGCCTCAAGGTTACCCTGTCTGCTGATAAGGTTACCGTTAAGGTCAACCTGGTTGCGCCGACCACTGGCAACGTCAAGTTCGCCGACAATGCTGTTGCCCGCGAGGCGACCTTTGCCTCCAACGGCAGAGCGTTTACCCTGGACGATGGAACTATGAACCTGTTCATGCAGGTGAAGGCCGCCGACTGGGCGCGTCCCAATACTACGGTTGCCGCTACCTTCTCCGCTGTGGTGAAGGATTCTACTGGCGCCGTGGTGGGCACCGCTACGAACATCAAGTTCACTAGCGTGGTCGCCTATGCCGCTGGAAAGCCTTCTGTCATGACCTTCTCTGGTGTGCTTCCTGCTACCCAGGGTGGCAGCGATATCCCCGTACCCATGGGCGAGGAGCTGACGGTTGAGATCACTGAGATCGTCTATGACGAGGTTGCCTTCAAGGTCATGGAAGGCACCGAGGATGTGACTGAGAATTGGACTGTCCCCGCCTCTATTGCGGTTGGCAATAGCAAGACCATCGCGGCCAATACTGTGAAGTATGCGAGCCCCGATAGTACGAACGCTCCCACCGCGAAAGTCACTGCCGGAACCAATGCGGAAGTTACCTTCACGATGACCTACGCGAGTGCCAGCAAGACCTGGGAGAACGATGCCAAGACGGTTAACGTCACTGGCGAAAGTGCCGTGGTCATCACGGTTGACACCAGCAAGATGGAACGGAGCAATGTCATCACCCTGGATGATGATTTGACCACGACTACCTTCAAGCTGTCTGACTTCGGTATCACCAGCGCGGATAAGGACTCGACGGTTAAGTTCGAGTTTGGTACTTCTCAGAAGACCCAGGCTGTCAAGGAAGGCGACAACCTGGACGCTGGCGCCCTGAAGGTGACGGTCTCTGCGGTGACTTCGGGCTATGAGTACACGGTCACTGTCAAGAACCTGGGCGGCATCAAGGCGGTTGCATCGGACGGTACGACGGCCCCCACCTTCTCTGGCATCTTTAAGCCGACTGCTCCTGTCACCGTCACGAAGGACGACATCGAGATCACGATGACCGAAGCCCCCGTGATCGTGGTGAACGACAGCTGCTCTTGGGATGGCGCGACTGCCACCGTTGTCTTCAACCAGGCGATGGATAAGGCGACTGTGGAAGACATTGCCAACTGGACCTTCACGGCGAATTCTGCCACTGGCGTAACCCTCACCGGAGCGGAGCTGGGCGCCGATGGAGTTACGGTGACCCTGGCCTTTGCCAATGGAGCGCCCAGCGCTGCCACTACCGCTTCTACCCTTGCCACGAAGGCGGCCATCAAGGCGGCTGACGGAACCACTTCGGCTACCGTTCAGACCCTTACCTTTGTGGATGGCGGTACCTTCAGCGTTAGTCCCTAAACATAAAGTAGGCTGAACAGTCGGAAGATTGATTCGAAAAGTCTGCTTGGAGGGCCCCCCGGAGAATTCCGGGGGGCTCTTCCCTTTACTGCCGGGCGGTAAATTGACGCAGAGGAAAACAGCGGGATAAAAGCAGAGGAAACAGCGCAAATGAGCAGGACGGCTAAATCATGAATTCTATTTCCAGGACGTAAGCAAAATTAGGGAAACCGCTGGGAAAACGGTCTGTATAGGCAAGAAAAAACCTGCACCTTTAATCCTTAGTGTTATAATGATAAAGAACTAATCTCAACTCAGCGTCATCAGCTGGTTTCCTGTATTGCATACAATTAAAAATTTGCCTAGAATGATTTAAGAGTAGGTTTCAGTATGGCGTAATTACTTTCCTGCGAGTTCAATATAAACACCCTCTGCGTAGAGTTAAAGTTTGCTGATAGCAGCATAATCTCTATTAACTGCACTGCTGTGGAGAATGAGGTTGCCCAGAATATGTACAGCGGCCAGGACTGGACTGCCTGATTTGCAATGACCGAATTGCTTAGGCTGATCTTATTTTCAATGATGCTCTGGAAAGTATCTAAATATATCTGTTATCAAAGATCCAGACGCATAGACGCAGGGCCGATAGCACGCAGACTAAAATGCGGGTTATCGGCTCTTCCCATTTGAAAGATACGGCAACCGTTGAGAAGGTATTGCCGTGTCTTTCTATATTGTCCGCCCCCCTGACCTGCCAAAAAAAGCCCTCCCCTTCTAAAGGGAAGCCCCGCCCATAACTGCGAAAATTGTAATATCCTGTCGCCCTGGTACGTCCGTATAGCCTTGCGCTATGCGGGCGTTTTCCTATCCAGGCGGAGCTTCTGGTCACGGTGGGTCTGTTAGCAAAGTACCCGATTATTCAAGCACACTGAGCTGAGGGCAGCAAAAAAGACGCCTTTCAGCGTCAATTCAGGCTTTGTATCATTCTTCTGAGGTTCAAAGCCACAGAAGAAAGGAGGCAGTGATCCTCCGCTGCCCCTAAACCTCGTCGTAAGACACCTGTTAAATTATGGCGCCTTTTCTGAATGGCAAACGTGCCCTCACACCAGACCTGCCGCTGTTTCAGCGCCTCCCGGTACTCCGGCTCCCATCGTCTGGAGAAATGCCGCTGAACAGAGGGCTTGAAGTAGCGGTCCAGGAGCTTCCTGGCGCCCCGCTTATCCTCCGCGCTCAAACATTTTCCTCGCAAAGGACAGCTGCCGCAGTCCTTCCTGCCGGCCCAGTATTCCCAGAACAGACCGTTTGGGTACAGAGCATTCCCATTCGGACAGATGTAAACATCTTTCGCCGTGTCATAGGTGAATGCATCCCGTTTGAACTCCGCCTGGGTCCGGTCGCGGGCCGGCTGGGGCCGGACAAAGAACTCGATCCCCAGCTTCTCCAATTCCCGGTGGACCAGAGGAAAATCATAGGCCGAGTCTGCGGCGGCAGCCTGCGGCGGAATTACCCTTTGATCGACAGCTTCCACCTGTTCCAGATAGGGCGCCGTATCATGGACATCCCCCGGCGTCACGGTCAAGCCGATGATAATCCCATGGCCGCTGTCCAGGGTCTGGTGGGAGAGGTAGTATTGGCCCTGCGGTTTCCCTGGCCGTTTCATATGCCCGGCCCCGGGGTCTGTCCGGCTCACCCGTTTCTTTGTCCGCCGGTTGTCTTTTTTGATCTGCCGGGTGCGCTTCTTCCACCGCTTGCCTGTCCGTATTTTGAGTGTTTCCAACGGCTGTATAGATGTGCCGTTTCCTCATAGACGAATGTCAAATCCAGCACCGCTTCCAGTTTCCGCAAAAAATGATTTTCTGGTACCAGATCTTCTGTCGTTGCCATATGATATTTCAGCCGCATACCCTCGCCCCCCTTGCCTCTAATTATATCATATTTCCGGCTCTTTTGGCCGTACTTTGTCAACAGGCCCACGGTGTCCAGAAGCTCCGGCGGGTTTGGGGGCACCTCAACAAGCATTTTTGCGAAGCAAGCAGGGCACAAGTGTATGACACTTGCCCTGCTTGCCGCTAATTATGTAGTCGGAAGTCTGTTCTTTTCACCCCACTCGCACATTTCATCCAAAATAGGCATAAGAGATTTTCCACGCTCAGTTAAACTGTACTCAACTTTGGGTGGGATTTGCGGGTATTCCTCCCTATGTACCAATTGGTCATTTTCCAACTCTTTCAGTGTGGAACTCAGCGTCTTATAGGAAATTTCCCCAATATATTTTTTCATTTCGTTAAACCGCACAACCTTAAATTCCATCAAGGTATAAAGGATTGTCATTTTGTATTTGCCATTGATTAAAGACAGGGTATAGCTGAAACCCGTATCGTTAAGACACTCTTTTGAAATGCAGCGTTCGCCCATAATACACTTTCCTCCGGGTAAGTATCGCACTTATATGTGCGTACTTGATTTTAGTTTAATTCTTGCTACAATAATACTATCAGATGTGGGTAAAGTCAAGCCCACAAAATCAGGAGGTACTTTACATGAGCAAAAAAATTGTTGTTATTACTGGCAGCCCTCGAAAGAAGGGCAACAGCTTTGCCATGACGGAAACTTTCATCCAGGCTGTGGAGGCGAAAGGCCATACGGTTGCCCGCTTTGATGCCGCGCTGAAAAATGTGGGCGGCTGTCGGGCTTGCGAAACCTGCTTTAAGACTGGAAAAGCCTGCTCCTTTGACGACGACTTCAACACGATTGCCCCCGCTATCCTGGAGGCTGACGCTGTGGTTTTCTCCATGCCCGTCTACTGGTATTCCATCCCCGCACAGATTAAGGGCGTCATTGACCGCCTGTTCTCTTTTGTGGTGGGCGGCAAGGATATTGCGGGCAAGGAGTGTGCTGTGATTGCCTGCTGTGAAGAAGATGATATGTCCGTCTTTGACGGTGTGCGCGTCCCCATAGAACGCTCTGCCGCGCTGATGAAGTGGAAGATGGTGGGCGAGGTTCTGGTTCCGGGTGTGCTGAATGCCGGTGATATTGCTAAGACAGACGGCTGTAAACAGGCGGCGGCTCTGGCAGAGAAGTTTTAAGGAGGAAAAACACCATGCCCAAGAAAATTGTCATTCTCAATGGCAGTCCCCGCAGAAAAGGAAACACCTCCGCATTGGTCAAAGCGTTTACCGACGGCGCGGAGAGCGCCGGTCATACTGTAACAGAATTTTTCCTGGACGCTATGAATATTCACGGCTGCAAAGGCTGCTTTGGCGGACATAGCAGCAGAGAGTATCCCTGTGTCCAGCGGGATGACATGGACAAAATTTATCCAGTGGTGCGGGAGTGCGATGTGATCGTGTTGGCAAGTCCGCTCTATTACTGGAACATGAGCGGTCAAATCAGAACTGCTGTTGACCGCCTGTTTGCGTTGGAAGAGGGGGACGGCAATCTTCTGCGGGGACATAGCAGGGCTTCTGCTCTGCTGATGGCTGCGGAGGGCCACGGCTTTGATGATGTTCTTCTTTACTATAATCACTTGATGGAACATTTGAAGTGGGATAATCTTGGTTATGTTCTTGCCGGCGGAAACGGAGACATAGGAGATATTGAGGGAAAAGCCGAAGTATCTGCCGCTTATGAACTTGGGAAATCTATTACATAACAAAAGAAGCGAATGGATATATTGTCCTATTTGCGGCAGCAAAACACGTGATAAAATAAGAAAAGACAGTGTTTTGAAAAACTATCCCCTTTACTGCCCAAAGTGCAAAAAGGAAACTTTAGTTAGTGCAAAAAATCTACAAATAACCGTTATCAAAGAGCCAGACGCGTAGACGCAGGGCCGATAACACGCAGACTAAAATGCGGTTATCGGCTCTTTCCATTTGAAAGATACGGCAACCGTTGAGGAGGTATTGCCGTGTCTTTCTATATTGTCCGCCTCCCTGACCTGTCAAAAAAAGCCCTCCCCTTCTAAAGGGAAGCCCCGCCCATAACTGCGAAGGCGGATTAAAATGGAAAGGCCCGCATTCCGTTTGGCCCCAGTATGGAAAAGCGCCCGGCGGCCAGCCGGGCGCTTCTTTTTAAGAATTCAAACGCTTTGCAGATACGCCTCCGCCTCCCGGACGGTATGGACCAGGTACCGCATGGCCTCCACAGGGTATTTCCCCACGGCAGTCTCCCCAGTGAGCATGACGGAGGCTGCGCCGTCCAGCACGGCGTTGAAGATATCGCTGACCTCCGCACGGGTAGGGACGGGATTCCGCTCCATGGAGGCCAGCATCTGCGTTACCACCATGAAGGGCCGCCCCGCCTCCCGGCAGGCGGCGGCAATGTGTTTTTGCAGGGCGGGGAGCTTCCAGAGAGGGCCGGAGTTCCCCAGGTCCCCCCGGGCGATGACAATCTCGTCTGCGGCGGGAAGAAGCTCCGCCAGCTTATCCACGCCCTCCAGGTTTTCAATCTTAGCGAAGAGCCGGATGCCCTGTCCCCCGGCGGCGTCTAAGGCCTCCCGGACGGCCTCCAGGTCCTCCCGGCCCCGGACGAAGGGCTGCATGACCCCGGTGACGGTGCAGTCTTTCGCGGCACGGAAGTTTTCCCGGTCACTGTCCGTTATGGCGGGAAGGTGGATATTTACGCCGGGAAGGGCGGCGCTCTTCCGGCTTTGCAGCACGCCGCCCCGCTCCACCTGGGCCAGGGCTCCGTCCGGCAGGGCCTCCGCCACCCGGAGGAGGAGCTTCCCGTCGTCCAGCAGGACCTCCTGGCCGGGAAGCAGGCGGGAAAGAACGGCGGGCGGCAGGGGGATGTCCCGCCCCAAACGGACAAAGGCCCCGTCCTTTAATTCCAAGGGAGCCGGGAGCACGCCCACCCGGAGCTCTGGGCCCTGCATGTCGATGAGGAGCTGGGCCGTGACGCCGCACTGACGGGCGGCGGCGTGGAGGCGCTCAATCTGCTCCGCCGCCCCGGGGAGGCCCACGTGGGAGAGGTTCAGCCGTACTCCCGTCATGCCGGCTTCAAAGAGCCGGGCCAGGGTTCCGGTATCCGAACAGGCGGGGCCCAGGGTTCCGTAAATTTGGACCATGTAAAGCGCCTCCCCTCAGCGGAAGAGGGCCGCCAGGCTCTCGGTGTAGGGGGGACGGCAGATGCCCTTCTCTGTGACGATGCCAGCGATGAGCGCATGGTCCGTCACGTCGAAGGAGGGGTTGTAGCACTTGACGCCCGGGAGGGCCATGGGTTTCTCGTACCAGAGGGCCTTGATTTCCTCCGGGTCCCGGAGCTCGATGGGAATGTGGTCCCCGCTGGGGCAGTTCAGGTCGATGGTGCTGGTGGGGCCCAGGACGTAGACGGGAATGCCATAGTGCTTCGCCAGGATGGATACGCCGCTGGTCCCAATTTTGTTGGCGGTGTCCCCGTTGGCGGCCACCCGGTCGCAGCCCACAAAGCAGGCCTGGACCCAGCCGTTTTTCATCACCATGGAGGCCATGTTGTCGCAGATCAGCGTCACATCCACCCCGGCCCGGTGGAGCTCATAGCTGGTGAGCCGGGCTCCCTGGAGGAGGGGGCGGGTCTCGTCGGCGAAGACGCGGATATGCATGCCCCGCTCCGCCGCCAGCAAGAAGGGCCCTTGGGCCGTGCCGTACCGGGAGGTGGCCAGGGGGCCCGCGTTGCAGTGGGTGAGGACGCCGCCGCCCTCCTGGAGGAGGCTCAGGCCGTACTCGGAGATGGCCCGGCACTTGGCGATGTCGTCCTCATGGATGTCCACGGCCTTTTGATACAGGGCCTCCAGCAAGGCGGGGCGGGGGTCCCCCAGATGGGCGGCGGCGGTGTGCTCCATCTCGCGCAGGGCCCAGCTGAGGTTCACCGCCGTGGGGCGGGAGGCGTTCAGCTGGGCGGCGTAGGCCTTGAGCTGGGATTGGAAGGCGGCGGGGTCCGGCGTGCTGATGGAGCGGGCCAGGACGTAGAGGCAGTAAGCGGCGCAGATGCCGATGGCGGGCGCGCCCCGGACCCGGAGCGCTTGGATGGCCTCCACCATCTCCTCCACAGACTGGAGGCGGAGCTCCCGTTCCTCATTAGGGAGCAGGCTCTGGTCGATGATATAGAGGGCCTCGGCGGCCTTGTCGTAGCGGATGTTCTGGGCGTGGGTAACGGCTTTCAGGGAGGTGGGCATGGGAACGCTCCTTTCTTTCATGGCGGGTCGCTTCGTTTTCCAGATTGTAGCATAAACCACGCCTTTTTGCAACGGCTTAGGGGCTGGGGGGATGTCCTGCCGCGCATGTTAAAAGAGGAAACACGCAGGCCCGTCCTCACAGGAGAACGTCTCCCTGGGGAACGGTCCGGGGGATAGAAGAAGCGCCCGGACACGCTGTGTCCGGGCGCTTCCTTGGTTTTTCTGGCTCAGCGGAAGTCGCCGCCTACCTCAATGATACGGATGACGCCGTCTTCGCTGGCGTACATGTTGCATTTTTTGGCGTAGGCGTGGGCAATTTCCACAATGCTCTTTCCGTCGGAGCCGGAAATCCAGGAGAGGGTGTCCTTGTTATAGGCCATGACGGTAACGGGGATGCTGTAGCTCCGGCCTTCCACCGTGACGGCGCTCTCCCCGCTCCAGGCGGAGTTGGGGACCTCCTTCAGGGCGGTGAGGGGCTTGAGGCTGGAGAAGCCCGTGCCGTCGTTGGACTTCACCGCCGAGACATAGACACCGCTGCTGATGTCATAGCGGCTCCGGAAGGGTCCGGCGGCCAAGCCCTGGTCGTTGTAGATGGAGATATAGGAGGCGTCCTGGTCGTTGAGGCTGATGGAGGTACGCCCGTAAACCGTGGCGCTGTCGCCCACGGCCCCCAGGGCGATGATGTCCACCTGGCCCGCCCAGTTGAGGTGGGCGTAGCTGATCTCGCCGTTGGGAATGGGCCCGGCTCCCAGGTCGTTCAGGCTGATGGTGTCGATGCCCTTGGCGGTGTAGCGGAAGACGCTGACAGTCTCCGCCAGGTTGTTGCTGCCCAGGCGGCGCTTCTCCAGGTCCAGCGCGCCGGAGGCGCCCCCGCCCAGGCGGACCAGGCCGATGGTGTTCCGTCCGGTGGAGGTAACCCGGACCAGGCGGTTCTGCATCCGGGCCAGCTCCTCCTGGCGGAGCTGGGCGATCTGGTCGCTGCCCTGGTCGCCCAGGTCCACAGTGCCTTTGATCTCAATACCGCAAAGCAGCTTTACCGTGGCGCTTTCGCCGGAGATGGAGGTGGCGATTCCGATGGCGTTGGCATTGGCTCCGGCGGTGCCGGGCTTCACCGCGCCCGCCACTTTGTTGTCTTCCGTCAGCAGCAGCGTGATCTGGTCGCCGGGACGGAACCGCTCCATGGTGGACTGCGCCGTGGGGAGCACGTCGAAATCGCTGCCCAGGACGCGGATGCTGGTGGGCTCCGTGGGGCTGGGGGTGCAGGACTCGTAGTAGCCCGTCAGCCGGGTGTCGCAGACCCGGATGGTGTTGGTGGAACTGGAATAGGTGGCCACGTCATAGGGGCGCATGTCTTTCGCATTGGCCCGGCAGCCATTTTTGTAGATCGTATAGCCGCCCACGTTGCCAGTGAGGGAGTCAAAGCCCTTGGCGGAGCCCTTTTCGTAGACGATGACGGCCTCGGTAGAGCTGTCGCCGCCGCCGATAAAGATGAACTCCACATTTCCGGCGGTGCCCAGGTACAGCGTCAGGGACGTGCCGGGGTTTACCCAGGAGCGGGCCTCGCTCCAGCTGGTCTCCGCGCCGTTGCGGTAGACCTTGGTGCCGCTGGTGACGGCGTATTTGCTTCCGGTGCGGTCCGTGATCTGGTTGGCCTCGGCCTTGGCCACGGTGATTACCCGGCTGATGCCCAGGGCGTCGGGCAGGAAGGTGCGGACCTTCTGGCCCTCCAGGACCAGCGTGCCCTTCAGGCCGTTGAGGGAGCCGTTGGAGGCCTTGTCCCCGGCCATCTGGTAGACGGAGCCGTCGGAGAAGAGCATGGCGGTCTCCTTGCCGTCGGGGCCCCGGGCGTTGGAGGACACCAGGACCATGTCGCCCTTGGTGGTCAGCCCGGCGGCGGTGAGGAAGTTGCTGACGGTTTTATCCCCCTGGACGTCCGCCCGGAGGAGGTTGTTGAAGAGGATGGCGGCGTCGCTCCGGCTTAGGGGGGCGCTGCCCTTCGTGGTGTCCACGCCGTCGGTGAGCCCGATGGAGGCGGCGAAGGACAAGTAGCTGTCCGGCCACACGCCGCCGATGTTCTCATCCTTGTACCCCAGGACCCGGAGGAGAATGGTGGCCGCCTGGCCCAGGGTGACGGTGCGGTCCGGGTAGAACTTGCCGTCGGAGAAGCCGGAGATGGCCTTCTTCCCCTTAGAGGCCATGTTGATGTAGGCCGCCGCCCAGTGGGAGGGCTTCACGTCCGGGTAGACGGTGACGGTGCGGTAAAGGCCCAGCTCATCCTCGGCGTTCAAGGCGCAGACCACCATCTTGCAGAACTGGGCCCGGGTGAGCTGGCCGTTGGGGCGGAAATTCCCGTCGGAAAAGCCGTCCATGACGCCCATGAGCCGCAGGGATTCCACCTGGGCGTAAGCGTCGCCGTTCAAATCGTAAAAGCGGTTGGGCGGGGGCGCGGCCTGGGCGGGCAGGACCAGCAGGGACGCCGCCATGGCCGCCAGGAGCAGCAGGGACAAGATGCGTTTTTTCATAATCTTCCTCCATAAAACAATTTACAGATACCCGCTCCGGAGCCCGCCGCAAAGCGGCGCTTACGGCGGGGAGAGGAGGGGCGAAGGAGCGGGGCGCGGTTTCCGGCGGAGCCGGGAACGGAAGGGGGCTCCGGCGTTACTCGGCCCGGAGGGCTTCCACGGGCTGGAGATTGGACGCTTTGATGGCCGGGTAGCAGCCGAAAACCACGCCCAGCAGCACCGAGAGGCCGAAGGCTCCCGCCGTTACCATGGCGGAGGGATAGATGGTCATCTGGAAGAGGATGTTACCCAGGATGAAGCAGCCCAAGGTGCCGATGCCGATGCCGATGATGCCCCCGATGCCGCAGAGCATGGCCGCCTCGATGAGGAACTGGGTGACAATGCTGCTCCGCTGGGCGCCGATGGCCCGGCGGATGCCAATCTCCCGGGTGCGCTCCGTGACGGTGACCAGCATGATGTTCATGATGCCGATGCCGCCCACCATCAGCGAGATGGCGGCTACTCCCGCCAGCACGCCGCCGATGAGGTTCAGGGATTCGGTGACGTAGTCCATGTTCTGGTTTTCGGGGCGGACGTTGTAGTCGTTGGTGCCCTGGTTCAGGAGGCCCTTTAAAAAGCCGTCCAGCTGGGTGACGATGGCATCCATTTGGGTGGGGTCCTTGGCCACGACGATGAAGGTGTCGCTGCCCTGCTCGCCTCCCAGGACCCGCTTGCAGGTGTAGGGGACCAGGACGAAGTTGTCCAGGGTGCTCATGGAGGTGCTGCCTTCCTTGATGCGGGAGGCGTAGACGCCGATGACTTCAAAATTCTGGCCGTTCAGCTGCACGGTCTCTCCCACGGGGTTGGCCGTGCCGAAGAAGATTTTGGCGGCCTGGGCCCCCAGGACCACCACCTGGTTGTATTTCTGGATGTCCAGGTAGCTCAGGTCCCGGCCCTTGGTGATGGTCAGGTTGCTGCACGCGGAGTACTGGTCGCTGCCGTAGTAGAACTCCGGCGGGGCGCTGATGAGGTTCATGCCCGATTCGTCCCACTGGTACTCCATGTTGGCGGTGGTTTTAGTGCCGTAAACCATAGTGGCGCTGAAGTAGGCTTGGGGCGTTACGCCCACGACCAGGTCCTTCATGCCGCTGCAATACTCGTAGACGTCAGGGAAGTAGTCCTTTCCCGCGGGGACCATCTCCCCGTTTTCATCCTGGGTCCATACGTTGCTGTAGACGCTGACCTGGATGCGGTTGGTGCCCATGGCCTCGAACTGCTCCATCATTTTGCTGGCGTAGCCCGTGATGACGGAAACAATGGTCATCACCGAGGCGATGCCAATGATGATGCCCAGCATGGTCAAAACCGCCCGGCCCTTTTTGCCCCAGATGGACTTCCAGGCCATTTTTACTGCCTGCCGGATGTTCAAAACCAGTCCACCTCCTGTTCCCGGTCCTCCACGATCTTCCCGTCCGTCAGGCGCACGCAGCGGCGGGCCGTGGCGGCGATGCCGTTGTCATGGGTAATCAGGATGACGGTGGTTCCCTCCCGGTTGAGCTGCTGGAGGAACTCCAGCACCTCGTGGCCCGTCCGGGAGTCCAGGGCGCCCGTGGGCTCGTCGGCCATGATAATGGGGGGCTTGGTGGCGATGGCCCGGGCGATGGCCACCCGCTGCTGCTGTCCGCCGGACATCTCCGTGGGCTTGTGCTTGATGCGCTTGGAAAGGCCCACGCGCTCCAGGGCCTCCAGGGCCAGGTCGTAGCGGTCGTCCGCGCCGATGCCCTGGTAGATCAGGGGCAGCTCCACGTTTTCCAGCACGGTCAGGCTCTGGATCAGGTTGTACTGCTGGAAGATGAAGCCGATCTCCTTGTTGCGGATGAGGCTCAGCTCCTTGTCCGTCAGCTCCCGGACGTCGGTGCCGTCCAGGAAGTAGTCCCCCCGGGTGGGAATGTCCAGGCAGCCCAGGACGTTCATCATGGTGGACTTTCCGGAGCCGGACTGGCCCACCACGGCCACGAATTCCCCCCGCTGAATGGTGAGGCTGACCCCGTCCAGGGCCCGGACCTCGCTTTCAAGACCCTCGCCGTAGATCTTGAAGACGTTTTTCAACTCTACTAAATTTGCCATATCAGAAACCCCAGGAGCTGGATATCTGGACCTGGGTGAAGACTTCCGTGTCCTGCTCCACGCCGGATTTGATCTCCACATTGTAGTTGTCGGAGATGCCGATTTCCACCTCTACAGGCCAGAAGCCCTCGGGGATCATCTCGTCGGTCATCACGCCCTCTACCGCGTTTTGGGGTTTGTCGCCTTTGATGTAAACCACCGTCAGGCTCTCGCCCTCCTCGGTGGAGACGGTGCGGACCGCCTGGAGGGGCAGGATGAGGCAGTTGTCGTTTTCGCTGGCTGTCAGGGAGTAGTTGATGTAGCTGTTGACCTGGAGGGTTTCCTCCGCGTTGTCTACGGAGATCACCATGGGATAGGTCGCCACGCCGTTGTTGATGGTGCTGGAGAGGCTGACGCTTTCCACCATGCCCATGGCCATCGTGCCCCACTGGTCCAGTTCCACCATGGTGCCCACTTGGACGGCGCTGACGTTCCGCTCGTCCACGGTGGCGCTGACAATGAGGGAGGAGGTGTCGGAGATGGTGACTACGGAGGTGTTGGCGGCAATTTCGTCGCCGGGCTTCATGGTCAGGCCGATGACCTTGCCCGCGATGGAGGCCACGGCGCTGCAGTTCGCCAGGTTTTTCTCGGCGGTTTCCAGTTCCTTCCGGGCCTCGTCCAGGCTCTGCTGGGCGGAGTAGATTTCCGCCTCGCTGTCCTCGCCGTCCACCCGGACCAGGACCTGCCCGGCGCTGACCTGGAGGAAGTCCACCAGGGAGCTGGAGAGGACGGTGCCGTTGACGGTGGATTTCAGATCGCCGGTGCGGTAGTACTCCAGCTTCCCGGGCTCGTAGGGATAGATGGTTTCGCCGTCCGCCGTGGTCACGGTGGCGGAGGCAGCCATCTCGGCAGTGAGGGCCCCCTCGTTTTCCACCAGGATGTCGGCGGAGAAGAGCTTGGTGCCCTCCGGCGTGATGCGGCTGACCATGTGGACCGCCTCCACCGTGCCGGGGAGGGAGCTCATCAGGGCGGGAACGGACACGTCCATGCTCTGGCCCTGGGAAATCATGCCCTCGTAGGCGTAGCTGTAGTACTGGGTGAGCCGCAGGCGGGTGTCGTCCGCCAGCACGGCCAGCTTCTGCTCTTTGCTGATGGTGTCCCCGGGGTTCAGGTCCACCACCTCCATCAGCTTGCCGGAGTAGCCCGCCGCCAGGTTGAGGCCCGCCACGTCCTTGAGAAGGGCGTTGAGCTGCTTCTCCCGGCCCAGCACGTCCTGCCGGGCTTTGTCCACGGCGGTCCGGGCGGCGTCGGAGTCGATGATAAAGAGGGGCGTGCCGGGTTCCACGGTGTCGCCCTCGTTGACGAAGACCTCGGACACCGTGCCCGTGGTGGCAATGGTGATGGTTTCACTGTCCTTGGCCTTGGTCAGGCCGCTTCCGTCCACGGTGGAGGTGATGGAACCATACTGCACCGTGGCGGTCAGGACCTCCGTCTGCTCCCCGCCGCCCTTGGCGGACAGGAAGTGGCGGATGCCCAGGCCGATGGCGGCGAGAACCAGGAGGAAGATAAACCACCGTACCATCTTCCTCCGTTTCTTCCGGGGCATCCCCTTCCACTTTTTCCAAAGGGAGGTCTTTTCCGCCTCTGGAGCGGGGGGAGGGGCCGCTTCAGGGGCCGCCTGGGCGGTCCCGGCCTGCTGTTCGCGATCCATGACTTCTGACATAGGCTTTCTCCTTCAATGGTTGGATGGATGTTTCGAAACGGCGGGGTTCCGCCGCTGTGGGGGCGCGGGTCCAGGATAACAGGGCCTGGCATCATAACTGTATCATTGATACTAGAACAGTCCGCGGGGGAAAACAACAACAAAACGGTTACAGATTTCTTAAGAATTTCTGAAGATTGGGAAAGGAGTCCCTGTTAAGTCAGACGTTTGAAGGGATGGAAATGTTTCGAAAAAACTTGTACAAAAATATGGGGGAAACGACGGGAATTTCCGTCAAGGGGACCGCTTAGAAAAAACCGCCCTGGGACAGGGCGGTTTTGGGACTGCCAGGCCCCCATCTCACGGGGGGAGCCAGGCTTAGGCTCCAGCGGCGCTCTTCTTTGCCATGGCCTTCTGGTAGAGCAGCAAGACGGCCAGGGCAATGAGGCCCACCACGTCCGTGGCGGAACCGGGGATCATCATGGCCAGGCCCGCGATGACCAGGGCAAAGCGCATCCACTTGGGAATGGGGCGGAACAAATAGCCGTTCAGCGCCGCGGCCACGCCGAAGATGCCCAGGAGGGCGCTGATGACGATCTGGACCACCTCGAACACGCTGGGGTCGTTGACAAAGAGCATCGCCGGGCTGTAGGCGAAGATATAGGGGACGATGAAGGCTGCGATGGCCAGCTTTGTGGCGTTGACGCCGGTTTTCATGGGGTCGGATTTGGCAATGGCGCTGCCCGCGTAGGCCGCCAGGGCCACGGGAGGCGTGATATCCGCCACGATGCCGAAGTAGAACACGAAGAAGTGGGCGGGGATCTTGCCGATGCCCAGCTGAATCAGAATGGGGGCGCAGGTGGAGGCCATGATGCAGTAGTTGGCCGTGGTGGGCACGCCCATGCCCAGCACGATGCAGCACAGCATGGTTAAAAACAGGGCGATAAACATGGAAATCGGCGGATAGGGGATCATATTGCTGACGTTGATGACCCCGTTGATCAGCTTGGAGGCCAGGCCCGTCACGGTGATGCACCCGGCCACCATGCCCGCCATGGAGCAGGCCACGGCCACGGTGATGCAGCTCCGGCCGCCGGCCTCCAGGGAGCTGACGATCATGGAGGCGGTGTCCTTGACGAAGTGGGCGGCGAAGCCCTCCTCATGCTGCCCCCGGCTGCCCGCGAACATGTGGGGCAGGCTCACCACGATGGCCAGCAGGATGGCAATGGAGGCGGAGAACTGGAGGGTCCGGGTGTTGGTGGAGACCATCCACACCAGCACCACCAGGGGCAGGAGCAGATAAATGCTGCGGATCAGGATGCCGAACTTAGGCAGCTGGTCCCGGGGCACGCCCTTCAGGTCCAGCCGCCGGGCCTCCAGATGGACGGCCAGGAAGATGCCCGTGAAGTAGAGCAGGGCGGGGAGAATGGCCTTTACCGCCACGTTGGCGTAGGTGGTGTCCATGTACTCCGCCATGAGGAAGGCCGCCGCGCCCATGATGGGGGGCATGATCTGCCCTCCGGTGGAGGCCGCCGCCTCCACGGCCCCGGCGAATTCGCCCTGGTAACCCGTGCGCTTCATCATGGGGATGGTGACGGAGCCGGTGGTGACGGTGTTGCCCACCGAGGACCCGGACACCATGCCGCACAGGGCGGAGGAAATGACCGCCACTTTCGCGGGACCGCCGGAGGTGCTGCCCGCCAGGGAGTTGGCCAGGTCAATGAAGAAATTGGAGATGCCCGTCCGCTCCAGGAAGGCGCCGAAGATGATGAATACGGCGATGAACTTGGCGCAGACCTGGACGGGAGTGGCCATAACGCCGGAGGTGCCGTAAAAGAGGGTGTAGACCACCCGGGCCAGGTTCTGGCCGCTGGCGAAGGTGTAAACCAGCAGCGCGCCCACCACGCACAGGATGGGCAGGCCCACGCAGCGGCGGCAGAGCTCCGCCAGGACCAGGATGGCCACCACGCCGATGGCCAGGTAGAACCACGCGTTGGGGATGGCGGTCTCGCTGGCGGGGTTGATTTTGGCCGCGCTGGTGATGACCATGACCAGGGAGTTGTAGTTCAGGCAATAGTAAAAGAAGGACCCGGCCCCCAGCAGCATCAGCACAAGGTCATACCAGGGTATGGAATTGGGCTTCACGTGGTCCTTCCGGGCGGGGTAGGTCAGGTACCCCATAATGGTGATGAGCCCCAGGAAGGAGGTCAGCCGGATGGGCAGGTCCCAGGTGCAGCGCAGGGTCATCCAGATGCAGTACAGGGAGAACAGGGCCATGACCACGCCCACGACCAGCTTGGGCTTGCCCTCCCAGATGCGGGTGGCGGATTCCCGGTCATATTTCCGCATGACCTCGTCCATGTCCGCCGCGGTGCCGATGTCCACGTCGGGAAGGTGCTTCTTGTCTTTCTCGCTCATAGAATCCTACTCCTTTTAAAATAAACAACAGGGGGATGTCGCGAAGGGAACGGGGTCCTTGCCGTATTGAAGGGGCGGCGGGAGAGCTGCCCTTTCAATGCGGCAAGGGCCGCGTGAAGCGGCCCTTGCCGGGGGTGGCTCGGGTTGGAGGAATCAATAGGTCCCGGCGGGGATGGTATAGGCGCTGTAGTAGGGGGAGGACTCCAGCAGGGCGTTGGTGTGCTCCTCATCCAGGCTGACCAGGTACACGGGGCCGCTGGTGGCCAGGTCCACGATGGCGGTGGTGGGCGCTCCGGCCACTACGAAGGCCGCGTCGATCTTTTTGTCCTTCAGGCTGTCCGCGCTGTCGCCGAAGCCCTGGTACACCGGGCTGATGCCGGAGTCGGGGTCGATGTCATAGGCGCCCAGCACGTCCACGGCGTTGAACCACACGCCGGAACCCCGGTCGCCGATGGAGACGGACTTGCCCGCCAGGTCCGCCACGGACTTGATATCGGGGTTGGTGGTGACAATCTGGACCTGCTCCATGTAGAGGGCGGCCACCACGGAGAAGTTCTCCACCTTGGCGTCGAAGAGGCGCTCGCCGTTGAAGGCGTAGCTCATGACGTCGGACTGGACGAAGCCCAGCTGGATGTCCCCGGCGGCCAAGTCCTCGATGTTGGCCTTGGAACCGCCGGAGGTCACGGCGGTGACGGAGACGCTGGTATTATTGGAGACATAGCTGGACAGCACGCCGCCGAAGGCGTAGTAGGTGCCGGACTCGCCGCCGGTTCCGAAGGTCAGGGACTTGGAATCCCCGGAGCCCGCGCCTTCCTTCACGGCAGCGACCTCTTTACCCTTCTCGGCAAAGTACTTGGCCGCGCCGGGGTGATAGGGCACGGAGGTGACGGAAGAGGCGAAGTCCAGGTCCAGCTCGCCGCCCTTGGCGTGCTGCTCGGTGATGGTGGGGATGTTTTCAAAGATGGCGGAGGTCAGGGCGTAGATGTCGTCCTCGGGCACGTCGTCCCGGGCGATGACCACGGCGCCCACGGCCACAGTGTTGGTGTCCTGGGCCACGGCGGAGTCGCCGGAGCCGCCGGAGTTTCCGGAATCGGCGGGAGCGGAGGCGTCGGCAGGGGCGGAGCTTCCGCCGCCCACGCCGCCGACTTCGCCGCCCTTGGAGCCGGTATCGCCGCCGCAGGCGGAGAGGAGCATGGCCAGCATGAGGACAGCCATCAGCAGAGAGAATTTCTTTTTCATCGTTCTTCCTCTTTTCGGGATTGGATTTTGCAAAAGTCAGGAACAACTCCTGCAAGTATGCGGATATCATACCACAAAACGCGCCTTTTTTCAAGGGCGCATTTTAGCGTAGTAAATAATTTTTGCAAGTTACTATGAATATACTTGCAATCAGGGGCTTTTTTTGTGAAAATTTGAGGGCTCTTTCACCCGAGTGGCTGTTGTTTTGCACAAAACATTCCAATTTCTGACAGATTATATTGTGTAAAATGGGGGCGGTTTTGTAGAAGGGAGGAAAGAGCAAGGATACCGGAAGTGGCGGAGCCTCTTCCGGTATCCTTGGCCGCAGGGCAAACTGGAATTTATTTTGCGGTGGATGATCGCGCTTTTATTACTTTGATTTCGGTTTTATCCTCTGAGAATGGAGGGATTTCGATATATTTTTCTACTTCCTGCATGTCAATCCCCAGCTCCCTCCAGGATTCCACATCTACGGAGGAAATGCCGCTCCAATTTTGGTTCCACGCGGATTCGAAATAGTTCTTGGGATTTTCTAAAAGCATGGAATCCCGCAGGATTGCGACGTATTTATGTTCTTGGTTTGCGGTCCACTGGCGGGCGGTTTTGGCGGACAATAACTTCCTCAGCTGCTGAAGCGTTTGAATTCCAAAGTTTGAAAGTTCATCGATAATCATGCTGCTATGTTCCGGGAATGCAGTTGAAAGCTTTTCGGGATCACATTCTTTAAAGTACTCGTCCAGGAATTGCAGCAGCGATGTCGAATCGATGGCGATGCCGCCCAGCTGGCCCTGGGCCGCCTGCTCCTTCACGCGGGCCGCATAGGAGTCGATTTCCTGGGAAAGCGCACAGAATTCCTGGTCCATCAGTTCCAGGGTTCCGGCCACCAGGTAGAATTTCCGCTGGATTTCCTTCGGCAGCACCCCCGCGAATTTGTAACTGCGGTCGTGCTCCATCTCCGCCCAGGCGTGCTGGAGCAGGGAGCGTACCTGGATCTCACAGCGTAGGCCCCGGAACCTGCGGTATTCGCGGAGCTCCGCCCGCGCGGGGCTGAGGGTGGCAACGTAGTGCACGGACAGGTAGCCCACTTTGTCCACGTCCATCTCCGCCGCCTTATCGCCGGAGTTCTCCGGGTCAACGGAGAATTCCCGCTTGATCAGGCCGCACACCCGTTCCACCTCGGCGGTGGTGTGGGTGATGATGCGGAGCCCCGCGATGTCCATCATTTCCCCGGGTTCTTTGTAGGGCTTCCGCTCAAATTTTTGGAGGAAGCTGTCCCGGTCCTTCACCCGCCCGTTAACGCTGTGATAGGGGATGCGCTCCTCCTTTAGCAGCGTTTCGATGAGCTTTTCCAGAGTATTGACCAGTCCCTCGTACTGGTCCCGGTTCTGGTCGTACCATTCCTGGTATTTCTGCGCGTCCATTTTTTCCATAGCGGTACCTCTTTCTCTAATGGGGGTTCACGAGCAGTCCGGCGTCCAATGGGGAGCCCGGGCGTGCCGCCGGAGGGCCTGGAAGAGCGGCAGGGGCCGTCCCAGAAGGAGCGGCCCCTGCTTGAGGGTTTAAGGGTTTATACAATCTTCCGGAGGGCTGGGGCGGCCTCCTTCTCCTCCGCCAGGCAGCGGATGATGTCCTGGCGGGTGACGATGCCAATGAAGCTGTTCAGGTCGTCCACCACGGGGACGAAATTGTGCCGGACAATGGTATCCAGCAGCTCGTCCACGGAGGCGGTGATGCGGACGGAGGGATTTTCCCGGAGAATATCCCGGACGTGAAGCCGCTCCAATTCTTTTAATGAGCAGGGACAGGGGGTGCCCTCGTCGGGGAGGAGCCGCCAGAGGAAGTCCCCCTCGCTGACGGTGCCCACATACTGGCCCTTGCGGTTGATGACGGGGACGGCGCTGCGGCCATGGTGCCGGAGTTTCTCCAGGCCCTGGCGCATGGTGTTGTCGTCATACAGATAGGCGACGCGGTGCTTCGGCGTCAGAAGGTAAGCAATATTCACGATGATGCCTCATTTCTGCTGGGCAGGCGGGCGGCCCCGCCTGGGTTGTAATGGGGTGGAGTGTATATCTATAATATACAGGAAGGGCTTGGGAAAATGGTGAACAGTTTATGAAATCTACCTAGAAATTCCGCCCTGGGCGGAAGCGGCTGAGGCGCAAGGGATTACCGGAGCGGGGACGCCGGGGTTTGATTCCGCCGGGGGAAAAACGGAACAGGGCCAGCCTGGCGGCTGGCCCTGAACCTTATTGTTTGGAAGATTGGATGAAAAGAAGTTTTGTCTCTTGCAAGTATTAAGATACAGGAGAGTTGTTAAGGAAACCAGCGTCAATTGTTACAAAAGTCTTAAATCTTATGTCAACCAATGTCCGGCCGGAGATGGCGGAAAAAGCTGGAAAGGACTTCCTGGCACTCCTCCCCCAGCACGCCGCCCACCAGGGCGGGAGAGTGGGGGAAGCCCTCCATAAAGAGGTTGGTCACCCCGCCGCAGGCCCCAAAGGCCCGGTCCCGGGCCCCGAACCAGACCCGGCGGATGCGGGCGTTGAGAATGGCCCCGGCGCACATGGGGCAGGGCTCCAGGGTGACGTAGAGCTCACAGTCCTCCAGGCGCCAGGAGCCCAGGGCCTGGTTGGCCTGGGCGATGGCCTCCATCTCGGCGTGGGAGGCGGCGGAGCGCTTCTCCTCGCGCTGGTTCCGGCCCCGGCCGACGACCAGGCCCTCCCGGACGATGACGCAGCCCACGGGGACCTCCCCGGCGGCGGCGGCCTCCCGGGCCAGGGCCAGGGCCTGCCTCATAAAAATTTCCTGCATAGGGAACCCTCCTGTATGAAACCTGGCATATTTGTCCAGACTTGCCATATCATAATAAGGTATTATACAGGAGGGACAACGCTATGAAAACTACTTTTTTCAAAAAAGGCAGGCCGGACCCGGAGCTGCTGGCCCTGCGGGCGGAGCTCCAAAGCGCCCAGGGGGACCTGTCCCTGGCCTACCGGAAGTTTGACCAGGCGGTGGACCCGGAGCTGGTGGAATCCTGCATTTATCAGATCAAGGCGGAGAAGGCCCGCTGCAATTACCTTATCCGGGCCATCAAGGAACGGAGCCCGGAGAGCTTCCTGCCCCGGCTGGAGGGGGACGCGGTATGGACTTAAACCAAAAGATCATCGCCGCCCTGCTGGCGGGATTCTTCCTCATCGCCTTGCTGCGGGTGTTCAGCGCGCCGCTGAAGCTGGCGGTGAAGCTGCTGGCCAACACCCTCCTGGGCTTCCTGGCCCTCTGGGCGGTGAACGCCACCGCCGGGGTGACGGGCATCGCCCTGGGAATGAACATCTGGAACGCCCTGGTGATCGGAGTCCTGGGGCTTCCGGGGTTTGTCCTGCTGCTGCTGGTCCAATGGGTGCTGTAGGGAGGTACATAGGGTCCGGCCCCTTGGGGGCCAGCTTTTTATCTCCGGAATTTAAAATAGAACTTTAGATTTTTTTAGAACAAGAGAGAAAACAAGAGAAATCATTCGTATATTCGGCGTCAATGAAAAACCTGGTTGACATAGACGGGGAGACGTGGTATAAATAACCTTGCTCCGCAAGGGGCTCTTAATTTGTGAGACCAATTGGAAACTATACTGATGGAGGAACGACCATGTCCACTTTTATGGCAAATAAGGCCAACATTGAGCGCAAGTGGTACATCCTGGATGCCGCCGGAAAGCCCCTTGGCAAGACCGCCGTCCGGGCCGCCGACCTGCTGCGCGGCAAGAACAAGACCACGTTCACGCCCCACGCCGACTGCGGAGATAATGTGATCATCATCAACGCGGGAAAAGCGGTCCTCACGGGGAAGAAGGGCGAGCAGAAGATCTACCGTACCCACTCCGGCTGGGTGGGCGGCCTCAAGGAGACCCCCTACCGCATCCTGATGCAGGAGAAGCCCGAGGTGGCCATGCGCGTGGCCGTCCGCGGCATGATGCCCAAGAACACCGTGGCGAAGGATTCCCTGAAGCGCCTGCACATCTATGCTGGCGCGGAGCACAAGCAGCAGGCCCAGAAGCCCATTGCCCTGGACGCTGAATAAGGAGGAAGAAGCGTATGTATCAGTCTAAGAAGCCCTATCTGTACGGTACCGGACGCCGGAAGTCCTCCGTCGCCCGGGTCCACCTGTTCCCCGGCGGAACCGGAAGCATTACCATTAACGGCCGGGACATCGACGATTACTTTGGCCTGGAGACCCTGAAAATGGTGGTCCGCCAGCCCCTGGAAGCCACGGGGAATACCGGGAAGATGGACATCGTGGCCACGGTCTCCGGCGGCGGCGTCACCGGACAGGCCGGCGCCCTGCGCCACGGCATTGCCCGCGCCCTGCTGCTGGCCAGCGAGGACAACCGTCCCATCCTGAAGAAGGCCGGGTTCCTGACCCGCGATCCCCGTATGAAGGAACGGAAGAAGTACGGCCTCAAGGCCGCCCGCCGGGCTCCTCAGTTCTCCAAGCGCTGAGTTTCCCAAGCGGACGCTTATACGGATTCCAACAGCGGGACCTCCAAGGAGGTCCCGCTGTTTTCGCGCTCAGCAAAAGCCCTTTTCGCCGTTTTCCTGGAGGAAGTGCTCACAGAGCTCCCGCTGCCGGGTGTCGTAGAACTCCATATATTTCAGGGCGTAGATGTCGCAGAGGATGTAACGCTGGCGTCCCGCCTGGTAGATGATGAAGTAATCGTTACCCACCTCGTGGAGGATGCCCTCCCAGACCATGGTGCCCTGGGTGCCGATGAGGAGGGTGGCCGCCACGAAATTCCCCCGGTTCCGCAGGAGCATGGCCTTTAGGGAGCCCAGGAATGCCTCGCCAGTACTGGTGGGGGCCTCAATGACCTCGGCGGGCTGGTGGTTCTGGAGGTCCAGGTCGCCCGTGCTGCCCGCGAACTCGTTGTGGGCGGGATGCCGGGAGGCCGGGCGGACCGCCGGGAGGGAAGCGGAAGCCGCCGGGACAGGGGCGGGACTTGCCGGGAGAGGAACGGGGGACGCCGGAGCCGGGGCAGAACCTGCCGGGGAGGACCCTGTTGGGGCGGAAGCTGCCGGGCCCGTGGACCCGGAGGGAGACGCCGGGGCGGCGGAGGGCGCTGCTCCCGAGGGGACGCCTGGGAACTGGAAGGCCGGGGGCGCGTCGGCGGGCATAGGGGCGGCGGGATACTGGAACGCCGCCGGGGACTCCGGGGCGGAGCCGGGCCGGGGGGCGCTGATCTCGGTGGACCAGTCCGTAATGGGCGGGGACATGCGCTGTGTGTTGGGCATGATGGACACCTCTCAAGTTTTGTAGTACGCGTCGGTAGAGTTATATAAATTATGTAAAAAAGAAAGAGCGCCGCCCTACCGGAGCCGGGCGCCGCCTGGATATCCTTTTTTCTCAAAATACAAAAGAAAGAAGGATGAATATGCAAGATTCCGAAACCATGGCCAATATGATGAAAGACATGACCCAGTACATCATGATGCCGAAAATAAGATACGCCCAGGGCGTGGGTACGTATGTCTCGTATGACATCGCAGCCTATGACTGCTTTGCGCGTGACATCGTGGCCCTCGTCCCGGACGTAACTGCGGATCGAGATACCGCCCTGCATATCGTCGGACAGCTCAACAAGCATCAGCTCTCACCCATCCACTTGAATGACGCCATCCTGGATATGCTGAAATAGTATTCCACACAGCCGGAGCGGCTATGCGCCGGGCGGGAGTAACGGCTCCTGCCCGGTGCTTTTTAGTATAATATAATTCCATAATGATATAAATCCACATTTTCCACAAAATATACTTATGGAATTATACTATACTTCCATAAGTATCCAGTATAATTTCCATACTTTGAAATGAGGTGTGGGAATTGGCAAACCCAAAAGCACAGCAGGAAGCGACCGCCCGGTATAACAAAAAGTCTTATGATCGGATCGATGTTATTGTACCAAAAGGAAAGCGTCGAATTATAGCGGATTTTGCGAAAAGCAAAGGAATGTCCACAAATAAATTCATCAATGAGGCCATAAAAAGGGCAATGGAAGCAGAGGACGCCTAAGAGGCGTCCTCTGCTCACATGGACCTTGATTTTATCGTAGGTTTTACATTTTGCTTTGGGCCAAAATGGGTAAAAGGAAATCCCCCCGATTTCAGTACGACTGTAAAAAGTCAATGAAACGCAAAGGCACCCTGTTTGATATATGCCGCAACGCAAAATGGTTTTGTTAAAAAAGTACAAGCATCTTTCTAAGACTAACCGCATATTCTTCAACAGGCTAAGCGGAGAGGCGGATCCGCCCAATATCTTAAGCTTTGATTTGTTCCGGCTCTGATTTTGTTTCGGGGCTATCAGTTTCACCCGTCATATTTCGGGGTTCATTCTCATAAGTATGGTTTGTATTCCTTTTTGCTTTCCGCTTTGGCAGAAACCGCCAAATTATTGGATATAATTTTGAAATAGCCAGCAAGATAGAAAGAGAAAGGGATACGATACTCAGTATTTCCACAAGCAGAGTTATTTCCACTTTTCAATCCTCCTTTTTCGACAATGTGCTTGATTTAATGGCTAATGGCGGTCCGCCCTCCTAAATTTATGCGTAACTAAAAAGCTGTATGACAAAAAAGCCGGACTTAGCCCCGGCTTTCTTGCTTGTGATTGATTTCATCTGCAATTTTACTGTATGCCCTCGGTTTATGACCCTTGATAGAGTCTGCCGAAAGGTGGGGTTTGTCCGCTGCCTGTATGTACGACAGACCACACATGTCTCATTTGATGAGGACCACCACCGCCAGCAACCACACACAAAGGGGGACCGTAGGTATACCAACTATGTTGTTATAAGTAATATTTGATTCGCACGCTTCCGCGCGAGAGCCCTCCTGCTCTCCTATCCAAAACGCAGTTCTCAACTCATCGTTAAAATCCCCTGGTCGAAAATATAGCAGGATAAAGACCGGGGGTCGCTTCGGCGCCCCCAGCCGATGAACACCGCCCCGCAGAGCGGGCCGGGGAATTTCGTTAGGTGGTCGGAATTTCAACTTTTGGCTGTGGCAGGTGGTCGGAAATGGGTAATACAGAGAGAAAAGTGCCTGTTCTCAAGCCCCATGAAGATGGCTGTTCTGGGTGATTATGGAGTATTTCAGCAAGGGTCACAGCGGGGATCCGTTTTCACCCCCTGGGATCAAGCCGGGGGTCTGCTTTCCCGCCAAGCCCCGCTGTTGGTTGCTTTTTCAAGGGTCCATGCGGGGGTATCGGCACTTTTGCACGCAGAAAAGCGGAGGGTCAAAACCCTCCGCTTTCTCACATTTTTGTTGCCCTCAGCGTCATGACAGCGGCCTGGGCCCGGGTACAGAACGCGCCGGGGCTGCTGCCGTCGGTGATACCCTGGGCCTTTGCCTCCTGGAGCTCCGGCGCCAGCGCGGGGCTCACAGCTTGTTTCCCCATCACCACCTGAAGCCGCTTGCCCAGCTGGAGCACTTCCTCATCGGTCAGTTTGTCAATGGTCATGCCGTCCTCCTCCTTTTGAAAATTTGGGCGCACCGCGCCTACGATCTGATTATAGGGCCGGGTTTTCCGGCAGACCATGCCGCCGTTGGACTGGCTTCCGGCCTGGCTGGTGTTCCCCTCAATGGCAGTCACTCCCAGGCGCCCAACGCCCGTGACAATTCCTGTGTGGTCCGTAGCCGCGCCGCCGGGGAAGTCGTAGATCACCACGTCCCCCAGGTGGTAGTCTTTTGTCACCCACTGGCCCGCTTTCTTAGCGGCATTCATCAGCGCCCCGCAGGATGCAGTCTTGGCCGGAAGCTTGACGCCCGCCTGAGCAAACACCCATTGTACGAAGGCCATGCACCAGGGGTAAGCGGAGCCGGAGACCTCCCGGCCATAGTACCAGGTGTTGTATTTGACCCTGTTGGAGTTTGCCGGGGACTCCTTGGTCCCCAGCTCCGCCTTGGCGATTGCCAGCACCTTTTCCGCCGTCATTCCGCGCCCCCGGAGACGGTCTCCTTGGTCTGCACCAGGGCCTTACGGTTCTCCGTGTTAATTTCCCAGACAGCCCCCTCAATCATGCTAATGACCGCTTCCGTAACCACCACGCCCATGGCCCGCAGCTGCTCCTGGACAAACTGCTGCCGCTTCTGTCCGTCGGGGTCCTGGTCGTGATACAGCTGCTCCGCCGCCCGGGCAAAGGACTGCACCAGCTTTCGGATATTCTCCTGCGTGGCGGCGTCCGTATTGGCTTGGAGCCACGCCTTTGCTTTCGGGACCAGATAGGCCAGAAGGCCTACCGCAAAAGCCGCCAGCAGCTTTCCAATGATTTCATACAAGTTATTCATATGGTTCCTCACTTTCTCCGGGATTGTCCCCGGCTCTTACCTTTGAAATTTTAATCCCAGCCGTCAGCATGGCCTCTACGCTCCCGGCTCCCAGGGTGTATCGAATCAGCGTGTCCGGCACGCTGCCCTTTACCCAGAAGGTCACGATCATGGTCACGATAAACGCCGCTATAAACAGACCCATGACAAGCAGAACTATATCAGAGGTCTTGGCCTTCTTCCGCCGCCTCCCTTTCACAGCCCCACCCGCCCCAGAAGGAAGGCGATGACGGCGGCGCAAACAGCCCACACGGCTTTTCCTACCAGGCTCTCCCACTGCTTGGCGGGCTTGGCTTCCAGGCCTTCTACCTTTTGCGTAAGCGCGTCCAGTTTGTCCAAGATGGTATCCAGTTTGTTCTCCTGGACCGCGCTGAGGGTTTCCAGGGCCCCCAGCCGGGCGAACATCTCCCGGTGGGTGGCGCTATGCTGCCGATTTGCTTCTTCCAGGGATTCCACCCGGGAAACCAGAGGGCAGTCCCTGGGATTGTCCGTGCATTTTTCAGGCATGATGATGGCTCCTATTCAATCAGTGGTTTTTGTGTATTTGAAAATAAATGTAATTTTCCCCCCAACCTGGGTATTGTTGCTGCAACTTGCAAAAATTTGATGATTGTAAATCCAGAAAGTGTAGTACGTTGTCGTAGAGTAAAAATAGGGGAGGTTTACCAGGCCTGCGCCATTCAAGTACGTTGCGGAAGCGTTCACCATTTTCAGATCTACATTATCTGGAAGAGTATAGATCACTTCGTCTTTTTTGATCTCTTTAGGGCCATTAACCTCTATCGCCTTCCGGTAAAAAGGCTTGTCGAACCATGTGCCAATTATGGTTTCCGCAGGAAAATACACTTCCCATTCAGCACCGCCAGTCCCCCCCCCGCCAGATATCTCAACCGCTTTGCCGTTTATGACGATTGAGGGATGCGCCTCCTCCGCCGCTCCGCCGGAGCCTCCGTCCCCGCCGCCGGGAATGACATACATCCCCTTGTTTTTCTGGCCCTCCGGAAGGGCGTCAAACTCTTCCTGGGTGAGAATCCCGCGCACAGGCGTGGCCACGCCGATACTCCGTCCGTCCTCCGTTTTCGTGATCTCAATGCCGTCCCCGGGGGAGTAGGCAGGGCCTTCCCCGGCGGGGCCCGGCGGGCCCTCCGGGCCTTGCGGCCCCGGCTCTCCCTGAAGGCCAGGGGGGCCTTGTTCCCCTCTTGGGCCAGGAGGCCCCTCCGCTCCGGGCGGCCCAGCTGGGCCGGGGTCCCCCTGGGGGCCTTGGGGCCCCGGTTCCCCGGGGTCTCCCTTCGGGCCCGGCGGTCCTTCCGGGCCAAGAGGCCCCTCTGGTCCTTGAGGCCCAGGCTCTCCCTGGGGGCCGGGAGGCCCTGGGGTATCATCCGGTGTGAGCGGCGGGGAGCTTCCGACGGACACGCCTTCCAGAATTATGCCTAGGCTTGCCCATACGGTAGGAAGGACTACTTCCCCGCCCCGCTTCCCGCAAACTCCGGCCTTCAACATATACCTGGGGACCCGCAGGACCTCCCAGGGTACCACGCACGCCCCGCTGGGGTCCAGCAGCGCCTCCCGGGAGACACAACCAGCCTGGAACACCGCCGTCTTATCCAACCCTTCCCAGTCCTCCGAGAACTCGAACTGCACCGCGTAGGCGTTGACACTCCCGCTGGTGACGGCCTCCCGCTCCAGGAGAGTCAGCTTGTTCTTTTTGACATGCAGTAAAAACATGATGTCCGCCTCCTTTTTAATGTAGACGTTCCACTTTTACGGCAGGAAGTTGCATGACCCCGTCACCCGGCGCGCTTTTTCAGCTTCCGGCGGCAGGCCTCAAAGACCGCCGTCAGCCACTGGAACACGGACCCGCCGGGCCGCGCGCCCCGCCGCTCCAGGAGGGCGGAGAGCAGCTTCCCAGGCGGCTTTCCGCGCTTTCTCCGGCGCTTTCCCCGGACCCGTATGGAGATTTCCGCCGGGAGAGGAATGCGGCCCTTGGCTCTCGTTCCCCTCTGCTTCGGCGGGAGGGCCGCGTGGGGGATATGGATGCCCTCCGGAACCAGCTCCGGGTGGCCCCCCAGCTCGCAATACGCCTGGTAGGCCAGCTCGTCCAGGGCCTCCGGGTGTTCCAGGATGGTGTCCTGCCCCCCCAGCAGCGTGCTGACGTTCCGTAACGCCCGCCGGAGGGTCCGGCAGATGGCGGCGTGGTCCGTGCCGGTCAGCTCCCCGATTTCCCGGAGGGAAAGACATTCGGAATAATACAGATAAAAATACACGGTCTGCTTCGGCGTCATGGCCAGCATGACGGCCCTCAGCGCCTCCGGGTTCGCAAGGTCCACCAGGGCCTCCTCTCCCCGGAGGCGGGCCTCCGTCATGGCCCTCTCCGCCTCCTCCCGCAGCTTCTTCTTCGCCTTGGCGATGCTCCGGGAAACGGTGGACTTGTTGACCCCCAGGAGGGCGGCGATTTCCTTTCCGGACTGGCCGTCCAGGTACAGCTTGATCATTTCCCTCTGGCGGGGCGTCAGGAGGTCCAAGCCCTGGACGGCCGCCGCCGCCAGCCTGGCCCGGCCCTCGCCGATCTCGCCGTCCAGGGCGGTATCCTCCCGCCGCCAGTCCAGATACTGCTGGCGGTCCTTGGTGTAGTCCGCTGCCGCCGTCCGGCCGCCGCGCTGCCGCCGTCCCGCCGTCAGGGCCCGGAGCTGGTCGTTGACGTCGCCCAGCTCCTCCCGGACCATGAAGAGCGCCAGGTTGTCCCCCTCGCCCCGGGCCTGAAGCTCCAGCTCGTACCTCTTCCGGGCCAGCAGCTCCCGCTTGCGGGCCCGGAGTTCGTCAATGGTCATCGCGGGACCTCCGGGCATTCCAGCCCACGGCGGCGACCCCGGCGGAGCGGGGGACCTCGTAATACCCATCCAAGAGCCGCTGAACCTCCCGGACATCCCGCAGGGCCTCCTGGAGGGGGCGGAGCTCCGCAGGGGAGGCCCCGGCGGACCTCTTTTCCGAAATCCGCATGGCCAGTTTGGCCGACGCCGTCCGGTACTCCGGGACCAGTTCTTTCATCGCCGCCACACCGCCGCGCCTCCTTCCGGTCAGCTCAAAAACTTCTTCACTCCGCCGCCTCCTCTCGTTCGACCGCCCCCAGGTCCTCCCAGCGCTCCGGCAGCTCCGAGGGGCCGTAGGCGTTGTCCGCCGTGAGGCAGCGCCAGATGTGTCCAACTTGGACACAACACTCCCCCTCCTGCCAGAGCCCCCGGGTCCCCTGGGGCGGCTGGTAATCCGTGGCCAGGGCCGGGTCCTTGGTGTGGCAGAGGTCCCAGAGGGAGACCGCCTTGTCCGGGCTCCAGTCCGGCTGCGCCGAGGCGTCGTGGGCCTGCCAGAGCTTATAGACGCGGCCCTGCCACTTGTAGGGGGTCCCGACGGGCACGTCCGTGTAGTCCCGCTGCCGCCAGGTGGGAACCTCCGCGGCGTGGGCCACGAGATAGGTCCCATCCGCCTCTCCGGCCACGGCCTTGGCGGCCAGGGCGGCGGCGTCCGCCGCGCCTTTGGTTTTCATGGCGTCCAGCGCCAGCGTATGGATATCAGCCATTGCTCTCCACTCCTTCCTCATAGGCGGAGGCCAGCTCCGCCACACGGTTCTTTGCCTCCTGCCGGACGGATTCCGCCTCCGCCTGGGCCTCGCTTGCCTGCACGGCCAGATTTTCCGCCTTCCCCTCCAGCTCCTCAATCCGGGCCTGGTAGCCCGTCACGTCACCCAGGTACTGCTTGGCGGTGGCAACCGTCACCTCAAAATGCCCGGTGTTGTGGTGGTAGGCGATGTTCCCCAGCTGGAAGCCGTAGCCCTCCGGGAGGCCCGTTTCATTCTCGCGGCAGGCGGGGAGGCGCTGAACCGTGGGCTTATCCCAGTGAATGGCCTCAATCTTTTCAATTGTAGCGCCGTTGGCCCGCTCAAAGAGGATGGAGTAGCTGCCGTTCACGCCGCCGTGGCGGGTGATGGGGCCGGCAATCAGGCCGTCAATTTTCCAGTGCTTTCCGAATGGTACGCTCATAGATTTTCTCCTTTCAGCCTACAAATAGAATCTTCCCGGGATAGGGCTCGCTGCTGGACAGGATGACGGTCCCGGCCTCCCCGTCATAGTCCGCTCCGGTGCCGAGGGCCGCCCAGGTGTTGGTGATGTACCTGCCCTCCACCTGATGGAATACGTGGAAACCGAAATCGCCGTTTTTGCGCCTGTGGGCCTCGGCGGGGATGGCGATTTCATAGCCCAGGGACCCGTCGTAGGCCTCGGGTTCCTCCCCCTCCGCCGGTTCCTCCGGTACCCAGGAGGCGGGAGGCCCCCAATCCTCCGCCGTGAAGGCGAAAACAGCGGAGCCGGAGAAGTCCTGTGCTTCCAGGTCCCCGTTTTCGTTAAAGACCGGGACCTGGCCCGGCTGCCCCTCCAGCTTGTCCTGCTTTCCGCCCAGCAGCCCGGTCACATCCTCCAGGCTGACCGTATCCAGGGAGGGCTTCACCACGATGTTCAGCGCGTTGGCGTCCGTGACAATCAGGTGCATGATGACATCCAGCTTCCCGCCCGCGCCGGAGTCGGGCCGGGCCTTCTCCATGTCCGGCGTGTTGCACACGCCGATCAGCGTCCCCGCCCGGTCAAAGACTCCCAGCTCCCGGACGGTGAAGCCGCCGTCGGCGGAGGGGATCACGCCCTTGATGTCCAGCATCTTCGGATTCAGGGGATTCACCGCGTAGGCGGCAATCTCCGCCCGCCAGACCTCCCGGACCAGCGCGGTCTGCTCCGCCGAGGGCTCGTAGTAGCCGCCCCCGCCGTCTCCGGCGGCGATCTCCACCACGTCCAGCTTGGTTCCCGCCAGAAGATTTGCGGCGATGGCGGCCTCGCCCAGGACCGTGAGCTTGGTCCCGTACTGCTTCCCGCCGCCGTTGACGGCGACTTCGTTTCGCGTTGTCATGGCTCCTCCTGTTCCGCCGGATAGACCTCAATCCGGCCATGGTGTTCCGTGACGGCCCCCACCGCCGCCGCTTTCGTAATCTCCACGCTCCGCAGGGCACGGGGCCAGACCTCCAGCTCTTCCCGGGCCTCCGTCACAAGGCCCGCCCCGACGCCCAGGGCGCTTTCCACGTCGTAGAAAAAGATGTAATCCCATTGCAGATGGGCGGGAATCAGCTCCCGGATGGAGCCGGTGACGTCCCGCATATTGGGCGGAACGCCGTTGGTCTCCACGAAGCGGATTTCAAAGCGGAACTGGTCCGCGTACTCCGTCACCTCCGCCTTCTGACCGGACCAAATCTCGGCGGAGCTTTTCACCAGGGCCACGGTGGTGACGTCCGAGCCCAGCAGCTTCACCCGGACGCGGCTCCGGCGGGTATCCAGGTCCTTTCCCTCGTCCACGGGGATGCCCAGGGTTTCCTCCCAGTACCGCAGGCCCCAGGTGGCGGTCTCCACGCAGAGCTGGGCCAGGGCGCCGTCCCTGGCGGACCAGAGGTCCAGCAGCTCCGGCTCCAGAGCCTCCTGGATGTCCCGGAACTCCGCCGAGCCCGCCAGGAAGGCCGGATACCGGGCGACAAAGGGTTTCAAACCACCCTCACCCCCTTCAGCACCGGCAAGGTGTCCGCCGGGATGGTCAAATTTTCCGTCCCGCCGTTCAGGGCCAGGGCGGTGTAGTCCACCACGCCGGGAATGGACAGCAGCAAAAAGGCGACCCGGTTGAACAGCAGGGAGTAGGCCCCCGCGTCCATGGCTTCAAACTGCAAGTCCACGCTGCCGCCAAAGGCGGAAGCCGCCGTGGCGCGCAGATATTCCGTCACCGCCTCCTCCAGCGCCGCCCGAACGGTGGACGCGCCCGCGCCGCTCTCCAGGGTCACGGCGGCCTCTACCGTGACCTCCAGCGTCTTGGCGGCCTCCACCGTGACGGAGGGCCCAATGGGGCGCTCCTCCTCGATGTGGGCCGCGCAGGCGCTGACCGCCGCCGCCGTGGCGGGCTGGAGGTCCTGGTCCGCCACAATGACCTTCACCGTGCCGGGGCCGTTCCACTTGCTGACAATCCGGGCCGCCCCGATGCCCTCCACCTCCTTGGCCCAGCGCTGGTAATGCCAGGGATTGCCGGAGGTGGCGGGCTTGCGCATCCGCTCCAGGTACCGCCCCAGCAGGGCCCCGTCCGTCTCCGGGTCCGCGCCGCCGTCCGCCGCGCTGTTGGCAAAGCCGGAGACGCCGCTGTAGTTCCGCAGGGCTGTCACAATCTCCCCGGCGGCGATGTTGTACGCGTCCCCGGGCTCCGCGGCAAGCAGCATCCCCTCCCCGGTCCCGTCCCGGAGCGTGACGGGGGCCTCCAGGTAGAAGGCCAGGCCCGAGGCCGTGTAGTAGACCGCCCCGGCGGGGATGGCCGCGCCGTCTGCCCCCGTGAAGGTGACGCCGCACCGCGCTTTCGTCCCGGCCTTGCGGACGATGCCCACGGTTCCCGCCTGTTTGTCGATGTACGGCCCGCTGGTCTCATCCACGTAAAACGCGGGAATCAGCGCGTCCAGGCTGTGGTACGCCTCGCTGAGCTCCTCCGCCGCCGCGGCGATGAGATCGTTTGTGAAGCTGCCCTCCCGGGTCTGGAGGTCCGTTTTCAGCCGTCCCAGAATGCGGCCCCGGATTTTCTCCGGCGTCATGTCCTCAAACATAAACCTTCACCTCCCCATAAATCGTCTCCACCTCGCAGGAGATGGCCAGATCGTCGCCCTGAAACGTCACGTCCGCCTGCCGCACCGCCCGGATATAAGGGTTGATTTGCAGGGCCTCCCGCACATAGCGGGCGGCCTCGCTCCGCTTCACCGCCGGGGTGAAGGACTTGCCGATCAGGCTCTCCACCTCGCTGCCGTAGTCCCAGGAGTAGACGCTGAAATGAAACCGGGCGGTCATCAGCGTTTTCCAAATCCACACCTTCACCGCCTCCGCCCCGGAGACCACCAGGGGCTTCCCGCCGGAGAACACCGGCGTGCCTCTTTCAAAATCCCAGGCCGCCTCTTTGCACAGCGGCAGCCGCCGGGGCTCCGCCGCCGCCTCCGGCTGCACGATGGGGAAGATTCCGCTCATCCCGCCTTCACCACCTTATCCATTAAATAAAATGTCTGGTCGTCCTCCGTCAGCAGCAGCACCTCGTCCCCGGTCTTCAGCACCGGCTCCGCCTGAGCGGCCAGGCAGCGGGGCGTATTCAGCGTGCCGGAGCTGACGGACATGGAGCTGTGGGAGCCGTAGCCGCAGGAGGCCTGGATGGACAGATTCCCGTTTACCCCGGAGCAGTCCAGCTCCAGCAGCTCCTGGTGGTCCTTTACCAGCCGGTGGGAGATGTAGAACCGCTCCGCCTCCTGGATAGTCCCCGCCACGTCCACCTTCAGCGGGTCCGCCTCCAAAACGACGCCCAGGCGCAGGTGGATGGGCCCCATGGGCCCCTTGGGCTTTGCCGCCTCCCGCATTATGGAGACGAGCTCGCTGTACGCGTTTTCCTGCATATGTTCACTCCTTCGGCAGGCTCCCCGCCGTCTGCCCGTCCATCAAATTCCGAAAGTCCAGCGTCACCTTGGTCTGGTAGACGCCCCGCCGGACCGTGTGGCTGTCCGCCGTAATCCAGAACAGGCCGTCCACTCCGGTGACGGGCTCGTGGACCGCCACGGCGTTGCCGGTGATGAGCTTCACGTTCCCCAGGCACTGGGCGGTGATAGTGGTGGAAATCCCATTCTGCTCCAGGATATCCCGGGCGGCGGTCTCCGGGTTCTCCTTTTCGCTGGCCCGGATGGCCTTTTGCATGAGGCCGTAGAGGGCCACGTAGTTCTCCGGGCTGTCGTACTGGGCCACCTTTTTGAATTTATCGTCGTCGTAGACCGCCACGCGGTTGACCATGCGCTCAATGCTCTCCGCCGACCGGCAGGAAAGCAGATTGCTCCCCGGAACCAGCCGGATGCTCTCAGGGCCCACGGCCTTCTCCACCACGGTCAGGTGGTTGGAGCGGAAGCGGATTTGATACTGCTTTCCCGTCTGCTCCGCCGCCAGGGTGTACATGGTCTGAATAATCTGGTAGAGGCTCACCCCCAGGAAGTTCCGGCTCAGAGGTACCCCCGTGGCCGCCAACTCTCCGCAGGGGACGCCGAACTCCCCGCAGAGCTGGGCCGTGACGGCCTCCGGCGCCTGCTTACGCACCGCCATATAGGTGCTGTTCCGCTTTAAGTACAGCCCGTTGTCCAGGGCGGAGCAGTCAACGGTCTTTCCCAGGCTGTCCCGGTTCCGGGAGACGATATGCCCGGAGAACAAGATATCCGCGTCCTTATAGAGCCGCGCCATGCCCCCCAGCTCCGCCAGGGCCTCCGGCAGGACGGAAAAGCTCAGCTGCCGGGCGCAGTCCTTATAGCTTCCACTCCAGGTTTTGGCCTGGACCTTCTCCGTCATGTGCTCCGTTTTTGCCCCATCCAGGGACCATGTGCGGATCTTCAACAGGTCGTTGTATGCCATTTCAATCTCTCCTCGGCGTATGTGTCCAACTTGGACACATTCCCTATCACAAGCTCCCCTTGTCCGGCAGCTTCACCACCTGGCCGGGGAAAATGAGGTTCGCGTTTTTGATGCCGTTTGCCTCCGCCAGCTTCCAGGCGAGGGCCCCGTCCCCGTAGGTCCTCCGGCAGATGCCCCAGAGGGTGTCCCCCTTCACCACGGTGTAGGAGCCCTCCTCCTTTTTCTCCTGGGGCGCGGCCCGGCTCAGGTTGCCGGTGTCCTGGTTGACCTCGGTGCTCTCCTCCTGAAGCTCCCGGTACTGCCGCAGCTCCAGCGTGACGTACACATCCCCCGTGCCGTCCCGCTGCCCGTGCTCCACGGGGCCCAGCAGCACCGGCAGGTTCACCGGCGTGTCCGTGGCGATGAAGCGCAGCACGTCGCCGTTGTTGGACCACTCCGCCAGACGGTCCACCACGGTATAGGGCTCCCCGGTCCAGCCGCCGGTGGTGTAGTTCCGCTCCGAGGAGGGCAGCAGAAACTCCAGCCGCTGGTTGAAGAGCTTCCGCAGCCCCGGCAGGTTCACCTGCCCCGTCTCCGCCATGTCCAGGGTCTCCACGCTCCGCCCCTCCGCCACGGTGAAGCCCGGCGGCGTCACCGGCATGATGAGCTCCTGGTTTGTTTTGACGTTGCGAAAGATTACCTGCAAATCAGCCGCCTCCTCTCAGCACCGCCGCCTGGAGCTTTTCCGCCAGGGCCTCCGCCACGGCATCCACATCGGAGTCCTCCCGCACGTGGAACTGGTTCCCCGTCACCGTGACGCTGATGCTTCCCCCGCCCCGGTCCTCCATCCGGGCCTCCGCCGCCGTCTTGACCCGCTCACCCTGGTGGAGCAAGGCGGGAAATTCGTCGTAGGGCACGTAGTCCAGGCCCACGGCGTACTGTCCCGGTCTGTTCCTCCCCTTCCCGGCCCAGCCGCTGGCGCCGCCGGCGTCCACCAGCATGGGGTCCACGGTTTGGCCGTATTTATCCGCATAGGAAACCGCTCCGGTCCGCTCGTCCATAGTGGTGAAAAACGGTTTGATTGCCGCTGCCAGTCCCTTGGTGAACCAGTTTCCTTTCTCATACCCAGCATCCCAGTAGTCACTATTGCTGGCTGTATCATCCCGGATGACCTCTGCCAGGGCCTTTTCCGATGCCAGGGCTAACTGGGCCCCCTCGCTGGCGTTGTACTCATTCATTCCTTGAATCTTGGCCTCCATGATGAGCCGCCCCATCTCGGCGGCGTCGCCCTCTTCTTTGGCCGTCTGGTACTCGGCGGAGGATATCATGGCGTCCACAGCCTCCCGGATATACTGCTCCTTGCTGTTTTCCAGCTCCGCCTTCCAGGCCCCGATGGCCCGGTTGGCTTCCATTACAGCCTCACCGCTGTTCCCTGACAGCCAGTCCCTCTGGTCCGCGAGGCCGCGTTTCCGCTCCTCGTTGTAGCCCTCGCCCATGGCGTTGTCCAGTTCCTGGCCCAGGCCCTCCACCGTGGAGCTCAGGCCGGAATAGGTCTGCGACTGCTTTTGCATTGCGCCCTGGAAGCTGTCTGCCATGGCGTTCAGGATGATTTCAGCGGTCTCCGTGCCCGCGATCTCGCCCGTGGAAATCATGGTATACATATCTCCCTGGCTGACGCCCTTGGCCTCCGCCAGCATCCCAACGGCTCCGATTCCACGGTCGTTCAGGATGTTCAGGTACTCCAGCGTCGTCTTGTCGCTGGATTTCATCCGCCCCAAGGCAGTGGCGATGGCGGTCATATCGCTGACAGACTGGCCCAAGGCGGCCCCTGCGTCGCCGATAGTCTGGAGGGTAGGCAGTATGGCGTTATAGTTGTCCCCTCCCTCCTCCTTGGCGGAAAAGCCGTAGGTTGCCAAGGTCTTGCTCATGGATTTCAGGTCCTCGTAGAGGAACGGGGTATTGTTCGCCATGTCCACCATATTGGACAGGTAATCATCTGCAGTCTGCTTGTCCCCCAAAAGCTGGGTGAAGGAAATCTGGTCCGTTTCCCGCCCCGCCGCCAGAGTGGAGCCCGTGGACAACGACGCCGCCTGTTCACTAAGCTGGGTCTCGTGGGCATCCTGGACATAGGATTTGAACGCTTCATCTTTGGCCTGAAATATTTGAGTACTACCGTTAAGTACACCGGAAATCGTACCAAGTATTCCTCCGGCAATCATTCCCGGAACACCTGCAATGGCTCCAGAAGCAACCCCGGAAAATGTTCCGGAAACGGTTTGTCCCCAAAAGGCTGCCATTGGCTCTCCGATAGCGCTTTCAATCCTGGTGGAAAGCAATCCCGCCACACTGTTTCCCAAGTCTTTAAATACTCCGCTCTTCATCAGGCCGCTTCGAATATCATCTGATGTAAAAATCGAGACAAAGCTGGAAAAAGGGCCGCTGGAGCTGTCCGCCATATCAAGCCCCCCTGCACTTATTTCCCCAATATCAGCGGCATCGTCCATTTTCCGAACCTCGTCGGAAAGCGCCCGAATTTCCTTAACCGTGTTCTTCGCTTCGTCGGCGTACCCTTTGGCGGAGACGGTCAGGTCGTTGTATTCCTTCCGCAGCCGTTCAAAGGTCAGCCGGTCTGCCTCATCTCCGCTTTTTTTAAAGGTCTTCGCCGCCTCGTCCATGGCTCGTTTGACCCCCAAGGCCTCTGCGGACGCTTCTGCAGACCGCTTTGTGAGGTCTCGGTATCTGTCACCAAGTTGCTGGCTCTTTCTCGCCAGTTCTTCCATGGCCTTAGAACACCCCTGAGATGTACTTGCAATGGTTTTCAGCTTACTGGAAATCTCGTCGTTCAGTTTCATCACGATAGACACGCTTCCGTCTGCCAAATAGTTCGCCTTCTTTCTTGACAATATAAGACTCCGCCGCTATACTGAAAGTAAGATTAGGGCAATAAGGGGTGACATAAATGGATGGAGTCACTGGGTGTTTTATATTTGCTATTGGCTATACTACGATGGTCCTTTGCGTCCTTGGCCGTCTGATCTGGGGCGGCGACTATCCTGCGAATACATTTATGGGAAGGATGCAGATATTCCTCCGAAAGACGGACTTTGGATTTTGGAAATTCGTATTTCTTATCATCATATTTGCATTGTGCTTGATGATTTGGACATTTCCGCTTTTGTTTTAATATCCGGATTCTAACTGGAGGTTGAATGTTATGAAAAATCTTTTCTCTTTTGCTCTGGCTTTGTTGCTACTGGTTCCTCTCGCCTCTTGTGGCGGTTCCAAGCCTGAACCAGCTATGAAATATGTACGACACATCTTATACGCTTGATGGCGCCTTATACAGCTATTCAACATATGGGCATGGTCAGTACAATACCATTACGATAACGCCTGCAACAGATTCTTAATCTCCCCGCCCTCCCGCCTGGGAGGGCGGTTTCCTTTTACCACTTGAAGCCCTCGCTCCGTCTCTCCGCCTGATAGGCAGCGAACACCCGGATAACCTCCGTCCACCCGTCCCGCGCCTCATACAGGGCCTTTAAATCCCGCAGCCCCCAGCCCTTGGCGGCGAACAGGTAGTACAGAAGGAACAGCTCCGGGTCCTCCGCCGCCTCTAGGCGTTTTTTACCTCGGCAAGGGTCCGGCGGAGATAGCCGGAGAGCTCCTGAATCTCAATGTACGCCTCGTCGATCTCCCCGGCGGACAGCCGGGCCTTGATGGCGTCCAGCGGCGTCACAATGCCCTTTTCGGCGTCCAGCAGCCGCTTGTCCCGGAAATCCGGGTCCTTGCAGCCATAGAGCACGGCGGACAGCGCCTGGTCCTCCCGGGGCTTGTCCTGAATCTGACGGGTCTCGTTGTAGGTCAGGGCCCGCAGGGTAAAGACCACCGGCTCCCCGGCCAGCTCCGTCAGCCGTTTCACCTCCACCTGTTTCTCCGGCAGAACCTTCCGCACATCCGGCAGCTCCGGCCGCAGCAGCAGGTCCAGCACACTTGCTTTTTTCTCGTTTTCCATATACTCCTCCATATCAAAAGAACCAGCCGCCCTGTCTGACTCTTGACAAAGCGGCTGGTTTCGGTATAATGAACATAGAAGGGCGCTGTCACAAAGGCGGTCAGCCCTTGCTAGTCAACAGAAATCGTTGACCGTTCGGGGACCAGCCGGACGGTCAACACGCTTTTATGGTCAGTATGTAGGCCCAAAAGGCCAGGCACACCAGAAACCGGAGTACTGCGTACAGCCGTTTTCTCCACATCAGCGTCACCTCCCTTCGATACGATCTCCGGGAAATGAACCACCCCCTTTCGCAAGGGAATGGGCCGACCGCCTGTTATGCAACAGCGTCCTTCTGGTTTCAGCATACCAGCCGCACTGTATTTTGTCAATTCCCGCCGCCTGTCAGGGGCGGCTTCTTTCATGCCCTCACTGGGGCGGCGCCACCTGGTCTAAGTACTCATACCCGGCAGCCTGGAAGGGGACCGTCATGCTTCCCGCCTTGGCGGCGGCGAAGTCCATCAGGGTCTGCTCGTCGTAGTTCATGCCATAGACGGCCACGCGCTCCGCGCCGTAGGCGTCCGGGTCCGCCAGCTTGGCCACCAGCGTCCGCCGCACGTCGTGGCCCTTGGCGGCGGCGTTCACGTCCTCCGCCCCCCGGCTGTAAACCTTGTGCAACGTCATGGAGCCGGTGATTTTGATGCCCGTGAGCTTCCGGTCCTCCGCCATCTGCCCGCATAAGTTGATAGGGTCCCAGTTCTTCGTCACCTTCAGCTGAAAGGCGGAAATCTCCGCGATCTCGCTGCCGTCCGCCCACACGGTGCCGAAAGTCCCATTCATCACCCGGGAGCCGTTTTCAAATGCCATGTCAAAGCCTCCTTATAGATAGATTTTAATCCGCACGTCCTCGATAGCGTCAATGGGCCGGATATCCACCGCCAGGAACACATACGTTCCGGTGTTGGCCTCCCGGATCTGCTGCTCCGTCATCTCCGCCGTGGCCACGCCCACGCTCTGGAGATAGGCGTCCTGCTCCTCCACGTCGATGTCACAGGAGAAATTGTCCTCGATCAGCTGGTCCTTCGCCAGGGCCTGAAGGTACAGCTTCACGGCGGTGATGAGCAGCAGCTTGTTGTCGTAGCTGTTCTGGAACTTGCCGATGTAGTTGTCCTGAATCGCCAGCCGCAGATCCCACTGCAAAAGGTCCAGCAGCTCCACGATCTTGATTTTCCGCCAGACCTCAGACCGCCCCGTGGTATTCGTCAGGGAGTTCACGCCCCGGCCCAGCTTCACCTTCTCCCCGTCGTGGGTCAGGATGAGCTCGCCCCGGCCCACGGCCTCGTCCTCCTCCAGGGCGGAAAGGCGGCGGATGTCCTCCACCTCCGGCAGGGCGGCGTAGGTGACAGACTGCTTCATAGGCGTCCCGGCGATGAGCCCCGCCACCCGGCCGCAGTACCCGGCGGCGTCAAATACGTCCCCTCCCACCTGGATGCCGGAGGCGGTGAAGTTCACCACCCCCTCGCTGCCCGCGGCGGTGTGGGGCAGGACGGCCTTGAAGATCACGTGGTCGTCCTCCCGCTTTTGGATAATCCACTCCTGGAGCACGGCGGCCTCCGCCCCGCTCAGGTCCGCCGGACCCGCCAGATAGTCAAACTTCTGGGTGCCCAGCCACCGCAGGGCTGCGGCGCCGCTGCCGGGCCGGGGCTCCTCCGGCGCAGACTCACCGCCCTCCGCCTGGGCCTCTGTCCCGCTCTCCAGCGTGTCCTCCTCTCCCAGGCAGTACACCAGCACCTTCCTCGGCGGGTTCACCCCGCCCTTGAACACCCGCCGGATGGCGTCCTGGTTCACCTTCCCCAGCTTCTCGGGAATCTGCCCCGTAGAGGTCAGGGACCACGCTTCCCCGGCGGTCAGCGCATCCCGCACGATCAGCGCCGCCACGCCCTTCCGGCTCCGGGCGATGGTGGTTTGCGCCCGCTGCTGGAATAGAATCGTCAGCGTGGGCATCGTCAGTTTTTCTGCCATATTATCCATTCTCCTTTTTTACTCGAACCTGCAGCTCGAGGTTTTGCATGAGCTCGTAAAGCTCGGACCCGACGAAATCCGCCCGGTCCAGGGTCAGGGCCAGGGTCAGCGTCACCACGGCGCAGTCGAAGAGGGAGGTGTCCGCCTCCATGCTCCGCACCTTGGGGGCCCGGTCCTTCACCTGGACATATCCGGCGGCGAAGGCCCCCAGCACCAGCATGGCCCGCAAATTCAGGACGGGAAGATGGGAGGCGTGGACCTCATCCACGGTGGAAAAGGTGGTGACCTTGAACTTGTACAGCAGCTCCACACCGCTCTGCCCATAGGACAGCGGGTCCATGCCCACGCCCGCCAGCTCCACCATATTGCTGGGCCGCTGGAAGTCTCTGGGGGCCAGGTCGGTATATACGGTCTCCCCGGGAAACGCCTCCTTCAGCCGCGCCGCAATCGCCTCGGAGACGTCCGCCGGGAGGATGGTTCCTTCTCTCATAATTTCAGCTCCTCAGCTCCGATTCTGTCAGCCGCCGCAGGAAGCCCTCCGCCTCCTGGACGGCGATTTTTTCAGCCTCCGCCTGGGCCTTGCCGTAGAAATCCAGGCCCTTTACCCGACTTCTCCTGGCCCGGGGCTGGTAGCGTTTTGACCGCCCGGAGGGCCCCCGCACCTTATGGCCGCTGGTGAGGAAATTGGTCAGGGCCCCGGCGTTCAGCCTCTGGCGGTCCCGGTACCCGGCGGCCACCTCTACGGAGTCCGCCCGCACCGCGACATAGCCCAGCCCGGACCCCACATGCGGGTTCTGCCAGCGCTTCACCCGCCCCCTGGAGTCGTTCAGCCCGGAACGGTCCACCGCTCCCCGGACTTCCCCCTGGACCCGTCCGCCCAGCTTCTCCAGCATCGCTTCCTTCAGGCCGGGAAGCCGGTCAATCGTGTCCCGCCAGCGGTTCCAGAATGCGGTCCACTGGCTAGTATTGATTTCAAATTCCTGCATCAGCAGTCCTCCCTCCGCCGGATTTCATACTCGTTTTTGTAGGGGTCCAGCTCATGGGGGACCCGTACCAGGAAATAACGGTCCTCCGCAATTACCCAGCTCCCCGGCGCCAGCGCCACAGCCTTCGGCGTCACCAGCACCAGGTCCCCCGTCACTTCGGCGTGGGGGTCCAGCTGTTCATGGCCCACATACTTCTCCGTCAGGACGCCGGGGAACCGGCAGCCCTGGGGAGCCCGGTCCGCGTCCTTAACGCAGTCCACCGGGTCGCACAGCGCCGCCTTCACCACCTGGAAGCCGGGGCCCCCGTCCACAATGGAGGTAAGAAAACAGAACCGCTCCCGCCAGCGGAAGGCGTTGTGAAGGGTCAGGGTCCGGCTCTTGCGAATGGTGAAGGTCACGCCATGAGCCCCGATGCCAACGGAAGAAAAGAGATTCTTCCGGGCATCCTGCTCCGCCGCTGCCCAAGTCCGCCGGGCCTTCTCCCATGCGTAGGTATCCCCGTCCCGCCTGAGCTCCAGGACCTGGACGGCCTGATTCAAATTGCTTCCGGTAGTGCTCACAGGCCATCATCCTCCTTCAGAACCCAATGTGTCCAACTTGGACACATCCGGTTCCGTCAGCTTCATCTGGTTCAGCAGCCGCCGGAAGGCGGGGTTCTCCGAGGAGGAGGCCCCCACAAAGGAGACGTCCCGCCGGTCCCAGCCGTCCAGAACCAGGTAATTCACGCATAAATCATACTGAGCCCGTCTGGGCGTACCCTCCGGCGGCTCCCGTACCCCCGCCTGGGTCATATAGCCCATGGCGGCGCAATACAGGACCTCCAGGAGCAGCTCCTCCTCTGGGGAAAGCTCATCCAGGCGGCAGAAGGCCAGCAGCGAAGGCTTCCGCGCTTCCGGCAGGGTCATCCCTCAGCCCTCCAGCCGCCGCAGGAACCGGGCGGAGGCCCACCCGGTCCGGCCTCCGGCGTCCACCAGCTCCCAGCCGGGGACCGCCGCGCCTCTGGGCAGGTCCAGCGTCAGGACCTCCATGCCGTCGGGCAGGACCTCCAGCGCCTCATAACTCAGAGCGGGCCCCGCCCGGAGGTTCAGCCCCTTGGGTGAGCGGACTACCGCCCGCCGCCCCTCCGGTTCGGGAGATTCCTCCGGTACAGCCTGGGCCCCGGGGAGGCCGGCCTCCCCGGGAGCAGCCTCACCCCCGCTCTCCTGGGCCGCCTCATTCATACCCTCGGGCAGAAGCGCGTCTGTGGCAGGAGTGGCCGCTTCCGAGGCCTCCGGCATGGGTTCAGCCCCGTCCACGGGAACGGGCGGCTTTGCCGGGGCCGCTTTCTTTTCCTTCGGCGCCTTCGCGCCGGCTTTCGCGTTCTGCTTCGCCATGATATCCTCCTTTCTCAGCCCTCGGCATCGCCGGAGCCGCCACGGGCCGCCAGCGTAATGAAGGGGCTGCGCACCTTTTTGCTGTTCTTAATGGTCAGGGTGGAGTCCGTCTTGGGCGCGCCGTTGCAGCGGTACACCATGCGGAAGCAGTTCTGGTCCGTCAAAAACTCCACATGGACGGACCAATCCTGCCGGGCGGTGCCCTTGGTCAGCAGGATGTACTGGAAGGGGTCGATCAAGTTGATGTCACCCACCGCGCCCAGGGCGGAGCAGCTGTCGTCAAACAGCACCGGCTTGTTCAGCACCCGCTGGGTGTCGAAGTTGCCAAGGCCCCCCTCCGGGTTCCAAAGGAACTTGGCGGCCTCGCCGTTTTGAATGGAGAGGTAGGGCAGCAGCTCCTCGGCGTCGGGGTGCATCAGCCACACCAGCCGCTCCCGGTTCCGGGGCATGGCCCTGGCCTGCATCTTGATGGCGTTGGCGCCCAGGAAACTCGCACTGGCCTGGCCGGGTTCCGCGTCCACGGTGATGAGGGCCTTGGACTGGAGGAAGCCCTTGGGCTTGCCCTCCCCATCCCCGGCAATCACGCCGGAGACCAGCAGACGCTCCGCCGCCAGGGCGAAGGCCGTGCCGAAGAAGCCGGTCATGAAGGAGGCGTCCGTCAGCATCTCGTCGGTGGCGTAGGCAATGCCCATCATCTTCTCCAGGTCCATCTTCATTTCCTTGAGCTGGGGCTTGCTGGCGGCTACCGTGGCGCCCTCCGCCGCCCAGTACATCTGCACGCCGCCAAATACGGAGGCGGAGACGTCCGTCTCGTCCGCGCTGACCCAGCGCATGGAGTTGGCGGGGCTGGAGCAGGTATAACGGTCCAGCCGGTTCAAAAGCTCGCTGTGCTGCACCGCGCTTTCGATGATGGTCCCGGCGAAATCCTCCTGAAGGGCGAAGCCGCCGTCCGCCCCGGTGCCCTCGTTGGCGCCGAGGACCGCATTGTTCACCTGGATCAATCGCTTGTCCGCCGTGTGGCTCTTGGCCACCGCCACGATGGCCTGGAGCTGTTCGCCAAGGCTCTGGAAGGGGCGGGCGCCGTCCTTGGGCTCACCGCCGCTTTTCCCGTCATGCAGAAGGCCGTCGTAGCCGCCCACCGGCTCCGCCCCCGCCCGGCTGGCCTCCAGGCTCCGCTCCAGGGACTGGATATCCTTGTTGATTCCCTCCATCTGGGCGGTGATGGCGTCCAGCCCGGCGAGATCGCCCCCATTTACCAGGGCGTTCGCCTGCTCCGACAGGGCCCTCTTGTTTGCCCGCAGTTCCGTGATCTTTTCCATGAAGTCCATGCTGTTACCTGCCTTTCATCGTTAGTAGCTTGCAAGCGCCCGGATTTTTGCCAGGGCGCGTCTTGCCTGTTCCTTCTGTTCCGAGGTCTCCCGCTCCGCCGCTATGTGGTCCCGGTACTTCCGCCGCATAGCCTCCGTAAGACGGATGCGGCCTCCCGCCGCCGCCACGAAAGCGGCGACGTCCCCTTCCGGCTCCGCCAGGCCCGCCACCTCGTCGATCAGCCCGTACTCCAGGGCCCGGGAGGGCGTGATCCAGATATCCCGGTCCATCAGCGCAATCAGCTCCTCCCTGGGCGCCGCGCTCCCTCTGGCCTCGTACATCTCCAGGATGCAGTCCCTGGCATTCCGCAGGGCCTCGGCGGAGCGCTCCATCTCCCGGTGGTCCCCCGCGGCGGCGCCGCTGGGGTTGTGATAGCACAGCAGCGCGCCTGGTTCGCTCTGGATCACGTCGCAGCCGGAAGCCGCCAGCGTGGCGGCAGAGGCTCCGAGGCCCTGGAACAGCGCCACGGTCCTCCCGGAGTACCGCCGCAGCATGGAGCGGATCTCGCCGCCCACGCTCATGTCCCCGCCGGGGGAGTTAATGAGCAGCGTCACCTCCTCGCCGCCGGCGGCCTCCAAAGCCGTCTGAATGTCCATGGGGGCAGTAATGTCCCGCCAGCCCCACCAGCGCAGCACGTCGGCGCTGTCGTTGTCCCACAGCTCACCCCGCAGGGCGATATCAGCCATCTTTCTTCTCTCCTTCCAAAATAGATTCCAGCGAGCCCAGATTTTTCGTTGCCAGGAACTGCCCGCCAAGACCGCCGGGAATGGGGTTCCGCTCCTCCAGGCCCCGGCATTCGTCCGGGTTCATGATGCCGTGTTCGACCATTTTGGCGTAGAACTCCGCCCTGGACTGGTCATCACCCCGCATCAGCACGGAGAGGTTCCCCTTGAAGTACATCCCCTCCCGCCGCTGGAAGCTCAGCAGGCACTTGAAGGAGTTCTCCTGTTCCCACTGGATCACATAGGGCGCCAGGGTGTCCTGCACGAATACCACCCTCTGCTGAGCGTTGCTCTCGTAGGATTCCTTCCCGCTTTGCAGCATGTGCTTGGGGATACCGGTGAAGCGGCTGACCTCCTCCACACTGAAGGCCCGGCTCTCAATATACTGGGCGTCGGACTGCTTCAGCCCGATGGGCGTATATTTGTAGCCTCTGGTCAGCACCGCCACCTTGAAGGCGTCGTCTCCATAGGGGTTATAGCTGGCGAACTGCTTCTTGACCCGTTCCCGGTCCTCACGGTTCAGGTCCGTGTCCACCTCCACAATGCCGGAGATCATAGCCCCGTTCTGGTAGAACTTCCGCCCGTACTGCTGGGCCGCGCCTTCCGCCCCGATGGTCTCCCTGGCCAGGTCTAAAAGGCCCCGGCCCCGGATGCCGTCGTAGCTCTCGAAGAACAGAAAACTCAGCTCATAGCCGGTAAAGCTCCGGGATACGCCGTCCACGCTGTAATCATAGAAATACTGCCCGGTTTCAGGGTCCCGCCGGATGTGGCAGCACTCTGTCGGCAGAGGGACGCGCTCCACGATGCGCCCGCCGCCGTCCCGCCGGTTCCACACGGCGCCGAAGCCGTGCCAGAAGGCGTTGGACATCACCGTCCGCCCCAGCATGTAGGGGGTCATGTTGTCGTTGGGCCGGACTTTGAAAACCTGGTCTATCCCCGGTTCATGCGCCGGGACCCGGGCGTCCCCGTCCTTGCGGTAGAGGGAAAAGGGGATCATGCCGAAATCGTTGCACAGGATGCGGTGGGCGGCCGCCACCGGGCTCAGCCGTTCCGCGCCCTGGATGCCGGTATCGTACTCGCCGCCGGAGAGGAAGATGTTCCGAAACCTCTGGGCAGTTTCCTCCCAGCTCAGACGGGACCATGTTTCCGCCCTGGGCGGGGCCAGGGAATTTCTCAGCAGCATCGCCTTACCTCCTTCCCGCCCGGGCTGTCAGAACGGAGAACAAGATCAGGAATCCTCCGGCCGTGGCCAGCCCTGCCGCCGCGCCCCAGCGGAGCGCCGCCGCCGCGACAAGGCAGACGCCGCCGGAGACCAGCAGCAGGTCGTCCAGATACAATCCCAGGGCCGCCAGCGCTTTCCGCCGCCGCTCCGCCCACTTCTCCGGGTTCCTTCGTTTCCATAGGTTCACAAACTCCAATCCTCCTCCAGCTTCGTTGTGTCAAATGGATGCTGCGCACGGTAAACCAGCCACGCCGCCACGGCGATGACCCAGGCCACCGTGATGTCGATGCGCCCGATACTCCGGTCCTTCATGGGTTTCGTGTTTTCGTTCCCGTCCACCGCGCAGCGGACATTTCCGAAGCACCACCGGGCGCAGGTGTTGTGGACGTGGAGCATCTCCCGCCCCCGCAGCATCCGCTCGATCTCCTTCATGGCCGGGCTCATGCCCACCATGGACTGGGAGATAGAGATAACCCGGACGCCCGCGTCCTGGAGCTGGGGCGTCAGGGTGTCCGCCAGGTGGGCGTCCACTCCGAGATACAAAAGCTCGTAGAGCTCTTTCGCCTCCAGCACCGCCTCCACCATGTCCCGGAAATCCACCATGTCTCCCGCGCACAGGCTCAAAAAGCCCGCCCGCTCCCAGTCCCGGAAGGGCATTCCGTCCGCCTTCTCCGCCTCCAGCACCGTCTGCCGGGGCTTCCAGGCCCGGAACAGCGCCACCGCCGTCTCCAGCCCCGGCTGGGGCGGGAACACCAGCACGAAGGCCGTCAGGTCCGTGGTCTTAGAGAGGTCCAGCCCGCCGAAGCACCGCTTGCCCGTCAGATGCTCCCGGACCCACGCCTCCCGCTCTTTCTTGGCGGAGGGCCCGATCTGGGTCTTGTCGTACAGCGTCAGGGGAAGCCACCCCACGTCCTTGGTGGAGATCCACTCGTTCAGCCGCAGCCAGCGGAAGGACCGCTCCGCCGCCTCGCTCTGCTTCGCCGCCCGGGCCGCCGCCCGGAACTTCCGGGCGTTCATGGTCACGCCATAGGAGGGGTTGCAGGCTTTCCAGAGTTCTTCATCGTAGATGTCCAGGTCCTTGAGCTTGTCCGGGTCGTCCCCGGTGAGGACGGACACGCCGTACATCACCGGCAGCCACTCCGGGTCGTCCATGTCCCCCGGCCGCTCCGGCTTTCCCTGCCGCCAGGCCAGAAGCCTCCGGCATTTCTCGTGGACCTCCCAGCCGATGGAGGCCCGGTCCGGGTCGTCCCCGGCCGTAGTCAGCACCAGCACCGTCTGCTGGCGCCTCGCGGCGTCGGAGCCGGTGGTCAGCACCTCCCAGCGGGCCCGCCCCTTCCGGCCCTTCCAGGCGTGGAGTTCGTCGCAGAGGATGGCGGAGAAGGAGGGGCCGTGCTTGTTCTCCACGTCCCCGGAGTAGACCTTCATCACGCCGCCGAAACGGGTGCGGATTTCCCGCACACTGTCCCGGCACCAGGCCAGGGGCTTGTGCTCCGGCCGGCTGAGGGCGGTGTTCTCCACCATGTACTTGGCGCACTGGTAAATGATATCCGCGTTTTCCTTGTCCACGGCGAAGATGCCCACGTTGGGCCGGGATTCCCCGTCCGCCAGAAGGTGGTACAGGCCCAAACCGGCGGCGAACTCGCTCTTGCCGTTCTTCTTCGGAATCTCGTTGTATAGAAACCTCCGGTACCGAACCCAGCTTCCGTCATCGTCCCGCACCTGGACGCCGTAGAACTCCCGGACAATCTGTTCCTGCCAGGGGAGAAGCTCGAAGGGCTGTCCCGCCCACTCGTTCTGGCCGAACACCAGCAATCCGAAGAAGCGCAGCACCTGGTCCACGGCCTCCTGGCAGTAACGCAGCTCCGCGCCGTCGTCCGGGACCGGCACATGGATGAACGGCGTCAGCCAGACGGCTTCAGGCATAGCGGCCCCCCGCCTGGATCAGCTGGAGGAACGGGTTGTCGTCCTCCTTGGGCCTCAAATCCTCCGGGATCACCAGACGGCAGCGGGAGGTGACGGTGAGCCCCATGTCGTTGGCACAGGCCCGGGCCTGCTTGAAGTAGCGGTCCTGGATGCGGCTCCAGTCCTCCGCCGCCTTCTGGTCCCGCTGATCCAGGGCGTCCGCCGCCTCGCGGCTGGCGGCGACCCAGCTATGCTGGGCAACGAGATACCGGCCCAGGACGTCCGCGTCCAGGTCCGTGTAGAGCCCGGCGGCGATCAGCCGCTTGCCCAGGGTACGGAAATCCTTCTTCATCCACTCCGGCAGCCACTTGGGCGGCTTGGCCGTCTTGGCTGGCTCCACGCGGGCCTCCCGGCTCCGGCGCTCCGCCTCCTCGGCGCGGCTCAGGTGCTTGCGGCCCGTGGCTTTCAGCAGGTCCGTGGGTTGTCTTGGTCCCGGCATAGTTTCAGCTCCTTTCGGCGGTTTTTTGCGGGATTTGCGGCGAACCTGCAACGCCGTGGGGAGAAAATCCCACACGGAGGAGGCCATGCGGTATTGCGTCAATTCGCCGAAACTTTTTTGACCGGGGGGAGGGTCCGCAAGGATTCGCGCGGTTCAGGCACGCGGGACGCCCACGCGCCCAAAGCTGCCCCGGTTTCCGGCCTCAGCGGCGCCGTTTTCCCCGCCGGTTTCGCCACAATTCCCGGGCCGTTTTGCGGCTGTGGCAGGAATGGCAGAAGCTTTCCAGGTTCCCCGGGTCTGTGAACACGGCCCAGTCCCCCTTGTGGTCCCGGATGTGGTCCACGTCCGTGGCGTACCGGCGCTCGCCCCGCCCGGCGCACTCCCGGCAGAAGGGCTCGGAAAGCAGCTGGTCTCCCCGCAGGCGCTTCCACTCGTCCGTCCCGTACATCCAGCGCCACGCCTGGGACTCCGCGCTCCGCCGATCCTCCCTGGACGGCTGGTGGGCGGCGCAGTACCCGCTGGAGACCAGGAGGCCGCACCCGGGATGCCGGCAGGGCCGCGGCGGTTTCATTGCCATGGGCTATCACCTCCACGTAAAACAAAAACGCCCGGGTCCACGAACAACCTTGCTGGGTTGGTCATGGGCTCAGGCGTTCAACGCTCAGGCCTCGGCGGATATTCAAGATAAGCTCTTTGCCGCACTTCCGGCAGTACACCGGCAAGTGATATGCCTCAGTATCTGCTGTGATTCGGATGGTCTTTCGGTTCTGATTGCAGACTGGGCAAATAATCCATCCGTCCTTTACGATTAGTTTAGCAGGTTTCGCTGAGCTTTGCAATGGACTCGCCTCCTGTTTTTGTAAAACGTGTCAGATGTTCAACTACATTCCAAGATAGAATCATTGATTTAAAATAAAAGTCCCGTTTTTTGCTCGATGTACCAGGCGTAGTAATAGGCCCCAAACTCGTTCCTGATGTCATTCCTTCCAGATATTGACACATTGTCCGGTATCTCAATTACCCCGGATTCATCCTTCCACCGCTCCGGCAGCGGCAGCTGGGCGTTCAGGCTCCGGCTGCAGTTCCAGAGCTTCGCCCCGATGGGCAGGATCAGGCCGTCCGTGGCCTCCTTGTTGAAGTACTTGGCCGTCCGGCGGTAGCTGTCATGGGGTCCCCGAAGCAGGGGCTCGTCCTCCACATTGCCGTACTTCCAGAGATAGCGGATCACCGCCGGCGGGAAGTCTCCATAGCGAAGGACGATGTGGAGGTGGTAACGGTGGTCCCCATGGCGGCCCTCCACCAGGTAGATGTAATCAAAGGGACCGCCCTGCCATCTCCGCAGCCGGGAGAGAAAGGCCCGCCAGACCTTCCGCACGTCCTGAAACCTCTCCGGCAGGGATTCCGAGTCAAAGCTGAGGTCATACCGGGTCCCCTCGAAGCGGAACAGAGCCAGCCGCAGCTCCAGACGGTCCACCCGGGTCCGGCAGACGGAGGAGTCCCGGGGCGGGCGGAGGATTTTGTTTTTCTCCGTCCGTTCGTAGAGGCTGTCATTTGGACCGAGCCGGGGACGCAGGGCCCGGCACTCCTTTACCAGGGGCCCCGCCCGTTGTCTCGTACAGTACCAGACCGGTCCGCTCACGGCTTCGGCCTCCTGTTCTCCAGGCCGCACCGGGCCGGGTCGTTGAGGCAGGGATTCCGGCAGCGGTCCCGCTTCCGCTCCACGCAGTCCGCGCAGCAGTAGCGGTCCCCGCGCTTATCGCAGTGGAAGCGGGAGCACATCCGGGTGCTGTTTTTCTTAGCCATGGCTGGTGCCCTCCTCCAGCTTGGCGGCAAGCCGGCCCATGTCCCCCAGCAGCCGCCCGGCGTATTCGTGTATCCACGCCGCGCCCTCCAGGTCCGGGGCCCGCAGGGCGAAAGCGCGGCCGTCCATCTCCACCGACAGCTCTACAGGTCCCTTCCTGGCCGGAAGCGCCAGGGTCCGGGACGGCGGAGATGGAAGCGGCGCCGCTTTGGGTTCCGGGTCCTCCTGGGGCGGTGGATGCCGTTCCAAGTTTGTCGGGAGCCCCAAGCCCCGCCGCCAGTAGGCCACCGCCGACGCCGTGGCTCCAACTTCCCCAGCGATCTCGGCATCGGACAGCTTTTGGTCATACAGGGTCTTGGCCTTTTCCGTATCCCATCCCCGTCGTTTCATAAATGCGCTTCCTTTCTTCGTCAGATTCGCCGCCTTCCGCACGGTACAGCCCTCCCCGGGCGGGCAGGGGCGGCGGTGGCCGATGATCTGGAGATAATCGCAGCACCATACCCCGGAAAGCAGAACGGTGTAGGCGCAGCCTTTGCAGCTCATTCGGCTCACTCCTCTGGGCCCGTCCAGTACACGGTCAGGTTTTGAAGGCCGCACTGGACGGCGTAATCATAGCTCGGCGTGTAGATGTCCACCCATTCCCCCTTGACCCCCGTGTCCGTAGCTTGGAAGGTCCCCGCACTTCCGTCGGCGTAAAGGACACGGACCTCGGAGCCCAGGGGAATAACCGCCGGGTCTACCGCACAGGTAACGCCTTCCTCTACCGGAAGTCCGCTGGCGGTGATGCCATAAGCCGGATGATCCGGGGCCTTTCCGCATGTGTCCGCCGTATACCAGGTGACAGTACAGTCCTCAATCACGTGGACCTCCGCCGGAGGTTCAACCTCCTTCTCCGCCCCCGGTACCGCCTGCTCCGCCGGAGGCGGGATGATTTGGACAGCGGGACCGGGAGGCAGCTCCTCCATAGGGGCAGACGGAGGAGGCAGACTCAGGATCAAGAAAAGAGCCAGCGGGAGAAGAACAACCCTATACCGCATTTGTGGGGGCCTCCGGCTTGCGTACAGCATTATCGTCCCAATACTCATCAGCGCTGACCTTCCGGCTCTCACACCCATAGTGCTCCAGACGCTCCGGCAGGTTCTCGTTGATGGCATCGAATATCACCCCATGTTTCCGGCACCACGCTATAGCCGCTTCCAATAATTCTCCAGAACGGCATGTCCACAAAAGCAGAGCTGTGCCCTGGCGCTGTGCAAACTGCGCGGCATGAATCACATCCCAATGCGGCGCACCGATTTCAGGCCACGCATTTTCGCATAGGCATCCGTCAAAATCTATCGCTATCGCTTTTCTCATTGCCCGCTCCCCCTCTTTTTCAGCGCCAGCTCCGTCATGTTCATCGCATGAACGTCGTTCATAGTCAATCGCTTCATCGGGGGCCTCCTTTTTATTGTCAGTCTTTTCATCGTCTACTTCTCCTGAACTCCGGGAAAACTGAGCCGGAGGTGATTTTCATGAGCGATATGCCCGTTGGGTTGATGATGACGCTGGCCGAACAGGAACAGGCCATGCGCCGCTTCGCCGCATTGTCCACTGAGGAGCGTGACCGGGTAGTGGACCAGGCCAGACAGGTCTCCTCCCGGGAGGAGATGCAGGCCATCGTCCAAAGCCTCACCTGAAGGAGGTAAACGCTATGGCAAAGAAAGGCATGGCCCGTCCGAACTGGACGCATTCCCAACCCCGGAACGATGTCCCGCCGGTTCCTGAGCTCCAGGGCAAAGCGAAGCACACCAAGGCTAAGGCCAACCCTATCATCGCCGGGACCTCCGGCCCGGAGCTGAAGGTGTACCACGACTGGCCCCAGGCCGAGAGCGCAAAGGATCAGGATTGAACCGCCGCCCCGTTTACGGGGCGGCTTTCTTCCATTGTGCCGTCCTTCAGCGTCACGCACTCCTTTTCCGGGTCCGGGAGCCCAACAATGTCCGCGACAGCCGCCAGCAGCCGCAGCGCGTCCGGGTCCGTTTGCCGGAGGGGCTGCCCACAGAAGGGACACGGGTCGCCGGATTTCAATATCCTCATACGCACTCCTCTTCCGTTGTGTCCAACTTGGACACATCGCTCTCCACCGACGGCAGAGCCATCCAGCGGACACACTCCGCGTCGATCTTCGAGCTATGGCGTTTGAACAAAAAATTCATCCCGTCAAACCAGCAAACACGCCGGAGGGACGCTTCCGGCCTGCCGGTCCCTCCGCTGACGCGGAAGTCCGCCACCACTTCGCAGGGCTCCCGCGGGAAGGTCCCGCCCGGCATCCACGTCGGAAGAAACTCCGCCCACTCCGTCCCCGCCTGACGGCGGGGACTCCGCTCTGCTCCGTTCCTTCCTCCTTTCCCCACCGGAACCGCTTCGCTGGGTTCCGGCGGGGACCCCGAGGTCAGATCCAGCTGGAACTCCTCGCCGGAGGCGGGAGGCGGAACCTCCAGCCATTGGGTATACTGGAGGCCGGACAGAACCTGCTTCCCGTTCGGGGATCTGAACTGTCCGTTCTTCCATATGGCCGGGCGATAGGCCGGACCGTCGTTGTTCAGCGCAAAGGTGAGAATCGTCTTGCCTTCCGGCGGCGTGCGGCCCCGGCTCTCCCAGCGGATGCGCCGGGCAGGGACTTCTTCAGGTTCATCATCAGAAATTGTGTCCAAGTTGGACACATCTTGGGTAGTCTCCTCCGAGGCAGGAACGTCTTCCCCGGCCTCTGTCCCATCGGCTTCCGGCGCCGGGCCGTCCTGGGGCGGTTGTTCCGTACCCGCCGGCGGGCGGAAATCGTCCGCAAGGCCCATGAGGAAATCCGTCGTACAGCCCAGCAGGCGCGCCACCTCCGGCGCGTCATAGAACTTTTGGGGGGTCAGCTTGGTCTCATACCACCCGGCCGGGTCGTTAAACTCTCCGGCGGCCCATTGGCGAATGACCGCCACTTCAAAATCGTCATAACGCCAGCGTATCTTCGTATGCTCCGGCAGTCCGGCGGCGTCGATAGCCGGGAGGAGCCGCTTGGCGTAGATCTGGGTCTCCTTCTGGTATTTCCGGCCTGCCTTCTGCTTCCGCTTATGGTCCTCCTCCTCCGCCTCATCCTTCCTAGTCTTCCGCTGGGCCTTGGCTTTAGAGCACATGCGCTCGCAGGGGAAATAGCTGGCCTTCGCCTTTTCGCACTCCAGGCAGCAGGTATTTCCGCCGCAGAAAGACTCCCAGGATTTCGCCTCGCAGTCCCGCCGGAGAAACGTGTCTCCCCGCTTGCAGGACTTCCCGTCCGGGCACTGGAGCTCCGGCTCCCACCGCCAGCCCTCGTTGTACTTTTTCAGCACCTTCTCGGCGGCGCTGCCGCTGGGCGCTTCCGGCAGAGCGTTGGCCAGGCGCTTCTGGAAATCCTCCGGCAGCCGGGCCAGGGCATAGGCCGCCTGTTCCGGCAGCTTGTCCTTCTCGAACAGCCCCATGTACTCTGGGACCAGCTTCTCCCGGATAACCTTCAGCCGGGCCAGCTTCGGGGCGGAGATTTTGCACGCCGCCGCCACCTGGTCCCGCATCCGGCCGGGGAACTCCAAGCCTTCCTCCTTCAGCAGGTATAAAAGCTCTTCCACCCGGGCCGCCAGCTTGGCTTTCTCCGCATCGGAATAGGGCTGGGTGTCCAGATTGTCGAAGATCAGCCGCAGTTCCTGCAGGGCGCTGGACTGGGCGGGGACGTCCCGGATGCAGGGGACCCGTGCGAACTCCGCCTCACCGTCGTCCACTAACCGTTGAAGTGCCGCCCGCCTCCGGTGGCCGGAGACAATGACAAACCGGCCTGGGGCGTCGGGGTTCTCCCGTACCCGGAGGGGCTGGCGGAGGCCCAAAAGTTCGATGTTTGCCGCCAGCTCCTCCAGGCCGCGCAGATCCCGCCGGTTCCGGGGATCGCCGTCCAACAGGCCGATGTCGATGTACTCGATCCGCTGCGTTCCGCCGGATGTGTCCAACTTGGACACACCGGCAAGAGCGGCGGCCAGGTTGAAGCCCTTTACCGTCTCAGACATACGCCGCGCCTCCTCCCAGGTTCAGCCATTCGCGAATGAACCGCCGATAGTCTACGCAGGCGGCACAGCGCGGGTTGCACACGATCAAGGGCTCCTGGTCGAAGGTCATCTCGTCCACCTTGTCCGTGCGGCGGATATGGGGAAACACCGGGAGGCCGCTGCCGCGCAGAGTCTCTTCCGCCTCCTGGATTCGTTCGCTCCGGTACCACATGGTGGGCAGAATGCCCGACAGCCGCAGAGCCGGGTTAATCGTCCGCGCATTGGCGAGCTGACGCAGAAGATTTGTCATTCCCCGGAGGCTGAACGCATCCAGCTTGATGGGGATGATTACTTCGTCCGCCGCCGCCAACGCCGCCGCGGAAGCCGCATTGAAAGCTGGCGGACAGTCCACTATGCAAACGTCATAGCGGTCCTCCTCTGCCAGAAGCAGGGCCATATCCCGCAGAACGGCGGCCTTCGCTGTCCCGGTCTCCGCTTTGGTCAAGTCCAGGTCCATGAGGGAGTCGTCTCCCGCCAGAAGGTCCACGCCAGGAAAGTTGGAGGCCTGAATACAGGAGACAGCGTAGACACCGCCGTCGTACTCGTGCCGAAGCACATCCGCCAGACTGCCGGACGCAGGGTCGCCGCCAAAGAACTCCGTGGTGTTGCATTGGCTGTCCGCGTCTACCAGGAGGACACGCTTTTTGTAATCCCCCGCCAGAATCGCGGCGAGGTTTACGGCGGTGGATGTCTTCGCCACGCCGCCTTTTAAATTCAATATCGGGACTGTTTTCATGGTTTTATCCTTTCAGCCGCCAAAGGGCGGCGTATGTATCGTTCAAAACGGCAGGTCCTTGTGTTCCCCCTCCAGCTCCTCGATCTTCACCTGATTCGGGTCCCGCTTATTGCGGGCCCGGGCCTTCCGGCCCTCGGATGCGTAATGAGAGGCAATTTCTTTTGTTCTGGCCTGCTGATTTTCTCCGGGAACGACACGGCTGAAGGTCTGGGTATCCCCGTCTAAGTACATGCTCAGAGACACATTGGCCTCGCCCTCTTTGTTTTTGCCGATCTTGAGAGTCCGAACCTGATTGTCCGGATCGTCCTCGTTTTCCCGGAACAGCAGCAGCGCCACGTCCGCGTCCTGCTCAATCTGACCGGACTGGCGGAAGGAGTGCATCCCGGGGAAGGACTTCTGCCCCGGCTGCGGGCGGCTGAGCTGGCTCAGGGCCAGGACCGCGATGCCGGTCTGCTTTCCAAATTCCTGCAAATCACTGGAGATTTCCGTAACCCGCTCCACGTCGTTCATGGGCCGCCGCCCACGCCCTGCCCGGATTTTTTGCAGATAATCCACCACAACAAGCGCATACCGGCCGCTTAGGGCCAGAGCCCGGACATCTCCCACCGTCATGCCGGAGGCGTCCACAAACTCCAAGTCGGGAGATACCAGCGATGTCTGAACAGAGACAATCTGCTCAAAGTCCGCCTCCTGGAGGTCGAAGCGCTTGATTTTCTTGAATGAGACCTTGGATTTATGGGCCACCACACGGTCGAAGAGCTTCTTGTCGTTGTTCTCGTAGTAAAAATAGCCTACCCGCTTCTTCTCCGCGATGTGGAGGGCCACTTGCAGGGCCAGGGCCGATTTTCCCGCGCTGGGGTAGCCGCCCAGGACGGTGAAATCCCCAGGCTCCACGTAGATGCGCTCATCCAGAGCGGGGATGCCCCAGGTGAAATAGGGGGGCCGTTTCCCCTCGGCATGGCGGTCCAGGAACGCCTCGTAGCATTGGCGGAGGTTCGTGATTCGTGCGCCGGGCTTCTCACAGAACAGGGCGGTAATCTTGTCCGCTATGGTCTGGGCCTCGTCCAGACTGGAAGCGGCTGCTGACGCCAGCTGCTCCCCCAGTTCCGCCAGATGGTATTGCTGGGCGGTCCGGTGACAGATGGCGGCATACTCCATCGCGTTTGCGGATGTGGGCGTCACCTCCATGAGGCCCGCCAGTATCTCCCGGTAATTCCCGCCCAAGGCGTCGTTTACTACCAGGGGGTCCGGCTCCTTCCCTTGGCCATGAAGTTTTTTAATCGCGTGGAAGATATTCCGGTACCGGCCCTCGATGAAATCATCTGCCGTGAGCCGGTGGAGCAGGGGGCCGATGGTTTCAGGGTCAATCAGCATGGAGCCCAGAACGTTGATCTGAGCCTCCAGAGCCAGTTCTGTCACAAGGGCGCTCATATGTACTTCACCCCCGGTTCCCTGGCGGGTCCATCGGGCTTGTCCGGATCACGGGCCGCCTTTGGCGTGTCCGTCCAGCGGGCATGCTTCAGCCACCTCTTGGCGTAGGGGATGCCCACGCCATCCCGCCAGGACTCGGAACGGACCTGGGCCTGGAGGGCTCGGGCCATGGTGTCGATGAGCGCGTCGTCCGGCTGGAGCTTGTCCCATTCCTGTACCGCTCCCTGGCGGTCCTCCCCTCGGGCGTGGGTCCGGTAGTACTCCCAGAACGCCTCGAAGCGCTCCGGCTTCCAGGAAGGGACGGACTTGTCCTTTTTGCGTCCACCGCGCTTCCCCCTTGTGGGGGGTAAGGGGGGTATATGTTCAGGTATATCTTTTCTACCTATTATACAAGTGCGAGAAATTTCATGAGGGTCATGCGAGATTTTGCACGAGGGGGTGAAATTTTCTTCATGAGGGTCCGGCGAATTTTCTCCAGAGGGAAGGGGCGTTTCCCTGTCCACAAAAAGACCGCAGTAAATATACCTCCGCTCCACCTCGTTGGTCCCTTCGGCGCGCTGGACGGACACCCGGATATAGCCCCGGTCCTGGAGCTGTCCCAACATCTGCTGGACCCGCCGCTTGGATAAATCCATCTCCGCCGCCAGCGTCTCGTTGGAGGGCCAGCAGTACCCGTTCTTGTGCGCCATAGAGGACAGCACCAGGTACAGCAGCTTCCCCGCCGCCGTCAGCTCCTTGTCGTGGAATACTTCTCCGGGGATCACGCCCCAGTAGCCCCTCTGTTCCTCCGCCATGCTCTCACCTCTCTATCCAGTCGATCAGCCGGGCGAACTGGCGGACTAATCCGGCCGCCCCGATGACCGTTAATGTAAATTCCCAGGACATGGGGAGGGCACCCCCTCCCCCGTCCAGATTGGGGCTTGCTTTTTCCCGAGAATATGATATAATAATTTTACCAACTGTTCTCGGTGCAAGCCTAGGACGCGACTGCTCGAAGGTGCCAGCCTTCGGGCGGTCTTTTTTTGCGCGTTTCATACTGCCTCCTCCTAAATCTTGACGGCCTTATACCGCACCTGGATGAAGCTCTCGGCAATCCGGTACCCATCCTTGAACGGCAGGGCCTCAAAGGCCGCTTTAGCCTCCTGCAAGGTGTAGTACTCCCGGTGGGGGCAAACCTGCCAAGGGTCCCAATCGTGGGTGCGGTGCTGAATCACATAGCGTTTCATAATGGCTCCTGACGAAGAGCTTGTCCATCAGGGTCCGCCCTAGCGGACCTGATAGTGTTCAAGCGGGCACGCAAGATGGTTCCGCTTCATCTGGCTCCTCTTTTGTGATGATGATGTCCGCCTGCAGCCCCTCCATAGCAAGCCTCCGTTCATAAAGCAGCCGCAGTGCCTTTTCAAAAATGTCCTCCATAAACACCCCTCCTGGGCTATTCTATGCTCCGGATTACTGGCTCTTGCTTTCGCGACTGTTTGAGGTTCTTGCCCTGTCCGGTGTTGGCGCAGCGGACAGGGCGCTTTTCATTGTTTGGCGAAGAAGAACAGGAGCGCGTCCGCCTTCTTCGCCATTTGGAGCCGCTCCTGGGCCAGTTCCAGGGCCTCCGGGGTATCCAGCCGGGCCAGGGCGGCGGCGTCCGCCTCGCAGCGGTCAACGGCGAAGCGCATGACTTCTACTGCGGCGTCCAGCAGGGAGGGGTCGCTCTCAAATTTTGTGTTCATGGCGCTCGCCTCCTTTCACGCGCTGTCCCGACCGGGCGGAGCGTGGGTGTAAAGTTCGTTGACGGTACATCCCAGCTCCGCCGCTAAGCGGGGCAGGATGGTGCTTGGCGGCTTGCGGGATTCGTTCTCCCACATAGCCACGGTGCTTTGGCTTTTCAGACCCAAATTGACCGCGAGCTGGGCTTGGGTCAACCCCCTTTCCAGCCGCAGTTCCCGAATACGAAAATAAATAAATATTACCTCCTTTCAGGTTTACGGTTTGTGATTGCCCCCTTCTTCGGCTTGTGGTAGAATTTAGTCGGAGAAAGGGGGTGAAAATTATGTATGCAAAGGTCAAACTTATTTGTAAAAAATGTAGTTGCGCTATGGAGTTTACAACCCGGCATCCGTTTGTCAGCTCTGTTGTATGCCAAAATTGTGGGCAAACTCTTGAATCCAAAGACCACGAACTTTTAAGCGAAGCTATGTCCGCTATTTGCAATCTGCCCAGTGAAACAGAAATAGAGCCTGGAGTGATATACTCGGACAGAGGCTTCAAGATTGCCCTGACTGTTACTCCGTCTTACTGTGATCCTGATGAATGCTACTCTTCCGACGAGGAAGACTAATCCTTCCGTTTTTCAGGATTCTCCCCCACGCCGCTACGAGTGCCGCCTGCACTTGTAGCGGCGTTAATTCTTCCTCCAAAATAATGTCCGCAATTTTACTAGGAAGTTCCCGAGGACTGTGGACAGTATCCATCCCTCCGTCTGCCGTGTAGCGACACTCCAATAAAGCATTGGCCTCGTCTGCGGTCAATGTGCACGGGAATAGTGCGGGAATAGGTTTGCTCATGCTGTTCACCTCCTTTTTTTGATTCTCGACCCGTGATATTTATGTTATTCTCTATTTGTGAAACTGTCAATATGGCATATTAAACAATTTCTCTTATTGAGAATTGTGTTGATTGTTCACGATTTGCGATATATATTATATGTGGAGGAACGATTATGAGAATTAAGGAGATTAGGAAGGCGCGAAATATCCAGCAAAAAGTATTGGCAAATGAACTGGGGATTCGGCAAAATACATTGAGTCAGTATGAAACTGGAGTCCGGGAACCTGACTTGGAAATGCTGTGCAAAATTGCCAATAAACTTGATGTGTCGGTGGGATATCTTCTGGGGCAAGAGGAAGAACAAAAAGAGCCCACCCCCGCTGCCGGGGATGGGCTGTCTCCGCTGGATCAGCGGCTTAATGAACTTCTTGCTGCGGCGGACGGCAAGACGAAACAAGCGATGATTGCGTTTCTGGAGCAGTTTCAAAAGCCTTGAGGAACGCTTCCTTGGCATCGCCGTCAAGCTGAGAGAACAATTCCCTTATTTTGGAATCCAATTCCTGCATAAAGCCTTAATCCTTTCCATTTTGACGCCAAAACTGTTATTTGCGCGTCGCAATTATATATTAACGTATTCGGCAAAACAATAGAAACTTTGTCGGAAAAGTGCATAAGTGGTATAAATAACTCGAAAATCTATTATTAAATCAGTAGTTTGTTACAAATGTGAACAAATAAGGCCTGCCTATGGAAATGCGGGGGAGTGTGCCCAGATTGGACACAACAGAGGGAGACAAAACAATGTGGGCTCTTTTGCCTGCGGCTGAATTCAGTAGGTTGAGCAGCATACTTTACGCTTCCTCCTTTCGATGCTGCTGAAATCAGCATAGCATATAAAGTATTGAGGCTACAACTTTTGTTCCATTATTTTTTTAGATCACGATTTTTTAGAGAGCATGCCGATTTTTATCGGGTGGAGAAACCGGAAGTCAATAAATAAGCTGGCGTCCAGATTGGACGTCAGCAGGAGCCTTGACAATTTCACATAGGGCGGTTATACTGGACATAGAAAGGGCGCTGTCGGTAGACGGTTGGCCCCCTAAGCTATGTTACAGAAGTAACCGCAGGTTGGGAAGCCGGGCGGTTACTTCTTTTTATTGACCGCAATAAAGAGGCCGATAATGCCGATGATGACAAGTGTGTACTGAAACAGCTCGCTGTATGTTACCATAGAGCAGCCCCCCTTTCCGAAGATCAGAGGACAAGAAGCTGCCCCCTGTCGGGAGGGCCAACCGTCCGCCGTTACTGGCAGCGATGAAAGATTGTTCTTTCCTATTTCCTAAAATACCACAGTTTTCCCAAAAAGCAATTAAAACCGCAGGGAAAGGAGACCCCCATGAAGCGCGTTGCCCTATATATCCGCGTCTCCACGGCGGAACAGTCCATCCACGGCCTGTCCTTGGAGGCACAACAGAGCAGCCTGGACGAATGGGCACGGCGGGAGCAGGTCGAAGTTGTGGGCCGCTATGCCGATCCCGGCATCTCAGCGCGAAAAAAGGCCGCCAAACGCCCCGGACTCCAGCGGATGCTGGAAGACGTCCGGGCCGGGAAAATCGACCTGATCGTCTTCACGAAGCTCGACCGCTGGTTCCGGAATGTCGGCGAGTACTACAAGGTCCAGGAGGTCCTGGAGCAGTATCACGTGGACTGGAAGACCATCTACGAGGACTATGACACCTCCACCGCCGCTGGCCGCCTGAAAATCAACATCATGCTTTCTGTCGCCCAGGATGAGGCCGACCGGACCAGCGAGCGCATCAAGGTCGTATTCGATGCCAAGCGGGAGCGTCGGGAACCACTGACAGGAAACTGTCCGACGGGCTATCGCATTGAGGGCAAGAAGCTGGTGAAGGACGAGGCCTCTCAGGAGGCCGTGGCCGCCTTCTTCCGGAAATACCTGGCCTCTGGCTCCATCAGCGAGGCCCAGGCCCATATCTGGGAGGAGTACCATTTCCGCATTGAGTACCAGCTTGCCAGCAAGATGCTGGACAGTCCCGCTTATTACGGCTCGTACTACGGCGTCGAAGATATGTGCTCCCCTTACATAACAAAAGATGAGTTTGAAAAAATTCAGACTATGCGAAAAAGGACGGTGCGGAAGGTGAAGGATTCTCGGGTCTATCTCTTCTCCGGACTGATCGTCTGCGGCGAGTGCGGCTACCGGATGGGCGGGCGGACCAACACCCGGGGCGGGACGGCCTTCTACAACTGCCCCAGCCGGTATATCCGAAAGGCATGCAGCAACAGCGTGAACCTGGCCGAGAGCAAGATCGAACGCTTCCTTATGGAAACCATCAGCAATAAGCTCTCGCAATACCGGGTCGGCTTTGATAACCTCAAAAACAGCCGGAAGGGGAGAAACTATCAGGCGGAAGCCGCTGCCATCAAGACGAAGCTGTCCCGGCTGAAGGAGCTCTATTTGGAAGAGCTAATCAGTATCGAGGAGTACCGAAAAGACCAGGAGCCGCTGAAGGCCCGCCTTGAGGAGCTGACCGAACAGGCTAAGCCTATAAAAACGCCGGACTTCGGGCGGGTAGAGGCCCTTCTTTCCCAAGGCTGGCAGTCTGCCTACGAGGACCTGGACCGGGCCAGCCAGAGGGACTTCTGGAGGATTTTGATTAAAGAAATTCGCATTTATCCAGACAGGAGCATTGACTATGATTTGCAGTTATAATTTTTTTGGCTGTATATTACTTAATTTATATTCCTCGGTAGGATTATAGAAACAGTGGTCGCCGATGCGGGTCTGCCAGTAGCCCACGCCCGTGGGGAAGAAGGGGCGGCAGTCGGGGCCGAAGGGATTATAGAACCAAAGGGACTCCGCGACGTCCGGCAGGCGGTTTCCGGCGATGGCCCAGTCGGCGATTTCGTAGTGGATGGCCTCGGGCCGCATGTTGTATATGTTCTGGGGGTTGTAGGCGCCCCCTTCCGTCTCGCTGGCGCAGACGAACTGGTAGGGCTGGAAAATGATGTTCCGGATACTGCCCTGGCCCACCCGGGCGTACTCGCCTCCCCGGGCGTGGACCCGGTTCATGACGACGCCCGCCACGGCTTTCATGCCGTTCTCCCCCTCGCCGCCCGCCTCGCACTCGATCAGGCGCGCCAGCAGCTCCCGGTCAGAATATGCCATGGTGCATTCCTCCTTTGCCGCTGGTTCAGCATACGCCAAAAAGGGGCCGCTGGTGACAGCGGCCCCTTGGGGAATTTGGCGGTTTTGGCCTAGGCCCTGTTTGAAACATGGCAAAACGCCGTCTCGGGGCGTCTTTTTCCGCCAGGACTGCGTTGATTTTCTTTGCCGGGCGACAGCCCGCCTGCAAAAAATCGCCTTGCCCGGCAAAAAAATCTGCCCCAATCCGGCATTCCGCCAATTTTCAAACAGGGCCTACTTCCGGAGGATTTTTTCCATAGGCCTGCCCTTTGCCAGTTCGTCGATTAACTTGTCCAGATACCGGATGTTCCGCATCAGGGGGTCCTGGATGGCCTCCACCCGGACGCCGCAGACGGTTCCAGTAATCTGAGAGGCGCCAGGGTGGATGCCGGGGGCCTCCTCAAAAAAGGCCTGGTAGCTGGCGTCCCGCTCCAGCTGGCGGGCCAGGCCCTCCCCGGTGTAGCCCGTCAGCCAGCAGATGACCTGGCGGACCTCCTCCTCCGTTCGGCCTTTCCGCTCCGCCTTCTGCACCAGAAGGGGATAGATTTTGGATAACTTCATGGCAAAGACCTTGCTGTTTTCCATGGGGGGCCTCCTTATGGCAGCCTGAAAAGCCCCGCCTCACGGCGGGGCTCCGCTGGTTATTTCCGTTGTTCCCGGATGGCCGTCCGGAACATCTCCTCCGTCTGCTGGATGGAGCGGTCCAGGGCGTACTGCTTGGCGTGCTCGCCGTAGCGCCGCCCCATTTCCTCCAGCTCCTGGGGATGCTCGAACCACCAGTCGATCTTCTCCGCCAGGGCGGCGGCGTCCCCGGCGGGGAACAGGCTCCGCCCATCCAGGGCAAACTGGGGCGTGGCAGACCGGGGGGAGTCCGCAATGAGGGGCACCAGCCCGCAGGCGAAGGCCTCCATGCAGCTCATGGCCTCGATCTCCGCGTCGGAGGTGTGGACGTATAGGTCCGCCATGTGGAGAATCTCCAGCAGGCGGCCGGGCTCGTAGAACTCCATGACGATGGGGTTGGGGAGCTTTTCCGCCAGGCGGCGGTACTTCCCCTCAAGGGGGCCCTTGCCCGCCAGGATGACCTGGATGTCCTCCTTGTGGCGGCACTGGGCGCAGGCGTTAATCAGCACGTCCTGCCGCTTCTCCCCGGCATAGCGGCCCACCATCAGCACGTTGAACTTCCCCCGCATCCAGTCTTCCTGGGGGGCCCGGCCATAGGTGTACTGGGGGCTGATGCCGTTGGAGATGACATGAAGCTGGGCGGTGTACCCGTGGTCCCGGAGCTGGCCCGCGATCATGTTGCTGGGACAGTGGATGTGGGTGAAGCGGTTGAAGAAGGTGTCCCGGAACTTGGTGTATACGAAATCGTTTACCCGCTTGCTGTTGCCCAGGTGGAGGGTGTAGGTGATGTTCTCCGGCTGGCAATGGAAGGCCGCCGTGTGTGGAATGCCCAAACGTTCCACGTGCTTGAGGCCCATGATGGACAGGGGGGAAGGCATCATAAAGTGCACCACGTCCGCCCAGGCCGCCGCCTTTTCAAAGACGTGCCTGTTGGGTATCGCCAGGCGCATCCCCTGGCTGGTGATCAGGTGCTCCACAATGGGGAGGAACTTCATCTGCCGGACGGCGTATTTATAGTCCGTGGGCTTTCCCGTGGCGATGACCCGGACCTCGTTCCCGTGTTCCTTCAGGGCGGTGGCAAAGCGGCGGGCGCTGATGGTGGTACCATTGTTGGCGTCGTCGAACTGGTCGATGACCAAGACGATTTTCATAGGCGTTGCCAGCGCCCTCAGCCCTGGCCCAGGACCTGTTCCAGCCCCAGGGCCAGCTGGTCCGGGCAGGAGGTGCTCCTGGGCCCGCAGTGGATGCCCTTGAGGCGGCGGATGGCCTCCCCGGCGGGCAGGCCCTTTACCAGGGCGGCGATGCCCTGGAGGTTGCCGCTGCATCCCCCGGTGACCCGGAGGGACTGGATGACGCCCTGGTCGTCCAGGTCCACCTGCATTTCCCGGGAACAGACGCCCCGGGGCTGGAAGGTATAAGTTTTCATAGTGCGCACTCCTTTTCAAGCCGCCAGAAAGGGCAGGCTATTATCTTACTTCCCTACCATAGCATAAAACCTGGGAAAAGGCAAGCCCCGCTTCCGGCCGTAAGGGGCGGGAGAGCGGGGCTTTGGAAATCAGCCTTTCAAGAAGGCGCTGGGGTCCACCGCCTCTCCGTCCTGGGTGACGGAGAAGTGGAGGTGGGGGCTCTGGGCGGCTTCGGCGGAGGCGGTGGTTCCCACCGCGCCGATAATCTGCCCGGCGGTGACCGTGTCCCCGGGCTCCACCGTGGGCTTGGCCTGGAGATTGGCGTAGGTGGTGGTATAGCCCCCATCGTGGTCAATGACCACGGTGGTGCCCATCAGCGGATGGTCCTCCACCGAGGCGACGGTGCCCGCCGTGGCCGCCAGCACGGTGGTCCCGGGCTTGGCGGAAATGTCCACGCCGTCATGGGTCCGCCAGTCCGCCAGGGTGGGGCTGTAGACCAGCTGGTCCACGGAGAAGGCCATCAGCACTTCTCCCTTCAGGGGTTCCACCACCAGCCGGGGGGGCTCCGCCATCACGGGCGTGCCGCTGGTTTCCACCTCCGGCATGGTGGGGACAATTTCCACCTCTACCGGGGCGGATGCCTCCACCGGGGGCTCGTCCTCCTCCGGCGCGGGCTCTGGTTCGGGGACGTAGGCGTTTTGCACCGGGGCGGACACCGCCGCCGGGGGCGCGGCCTCCTCCTGGACGGGCTTGTCCCCGCCGAAGAGCAGGAACCAGCCGCTCACCGCCGCCGCAAGCAGGCAGACGGCCAGCAGGAGGTAAAAGCCCGTGCCGCTGAGAACGGATTTCAGTTTGTGTTCCATGCAAGAGTTCCTCCCTCAATAGAAATAAGTCTGAGGGAAGTATGGACGGCGGAATGGAAAATTATACGAGCCCGCTCCTGTAAAAGCCGTTTTTAGTCCTTGTTTGAAAATTGGCGGAATGCCCAACAGTGAGATATTTTTTCGCCAATCAAGGCAAATTTTCGCAGGCAGGATGACGTCCGGCAAGAAAATTTAACGCAGAGTGGCGGAAAAAGATCCGCCGTTTGGGCGTTTCGACATTTTTCAAACAAGGCCTAGTCCCGCATCTCCAGGGCGGTGGCGTAAAGGCCGTTCTTGCTGAGGCCCGTGTGCTCCGCCACCTCCCGGACGGCATCTTTCAGACGCTGCCCGGCCTCCACCAGGGCCAGCACCCGGGCGGCTCCCTCTTCCAGGGTGACGGCGGCCTCCTCCCTGGGGGCCGCCCCAGCCACCACCAGGACGTACTCCCCCCGGGGGTCATGGTCCTGGTAGTACGCCGCCGCTTCGCCCAGGGTGCAGCGGCGGGTCTCCTCGTGGAGTTTGGTCAGCTCCCGGCAGAGGGCGATCCGGCGCTCCGGGCCGAAGGCCTGGCAGAAGTCCGCCAGGGTGGGCCGGAGCTTGTGGGGGGCCTCGTGGAAGATCATGGTCCGGGTTTCGCCCCTCAGGCTCTCCAGGTGTTCCCGGCGGCTCTGCTTGTTGACGGACAGGAAGCCCTCGAAGGTAAAGCGCCCCGTGGGCAGGCCGCTAACCGCCAGGGCGTTTACCGCCGCGCAGCAGCCCGGGATGGACAGCACTTCCACGCCGTTCTCCCCGCAGAGGCGGACCAGGAGCTCCCCGGGGTCCGAGATGGCGGGGGTCCCGGCGTCGGTGACCAGGGCGCAGCTCTCCCCCGCCAGGAGGCGGCTGAGGACCGCCTGCCCAGCGGCGGCGGCGTTGTGCTCGTGGTAGCTCACCAGGGGCTTTTTAATCTGGAAGTGGTTCAGCAGCTTCAGGGACACCCGGGTATCCTCCGCCGCGATGAAGTCCACCGCCCCCAGGGTTTCCAGCCCCCTGGGGGACAAGTCCCCCAGGTTGCCGATGGGCGTGGCCACCAGATATAGGGTTCCGCTCATAGCAGGGCCTCCTCTCGAAAATAAATGCGGTCCAGCTCCTTGGCGGGGGCCCCCTCCGGCGTGTACAGGGCCAGCGGCGGCTCCAGGTCCAGGCCGGGCTTCCCGCCCCGGCGGCCCTCCAGCAGCACCAGGGAGGGAGCGGCCCCCGCCGTCACGCAGACCGTCCGCAGCCGCTTGGGCTCCAGGCCCGCCTCCCGGAGGACGCAGAGCAGGTCCGTCAGCCGCTCCGGCTTATGGACCAGGCAGAACCGCCCGCCCCAGCGCAGGGCCCGGCGCGCCGCGCGGCAGATGTCCTCCAAGGTACAGTCTGCCTCCGCCCGGGCGGTCCGCCGGGCGCCCTCCCCGGTCAGGGCGCCGCTGTTTACGGGGTAGTAAGGGGGATTGCAGACGGCCAGGTCAAACTGGCCCGGGGGAAGCGCCTTCCCGTCCCGCAGATCCCCCTGCCGGAAGGAGAGGCGGTCCTCCAGGTGGTTTTCCGCCGCCGCCCGCTCCGCCAGGGCCACGGCCTCCGGCAGGAGCTCCAGCCCCGTCACCGCCAGTTCCCTCTGCCGCTGGAGCAGCAGCAGGCTCAAAAGCCCTGTGCCGCAGCCCAGGTCCAGCACCCGGAGCCCCGGCCGCAGACGGGGGAAGGAGGCAAGGAGAAAGCTGTCGGTCCCCGGGGGGAACAGCCCGTCGGCCCAGGCGAAGCGGAGCCCGCCGGGCTTAATAAGCTCCCAGTGTTCCATCCCTCAGGGCTCCCGGGGCGGGAAGGCCGCCAGCTTGGCGTTGAGCTTGTGGTAAACGCGTTTCTGGAACCAGGGCTCTGTGGAGGCGGCCACGGCCTCCCCCAGGCCGAACCAGCCCACCAGGCTGTTCTCGTCGGGCTTGCACCGCACCGGGGCGGCGGGGTCCGCCTCCAGGAGAAAGGTCACGTTCAAGTGGAGATGGGAGGAGACGTACCGTCCCCGTTTCTCGTGCCCGTCCACCGTTAAAATCTCCAGGGAGTATAGGTCCCGGGACAAGGGCCGGACCTCCTCCAGGCCGCTCTCCTCCCGGACCTCCCGCAGGGCCACGGACAGCAGGTCCCGCTCCCCGTCGGCGTGCCCCCCCAGCCAGGCCCAGGAGCCGTAGACATTGTGATAAGCCATGAGCACCTGGCTCCGGTCCGGGCTGGCCACCCAGGCGGAGGCGGTCCAATGGGCCGGGTCCTCCCGGCCATAGGGGGCCTGCCCGTGTTCTAAGAGGCGGAGCAGGGCCCTCTGGTCCCGTTCCTCCTGTTCATTCCAAGGCCGGAAGGCCCGCAGCTGTGCCATCAGGTCCATAGGTGGTTCCTCCCCGTTCCTGTTCGATAATCATCTCCATCATAACACAGTTTCCCCCAAAGGAAAAGTAGGAAAATTACCTATTCCCCCTCTCCCGCAGGGAGAAGGGCGCCCGCCGGAGGGGCTGGTTTCTCCTGGGAGAGGGTAAAAAAGGCTCCTGCCGGGAAGAACTTTGGTAGAAATTTACAGAAAAATGGAAAAAATACACAATATATAGGGTTTGCTGCGGAAAATGAAAAATATGTCGAAGAAAACTTCTGTTTTTTTGTAATCCTATCTTGAAAAATCTGGAAATTTATGCTATTTTATAGAAAACGAGCTGAGAGTGTCAGGACGCTCTGACAGCCGATCAAGAAGGAAAGGTTTGGAATCATCATGGATCATCAAAGGACTGTGCTTTTGGCGGATGCCAACGAGGAATTCCGCGCAATGCTGCAGGAGACCATTGAACAGGCTGGTGAGTTTACCGTGGCGGCTTCCACCGGAGACGGACGGGAGGCCCTGCGGCTCATCGAGGAGCGGAGGCCGGACCTCCTGCTGATGGATGTAGCCCTGCCGGGGCTGGACGGGCTGGGCCTTCTCAAGACGCTGAAGGACCAGGAGGGCCCGAATCCCAAGACCATCATTGTCTCCGCCTTTTGCGGGCACCAAACCCTGGCGGACGCGGAAAAGCTGGGCGTGTGTTACTATCTGCCCAAGCCCTGCGAGCCAAGCTCCCTGATGGAGCGGATGCACGGCATCTTCGAGAGCCCCGCATCCCCGGACCTGCGGGTCCACGCCCTGCGGAACACCGTCACCGGAGTCATCCACGAGATCGGCGTCCCGGCCCATATCAAGGGCTACCAATACCTGCGGGAAGCCATCATCATCGCGGTCAACGACATGGAAGTGATCAACGCCGTGACCAAGGTGCTGTACCCGGCGGTGGCCAAACGGTTTGGCACCACGCCCTCCCGGGTGGAGCGGGCCATCCGCCACGCCATCGAGGTGGCCTGGGACCGGGGAGACCTGGAAACGCTGCAAAAGTACTTTGGCTACACCGTGTCCAACACCAAGGGCAAGCCCACTAACTCGGAGTTCATCGCCATGATCGCCGACCGGCTGATGCTCAGCGGGGACAGCTGGGTGCTGCGGGACCAGGGCTGAGGCCGTGCAAGAACGAGGAGAGGCAGAGGGCCTCTCCCCTTCTTTTTTATGTCTCCGAACCCAGGCGGCTTTGGATCAGCGCCTTTTCCCGGGCCGTGGGTTCCCAGTCCATGCTGAGGCTCGTGATCCGGTCCGGGAAGCACAAGAACCAGGAATTTATGGGACTGCCGTCCAGCCAGCGGCGGTAAACCGCCTCCGCCCCCCAGGGGGCCGGGTCCTCGGAAACGTACGCGTACCCTATGCCGTAGGACGAGCGCGGGACGGCGTCCTCCAGAAGCTCCTCCGCAACATCATCGTAGAACCACTGGAACCGGGGGATATAGACCGTATAGCTGAGGTGCAGGGAGCCGGGCCAGCCATCCTCCTCCGGACCGTTTTCAAGAGCTGTTTCCCAATAGCTCCATTCCGGCAGGAGAATGGACCCCTCCCGCCGACAGCTCCGTCTGACGTGCTCGTAAGGTTCCCCGGTCAGATCGGAGAGGGTCAGGGGGACGTCTTCCCGGGGATGTACGTCAAATTCCACGTTTTGATAGGTGTAGGTCTCGCCGCTTCCGCCGGAAAACCAGCCGAAACGGATGGCGCAGAACGTCAGCCCTCCGATGAGGGCAAAGGCCAGGATGAAGTCCACGGCCAGCGTCACCGCCATGTTGACGCCCTTGGAGGCCTTCCGCTTCCGCAGCGCCGCCGTGGTCCGCCGGACCAGGAAAACCAGCAGGATGAATTGGAGAATGTATGCCAGGAAGAAAAGGGCGTAGCCCCTGCCGCCGCCCAGCAGCTCCGCCAGCAGATACAGGGCCGACACAATCCCCACCAGGACCAGCCCGCTACGGTTGAGCCGCTGATAAGCCCGGGTGTTGATGGGGACGCAGGTTCCGCCCTCCTCAATGGAGCGGCGGGACTGTTTCCGCCAGTGGTAGTAGTGGAGGAGGGTGTAAAGCTCCAGAAGGACCACTAGCAGGAACAACGCCCCGGAGAAGAGGTGGGCGTTGCTGGAGAACAGCCGGAGGATGTTTCCTGAGACCAGGGAGTAGACCAGGGAAGAGGACATCCAGAGGCCAATGAGCAGCAAAACGAGGTTGGCGGGGAGGAAGTTCTTCCTCATGGAGCGGTGGATGTTCTGAAGCCGCAGGACCTCGTCCGTCTCCAGGGGAACAGCGGCGGGGTCCTCCGTGGAAAAGATCTGCATCTGGAACCAATCGCAGGCCTTGGTCCACCCGGCGGCATTGCACAGCTCTTCCAGGGATTCCTGCCCCTCCGTGGGGCCGGGGTTGAACTGGGAGGCCCCGGCGTTGTAAGTAACGGCGTAGCGGACCGGGGCCGGGTCCGCCCGGCGGTACTTCCAGAAGGTGTTCCCCGCCTTCTCCAGCCGCCAGCCCTGGGCCGCCATGGCGGAGAGGTGGTCCTCCACCCCCCGGTAGTCATAGAGCTGAAACGTGTTCCAGCGATAGGCCACATTTTTCATTTCAGGTCCTCCTCTCCCGCGCAGGTCTTGTAATCCCCGGTCAGCGCCAGCAGGCGGAGGTATTCCGCCCGCAGGGTCTCCCGGCCCTTGTCCGTAATGAGGTAGCTCCGTTTCCGGCCCGACACGCTGGTCTCCCGGATCATCCCCGCCTGCTGGAAGCTGTCCAGGAGGTTGTACAGGGTGCCGGGCCCCAGGCCCACCCGCCCGTGGGTCAGGGCGGACACCCGGGTCATGATGTCCGTGCCGCAGCGCTCCTCCCGGAGGGTGAGGAGGATGTAGAACATCGGCTCTGTCAGGGTTTGAAACTTCTCTCTCGCCACGGCGCACCTCCTAATATCGAATATCGTTATTACTGAATACAGTATAATATCGAACATCGATATTGTCAAGTGGCAACGGAAAAAGAGCGTCAAAAAACCGCCCCCTGGGGCGGCGGAAATTGACGGGCGGCGGACGGTATGGTAGGATGGTGGCAGAAGGACGCTGCTGCATGGAAGCGGTCAGTCCACCGTTTGCACCTCTGCGCAAACCCAACATGGGGGGAGGTGGCGTGGATGTGGAAGAAACGGCTTTTTACTGTGCTGCGGTTCGTGGTGTTTCCACCATGGCATCGCTGCTACTTACCACAAAAGCGTGTTGACCGCCCGGCCTGCCCCCGAGCGGTCAACTGTGAACTAGTTGGCTGAACCGGACTGACCGTTTTGCAGCGGCGTACTTCTATGTTCATTATACGGATTCGCCCTGGTTTTGGCATTGACAAAACCAGGGCGTTTGGGGAAAGAAGCCCTACGCCAGCTCCTCCAGTCCCGTATAGAGCTGGTAGTACCGCCCCTTCTGTTCCAGCAGGCTGTCGTGGTCCCCCCGCTCGATGATCTCCCCTTGCTCCAGGACCATGATGGCCTTGGCGTTGCGGACGGTGGAAAGCCGGTGGGCGATGACGAACACGGTCCGGCCCGCCATGAGGCGGTCCATGCCCTTTTCGATCAGCTTCTCCGTCCGGGTATCGATGGAACTGGTGGCCTCGTCCAGAATCAGCACCGGGGGATTGGCGCAGGCCGCCCGGGCGATGTTCAAAAGCTGCCGCTCCCCCTGGCTGAGGCTGCCGCCGTCTCCGGAGAGGACGGTCTGGTAGCCCTGGGGCAGGTGGCGGATAAAGCCGTCGGCTCCCGCCAGCCGGGCGGCGGCTTCCACCTCTTCATCCGTGGCGTCCAGCCGCCCGTAGCGGATGTTGTCCGCCACGGTCCCGGTGAACAGGTGGGTGTCCTGGAGCACCACGCCCAGGGAGCGCCGAAGGGACTCCTTGGCAATGTCCTTCACGTCCAGCCCGTCGTAGGTGATGGTTCCGCCCTGGATTTCGTAGAAGCGGTTGATGAGGCTGGTGATGGTGGTTTTCCCCGCGCCAGTGGAGCCCACGAAGGCAATCTTCTGCCCGGGCTTGGCAAAGAGGGATACGTCGTGAAGGATGGTCCGGTCCTCGTCGTAGCCGAAGGACACGTGGCTGAACCGCACGTCCCCCCGGAGGGGGACCAGGGTTCCATCGGGCTTCAGCCAGGCCCAGGTATTGGTGTCCCGGTGGACCCGGGCGAGGGCCCCGCTTTCGTCCTCCGCCGCCCGGACCAGGCGGATTTTGCCCTGGTCGTCCTCCGGCGGGGTCTCCATGATCTCAAAGATGCGCTCCGCGCCAGCCACGGCGGAGAGGAGGGTGTTTACCTGCTGGGAAATCTGGGTGATGGGCTGGCCCACCTGCCGGGAGTACTGGAGGAAGGCCGCCAGGCCCCCCAGGTCCCCGTTCCGGATGGCCAGGAGCCCGCCGACGCAGCAGGTGACGGCGTAATTGATATAGTTCAGGTTTCCCATGGCGGGCATCATCATCCCGGCGAAGACCTGGGCCCGCGTGGCCGCGTCCCGGTATGCCTCGTTCCGCCGCTGGAACCCCTCCTGGGCCTCCCGCTCGTGGTTAAAGACCTTGATGACCTTCTGGCCCTCGATCATTTCCTCGATATAGCCGTTGACCTCTCCCAGGGCCTTCTGCTGGTCGGCGAAATACCGCCGGGAGCGGGAGCCGATGGTTTTCACCACCAGCAGCATCACCGCCAGGGTGGCGAAGGTGACCAGGGTCAGCGGGGGACTGAGGACCAGCATCATGGCGATGGTGCCGGAGAAGTTCAGCGTACAGGAGACCAGGCTTCCGAAGCTGTTGTTCAGGGCCTCGGAGACGGTTTCAATGTCGTTGGTATAGCGGCTCATCAGCTCGCCATGGGTGTGGGTGTCAAAAAATTTCAGGGGCAGGTCCTGCATGTTCCCGAAGAGGTCCGCCCGGATTTTTGCCACGGTGGTCTGGGAAATGTGGACCATGATACGGCTGTAGCCGAAGGTGCATACCGCGCCCAGTACGTACACCATAGCCATGACGGCTAGCATCCTGGCAAGGCCCGGGAAGTCGCCGGGGAGAATATAGTCGTTGATCAGGGGGCGGATCAGGTAGGAGCCTCCCACGGTGCAGGCGGAGCTGGCAACCAGCAGCGCCGCTACCAGGACCAGGTGGAGCTTGTAGCGTCCCAGGTAGCGCATGAGCTTCCCCAGGGTGCCCCGGATGTTCTTGGGCTTGCGGAAGCCGCCGCCGGGACCGCCGGGTCCGTGGGGGCCGGGTCCGTGCTTAGCCATCGATGCTTCCTCCTTCCTGCTGGGACTGGTAAACCTCCCGGTAGATACCGCAGGCCTCCATCAGCTCCTCGTGGGTGCCCTGGGCGGCGATGCGCCCGCCGTCCATCACCAGGATTAGGTCCGCCTCCCGGACGGAGGCCACCCGCTGGGCGATGATGAGCTTGGTGGCGTCTTTCAATTCGCTGGCGAAGGCCGCCCGGATGCTGGCGTCCGTGGCGGTGTCCACGGCGCTGGTGGAGTCGTCCAGAATCAGCACCTTGGGCTTTTTCAAAATGGCCCGGGCGATGCAGAGCCGCTGCTTCTGCCCGCCGGAGACGTTCACGCCCCCCTGGCCCAGGTCCGTGTCCAGGCCCCCGGGCATCCGCTCCAGGAATTCGTCGGCGCAGGCGGCCCGGCAGGCGGCCCAGAGTTCCTCCTCCGTGGCCTCCGGGTTGCCCCAGAGGAGGTTTTCCCGGATGGTTCCGGTGAACAGGGTGTTTTTTTGCAGCACCATGCTGACGGACTCCCGGAGGCTCTCCATGGTGTAAGCGGCCACGGGCCTTCCGCCCACGGAGACGGTGCCCTGATCCGCCTCGTAGAGCCGGGGGATCAGGGAGACCAGGGAGGTCTTGCCGCTCCCGGTGCCCCCCAGGATTCCCACGGTGCTGCCCGGGGGGATGTGGAGGCTGATGTCCTCCAGAATCCACCCGGGGCTTTCCGCGCTGTATTTGAAGGACACGTGGTCGAAGTCAATAGAGCCGTCGGCGGGCTCCAGAGGGAGGCCATCCTTCCCGGGCTCCGCCCCGCTGTCGGTGATGGCGGGCGCCTCGCCCAGGACCTCCGCCACCCGCTTGGCGCAGGCTACGGTGCGGGTCAGCATCATGAAGATCATGGAGACCATCATGAGGGACATCATGATCTGGGTGATATAGGTAAAGTAGGTGATGAGCTTCCCCGCTTCCAGGGTTCCGGCGTAAACCATCTGCCCGCCGTACCACATGACGGCGATGATGGTGCCGTAAATAATCAGCATCATCAAGGGCATATTGATGACCACCTTGCCAAAGGCCCGGAGGGAGGTGTTTTTCAGGTCGTCGTTGCGCTGCTGGAACTTCATCCGCTCCCGGTCCTCCCGGACGAAGGATTTCACCACCCGGATGCCCGCCAGATTCTCCTGCACCACCAGGTTCAGCGCGTCGGTCTTCTCCTGGAGGGAGCGGAAGAGGGGCCCGGTGGTCACCAGGAGCACCGCCACCACCACTGCCAGCAGGGGCAGGGCCACAAGGAAGATGTTGCTGAGCCGGACGCTGATACGGATGGAGAAAAACAGGGCGGAAACCAGCATCACCGGGGCCCGGACCATCAGGCGCATGGACATCATCAGGGACATCTGCAAATTGTGCACATCGTTGGTGAGCCGGGTCACCAGGGAAGCGGTGGAGAAGCGCTCGATGTTGGAAAAGGCAAAGGTCTGGATATGGCCGTATTCCGCCCGGCGGAGGCTGGCGCCAAACCCCATGCCGGCCACCGACGAGGCCACCGCCGCCCCCAGGCCGAAGCACAGGGAGGCCACCGCCAGGGCCACCATCAGCCCGCCCTTCCGCAGGATGTAGGCCTGGTCCCCGCTGGCGATTCCGACGTCCACGATGTCGCTCATCACCAGGGGAATCAGCAGCTCAAAAACGGCCTCCATGGCGCTGCACGCCACGCCCAGGGCAATCCACAGGGCATAGGGCCGGGCGTGGGGCCAGAGTGTGTGTTTCATGTCTCGGAATCCTCCTTGAGATTTTGGATAACGCGGTCCAGAAGGGCCCGCAGGGTTTCCCGTTCCTCCTGGGTGAAGCCCCGGACCATGGCGTCCTCCACGTCTAAAAAGCTCCTCTGGAACAGGGCCTGCTGCTCCGCCCCCTTCTCCGTCAGGGTAATCAGGCGGCGGCGGGCGTCCCGCCCGCTGACGGAGCGGCGGACCAGGCCCTTTTCCTCCATCCGGTCCAAAACGCCGTTGACGGTGGAGGGCTTTACCCGGAGGAACCCGGCCAGCTCATGCTGGGGAACCTGTCCGCCGTGCTGCTGGAGATAGAGGAGGACGTGGGTCTGGACAGGCGTCACGTCGTATTGGGAAACCCGGGCGTCCATATTGGCCTTGGACAGCTTGGCCGCCCAGCCCAGGGCGGGACCCAGGCCCCTACAGCAATTGTCCATGCGATCAGCTCCCTATGCCCGTCCCCGGAGGGACAAGGCCATTAGTGTGCTAAATGTTAGCGCGCTAAATATTAGCATAGCCTAACAGAGTTGTCAAGGGTGGAATCTGGATAATTTTTGAACGATTTGTAAATATCAGGGATCAGAATTTGTCGAATGTAAACAAAGTGTGAAGCTTCGGGGAAAGGCGTTGACAATTGGGAGACTCGCCGTTATGATAAACCCAACAAGCGGAAACCGCTTGCTGACCCCACCATTTTCCCTCTCCTTTCTCTATACCATACAGGAAAGCGGGCTGTCCGGAAGGACGGCCCGCTTTCCTGCCTTTTTGGGGGGTGTCCCCGCCCTTGCGGGGGGATTTTTGGGGGTATCGAATGGACTCCTCCTCTTTCCGCTGGCGTACCTTGGCAGTTGGGGAGCATTGCCCAACCTGGCTTTTGGCGTGGCGGCCACTGTGAAGGCGGACACGCAGGCCCGCCCCTGCAAGGGGTTCTGCTGATAGAAATGAAGACCTTGGAGGAAGGGCCTGACCTGGGGTTCAGGCCCTGCGCGGAGGGCTCTGCTCCTATTAAATTTGTCGTATATCAATTTAATTTTATCGTAAAACGATAAATATTTATTGACAAGCAAAGCGGCCTGTGGTAGGATACCAGAAAAAGGAGGCTTGGTGCCATGAGTTTGACTATGATTTTGATTCCGGCTGCGCTGGCCCTGGCCCTGTGGGGCGGTGCCATGGCCATCAGTGGCTTCCGGCGGGGAAACAAGCTGGAACTCTTTTCCGCCGCCGGGGCCTTCGCCCTGCTGGGGGTGGGTATGGCCGTGCTGATGGAGTTCATCACAAGGCCGCTGTGAGAGGGGGAAAGACGATGGAAAAGATTCCGGTTCAAAAAATTGCCCGGGTGCTCTATGCCCTGGTGCTGGCGGCTCTGGTGTGCAATGTGATCGCGCTGCTGGAAGTTCCCTTTTTTGTTTGGTCTGGAAACCGGATACCGGACGTTATGCGCGTCTATACGGACGACGCACTCCTGGTGGGAGAGGACCACATGGTCCTGGCCTTCTTGATGGGGGGCGTGGTGAGCTGGAAGGAGGGCTGGTGGAACTTTTTTGATACCTACCAGACCGTGCTGACCCTGTTCCTCCTCTTCTCGGGCTGTAGCACCGCCGTCATCCTCTGGCAGGCCCGGCGGGTAATGAAGAGCATCCTCCGGGGGGAGCCCTTCGCGGGGGCGAACGCCGTCAGCCTGCGGCGGGCCGCCTGGGCTTGCTTCCTCATCGCCGGGGCGGCGCTGGCCCGGGTGGCGTTCAGCGTGTGCTACTACCAGTCCCTCCAGCCCCTGGCCACCTACAACGCCCTCTTTGTGCCCATGTTTGCCATGGGGGGCCTGCTGTGTCTCGTCATGTCCGCCCTCTTCCGCCAGGCGGCGGAACTGAAGGCGGAGAATGACCTGACCATTTGAGGTGGCCGCCGTGATTGTTGTGAACCTGGACGTGATGATGGCAAAGCGGAAGATGAGCCTCTCCCAGCTCTCGGAAAAGGTGGACATCACCCTGGCGAATCTCTCCGTGCTGAAAAACAACAAGGCCAAGGCCGTCCGCTTTTCCACCCTGGAGGCGGTCTGCGCCGCCCTGGACTGCCAGCCCGGGGACATCCTGGAGTATGTCCCGGACGGGGCGGGCGGTACGGAATAATGAAGAAACTGTCTGCGTGAGGCGGACAGGCGGATAGGAGAATTTCATATGTGCGAAGAGAAAAAAGCCCTTCCCACCGAAGGGCCTGTGAAGTGCACCCAAAAGCGGGAATTGGCCGGGGAATCCATGGGCCGTTACCGGATGTTCCTGGGTTTGACCCTGGCCTTTTGTCTTCTGCTGGTGGACGGTTTCCTCTGGCACGGCCCCTGCGCCGGGCTGACGGCCACGGTGTTCGCCTGGTACGCCCTGGTCCTGGCCTGGATGGGGCCGGGGATATTTGAGAAGGGATCCAGCCGGGCGCTGCTGGCGGCGAACCTGTTTCTGGCCGCGACCATGGCCCTGGGGTCCAACTGGTACTTCCGCGCCTGGAACCTGCTGGCCCTGATGGTCTTGATTCCCGTCCACGTCACGGCGGGACTGGGGAGCCGCCCCTGGTGGGACCCCTGGATGCTGGGGGAGCGGTATAAGCTCCTGTTCCAGGGGCTGTTCGGGAATTTGTGGGCCTGTTTCGCGGCGGCGGTTCCCGAGGGGCGGAAGACGGAAAAGCGGGACGGCCGGACGCTGGCCGTTGTCCTGGGGCTCTGCGGGGCGGTGGCCCTGGTGTCCTTCCTGATCCCGGTGCTGGTCTCGGCGGACGCCCTGTTTGCCGCGTCGCTGGAGCGGCTGAACTGGAATTTTCAATTCCGGATGCTCCATTTCGGGGACCTGTTCCAGCGGCTGTTCTGGGCCCTGGCGTTCACGCCTTTTGTCTTCAGCCTGCTCTACGCCATGGCCCATCCCAAACGGCTGTGCCCGGCGGAGGAGAAGAAGGGCCTCCGGGTGGACGCCCTGGGCTTCGTGCTGGCCCTGGCGGCGGTGGATGGATTGTACCTGGCCTTCCTGGCGGTGCAGTCCGCCGGGCTTTTCGGCGGGCCGGAGTACGTGGAGAGCCTGGGGGTCAGCTACGCCGAATGGGCCCGGAGCGGTTTTTTCCAGATGGTGGGCGTGACGGTGCTGAACCTGAGCCTGACGCTGGCGTCCCTGTGCCTCTCCCGGCGGGAGGGGCGGGCCTGGAGGGGCCTGCGGCAGCTTTGCGGGCTGCTGGCGGGGGAGAGTTTGATCCTGCTGGCCTCGGCGGCCTGGAAGATGACGCTGTACGTCTCCGCTTACGGCCTGAGCTTCAAGCGCTGTATGACCTATTGGGGCATGATTATGATGGCCCTGTTTCTTCTGGCGGGGCTGTGGAAGGCCCTGAGGCCGGACTTTCGGTTTTGCAAGTGGGCCTTTCCCGTGGCCCTGGCGGGGTGGCTGGTTATCAACTGCGTGCCGGTGGACTATCTGGTGGCGAAAAACCAAGTGGACCGCTATTTGAAGGGGGAAAGTCCCACAGTGAGCATAAATTATTTGGCATGGCTTTCCTTTGACACGCTGTCCCAGCTGGAGCGGCTGGACGGAAGCCGCCTTGTTTCCGACTATGACGGGAATTGGGATTATCACAAGACCACCTTGTCGGAGGAACTAAACAGCCGCCGGGTTTCCGCATGGGCCCAGTGCCGCGATTGGCGCACCTGGTCCCTGTCGGCCTGCCTGGCGGCGGGAGGATTTCAGCCATGACGGCGGGCTTGTCTGATCGGAAAGGAGGAGAGCTACGAGAGGGACCCATCAGGGGTCCCTCTCGTTTTGAATAAACCCGCCGCAGCGGCCGATTTGGAGCTTGCTCCAAATCGTTGGCCCTTGGTTTGTCTCAAGACAAACCAAGGGCCAGCCTGGTGGAGAGGCTGGCCCTTGTCTTCACGGTCCCCCGCTGCGTGTTGGAAGATCCTCACGGACTTTCGCCTCGGGAACGGACGGAGAAGCAAATTATTTGAGTACGGAGGCGGCGATGGCGTCGGCCAGCGCGTCGATCTCCGACTCGTTCTGGGGCTGGAGGGAGGACGTGACGGTCATCTCGTCGTCCAGAATCTCCATGTGCTTGAGCTGCTCGATTTCCTCCCGCATCAGCGCCCCGGACCGGGGAGCCCAGGAGCCGCTGCCCATGATGGCCACCGTGCGCTTCTGGAGGTTCAGCGCCTTCATGTCCATCAGGAAATTGTGCATCGGCGGGAAGATGCCGAGATTATAGGTGACGGAAGCCAGCACCAGATGGCTGTACTTGAAAAGGTCCGAAATCAGGTAGCTGACGTGGGTGCTGGAGACATCGTAAAGCCGGGTGTTCGTCACGCCCCGGGCCGTCAGCTTGGCGGCCAGGACTTCGGCAGCGGCCTCGGTGTTGCCGTACATGGAGGCATAGACGATCATGACGCCCTTTTCCTCGGGCTCGTAGGTGGCCCAGTGGGTGTACTTGCCGATGATATAGCCCAGGTCCTTCCGCCAGATGGGGCCGTGAAGGGGGCAGAGCATCTTGATGTTGTCCAGTCCCACGAGGGTCGCCGCCTTGTTCAAAAGGGCCACCACCTGGGGGCCGTACTTGCCCACGATGTTGGTATAATAGCGCCGGGCGTCGTCAATCCACTCCCGGTCGAAGTCCACCTCGTCGGCGAACAGCTTCCCGTCCAGGGAGCGGAAGGAGCCGAAAGCGTCGGCGGAGAAGAGGACGCCGTTGGTGGTGTCGAAGGAGACCATGGTCTCTGGCCAGTGGACCATGGGGGCGTAGACAAAGGCGATGGTGTGCTTACCGAAGCAGCGGCTGTCCCCCTCTTTTACCTCGTCGATCTGGCTGGGGTCCAGGGCGAAGCCGAACTGGTTGAGGAGCGTCACCGCCTTGGGGGTGGTGATGATCTTCACCTTGGGCCAGCGGAGGAGAATCTCCTCAATGGAGGCGGCGTGGTCCGGCTCCACGTGGTTGATGACCAGATAGTCCAGGGGACGGCCCGCCAGGACGGCCTTGACGTTGGCGATAAACTGGCGGCCCACCGCCCAGTCGGCGGTGTCGAAGAGGACGGTTTTCTCGTCCAGAAGCACGTAGGCGTTGTAGCTGACGCCGTGGTACAGGGGATGGATATTCTCAAAAAGGGCCAGGCGGTGCTCGTCCGCGCCTACCCAGTAGAGATCGTCGGTGACTTGACGGTAGTTATACATAGATCTGCCTCCTTATTTTAAGTCCGGGGCCGTTAAACTTCGATCTCGATGAACGCGTCCACGCCCTCGCCGCAGTGGGGGCAGGTCCAGCCTTCCGGCAGGTCCTTGAAGGCGGTGCCGGGCTTGACCTCGTTTTCGGGGTCCCCGACAAGCACGTCGTACTCGTGGCCGCAGCCGTTGCAGATATAGAGCTTCCGGGGCGGGGTGACCTTCTTGGGCACCATCCGCTTCATCTTCACCATGGGCGGCGCGGGCTGCTTCTCCCCGGTGTCCAGGGCGGCGGTGAGCAGGGGCAGGATTTCCATGACGTCCCCCACGATGCCGTAGTCGCAGTTTTTGAAGATTTTCGCGTTGGGATTTTTGTTGATAGCCACAATGCAGGAGGCGTCCTTGATGCCCTTCAGGTGCTGAATCGCGCCGGAGATGCCGCAGGCGATATAGAGGTTCCCCTTGAACTTCTGGCCGGACATGCCCACATAGCGGTTCAGGGGCACGTATTTCAGCGTCTCCGCCACAGGGCGGCTGGAGCCCACGGCGGCCCCGGCGGCCTTGGCCAGGTCCTCGATGAGCTTCATGTTTTTCTTCTCGCCGATGCCCTGCCCAGCGGAAACCACCCGCTCCGCCTGGGTGATGGGGGTGTCCATGGGAATGCCCACGGTGAAGTCGTGCCCGTCCTTCTTGAGGCTGGCGACCAGGGCCTCCACCTTCTCCTGGGCGGAGCCGTCCTTCCAAATCTGGCGCTTCCGCGCGCCGGTCTCGGGACCTTTTTGCTGGGCGGGGGCGGCGCTGTCGGCCTTGCCCGCCTTGCCCAGGATGTGGGAGGCGATGACGACCCGCTGGATTTCGTTGGTGCCCTCGTAGATGGTGGTAATCTTGGCGTCCCGGTAGAAGCGTTCCACTTCCATGCCCTTGAGGTAGCCGCAGCCGCCGAAAATCTGTAGGGCGTCGTTGGTGACCTCCAGGGCGATGTCGGAGGCGTACTGCTTCGCCATGGCGGACTCCATGCCGTAAGGCACGTGGGCCTGCTTCAGCTCGGCAGCGCTGTAGACCAGGAAGCGGGCGCAGCGGAGCTTGGTGGCCATGTCGGCGATCTTGAAGGCGATGTTTTGCTGCTGGCAGATGGGACGGCCGAACTGGACCCGGTCCTTGGAGTACTCCACCGCCGCCTCATAGGCCCCCTGGGCGATGCCCAGGGCCTGGGCCGCGATGCCGATGCGCCCGCCGTCCAGGGTGGACATGGCGATCTTGAAGCCCTGGCCCTCCTTGCCCAGGAGGTTCTCCTTGGGAACCTTGACGTTGTTGAAGTTGAGCTGGCAGGTGGCGGAGGAGCGGATGCCCATTTTGTCATAGTGCTCTTCGAAGGTGAAGCCCTCCCAGCCCTTTTCCACGATAAAGGCGCTGATGCCCCGGGTGCCGATGCCGGGGGTGGTGACGGCGAAGATTACATAGGTGCTGGCCTCTCCGCCGTTGGTGATAAAGATTTTCTCGCCGTTTAAGAGGTAGTGGTCCCCCATGTCCTCGGCGGTGGTCTCGGTGCCGCCGGCGTCGGACCCGGCGTTGGGCTCCGTCAGGCCGAAGGCTCCCAGCTTCCGGCCGCTGCACAAATCCGGGAGGTATTTCTTCTTCTGCTCCTCATTGCCGAAAGCGGCGATGGGGTAGGTGCCCAGGGAGGTGTGGGCGGAGAGGATGACCCCCGCGCCGCCGTCCACCCGGGCCAGCTCCTCCACGGCGATGGCATAGCTCAGGGCGTCGGATCCCGCACCCTCGTACTCCGTGCCGTAGGGCAGGCCCATCAGGCCCAGCTCTCCCATCTTTTTTACGGCCTCCGTGGGGAAGCGGTTCTCCTTGTCCAGCAGGAAGGCGATGGGCTTGATCTCGGCCTCCGCAAATTCCCGGACTTTCGCCCGGAGGTCTTCGTGGGCCTGCGTGGTTTGGTACAGCATGTTGAGTGCCTCCTTTTCCCTTAATGGTCGGTTGTGGCATATTGCGGCGGATTAGAAGCTGCCCGGGCAGGCGGGGCGCGGGGATGGAGGAAAGGGCCTTCCAGCGGCCCAGGGAAGGAGCGCACAGGAACCCCAAGGGCATTCAAGGGGTCCCGGCGCGGTCCGGGCTCTTCCCGCCAGGATGCGTGCGGCCCGCTGGCCTGGTACGGCCTCTAAAACCGGGATACGCTAGAAAATGTCGCTGAGCGGCACGCGGTGGAGCTCCCGGTCCAGGGCCCCTTGGATACGGTTCAGTTCCCGGCAGACGCCGCAGCCGCCCCTGGGGAAATTCTCGCACTGGTAGCCCTCCCGCTGGCAGCGGTTGAGAAGGGGCGGCTCGCCGATGGCCTGGAAGACGTCGTAAATATTCAGGTCCTCGCAGCGGCGCTTGAGAAAATATCCCCCGCTGACGCCTCGGCGGCTCTCCACGATTCCGGCGGACAGCAGGCGGTTCAGCAGCTTCAGGGTAATGGCCTTCTGCATATGCTCCTGCCGGGCCACGGCGGCGGCGGAAAGCTGCCCGTCCCGGTGCAGCGCCCGGAGGATGCGCAGGGCGTAATCCATCTCTCTTGTAACCAGCAAAAAACCACCTCGATTGCCTGTGTGGAATGAAGAGTGGGCAATGCGCACAGCTTCACCCACTTTATATTGTACATTTTTCGTTAATTATACCAGAAACGGATAAAAAGTCAATGAGCCCGCGGAAAAAGTGGGAAAAATTGGAGAGTGTAACAAAAAACACCAGGCGGTTTCAGCGAAACCGCCCGGTGTTTTTGCGACTCTTTCAGGGGACCAGCCGGAGGCGGGCGGCCCGGAGGACATTTTGCAGCAGGCAGGCCCGGGTCATGGGGCCCACACCACCGGGAACCGGGGTGAGAAAGCCCGCCACGGGTTCCACCGCGGGGAAGTCCGCGTCCCCGGTGAGACGCCCGTCCGGCCCGCGGTTCATGGCCACGTCAATCACCGCCGCCCCGGGCTTCACCATGTCCGCCGTCACCAGGCCGGGACGGCCTGCCGCAGAAACCAGGATGTCCGCCTGGCGGGTGAGGGCGGGGAGGTCCCGGGTGTGCGAGTGGCAGAGGGTGACGGTGCCGTCCCGGGCGGTGAGGAGCTGGGCCAGGGGGCGGCCCACCAAGTGGCTCCGCCCGATGATGGCGCAATGGCGGCCCCGGATGGGGATGCCATAGGCATCCAGCAGCGCCAGGACTCCGGCGGGGGTGCAGGGCAGGAACCGGGGCTCCCCCAGGGCCAGGAGCCCGGTGTTCAAGGGGTGGAAGCAGTCCACGTCTTTCTCCGGGTCCAGGGCGTGGAGAATAGGCCGGGGGTCCAGGCCCCCCGGCAGGGGGAGCTGGACCAGGATGCCGTCCACGTCTTCGTCCTGGTTCAGCGCGTCCACCAGGGCCAGCAGCTCCGCCTGGGAGACTCCCGCCGGAAGACGGTGGGTCCGGGTGCGGATGCCGCACTCCGCGCAGTCCCGCTCCTTGCCCCGGACATAGACCTGGGAGGCGGGGTCCTCCCCCGCCAGCACTACGGCCAGCACCGGGGGGCGGGGCAGGGCGGCGGCCTCCGGCCCAATTTGCTGTTTGAGCCTGGCGGCCAGGGCCGCGCCGTCAAGTTTGACCGCCATCGGGACCTCCTTCCGCTGGCAGGGGGGCTTTTGCCCCGGCCGCCTGGTTTACCAGCAGGTCCCCGGGCTGGCGCTTTTTGATTTTGATTTCATAGAACAGCGCCAGGAGGGCCACCACCGCCATCACCGCGCTCAGGGCCTGGGAAACCCGGATGGGCTGGCCGAAGAGGGTCCAGTCGAAGAGATACAGGCTGTCGGTCCGCAGGCCCTCGATCCAGGTCCGGCCCAGGCCGTACCACAGGAAGTAAAACCAGGTGTTCTCCCCGTCGAAGCGGCGGCCCTTGGAAACTACGAAGAGGATCAGCAGCAGCCCGGCCAGGTTCCACAGGCTCTCGTAGAAGAAGGTGGGATGGACCTCCACATACTGGGAGGCGCTGGTCCACACCCGCATCCGCCAGGGCAGGTCCGTCAGGCCGCCGAAGGCCTCCCGGTTGATGAAATTGGCCCAGCGGCCGATGATCTGGCCCAGGAGCAGGCCCATCACCGCCAGGTCCGCCATGGCGCCGAATTTCAGCTTTTTCAGCCGGGTGAAGAAGAAGGCCACCAGCGCCCCGGCGATGACGGTGCCGTAGATGGCGATGCCGCCGTCCCAGATGGCGATAACCCGGCTCCAGTCCAAAGCGCCGGAGGCATCCCGGTAGAGGTCCAAATAGAAAAGGACGTAATAGATCCGGGAGCCCAAGATGCAGCAGGGCACCGCCCAGAGGACGAAGTCCAGCACGTGGTCCTCCGTCAGGCCGTAGCGCTTGGCCTGCTTCATGCACAGCAGCAGCCCCGCCAGGAAGCCCAGGGCCAGGATGATGCCGTACCAGTAGACGCCATGGCCGATGTGGATGGCCACGGGGTCCGGGTTGAACTCCCAGTCCCCGAAGAGGCCGGGGAAGCTGATGGGCATATTTTTGAGGGCGGTCAGTTCAGGTGCGGACATATCAAGCCTCCTTGGGAACGATTTCCGACAGGACCGACCGGGACTCCGTCACGTTCTCCTGGAGGAAGCGGAGCACGTCTTCCTGGCTGACGGAGTCGAAGACCTGGGGGAAGCGGAAGGGGTCGTAACCGCCAAAATACCCCTCGGTGAGGGAGACGGCGATGTTCTCAAAGGAGTTCAGCCCCCGGAGATTGGACCCAAAACTGGCCCGGAGGGTCCGCTGGAAGAAGTCCCCGTCCAGCCCCTCCCGGACCAGGCGGTCCGCTTCTTTTTGCAGTTCGGCGGCCACGGCCCGGGGCTCCTTGCTCTCGCCCCCGGCGTAGAGGTAGGCCACGCCGGGCATCAGCTCGAAGGCCCCGCCGAAGCTGGCGTTGATGAGGCCCTGGCTGTAGAGCCGCTGGTACAGGGGGCTGGATTCGCCGAAGAGCAGGTCGCAGGCCAGGTCCCCTAGGATCATGGTCCGGAGACGGTCCTCCCCCTCCTGGACCGGGCAGCACTTGTAGCCCGTCAGGAACTGGGGGCTGGAAACCTCCATGGCCAGGCGGGTCTCCCGGGTTTCCAGGGCCTCCGGCTCCTGGCCGTAGTCCCGGGGGATGGCGGGGCCCCCCTCCTGGGGGAGGATGCGGCGGGCCAGGCCGGAGACCTTGACCGGGTCCACGCCGCCCACCACCGTCAAAATCATGTTGGAGGGGGTGTAAAAGGCCTTGTGGCACTGGTAGAGGGTTTCCGCCGTGATCTGGGCGATGCTCTCCACCGTTCCGGCAATGGAGGTCCGGGCGGTGGAGACCTGGTAGAGGGCCCGGAGCATCCGGACGTAAATCTGCCAGTCGGGGTTGTCCTCGATCATCCGGATCTCCTGGCCGATGATACCCTGTTCCTTGGCCACGCTCTCCTGGGTGAACCAGGGGACGGAGACGAAGGACAGTAGAATCTCCAGGTTCTCATCGAAATGGTCCGTGGAATCAAAGTAGTACCCGGTCATGGAGTTGGAGGTAAAGGCGTTGGGCTCCGCGCCGTTTTTCGCCAGCTCCTGGAGGGCGTTGCCCTCCTTGGTGTCGAACATCTTGTGCTCCAGGTAGTGGGCGATACCGGCGGGGGTGTCCAGCCACTGGCCGTCCAGGGAGAAGCGGGTGTCCATGCCTCCGTAACGGGTGGCGAAAAAGGCATATTTCTTGGCGTGGTCCGGCTTGGGGACCACCCGGATTTCCAGGCCGTTGGGCAGGGTTTCGCAGTAGACGGTTTCGCCCAGGCGCTCGTACAGGATGGGGGTCATGCCTCCGCCTCCTTTCCCTGTAAGAAGTACACGGTGTCCAGCTTCACCGTGTCCATGGCCGCGAAGATGCGCTCCGGGGTGACGGCGCGGACCTGGTCCGCCAGGTCCTCCGGGGACTCGTCCCGGCCAGTGGCGGCCTGGCCCAGGTAGAAGTTTTCCAGCTTCCCCTGGGAGTCCCCCATGGAGGCGTAGGCGTTTAGCAAGGTGCTCCGGGCGGCCTCCAGCTCCCAGTCCTCCAGGCGGCCCGTCCGGACGGCTTCCAGCTGGGCCATGATCTCGTCGTAAGCCCTCTGGTAATTTTCAAACTCGATGCCGGAGGAGACGGTGATGAGCCCCTTTTGCCGGTGGAAGAGGGAGGAGGCGTAATAGCAGAGGGACAGCTTTTCCCGGACGTTCAGGAAGAGCTTGGAGTTGCTGCTGCCGCCAAACAAGGTGTTGCCCAGCAGCAGGGCGGCGGCGTCGCCGCTGCCACAGGCGAAGCCCATGCCCAGCTTCCCCTGGGTGACGTCCAGACGCTCGGTGATGAAGCGGGGTTCCTCCGGGGGAATGTGGGGCGTAAGCTCCGGCGGGGCGGCGGCGCCCTTCCGGGGCAGGTCCGCCAGGGCGGCGCGGAGGGCGTCCTCCACGCGGGGGCGCTCTGCGCTGCCGCTGTAGAAAATCTCCAAGCGGGAGGTGGAGATCAGCTCCTGGTAGGCGTCAAAGAGCAGCTGGGGGTGGAGGGCGGCGGTGATCTGCTCGTTGCCCAGGCGGGGCACGCCATAGGGCTCCCCCGTGCACATCTCCTGGAGGAGGCGGCTGTCGGCGTAGGCCCGCTTGTCGTTCAGGATGCTGCGGATGGCGTCGGCGAGGTTGGTTTTCTCACTCTCGAAGTACTCCTCCAGGAACAGGCCGTCCCGGGTGACGGGATGGCAGATGAGCTCGCCCAGGAGGCCCGCGGCGGGCTCCAGCAGGCGCTCTCCCCCGGGGGCAAAACAGTCGTCAATGAGACTGGCCACGAAGCCCGCGCACTGGGACTCCCCCTTTTTGCGGATGGTGGTGTCAATCCGGGCGCCATAGAGCTTGTCCAGGCGCTGGGACAGGGCTCCCATATCCGGGCAGGAGACGGTGCCCCGGCGGAGGATGGCGCCCAGGAGCGCGTTGGCGGAGGCGGTTTCCCACCGCAGGGGGACCACGAACTGGGCGGAGAGGAGGCTTGTCTTAAATTTCTTCGCCGGGAGGTACGTAAGGAACACGCCGCCGGCGAGCTGGGTTCTTGTCACAGAGTTCAGCTCCTTTTGTGGAATCGGGTCTTTGCCAAAGGCTGTCATTCGTATCCAAGTATATACTGAATGGGGCGGGATTGCAAGACTGACATATTTCCCGCCCGCCGGACATAGGTTGTCCCAGAGGTGAGCGGATATGAAACAAAAGAAAACTCTTGTCAAGGTCCTCCGGCGGGTGGAGGCGGCCCTTCTGGCGGCGGGGACGCTGTGGGCGGCCGCCGTCACCGCTGGGAGCGACAGCGCAGCGGCGGCGTTCTCAGCCCTGGCGGAGGCGCTGCCGGAGCGGATGCTCCGCTGGGAGCTGGGGGACCTGCGGACGGGGGACGGCCTGTCCCCGGCGGCGGCGCTGGCCATCGGGGAGTCCCCCCTCCTGCTGGCGGCCCGGGGGGACGTGGCGGAGCTCCAGGCCCTGGAGCGGCAGGAGCCGCCGGAAGAGGACGGGGAAACCCGGGCCCCGGTGACGGTGCCAGTGGAGGAAACCCCGGTGGAGCCCGCGGCCCCCATCGCGGCGGACAACGGCGTCCCCGCCAAGACGCTGATTCCCACGGACCCCAGCGGCTATACGGTCTGCGGGCGGGTGTACATCAGCAATTCCACCAGCCACGGGCTGTCCGTCCCGGAACTCCAAAAGCCCTTTGCAGCCTCCCTGGGGGAGGGGGAGCCCCAGGTGCTGATCCTCCATACCCACGGCAGCGAGGCCTATACCCCCGTCCCGGGGACGGAGGGAATCGTCTGGTCCGGGGACTACCGGACCACGGACTACCGCTATAATGTGGTAAAGGTGGGGGACGAGATGGCGGAGGTCCTGGGAGAGGCGGGAATCTCCGTCCTCCATGACCGGACGCTGTACGACTACCCCAACTACACCGGGGCCTATGACCGGGCGCTGGGCTCCATCCGGAAATACCTGGAGCAGTACCCCTCTATCCGCTTCGTGCTGGACGTGCACCGGGACGCCATTGAGGACGGGCAGGGGAACCAGTACAAGGCCGTCTCGGAGATTGAGGGCGTGGGGGTCCCGGCCCAGATGTCCCTGGTGATGGGCAGCGACGGAAGCGGCCTGGAGCACCCGGACTGGCTGGAGAACCTCCGGCTGGCGGTGGCGGTGCAGCAGGACGTACTGGAGCATTACCCCACGCTGATGCGCCCGGTGCTGCTGCGGAACTCCCGGTATAACCAGCACGCCACCACCGGGTCGCTGCTCCTGGAGGTGGGGGCCGCCGGGAATTCGCCGGAGGAGGCCATCCTGGCGGGAAGGCTGTTCGCGGAGCGGTTTGCGGCGGTTTTGAAGGAGAAGGGGGAACCCGCGGGGGACGCGGAAGGCGGGGACAGCCCGGAAGAGGAGAACGGCAGGGAGGCGGCTTCGTGAGAAGCCGCCTCTTTGTTTTCCGTTTACTGCCGGGCCGCGAACTCGCGGCCATACTTCAAAAGATTTAGGGCGAATGCGTCCCTCTCATCAGAACTACCGAGGGTATGGGCTTCCATATATTGGATAATATCGTCCTTGCTATAATCATTAAAAATCAATTCGGCATAGCAGAGATAGAACACGCCAATGGTATTGGTTAAAACTGCTCCACTTGGCTCTGTCTTATAGCGGTCATGCAGAATCCGGTCTGCCAGATAGATGGCAAGGCAGGTGTTCCGCTCTGCCAACTGGCCGAGCTGTGCGGTTGTGTTTATTCCCAGGTATTTCAATTCCCGCAAAAGGTTCCCATAATCTTTCTGTTTATCCTTCTGTTTCTCGTGGTCTTTAGTTTTCATGCCCGCAATTTCCCCAATCCGGCGGTTGAGCTCCTGGAAATTGGGCTTGGTCTTTAAAACGGCTTCCAATACCACTGCGTCCAATTCACAATCCGGTGTCCCGTAGTCGCTCTTTTCGCTTATCTCCGCTTCTACTTTCGCGCGGTACGTTTCCAAAAAGTCCCGGATTTCCTGAAACTCTTTGTCCGCCACCTCCAGCAGCCCCGCCAGGCGGGAGAAGCTGCGCCGGATGTCTTTGGGGATGTCGATTTCACTTTTATAGCCCAAATCGTGTTCAATTTCCGCCCACGCGTGCTGTAATACAGTGCGGATTTGAATTTCACACTTTATCCCGGCGTATCCCCGGTTCTCCGGGAGCTTCAGGCGGTCCTCGTTCATTGACACAACGTAGTGGACACTGCAGTAACCGAATTTCTCCGGCCCAAGGGCTTCCCGCTTATTAATCGAGTTCTCCTTGTCTACGCAGAATTCCCGTTCCACGATTTTTGCCGCCCGCTCCACATCGCTGTCATAGTAAGTGATAATGCGGATGCCAGCGATATCCGTCACCTCGGATAAACTCTTGTACTTATCCGACTTGACGTCAATTTTCTGGGTAAGGCTGTCCCGCTCCTTCACCCGGCTGGTAATGGCGTTGCATACAATCCCCTCTTCTTCCAATATGCACCGCAGCTGGTGTTCCACCTCCCTCGCAAAGCGCTCGTACTTCTTACGCTGCTGGTCATACTGGGTTAAAACAGCCGTTTTGTTGGACATGGAAGCTCCTCCTTTCAAGGTAAAAACCCAAGGGATGCGTTTGTCCTATTTTGTCATATTTTTCCTATTATGTCAACTGCCGCCGCTTGGATAGGCCCTGGTAATTTCCACCGCCGCGCATGAAACCGGGAAAAGCAGGGACCCTAAAACCACCCAACGATTTGAACGCAAAAGGAGTGAGCCCATTTGGAAACAGGAATCCATAACACCTCCGAGATCGGGAGGCTGAAAAAGGTCCTGCTCCACCGCCCGGGCCAGGAGCTGGAAAACCTGATGCCGGAGTATTTAGAGCGTCTGCTCTTCGACGACATCCCCTATCTCCGGGAGGCACAAAAGGAGCACGACGCCTTTGCCGACTGCCTCCGCCAGCAGGGCGTGGAAGTAGTTTACCTCACGGACCTGGTGGTGAATTCCATCACCAGCGAAGAGGTCCGGAAGGAACTGGTGGTCCAGTTCCTGGACGAGGCGGGCATCCAGGACCAGAGGAGCCGGGTGCTCCTGGGGGAGTACCTGGGGAAGATGCCGGACAAGCAGATGGTCTCTACCATGATGGCCGGGGTGCGGAAGAGCCAGCTCCAGGGCGAGAGCGAGAAGCTGGCGGACCTCTTATCTGCCGCCGGAGACGGGTATCCCTTCGTGGTGGACCCCATGCCAAACCTCTATTTCACCCGGGACCCCTTCGCCACCATCGGCACCGGCGTGTCCATCCACAAGATGCTGACGGAGACGAGAAACCGGGAGACCCTCTTCGGCAAATTTATCTTCGAGCACAACCCGGAGTATATGCACGCCCCCCGGTGGTACGACCGGGGCGAGACCTCCTCCCTGGAGGGCGGGGACATCCTGATTCTCAGTCCCCAGGTGCTGGGAGTGGGCATCTCCCAGCGGACCAAGGGGGACTCCATCGACACCCTGGCGGAGGCGGTGCTGACCTACAACCGGACGAATTTTAAGAAGCTTCTGGCCTTCAATATCCCGAAAAGCCGGTCCTTCATGCACTTGGACACGGTGTTCACCATGGTGGACCGGGACAAGTTCACGGTGCATCCCAATATTCTCTCCAGCATTACAGTGTTCGTCATGGAGCTGGATGAGAACAAAAAGATGAAGATCACCCAGGAGGACGGCCGTTTGGAGGACATCCTCAAGGAACACCTGGGGCTGGACCATGTGACGCTGATTGAATGCGGCCGGGGCAGCGAGGTGGACGCGGCCCGGGAGCAGTGGAACGACGGAAGCAACACCCTGGCCATCGCCCCCGGCGAGGTGGTGGTGTACTCCCGGAACTATGTGACGAACCGCTCCCTGGAGGAGGCGGGAATCAAGGTCCACACCATCCCCAGCGCGGAGCTGAGCCGCGGGCGCGGCGGGCCCCGGTGTATGAGCATGCCGCTCTGGCGGGAGGACCCGTAAGGTTCCCCTGCCCGAAGGGCGAGTACAATTCCCCCCTTTTCAGGGGGAACCAGAAAAGGAAGGTAACACAATATGGCATTGAATTTAAAAGGCCGCAGCTTTTTAACCCTGGAAGATTTCACCCCCGGCGAAATCCGCTATCTTTTGGACCTGGGCCACGACCTGAAGGCCAAGCGCCGCTCCGGCGTCTGTGAGCCCGCCCTGAAGGGCAAGCACATCGTGCTCCTCTTCGAGAAGACCTCCACCCGGACACGGTGCTCCTTCGAGGTGGCCGCCACCCAGGAGGGGGCCCACGTCACCTACCTGGACGCGGGCAGCTCCCAGATGGGCAAGAAAGAATCCCTGGAGGACTCCGCCAAGGTGCTGGGCCGCTTCTTCGACGGCATCGAGTACCGGGGCTATGCCCAGCAGGTAGTGGAAGACCTGGCAAAGTGGTCCGGCGTCCCCGTGTGGAACGGCCTCACCGACTGGGACCACCCCACCCAGATTCTCGCCGACATGATGACCCTGGAAGAGCACTGTTCCAAGCCCCTGAACAAGATGAAGGTGGTCTTCCCCGGCGACGTGCGGAACAACATGTGCTACGCCTGGATGATGGGCGCGGCCAAAATGGGCATGCACTTCGTGGGCCTGGGGCCCCAGGAGCTGGCCCAGCAGATGGACCAGGAGCTGGTGAAGCGCGTCTTCGCCGAGGCCAGGCAAAACGGAGGCCTCATTGAGATCACCGACGACATGGGCTCCTTGAAGGGCGCGGACATGATCTACGGAGACATCTGGGCCTCCATGGGCGAGGAGGAGCTGATCCCCAAGCGGGCGGAGCTGCTCTCCCCCTTCCGGGTGACGGAGGAGACTATGAAGGCCACCGGAAACCCGGACGTGCTCTATATGCACTGCCTGCCCTCCTTCCACGACTTTGAGACAAAACTGGCCAAGGAGTGGAAGGACAAGGGCGTGGACATCCGGGAGGTCACCGACGAGGTCTTCCGGGGCCGCCACAGCGTGGTCTTCGACGAGGCGGAAAACCGGATGCACTCCATCAAGGCCGTCCTGGTGGCCACCATCGGAAAATAAAGGGGGGACGTCCCTTTGGAACGAGCAAAATTCCGTATGCCTACGGCATACACCATCCTGTTCCTGCTCATCATTTTGGTGGCCCTTTGTACCTGGCTGGTTCCGGCGGGAGCTTACCAGTACGTGAACGAGGCCCCGGTGGCCGGGACCTACCACGCCGTAGCCCAGAGCCCCCAGGGAGCCGGGGCCGTGCTGAAGGCCGCCTTTGCCGGGTTCTACGACGCGGTGGACGTGTGCGTGTTCATTTTGATGGTGGGCGGCTTTTTAGGCGTGGTCATGAAAACCGGGGCGGTGGACGCCGGGGTGGGCCGGATTATCCAGCGCCTGGGGGGAAGGGAAAAATGGCTCATCCCCATTTTGATGATCGCCTTCGGCCTGGGGGGCACCACCTACGGCATGTGGGAGGAGACCATGGCCTTCTACCCCCTGCTGATTCCCGTCTTTCTGGCGGCGGGCTATGACGCGGTGGTGGGCATCTCCGTCATTCTCCTGGGGGCCGGGGCGGGCATCATCAGCTCCACCGTCAATCCCTTCGCCACGGGCATTGCGGCGGGCTTCGCCGGGGTGTCCCTGGGGGAGGGCATCCTCCTCCGGGCCCTCCAATGGGTGGTCTTCGAGGGGGCGGCGATTTGGTTCGTCATGGCCTACGCCGCCCGGGTGAAGCGGGACCCGGCCCGGTCCGTGGTGGGCGTGGGCGCGGGGAAGATCCAGGCCAACATGGAAGAGACGGTGGAGTTTACACCCAAGCGGAAGGTCATCATGGCCATCTTCACCCTGACCTTCCTGATTATGATTTACGGCGTCATTCCCTTTGATGAGATGGGCCTGCCCCTGCCGACCTTAGGCTGGTGGTTCCCGGAGCTCAGCGCCCTGTTCCTAGTCAGCGGCGTGATCATCGGCCTCATCGACCGCATGGGGGAGGAGGCCATTGCCGAGACCTACGTGGCGGGCTGCGCGGATTTGCTGGGGGTGGCCCTGATCATCGGCATCAGCCGGGGCATCACCGTGCTGATGAACGACGGGCAAATCACCGGCACCATCCTCCACTGGGGAGAACAGGCCCTCTCCGGGGCGGGGCCCGTCAGCTTCGTGCTGCTGGTGTACCTGCTGTACCTGCCCTTGACGGTGCTGATTCCCTCTTCTTCCGGCCTGGCCACGTTGTCGGTGCCCGTCATGGCCCCCTTGGGCCGCTTCGCCGGGGTGGGAGGCGACCTGGTGGTGACGGCCTTCCAGTCTGCCTCGGGCCTTGTGAACATCATTACCCCCACGGCGGCGGTGGTGATGGGAGCCCTGGCCCTGGGGCATGTGCCCTATGACAAATGGATCCGGTATGTTTGGAAGCTGATTTTGTATTTCTTCCTGCTGACCCTGGTGTTTTTAATCCTGGGCGTAGCCCTGGGATGAAGCGCAAAAAGGACCGCCGCTCCGCTTCGGGGCGGCGGTTCCGCAGAAATATGAGCGAGCGGCTCCCGGGCCCGGCGCTCTTTGCGGCGCTTCCGGTTCCGCTGCTGGGGGGACTTGCTTGGGAGATTTCCCGGCCAGGGGCTTCCTCCGCCTGCCGCTTTCTTCTGCGGGGTTATCCTATTGTGGGAAAGGGAAAACCGCCAGCCCTTCTGGGCTGGCGGTCCAGGTTACGGGATAATCTCAATCCAGTATCCATCCGGGTCAGTGATGAAATAGATGCCCATGGCGGGATTCTCAAAGCAGACGCAGCCCATTCCCTTGTGCTTGGCATAGGCCGCCTGATAGTCCGGAGCCTTGAGGGCCAGATGGAACTCACACTCCCCCAGGTCGTACTTCTGGGGATGGTCCCGGAGCCACGTCAGCTCCAGACGGAAGGTGGTCCGCCGGTCCCCCAGGTAGACGATGACAAAGCTGCCGTCCTCCGCCTCTTTCCGGCGGACTGGGGAGAGGCCCAGGGCCTCTTTATAGAATTTCAGGGAACGCTCCAGGTCGGTGACGTTGAAATTAAAGTGATTGAAGGTGTACATACTCCGCCGCCTTTCAGCATGCCTGTTCTTTCAGGATGGTGTAGACCTCGTAAATGTCCTGGATGGTATAGGTGGCCCGGACGTCCTTGGGCACGCCGCCGTCCCGGGACTGGGTTAGGAACGAGTGGATGTGGAACGTGGCCCCGAAGCCCAGGTTCTGAGGCCCGATGACATCCCGGGAGTAGGTGTCCCCCACGTAGGCGCAGGTCTTGGGGTCCGAACGGACCTGGTTCAGGGAGACCAGGAAGATGTTGGGGTCCGGCTTGCGGTATCCCGTGACGGAGGAGAGGGTCACATCCTGGAAATAGTCCCGGATGCCGTACTCCTCCAGGGTGCGGAAGACCTGGTAGAGGGCGGCGGTGTTGCTGATGACGCCCAGCTTCATGCCCAGGCCCTTCAAGCCCTCCAGCATTTCCTTTACCTTGGGGCGGAGCGCACGGTGGTAGTGGGTGACCTCCCACATGTGGGCCAGCTCCTCGGAAAAGGGCTTCACGGTGTCGAAGTCCAGGCCCAGCTCCGTCAGGACATAGTTGCCCCAAATCTCCTCGGGCTTCAGTTCCCGGTTCGTGGGGCCCCGGTAGGCGGCGTAACGGTCCCAGCCGTCGGCAAAGGCCTGGATGGCGGCAGGGATGTCCAGGGACAGGGGGTGGCCGTGGGCCGCCAGGATGCGGAGCACGCCCTCGGCGGAAGCCTTTTTGCTGGCGTCGTCGATGAAGATATCCTCCAGGGTCCCGCCCATGTCAAACAATACGGTATCAATCATAAATTCTCACGCCTTTTCCAAGGCCTTGCCGGGTCTCCGGCAGGGGGCCTTTTTTTCCAATATAAATAGTACGCCAGAAGGGACGAGCCCAAGCCCAGCGCCAGGGGGGCCAGCACAAACATCCCGAAGAATTGGAGGACCAGCCCGGCGTTTCCCCAGCCCATGAGAACCATGAGCCCGATCAAACAGGCCAGCATCAAGAGCGTCAGCCATAAATAGCTGGCCGGAAGCAAACGCTTGTCGCTGGGCAGCAGCCAGGCCAGGGAGGCCACCGCCGTGCCCGCCGCAGCGGGCACCAGGGCTTCCACCAGGCTGATGAGCCAGACGGGGAGCCCCGACCCGCTCAAAAGGCCGTCCAGCCAGGGGTTGAGCAGGGCGAAGCAGCCGCCGTAAAGGGCCAGCAGCACCCAGCAGAGGCAGAAGGAATAGAGCAGAATGGTGCTCTTTACCCTGCCGTTTTCCGTCATCTGGAACGCGCCCCAGAATTTGTCCGCGAACTTGCCGACCCGCTCGTCGATCTCTTTTTGCCGGATGGGATTTGCCATAGGGTTCCTCCTTAAAAGCCTTGAAAACATAGAAGCTGTATTCACAGGCGGGAAGCCTGTGTGTTTCTCGCCTGTGAATACAGCTTCTTAGAAGGCGGGCGGGCGGCCGTCTGGCCGCCCGCCCAGCAAAGCTGTGAACGCGGCGATGGCAGAGAGAGGGATTACTGGTTCAGCCAGTACATCCACATATCCTGCACGTCGGGATAGATCTCATAGATGGAGACCAGGTCGTTGGCCCGGGCGCCCAGCTCGTTGAGCTTGGCGGGGTTCTTCTCGTCCACGAAGTCGTCACGCAGGGGCCAGTTGCCGACCTTGGTGAAGGGCTTCAGGCCGCCGCTCTGGCAGTCCGCGCCGCCGGTGACGAAACGGATGAAGAGGCGGGCGCCGGCGGGGCTGTTGCAGCCCTGGACGACCATCATGGCCTCGGTGTTCAGCAGGGCGGTGTAGGGGCTGAGGTTGATGCACCAGTCGATGTTGTAGCCGGACTCCTCCCGGTTTTCGATCTTACCGGCGGAGGCCAGGGCCAGGGCGGGCTGATCCTTGGTGGAGTTGTGGACGGCCAGCACCAGCTCGTCGCCGTCGCCGATGAAGGTCATCTTAGCCTGGGTAAAGCGCCACAGGTACTCCACGCCCGCGTTGTTCTCGGGAACCTCGAAAGCGAAGCTGGAGGCGTCGTAGGTGTACTCCAGGTCCTTGCCATAGGTGTCCTTGTAGGACTGGGCCATTTCGTCGGCGTTGATGATGAAGCTGGCGAACTGGGAGAGGTACGCGGTCTCCTGGCCGATTTCCTTGGTGTAGAGGGCGAATTTCTGGTTGCCGGCGTCATCCTTCTCGATGATCTCCCACCAGCTGTTGATGGGCTGGCCATCGGGGAACGCTTCGGTGTTGTAATACCAGAAGGCCTGAGAGGAGTACAGGGGATAGCTGTACTTCAGGTTCTCCTCGGGGATGTGGGCGCAGATGTCCCGGGGATAGAAGGGCTCGATGACGCCCTTGTCATAGTACTCATGGAACACTTCTCCGTTGACGTCCTTGGTCTGGAGCACGTCGGCGGTGATGTTTCCGGTTTCATTTTCCATCCTGGCCTTGCTCAAGACCTCGTCGGAGTCCAGGTCGGAGACCACCAGGTCCAGGCCGGGAAACGCCTCCTCAAAGGGCTCCTCTTCCTTCAGCATCTTGGAGGAGGTGGCGTAGACGTTGATGGTGGTGTCTTCCTTCAGGGCCAACTCATAGAGCTCCTCGTCGGTCATGTCGCTCCACTCGTCATAGTAGGGGCCATAGACGTTTTCTCCGGTGTCCATGTCATAGCCCAGCTTCAAGTCGGTGGTGGGAGCGGCGTCGCCGCCGTCGGAAGGCTGCTCGGTCCCGGTGGAGGTGCCGGAGTCGGCGGGGGCCTGGGTATCGCCGCCCTTGTCGCCGCCGCAGGCGGCCAGGCTGAGGACCATTACCAGGGCCATCAGCAGCGCAAAGAGTTTCTTCTTCATCAGATCTTCTCCTTTCGTTTTGGGGAAATAGTGATGCTGGAATCTATATAGCCAAGGGGGCGGAAACGGGAGGTTAGCCCGTACCCCGGCGGCGGGCCCGCCGCCGGGGGTGCGCCTCTTTGCCTATCCGGGAGGAAGGGGTGCGCTTAGACCGCGCGCTTGATGAGCCGGGTGGTCTCTTTATTATAGACGTTGATTTTGTCCTGGTCAATGATGGCCCAGACTTTTTGATCAATGTCATAGTGGGCCTGGCCGATCTCCTTGGAAAGGAACTCGTCCTGGCCGGCCTTCAGGGTGACGATGGTCTCGGAACCGGCGGGCTGGCTGGCGTACACGATGACGGGGAGGGCGCCTTCCACAGGCTCCCGGGAGATAAGGATCTGCTCGGGACGGACGGCCAGCACGCAGTCGAACTCGCCGCTGGAGGGCCGCTGCTCGTTGGTCAGGTGCTCGGCGGCGAAGGTGTGGTCGCCCAGCTCACTCTTGACAACCAGCTGGCCGTTCTTCACCTCGGCCTTGCCGGGGACCAGGTTGATCCGGGGGTTGCCGATGAAGTCGGCGGCCTCCAGGTCAATGGGGTTGTTATACAGCTCCATGGGGGTGGCCACCTGGTTCAGCTCGCCGGCCTTGAACAGGGCGATCTTGGTGGACATGGTCAGAGCCTCGACCTGGTCGTGGGTGACGTAGATAATGGTGGTGCCCAGTTCCTTGTGAAGGCGCTGGAGCTCGGAACGCATGTCGATGCGGAGCTTGGCGTCCAGGTTGGACAGGGGCTCGTCGAGGAGGAGCAGCTTGGGGCTGGAGGCCACGGCACGGGCGATGGCCACGCGCTGCTGCTGGCCGCCGGACAGCTCGGTGGGATAACGGTCCTTGTACATGTCGATGCGCATCATCCGCAGGGAGTCCATAACCCGGCGGTCGATCTCGTCGTGGCTCATCTTCTGGATTTTCAGGCCGAAGGAGATGTTGTTGTACACCGTCATGTGGGGCCACAGGGCGTAGGACTGGAACACCAGGTTCAGCCCGCGCTTGCTGGGTTCAGCATAGTAGGCGTCGTCGGCATTGATCATTTCCACTCCGTCGATGGTCATAATGCCGTTCTGGGGTTTCTCCAGGCCGGAAACCACGCGGAGGGTGGTGGTCTTGCCGCAGCCGGAGGGGCCCAGCAGGGTCATGAAGTCTCCGTCCTCAATGGTCAGGTTGATGTTGCGGAGGACGTGGTTGTTGCCGTAAAATTTGTCAATATTTTTCAGTTCAATGCGGCTCATATGGCACGTTTCCTTTCTGATCTTGTCTTAACATAGAATCCCGATACAGCCCGCTAAGCCGCGCCTATCTCCCGTCCCTCGTCCTCCGTCCCCCCGCAGGGGAGGGGGTTGCTCAAGGGGGAGCCTGCTCCCTCTTGAAGGGAGGCGGAGCAAGGGAGCGTTCGCAGTTCTCGCCAAAGGCGGGAACGGAGCTTAGCGGACTTTGCGACGCCTCTTACCAGCTCTTGCCGATATCCGCGCCGGCGACCTTGTTGGCGAAGATGTAGCAGAACAGGATGAACAGCAGCACGCACACGGAAATGGCGTCGGACATCTGGGCGTAGCCCTCCTGGGAGTAGGTGAAGGCCAGATAGGACATGGTCCGGGTGGTGGGAGTCATCATGATGATGATGAGGTCCAGCTCCTTGGCGATGGAGATGAACACCAGCATCAGGCCGGAGATGAAGCCGTTCTTCGCCAGGGGGACAATGATGGTGGCCATCCGCTTCCAGAAGCTGGCGCCGGCAATGTCCGCGGCTTCCTCCAGCTCCACGCTGATGGAGAGCATGTTGGCGGTGCCGGAGCGGCTGGCGAAGGGGAAGTGCTTGACCACGGAGGTGAGAACGATCAGGGTGAAGGTGCCGTAAAGGGAGGGGAGCAGCCCGCCGAAGTGAGGCACGCTGAACATGGAGAAATACATGGTGGAGAAGGCCACGCCGCTCATCAGGTAGGGAACGAACACCAGCTGCTCGGTGAGGTTGCCGTACCACTTGCCCCGGCCGCGGGAGCTGATGTAGCCCAGGAACTGGCCGCAGAAGGCGGTGATGAGGGAGGTGATGATGGTCAGGCGGACCGTATTCCACAGGGCGCTGAAGAACTCGGGGTTGCGGAAGATGCCCGCGTAGTTGGTGTACTTCTCCGCTTCTCCGGCCTCGCCGATCCAGTTGTAAAGGGTCAGGTTTTCGGGACCATAGCCCGCGCCGGTGGTGATCTGGAAGGTCTCCATAATCAGCACAAAGAAAGGCATGACCATGGCCAGGAACAGGAAGACGGCCAGGAACGCCATCATGGGCTTCTTTGCCGCGCCAAGAGGCATCAGGGTGCTGCGGCCGCCCTTGCCGCCCACGGTGGCATAGGACTTGCGCACGCCGATGGCCCTCTGGTTGCTCATCAGAATCAGAGCCGCCAAGCCGACCAGGACGATGGACATGGCGTAGCCCACGCCCCGGGGACCCTGGTCGATGTAGACGCGCATGCGGGTGGCCAGGGTGTAGTAGCCGATGCGGTTGCCCAGGTTGGCCGCCACGCCGTAAGTACCGATGGACTTGGAGACGGTCATGACCAGGGCGGAGAGCACGGAGGGAAGAATCAGCGGCAGGGTGATGTAGCGGAGAATCTGGGCCTTATTGGCGCCCTGGATCTCGCCCATCTCCTCCAGCTCCGAGTTGATGGAGCGGAGGGCGCCGGAGACCTGAATGTAAGAGAACGCGTAGTAGTGCATGGACATGCACAGCACGATGGCCGTGGGCCCGTAGGCCAGCCAGTCGGGAATCGGGATGCCCATGCCGGTGAGGAATCCGTTTGCGCCGCTGGTGGGCGTGCGGAACACCGCCAGCCAGGCGATGGCCTTGGTCCAGGAGGGAATCATGTAGGGCACGGTGATGAGAATGCCCAGGACTTTCTTGCCAGGGAGGTCGGTACGGATCATCAGCCAGGCCAGCACCGAGCCCAGGGGCACGGAAATCAGCGTGGTGAAGAAGCCGCAGACAAAGGAGTGCAGCAGGGGCTCCCACAGCACGGCCTTGGACATGTTGCTCATCAGCATGTACTGCCAATAGTAGAGCGTGAAGTCGCCCACTTTGCCGTCCACACGGCGAAGCTCGCCCTGCGCCAGGGTGAAGGTGGACTTGATCATGGTCAGCAGGGGAATGACGATCAGGCAGAACAACACGATCAGGCTGACCAGTACGACCATGTTGAAGGGGTTCTTGAGCACGTTCAGGATCAGGTTCTTCAACCGACGTGCCGTCAGTTTCTTTCTGGGGGGTCTTTCCTTGGTCACGGTTACTGCATTTGACACGATAACACCTCTTTCTGATAACTGCCAGGAACTTCCCGGGCGATCAAGTCCTCCCAATCCATTCACGCCCAGGGCCGTTCACACAGGGCGGAAATGGGTCCGCTTTGCGCAAACGTTTGCGACTTCCTGGCATCATTATAAAGAATACTAGGCGGGTTTGTCAATTGTCAGCCTCCCGATTTTGAGAGGGTTTTTTTGTTTGTTTTCACGGTTTGTTTACAATTTAAATAAAGGAAGCGGGACGTTTTTTGCTATTTTGCCAATTGAAATTTTTCCCATTTTCTGAAGCTGCGGATACGTTTTCGCCGGGTTACGGCTGGAATTGGGCGGCGTAGAGCTGGGCGTAAACGCCTCCGGCGGCCAGCAGCTCCCGGTGGGTTCCGCTTTCCGCCGCGCCGCCCTGGTCCAGGACCAGAATGAGGTCCGCCCCCCGGATGGTAGCCAGGCGGTGGGCGATGACGAAGCAGGTGCGGCCCTGGCGGAGCTGTTCCATGGCCAGGCTGATTTCCCCCTCGGTTTCCGTGTCCACGTTGCTGGTGGCCTCATCTAAGATGACGACGTCCGCGTCGGTGAGAAGGCACCGGGCGATGGCCAGGAGCTGCTTTTGCCCTTTGGAGACGACTTCGCCAGTGAGGACCGTATCGTAGCCCTGGGGGAGGGAGGAGATAAAGCGGTGGATGCGGGCGGCCTTGGCGGCCTCCACGATCTGCTCCCGTCTGGCTCCCGGTGCGCCGTAGGCGATGTTTTCCGCAATGGTGCCGCCGAAGAGCCAGGTGTCTTGGAGCACCAGGGCCAGGCGGCGGCGGAGGCCGTCCCGGCTATAGGTATCCAGGGGTATGCCATCCACGGTGATGGTTCCGCTCTGGGGACGGTAAAACCGGAGGAGGAGGGAGACCAGGGTGGTCTTCCCCGCCCCGGTGGGCCCAACGACTGCCGCCAGGCTTCCCGCCGGGATATGGGCGGTAAAATTCCGGAGCACGGGGCGCGCGGGGTCATAGCCGAAGGTCACGCGGTCAAAGCGGATGTCCCCCTCCAGGTGCTTTACCAGGAGGGCTTCCGGCGGGTCCGCAGCCTCCGGTTCCTCGTCCAGCAGGTCCAGAACCCGCTCCGCCGCCGCGGCGCTGGCCTGGAGCTCCGCCAGGAGGTTGGCCGCCTCCCGGATGGGGCCGGAGAATTTCCGGGAATAGAGAACAAAGGAGGAGAGGCTCCCCAGGGACAGCCCGCCGCCCAGGTACAGCAGGGCCCCGAAGACGCTGACGGCGGTAAGGGAGATGTTGTTGATGAAATTTACCGAGGGGCCCAGGGCGGCGCTGGCCCTGTCCGCGTCGTAATACGCCTGGGAAGCGGCGCCGTTCCGCGCGTCGAAAAGACGCAGGTCCGCTTCCTCCACGCCATAGGTCCGGATGGAGCGGCGGCAGCCCATCCGCTCTTCGGCAAAGCCGTTGAGGGCCCCCAGCTCCTTGGAGCGGAGACGGAAGAGGGGGTGGATGCGCTTCATCTGAAAGCGGGTCAGGGCCGCCGACAGGGGGACGGTGACCAGAAAGACCAGGGTCAGCCGGGGAGAGAGGATCAACAGCATCAGGAAGGACCCGGCCACCGTAAAAACGCTGGTGCCCAATTGCAGAAGGTCCGTGGAAAGGGTGGCGTTGACGGTGTCCACATCGTAACAGACCCGGCTGATGAGGTCCCCTGCCGGGTGGGTATCAAAATAGTCCACCGGGAGCTCGCTCATGTGGTCAAAGGCGGCTTTGCGGAGATCATGGGACACAGCCTGGGCCGTCCGGATAAGGCGGGAGGATACCACGTAATTCAATAAGGAGGACAGAGCGTAGCAGCCCAGCATCCCGGCGCAGTTCCGGAACACGCCGGGGAAGTCCACGCCTCCGGCCCGGATGCCTACGGCGTCCATAGCCCTGCCGGAGAGCAGGGGAGCTGCCAGGGACAGCAGGTTTCCCGCCATCAGCAGGACCAGCAGGAGCAGGAACGGGAGGCCATAGGGGCGGAGGAAGCGCCCCAGGCGGGTGAGCACATGCTTTTTCATTTCAGCCCTCCCATCTGCAGTTCCGCCATGCGGCGGTACCGCCCGCAGGTTTCCAGAAGTTCCTCATGGGTTCCCTGGGCAGTGAGGCGGCCTTCCTCCAGTACCAGGATACGGTCCGCTTCCCGGAGGGAGGCCACCCGCTCGGAGATGACCACCAGGGTCACGCCGGGAAAGTCCCGGCGGACAGCGGCATGCAGGGCGGCGGCGGTCCGGTAGTCCAGGGCGCTGTCGGCGCTGTCCAGAATCAAAATGCCGGGCCGGGCCGCCAGGGCCCGGGCAATGAGAAGCCGCTGGCGCTGTCCGCCGGAGAGATTGGCTCCCCGGATGTCCAGCCGGGCGTCCAGCCCGCCGGGCAGCTTTTCAATAAACTCCCAGGCCTGGGCGGTTCTGGCGGCGGCGGTGACGGCCTCCCGGGAGAGGTCCCGCAGGAAGGAAATATTTTCGTAGACACTGTCGTTCAGCAAAGCCTCGTTTTGAAAGACGGCGCCAAAGCGGCCCCGGAGAGCCTCGCGGCCAAGGGTAGCGACATCCCGGCCTCCCACCCAGACTACGCCGCCGTCCGCATCGTACAACCGGAGAAGCAGGGAGACCAAGGTGGTCTTCCCCGCGCCAGTGGGACCTAGGATGCCCAGGGACTGCCCTTTTTTTAATAGAAAGGAGGCACCGTCCAGGTCCTTTTCCACCCCCAGGTAGGAGAAAGAGGCATTCTCCATTCCCAGTTCTGGGCCCGGGAGGCTTCCTCCGCCCACCGGGCGGACCTTCTGGTCCTCCGGGGCCAGGAGGACCTCTTCAATCCGCCGGGCGGAGGCTACGCCTTTGCTGTACTTGACGAAGAGTTTCGCCAGGCCCAGCGTGGCGGTTTGGATCAGTGCGAAATAAGAAAGGAAGGCCACGATCTGGCCGGAGGCCAGCCTTCCCCGGTCCACCAGCAGGGCTCCCGCCAGCACCACCAGCACCAGCCCCAGGTTCAGCAGGAAGTCCGACAGGGGATTGGCGGCGGCCATGATGCCGCCAGCGGCCTCCTCCGCCTCCCGGGAGGCCCGGCTGGCGGCAGCAAAGCGGTCCCGCTCCCGCTCCTGGCAGGCCAGGGCTTTGACAACCCGGACCCCGGCGGCGTTTTCCCGCAGGATGCGGACCATGGTGTCCACGGACTCCTGGGCCCGGGTGTAGCGGGGAATGCCCTGCCGGGTCACCAGCCAGATGGCAAAAAAGGTGGCGGAACAGACCGCCAGCTGCACCAGGGCCAGGGGCGGCGCCTGGAAAAACGTCAACGTCAAGCCTCCCAGCACCAGCATGGGGGCCCGGATGCCTCCGCGCTGAATTTTATCAAACATTTGATGGACATTATAAGTGTCGTTGGTGAGCCGGGAGACGATGGAGGACACGGTGAACCGGTCCAGCTGGGCCTGGGAGAGGAGCAGCGTCCGCTCATACAGGTCCCGGCGGAGCTGCCGGGTCATGTCCATAGATACCCAGGCCGCCATGCGGTTGGCGGTAATGTTGCAAAAGGCCGCGCCAAAGGCCATGGCCAGCATCAGCCCGCCCGCCTGGAAGACACCCGGCAGGTCCTGGGCGGGAACACAGCCGTCAATGATATGGGCCAGCAGTAAGGGGAGTAGAAGTTCCAGCACAGCGGCGGTAAACTTCACCGTCACGCCCACCGCTACCCGGGGGGCGTGGGGCCGGAGATAGCCGAGGATCGTCTTCACGCCGGGCCTCCTTTCGCGCGTAAGCGCTTAAACGTTTGCGAAATTACTGCATTCATCATACTACGGCTCCTTGAGGCAAGTCAATCCGCATTTTGCCGGAAGGGCAGGGAACTTTGGAGACGGCGAAATTTCGACATTTCATTTTATAATGTCAAAATTTGAATGCAGAAATTTGAGGATGCGGATAGGCCCCGGGGTGTCTGGGGGTGAGACGTGGCTGTGCAGCGCTGGGGTCAGCGGCGGAAAAGGCGAGCTGGAGACGAAAAATAGAAGTTACATATATATATTAAAATATAGATTGTATTTTCGGATAGAGTACGAAGGAAAAATTTAAGAAACGTTGCAGTAATATATAAAATTTATGCAAATTGCAGGAGAATGGTTCGGCTGGAAGCAGGTGGTCGTTTTATTACTGTTATGTTACAACTATAGATATCATATTGATTTTCAAAAATCGTTGTGCTATATTCATCATGCGGCACGGATGAGGCGGCGGTCCCGGGGTAGATACGGGAACGGCTAGCCACTGTATGTGCGCCGGAAAAGCCGACGCATCCCGGTCCGCAAATAACGGCGGTGAACTTCCCGCCGCAAAACAAGGAGGATGAAAATCCATGAAGAAGTTCTTATCCCTGGTCCTCGCTCTGGTTATGACCATGTCTCTGGTCACCATCAGCGCCGGGGCCACCGAGTACAAGGACCTCACCGATAAGGATGAGATCCAGTACGAGGAAGCAGTTGCCGTCCTGAACCGGATCGGCATCATCACCGGCTATGAGGACGGCAGCTTCCGTCCCGAGACCGAGCTGACCCGCGGCGCGGCCGCCAAGATCATCGTTTCCCTGATGATCGGCCCCGAGGCCGCCAGCAACCTGTCCAACAGCGTCAGCCCCTATCCCGACGTTCCCGCCGGACACACCTTCGCGGGCGTCATCAGCTACTGCAAAACCGCTGGCTATATCAGCGGCTATGGTGACGGCACCTTTAAGCCCGCCAACAGCCTGACTGGCTATGCCTTTGCCAAGATGCTGCTGGGCGCCGTCGGCTACAAGAGCGATGTCGAGGGCTTCACTGGCGCTGGCTGGACCATGAACGTGGCCCGCCTGGGCAATGAGGCTCAGCTGTTCAACCGCCTGGACTTCGCTGGCGCGGATGCTGTAAACCGCGAAGAGGCCTGCCAGCTGGCCCTGAATACCCTGAAAGCCACCATGGTTGAGTACACTGGCGGTGTGAACATTAACACCGCTGCGGGAGACACCATGACGGTGAATCCCACCCGTACTTACAAAACCAGCAACCAGTCTTATGCTGCCAACATCAGCAACCGGAAGCTGGACACCCAGGGTAATGCCGTGGCGAACAACCACTACACGGTGGAGTTCGGCGAGGAGCATTTCAAGGACCTGCGCCTGGATGACGACCATCAGGCTGCGAAGGACGATTTCGGCCGTCCCTCCAACGTCTGGAGCTACAAGAAGGTCACCATCGGCACCTTCCCCGTTGCCCCTGACTTTACCTTTGACAAGCAGATGGCTTACTCCGACAAGACCGACGCCGTGAAAAACCGCGCCACTGGTCTGGGCGCCTACACTCTGGAGTCCGACGAGGCCAACACCTACACCCGCTTCTGGGTGAACGGCACCGAGTACACGCTCACCAAATCCGGCAACGATGTTGTGTGGGGCGCGAAGTGCCCTGCGACCAACAATGAAACCGCCATCAAGGCTGGCCTGGAGGCCAAGATCGCCAACATCTCCGACCTGACCGACAACGGTACGATCGTTGAGGTCTATGTCTCCGAGGATGAGGCCGACTTCATCACCGACGTTGTGGTGGTCAAGAGCCAGCTCATGGAAGTCAAGAAGATCGGTTCCGATTATGTCTCCCTGGAGAAGAAGGATCCCGATGACGGCGGCAAGAATTTCCCCGGCTTCAACCAGGACCCCATTGATGTGAAGGTTGGCAACGTGCAGGCTGAGGACGCCGCTTACGCTTCCCTGAAGGACCTGAAGGCTGGCGACAATGTGGTCGTGATCCCTGTGGATGCCGACCATGACGGCAAGGACTTCGAGGTTGCCCAGGCTTACGAGCCCGAGACCGTGTCCGGCACCCTGACTGGTGTAAAGGACTACGGCCCCACCAACAAGACCAAGAACGCCGTCTCCCTGACCGTGGGCGGCACTGAGTACAGCCTCTCCCTGTGGAACAAGGATATGTCCGAGATCGACGGGGACAAGATCAAGGTTACCAAGAAAGACGTTACCCTGACCCTCGATAAGCACGGCTATGCCCTGCTGGCTGAGGACGTGGGCTCCACTTCCGAGTGGATGATCGTCGGTTCCTTCCGCTCCAACGTGGAGAACGGCCGCATCGTGACCGTTGTCACTGGCTGGGACATCTCCGGCGAGCCCGTGGAGCTGAACCTTGGTCCCAACTATGACAAGAACAGCACTGGCGTCCGCCCCGGCGACCTGGTGAAGTACACCAGCACCTCTAAGAGCAACCTGTACGACTGGGTTATCGACGAGACTGGCGTGTACAATGTCTTCACTGGCGTGGACGAAAATACCAGCGAACCCTACAAGATCAAAGCCAGCAATGTCAAGGTTGACCTGCGCGGCTATGGCGATGACAGTGCCCTGTTCATCGACAAGGGTGTGAAGTTCATCTATGTCTCCTTCGACGTTGACAACGAGGTGGAATCCATCGAGGTCAAGTCTGAGGTCAAGACCGTTGAGAACAAGGAACTGCGTACCACCGCTAAGGGCGTGATTCCCAATGAAACCGAGGGCGGCGATCCCATTGCTGACGATGAGATTGCTTACCAGATTGACAACTTCAATGCGGCTCAGGCTGCGGTGACCGACAAGGGAGCCATCAAGGCCGTGGTCATCAAGCAGGAGAGCAACGAGGCCGACAGCGCTTCCATGCTGTACGTCCGCGATATGCCCGGCGGCGCTCACTATGACTCCACTGGCAAGATGGTCTATGTCTACACGGTTGCCATGAATACTGCGGACGGCGTCCGTGAGGAAGAGACGATCTACTCCTATGATCGGCTGTACAGAGGCGACTTCGCTTCCTATGTCAAGACCGAGCATGCGGAGCACGACGAGTTCTACACGCTGCGCCAGCGCAACGACGTTACCCAGCGCACCACCTCTACCTTCCAGGCTGATATCAAGGAGATCGTGAATGTGAACGCGAGCCTTGTGGAGCTGAATGGCTACAAGAAGGTTGGTTCCGGCAAGGATTCCGGCGTTCTGGAGCTGGCTCCCAACATTCAGTCCTCCCTGAAGGCCAACCTGGGTGTTGGCGATGAAGCTAACATTGTCAGCCTGCGGAAGGCCGTGTTTGTGGACCTGACGGACAACGATGTTGACAGCTTCGACGATCTGAAGACCTTCATGTTCACCGATCCCAGCACCAAGAAGGTGGAGAAGTACCGCCAGCAGACGGCTGAGGTTCAGCTGGTCGTCAATGACAACCCCGACACCGACGGTTTCCGCCGCGTTGCCATGGTGGTTATCACTGGCTGGACGGAGGCTAAGGACAATGTCACTCCGGCTCAGAAGGCCCTGCTGTCTGCCACTATCAAGGGTGCGAAGTTCAGCGATCCCATCAGCGCTTCTACCACCGTCAGCACCCTGACCCAGGCGGCTATGGACGGCGATGGAAAAATCAGCTTTACCCACAATGGTGACAAAATGGAGATCAAGCTGACTCACAATGGAAGTACCTCTGAGATCAGCAACGGCTCCACCGCCGCTCTGGCTGCGGGTGACGTCATCACTGTCACGGTCTATGCCCGGAACCACACCGATGCGGCTCCCAATAAGGCCGACTACACCTTCACCATCGGTGTTGCTGTTGCCGCGACTTATAAGAACGCCGTAGCGACGGGCCTGGGTGTTGCAGCCGACAACGATGCTGCCGACGGCACCATTGACTGGACGGCCATTGGTGAGACTGCGATTGACCTCACCACGACTCCCGGTACCCTGGACTTTGCTGGCGTGGTTCTGACTGGCAAGGACGAGGATACCATCCAGCAGCTGAAGGACGCCCTGGACTTTGTGGGCCAGGAGTACACCACTGTTGCTAAGGGATTCAACTTCGGTACTGACCACCTGTGGATCATCACGACCCCTAATGGTCAGCTGGAATGGGATGAGTCCACCGCCTATATCTTTGCCACTGTGGATGGCGCCAAGAAGATCATTGATCCTGCCAACGCCAATCTGGACGATATCGGACTGACTGCGAATGCGAAAGTTACCGAGTTGAACGGCGACGTTAGCTATGTCAAGACGGCCGATCTGGGGACTACTGCGGTTATTCCCGGTGCGGCGTACGTGAACGACGCGTTTGTCGTCTTCAATGGCACGGCTCCGACTCACGCCGCCACTGGTTTCACCGTGTCCTATACCATGAATGGTAAGCCTATTGCCAACGGAGATAGCTTCGACAAGGGCTCCACGCTGGTGATTACCATTACCGCTGACGCCGATGTGGCGAACAGTGCGGATGTCACGAATGCCGGTACCCTGGCCTTTGCCTCCGCCATCCCTGGTGCTGTGTGGGGCAAATCTGCCGACACCGTAGTTGGCTCTGGCAGCGGTGATACGTGGACCTTTACGGGTTCCGCGAATGATGTCATCGTTCCCGCAAGCGAGTCCATCACCGTCACGGTTGCGAACATTACTGCCGACCTGAGTGTTCCCAACCTGACTTACACGGCTTCTCACGCCTAATCTACGGGCAAACCAAGGCAATTCCACGTGATAGAAAGGACCCGCCCCTCTGGGGCGGGTCCTTTCTCCGTCCAGCAGGGAGAAACGTTCCTCCATATTCGAGCTGTCCGCCAATGCGGATATGCCCACGTGCTTTGCGGACAAAATAGCCGTGAAATCCGCGGCAGTTATCGCAGATTCCGGCGGATTCCGCACAGGAAGGAACCCTCGGAATCTTCCTGCAAGTCATGCGTGACAAACGCTCACAAATGTGCTATGATAAGGAAAAAACCGGAAAGGAGGCCCGCCCTGTGATCGAAAACCACGGCCTGATTGAATACCTCCTGCGGGACGGCGAGAACCTCTCAAACCGGGAGAGCCTCACCGCCCGGCAGATTAAACGGTTTACCGATGAGATGCCCGGGGGATTTTTTATCTATCGGAACGACAACGGTCAGGTGCTCTACGCCAACCGGGCCATCCTCCAGATGTTCGGCTGTGAGACGGAAGAGGAGTTTCAGGACCTCACCGGAGGAACGTTCCTGGGCATGGTTCACCCTGGGGACGTAGAGGACGTGGAGGCCAGCATCCGGGAGCAGATCCAGCAGAACAGCTTTGATTTGGACTATGTGGAATACCGCATTGTCCGGAAGGATGGTTCCATCTGCTGGGTGGAGGATTTCGGACACTTCATTGAGACGAAAGAGCTGGGGGGCGTGTTTTATGTCTTCTTGGCCGACATCACAGAGCGGCACCGCCGCCGGGCCGCGGAGCGGGCGGCCATTTTAGAGGAGAAGTTCCAGAAGGAGCGGGAACTCCAGGAACAGGCGGACCAGACCCTGGATTTCCTGGAGCAGATGAACGATGAGCTGGTCCGCCGCCTGGAGCTGATTGAGGGGCTGAGCGCGGACTACGAGACGGTGTTCCACGCGGACTTGGAGGCGGACGTCATCCAGCCTTACCGGGTCAGCGGCCGGGAGTGCTTCCAGTTTGGCCGGGATTTACAGGTCCGGCCCTTCACCGGCTTTGCCGGGGGCTATGCTGCCCGCTGGGTCCACCCGGAGGACCGGGAGCGGTTCCGCCGGGAGGTGGATCCGGCCTATATCCGGGAGGCCTTGGGAAAGCAGAAGTCCTACCATATAAATTACCGTATCCTCCGCCAGGGAGAGCCCGAGTATGTCCAGGCCTTTATCGTCAACGTCAGCCCTGACGAGGAGGCAACCCAGATTATGTTTGCCTGCCGGACGGTGGACGAAGAGGTCCGCCGGGAGCGGGAGCGGTCCGCCATTTTAGAAGAGGCCCTGGCCCAGGCAAAACTGGCCGGGGACGCCCGGAACACCTTCCTCTCCAATATTTCCCACGACATGCGCACACCTATGAATGCGGTAGTGGGCTTCGCCGCCCTGGCGAAACGCCACATCGGATTCCCGGAGCGCCTGAAAAAGGACTTGGAGCGAATTGAGGCCTCCAGCGCCCAGCTTTTGAGCCTTTTGAACAACGTGCTGGAACTGAGCTGGCTGGAATCCGGCCAGATTCACATTGAAGAAGCGGCCTGCTGCCTGCCGGAACTGGCCCGGGAGGTTTGGGAGGAAATACTCCCCCAGGCAGAAGAACGCGGCGTAGAGCTGGTCCTCTCCAACCTGGGGACGGAACACCCCAAGGTCTGGTGCGACCGCCAGAAGCTCCGCCAGTCCCTGGAGCGCCTGGCCTTGGGAGCTGTGCGCCGGGTGGAGAAGGGTGGCCGGGTGGAGCTGTTCCTTCAGGAGCGGAGCGCTACCCGGGCCTATGGGTCCTATCATTTTACCGCCCGCTGTTCCGCCATGGCGTCCTCCTTTGACGACCGGGTTTTCGCGGCCTTCTCCCGCCGGGAGATCACCGCTGCCGCCGACGCGGCGGGCGCGGACCTGGGTCTTCCCATTGCCAAGCATGTCATGGAGCTGATGGGAGGCAGGGTGGACGCCCAGGCCCTGCCGGACGGCGGGGGGCTCCTGACGGCGTCGCTGAACCTCCGGCTCCAGGAGGAGGCGGAGGCCCGGGCGGTCCCGCTCCCGGAGGGGGACCGCCGGGTGCTGGTGGTGGAGGACAACGAGCTGAACCGGGAGATTGCCGTGGACCTCTTGGAGGAGGCGGACTTCCTGGTGGAGACCGCCGAAAACGGCGCGGAGGCTGTGGAGAAGGTGAAGAACTCCTGCCCCGGCTATTACGCCCTGGTGCTGATGGACCTGCGGATGCCAGTGATGGACGGGCACAGCGCTGCCCGGGCCATCCGGGCCCTGGAGGACCCGGGACTGGCCAACGTGCCCATTGTAGCCCTGTCCGCCAACACCTTTGACGAGGACCGGAAACAGTCCGCTGAGAGCGGCATGAATGCCCACCTGGCCAAGCCCCTGGATATTGACCGTCTGCTGGATCTGATCGACGGCATGACGGAAAACAAAGCGTAAAAAACCACCGTGAGAAATCACGGTGGTTTTTTCCCGCCCCGCCAGGGCCCGAATAGCCGGGAGGCGATGTCCCGGACCTCCGGCCACATGAGGAAGGCGGCGTGAAAGCCCATCCCCGCCCCCAGGCGGAGTTTCTGGTTCAGGGTGTCCGCGTCGTCGAAGAGGACGAAGTGGGCCTCCCCGTCCCGGCTGTAGGTGAAGTACCGGGCGCAGAGGTCTTGGGAGAAGAAGACGGCGGGGCTTTCCCGCTCCATCAGTTCTGCCAGGGCTTCCCCGGTAAGGGGCTCCCCCTCCCCGGACCGGGCGGGAAGGCGGAAGTCCATGCGGAGCCTCTGGACGTCCAGGGCCAGCCGCCCGGCCCCGCCCGCTTGGGCCACGGCCTCTTGAAGGTACTGGGAAAAGCTGCCGCCGGAGACGGCGGTGCAGAGGAGGACCACCGCCCCGGGGGCGGCGGAGGCATAGGATTCCGGCAGGTACAGCGTCCGCCGGGAGGCGGACAGCGCCGGGGCCAGGGCGGTGACAAAGGCGGTCCGGTCCCGCCGGGGAGGTTCCTCAAAGTCCAAAAGAGCTCCGGCGTAGCCCCGCCGCCCGCACTCCCGCAGCACCGCATCCCGCAGGTCCTCCGGGCTGTCAATGAAGGGGGCCTCCCGGTCGCTGACGGATAAAAGGCCCCCTTTGTTCTGCAAAAGCAGGCTCTGCCGCAGCAGCGCGGACCCGGGGCCGATGCGGTAGGCCACATGGGCCAGGTTCCGGCAATGGCCCAGGGCCTCCTGGGACGCCTCCGGCGTCACGGCCAGATAGATTTGCAACTTCCACTCCCCCTTGCGCCCTGGTTTGAAAACTGGTATACTGGAAAGGACTTCAAAGGATTCTATGCGAGGAGGCCGCCGCCTATGCCCTTTTCCCTGATTCCAAGCCGCCTGTTCCGGTGTTATCAGGAGGTCGCGCCGGAATTCCTGCGCCAGGCAGGGGTGACGCTGCTCCTCAGCGACCTGGACTTCACCCTGGCCCCCAAGTCCGTCCGCCGTCCGGACCCGGCCCTCCGGGCCTGGATCGGGGAACTGAAGGCCGGGGGCGTCCAGGTGATGATTGTCTCCAACAACCGCTCCGGCGCCCGGGTGACGGAGTTCTGCGCGGACCTGGGGATTCCCTACCAGGGCCATGCCGGGAAGCCCTCCACAAGGGGGCTGGAGGCCGCCATGGCCCGGGCGGGGACGGACCGGGCCCATACCGCCATGCTGGGGGATAAGCTGCTGACGGACATGCTGGCGGCCAACCGGGCCGGGGTGCTGGCGCTGATGGTGGAACCCCTGGGCGGAGCCGTGACCTTGTGGCAGAAGGTGCTCCACGCCCTCCAGGCCCCCTTTAAGGCGGCCTGCCGCCGGAGAGGGGGGGACGGGCGGAAATAGAAACTGCTCAAAATATTTTTTGCATGCTCCCAGACAATTGGCGGAAAAATACTTGCAATCGCCGCCTATATGGGATAAAATAGCTACGGCTATAATGGAAGAACCATGGAAAGAGAGAAAATGCCCTCCCGCGGGTCGTTTTCTCGGATAAAGATTTGTGAGGAGGATTTTATTATGCCGACAATTTCCGCAGGCGAATTTCGCAAGGGAATGATTTTTGAGATGGAAGGCAAACCCATGCTGGTGGTGGACTTCCAGCACGTCAAGCCCGGCAAGGGCGCGGCGTTTGTGCGCACCAAGTACAAAAATGTTATCACTGGGGCCATCCGGGAGGAGTCTTTTAACCCCACCGCTAAGTTTGAGCAGGCCAGCGTGGAGCGCAAAGACGCCGAATACAGCTACAACGACGGCGACCTGTACTATTTCATGGACCCCGAGACCTACGACATGACCCCGCTGAACCGGGAAGTCCTGGGCGACGCCTTCAAGTTCATGAAGGAGAACACCGTCTGCAAGCTGGTGAGCTATAAGGGCAGCGTCTTTACCGTGGAGGTCCCCAACTTCATGGACCTGGAAATCACCGAGACGGAACCCGGCGTCAAGGGCGACACCGCCACCAATGTGACGAAAAAGGCCACCCTGGAAACTGGCGCGGTGATCCAGGTGCCCCTGTTCATCAACGAGGGTGAGAAAATCCAGGTGGACACCCGCACGGGCGAGTACCTGGGCCGCTGCAAGGAGTAAGGCTACGCAAAGGGGGGAGGATATCCCCCCTTTGGGTTCCCCGCCCGCCCTTCCGTTTGGGGAAAATACCTTGCGGAAGGTAGGAGGAATGCCGGAACGCAGGGCTGAGAGGGCGCAAGCAGCTCTTTGGCTGGTAAAGGCGCACGGCTGCGGCGGACCGGGGCGGGGAGGCCGGATATCCGGTTGAGACGGCAGGAGCCAAGCTAAGGGCTCCCGGAATTATGCCCGGACGTCCTGCGGAAGAATATCCTATCCACACCATAAAAAGGAGGTATTTGACAATGGAAATCACCGAGAAGGTTGCGTATCTGAAGGGCTTGGCCGAGGGCATGGAGCTGAACACGGAAAAGAAGGAGGGCAAGCTCCTGAGCGCCATCATCGACGTGCTGGAGGACATCGCCCTGGAGCTGGCCGATGTGCTGGACGCCCAGGAGGAGCTGGGCGAGGGCCTGGACGCCGTCAGCGATGATCTGGAGGACGTGGAGGACCTGCTCTACGGCGAGGACGAGGAAGACGAGGAAGGCGGATACGAGCTGGACGACCTGGGGGAGGACGAAGACTGCTACGCCACCACCTGCCCCACCTGCGAGGAGACCATCTACTTTGACGAGTCCGTCCTGGAGGACGGCGAGGTCATCTGCCCCAACTGCGGCGAGAAGCTGGAGTTTGACCTGGAGAGCCTGGACGAGGACGAGGCGGAAGACGCCGGGGAGTAAACAAAACGCATGTCAAGGCCGGGCACCCCTAGGGCGCCCGGCCTTTTCAAAGGAGCGAGTACCATGATTCGAGAGAAGGCCTTCTACCGCGCCTTTTTCGCCCTGACGCTGTCCCTGGCCCTGCAAAACCTCCTGACCTTCGGCGTGAACCTGATGGACACCGTCATGCTGGGCCGCTACAGCCAGGAGGCCATGAGCGGCGTGAGCCTCTGTAACCAAATCCAGTTCCTGCTTCAGATGCTGGTGGGCGGCGCGGGGGAGGGGGCCGTGGTCCTGGGGTCCCAGTACTGGGGTAAAAACAAGCTGGAGCCCATCCCCCATATCATCGGCGTGGCCCTGCGCTTCGGGGCGGCGCTGTCGGCCCTGCTGTTCGGGGTGGTGCTGCTGGTCCCGGCGCAGCTGCTGGGCCTGCTGTCCAACGACGCCGGGGTGATTGCCCAAGGGGCGGCCTACTTCCGGATCATCTGCTTTTCCTATGTGATTTTCACCGTCACCAACATCCTGGTGGCCTCCCTCCGGTCCATCGGCGTGGTGAAGATCGGGTACGCCATCTCCTTTTCCACCCTCTGCATCAACGTCACCCTGAATTACCTATTGATCTACGGCAATTTCGGCTGCCCGGAACTGGGCGTCCGGGGGGCGGCCATCGCCACCTTGGTGTCCCGCTGCGTGGAGCTGCTCATCGTGGTGTACTATTTAAAATACCGTGAGAAGAAGCTGAACCTGACCCTGGGAAAGCTCCTCTTCATCGACGGCAGCTATTTGAAGGATTATAACCGGGTCTCCGCCCCAGTGCTGGTGAACCAGGCCCTCTGGGGTGTGGCCCAGATGGCGCAGACGGGTATTCTGGGCCACCTGGGGGGCGACGTGACGGCGGCCAACGCCATCGCCGTCCAGGTCTATCAGGTACTCTCCGTGGTGGCCTACGGCGCGGCCTCCGCCTCCGGCATCGTGGTGGGGCGGAGCATTGGCGAGGGAAGGCGGGACGCCCTCCGGCCCCTGGTGTCCACTCTCCAGGTGTTGTTTGTTACCATCGGCCTGGCCTCCGGCGGGCTGATCTTCCTGGCCCGGAATCCCATCCTGGCGGTGTTCGGCGGCGCGCTGACGGAGCGGGCCCGCGGACTAGCCCTCCAGTTCATGGCGGTGATCGCCGTGACCACCGTGGGTACCTCCTACCAGATGGCCTGTGACACGGGCATCATCCGGGGCGGGGGGGACACGGCCTTCAGCGCTAAGATGAACCTCATCAGCATGTGGGGCGTCGTGGTGCCCTTCTCCGCCATGGCGGCGTTCTGGTGGAAGAGCCCTCCGGCGGCGGTGTTCTTTCTCCTAAAGTGGGACCAGCTCTATAAAATCATTCCCGTAGCCCTCCGGCTCCACAGCTGGAAGTGGGTGCGGAGCGTTACCCGGCCCGACGGGGCGGAAAAGGAGGAAATCCATGTCTAAGTCCAAGGCCCCTAAGGGGCCCATCAACCCCAGGGTCCGCGCCAATGTCTACGCCCTGGCGGCGCTGTACCTGGCTTATCTTTACTATCAGGTGGCCAAGCCCTACCTTACCCGCGATCCTTACGGCCCCACCGCCTTCCAGTTCACGCTGGGCACGGTGGTCCTGGGCGGTGGCGCGGCGGTCCTGGGCTTTCTGGCCTGGAAGATGTTCAAGGCCCCCCTGCCGGAAGAAGAGCCGGAGGAAGGGCTGGAAGAAGAGGATTCCGCCCTGCTGGAGGAAGAGGACGGAGAGGATTAAAAGAGAGCGGGACCCAGGAAGGCTGGGGCCCGCTCTTTTTTTGCGCTCAGACTGCCGTGCCCGCCGGGAACCGCTCCCGCAGCAGCCGCCCCATGTCCTCCGGCAGGGGGGCGGAGACGTCTACCCGCGCCCCGGTGACCGGGTGGACCAGCGTCACGCGGTAGGAGTGCAGGGCGGGCCGGGGGATGAGGAGGGGGTCCTCCTGTCCATAGAGCCAGTCCCCCGCCAGGGGGCAGCCCAGGGAGGCCATGTGGACCCGGAGCTGGTGGGTCCGCCCGGTTTCCGGCCGGAGGGCCAGCAGGCTGAGGCCCTCCCCCCGGGCCAATACCTGGTAATGGGACACTGCGGGGGCTCCGTCCGGCCGGACCCGCCGGGCCACTACGGAAGTCCCGTCCCGCCCAATGGGGGCATCCACCGTGCCCCGCTCCGGCCTGGGACAGCCCAGGCAGACCGCCCGGTACTCCCGCCGGAAGTCCCCCGTGTGCAGGCGCCGCCGGAGCAGGTCGTGGACATAGCCGCTTTTGGCCACGGCCATCAGCCCGGTAGTGCCCTTGTCCAGGCGGTTTACGGGGTGAAAGAGAAAATCCGTCCCCCGGTTCCAGGCCAAGGCCCCGGCCACCGTGGGCGTGTCCGGCAGGAAGTTGGAGGCATGGGCCGTCATGCCTGCTGGCTTGTCCACGATCAGCAGGTGTTCGTCCTCCCAGGCCACTGGCAGGGGCCAGTTCCCCGGAGTGACGGCGGCTTTGGGCGGACGGCGGTCCTCTGTCTCCACCGCCAGCACGTCCCCTGCCCGGAGCACGTGGGGCGTATGGACAGGGGCTCCGTTGACAAAGATGCACGCTCCCCCGTGGGCCAGCCGGGAGACGGCGCGGGAGGAAAAATGGAGCCCGGCCCGGAGGATGTGCCGCACGGTGGCCCCGTCCTCCTCCGGCGGGATGACCTTTTGGATAACTGCCATATTGGTTTCCTCCATGTATAGACCGCGCCGCCCCCGCGCCTGCCCGGCAAGCCGCCGGGCAGGCAGAGCGGGCGGAAGTTCTGCTGGCCGTGTTTCCCTCCGGGAGAAGACCTTCTACGGGATGCCGCTTTGCAAAGCCGGGGGCCGTTCATTCCTCCAGGAGGCGCGGCGTGCGGCTGAGGTCCAGGCGAACCAGGGTTCCCTGGCCGGGGCGGGAGGAGATGGAAATGCCGTGGTTCAAGCGGTCCAGCACCTGGCGGCAGAGATAGAGCCCGATGCCGGTGGATTTTTTGTCCTCCCGGCCGTTGAAGCCGGTGAAGCCCTTCTCGAAGACCCTGGGCAGGTCCTCTGGCTGGATACCGATTCCATTGTCGGCGATGACCAGGGTGTCCCCGTCACCATAGACGCGGATAAGGCCCCCCGGAGGGGTATACTTCACCGCGTTGGACAGCAGCTGCTCCAGGACGAAGGACAGCCATTTCCCGTCGGTGAGCACGGTCCGCCCCGTCTCCTGGAAGTCCAGGGAAATTTTTTTCAGGATAAACAGCCGGGCGTACTTCCGTACGGCCTGGCGGAGCAGGTCATCCAGGCGGCAGTTCCGGAATACGTAATCCGTGGAATCGCTGCCCAGGCGGAGATACCCCAGGACCATTTCCACATACTGCTCAATTTTCAAAAGCTCCCCCTCCAGCTCTGGCCGGGGTTCCTCCTGGAGGAGGAGCCCCATGGCGGCGATGGGGGTTTTGATCTGGTGGGCCCAGAGGGTGTAATAGTCCGTCATGTCCTGGAGGCGGTTCCGGTCTTCCAGGGCCAGGGCGGCCCGCTCCGAGGCCAGCGCCTGGAGGAGGGCCTGGTAGTCCGCTTCCAGCAGCCCCTTGGGGGGCGGCAGGGGCAGGGCCTTTTCCTGGATTTGGACCAGCAGTCCTTTCAGCTCCCGGTGCCGCCGGAGGAACTGGAAGTAGCCCAGGGTGAACAGCGCCAGCCCCAGGGCAAAGCACAGCAAAAAGGCGTAGGCCACCGATTCCAGGGGCAGGCCGTAAAGGTAGAAGACTGTGGAACAAATGCCCAGGGACCCCGCCAGCAGGAGGAGCAGCTTCCAGTGCCGCCGGAAATACGCGCACAAAACCCTCATAGCGTCGCGTCCTCCACCAGGTAGCCCACGCCCTTTTTCGTGCGGATGAAGTCCGGAAGGCCCGCAGCCTCCAGTTTGCGCCGGAGGCGGTTCACGTTGACGGACAAGGTGTTCTCGTCCACAAAGCTGTCAGATTCCCAGAGGGCGGTCATCATGGCGTCCCGGCTGACGGTCTGCCCTTTCTTTTCCAGCAGCAGCTGGAGGAGCTTTCCCTCGTTTCTTGTCAGCTCCACCCGCTGCCCGCGGACGGTGACGGTACCATTGGCTGGGTTCAGTACCGCCCCGCCACAGGAGAGCAGGGCGGGAGCCGCCGCGAAATCATAAGCCCGCCGCAGCATGGCTTGGACCTTGGCGGAGAGGACCTGGAGGTCAAAGGGCTTGGCCAGGAGATCGTCCCCGCCCATTTGCATCGCCATCACCAGGTTTACGCTGTCTGACGCGGAGGTTAGGAAGAGAATGGGCGCTTTGGAGATTTTCCGGATTTCCTGGCACCAGTGGTAGCCGTTGAAAAAGGGGAGGGAGATGTCCAGCAGCACCAGCTGCGGGCCGAACTCCACGAACTCCGCCAGAACGGCGTCAAACCTCCGGGCGCAGGCCACCTGATAGCCCCAGCCCTCCAGATGCCGCGCCACGGCCCCGGCGATTACGCCGTCGTCCTCCACAATAAAAATACGGTACAAACCTGGCACCCCCGTCCCCACTGAAAAATCCGCCATCTCCGGCGGCACATGTTTTTTGTAGTATAGCATACGGAGCCCGGTAAGTCGAGATTGATTTTTGGGTAGGCGCGCGCCTGCTGAAGGGAACGCGCTGCCGCACAAGGGGGAGGAGAGAAGGAGCGGCGCCGCATGCTGGGAAAGGGGAAAGCGGGCCTGGCGGGAGCTCCCGTCATTTCCCGGAAGGCCGCTTTTGCGTGGTACGCCCTCCCGGAACCAGGGGCCCTCTTTCCGGACAGGAAAACGGAGAGGCAGAAATATCCCGTGCCGTCCCCCGGATAGGGAAGCGGCGTGTGCCGGCCGTTTTCATTGTGGAGGGAGAGGAGATGGCGGAGGGAGTTAAAGAGAGGAACGCTCAAACGGGATGGGAAATAAAATGGAAGACGCGTAAACGGCGCCCTTTACAATCGGAGGACCCGCGGCCCGCCGCCGTGGGGAGCGTGCCGCTTGCGCACGATAGGGTGCGGGCATGGGGGCAATATCAGTAAGTCAAGGAAATTCTCCAAATTGCGGGCTGTGATAAAGTTCCGGTATTCAGCTGAAACATAAAGAGTACGAACTTTTTTGCACACTAGTTTTTAGAATTTGTGCTTAGATTATTGACATTGCCCATAGGGGAACGTCCGCTCCGAAAATGCTCTTCTGTAAGAGCGGGCCTATGTGTCCGTCCTCCTCCCGGGGCCTGGTACTTCCGAGCATTCTCTCTATAAAAATGCGCAGTAGAGCACTCCCGGTCATAGCCGCATTTGCAGCCGTGCGCGGCAAAAAACCACCGTAGAACTTTCCATTGAACTGGCTTTGAATAGGAGGCGCGGACTGGCCAGGGCCACCCAGGGCCTTAAACCCAGTGGTTTTCACCGGATACCCGGCGCCGCAGCCAGGACCGTGCGTTCTGCACAGAATATAAACCGCCGGGAGGCTGTAAGAAAAGCGCCGGCGGAACCTCCGGGGCTTTGCCTGCAGGAACCCTATGTGAAAGAAAGGCCCATGGCCCATAGAATACCCCGGAATCAGGGCAATTGCGCAGACTGGAAAATTTTCAAAAGAAATTTAAAAATAGGTCTTGCATTTTCTGGCGAAGTGTGCTAATCTATACAAGCTGACATGAGTGAGCACAAAGTTATCCGGGTGTAGCGCAGTTGGTAGCGCACTTGACTGGGGGTCAAGGGGTCGTGAGTTCAAGTCTCGCCACTCGGACCATGCGGAGTGTCCATATAGGATTTGAGTATCCTTGTGGGACACTCCGCATTATGTTTGCTCAAAATCCTATACGGCGATCCGCGACCGGGAGTAGCTGACGGCTACTCCCTTTCTCATCCCCATAGTGATCTCCGCAGCCGGGATTTTCCGGCGGTCAGGGACGGAGAAAGTGCCGATACAGTTATAATAAATGGTGATATGCTGGGTGGTAACGCCGTCCTGCTTCTCCGCGTGGTACACGTCGATGTGGTCGATCAGCTCCGCCACCATGCGCTTATGTGTCTCTGTGGCGTTGGTGTAGCGCCGGACCGTTTCAAGGAACGTGTCAATGTCCATCCGCTGGCCCTCGCTCTTTTTCAGTTCCAGACGCAGCACCTTGATCCGCTTGGCGTTCTCCCCCCTGCTCCTGTTCGTACCGCTGGGACATTTTCGCAAACCAGGCATCGCTGATTTTCTGGCTCACGTTGTCCTCATACAACTTTTGTCAAGGGTAAATTTCAAAGTACAAACCACCTGCTCAAATTATGGCAGGTGGCTTGCATTTCGTATTTTCCAATCAGATTTTACTTTTCTGAAAATTTTTCAACATCGCTGCCTGCGCCCGGGTTGCCAATCCCTGTGGGGCTAACTGTCCATCGCCATAGCCACCCATGACGCCGTTCTCCGCCGCCCAGCGCAGGGCCTCCAGCGCGTAGCCGCTGGCCTTGTCCGCGTCGGTGAAGAGCAGCTCTTTATCAGTGGCAGCGGGGCTTCCGGCGTACCGCCAGAGCATGACGGCCAACTGCTCACGGGTAATGTTGTCGTTGGGACCGAAGGTCCCGTTTCCGTAGCCGCCCACAATACTCTGGCTGGTGGTCCAGCGGACAGCCTCGGTGTACCATGCGCCGGTCGCCACATCGTCATATTGCAGCAGGTAATTGACCACCGACCTGCTCTCTTTGTTAAAGAGGATCTATGCAAATTGGGCGCGGGCGAGCGTATCATTCGGCCCGAACAGGTTCCCGCCATAGCCGCCCATCAGCTTGTTCCGCAGCACATAGTCCACCGCCTCATGATACCATGTGCCTACGTCCCCCAGGCCGGTGAACCCATAAGAAGGACAATCCGCGCCCCCGTCACTGCCGGGCGCACCGTCGGGGCGCGCATGGCGGCAGTTGCGGCAAGCGGTGCTGCCGTGGGCGTAGTAGTAGGGGCTACGCCCGTCTTCGCGGTGCAGCCCTCAAAGGTGCAGGCGTGGTAGTGGGTATCCCCGCCGCCGTCTGTCCAGCCGTTTGACCAGATGTGGTTTTTATGGATGGTCAGGGGGCCGCTGTAGACTTTGTCGTTCGCTGTGTCTCACAGGTCGATTGCGGTTCCGTTCACTCTCGGCTCACAGTTTTCGGGCCAATAGTCCGCAGAGAGGTTGATAACCGCCCTGGGGCCGGTATTTCCTTCGCTGTCTTTGGGGAACCCATCCGCATTTATAGCACCCACTTTGATATTATAGTTGGAACAGTCGGCGGAGAAGCGGCCATTGCCTGTAACGGAAAACAAATTGTTGTATTTTTCGTCACCATTCCTGGGCATACCGCTGAGCAGCACACCTTCTGTCCCCGAAACATTCAACACCCCGGTATCGCCTATGGCGACACTTCCAGCATGTATAACCACTCCAAAGCCCGCCGTCGCGGTCAAGTTCCCGTTTACGGTTATAATGGAGTTTACCCCGCCGCTTGCGCCGATGTAGATTCCGCTGTTGGCGGCGACGCTGGCTCCCGCGTCTACGGTAAGGGAATTATAGTCGCCCCCCCGGCAATGTTGACCTGTTCGGTAATGGTCAGCGGGCCCGGGCCGGAGAAGGACAGCTCTGTTTTCTGCGGACCGCTGCTGGGAGACAGCGTTTCGATGGTGCTCTCTCCCTCCGTCACGATGGTCACGGCGGTGTCGGGGAGGGTCAACGTATCCGCGTTGAAGCCCGGGGCCAGGGGGAGGGTTGCGCTGGTGATTACAGTGTTGCCGTCAACGTCCGCCCCCTTCGTCACTTCCCATTTGTAGCCCTGGTCGTCCCAGTTGGCGGTATCCGAATCAGAGGCGCCGCTCAAATTCAGCGCTCCGCTTGTCCCCGCAGGGGGGAACACCTTTGCTCCGAGGTTCGTTACCGCGTTTTCGCCCTTCAGCTCCAGCTGGACAGAATCGGCTTGCTGAATATTGAGCGTCCCGTCGTAGGAAGCCCTGTCCAGGGTCAGCTTGGCGGGGTGCCCTCCGCCCCGGGCGTGTAGAGCGCCCAGCCCTCTCCGGCCCTGTAGGCAGTGGGGGCGGTAACGCTGGAGCTTAATAATGGGCGCCGGGAAAAAGCTCCCTGTCGTCGGCCCAGACTGTGTGGTCCGGCATCATGAGTCCCTCCGTCTTTATTTGAGCGCCTGTATTATAGTCGTATTTTCCATATACTCCTAAAGAAATGGGGCGGTCAATTGTGATTCTGTTGATGGTGTTTGACAGCTCTGTGTCGATATTGGAGTAAATCCGCACTTGGTCGCATTCTTTCACATCCAGACTTTGGAACACGAGAGGCTCGCCGGAAATAATGGCCATCCAGGCCTTTTCCACTGCCAGGCCTCCGCTTACCGCGTTGGCATTTTAGGACTGGATCGTAATTTGGTTATCCTTGGACGGTTCGGTAAATCGAATCGCGCCCCGTCTACAGCGGGCTGATCACCGCTCTGAACCCGGAAGGTCATATTTTTCCTCACGGTCAGGGTATGCCCGTTCAGGGAGAGCGCCGGGCCGCTGTCTCCCGTCCAGTTCAGTCATGAGAACCCGTCGCTCCGTGTATCGACCACTTCCAGATTGGCGCTGAGGGCCATCGTACCTTCTATATTTACATGTCCCTCGCCATGGACGCCCCCGGCGTAGGTCAGATATGCTTTGCCTGTCGGCGCATCGTCCCGCTCTGTTACGCCTCCGCTGGCTCCGCTGGGGATATCGTTGATTAGATAATATTTCCCGGCCGCCAGGGCGACCGATTGGCCGTCATTGTCCGTGATGGTGACCAGGCCGTCCTCCCCCTCCGCGGCCCGCGCCATCCCCGGCAGGAGGCTCAGGCACAGGGCCAGGGCGGTGATCATACTCAAAATTCTGTGTTTCATAAAAATCCCTCCTGTGTTTCGCATAAGGTACACTTTATCCGCAACCAAATATCGCGCCTGAATCGCGCCTGTTGAGGGCGTTTATTTATTGCCCATTTCCCTGATTTGCGGCTGCGGAGAGAGCGTACTTCCTGAACGCCGTGACCGTGGCCGACCTGATGGCCCTGGCGGAGTCCTCTGGCGAACCCGCCGCCCCGGAACCCCCGCTGGAGACTGAACCGGAACCCACCACCGCCCCGGAGCCGGAGCCTGTGCCGGAGAAAAAGGGCGGGGCCGCTCCTGCTGGCCTTGGCCGTGGTGGTCATCGGCGGCGGGGTGGTACTTCAAGATTTACCGCCCCAAGCTCCAGAAAGCGGCGGAGCCGGAGGAGGACTACGGCGGCGATCCCTATGACGGCCCGGAGGGCTATGACGGCGAGGCCCCCTGGGACGAGGAGCCGGAGGAATGAGCCGGGAACTGACCCGCGAGGAAAAGGCGGCCATCCGCGCCCTGGTGGTGAAGTGGTGCGCCAACTATGACCGGGAGTACGGATGCTTGCTCGGTTTGGGGCCCCCGCGCAAATTATATTTGCGTGGGGAAAGGAGGAACAACGGAATGAGTGAGCTTTCGCCGCAGGCGGAAGCGAAGGATATGGAGTTTGTGACGACGAGCAAGTGCTATATGCTGGGGAAGTGCTGGACTTCGGCCTACTGCCATTACTTCCGGGAGTCCGTCCTGCCGCTGAACCCGGCGCTGGAGGCCATCCGAGGGCGTATGGAGGAAGCGGGCATCCGCAATATGAGCGCCTATATCCGAAAAATGGCCCTTAACGGCTACATCCTCCATGTTGACCTTTCCCCCGTCCAGGAGCTGGTGTCTCTCCAGCGGCGGTGTGCAAACAATCTCAATCAGGTGGCGACCCATGCCAACAGCTACGGCGTGTACCAGGAGGAGATCAAGGCTCTGCAACGGGACTATGCCCAGCTTTGGGGGCCGCTGTCTGACCTGCTCCAGAAGCTCTCCGAGGTGGTGCGCCTGTGACAGCAGGGAGCGGCTTCGCGCCGCCCCCTGTTGTCAACTTGATTTTCCCCAATATTATGTGCTACTCTATAGCCTTTTTGCTCAAACGATGAGTCTCTGTATTTGCTGTAAGAATTCCACTTATATTAACTATTTCATCATGTTCTAATGTTCCAAATAAAAAGAACAAAGTAATACCAATTTTTCTTATAACTCTCTCCAGCCACTTAAACTTATACTTTCTAATGTTCGTTCTTTTGAAAAAATATTTTTGCGAAATAAAGCGATATTCAACCTTTGCCATTTGACCTTTGTTTATATATATTCTCTTACTATACGAAGGCATTGAGGTAACATCTGATTTAATTTCTATTACTGCGGAAGTTTCTGTTTGTTCGATAATTTTCATATTGTTAGACATCTGGATTGTTGGTAAGAGCATTTTAGCTGAAGGTTGAGCTTGAAAATCAAGGGTAATGGTTAGTGGATAGGAGGGTGCTGAAATGTGTCTATTAGAAATATTTTCACTCATCTCAACTACACCTCCAATTCATTTTTATTATTACAACAAAAAACTCTCTCGAAATACTGCTGCATGCTTTGAAGAGCTTTTTCCACACTTGAGTCTATGCGTATAGAGTTGTCCTTGTTTCGGAGTGAAATAAGTACTATATAGCCTTTTTGATTGCTTTCATAATAAAGGGTACAATAAAACCTTCCTTTTTTGTCACCATCCCGTTTATAACAAAATATATAGGGAAGATTTTTAAGCAAAATAGCGCCCAATATACCTGTACGTTTTAATGTAAATAATGCTCTTTCAATTTCTGGCTCTAATCCTAACGAATTTTCTTTTAACCCGATAAAAGATGAAGAGTTCTCAAGACCCGGAAACATTGAGAGGTATGCTAAAAGAAGTCGCGCAAGGCAACAATCATTTATAGAGACCTTGTCACTTGAAGGAATTTTCTGTAAAGAATCTTTGAGAACTTCTATTTTCTGGGTTATGGTATTTTCTAGTAGTGCTTTTAATGCTTCTTGTTCCTCCCAATTCGCTGTTCCATTAACAAACTTATTATATTGCTCTAAAATTGCTGAAAATTGCACAAAATCATCAGAATTAATTGAAAGCATCATAGATAAAAGTGCATTGATTTCAACACCTTCTTTTGCGCTTCCAAATATGTAGTCAACTTTAAATGTCGTATATTCATTATGATTTTCTTTTGTGGAAGAGTAAAGTTGAATACTTTCTATAGCAGGATGACATTTTTTTATATGTTTACGTATATAGCTACATACACGCTTTTCAATGTTAGAAACTGTAGAAATATCTTCATCGGTTGAGGATCGGAGTAACGACAGCCTCTTTTTTAAGTAAATTATATACAATAGTACTATTTCTAAAAAACATACAGAGATAGCAGTGACCCAAAAATCTGGCGAAGAAGACTTTAGTAATAATCTTAAAATAAAAATATATATAAAAGTTATGGCAGGAATTAGGCATTTGCCTGCTACTGGTATTTCAACTTTTACAATTAATATTGTTAGGGCAGGTAAAAGTATAGAAGTAGCGAGAGTTACCAGCGTCATGGAGGATTTACCCACATCGACTATAACATTGATTAAACCTTCATTGTTAACATCAGAACTCTCATCATAAGCGCCAGATGTTGAGTCGCATATATCAGATGTATGAGCATTAGTTGAAAAGCCAGATAAAGTTAACAGGCATAATAAAAACAATATAAGTTGAATTGCTTTTAATTTCACTATTATCCCACATAAATTCTTTCTATATTATGATTATAACATAATTGCCGAAAAACGCAAGCGGAAACACGGCATTTTTTTGCAATTAATACAACATTTCTGAGCTGAGGAGAGATATTACGGCTACGACCTACATCAAGCCCCACAAACAGGCCGCCAAGCGGACGGCCATTCAAAGCCTGAAAGACCGCTTTGACTACGGCCTGAACCCGGAGAAGCTGGGGGCGGTGTCCTCCTACCTCTGCGCCCCGGAAACCGCCCACGCTGAATTTATGCTGGTAAAGGGCCAGTATCAGGCGGAAACGGGCCGGACGGCGGAGCAGGGGGCGCTGTGCTACCAGCTCCGCCAAGCCTTTCCCCAGGGGGAAGTCACCCCGGAGGAGGCCAACAGGATCGGCTATGAAACGGCGATGCGCTGGACAAAGGGCAAGTATCAATTCTTTATCTGCACCCATACCGACAAAGGCCACATTCACAATCACATTTACTACAATTCCACGGCCTATGACCGCTCCAGGAAATTCCGCAACTTCCTCGGCTCCAGCTTTGCCCTGCGGCGGCTGTCTGACCGGGTGTGCCTGGAACACGCGCTGTCTGTGGTAGAGCGGCCCAAGCTCCACAGCAAAGGCCGCTTTCTGCATTATGGGCAGTGGCAGGGCGAGGCCCGGCCCCCGTCCCAAAAGGAACAGATACGCTGGGCCATAGATGCGGCCCTGTCCGAACGCCCCGCCGATTTCGCTGATTTCCTCCGGCGCATGGAGGCGGCGGGCATCCAAGTGGTGCATGGGCGGGGCGGAGTGATCTCGTTCCGCGTTCCCGGCCACGACCGGGCGGCCCGGCTCCGGGCATCCACCCTGGGGGCTGGCTATGGGTGGGAGGACATTCAGGCCGTGATTGACGGCAAGGCCCCCACGCGCCAGCCGAAACAGGCGAGGCCCCGGCCCGCGCCCCAGCGCGTCAATCTGCTGATTGACATTCAAGAGAAAATGCGCCAGGGTAAAGGCCCGGCCTATGAACGGTGGGCCAAGGTCTACAACCTGAAACAGATGGCCGCCGCCCTCCAATTCCTCCAGGAGCATGGGCTGACCGACTATGACGCGCTGGCGGAGCAGACCACGGCGGCGGTGGATCGCTTTCATGCCCTGGCCGGGGAAATACAATCCACCGAGGCCCGGCTCTCCCAAACGTCCGAACTGATGGCCGCCGTGGTGAGCTATGCCAAGACCCGGCCTGTATTCGATGGGTACAAGGCGGCCAAGTATTCAAAAAAGTATCTGGCCCAGCATGAGGCGGAGCTGGCCGACTACCGAGCGGCCAAGGCTGCCATCAATGACATTTTGGGCGGGGCCAAGCTCCCTAAAATGGACGCGCTGAAAAAGGAGCGCCGGGAGCTGGCCGAAAAGAAAAAGGCCCTCTATACCGAGTACCGGGAGGCCCAGCGGCAGATGCGTGAGCTGGTGGCGGTCAAGGGCGGCGTGGATCATCTGCTCGGCCTGACGGACGGGCGGGAAAATAAGGCCCAGGAGCGGTAGCGACAGGGCCGCAGACAGGGGAGCTTCTGGTCAGCATGGCCAGAAGTCCATCGGGTTTGGGGGAACCCCAACAAGCATTTTCGCGGAGCGAAAATCGCAAGTGTCTATACACTTGCCTTGCTTGCCGCTAACGCGCTCCCCCGGAAACCCCTGCGAAAAAGGCCGGAGGCGTTCTTCCTACGTCTCCGACCTTTCACGGGCCTTGCGGATGCCCTCTGCGGCCCCCTCCATGATGATAAGCTCTTTTTCGTCCATGCCGTTCAGCATACGGTCAAGGTGTTTCCGGCGTTCGTCCTCTCCGTTGTGCCTGTCCGGGTAGAAAAATTCATCTACGGAAATATCCAAAAGGGTGACGAGCTTGTAAAAGGAGTTGAGGCTGGTGTGCTGGCCCCGGTTCTCGATATACATGATGGAGCGCGGGGTGAGGTCTACAAGCTGGGCCAGATGCTCCTGCGTCCAGCCTTTGGCTTTACGTCTGCGCTTGATTTCTTGGCCCAGGGCATGACAGTCCAGGCGTTTTTCGTATTGGTACATTCTCACATCACCCCTATATTATTTTACATTTCAGGGGCGGGTATGAGAGCGAAATATAATTTTATATTTTAGGCCTTGTTTGAAACATGGCAAAACGCCGTCTTTGGGCATCTTTTTCCGCCAGGACTGCGTTGATTTGACTTGAAATCCGTCAGGATTCCCTCGTCAAATCGCCTTGCCTGGCAAAAAAATCTGCCCCAATCCGGCATTCCGCCAATTTTCAAACAAGGCTTAGTAGTATTTCACTTCGCTATCTTTGATGAATGGTCCTAAAAGAGGTAGAATGGGTATCACAGCAGAAAGACCGCAAAAATAATGAAAAGTAGCTTTTTCCATTCTGCTATAATGAAAGCCGAAAGGGGGGAAACCATGAACGGCCATAAGGTTGAGAATATAGCGGCAGTGATTTCCTACATTGAAGCGCATCTCAATGAAAAATTGGATTTAGACACGGTTGCAAATGCGGTTTGCTATTCCAAGTACCATCTGCACCGAATGTTTACAGACACGGTTGGCATCACGCTCCACGACTATATCCAGCGCCGCCAACTGACTGAGGCGGCAAAACGGCTGGTATTTTCAGAAAAGCCGATTATTGAAATCGCGCTGATTGCTGGCTATGAAAGCCAACAGGCTTTTACGTCCATTTTCAAGACGATGTATAAGCAAACGCCGCTGGAGTATCGGCAAAACGAGTCCTTTTATCCTCTACAACTGGAGTTTACATTGAACAATAATCCAACTGCGCCTGATATGATCATGCAGGAAATTTCTTATGCTGCGCTGTCGGATATTCCCGGCTGGATGAATTTTATCACCCTTGTTATTGACGGTTTTCCCTGCCTGGATGAAGCCTCCCATCTGGAACGGGTTAAGCAGTATATTCACCAGCGACAGGCTTTGATTATGCGGGATGGCTCCACGATCATTGGGGCCGCCGCGTTTTCCTATCAGACCGGGAGCATCGACTTTCTGGCGGTGCATCCGCAGTACCGGCATTATGGAGTGGCAAAGGCTTTTCTTGATTTTATGATGTGCAATCTATTTGTGGGCCGTGAAATCAGCATTACAACATTCCGAGAGGGGGACAAGGCCGATACAGGCCAGCGAGAGGAATATAAGCGGCTGGGCTTTGCCGAGTCGGAGCTTCTCACGGAGTTTGGCTACCCTACCCAGCGGCTCATTCTGCCACCCAAACAGGAGAAAGGCGACAATGGATGATAACATTTTAGACCAAAAATGGAGCGCAGGGTCACTCCTGCGCTTCGCATTCCCCACCATCGTTATGATGATTTTTATGGGACTATACACCATCGTGGACACGATCTTTGTGGCGCAGTTTGTGAATACGGACGCGCTTTCCTCTATCAATATTGTTTGCCCCATTATCAATATCACGGTGGGTCTGGGGACAATGATTGCAACAGGCGGAAATGCAATTGTCTCCCGAAAAATGGGGGCGGGTGAAAATCAGGAGGCAAAGGAAGATTTCACCTTGCTCATACTCACAGGAGCAGTGATCGGATTTCTCATTCTTTTAGGCGGGACAATCTGGATTGACAAAATTGTTTATGCGCTTGGGGCCAGTGATTTGCTGTTCCCCTATTGCAAGGACTATCTCATGGTGCTGTTTTTGTTCATTCCGGCCAATATCCTGCAAACACTGTTTTCAAACCTGTTTGTGACGGCTGGAAAACCGGGCCTCGGTTTTGGGCTGTCTGTTCTGGCGGGCGTGGCGAATATCATTTTGGATTACATTTTCATTGTTCCCTGCGGCCTGGGCATCCGGGGCGCGGCTTTGGGGACAGGCTTCGGCTATCTGATCCCCACGGCTGCCGGGCTGGTCTATTTCTCGGGTTGCAAAGGAACGCTGTCATTCACAAAGCCAACATTGAAATGGGCCGTGATTGGGGAGAGCTGTTTCAATGGCTCATCCGAAATGGTGAGCCAACTGGCAACAGCCGTCACGACATTCCTGTTCAATCGCACCATGATGAATCTGCTGGGAGAAAATGGCGTCGCGGCGATTACCATTATTATCTACTCGCAATTCCTGCTGAACACACTGTATATCGGCTACTCTATGGGAATAGCGCCCATTATCGGGTTTAACTACGGAAACAAAAATGATGTCCAACAGAAACGGGTTTTCTCCATCAGTATGCGGTTTATCGCTTTGGCATCGGTGCTGATGTTTGCGATTTCTATGTTTGGCGGCTCCTACATTGTGCAACTATTTGCGGATAATACAACGGAAGTCTACCAAATTGCGGCAAATGGCTTTGCGATTTTTTCATACAGCTTTCTATTCTGCGGCTTGAACCTTTTTACCTCCGCAATGTTCACGGCATTGTCAAACGGAAAAGTATCGGCGGTTCTTTCCTTTCTGCGGACATTCGTCCTGCTGACCGGAGGCATCCTGTTACTGCCCCATATTTGGGGAATAGCGGGAGTATGGCTGGCCGTTCCAATCGCAGAGGGAATTATGTCCGTTGTATCTACGGCTTGTCTTTTCCACTATCGGAAACGGTACACCTACTAAAAACCTATCTAAAAAACATCTGCCCAGCGGCTGGAAAGAAAAAACCGCTGCTGGGCAGTCCCTTTTCCATGCACAAAATTATTTCCTGCGGCGGTTCAAAATTAGAGCCGCCGTTCTTTTATCCTCAAAAGGAACGACGCGGTAACGCTGGCAGATACGGCGTCTGACAGGAGGCAGCCGCCATGAAGTACACCACTATTCGATACAATCTGACAGTCCTTGATTTGTCAAAAAAAGCCCGTCTCCCGCCTGGGGGAGTGCGGCCATGAAATTATACTATACAATGCAGGTATAGCAAACTATACAGTGCAAACCGCCCGTCGGGTTTCTGGCCTGCCGGGCGGTTTTTGCCGTTTCCTGCGGACCGGAAAATTTTCTTCACTTTTTTCTCTGCGGAAAGCGGCTTTGCGCGTAAAACCTGTGCCGCTGAACGCTCTGTTAGCGGAAAGGGAAAGTACCACCACCATCCCCAAACGAAAGGGGGTGAGAAGATGGAAACGAACCCCCGCGGCTTAAGCCCGTGCTGAAGCATGAGGCAGTCGACTACATCCGGGAAATGAATCGGCGGGCCAGCCGGGAAATGTCCTTGGAGCGTCTGCCCCAAATGGCGATGGACAAGCTGTGTTCGGCGGACAGCTACCCCAGCGACAGCTATGTATTCTCGTACTGCGGCTATGACCTGCCGATCAGCAGCGAACGGGTGGCCGGCGCCTTTGCCAGTCTGCCGGAGCAGGAGCAAAATATTTTGATTTTGCGCCTGGTTCTGGATTTGGCGGACAGCGAGATCGGTGAGGCCCTTGGCCTATCCCGGAGTGCCGTCCAGCGGCGCAGAACAAAATCGCTGAATATCCTGCGGACAAAACTGACAGAGAGGAAAGGAGGTAAGCGCCATGAAGCGCCGCAACTACAAGGGCCGTGAACTGCTGCCGCTGGCGGTCAGCGATGCGGCCCGTGCCGGGGACGCCGATGCCGCGGAGCAGGTCTTGCGGTATTACGAGGGCTACATAAACAAGCTCGGACGGTTTACGACGAAAGCGGCTGTCTCCACGCCCGCCTGGACGAGTACATGAAGAGCCGGCTGGAAAACAAGCTCATCCGCGCCATTCTCGGCGTGAACTGATAAACCGGCCCCGGTGGGAGGAACAGCTTACCCTTTCCCTGTTCCTCCACCCTGCATGCCTTATCCTGCGTTTTGGAAAGAGGAAATGCTTTTGTCAAAAATCGGCCTGATAAAGCGGACTATGAAATCGAACTTCCGCGAGCTATTATAGAAACCTTTGCCCGGTTCCTTGTTCCAGAGATACGGAAATACTACGGCAGGGAACAGGGCCAACGGAAGTTTGCGGAGTGGCAGGAAACACAAGACAAAACTGAATAAGCAAATATAAGCAGCGAAGGCCAAGGCTTTTAAACCTTGGCCTCCGCTGTTCGTTTTGACATCAGAGCCACATCATCACGGTAAAGCCGCCCTTAAAATAGTAGGTGTTCGTCCAATGTCCATTTGGTGGAGGTGGCGGGAGTTGAACCCGCGTCCGAAAGCACTTTAACGGGACGTTCTCCGGGCGCAGACGGTTATTGCGGAGGGCTTGATCCCCCCAGTTCCCCTTGAAAACGGCAAACCGTCACGCCGTCATCTTGGGTGAGCTTCTGATGTGTGGCACGGCCGAAGCGCCCCGTACGCACATTTACCGCTATACGACGCCCTTCCCGGTCCGCGGTCCTCCCGGGTCGGACGGCTGCCTTTAGTTAGGCAGCAACAGCAACAGTGTTGTTGTTATTTGATTTATAATTTGCCCGTTTTATGGCGGTCAGGCGCCGCCGCCCGCTGGTCCCGCCTCCATACCCCCGTCGAAACCCTTACACCCCCAGAAATACCGCAAAGTCCGTTAGGCTCCCGTGCTCCGCTTCTTCAAAGAGGAGCGTGCTCCCCCTTAAACCGCCCCCTATGGGGAGGCGAGGGACGGGGGATTGGAGCGGAGGTCTTTGCGCGGGGTTGGCCCTTTGGGTGTTTGCAGGTGGATACTGTTTCAGTATAGCATAGATTCCTGCCTGCGTGTGTTACGATTTTGTGACATTTGGAGCGGGGCCCCTTTAGGGGCCCGCTTCTTCATTATGCTCAGGTCTTTACAAATCTAACCAAGACTCCGGCGGGGGCCAGCTTGGCCAGGAGGCGGTAGAACTTATAGAACAGCTTGGGCGTATAGATTGTCCGGCCCGCCTTCGCGGCCCGGAGAGAGCCGCCCGCTACCTTTACCTGGTCGCAATAGGGCAGGAATTCAAAGGTGCTGGAATGGCCCGTGATACCCGCCAGGGGCAGGAACTCTGTCGCCATGGGGCCGGGGCACACCGCCGTGACCCGGATTTTGCGGCGGCGCAGCTCCTCGTTTAAGCCCACGGTGAAGTGGGAGACATAGGCTTTCGTGGAGGAGTAAACCGTCATCCGGGGATTCGGGCAGAAGGAGGCGATGGAAGAGACGTTCAGAATATGGCTCCCTTCCGCCATATAGGGCAGAACGATGTTGGTTACGGCGGTTAGGGCCCGGACGTTCAGGTCCACCATCCGGGTCTGGGAGGCGGTATCCATCTCCCCCACCCGGCCCAGGCTGCCGCAGCCCGCGCAGTTCACCAGCAGCGAGACTTCCGGCTTCTCCTCCGCCAGGCGGTCCTTTAGGGACACAAAGCTCATGGGATCGCACAAGTCCAGGGCCAGGCAGGTGGTATGGCGGCCCGGCAGGCTGATGGCCAGGCTCTCCAGCCGGTCCTCCCGGCGGGCGATGAGCCAATAGCACTCGATATCCGGGAAGACGTCCTCAATCTGGCGGGCCAGTTCCCGGCCCAGGCCGGAAGACGCTCCGGTGATGATGGCGGTTTTCATGGCTTCCTCCTTCTCACACGCTGGTTCAGAGGGTTTCGGGCCCGGGGTATTCCACGCCCTTGGTATCTACCCGGATGGACTGGATGACGACGGGCTTTTTTGGCTTGTCGTCCATCATGCTCCGGGGCACCCGGGAGATGGCGATGGCGTCATCCACGCCCTCGATAACCTGCCCGAAGGCGGCGTAGTCCCCGTCCAGGTGCCCTGCCGGGGCCACCATGACAAAGAACTGGCTCCCGGCGGAGTCCGGGGCCATGGTCCGGGCCATGGAGAGGACCCCGGCGGTGTGCTTCAGGTCATTTTGGGCAAAGCCGTTGGAGGCAAACTCCCCCTTGATCTCATAGCCGGGGCCCCCCATGCCGTTGCCGTCGGGGCAGCCCCCCTGGATCATGAAGCCGGGGATGACCCGGTGGAAGGTCAGGCCGTCGTAGAAGCCCTTGTTGGCCAGGGCGATGAAGTTGTTCACCGTGTTGGGAGCTTTCTCAGGATAGAGCTCGGCAGTCATTTTCTTGCCGTCCTCCATCAAAATTGTGGCAATGGGATTATTGGACATGTCGTTCGATTCCTTTCCAGTTTCTTATTTCGGCAGCGTGATGCCATGGCCGGTCAAAAAGTTCATAAACCGGGAACCGCCCTCGTCCCGGGTACTGAATTTCGCCAGGGTTTTCCCCTGCTTATCATAGAGGATATAACACTCGTCAGAGCGGTCATAACGGAGGCCGCCAATCTCCTCCAGGCGGATTTCCCGGAGGGGAAGAAAGTCCTTGTCCAGCCAGATATGCCCGGATTCCACAGACAGGCGGGGCGGAAACAGCTCCCCGCTTACCGCCGCCCAGGCCCAGGGCCCGGCAAGCAGGACAAACACCAGCGCCAGCATGATTTTCAGGCCCGGAATGATATAGCGCCCCCCCAAAAGAGCGGCGATGGGGAAACCAATGGGAACCACCGCAATGGCCAGAACCATTCCCGCGCCAATCCAGGCGCCGATGGGCCGGGTCCGCCGAAGCTCCAGGGAGAAGTCCCGCGCATCCCAGGAGGAATATTGCCCAGGTCCGTATGAAGGACGGCTCCGCCCTGCTCCGGCCCTGCGGCGTAGCCGGAAACGGCTTCCCAGAGGGCTTCACCCAAGGCGCCGGGCTTCTCCGGTTCCCGGGCCTCTCCCAGGACAAGGGGCCCTGTTGAGGGGACTTCCGTCAAGCGGCGGAAGGGAATGCCGTGGTTCTTGAGGTATTTGACAAACAGTTCCCCGTTCTTACACGGCATACGGAACACGGCCAGGGTCTCGTCCTGGCGGTTGTACAGGACGCAATGCCCAACGCCCGGCGCAATGATGACTCCCGCTACATCCTGCACCAGAAAAGTGCGCCCCCGCCGCAGCCGGGGCTCTGAACGGATGGTAGTGCCCTGGACGCGGAGCATAGTGCTTTCACTCTCGTTTACACAGAAAGAGCCGGGCACCGGAGGCCCAAAATCCGGGATAATATGCCAATGGTGCGAGAGCCTTCCCCGCCCGTACTTGGCGGCAACGCGCCGGGGGTCCTGGTACCACGCCGGGTCCACATAGCGGAGGAAGGAATCCCGGAAAAAAGCCTGGGAGAGCAGAACAGCCAGGGCGCTGAGAAAGCACACGCCCAGCCAGCCCGCCGGAGAATCCGGCCGCGCCGCCAGCGGCAGGGCCAGGAAGGCGCAGCCCCAAGCGGCGCCATAGGCAAACCGCCTCTCCCGCAGTCCCCGGGAACACCAATAGCCCAGGTACGCGGCGGGGCAGAGAAAAAGCGGGCCCAGAATCATCGGGGAGGTCTCCAGCCGGAAGGCCCGCAGCGCGAAACCCAGGGCAATCCACAGGCGCAGCGCCAGATACGTACCCAGAGCCGCCCCAGCAGCGCCCCGGGCCGCCGCGAAAAATCTCCGCCCGCCCACGGCCTCACCGCGCCTTCATGGCCCGGTCCATCTCCCGCTTCGCGTCCCGCTGGGCGGCGGCGTCCCGCTTGTCATAGTTTTTCTTGCCCTTGCACAGGCCCACTTCTACCTTGACCCGGGAGTCCTTGAAGTACACGGACAGGGGGACCAGGGTGTAGCCGTCCTGCTTCACCAGGGCGTGGAGCTTGCGGATTTCCCGCTTGTGCATCAGCAGGCGGCGGGGCCGGACGGGGTCCTTATTGAAGATGTTCCCCTTTTCATAGGGGGAGATGTGCATGCCGTGGACAAAGAGCTCCCCCTCCCTCACGGTGCAGTAGGAATCCTTTAAATTCAGCGTCCCGGCCCGGACGGACTTGACCTCCGTCCCCGCCAGCTCGATACCCGCCTCGTATTTCTCTTCCACGTAGTAGTCGTGGTGGGCCTTCCGGTTCTGGGCGGCGATTTTCACGCCCTTCTTTTCCATCGCGGTCACCTCCTTGGTGGGAATCCTGCCCGGATTTTCCATGGTTTAGTATACCATGGTTTTCCCGTCCAGGCAAGGGGAGAATCGCCGGAAGACGTGCCCGATGGCGCATTGGATAGGCGGAACGCGGCGCAGGGGCGGACCTGCGCGTCCGGCCCCCGCTTTGGATAAGGCGCTCCCATCGCCAGGAAAGGGTCCCCCGCGCATCTTATTCAACGGGCGGGCCGGGGCAGGGGGCGGTCCCGGCGCAGCACCTCCGCACGGGCCCCTCCCATCTGCGGAACAGAAGCGGCCCCGGCGGAAAAGCCGGGGCCGCTGGTTGATTGGCGGATGTACGCGCTTACGCCGCGGGAATCACCAGGACCTGGCCAATCCAGAGGGAGGCGGGGTCCTTGACGGAAGCCTTGTTGGCATTGTAAATCACGCCCCACTTGGTTCCCGTTCCGTAGGCCTCCTGGGCAATGCTCCAGAGGCAGTCCCCGGCCTTGACGGTATAGGTCCCCTCCGCCGCAACGGGAACCGGCTCGGGCTCCGGCGCGGGAGCGGGCTCCGGCTCAGGGGCGGGCGCGGGTTCGGGTTCCGGCGCGGGAGCAGGTTCCGGTTCGGGAGCCGGAGCGGGCTCCTCAGCGGGCTCCTCGTCCAGCGGAGGCAGGACGCCCTCGGCCCGCAGGGCGGGGCCGTTCAGGGAGGCGATGTTGGGGGTTCGGCCATCCTCGCTGGTGGGAATCTCGATCTCGCCCGCCCGGACCTTCTCATAAATCAGGTCCTTCTGGGGATCGTCCAGGTCCGCGCCCACGATCTTCCAGTTGTTGTCCACCTCGGGCATCAGGGGGCCGTCCAGGGATTCCACGTACTCCGTGATCATATCCCGGACCGCGCCGCCCTCGTACACCACGTCCGATTCGTTGATGAGGCCCGCAGAAACCAGGCCGCCGTAACGGTAGTTGTTCAGGGCCAGGATCATGGTGTCGGTGTCCTTCATGGGCTGGCCCTTATAGACCACGTTCTGGATGCGGGAGCCCACGGGCTTGGAGATGTCGATCTCATAGTCCAGGCCTGCGAACATGTCATAGTTGTACAGGCGGATATTGGGGTTGAAGCTAATGGTCACATCGCCGGGCTGGTACTGGTTGAAGAAGCTGCCCGCTTTTTCCTCCATGATGGCCTTCATCTGTTTTCCGGTGACCTTCACGCCGTAGAGGGTATTGTCATATTTGTAGATTTTCACGCTGTCGCGGTGGAGGAAGGGCCCCTCCTGGAGGTTGCTGGTGGAGTCAAACAGGGCCGCCAGGGACACGTCGGCCCCGGCCCGCTCCATCTGCACCTTGTTCACCAAGTCGGTGACCGCGTCGTCCTCCAGGACGGCGGTGGGGATGCCGGGGAGGACTTCCAGGTTCTCAATAAAGGTCTTCCCCACGGTGCCTACCTGGCGGGAAGCCAGTTCCAGGCTCTTCTCGTGGAGGTCCTTGACCTGGGCCAGGAAGTCCGGGTCGGGGGTAACCCCGGCGCAGTCCAAAAGCTCGCCCTCGGCCTTGTCCACGGCCCAGCCGTCGCCGTCGGCCTTCAGGGTCAGGGTGACCTTGCTGACAAATTCGCCGTTGCTGCCGGGCTCCAGGACGGGGATGCCCCCGATGGTCTCATTGACCTTGGCGTGGGCGTGCCCGATGAACAGGGCGTCCATCCGGTCCCCGTATTTCTCGGCGACTTCCCGCATGCCCGCGACGCCGTACTCGCCGTCCAGGCCATAGTGGACGGAGCCGATGACCACGTCGGCCTTGCCCTCCAGCTCGTCCAGGATTTTGCCGATTTCCTCGTCGGGGTTTGTGATCTTCATGTTGTCATAGTGGCTGGGGTCGGACTTCTCCCACTGGGGGATGTGGGGGGCATCCACGCCGAAGACCGCCACCTTCACGCTGTCCACCTCGAAGATGTGATAGGCATCCAGCCAGCGGGACCCGTCGGCCTTGTAGAAGTTGCCGCCCAGGGTCACGCCCTGGAATTCCTCAATTTCCCGGGTGGTGTACTTGAAGTCGAAGTTGAACTCGTGGTTGCCCAGGGTCCAGGCGTCGTACTTCAAATAGTTCATGGCCTCGATCATGGGATGGGGCACCTCGTCCAGGAAGGACTGGATGTAGTTGGCCTGGGTGGTGTCCCCGGTGTCCAGCAAAAGCAGGTCCGGGTCCGCCTCCCGCTCCGCCTTGATAATGGCGGCGGCGTGGGCCATGCTGGTTTTGGCTTCCTTGTTAGAGGCATAGTCATAGGGGTTGACCATGCCGTGCAGGTCGCTGGTTTGGAGAATGGTGACGGTTTTTCCGCCCTCCTCCGCCGCCAGGGCGGGGACGGACAGCCCGGCCAGCATGGCCAGGACCAGCACCAGCGCCAGGAACTGCTTGCGTGCGGTGTTTCGCATAAAAATGACCTCCCGTTCTTTCTTTTCCTCTTTGTGGAAACTATGTGTTTTTATTATACGACGCCTTCTTCCAAAAAGCAATCGTTTTTGTGAAAATTAACCATTGACTTTATCCCTTTAAAGCTGTATAGTACAAAAGCGTCAAAGGAATACTTTGCGATGGAAGGCGGTCCCGCCTGCGGATGGGCCGCTTTTTATCATGAACCCGGCAAAACCGCGCACACTATAAGAACATAAGGAGATTGGAAACCATGAAGAAGAAACTGCTTGCGCTCGTTCTGACTCTGGCCATGGCCCTGAGCCTGGCCGCCTGCGGCGGCGGGGATGCCCCTGCCGGCTCCGAAGGCGGAGACGCTTCCGCCGAAACGCAGGAGCCCGCCGCCTCCGGCTCCTCCGACACTTCCGGCGAGAAGAAGGTCTTTGAGGTGGGCATCTCCCAGTTTGTTACCCATGACGCGCTGGACGCCGCCACCCAGGGCTTTATCGACGCCATGAACGACAAGCTGGGGGAAGACGGCTGGAAATATGACCTCCAGAACGCCGCCAACGACCCGGCCAACTGCTCCACCATCGCAAACTCCTTCGTCTCCAAAAACGTGGACCTGATCATGGCCAACGCCACCCCGGCTGTCCAGGCCGCCGCCACCGCCACCGGAGACATCCCCATTCTTGGCACCTCCGTCACGGAGTACGGCGTGGCCTTCAACATTGAAAACTTCTCCGGCACCCTGGGCACCAACGTCTCCGGCACCTCCGACCTGGCCCCCCTGGACCAGCAGGCGGAGATGATTAAGGAGTGGTATCCCGACGCCAAGACCGTCGGCCTGCTGTACTGCTCCAACGAGGCCAACAGCCAGTATCAGGTGGACACCGTTCAGGGCTTCCTGGAGGGCATGGGCTTCACCTGTACCCAGTATGCTTTCACCGACTCCAACGACGTGGCGGCCGTCTGCCAGACCGCCGCAGACGCCAGCGACGTACTCTATGTCCCCACGGATAACACGGCGGCCTCCAACAAATCCGTGATTGACAACATCTGCCACGGAAACATCCCGGTCTTCTGCGGCGAGGAGGGTATCTGCGCCGGCTGCGGCGTCGCGACGCTGTCCATCAGCTACTATGACATCGGCTACCGGACCGGCGAAATGGCGGCTCAGATTTTGACCGAGGGTGCGGACATCTCCACAATGCCCATCGAGTACGCCCCCGAGTTTGTCAAGAAGTACAATCCCGCCCTGTGCCAGGCGCTGAATGTCACCGCCCCGGAGGGTTACGAGGCCATCGGCTGAGCAGCGGTTCCAGCGGAGGGGGCGGAAAGCTGTTCGCCCCCTCCCGATTCCGAAGGGTAAAGAGAGGTTTGTGAAACCATGCTGAGTTTTATCGGCGCGCTGCCAGGTGCCGTCTCCCAGGGGCTCATCTGGGGCATCATGGCCATCGGCGTCTACATCACTTATAAGATTCTGGACATCGCGGACCTGACCGTGGACGGCTCCTTCTGCACCGGGGGCGCCGTCTTCGTGATGCTGTTCGGCTCCGGCGCCAGCCTCTGGCTGGCGCTGCTGGCGGCGCTGGCGGCGGGACTGCTGGCGGGGCTGGTTACGGGGCTGCTTCACACAGCCTGCGGCATCCCGGCAATCCTGGCGGGCATCCTGACCCAGCTGGGCCTGTGGTCCGTCAATTTGGCCGTCATGGGCATGAAAGCAAATGTTGCTATCAACGTCACGGACCAGGCCAATCTGGACCGTCTGCTGGTGTCCCTCCGCTTTGTCCAGGACGTGGCCAAGGGAACCCGGCCCTTCTACCGCCACCCCATCCTGGTGGTGGGCGTGTTTTCCCTGGCGATTATTTCGGTGCTGTACTGGTTCTTCGGTACGGAACTGGGCGCGTCCCTCCGGGCCACGGGAGCCAACCCCAACATGGCCCGGGCCCAGGGCATCAACACCGACACCGGGAAGGTGCTGGGCCTAATGCTCTCCAACGGGCTGGTGGCCCTGTCCGGGGCGCTGCTCAGCCAGTACCAGAGCTTCGCGGACGCCAGCATGGGCAAGGGCGCCATCGTCATCGGCTTGGCCGCCGTCATCATCGGACAGGTGGTCTTCGGGCGGATCTTCCGCAACTTTGCCTTGAAGATGCTGGCGGTATCTTTGGGCGCGGTCATCTACTACACGGTGATTCAGGCCGTGGTGAGCCTCAGCAACATCAACACCAACTATTTGAAGCTGATCTCCGCGATCATCGTGGCGGTTTTCCTGACCATCCCCTACTGGAAGGGCAAGTATTTCCACGCCAAGGTCAAGACGGGAGGCGCCAGCCATGCTTGAAGTGAAAGACATCTGGAAGGTATTCAACGCCGGGACGGTCAATGAGAAGCAGGCCCTCCGGGGCGTGAGCCTGACGCTGAAGGACGGGGACTTCTGTACCGTCATCGGCGGCAACGGGGCGGGCAAATCCACCCTTCTGAACGCCGTGGCGGGGACCTGGGCCGTGGACGGCGGGTCCATCTCCATCGGAGGCGTGGACGTGACCCATCTGCCGGACTACAAGCGGGCCCCCTATATCGGGCGGGTCTTTCAGGACCCCATGCTGGGCACCGCGCCCACCATGCAGATCCTGGAGAACCTGGCCCTGGCGGCCCGCCGGGGCCAGAGGCGGGGCCTCCGCTGGGGCGTGACCAAGGCGGAGAAGGAGCAGTACCAGGAGATGCTGAAAAACCTGGACCTGGGACTGGAGGACCGCCTGACCAGCAAGGTGGGCCTCCTCTCCGGCGGCCAGAGGCAGGCCCTGACGCTGCTGATGGCCTCTTTAAAGAAGCCCAAGCTGCTGCTGCTGGACGAGCACACCGCCGCCCTGGACCCCAAGACGGCGGCCAAGGTGCTGGAGCTGTCGGACCGCATCGTGGCGGAAAGCCATCTCACTACCATGATGGTCACCCACAATATGAAAGACGCCATCCAGCACGGGAACCGCCTGATTATGATGTACGACGGAAAAATCGTCATCGACGTCTCCGGGGAGGAGAAGAAAAAGCTGACGGTGCCCCAGCTCCTGGAGCTGTTCAACAAGGTCAGCGGAAGCGATGAGGCGGACGACAAACTGCTGCTGTCGTAAAGAACGCGGGACGCGCGGCGGGGATACTCCCCGCCGCCTTTTTCACAACCTATGAAACGGGGGCCCTCCCATGAAACTGATTACCTGCCTATACAAGGATGCCGAGCGCGTGGGCCTTCTGACGGAGGAGGGCGTGGCCTTCCTGCCCTATCCGGACATGAACACCCTGATCGAGTCCTTTCCCCTGGCGGACTCTGTCCCCGCCTCCGCCTCCAAGCCCGTTCCCCTGGAAGACGTAACCCTCCTGGCCCCTATCCCCCGGCCCCGGCAGGACGTGATCTGCCTGGGGATGAACTACCGGGACCACGAGAAGGAAGCCGCCAAGTACGACGCGGAGGCATTTAAAAAGGAAAAGCCCGCGGCGGTCTATTTCTCCAAGCGGGTCTCCCGGGCCGGGGACCCGGATGGGGATATCCCCCGGTATGAGGGATTGGTGGAGCGGCTGGACTACGAGGCAGAGCTGGCGGTGATCATCGGAAAGACTGCCAGAAACGTCAAAGCGGAAAACGCCGGGGACTACGTTTTCGGCTACACGGTTCTCAACGACGTCTCCGCCAGGGACCTCCAGACCGGGCACAAGCAATGGTATTTCGGCAAGGGCCTGGACGGCTTCACCCCCATGGGGCCCTGCATCCTCACCGCAGACGAGACCGCCTTCCCCCCGGCCCTGGACATCTCCTGCACGGTCAACGGGGAGGAACGCCATTGGTCCAACACCGCCCTGCTCATCCACGGCATCCCGGAGATCATCGAGGAGCTCTCCGCCGGGATGACCCTGCTGCCGGGGACCATACTTGCCACGGGCACCCCGGCGGGAGTGGGCATGGGCCTGGACCCGCCGGAGTTCCTGGAGAGCGGAGACGTCGTGGAGTGTACCATCCGGGGCATCGGGACTTTGCGGAGCACCGTCCGCTGAAACAAAGACGAAGACGCTCCAGGGCCGGACGGCATACGCCGTCCGGCCTCAATTTCTGCCTGGGCTTCCAGAAGCTGTTCCTTGCCCCCTGGGGGGATTCTGCGGTAAAATGGGGCGTATGATTTTCCGGACCATCGTCCATAAATCGTGTTTATCTTAAAGGAAGGAACCTGGAAAAATGCGGAAGACGCGCCGTTTCATTCTATTGGCCTTGTTATTCGCCCTGCTGCTGCCTCTGACGGATACCGGACGGGCCTCCGCCGCCGGAGGCAGTGGAACCGGGGAGGTGGTGGGTTATTACGCCTCCTGGGCCGCCGCCCAGGGACACACGCCGGACAAGCTCCCGGCGGAGCGGTTTACGCAGATCAATTACGCCTTCGCCAAAATCGAAGACGGCCGGGCCGCCCTGGGGAACCCGGCCCGGGACGCGGAGAACCTCCGGGAGCTGGCGGGCCTCCGGCGGCGGAACCCGGATTTAAAGATTGTCCTCTCCCTGGGGGGCTGGGACGATTCCACCGGGTTTTCCGGCGCGGCGGCCTCTCTGGAAAACCGGAAGGCCTTTTCCCAGTCCTGCGTGGACCTGCTTCTGGCCCACGATTTGGACGGTGTGGACCTGGATTGGGAATACCCCGTCTCCGGCGGAGCCCCCGGCACAGCCCATCTCCCCCAGGACAAACAGAATTTCACCCTGCTGCTGCGGGAGCTCCGCCAGGCCCTGGACCGGCAGGGGCGCCGGGATGGAAAATCCTATGTCCTCTCCATCGCCGGGGCGGTGAACGGAGGCTATCTGAACTGCATAGAACCCCGGGAGGTGGCGGAGGCCGTGGACCACATTTTCCTCATGGCCTATGACCTCCAGGGGCCCTGGGACGCTTACGCGGGCTTCAACGCCCCTCTCCATGCCCCCACGGACGGCCCGCCCCGTTACCACTCCAGCGTGGACAGCGGCGTTTCCGCCTGGCTGGCCCAGGGTGTTCCGGCGGAAAAGCTGGTACTGGGCATGCCGCTGTACGGGTACATATACCAGGGCGTGTCCAGCCGGAACGGAGGGCTTTACCAGCCTTTTGAAAGCGCCAAATCCGTCCCCTGGGACCGGGTGAAAGACGAGTACCTAAGCCGCTCCGCCTACCGCCGCTTCCGCCACCAGGAGGCGGAGGTCCCCTATCTTTACGGAAACCGTGCTTTCCTCTCCTACGACGACCCGGCCTCTATCGCCGCCAAAGCGGACCTGGCCCGGCGGCGGGGCCTGGGCGGCGTGGGCTTCTGGGAGCTGTCCCAGGACCGGGACGGGGAACTGGTTCAGAGCGCCTGGTCCGCCTGGCACGGCGGGCGTTTCCAGGACGTGCCCCAGGATGCCTGGTACGCCGGGGCGGTGGAGCGGGTCTGTGCCGCCGGGCTGATGAAAGGCACGGGACCCGGGACCTTCTCCCCCGGGGGGACGGTGACGCGGGGGCAGACCGCCGCCATCCTCCACCGTCTGGCGGGAGAGCCCGTGGTCCGCGGCTCCTCTTTCTCCGATGTATCCACCTCCGCCTATTACGGCGGGGCCGTGGCCTGGGCGGCCCGGCGGGGCATTGTGGAGGGCTTCCCCGACGGGACCTTCCGCCCCGATCTCCCGGTGAGCCGCCAACAGCTGGCCGCCATCCTCTGGCGGTACGCCAAGCTGGAACAGGCGGACAGCGGAGCCCGGGCCGCCCTCCAAGGCTTTCCCGACGCCGGGGAGGTCGGCGGCTACGCCAGGGAGCCCATGCGCTGGGCCCTGGCAGAGGGCATTTTGCAGGGGACAAAGGACGGTACCCTCCAGCCCCAGGGCCGGGCCGCCCGGGGCCAGGCCGCCGTGCTGCTGGAGAGGTTCCAATCGCTGCTGGAGGCGGAATAAACAGGGGCGGGCCTGCGGGCCCGCCCCTCTGGATTTCTTTTGCTGAAAAGGCGGCCCGGCGGAGAGCGTCCTATCCAGAGATGCTTTCCTGTAGGGCCGGGCCGATGGACCCGTTCCTTCGCCGCGTTCCGCCTATTCAATGCGCGGCCTGGACCCGCCCGGCCTGGCGAAAGCGCTTGCCTCTTTCCGCCGGAGCTGGTATACTGTCTCCATCAACAGAAAGAAGGATGATGGATATGAAACGCTGGCTTAGCGGCCTGCTGGCCGCTTTGGCCCTGTTCTCCCTGACCGCCTGCGGCGGCGTGGTCCCGGCGGACGCGCCGGAGGAGGGCCAATTTGAGGACGCCAAGATCGACCTCCCCACCGAGGAAGACGGCGGGGGCCTGGAAGACAACGGACCGGAGGAGTCCCCAGAGGGAGAAGGCGTCTCCGTAACAGAGGACCCGGAAACTGGGGACCTGGTGCTTTCCGGTGTTGTCAGCGGCTGGTCAAACCCGGACCTTCCAGAGCTCGTGGAACCCATGCCGGAAACGGAGGACCCGCCGGAGGACGGTTCCTCCGGGGAACGCGCCCTCCCGGAGGACGGGACCTATACCTCCAAGGAGGACGTGGCCCTCTACATCCACACCTATGGCCGCCTGCCGGACAACTTCATCACGAAGAAGGAGGCCCAGGCCCTGGGCTGGCCCGGCGGGAGCCTGGAGCCCTATGCCCCGGGCATGTGCATCGGCGGGAACCGTTTCGGGAACTACGAGGGGCTCTTGCCGGAGGCCAAGGGACGGACCTATACGGAGTGCGACATTGACACCCTGGGGGCCCGGAGCCGGGGAGCCAAGCGGATCGTCTTCTCCAACGACGGACTGATTTACTATACCGGGGACCACTACGAGTCTTTCCAGCTGCTGTATGGAGATGAAGACGATGGCTGAGATCGTATTGGACGGGTTGGAAATCCGGTCCGTGGAGGAGGTCCACGACCGCTTTGCCCGGGTCCTGGCCCTGCCGGAGTGGTACGGGCGGAACCTGGACGCCCTCTTCGACTGCCTCACGGACCTGGGAGAGCCCGTAACGGTCCGCCTCCTCCACCGGGAGGCCTTGGAGGAGCAGCTGGGCCGCCGGGGGCGGGCCCTGGCCCGCCTGCTCCGCCGGGCGGCGGCGGAAAATCCCCAGGTGACCCTTTCGGAGGAGTGAGCGGAACAGAGCGTGTCCCATTGGGAGATGTAATCCTACAGGGGCGGACCGATGTGTCCGCCCCTGCGCCGCGTTCCGCCTATCCAATGCGCCACCGGACATCCCCCGGAAAATTCCCCCTTTTCAGCCGCCCTTTCCTGTGCTATACTAAAGGGCACTGAGCTTTGGCCACCCCGGTGGACCAACTCCTGAAAGGACGCGTTTGCTATGAATCAACGTTACGCCCTCCCCTTGACAGCGGCCCTGGGCGGGGCCGCCGCCTGCGTGCTGCGGCTGCTGCAAAACCACACTGGTTACGAGGCGGGCTCCGGCCTCCCCATTCCCGGCAACCCCGCGGCCCTGGCCCTGGCGGTCCTGCTGGCTGGCCTGGCCGCCGCCCTGGCCCTGATGGCCCGGCTCCTCCCGGCGGAGGAGGACCCCGGCCCCGTTCTGCCCAGGGATTTCTCCACGGAGAACGCCGGGCTGCTGGCCATTCCCATGTGCGGCGTGTTCCTGCTGGCCCTCAGCGGCCTCAGCGACCTGGCGGAGAGCGTCTCCCTGCTGCCGGAGGGCCTGGTTTCCTCCCAGCACGCCATCTACGGCATCCTCCGGGCCGGGGGGCTGGGCTTCTCCCCCCAAGGGCAGATGCTGCTGGGGGCGCTGACCCTGGCCGCCGCCGTCTCCCTGTTCCCGGTGCTGGCGGGCTGCCGCCGCCGGGAGGGCGGGCCCCGGCACAAGGCCCCCGCCGCCATCACCCTTCTGCCCGTGGCGGCCCTGGTGGTGAGGCTGGTGCTGACTTACCGCATCGACTCGGTGAACCCCTCTTTGACCATGTATTACGTGGAGCTGCTGGCCCTGGTGTTCATGACCCTGGGATTTTACCGTCTCAGCTCTTTTGCCTTCCAGGCGGGGCGGACCCGCCGCTTCGGGTTCTACGCCGCCGGGGCCCTGGTCCTCTGCGCCGCCTCCCTGGCGGACGGCAGCGCGTACCTCTCCTCCCTTCTCCTCTATGCCGGAGGGGCCCTGTCCCTGACGGGCTTTTTGCTGCTTCGCATTGCCAACGGTCTGGAGGCCGAGGCGGACGACGGCACCATCATTGGGCCAGCGGAGTAAGCGGATACCCGCGGGGACGACCCCGCAAAAGAGGGCTCCCCTCTCCTTGGCCGCCGCACGCCGGAGCCAGCGGAAAAGAGCGGGAGGCCGCTCAACGGACACTGGAAAATGCCTGCCATAACCAACAGTCCCAAAGGACTGTCCTGTTTATGGCGGGCATTTTTTACGTTGCACGCTCTGAAAGGGCCTGAAAGAACGCCCGGTTGTGATGGACCGCTGGAGAATCCGGGTTGCAGGAAGCCGCCAGCTCGTTAAACGTTTCCGCCCGTTTCTGGTCGCCCAGGCGGCTGTAGCAGACACACAGCTGGATGCAGGGCAGGTAGCCGTAGCAGTCCGGTGAGACAAAGCCGCCCCGGCGGTCCTCCCGGGTGCAGGTCAAAGCCAGGGCGTACCAGTAGGCCGCCTCCCGGTACTTTTCTTTCTGGAAAAACCAGAGGCCGATTTCACAGCAAGCCTCGGCCCGGGGCAGGTCATACGCAAAGGTCCGGCACAGCGCCTCCAGGGCCGCCTGGTCATGGCCCAATTGCTTGTGGCAATAGGCACAGTGGCAGCAGGCGTCGATGTTGTTCTCCACCCATCCTTGGCCGCCCTCCAAAAACCGCCCGAAGACGTCCAGGGCTTCCTCCCAGCATTGGTGGTAATAGAGTTCCCGGCCAAAGTAGAACTGGTGGCGGGGCTCCAGTTCCTTTCCGGCGTCCAGCTGCGCCCGGTAAATCCGCAGGTTCCGGTCCGGGTCGGAGGGGCGGGTCTTGCGGTGCGTCACAGCAAAGTCCGCATAAAGGACCTTCCCCATGGGCGTAACCGCCTCGTGGACAGCCCCTGTCCAGTTCATACCCGCCCGGTTTTTGATCAGGCGCTCCCGGTAGTAAGAGAAGGTCACGCGGCCGTTCCCGTCAAAGCCCGTGTGATAGGGCGCCATGACCACGGAAACCGCAGGGTCCAGGGTCTCCTTTAATGCCTGGAACGCCTTTTGGTCCTCCTCCAGGAGCACGTCGTCGGCGTCCAGCCACATACAGTAGTCCATAGACGCGTGGGAGAAGGACTCGTTCCGCGCGGCGGCGAAATCGTCCCGCCAGGGGAAATCAAAAATCAAATCGGTAAACCGGGCGGCGGCCTCCTTTGTATGGTCCGTGGAACCTGTGTCCACAATGACGATCTCGTCTACCAGGCGGGATACGCTTTCCAGGCACCGCCCCAGCACGTCCTCCTCGTTTTTTACAATCATGCACAGACTGACGCTCGCCATAGTGAAGCCTCCTTTGGATTCGTCATGAGATGACTCCCGCCGATGAATATCGGCGGGAGTATATGGTTTTGACTTTGCAGGCTTGCGTTTACTCTTCTTAGGACTCCAATTCGCCTTCTATTTCGTGCTCTGGGAGGTTTACCAAGTCCGGCCCGCTCAGCCGGATGATGGTCAGGGAGGCCCCGGCCCCTCCGCCCACCAGGACGGCGGCCCCGGCAAGCGTGAGCGGGTACATCTGAAGGGAGATAGTAGAATTCGCGGTCAGATTAACCGTGATTTGATTCTCAAATCTGGAGGTGGCGACACTAGGGGCGATGGTGGAAGCGGTGTTGTTGGCGCCGTTGATCACCAGCCGGGTTCCCATCAGCAGGGCCAGCGTGGTATTCACGTGGTAAGAAATCTGATAGGTGCCCGCCTCGGCCACGGTGAACACCGTGTTGCCGGAATTGGCGGTAATATTGGGGGGCAGAACCTGGGCGTTGGGCAGAGGGATGGGGGTGCCGCTTACCGCCACCGAGAGGGTGCTGCCCTGGGTGTTGGCGGCAAAGGCGGCGGTAAGTCCGGGACTGGTGGCCCCGGTGGGTCCGGCGGTCCCGGCGGCGCCTGTGGCGCCCACAGGCCCTGCCAGTCCGGCTGCCCCGGCAGGACCAGCCGCGCCGTCCGGCCCGGTGGGACCCGCAGGCCCGGTGGGGCCCATTCCGCCCGGCGCGCCGGGACCACCCGTAGCGCCCGTTACGCCTTGAGGGCCTTCCGGCCCAGTGGGGCCAGTGGGGCCCGGCGCTCCAGAGGGGCCTTCTGGCCCGGTGGGGCCGGTGGGCCCGGTGGGCCCAGTGGGGCCTTCAGCAGGTCCCGCAGGACCAGCGGGGCCTTCCGGGCCAGCGGGGCCGGGAAGAATAGGAGCCTTCATGGCCGCGCTCAGCTTAGAGGCCAGCAGCGCCTGCTGCTCCATCACGCCGGACAGGGTATCCTGTACGCTCCGGTTGACGTTCATGACCTCCTCAAACGCGGCAGCCTCTTCCAGGCCCGGCAAGGTGCCCAGGACATATTGCAGCTTTTCGCCCTCGGCGTTGAGGATGTGGCTCAGGCTGAGCTCCTCCGCTGCAATGGAGGAGATGATTTCATTGAGGCTCCCCTCCCGGGTCAGCGGGGGATCTATCTGGGGAAACGTAGGCATTGACATGAGACATCCCTCCTCAGCTCAGGCGGGTGATGGACAGGGACGCTCCGGCGGAGCCAGGCAGCAGCGTGGCCGAGCCCAGGAGGCCGTACATTTGCAGGGTAATGGTATCCCCCGCGCTCAGGTCCACGATAATCTCGTTGGAGAAATGGCTCAGGGACAGAGAAGGCGCCACGGTGGAAGCCTGATTCGGCGTATTGTTAATCAGCAGCCGGGTGCCGCTGGCCAGGGCCGTGGAGGTGTTGAGATTATAGGCCAGCCGGTAGCGGCCGGGGGTGTTCACGGTAAACACGGTATTCGCCCCATTTACCGTAATGTCCGGAGGCAGCACCTGGCTGTTCGGCAGGGGGACCGGGACACCCAATACGACGACAGGCAGAAGGGAACCGCTGGTATTGGCGGCAAAAGCGGAGGTGGCGGTGACACTGGGTCCGGTGGGACCAGCGGGCCCGGTGGCCCCGGTGGCTCCGGTGGCTCCGGCCGCGCCCGTGGCCCCCGCCGCGCCAGCAGGGCCCGTGGCCCCCGCCGCGCCAGTGGGCCCGGTGGGTCCGGTGGGACCCGCAGGCCCGGTGGGACCCGTAGCGCCAGTGGCCCCGTCAATGCCAGAAGAGCCTTCCGGGCCGGCAGGTCCGGTAGCGCCCGTCGCTCCGGCCGCTCCTGTGGCGCCTGTCGCTCCCGTGGCTCCAGTAGCCCCGGCAGGACCGCCCGCAGGGCCCGTAGGGCCCGTAGGGCCAGTGGGACCAGTGGGACCCTGCATGGGAGAGGCCGCCAGCGCGCCCTGCATTTTCGATTTCAGGAAGAGCTGGTTCTGCACGGCGGCCTCCAGCATGCTGCGGACGCTCTCGTTGGCGGCCAGCACGTCGCTGACCGTGGCGGGAGGACCGCTGAGGCCCGGAAGCGTACCTAGGATATATTGCAGTTTCTCGCCTTCCGCATTGAGAATGTGGCTCAGGCCCAGCTCCTCCATGGCGATGGAGGAGAGAATCTGGTTAACCGCATCCTCCCGCTGGAGGGGCGGGTCAATCTTGGGAAAACTTGGCATGGACATAAAAATGTGTCTCCTTTCAAGCCTTGGGCGCAGGCCGGGTTATAACCAGCCTATCAGATGAAGCAGCCGGCTCCTCCGGCGCAGCGCCCGCAGCATTCTATGCGCCTGCCGGACCCCGGGTTCCGGCGGCACAGGCCACTTCCTTCCGCATAAACTGGAACGGCGGCAGGACCTCCCCCGCCGCGCGGATCCGTTCCGGCCCATCCCCGCTGCTCCACAGGCAGAGGCCCGTTCCAGTTCCCCGTTACAGCGGCCGGACTCCAGCGGCCCTCGCCGCCCTCCGGGGGATTCCGCCCCGGTTCTTTCCCAGGTCCGGTTCCATATACAGGGCGCCACACTGTAAAAACTGCCCTTCTGCTGGCAATCCGGCGGGAAATACTCCGTGGAACCCAGGCTGCCGCTTATCCTGGAAGCCGCAGAACCGCTTGGGGCGGGGCCTCCGCCGGAAGGGGCGCACCCCCGGGCAGATGCAGCGCAAGCCGGGGAAGGGCCTGGAACTTTGGTGCATAAAACCGGGAGCCTTGCCGCGCCAAGGCTCCCGGGCAAAAGGCGGTCCTGCCCGATGAAACAGCCGGCGGCCGTTTGTACAAATCAGCCAGGCCGTGTTCCCAGCTTAGGTACCGGAGAGGAGGGCTGAGCATGGAAGTGACGATTAACGCGGATACCCTAATTACCTTGGCGCAACTTTTGACCGCGCTGGGTGTGATTGGCGGCGTGGTCCTCTGGTGCTTCAAGTTTGTCCAGCGGAGCAAGAGACAGCACGAGGAACTCAAAGCCATCCGCAGGGAGCAGACCCTGATCTGCTATGGGCTGCTGGCCTGTTTGCAGGGGCTCAAGGAGCAGGGCTGCAACGGCCCGGTTACAGAGGCCATGAACAGGCTAGAGGAACACCTCAATCAGGCCGCGCATGACGAAGAATCTTAAATGACGGAAAGGCAGGGTCATCATTATGAGTAAGATTGACTGGAAACGCAAACTGAGCTCCCGCAAGCTGTGGGCGGCGATAGCGGGCATCGTTACCGGACTGGCCATGGTGTTCAAGCTGGATGAGAACACAGTCAGTTCTGTGGCGGGGGCTGTGGTGTCCGTAGCCTCCGTGGTGTCCTACATTATCACCGAGGGCAAGGTGGACGCGGAGAACGTCAAAAAGCCCTCGGGAGAACCCATGAATTAGCCCGGAGATTCAAAGGAGGCCAGCTTGGGCCGCGCCCTGGGCTCGGCAGGGGCGGCCCAGGCGGCACGCCCGGCCATTGCGCAATCTTCAAACGAATAGGCCTGGAAGAACCCCGCCTTGCCACAAGGGGCCTTTGCCGCCAGCGGCCAGGCGGGGAGGGGGCCCCGGGCCTGGGTCCCCGTCGGCCCGGATGGCGCCTCCAGGGAGGAAACAGGGCCTGTCCGCATGGCTGCGCGGCGGCCCCCTGTTATCGCGGCACAACGGATACGGACAGGTCCCCCTTCATTCGCAGAGGGAAACCCGGAGTGATATGGCTGAGATGGCGCGGGCCCCCTTTCCCTCCCATCCAGCCAGGCCGCAGGTCCTTGAAAATCCGGAAGGCCCCCGGCGCTTGAAGCACCGGGGGCCCGCTTGTTCTCAGTCCCTTTGTATATGCACATCCAGCTTATTATAAGGAATCTCCACTCCCGCCTTACCGAACTCCGCCCGCAGGTTTTCCGCCAGGGCAAACCGGGTGGCCCAAAAGTCCTCCGCCGAGGCCCAGCAGTAGACGGTAAAGCCAATTCCGCTCTCCCCGAAACCGGTCAGGTATACCGCTGGGGCCGGGTCCTCCAGAATGTGCTCCGTAGCTCCCACCGCTTGGAGGCAGGCGGCTTTCACCGTCTCCGTCGGCGCGCCGTAGGCGGCGCTCATCTCCCAGACGATGCGCCTCCGCCCCAAGGCCGTGTAATTGATGACCTTGGAAGCCGCCAGTTCCTTGTTGGGCAGCAGGGCCGTCAGGCCATCGGGGGTAATGAGCTTCGTGTGGTTCAGGCTGATCTCCTCCACCGTGCCCGAGACCCCTCCGGACTCAATGAAGTCCCCAATGGCAAACGGATGGGAGGACAGGATCACCAAGCCCCCGGCCACGTTGCCCAGCACATCTTCCGCCGCCAGGGTCACCCCCAGGGAGCCCACGGAGAGGAGGGCCACCAGGGAGGTCATGTTGATCCCCAGGCTTCCGGCGGTAAACACCACTGTCAGGGTGTACAGCAGCAGCTTGAGGGCCATCAGGACATACCGCCGGATGCGCTCCTCCAGCTTCGTCCGGCGGAGAAGGCGGCGGGCCAATTTCAACAGCAGCCGCGCCGCCACCATACACACCAACAGCGTGACGGCGGCGGTCAGAATGTTCTCCAGGGCCAGCTTCCCGGCAAACCGCTCCAAAGCCCCGCTTAGGTCAAACACAGGCGTTCCTCCTTACTTCCTGTCTTTGGGACAGGTGTTCTCAGCCGATGACCCGGACCCGGATGACATTGGGCAGACGCTTCAAGTCCTCCAGGACGGCGGGCTCCACCTTCGTACCCAGGTCCATCAGGGTATAGGCGTAGTCCCCCTTGCTCTTGTTGCTTAGGTTTTCCACGTTTACGCCGTCCCGGCTGAGGAGGGCGGTAATGCTGGCCAGCATGGCGGGAATGTTTTTGTGGAGAACACAGAGCCGCTGGGCGCCGCTCCGGTCCAGGTACACGTCGGGAAGGTTGACGGAGTTCTTGATGTTCCCGTTCTCCAGGTAATCCCGCAGCTCCTCCGCCGCCATAACGGCGCAGTTCTGCTCACTCTCCGGGGTGGAGGCCCCCAGATGGGGCATGGCCACCACGTGGGGGTTCGCCACCAGCTGATTGGTGGGAAAGTCGGTGACGTAGGCCGTCACCTTCCCTGCGTCCAGGGCGGACAGCAGGGCCCCGTCGTCCACAATGCCCCCCCGGGCCAGGTTGATCAGCCGCACGCCGGGCTTCATGGCATCAAAGGCCTCCCGGCCGATCATACGCCGGGTCTTCTCGTTGAAGTGAATATGGGCGGTGATATAGTCCGCTTTCTTATAGAGCTCGTTCACATCCCGGACCACGTGGACATGGCGGTCCAGCCGCAGGGCGGCGTCCACGGATAGGAAGGGATCAAAGCCGTACACGTCCATTCCCAGGTCCAAGGCCACATTGGCCACCAAGGAGCCAATAGCCCCCAGGCCAATGACGCCCAGGGCCTTCCGGTAGAGCTCCGGTCCCACGAAGGCGGACTTGCCCTTCTCGACCACCGTCTCCACCTCCACGCCGGAAGCCGCCTGATTCTTTACCCAGCGCACTGCGCCCGTGACATCCCGGGAGGAGATCAGCATGGCGCAGAGGACCAGCTCCTTAACGGCGTTGGCGTTGGCCCCAGGCGTGGAAAAGACGGCGATCCCCTGCTCGGAACAGCGGTCCAGGGGGATGTTATTGACGCCCACCCCCGCCCGGGCGATGGCCAGCAGGCTCCCGGGAAAGGAATAGTCCAGCAGGTTGGCGGAACGGACCAGGATGCCCTCCTCCGCCTCCACGTCTTCCCCCACCTGATAGCGGGCGGGGTCCAGCCGCGCCAGCCCCTGGGGGTCGATCTTATTGAATGTCTTAATTCGGTACATGAAAAACCTCCGGTTGAACGAGATATCGGATCATTTAATTTAAGAGGAAGCCCGCCGGGGCGGCCTCCGGGTATTAGTATAGCGTCCTTTTCTCTTGGGGGCAAGTGGCATTTCCACAGTATTTGGCCGTTTTGTTGCTTTTGCCATGGGGCCTTTGAAAAAAACCACTTATACTGAAAAAACAATTTTCCATGGAGGTGCCCGCTATGGCTATGTTTACCCCCAGGCCCCTGGCCAAGTCCCACCCGCTGGAGGACCCCGCTGGGGATTACAAGTCCGCCCGCCGGGCGGAGCAATACCGGTACAGCGGAAGCGCCATCTATTTTCCCGCCTTTCCCGGGACCCAGTACCTCTCGTTCGCCTCCCTGTCCAGGGCCCTGACCCGGAACACCAGCCTGCCCCTGACGGGCTGCTGCGGCAAAGCCCTTCCGGTAACCCGGCTGCGGCTCTACTACGACGGCGGGGAATTCTATCAGGACTTCACCTTTGAAAAGCTGGCCAGTGCCAACGAGGTGCTGGACGCCGTCTCCGCCGCCCGTCCGGGCCTTCCCCTGGAACGGGAGGAACGTCCCCAGAGCGCCATCTGACCCAGCCCTCCGGCGCATAAATCCGCCTCCTCCGGGAAACCCTACCGGAAAAAGGAGGTCTTTTCCATGGAATATTTCAACGCGTTCCTCTGCGGCGGGCTGCTGTGCGCCATCGGACAGCTCTTGATCGACAAGACCCAGCTGACTCCAGCCCGGATTCTCACGGGCTATGTGGTGGCGGGGGTGATCCTCAGCGCCGCAGGGCTGTACGAGCCCCTGGCCCAATGGGGCGGCGCGGGGGCGTCGGTCCCCCTGACGGGCTTCGGGCATTTGCTGGCCAAGGGAGTCCGCCGGGCGGTGGATATGGACGGCTGGCTGGGGGTCCTCACCGGGGGGCTGACGGCGGCAGCGGGTGGCGTCGCCGCCGCGACGTTCTTCGCCGCAGTCATGGCAGCTGTGTTCAAGCCCAGCGCGAAACGCTGAGAGCCCCGGTGGGCGGCACTCCCGCTCCCGCCGGAAACCGGGCCCTGTTTGAAAAGCAGCGTACCGCTGGGTTGGACCTGGCTTTCTGCCGGGCGGGGCGGTTTGGCGCGGGAATCCCGATGGATTGCAGGCCAGCGCCCCCCGGCGGAAACGCTGCCCCAGGGCGGCCTTTTACCATATTTCAAACAAGGCCCCGGGCGGCTCTCAGGGGTCCCCACGGAACACAAACTCCCAGGGAGGCGGGCCCTCTCCGGGAGTTTCTTCTGCCCTGCCGTGCCAGTCAAGCTGTTTCCAGGGGCGGCGGCAGGCCGCGCCCCCGGCTTCCGGCGCCATGCCGCAGCAAAACAGGCCCTGTCCGGCCAGGAGCACGGCCGCGTTTTCGGTTGTCGGGAAATCCTACTAAAAAACAGGCGAAAAACTGTCACAAAATTGTTACCCCTTTTTGCCGGGAAATCTGTTATACTGGGCCTACAGATTTTTCGACAGAAAGGAACCGACGCCATGCGCCGATTATGCAGCCTCGTATTGCTCCTCCTCCTTCTCACCGCCTGCGCCCCCTCCGAACCGCCTGCGGAAAAACCGCCCCTGCCGGAACCGGAGGTCCAGGAGCCGGAGCCGCCCCCCGCTCCCGTCCAGGAGCCTTATGAAATCAAGGACCCCACCGAGGAACGGGAGGGCTATGTCCCCTGGACGGGAATCGTGGAGCACCTGTTCTTCCACCCCGTCATCGCCTATCCGGAGCTGGCCTTCGACGGCGACAACCAGGCCAACGGCCTGGACGACTTCATGGTCACGGTGGACGAGTACAACAAAATCCTCCAGAGCGTCTACGACAAGGGCTATGTCCTGGTGGATATCAACAGCATCTGGAGCGAGGAAGAGGGGGAAGACGGGCCCAGGATGGTCCGGAACACCCTGTATCTCCCCGAGGGGAAAAAGCCCCTGGTCCTCAGCTACGACGACACGAATTACTACCCCTACATGCTGGAAAACGGCTTCGCCCACAAGCTCATCCTTGGGGAGGACCTGAAAATCGCCTCCTATGGCCGCGACCCGGAGGGAAACGAGGTGGTCAGCCGGGACCTGGATGCCATCCCGATTTTGGACAAGTTCGTGGAGGAGCATCCGGACTTCTCCCCCTTCGGGGCCAAGGGCTGCCTGAGCCTGACGGGCTATGAGGGCATCCTGGGCTACCGGACCCAGACGGACACCAAGGAGTGGGACGACACCAAGGAGGCCGCGCGGCAGAAAGAACGGGAGGCCGTGGCGCCCATCGTAGAAGAACTCCGCCGCACGGGCTGGACCTTCGGCAGCCACACCTGGGGCCACATCCGCCTGGGGGACGGGAACATGACCCGCATTGAGGCGGACACCCAGCGCTGGCTGGAGGAGGTGGGAAGTCTGGTGGGAGAGACCACAATCCTCTTCTATCCCCACGGCGAGCGGCCTGACGGCAACGACTGGACCATAACGGGCCCCGCTTTCCAATACTTACAGGGCCAGGGCTTCCGGGTCTTCTGCTCCGTGGGCGTGGAGAGCTTCAGCTTCATCAAAAAGGACATCAGCGCCGTGATCTGCGACCGCCTCCACCCGGATGGAACGACCCTGCGCCACTCCCGGGACCGTTACCTGCAATTCTACGACGCGAAAGACATCATAGACTTAACCGTCCGCCCGGAGAGGGAGGTAAGCTGGGAGTGAACCAGCTGGCGGAGAACCGCCTCCCCGGCGCCCTGGTGATACCGGCCCTGGGGATTCTCCTGGGCCTTGCGCCCCGGACGCCGCCCGCTTTGGCACTCCCCCCCGCAGTCCGGGATTGGAAGGACGGGGGAAGCCGCCCTTCTGGAGAACCGTCCCCGCAGGGAGGTTCCCGCCGCTGGGGGACGGAACGCTCTCCGGCCTCTCCGGCGGTATTTACGAGCTGAACGGGCCCGGTCATATCACCGTGGCTTATTATGATCCGGAGCTCATGAGCAACGGGACTGCGGACGCCGGGACCGTCCCCGTCCTGTGCACCGCCCGCTATGAAATTTGACAAGGAGGAACCACGCCATGACACGCGAAGAACTGAAAGCCGCCGCCGTCTCCATGCTGGACCGGGCCTATATCCCCTACTCCCACTTCCCCGTAGGGGCGGCCCTGGAATGCTCCGACGGCACGGTCTTTACCGGATGCAACATTGAAAACGCCGCCTATTCCCCCACCCTCTGCGCCGAGCGGGTGGCGGTGGGCAAGGCCGTCAGCGAGGGACACCGGGATTTCGTCCGCATCGTGGTAGCGGGCCGCTGCGAGGACTTCTGCGTTCCCTGCGCCGTCTGCCGCCAGGTGCTCTACGAGTTCGCCCCGGACATGGAGATCATCAGCCTCAACGGCAAGGGGGAGGAACTGGCCCTCACCCTCCGGGAGCTGCTGCCCCATGGCTTCGGCCCGGAATACCTGCTGAAAGAGGAATGAAAACGCGTCCCGCCTAATGGCGGGACGCTGTCTTTCCCTCTCCAGGGCAAATGGGGCCCCGTACGGGGGATTACTTTCTCCGGTTTGCCCGGCTGATCCTGGTTAAGAATATGCCGATGAGGATACAGGCCACACCAGCCATGAGCATCGGGCTATCCGCATGCCGGGACAGGAGAACGATGCCTATGAGAAGCAGGGCCACTCCAACAATCCCTACCGCATACAAGATGGAAGGTCCTCCTTTTTTAAATTTTGAACTGCCGTTTTCCCCTCTGGGCCGATTGGGCAGGCAGGGGCTCCCCCTTGTCAAAGCGTAAAGACCTGTCCGGCCTGTTCCACCGGAACCGTGGGGCCTGTAAAGGCTGGATACTTCTCCAAAAATTTCCTGGTAAAGTCAAAATCCTCCCACTGGTGCATAGGCAGGAACCGCTGGATCTCCGCCGTTTCGAGGAAGTACGCCGGGCCCCAAAAGCCCGCCTCCCCCAGCCGGGGGTCCAGGGGCAGCATGGCCAGGCTGATGCTCCGGCCCCGGAGGGGCTCTGTGTACCGCTTGAAATTGGCCTCCATGTTCCGGTTCCAGGCCTTGTCCTCCCCCTCCCAGTGCCACCAGTTCAGGTCTCCGGCGTGGAAAACGGTCTGGCCGCCCGCAGCCACCAGGAAGGCCTCCCCCTCATCGGTGGAGGGCAGGGCCTCCACTCTGGCCTGGGGCAGGTCCAGCGTCTCTCCGCCCCGGAGGTTCCGGCATTTCTCCGCCGTCTCCGGGGAGAGACCCCAGCGGCTGAGGTTCCGGGGTGAGAGCTTGATGTCGTGGCCCAGGACAAAGCAGACCTCCCGGGTCCCGTCATCCAGGGAGAATATCTTGGGATCAAAGTGGTCCGGGTGGGCGTGGCTGGCAAAGACATACAGGGGGACCCCCGGCTTTACCGCCGGGAGTTCCCCTTTCCACCAGTCGAACAGCAGCGCGGCGGAGTCCGTCTCCACCAGGAAGCCGCTGTGGTCCAGAAAGACGGCCCGCATTACTTCAGCTTCACCGCCGTGCCATAGGCCACCACCTCGGCGGCCCCCTGCATCACGGACGACGAGCCATACCGGACGTTGACCACCGCGTCGGCCCCCAGGGCCTGGGCCTCGTCCACCATGCGTTTCGTGGCAATCTGGCGGGCCTCGTTGAGCATCTCGGTATAGCCCGCGATCTCGCCGCCCACCAGGGTCTTCATGCCAGCCATGAAGTCCTTTCCGAAGTTCTTAGACTGGACCACAGTCCCCTTTACGATTCCAAGAGCCTCGATTTCTTTCCCGGGCACATGGTCAATATTCAGCAGCAGCATCGGATTCTCCTCCTTCAATTTCTTGAAAACGTTCTTTTAACACCACCAGGGCGGGAATGACCAGCAGTCCGCACGCGCCCGCCAGGGCCGCGGAGAGCCAGGACACCCACCTGGGCAGGTCCGGAATGAAACACAGCGCGGCAAACAGGGCCGCACAGGCCGCTTGGAACAGGATGAACAACGCCACGGACAGCGCGGCCTGCCGCCGCCTCCGGCGCTTTTGGAACTCCATGGAAACCGTCACGACGGTCCCTCCCTTCATCGTATCATACTATGGAGCATCCTCTGGGGGCCTCCTCTGTAACACGGGGGGAGCCCCCGGAGCGGAGGCCCCTGGGCTGCATTCCCGCTATAAAACGCGGGGGAATCACACCCAAACATGGGGAAGGGCTTGCGGCCAGAAAGGATTTATGCTATAATGCCCAGTAAGCGGCGATTGAATCAAAAAATCGCCTCCGGCCGGACAGGCGTGAACTATATCATATAGGTGGTGCGGTATGGGTATCTTTTCTTTTTTAAACCGGGACCAGGACCTTTCGGAATATCTCCCCGCTCCGGCGGCTCCGGCGCTGGAGGAACCGTCCCCGGGCCTCCCTGAGATGTGCAGGGAGATGCCCATCGAGGTGGTGGAAAAATCCGGCCGGGTGCTGAACACCGGACTGATTACCGAGCACGGGGGCACGGAACTCACCATGGGGCGCCATCCCGGCGGGCTGTCCTTCAAGGTCTGCGAGCCGGGCAGCACGGTATACATCCGGGGCTGCGACAACAAGATGAACCAATTCTATCTCCGGGCCACGGTATCCGAATCCACCCGGATCATGATGAAGCTCAAGGAGTTGGAACCGGAGGTCCACGAAAACCACCGGGACACCTTCCGCCTGGCGGTGAACAACGTCCCCATCTCCATCTACTATCTGAACGACGAGCGGTTTGAACGTCCGGAGGAGTGCAAGCTGGTGGATATCAGCACGGGGGGCTGCTGCTTTACCTCGGAGTACCTCCACGGAGAGGGCGAGGTGCTGCGCCTCAAGATCAAGCTGGAGGATTACGTCGCCATGGACTTCATCGGCGAGGTTATCCGGGTGGTGGAATGCGGGCCCAACGAGTTCCGCTGCGGCATTCTTTTCGCCCAGCTGAAGCGGGATGAAATCAACTCCCTGACCAAGATTCTTTTCAATATGCAGCTTGGCAACCGGAGGGAACACAGCCGCTCGGAAGAGGGGCACTGGTAACCTCCCACCGTTCATATGGACTTCCCGGCGGGACGCTTTGGAAAAGCGTCCCGCTTTTTCGCGCCTCAATACCGGCTGGCTTCCTCCTCCTCGCCCCTGTCGATCTCGTCCAGGCGCTGGAGCAAGGCCTTGATGATCCCAACGATGACCGCGCCGCCTAGAAGCAGGTAGCCCGCCAGGAAGACCAGGGGGAAAGAGGCCTCCTCCAGTTCCCCGGCGAAAAAGCCCATCGCCGCCAGGAGGGCGAGAACCAGCGGCCCAACATACAGCACCACCGCCACGGTGACGGCAATAGGGGCAATTTTCTTTTTAGTAGTTTTTCGCATCGTCAATCTCTCCTCTCCCGATTTCCCGTATCCGCTGGACCAGGGCCAGCACCACACCGCCGATGACCACCAGGGGGATCAGGACCAGCACCAGGAGCACCCACACCGGAGGCGCGTCCGCCACCCCCATGGCGATGATCCACAGCAGAAGGCCCGCAAAGCTGCCCATCAGCAGGACCATCCCCGTTGTAATGGCTACTGGGGCCAGATAACGGATGCGGACATCCCGCTTCTGCTTGTTCTGGAAGGTGGCCCCGCCCTGCTCCATGTCCTCCATCTCTTTTAAGATGCTCCCGGCGTCCAGGTCCCCCAGGCGCTCCTGCCTATCCGTCAGGCCTGCGCAGAGGCGGATGGCCTGTTCCAGGTTGTCCCGGTCCCGCTCCAGGGTGACCAGATGGCGGCGCATGCCGTCCCCCACGGTGTGGGTCCCGTTCTGCATCCGGCGGATCTCCTCCAGGGAGACTCCCAGCTTCCTCATGAGCTTGATTTGAAGCAGGACGCTGACCTCCGCACCGCCGTAGTCCCGGTAGCCGTTCTCGCTGTTCCGCCGGGGGGCCAGGAGGCCCTCGGATTCATAAAAGCGGATGTTCTTCCGGGTGATGCCCACCAGGGCCTCCACCTCGTTGATTTTCATGTCCCTCACCTCGGTTTCTGAAGCCTATGGTACACCTTCCAGCAGGGGGAAGGTCAAGAGGTATTTTGTAAATTTCCTGAAAATCCAGCCCACGGGGTACAAAACGGGGCAACTTCCCCGGTTCCGGGGCGTTTCTTTGCGGATGCTTCTATATTGAATTAGGAGGTTGCTTTTTTATGCAGAAAACGGAACGGTATGCACTGAACCAATGGGACCCCTCGGACCGCATCCTGCGGGAGGACTTCAACACCGACAACGCCAAGATCGACGCGGCCCTGGGCGGGATGCTGAACAAAATGCATGTTATCTGGGTTAGCGAGCCGGACACCGAGACCTTTAAGCACGCCGGGTACAGCACAGTCCCCGAATGGATGCCAACGCTCGAATACTATGCCATCGTCATAGAGTTCCCCATCCGGGAGGAGGACGCCGGAAAAACCCTTGAGCTTTACTTCGCCAAGAGCGGCGGCTGGAAATCCCCCACCTTCACATTCCCAGCGCAGCCCTTCGTCCTTCTCTTTTTTCCCCATCGGGATGTGAGCCAGCCGTTCCGCTGCCTGCTGCTGTGTGAAAAACCACGGTACCTCTCTTTCGACGGCAGTTTCCAGGAAATCAAAAGCTTCCGTCTTGAAGTCGCTGATGACCAAACCATTCCGAGTTCCCGGACCCGGTATCTTGGCTGGAAATAAAGGGGAGAGCCCCCCGGAATTCTCCGGGGGGCTCCCTGCTCAGTTGACGGTATTTGCCTTGTTCGTTGTTTGTTTAGACACCAACGGAAACCTTGCCGTCAGCAGCCAGAGTGATCACGTTTTTGGTCATCGCGTTGGCAGCAGTCAGCGCGCTGACAATATTCGTTTTGTTCACGGTCACTTTGTCCGCAACAGTGTCGATTCCGAGATCGCCGTCCGCAATGGTCAGGACTACGGTCTTGCCGTCTTCCTGAAGCGCGGCGTTGGTAATATCTCCTGTACGACCACTGCCAGCGCCAACGGTCAGGGTATAGTTGCCAAGCAGCTCAGCCTCGGCCGCATCAACTTTCTCGGTGAAGACGATGGTCAGGCTGTTCGCGTCCCACGTGGTAGCAGCCTCGTCGATGGCCAGCACAGACTCGACCAGCTCAACCTTGACGTTAGCTTTAGTGATGGTGAGGTCGCCAGCCGGGACCACTGTGCCGCCACCGAAGCTAGTAGCGGTACCAGCAACGGGAACCTCAGCCGTGATGCCATCCAAGTTCTCGACGGTTACCTTATACTTGTAGCCAGCGGCAGGGGTATCAATACTGGCCTCCAGATTCGTCGTGTTGAGGGGTTTGTCCTTCTGAACCTGGACAGACTGAGCAGGACCGGTGAACTTCAGCTTCAGGGTCGCATCCTTGTCAGCATTGGTGATGCCAAACTCGCTCAGTTTGACGCCAGTAGTGTAGAGAGCATCGTCAATCTTGACGGTGTTCATCTCGACCAGCTTTTCAACGCCGGACAGCATCACAGTCACAGCTTCGTCGCCAGTGACGGTCAGGCTGTTCGCGGCAATGGCGGTGGCCAGAGTGAAGTGCTTGTCACCAGCACTCCAAGCCAGCTGCGTCGCGGCGGGAGCCGTGCCAGAGATACCGCTGGTGATGGTGAGGCTGATATTAGTCAGAGTCGAGCCGTCCGCACAGGTGTTGACCGGGCTAAGATAAGTAACGGCCACAGCGGCGGCGGGCTTGGTAGTGCCAACTGCAATCACCTTGGCGGCGTTAGCGGGAGCGGAAATCTTGCTGTTGGAGATCGCGTTTCCATCGCCGTCCACGAACTTCAGAACCACCTGGTCATAAACGATCTCGGTGATCTCAACGGTGATCTTGGAATCCAGGCCAGCAAAGACCTTGTTGGTCAGGGAACCGCTAAAGGTCAGCACCTGGCCGTTCAAAGCCGTAAAGACCTGGTTCACAATCTGGCCCACCGGCTTGTTATCCGCATCATACACCTTAGCGGAGAACTTGCAGTTAGCCGCAGTAGCGGGCTTCGCCCAATCGGGAGCAGTGACATTCAGGGTCAGCATAACCTCGCCAGTCGTCGGATTGACTCCGGCGGCACAGAAGCCAAGCTCAGCGTCGCGGTCCTTAGCGTCATCGGCAAACTTGACGGCACCCTCGGGCGCAGCAACCAGATTAACCTCCACAGTAACCTTATCGGCACTCAGAGAGACCTTCCAGCTGCCATTGGCCTGCTTCTCAGCAGTGTAGCCAGTACCAGCGGCGACAGTAACCTTCTTGCCCTCGGCAGGAACGATGGTGAAGGAATCGCCAGCCTTCAGGCCGCTCAGGTCGGTGGGATCGGT
>CAJTZK010000008.1 GCA_910583785.1 uncultured Oscillibacter sp.
AAATTGTATAGCGAGTATTACGGCGAGGTCAGCGACTACACCCACAAGGGCGGCGTGGTCTGCACAGACATTCTCCTGCCGCCCAAGGCCCCCGCCGAATACCAAGACCGCGCCACCCTCTGGAACGCCGTAGAGAAGGCCGAGCGCGGCAAGAAAGCCCAGCTTGCATACAGCTTTGACATTGCCTTGCAGAACGAATTTTCTTTGGAGGAAAACATCGCTCTTGCAAGGCAATTTGTTTCGGAGCAGCTTGTGGGCCGGGGCATGATTGCCGACTTTGCCATCCACCAGCCAGACAAGGAGGACGGCGGTATTCCTAACCCGCACTTTCACGTTCTCTGCCCTATACGGCCTATCGAGGAAAGCGGCAAATGGGGCTTTAAGCAGCGCCGCCGCTATCGTCTGGACGAGGACGGGAACCGCATCATGGGCGAGGACGGTAAGGCCCTCTTTGACGCTGTTCCCACTACCGACTGGGGAAGCCCGGAAACATTGGAGCATTGGCGGGAGGCGTGGGCCGCTATGGTGAACGTCAAGTTTGAGGAAAAGGGTCTGACGTGCCGCATTGACCACCGCTCCTATGAGCGGCAGGGACTTGACCTGCTGCCCACTGTCCATGAGGGCGTGGCCGTCCGCCAGATGGAGGCCAAGGGTATCACCACCGACAAGGGCGATCTGAACCGCTGGATAAAAAAGGCTAACAATATTCTGCGGGACATTCGGAAGAAAATCGCCGTCCTGACAGACTGGATAAAGACCATAAAAGAAGAATTGAGCAAGCCCCATGCCCCCGACCTTGCCGCCCTGCTGACTGACTACTATGAGGGCCGGAACGCTGGAGCATGGAGCCGCAACGCCAGGATTGGGAACCTCAAAGATTTTGCCGAAGCTGTCAATTTTCTGACCGAGAGAGGCATTGCCACTCTGGAAGATTTGGAGGCTCATATCGCTGCCCAAGGTGAGCGGGCGGAGGCCATCAACACGTCCATGAAAGCGAAGCATGAACGTCTAAACGAATTGAAGGAACTACTTCGCCTCGTTTACCTCTACCGGGACACCAAGCCCATCTATGACGAGTTGCAGGGTATCAAGTGGAAGGGCAAGCGGGAGAACTTCGAGAGGGAGCATGAGGGCGAGTTGCGGACGTTCCACATGGCCCGCCGCAAGCTGGACAAGCACCGTTCCTCTGCTGGTAAAATCCCCGTCCATGCGTGGGAACAGGAGCAGGCGAGACTTCACCAGGAGTACACAGCCGAGTATGAGCAGTATAAGCCCATCCGGGACGATTTGCGGAAACTCCAACAGGTGAAGCGGAACGCCGATGCTGTCATACACCAGCAGGAGCAGACTCGGCAGAAACGGCGGGAGGTGGAACGGTGAAGGTCATTCCCCACTTGACCTACCAGCAGTACCGGGCCGTCCGGCGGCTGGTGCATGAGTGCTGCAACTATGACGGCGGCAACTGCCTTGCTCTTGATAACGGCTGGGAGCCGTGTGTCTGTGTCCAGAGTATCAGCTATTCCTTTGTTTGTAAGTGGTTCCGCGCCGCCGTCCTGCCAACAGACAAGGGGCTGTGTGCCGCTCTGCTCCACCGTGGACAGGCGCGGCCCTGCGCCGAGTGCGGGACGATATTCGTGCCGCGCTCCAACTGTGGGAAGTATTGTGACGAGTGCGCCGCCATTGTGCACCGGAGGAAGAAAGCCGCCAGCGAACGGGAGCGCCGCAGGCGTGGACATTTAGAGGCTGGAAAGCCTTGCAATCAGGGGATTTGCGGACAGTCCTCAAAGGGGGGGCTGATACATTCCCTTCCCCCGTTTCAACGTGGGCGACAAAATGACGCTCACGTTGGATTAACTTTGATGAACGATGAAAGGAGAGCTTATGACCTACGACCCCAGCATAACGATCACCAGCACCACCCCCGCCCCGGAGGGGAGCGACAGCACCAGCAGAGAGGGCAAGACCATTCCCCTGCCCATGATGGAGGGCGGCAACGCCCCACCCGCCCCGGACGCGCCGCCACCCGATATGGTAAAGACCGTTGGCGGCACGACGTTTGATATTTACTTCCATTTCAGCCAGACCAGCCGGGAAACCTTTACCGACAAGGTGCTGCGCCTTATCCAATCCGACACTGTAACCTCGAAAGAATAAGCAATTTTTTCTCTATCCGTATTGACAAGACCCGAAAGGGAGTATGATGATATTGCACAAAAGAGAAGATTGGCAGATTAAAAAAACTAGGGGGGGTTCTACTATGAACAAGAAGAAATTTCTCGCCTTGGCATTTGCCCTCGTTCTGGCGCTTGGCCTGCTGTCCGGCTGCGGAGGAGGAGAAAAGCCCAGCGGTTCCGGCGCTTCCGGCGGCGGAAGCCAGAGTAGCTCCGGAGGCGAGCCTGCCGCCGCCAAGGTGGAGCTGACGGTAGTCACCTCCTACGGCGGTGACGACGGAAACCGGAAAAATTATGAAAACGCCGTGCCGCATATGAGGCCGCCATCGGAAACACCATCCTGGATGCCTCTGCCTCCTCCAACGAGGAGTGGAAGGCCAAGGTACTTACCGACTTCCAGACCGGCACCGAGCCGGACGTCCTCTTCTTCTTCACCAACGCCGACGCCGAGCCCTTCATCCAGGCGGGCAAGGTGGTGGACCTCGCCACCATCCGGGTGGCCTATCCCAGCTACGCCGACAACATGCGGGATTCCATGATGGCCGTGGCTCAGGACGGCAAGACCTACGCCGTTCCCTCCTCCGGCTTCTGGGAGAACATGTTTGTCAACGCCAAGGTCCTGGCCGACTGCGGCGTGGCCGTCCCCGGCCCCGACTATGCCTGGGACCAGTTCCTCCAGGATTGCGAGACCATCAAGGCCAAGGGATACGCCCCCATCGCCTGCTCCTTGTTCGAGGTGCCCCACTATTGGTTTGAGTTCACGGTGATGAACAACGGCACCCTGGAAAGCCAGCTGGACGTGCCCGCTTCCGCCGACGCCGCCGCCGGGCAGAAATGGGTAGCCGCCTTGAACGACATCAAGGACCTCTATGAGCGGGGCTACTTCCCCGTCAACACCCTCACCGCCACGGACGCGGAAACCGTCCAGATTTTCGCCGACGGTGACGCCGCCTTCCTCATCGACGGCTCCTGGAAGGTCAACTACTTCGTGGACAACTACGGGGACCAGCTGGAGGATTATGCCATCTCCTACGTCCCCGCCAAGGGCGACCGCACGGCCGGGGAGGCCATCGGCGGCATCTCCATGGGCTGCTTCATCACCAAGCGGGCCTGGGACGACCCCGCCAAGCAGAAGGCCGCCGTGGAGTTTATCCAGCACATGACCTCTGACGATGTCATGAGCGCCTTCGTCACCACCGAGGTCACCGCCCTGAAAAACGGAGCCTCTCCCTCCGGCCTGAAGGCCCTCCAGCAATCCGCCGCCGACGCCAACGCCAATATCACGGGAGTGATCGGGGCCGTGCAGGATACCGTCAGCGGAGAGTGCAAGGCGGACCTGTTTGCCAATGTGCAAAACGTGGTCACCGGCAAAATGACCGCGGAAGACGCCGTCAACTCCGCCGTCGCCCTCAACCGATTCTTCCGGAAAGCCCTGCCCGGCGGGCAGGGCTTTCCTCCTTAAAAAGGAGTGAGCATCGATGGGACCCACGCTGTACCGCAGAAAAGGACCGCTGATCGTCTTCCTGCTGCCCGCGTTTTTGTTCCTGATTCTGTTCTTGTATTACCCCTTCTTCCAGAACATCCTGAACAGCTTTTCCGGCATCACCGGCCTGAGGGCCCCGGCCCAGGGCCTCAATGAACCCTGGTACGCCAACTACGCCACGCTGGCCACGGACCCCAAGCTGCGCACCGCCCTGGGCAACACCGTGCTTTTGACCCTGTGCACCATGGTGTTTCAGGTGGGCATCGCCCTGATCCTGGCCCTGCTGGTGGATTCCATCCGGGTGGGGGCCCAGCTGTTCCGGACCCTGTACTTCTTTCCCATCGTGATCTCCGCCACCGCCCTGGGCCTGATGTTCAACCTGATTTTCCTCTACAACGGCGGCATGCTCAACCAGCTGCTGGCAAACCTGGGCCTGGCGGCAGAAGCCATCGACTGGAAGGACCCGAGGCACTTCCTCTTCTCCATGTTCGCCCCGGTAATGTGGCAGTACGTGGGCTTTTACTTCGTCATCCTGGTGACGGGGCTGAACAACATCTCCCAGAACCTCTACGAGGCCGCCGCCCTGGACGGCTGCACCGGGTGGAAGCGGGTCCGGTACGTCACCCTGCCCCTGCTGCGGAACGTGCTTTGTACCTGCCTGGTGCTGGCGGTTACCGGGGCGCTGAAGGTCTTCGACCTTCCCTGGGTCATGTTCGGGGCGGGGATGCCCCAGGACCAGGGGTGGCTCACCGGAACCTATATGTACGACCAGACCTTCAACCGGGGCAACGTGGACTACGGCTCTGCCATCGCCATCCTCATCGTGGTCCTGGGCGTACTGTTTTCCAACATCGCCAACCGGGTCTTCCGGCCCAGGGACGACCTTTGAGGAAGGAGGGACGCATGGTGAAAAAGATGACGCCCGCCAAGGCGGCGACTTATGCAATTTTGTTCTTCTGGTCCCTGACCACCCTGTACCCCTTTGTCTGGGTAATCCTGAACTCCTTCCGGGAGCGGGGCCTCATCCGCAAGGACTCTTTCTCCATCCCCCTGCCGGGAAACGGCCTGACCATGGAGAACTACGTCAAGGCCATGGACCGCTTCGACTTCGGAAACGCCTATCTGAACAGCCTCCTTGTCTCCATCGCCGTCACCGTGGCGGTGGTGCTCATCGCGGGCTTTGCCGCCTACGGGCTGGTGCGCTTCCGCTTCCGCACGGAGGCCGCCTAGGGCATTGCCAGCAGCGGGAACCGCTGGCTCAGCCTGCTGGCGGTGATCCTGCCCCAAATCGCGGGCAATTTGTGCTTTGCCATCATCGTGCTTATGGGCTTCATTGAATCCGTGCCCATGGAGCTGGAGGAGAGCGCCTACATGGACGGCTGCTATGTGTTCCAGGTTTACTTCCATATCATCATGCCGGCGGCTAAGTCCTCCTTCGCCACCGTGGCCATCTTCTCCTTCCTGTGGAGCTATAACGACCTGTTCACCCAGAATTTCTTCCTCCGGGTCCCCAAGGAAAAGACCATCACCCTGCTGCTCAATGAGATCAGCTCCCAGGCGGGGGTGGACTACGGCCTGATGGCCGCCTCGGTGGTGCTGATCGTGGTGCCGGTACTGGCCGTGTACATTCTGCTGCAAAAGCATATCATCAAGGGACTGACGGCGGGAGCCATCAAGGGGTGAGCCCTTGCCTTTTCCCGGCATCTTTTGTATGATGAAGATACGAGGTGACCCTTTATGCACAAGGTTGTTCTGATCGACGATGAAGCCATCATCACGGAGGGGCTGCGGAAGGTGGTGGACTGGTCCGCCCACAACTGCCGGGCAGCGGCCCTGGCCCAGGACGCCGCTTCCGGCGCGGAGGCTATCCGGACCCACAGGCCGGACATTCTCTTTACCGACATCAAAATGCCCGGGGAGGATGGGCTGACCATGCTGGCGGGGCTGAAGGGGGAGTTTCCCCGTATGCAGATTGCCGTCCTCACCGACTACCGGGATTTTGAGTACGCCCAGCGGGCCATCTGCCTGGGCGTGTCCCGGTTTTTGCTCAAGCCCTCAAAAACGGAGGAGCTGAACGAAGCCCTGGAGCACATGACCGACGTGCTGGACCGGCTGCCGCCCCCGGCGGAGGCGTAACCTCCGGAAGGGGGAGAGGACCCCAACAGCTTCCTGGTCCGCCGGGCCCATGCCTATATTATGGAGCACTACGCCCAGCGGCTCTCCCTCCAGGAGGTGGCAGACCACTGCTACGTCAGCCAGTGGCACCTGTCCAAACTGCTGAATAAGCACTTAAAGCAGTCCTTTTACGACCTGCTCAACGCCGAGCGCGTCTTTCAGGCCAAGCATCTGATGGCGGACCCGTCCCTTCGCATCAGCGAGGTGGCCGAGCGGGTGGGCTACGTGGATACGGCCCACTTCTCCCGGGTATTCAAAAAGCTGGAGGGGGTCTCCGCCGGGGAGTGGCGGAACCTGCACGGTGGGAAAGGATAGGCCGCGCTGGCTGGCGGGGGCGGGAACGGAACGGCCCGTCCAATGGGGGCAAGCCCCGGGCCTTGACAGCCTGGCGGAGCCCTATACAGCCGCTCATCCGCGCCCCGGATAAGCCCGCCACGCGCCTTCCCGTGCCGTCTTTCTCCCATTCTTTTGGCAAATTCCAAGGCGGAGGGCCTGCGGCCCTCCGCCTCCTCCCATTTTACAAAGCAGCCCGCGTCACAGCGGGGGTTCCCCCTGGCGGGTTTCCTCCGCCTCTTCTTTTTTCAGCAGGTTCTTCCCCTGGGACAGCAGCAGCCCCGCCAGCGTCAGCGCCGCTCCCAGGGCCGCCAGGGGCGTGATGGGCTCCTGGAGAATCAGCACCGAGGCCGCCACCGTGATAACGGGGGCCAGATAGGTGTAAACGCTGGTCTTCACCGGGCCCAGGAGCTTTACCGCCAGGTTCCAGGTGACAAAGCACACGGCCGACGCGCCCAGGCCCAAAAAGAGCAGGTTTCCCAGGTACACCGGGTCGGCGAACCGCTCCGGCCCCAGGCGGCAATCGAAGACCAGCAGCGCCGGGGCCATCCACAAAAGCCCCCAGCAGAAGGTCCGCCGGGTGGTGAGGATGGTGGGCCAGCCCCAGACGCTGATTTTCCGGGTCAAGATCACGTAACAGGCCCACACCAGCGCCGCCAGCAGGGACAGCAGGTCCCCCAGGGGATTCAGCTCCAGCCGGGAGCCGCTGAAGCTGATCAGGCTGATGCCCGCCATGGCCACGGCAAAGCCCAGGTAGAAGCCCCCGCCGGGCCGCTCCTCCTTCAAAAACAGGTGGGAGAACACCGCGGTGAAAAAGGGGATCACCGAGAGTATGACTCCCACGTTGGAGGCCAGGGTATAGGTCAGGGCGATGTTCTCCAATAAGTAGTACAGGCACACGCCGCACAGGCCCGCTCCGGCAAACAGGAGCTCCTGCCGCCTCGTGACGCCCCGCATCCTCCGCGGGCAGGCAATGAACAGGGCCGCCAGGCCCAGGGCGAACCGGATAAACAAAATTTCCACTGGCTGAAAGGCCCGCAGAAGGACCTTCGTGGAGATAAACGTCGTCCCCCACACAACGATGGTAAACAGGGCCGCGGCATGGCCTCTGGCGCGGTCATTTCTCATGGGTTGGTTCCTCCTTGCCCGCAAAAATCTCCCGGTAGGCCCCAGGGGCCAGACCGATGAAGCGGCTGAAATAATTGGTAAAGTGGCTCTGGTCTGAAAACCCGGTCCGGAGGGCCGCCTCGGCGGGCGGGACCCCCTGTTCCAGCAGCTTCCGCGCCTGGCCGATCCGCAGGTTCTCCAGGTAGTGGTAGGGCGTGACCCCCTTCTCCCGGGCGAAGGCCCGGAGCAGGGCCGAACGGCTCAGCCCCGCCTCTCCGCAGAGGCGGTCCAGGGTAACCCGTTCCCCGTAATGCCGCTCCATATAGGCGCAGGCCCGCTCCACCGCCTCCCGCCCCGCCGGGGCGGGAGCTTCCCGGGGCTGGCCGCAGAGGCGGAGCAGCCGGGAGAGAAGCAGCAGCAGCCGCTCCTCCCGCCCGAACTCCCGGGAGCCCATCATGATCTGCTTGTGCAGGGCCCGGAAGTCCCATCCGGCCTCCGGGTCGGAGAGGACGTTCCGGGAGAACGCTGGCAGCGTCCGCTGTCCCGTCAGCTCCTCCGTCAGGTCCAGCATGGTCTCCCGGGGAATGTGCAGGCCCCAGTAGTCCAAGGCCGCGCCGCTCTCCGCGCAGGAGTGGCTGTCGCCGGGGTTGTAGAGGATGAGGTCCCCTTTTTTCAGGGCGTATTCCACATCCCTGCACACCAGTGCGCCCTGGCCGTCTTCAATGTAGCCGATGACATAGTGGTCGTGGAAATGCTTAGGGAAGGAACGGTGGAAGCGGTACGCCTCCAGCCGCAGTCCAGCGTCATAAACCGCCATTCCCGGCTCGTTTCTCACAGGGCTCCCCTCCTTCCGCAAGGTCATTATAGCAGGTTTTCTGCCGAATGGCTTGTAAAATATCAGCGCGGCGGAAAATTTCCGCCGGGGCCCCGGGCCGATTGACACCCCCATGGACCTATGTTAAAATCAGCGTATCACTGCCGGGAGGTGTGTTCAGCCTATGGCCTACACCCATGAATATTTTCAAACCAGCGCGGATTACCTGCGGACCCGTGTGAGCCTCACGCCGGAGGTGGGCATTGTCCTGGGCTCCTGCCTGGGACCCTTCGCCCAAGCCATCCAGGACCCCGTCGAGGTGGATTACGCCGATATCCCCCACTTCCTGCTCTCCACCGTGTCCTCCCACGCCGGGAAGCTGCTCTTTGGCACCGTGGCCGGGAAACGGGTGGCCTGCATGTCCGGCCGCTTCCACTCCTACGAGGGCTATTCCTTCGAGGAGCTGGTCATCCCCATCCGGGTGCTGAAGCTGCTGGGCGTCCAGTCCGTCATCCTCACCAACGCCGCCGGAGGCATCAACACGTCCTACCGCCCCGGGGACGTCATGATCCTCCGGGATCACATCAAGCTCAACGGGGACAGCCCCCTCCGGGGACCCAATGTGGAGGGCTTCGGCCCCCGGTTTTTCGACGTCAGCCGGATGTATACGCCGGAACTTAGGAAGCGGGCCCTGGACTGCGCCAAGGGCTCCTCTCTCCGCGTCCACGAGGGCACCTACATGTTTTTCCCCGGCCCCCAGTTCGAAACCCCGGCGGAAATCCGGGCCGCCCGGATGTTGGGCGCCGACGCCGTGGGCATGTCCACCGTCACGGAGGCCCTCACCGCCGCCCACTGCGGCCTGCCCCTGCTGGCCCTGTCCGTCATCACCAACATGGCCGCCGGGGTGCTGGACCAGCCCCTCAGCGCCGGGGAGGTGGATGAGACGGCGGAGGGAATCGCCGGGGCCTTCAGCGATTACATGAAAGCAATCGTAGCCGCGATTTAAAACAGGAGGAACTGACAACATGAAGCTGCTGATGAAACACTGTGACATCCTGGCCGCCGGCGGGACGGGCTTCCGCTGTTTGGAAAACGCCTGGCTTGGCGTAGACGGCAACACCATTGACTACATCGGGACGGAGAGGCCCCAGGCCGCCTACGATCAGGAGAAGGACATGACGGGCCGCCTGCTGCTCCCCGGCCTCATCAACTGCCATAACCACAGCCCCATGGTGCTGCTCCGGGGCGTGGGCAGCGACTTGAGCCTCCAGGAGTGGCTCTTCGGAAAAATCATGCCCATTGAGGACAAGCTGACGGCAGAGGACATCAAAACAGGCAACCAGCTGGCCCTGCTGGAGATGATCTCCACGGGCACCACCAGCTACTCCGACATGTACTTCGAGCCCCAAACCGCCGTGGAAAACGCCCTGGCCTGCGGCATCAAGGCCAACATCAGCCGCCCGGTCCAGTGCTTTGACAAAGACGAGGCCTACGCCCAGAACTTCCGGGCCCGGGAGTCCATCCAGCTCTTCCGGGACTACCACGGCGCGGGAGCCGGACGTGTCCGCATCGACTTCTCCGTCCACGCGGAATACACCTGCTTCGAGCATATCGTGGGACCCTACAGCGCGGACTGCAAATCTCTGGGGGGCCGGATGCACATCCACCTCTCCGAGACAAAAAAAGAGCACGACGAATGCGTGGCAAAATACGGCAAGACCCCGGCTAAGTGGTTCTATGACCTGGGGACCTTCGACTGCCCCACCGCCGCCGCCCACTGCGTCTTTGTGACGGAGGAGGACATGGCCCTGATGCTGGAAAAGGGCGTGAGCCCCATCCACAATCCCACCAGCAACATGAAGCTGGGCAGCGGCTACGCTCCCATCCAGCGGATGCTGGACCTGGGGCTGAACGTCACCCTGGGCACCGACGGGGCCGCCAGCAACAACAACTTGAACCTGATGGAGGAACTGCACCTGGCCGCCGTCCTCCACAACGGCTACCACCGGGACCCCACCATCCTGAAGCCCGCCCAGCTCCTGGCTATGGCCACCTGCAACGGGGCCCGGCTCCAGGGCCGGGAGGACACCGGAGAGCTGGCCGTGGGCAAAAAGGCGGACATCATCGCCCTGGATCTGACGAAGCCCCACCTGTACCCCAACCTGGACCCCCTGGCCCTGACGGTTTACTCCGCCCAGGGCAGCGACGTGGCCATGACCATGGTGGACGGGCAGATTCTCTACGAGAACGGCGAATTTTTGACCCTGGACGCGGACAAAATCCTGTACGGGGCCAAGGCGGCGGTGAAACGGCTGTACGCCTGAACGATTGAGACGAAAGGGGCTTGGACATGAAGAACTTTACCTACGCGATTCCCACGGTGGTCCACTTCGGCGAGGGGCAGATCAAAAAGCTGGGCGGGGAAATCGCCGCCCGGGCCAGCCGGGTCCTGGTGGTCTACGGCGGAGGCAGCGTCAAGCGCAACGGCGTCTTTGACGCCGCCGCCGCCCAGTTAAAGGAGCACGGCATCCCGTGGGCCGAGCTCCCCGGCGTGGAGCCCAATCCCCGGGTCGCCACCGTCCGGGAGGGCGTCCGCCTCTGCCGGGAACAGGGGCTGGACGGCGTGCTGGCCCTGGGAGGCGGCAGCGTCATCGACTGCGCCAAGGGCATTGCCGCCGGATTCTACTACGGCGGGGACCCCTGGGACCTCTCCGGCAAAAAGCTCACCCCGGAGCGGGCCCTGCCCATCTTCACCGTACTGACCATGGCGGCCACAGGCTCCGAGATGGACAATATTGCCGTCATCTCCAACCCGGAGACCAACGAGAAGGAGTCCTTCTCCGGTCCCTGCTGTTATCCCGCCGTGTCCATCCTGGACCCCACCTACACCTACTCCCTCCCCGCCTCCCAGACCGCTGCGGGCACGGCGGACATCATGTCCCACACCCTTGAGAACTATTTCAGCCCCATTGAGGACAACTACCTGGCGGACAGCCTGGCGGAAGCCATCCTCCGCTCCTGCGTGAAATACGGGCCCAAGGCCATCGAAACCCCCGGAGACTACGAAGCCCGGGCCAACCTCATGTGGAACGCCGCCTGGGCCATCAACGGCTTTTTGGACATGGGCAAGCCCGTGGCTTGGAGCGTCCACCGGATGGAGCATGAGCTCTCCGCCTTCTACGATGTGACCCACGGCGTGGGCCTGGCCATCCTGACCCCTAACTGGATGCGCTACGTCCTAAGCGAAACCACCCAGGGCCGCTTCGCCCGGTACGGCGCCGCCGTCTGGGGCCTGGACCCCGCCCTGCCCGCCCGGAAGGCGGCGGAGGCCGCCATCCAAAAGACCCGGGACTTCTTCTCCGCCTCCCTGGGCCTCCCCGCCACGCTGTCGGAGCTGGGCATCGGCCCGGAGTACTTCCCGGAGATGGCCCGGAAAGCCCGGAACAGCGGTTTCGACCGGACCTTCGTCCCCCTCAGTGTGGAGGACATCGTAAACATCTACCAGATGAGCCTTTGATTCCCGCCCTCCTCCCAGTCTCTTGGGAGGAGGAATTTTTTTCACCCTGCCGGGAAACTTTTTCCCCCCTCCGGCATAGACTGTTCAATAGTCTCAAAAATAAAAGGAGGACCTGCCGTGAGCATCCTAAAAACCGCAGCCGGGGACGTAGACGACCTGATCTTCCAGGACTGCTGGCTCCCCAGCGACCGCTGAGCCCGCCGGGCGTCTGTTTTCAGGCCATAAAACGCCTGAAAAACTTACAAGCCCGGCCGTGCAGGAAACCCTTCCTGGGTTTCCCGCACACACCCTCCCCCCGTTCCACAGGATTTCCGGCCTTGCTGGCAGGCCGGGGACGCCGGGTCCCGGTGTCCTTTTCGCTTTAAAGCGTTGACAAGCCCTCCGCTTGCGCATATACTGGTCTCGTATTTCAAGAAGGAGCGTGATTCCTATGGACCTGACCTTAAACCGCGCCGTGCTGGGCCTGGAGCTGTCCGGCATCCGCCGCTTCACCTTCCTGGTGCGGGATACCCCCGGCGCCTGCGCCCTGACCATCGGTGAGCCGGACCAGGATACGCCGGACGTGATCAAGGAAGCCGCCAAGGCCGCCCTGGACCGGAACGACACCCACTACCCTCCCGGCAACGGCTATCCCTACATGCTGGAAGCCCTCTCCAAATTCGAGGAGCGGGCCCACGGCCTGCGCTACTCCCCCGATGAGATCATCCTCACCATCGGGGCCACGGAGAGCCTGTTTATCGGCCTCTCCACCGTACTGAACCCCGGGGACGAGGTCATCATCCCCACTCCGGCTTTCAGCCTCTATGAGTCCATCACCCAGCTCTGCCGGGGCGTGCCCGTGGCCCTGCCCACGGAGGACCATCACTTCCAGATCGATCCCCAGGCCCTGGAGGCCGCCATCACCCCGAGGACCAAGGCCATCGTCCTCACCTCCCCCAACAACCCCACTGGCTGCATTTACACCCGGGAGACCCTGGACGCCGTCCATGAGGTTCTGAGGGACAAGCCCATCTTCGTCCTCTGCGACGACGTCTACCGCAGCCTGGTTTACACAGAGGATTACCACAGCTTCGCCGAGTTCCAGGACATGCGGGACCGGATTATCGTCATCAACAGCTTCTCCAAGCCCTACGCCATGACCGGCTGGCGGCTGGGCTACTGCCTGGCGGACGCCCCCATCCGGGACCGGATGCAGATTTTCCACCAGTACGCTGTGGTTTCTGCCCCCGCCTTTGTCCAGCCCGCCTGCGTGGCCGCCTTGGAGAGCAGCACCGCCCCCATGACGGAGCTGTTCCGCAAACGCCGGGATTACGTTTACCAGCGCCTCACGGACATGGACCTGGAGGTCCAGAAGCCGGAGGGGGCCTTCTACATGTTCATCAACATCAAGAAGTACGGCATGGATTCCCTGGCCTTCTGCGAAAACATGCTGAAAAAGGGCCTGGTGGGCCTGATCCCCGGGGTCTACTTCGGCACCGAAGGCTACATGCGCCTGAGCTACTGCTACTCCGACGAAGACCTGAAGGAAGGCCTGGACCGGGTGGAGCGCTTCCTCAAAACCCTCTGACCTAGCGGGCCGCGCCCCCCAAGAGGTATGTCCTTTGGCGTACTGCACAAATTTTCCACCCGATTTTTTTCGATTGATTTTGATTGAACTCCATTGACTTTGATTGATATTGGCGTTATCATAAACAAGGAAATCCGAAATCAACCAATTCCAATCAAGAAGAGGGGGGTGAACTATGCTGGCTGAACAACGCGCGGAACGGATTCTCAAGGAACTGGCCCAGCGGCGGGCCGCCACGGTGACGGACCTCTGTCAGGTGACGGGCGCTTCCGAGGCCACGATCCGGCGGGACCTGAACGCGCTGGCCAAGCAGGGAAAACTCAGCAAGGTCCACGGCGGCGCCATGCTGCCAGTGGGCGAATTCCATGGCGAGGAGCTGGACATGGAGACCAAGCGGGGCCTCTTCACCCAGGAGAAGGACCGGGCCGCCCGGTATGCCGCCGGGCTCATCGGGGACGACGATGTGGTCTTCCTGGACGCGGGCACCACGGTGCTCCGCATGGCGGACCACCTCCGGGCCTCCAAGGCCCTGTTCCTCACCAACAGCATCGAGTGCGCCTGCCGCCTGATGGAGAGGAACCTCCGGACCCACGTGCTGGGGGGAATGCTGAAGGCGGGCACCATGGCCCTCATCGGCGCGGAGACCCTGTCCGCCCTGGGGCGGTACAACTTCACCAAGGCCTTCCTGGGGGCCAACGGCGTCACCGTGGCCCAGGGTTTCACCACGCCGGACCCGGAGGAGGCGGCGGTGAAGGCCCTGGCGGCGGAGCGGGCCCAGGAGGTCTATGTGCTGACGGACTCCAGCAAGTTCGGCCAGGTGACGGCGGCGGTGATCTTCCCCATTGAGGCCGCCTGCGTCATCACGGACTGCCTGCCGGACCCGCGCTACCGGGACTACACGGACATCAGGGAGGTGTAAGGGTGGTCTATACAATCACGCTGAACCCCGCCCTGGACTACGAGGTACTGGTGGACGGCTTCCAGGCCGGGGGCCTGAACCGCACCAGCCAGGAGCATCTCCACTTCGGCGGCAAGGGCGTCAACGTCTCCACCGTCCTCCATAACCTGGGCGTGGAAACCACGGCCCTGGGCTTCGTGGCCGGGTTCACTGGCAGGGCCCTGGAGGACGGCCTGAAAGCCCGGGGAATCCCCACGGACTTCATATGGCTGGAGGAGGGCCTGACCCGGGTCAATGTGAAAATCCGCTCCGGTGGAGGCGCTGGCGAGACGGAAATCAACAGCCAGGGCCCCGCCATTCCCCCTCCGGCCCTGGAGGCCCTGCTCCAAAAGCTGGACCGCCTGTCGGCGGGGGACGTACTGGTCCTGGCCGGGTCCCTGCCCGCAGGGCTGCCCGGCGGCGTGTACCGGACCATCCTGGCCCGGGTGGACGGTCGGGGCGTCCTGACGGTGGTGGACGCCGCCCGGGACCTGCTCCGGGGCGTGCTCCCCTGCCGCCCCTTCCTCATCAAGCCCAACAGCGCCGAGCTGGGGGACCTCTTTGGAAAAGACTCCCTCAGCGAAGAGGAGATTCTCTCCTGCGCCAGGGCCCTCCAAGCCCAGGGAGCCCGGAACATCCTGGTCTCCCTGGCCGGGGACGGGTCGCTGCTTCTGGATGAGCGCGGCGCGTGCCGCCGCCTGGGGGTGCCCCCGGGGACGGTCCGCCACACCGTGGGGGCGGGGGACTCCATGGTGGCCGGGTTCCTGGCCGGGTGGCTGTCCACCGGGGACTACGCCGCCGCCCACCGCATGGGGGCCGCCGCCGGGTCTGCCACCGCCTTTTCCGAGGGGCTGGCCTCCGGGGAGGAAATCCGGAAGCTCCTCCCGGCGTTCTGAGCCCCGCTTCCCCTTGGTTTCCCAGCCTGGAGGCAGGAGGCCGCCTCCTGCCCCCTATCGTGCAAGTATATCAAGTCAAGAGAAAGGACGTTTTTCTATGAAAGAGCGCGTTCAAAAATTTGGACGGTTCCTCAGCGGCATGGTCATGCCCAACATTGGAGCCTTCATCGCCTGGGGCCTGATTGCCGCCTTCTTCATCCCGGACGGCTGGTTCCCCAATGAGACCATCAACGGCATGGTGGGCCCCATGCTCCGCTTTCTGCTCCCCATCCTGATCGGCTACACCGGCGGCAAGGCCGTGGGCGGCCAGAAGGGCGCGGTCACGGGCGCCCTGGCCACCCTGGGCGCCATCGCCGCCACAGAGAGCACCATGTTCATCGGGGCTATGATCTGCGGCCCCTTGGGCGGCTGGTGCATCAAGAAGTTTGACAAGGCCATGGAGGGCCATATCCCCGCCGGCTTTGAAATGGTGGTCAACAACTTCTCCGTGGGCATCATCGGCGCAATCCTGGCGATTCTGTCCATCTACGTCATTGCCCCCGTCTGCGTGACCCTCACCGACTGGCTGGGCGCGGGCGTGCAGTTCCTGGTGGACCGGAGCCTCCTGCCCCTGACCGCCGTCCTGGTGGAGCCCGCCAAGGTCCTCTTCCTGAACAACGCCATCAACCACGGCGTCTTCACCCCCATCGGCACGGAACAAGCCATGGAAATGGGCAAGTCCATCCTCTTCATGATCGAGTCCAACCCCGGGCCGGGCCTTGGCCTCCTGCTGGCCTACTGCGTGGCGGGCAAGGGCGAGACCCGCTCCTCCGCCGGAGCCGCCGCCGTCATCCAGTTCGTGGGCGGCATCCATGAGATTTACTTCCCCTATGTCCTCATGAACCCCATCGTCATCCTGGGCCCCATGATCGGCAACGTCGTGGGCATCTTCACCCTCTCCGCTCTGGGCGGCGGCCTGGCGGCCGCGGCCTCCCCCGGCAGCATCATCGCGGAAATGCTCATGACCCCCAAGGGCGGATACCTCGCCAACATCGCGGGCATCGGCATCGCCGCCGTGGTCAGTTTCTTCATCTCCGTGTTCCTGCTGAAATTCTTCGGCAAGGACGCCAGCCTGGAAGAGGCCCAGGCCCAGGTGGCCGCCTCCAAGGCCGCTTCCAAGGGCCAGGCCGTCCCCGCCGTCTCCGTTTCCGCTAAGGACGTGCGGAAGATCGTCTTCGCCTGCGACGCGGGCATGGGCTCCTCCGCCATGGGGGCCACCATGGTCCGCAACAAGCTCAAGGACGCGGGCATTACGGACATTGAGGTCATCCACTTCCCCGTGGGCGAGATTCCCGGCGACTGCCAGATCGTCGTCACCCACCACGAGCTCTCCGGCCGGGCCGCCCAGCGGGCTCCCCAGGCCCGGATCATCCCCATCAAGAACTTCATGGGCGCGCCGGAGTACAACACCCTGGTGCAGGAGCTGCTGGACGCCCGGAAGGGCGGGGCTCCCGCTCCCGCCGCCGCCCCTGCTGCCGCGGAGGAAACGCCCGCCGCAGGCCAGCCCATCCTGCTGGAAAAGAAGAACATCATCCTAAACTGCAAGCCCGTCAGCCCCGAGGAGGCCATCAAGGCCGTGGGTAAACGGATGGTGGAAAGCGGCTATGTGGAAGAGGCCTATATCCAGGGCATGCTGGACCGGGAAGCCAGCTTCTCCGTGGCCATCGGCAGCCACGTGGCCATCCCCCACGGCACCGAGGAATCCCGGAGGGCCATCAAAAAGACCGGGCTCATCGTCATGACCTACCCCGAGGGCATCCAGTGGGGCGACGAGCTGGTCCGCCTGGTGGTGGGCATCGCCTCCACCGGAGAGGACCACCTGGGCATCCTGGGCAAAATCGTCGAAGTGGCCGAGACCGAGGAAGACACCGACGCCCTGGTGGACAACGCCGGAGTGGACCAGCTCTACAAGCTGCTGAACGGCCTGGAGTAAGTCCATGCGGTCGAAGGGCGTGCGTCTCTACGGCGCTTACGACATCCGCCTGGAGGAGTTCGGCCTGCCGGATATCCGGGAGGACGAAATCCTGGTCCGGGTCATGAGCGACAGCATCTGCATGTCCACTTACAAGCTGCTGGTCCAAGGCAAGGCCCACCGGCGCTGCCCCCAGGATGTGGACGTACACCCCATCATCATCGGCCACGAGTTCGCCGGAGACATAGTAAAGGTGGGCAAACGGTGGCTGGGCGAATTCTCCCCCGGGGAGAAATTCGCCCAGCAGCCCGCCCTGAACTACCAGGGGAGCCTGGCTTCCCCCGGGTACTCCTATCCCACCTTCGGCGGGGCGTGTACCTACTGCATCATCCCGCCGGAGGTCATGGAGCTAGGCTGCCTCCTCCACTACGGCGGCGGGAGCTACTTCGAGGCCAGCCTGGGCGAGCCCATAAGCTGCGTAGTGGGTGGCTACCACGGAAATTACCACACCAGCCTCCACAGCCGCGCACACATCATGGGCGTCAAGGAGGGGGGCAGCCTCCTCATCCTGGGCGGCTGCGGCCCTATGGGCTTAGAGGCCATCGAATATCCCCTGGCCCTGGAGAAGAAACCCGCCATGATCGTGGTAACGGATCTCTCGGAGGAGCGCATCGCCCGGGCCCGGCGGCTGATTCCCGAGTCCCTAGCCGCCGACCGGGGCGTCCGCCTGGTCTACGTAAACCCCAGCCAATGCGCCGACGAGTTCGCGGAGCTGATGGCCCTCTCCGGCGGAAGGGGCTATGACGATGTCTTTGTCTACAACGCCATCCGCTCCCTGGCGGAGCTGGGAGACCGATTGCTGGGCAGCGACGGGTGCATGAACCTCTTCTCCGGCCCCACGGACAAGGACTTCTCCGCCAGCATCAACCTGTACAACTGCCACTATGCCTCCACCCATATCATCGGCACCACGGGAGGCACCACCGATGACCTCCGGGAGTCCCTCCGCCTGGCCGCCGAGGGAAAAATCCGCCCCGCCGTCATGGTCACCCATGTGGGCGGCATGGATTCCATTGTGGAAACCACAAAAAACCTGCCCCATCTTCCGGGGGGGAAAAAGCTGGCCTATACCCAGTTCGACATGCCCCTCACCGCCATTGAGGACTTCCGGGAGAAGGGCCGGACGGACCCGCTTTTTGCCCGCCTGGCGGACTGCTGCGACGCCCACGGCGGCCTCTGGAACTCCGAGGCGGAGAACATCTTATTCCGGCATTTCCATGTTCCCACGTTTTCCTAAGCGGCGTGAGGCGTGAATACGGGGCACGTGCCCCAGGGCCGCCCGCAGCAAAAGCGGTCCAGCAGAACGTCCCCACGCCCTAAGCCCTGGTGTTTCCTCAAGCCGGAGCGGCGGCGGCGAAAACAGCCGGGCCTCACGGCTGTGAGGCCCGGCTGTACTTGTCATTCCACCGTCACCGACTTGGCCAGGTTCCTGGGCTTGTCGATGTCGCAGCCCCGCTGGAGGGCCACGTAATAGGCAAAGAGCTGCAAGGGCACAATGGACAGGGACGGCTGGAGCAGCGGATGGGTCTCCGGCACGGCGATCACCGCGTCGGCGGTCTTCGCCATCCGCTGCCGGAAACCTTCGGTCGTAACGGCCAGCACCGTGGCCCCCCGGGCTTTTACCTCCACCACATTGCTCATGGCCTTGTCAAAAAGGGCTCCGTAGGTCCCCAAGGCCACCACCAGCGTCCCCGGTTCGACGAGGGAGATGGTCCCGTGCTTCAGTTCCCCGGAGGCGTAGGCCTCCGAGTGGATGTAGCTGATCTCCTTGAGCTTCAAAGAGCCCTCCAGGCCCATGGCGTAGTCCAGGTTCCGGCCAATGAAGAAAATGCTGTCGTGGTTGAAAAACCGGGAGGCGAAATACTTCGTGTCCTCGAAGTCCGCGAGAACCTTCCGCATCTTCCCCGGCAGGGCCTGAAGCTCCGCCAGAAGCGCGCCGTACTCCCGCTCTTCCACCGTCCCCAGCAGGTCCGCCAGGTACAGCCCCACCAGGTACAGCGCCGCCAGCTGGGTGGAATATCCCTTGCTGGTGGCCACGGCAATCTCCGGCCCGGCCCAGGTGTAGAGTACATCGTCCGCCTCCCGGGCGATGGAGGACCCCACCACGTTGCAAATTGCCAGGGTCCGGCCTCCCAGCCGCTTGGCCTCCCGGAGGGCGGCCATGGTGTCCAAGGTCTCCCCGGACTGGCTGATGGCAATGACCAGGGTATGTCCGTCCACCAGTGGCTCACTGTACCGGAACTCCGAGGCCAGAACCGCCTCCACCGGGCGGCGGAGCAGACGCTCCCAGGTGTATTTCCCCACCACTCCCGCATGATAGGCGGAGCCGCAGGCGATCATGTAAACGCGGGAGATGCCCCGGGCGTACTCCTCCGTCAGGCGGATGTCGTCCAGCACCACCCGGCCATCCCGGATGCGGGGGGAGATGGTTTTTTGCAGGGCCTCCGGCTGTTCCAGAATCTCCTTAAACATGAAATGGGCATAGCCCCCCTTCTCGGCAGAGGCCGCGTCCCAGCCGATGCGGCTGTGCTCCTTCTCCAGGGGGGTTCCCTCGCTGTCAAACACGTCCACGCTTTGGGCCGTCAGCACGGCGATCTCCCCGTCGTTCATATAGGCCACGTCCCGGGTGTGCCGGAGAATAGCCGTGGCGTCGGAGGCGATAAAGTTTTCCCCCCCGCCGAATCCGATGATGAGGGGGCTGTCCTTCCGGGCGGCAATCAGGGCGTTGGGGTAGTCGGAGCAGATGATGCCAAAGGCGTAGGACCCCTCGATCCGCCGCAGGCAGCGTCCCACGGCCTCCAGCATATTTCCGCACTCCCGGTAGTGGAATTCCAGGAGGTGGGCCACCACCTCGGTGTCCGTCTCGGAGGAAAAGGCCGCCCCCTGCCGGGTGAGCTGCTCTTTCAGCTCCAGGTAGTTTTCGATGATGCCGTTATGTACCAGGGCAATTTTTCCGTCCCCGCTGACGTGGGGATGGGCGTTCACGTCGTTGGGCTCCCCATGGGTGGCCCAGCGGGTGTGCCCGATGCCCAGGGTTCCCTCCAGGTCCACGCCCCCGTGCGTCAGGTCCGCCAGGACCTGGAGCCGCCCCTTGGATTTGCGGACCTGCAAGCCCTTTGTCTCCGAGCGGACGGCGACGCCCGCCGAGTCATACCCCCGGTACTCCATCTGACGCAGGCCCTCCAGCAGCACCGGGGCCGCCTGTTGTTCCCCTACAAAACCAACGATTCCACACATGGAATATATTCCTCCTAATTTAAAAATTAAGAGGACAAATGCGCAGCCACTTGTCTTCTCAGGGCGGTCACGGCTCTTCTGTTTTGCGGTCGCCCGCATATTTGTAAGCCGTGTCACGCGCCCGCCCTGGGCGCGGAGGGGCATCCGCCGAACAATTCGATACTCCCCTCACCTCGTTATCCGGCTAAAGCCGGCGCATGGCGCTTTGATGGGACTTTTCCCATGGCCTCCTTTCACCTCTGCGATTTTAACCCGGCCTTCCGGCCATACTGCATTATACGGAAGAGGAGCGCAAATGTCAACTTGCCTGGGCGGGCCGCCATCCTGCTCAAAATTTTCCCAACTTTTTCCCCGCCCCGTCTTGCCGCCGACTTGCCAAAATGTTATACTGGTTTTAGGTCCGCTTTCAGCGGAAGCCACAAAAAAATATGAGACCTTACGGAAAGGAAGCTGCATCATGCTGAACGTCAAATCCTTCCAGATCGAAAACTTTATCCCCGCCGGTTACCGGGACGCCGCCGCCCCCCGGCTGGCGGAAGCCCAGGAGAAGCTCCAGAAGCACAACGGCCTGGGCCACGAGTTCACCGACTGGGTCCGCCTCCCCGTGGACTACGACAAGGAGGAGTTCGCCCGCATCCAGGCCGCCGCCAAAAAAATTCAGGGCGACTCCAAGGCCCTGGTGGTCATCGGCATCGGCGGAAGCTACCTGGGGGCCCGGGGCGTCATCGAATACCTCTGCTCCCCCAACTACAACCAGAAGAAAAACAAGAAAACCCCCAACATCTATTTCGTGGGCAACGGCCTCTCCGCCGACGCCATGCAGGAGGTCTTTGACCTCATCGGGGACGAGGATTTCTCCGTCAACGTCATCTCCAAGTCCGGCACCACCACCGAGCCCGCCGTGGCCTTCCGCTTCTTCCGGGACGCCCTGGAAAAGAAATACGGCAAGGCCGGAGCACAGGAGAGGATCTACGCCACCACCGACAAGGCCCGGGGGGCCCTGAAATCCCTGGCCAACGAGGAGGGCTGGGAGAGTTTCGTGGTGCCCGACGGCGTGGGCGGGCGGTACTCCGTCCTCACCGCCGTGGGCCTGCTGCCCATCGCCGTGGCCGGAATCAGCATTGAAGAGCTCATGGGCGGCGCGGCCAAGATGATGAAGCTCTGCGAGACCGCCTCCTATGAGAACCCCGCCTGGACCTATGCCGCCCTCCGGGACGCGCTGTATCAAAAGGGCTGGTCCATTGAGGTGCTGGCCTGCTACGACCCCGCCTTCCGCTTCATGCTGGAGTGGTGGAAGCAGCTCTACGGCGAGAGCGAAGGTAAGGACGGCAAGGGCCTCTTCCCCGCCAGCGTGGAGTTCACCGCCGATCTTCACTCCATGGGCCAGTATATCCAGGCCGGGCGGCGCATCATGTTTGAAACCGTGGTCCGCCTGGGGGCCTCCGAGCACCAGCTTCTGGTGCCCCGGGACGAGGTCAACGGCGACGGGCTGAACTTCCTGGCCGGGGAGTCCATGGACTATATCCGGGACAAGGCCATGGAGGGCACCCTGCTTGCCCACACCGAGGGCGGCGTGCCCAACGTCATCGTGGAAACCGACGGCAAGAGCGCCGACTCCCTGGGCCAGCTCATCTACTTCTTTGAGTACGCCTGCGGGTTGTCCGGCTACCTGCTGGAGGTCAACCCCTTCGACCAGCCCGGCGTGGAGGCTTACAAGAAGAACATGTTCGCCCTGCTGGGCAAGCCCGGCTACGAGGCCCAGAAGGCCGAGCTGGAGGCCAAGCTGGCCAAATAACCTCATTCCCGCCCAAGGCCGCCCCGTCCCATGGGCGAGGCGGCCCTTAATAAAGTAATTACGAAAACGATTACTCGCTTAAAAGCAATCATTTTAAGGAGGAGCACTATGAAACAGGCAATTCAAATCGGCGCGGGCAACATCGGCCGGGGGTTCATCGGGGCCCTGCTCAGCCAGGCGGGCTGGCATGTCACCTTTGCCGACGTGGTGGAGCCCATCATCGAGGCGCTGAACCGGGACCACGGCTACACGGTTCACATTCTGGACAAGGAGCCCGGCGAAATTGCCATCGGCAATGTGGACGGCGTAATCTCCACCTCCCCGGAGTTCGCCCGGAAGGTGGCCCAGTGCTCCCTCATCACCACCGCCGTGGGCCCCAACGTCCTGCCCATCATCGCCAAGTCCATCGCGGGGGGCATTCAGGCCCGCATCCAGGCCGGGAACACGGAGCCCATGAACGTGGTCTGCTGCGAGAACGGCCTGCGGACCACCACCCGCCTGAAAAACGAGGTGGTGAAGCACTTGAGCCAGGAGGAGACCGCCTTCCTGGAGGAGCATATCGGCTTTGCCGACTGCGCCGTGGACCGCATCTGCCCCAAGCCCAGCTTTGAGAACATCCTGGACGCCGCCGTAGAGCGCTACTGTGAGTGGGACGTGGAAGCCGCCGCCTGGAAGGGCGAAAAGCCGGACATCCCGGGCCTGACCTTCGCGGACAACCTCATGGCCTATCTGGAGCGGAAGCTCTTCACCCTCAACAGCGGCCACGCCATCTGCGCCTACCTGGGCTATCTGAAAGGCTACGGGACCATCAAGGACAGCATCGCGGACCCCGCCATCGGGGAGATTGTCCACGCCGCCATCTCCGAGAGCGGCGAAGGCCTGATCAAGGAATTCGGCTTTGACCCGGACGCCCACCACGCCTATGTGGAAAAAATCTTTGCCCGCTACCAGAATCCTTTCCTGGAGGACGAGGTGCTCCGGGTGGGCCGGGAGCCCATCCGGAAGCTGGAGACCGGGGACCGGCTCGTCAAGCCCCTGACCACCACCGCCGCCTACGGCCTGCCGGTGGACCACCTGATTTTCGGCGCCGCCGCCGCCCTGCGCTTCGACTGCCCGGAGGACCCCCAGAGCGTGGAGCTCCAGGCCAGGATCCAGGCGGAGGGCCCCGCCGCCGCCCTGGAGGCCTGCTCTGGCCTGAAACCGGAAAATCCCTTGTTTGGCCGTATTCTGGATGTGTACAACGCCCTGGCGGTCGTCTGAAAACAGCCCGTGCAAGGAGGAGGGAATGTCCCTCCTCCTTTTTGAAACCTCCAGCCCTGCTGGCCGCTCCCAAAAGCGGGTAAGCGGGGATCGAACGGATTTGCAAGAGGCTGCGCCTTGACCCGTGAGCCCTTCCGGTAAAACAGGAAAGGGACGGCGGAACACAGGAAACCCAGGGCGGCCCTGCGGCTTGGAGATCGCGGCGGGGCCGCCTCATCCATAAGACGGCCGTAGGGGCGGCCTATGTGTCCGCCCCTACGCCCTGTGCCTCTTAATAAAATGCGCAATCGGACGCTTCCACTCCCTTCTCCCCCTTTCCTTTTCGGGAAAAGCCTGTTAGAATAGAGCCAGCAAACTTTTTGACAGAAAAGAGGGAAGCCTATGAAGCGCCTTTTCGTCGTCCTGCTGGCCGTCCTGCAACTGCTGGCGTGGTCCCTTCCCGCCTCCGCGGCGGAGTGGGACCCCACGGACCCCAACGATCCCCTGCTGTGGGAGCCGGACCTGCCGGAGTTTGACGGGCCCATGCCGCCCACCCCCCGGGCCGGGGAGACGGAGGACTCCTTCCAGGTCATTGTCAGCTTCACCGGGGACATGCTGCTGGCCTCCCTCCATGGCAGGCGGGCGGCGGGGAACTTCCTGGACTACGCCGCCAGGCAGGAGCCGGAATACTTCCTCCAGCATGTCCGGCCCATCTTCCAGGCCGACGACTTCACCGTGGTAAACCTGGAAAATGTCCTGACGGACCGGAACCTCACCCCCAAGGAGAAGAGCACGGACCCCGCCTACTGGTTCCGGGCTCCCGCCGCCAATACGGGCATCCTTACCTCCTCCGGCGTGGAGGCGGTGTCTTTGGCCAACAACCACACCGGGGACTATGGCACGGCGGGCTACAAGGACACCGTGAAAGCCGTCTCCGCCGCCGGGCTGGAGTATGGGGACAACGGCCGGACCTTCTACCTGGAGAAAAACGGGTACCGCGTTGCCGTCATCTGCCACGGCCTTTGGAACGAAGGGCAGGCCGGGGCCATCCTCCAGCGCCTTAAGGCGGCGGAACAGGAATCCGACTTTCAGGTGGTCTTCTACCACGGCGGCAAGGAGGGCGTCCACACGCCGGAACCATGGCGTATCCGGGCCTCCCGCCGCCTGGTGGACGGTGGAGCGGACCTGGTGCTGGGGAACCACCCCCATGTCCTCCAGCCCCGGGAGGTCTACAAGGGCCGGGAGATCGTCTACTCCCTGGGGAACTTCTGCTTCGGCGGCAGCCGGGGGCCGGAAAATCGGACCCTCATCTACCAGCTCATCCTCCAGGTGGAAAACGGGGAGCTGGCGGGCACGTCCTCGGAGCTCATCCCCTGCTACGTCCACACTGGCGGCAAGGTGAACAACTACTGCCCCGCCCCCATCGAGGACGAGGCGCAGGCCCGGCGGGTGCTGGACTTCATGGACGGGAAGGCAAAGCTGCCCATCTGACGGCCCGCAGCGGAACCGCCGGGAAAATCCTTTTCAAGATCTTTTCAACCTTTTGCATACTTTTGCGGCGTCTGAACAGGACGCCGTATTTTTTTATTTTTCAACGGTGGCACCTCGGTATTTTCACTATAAATCTTTACTTTTCTCACAATTTTCTCCCGAAAGCTCTCGACGGAATTTCCTTTTTCTGTTATAATTGATTGCAATAGGGTAGGCTCCCGCGCCGGAGGCGGCGTTTCTCCTCCGGCGCGGCGCACGGAAAGCCTTCGTTTTTTTGAGGACTTTGACGTAAGGGCAGACAACGGAAACGGAAAGGAACAGGTAACATGGACCACACTCAGCTCAGCGTTTTAGACCTTGGCATCATCGCGTTTTATCTGATCTCCATGGTGGTAGTCGGCATCTACTTCGTCCGGCGTATCAAAAATACCGGGGACTACTATGTGGCGGGACGGTCCCTGGGCCCCCTGGTGATGATGGCCACGGTCTGCGCCACCATCATTGGCGGCAGCGGCCTTATGGGCCGGGCGGGCGTCGCCTACTCCAGCGGCTTTAAAGCGGTGCTCACCGCCATTCCCTACCTCCTGGGCATGTTCCTCTTCTCCGGCTTCGCCGGGCGGATTTCTGATATCGGCATGAAGTACGACGTGGCCTCCATCCCGGACCTCTTCCACCGCCGCTTTGGCAAAACGGCAAAAATCATGCTGGCGGCCATGGTGGCCTTCACCATGATGGGCACTGTGGCCTCCCAGGTGACGGCCACCGCTACCATCATCAATATGCTGGGGGGCCAGGTAGGCCTGTCCTTCGAGGCCGGGGCCCTCATCGCCTGTATCATCTTCATGGTATACACCGCCTCCAGCGGCCTCTTCGGCGTAGTGTATACCGATGTGCTCCAATTCTATATGCTGATTCTCTTTGTGTACATCCTGATTCCCACGGCCTCTCTCCGGAGCATCGGCGGCTTTTCCACCTTCCTGGCGGGCCTGGACCCGGCCTTGGCCAAGCCCTACCTCAACGGCGGCATCCTGGGGGACATCGTCACCTACCTGGTCTTCACCATGGCCGGGGCGGAGATGTGGCAGCGGGCCTTCGCCGCCAAGGACCGCAGCTCCGCCAAGAAGGGTATGTTCCTGGGCACCGCCGTCTACGGAATCACCATTGCCCTGGTCTATTTCATGGGCGTGGCCGCCCACCAAGTCATCGGGGACGACGCCCTGGCGGTCTATGGCAATACCGACGCCGTGGTCCCCGCCCTGGCCATCCACGTGCTGCCCATCGGACTGACGGGGCTGGCCCTGGCGGGCATCCTCTCCGTCATCATGTCCACGGCGGACAGCTACCTGCTGGTCAGCGTCCAGACCTGCGTCCATGACATCGGGAAGACCTTCTTCCCGGAGATGAAGGACAAGACGGAAATTTTCCTCTCCCGGGTTTTCTCAATTATTTTGCCCCTGGGCGCTTTAGTCATTGCGCTTTACATCAAGAACGCCTATAATATCCTCATGTTCGCCTGGAGCTTCTACGCGGCGGCGGCAGGCATTCCGGCCTTTGCCGCCCTCTTCTGGAAACAGGCCACCAGCGCTGGCGTCATCGCGGGCATGGCCTCCGGCTTCACCGTCTGCATCGGCTGGAAGCTGGCGGGGGAGCCCTTCGGCCTGGGCTCCGCCGTGCCCGGGACCATCGCCTGCGGCGCGGCCCTGATCGCCGTGAGCCTGGCCACGTACAAGCGCCATCCCTCCCTCTTCCTGGACGTGGGGAAGGCGTGACAGGCGCATTTTACTGCGGGGGACCTCCCCGCGGAAAGGGGAACACCGATGTTGACCTTATCCATGGTACAGGACGCGCAGAAGGCGCTGGAGGGCGTCGCCCGCCGGACGCCCCTGGACCCCGCTCCCAAGCTGGGCCGGGACCTCTATATCAAAGCCGAGAACTTGCAGCTCACCGGCTCTTTCAAGCTCCGGGGGGCCTTTAACAAAATCCGGTCCCTCACCAGGGAAGAGGCGGAAAAGGGCGTCATCGCCTGCTCCGCTGGAAACCACGCCCAGGGCATCGCCCTCTCCGCCGCCCGGCTGGGCATCCCCTCCGTCATCTGCATGCCCGCCGGGGCCCCCATCAGCAAGGTGGAGGCCACCAAGGGCTACGGCGCCCAGGTGGTGCTGGTCCCCGGCGTGTACGACGACGCGGCGGCGGAGGCCCAGCGCCTCTGCCGGGAGGAGGGCTATACCTTCGCCCATCCCTTCAACGACCCCTTTGTCATCGCCGGGCAGGGCACCATCGGGCTGGAAATCCTGGAGCAGCTGCCGGAGGTAGAACAGGTGGTGGTCCCCATCGGCGGCGGGGGGCTGGCCAGCGGCGTGGCCTTTGCGGTCAAGCAGCTGAAGCCAGCCTGCCGCGTCATCGGCGTCCAGGCGGCGGGAGCTCCTTCCATGTACCTCTCCCTCCACGCGGGGGAACCCACGGAGCTGTCCGGCGTAGCCACCATCGCCGACGGCATTGCCGTGAAGCGGCCCGGGGACCTGACCTTCGCCCTGTGCAAGGAATACGTGGACGAGGTGGTCACCGTCACGGAGGACGAGATTGCCTCCGCCATCCTGGCGCTGATGGAGGAGCAGAAAACCGTGGCCGAGGGGGCCGGGGCCACCAGCGTGGCCGCCTGCATGTTCGGCAAGGTGGAAACCGCCGGACGGAAGACCGTCTGCCTGGTCTCCGGGGGCAACGTGGACGTGACCACCCTCTCCCGCATCATCACCAAGGGCCTGTCCAAAGCGGGCCGCCTGGTGGAACTGACCACTAAAGTGGCCGACAAGCCGGGGAGCCTCCTGCGGATGCTCCAGGTGGTGTCGGACAGCGGGGCCAACATCATCAGCGTCAACCACAACCGGGAGGACAAAGACTCCGACGTGGGGGCCTGCATCGTCACCATGGTACTGGAGACCCGTGACAGCCGCCACGCCGAGGCCCTGCAATTGGAGCTGTTGTCAAAGGGATACCTCATGCGGTAAACGCCGCGCAAGAAACAAACAAACTGGCAGGCCTTCCGGCCTGCCAGTTCGTTTTTACCCAGTCTCTCAGAGCACATTCTGCACAAAGCGGTTGAGGATCACCGCCACCTGGGCCCGGGAGGCGCTGCCGCCAGGGGACAGGGTATCGGCGGTGACGCCATTGACCATGCCCGCCGCCACGGCCCAGCGCAGGGGCTCTACGGCGTAGGACGCGGCCTGCCCCGCATCGGTAAAGGCTCCCAGCTCCGCCCGGTCGGACACGTCCCGGCCCTTCTGGGAGGCGTAGCGGTACAGGAATGCCGCCATCTGCTCCCGGGTGATCAGGTTATTGGGCCGGAAGGTCCCGTCGGTATAGCCGTTGACAATCCCGTTGGCAGAGGCCCAGGAGACGGCGGAGGCGTAATAGGCCCCCGGGGCCACGTCGCTGAACTGGTTCATCCCCATGGCGGGAGAGCCCTCCAGCCGATAGAGAATGGCCACAATCTGCCCCCGGGTGGTGGGGGTGTCCGGGGTGAAGGCCGTGGCGGAGGTACCATTCATCAGCCCTGCCTCAAAGGCCCAGCGCACCGCGTCATAACACCAGTCCCCAGGGCGCACATCCTGGAAGGCCAGCTCCCCGCCCGGGGCAAAGGAGGCCGCCACCTCCACGTCCAAGGCGGGCATGGAGAAGGTATAGCGGTTCAGCCCATCCCGGGCCAGGGAGACCTCCCGGTCCCGGCTGTCCCGGGCGGAAATGCTCTCCAGCGTATAGCCCGCGTCAGGGGTGACGCTGAGGGTCACCGTCTCCCCTTCCTTGGCCCCGGCGGGCCGGACGGTAACGGTGCCGTGTTCCGAGGGAGCGATATGGACCCGGCTCAGGTCCCCCTCCCCGCTCCCGTCCTCCTCCAGGGGCACCCGCCCTTCGGAGATGGGCTGGAGGTTCCGGTCCAGCAGCAGCAGTTCCGCCCGGCCGGGGAGCCGGAAGCCACCCCCGGGCGTCAGCGTCCCCAAATCCAGGGAGCGCCCCTCCAGGGCCTCCTTCTCCGCCACCAGGTAGATGGTCACAACGGTTTCGTCCCGGCCCGCCTCCACATGGCAGTCCGGGCTGTAGGCCCCCCGGAGCGCGGACTCAAACCGGGCTCCAGGGCAGTCCCCCTCCAGAACCAGCTCCAGCTGGAGGGCGTAAACCTGACGGTCCAAGCCCTCCAGGGTGAGGCGGACCTCGCCGCCCCGCTCCTGGCAGGAGAGGGCCAGTCTGCCCGAGGCCGCCAGAACTGGCAGCCCGCTGAGCAGGCACAGGGCCAGAAGGCCGGATATTATGCGCTTCATTTGCCTTCCTCCAATACGATGACCGGCAGGTCCTCCCCGCCGGGGGTGTTGATCCAAAGGGTCTCCGCCGTCACCCGCTGGCTGTCCGGCAGGTCGGGCTGGTCCGTCCGGGAGAGCACCGCCCGCATCTGGGCGGGCAGGAGGCTGGCGTCATTGCAGGCGCTGGCCCCGCCCTGGAGCTCCGCCTCCTTCTGGACGTTGGGGATGAAGATGAACAGGCCGTCGCTGATGTCACAGACCTTGCCGTCTTCGGGAATCTCGGCAAAGAGCAGGGCCCTGCCGTCCATCCAGCGGGTTTCCGTGGTGGTCTTGACCTCCTCCTCCTCTCCGGTGAGGACGGTCCGGGTAAACTGGCCCTCGATCTTCACCGTCTGATAGGCTGGGTTGCCCCGGTAAGTGCCCGTGACAACCAGGGTCCCGGCGGGGATGACCTGCCCGGCCTCCGTGCCGTACTGGTACTCCTTGGCCAGCACGCCCACGGCCCCCCTCTCCAGGAAGGCCACGTCGTCCCCGGCGTAGCTGATGAGCTGGATGCCCTCCTCCGGCATATCCGCCGGAACGCCCTCCACCACAACGGTTCTGGCCTCGTAGGTCCAAATGCGGGTGTCCTCCTCCGGTGCGCCGGGCTTCTGGAAATAGGTCAGGTAGCTGTTCTGGTCGTCTACCGCCTGGTTTCCCTCTTGGAAGTCTCCAGAGCGGGCAGTGGTGGCCTTCCCGTCCTTGTCCGTGACGGTGACGGTGAATTTACCGGGCGCGGGGACCCCTGCCAGCTTCAGGCCGGAGACCGGGGTATCCGCCTTCATGGTGAAGGTCACGGTGGTCCCGTTTTGGGAGACCTCGTAGGCCTCCGCCGGAACCGTCTTTTCATAGGCAATCCGCAGTTCCGTGGCGGAAGCCTCCGCGATGCGGTTCCCCAGGGTATCATAGGCCCGGACGCTGTAGGTGAAGGTCCGGTGGTTGGCGGAACCGATGATGTCCGTGTAGGTTGTTTCCGTGGTAAACGCAATGGGCACGCCGTTGCGGAGAATCTCGTAGCCCTGGACCTTCCCCTCGATGGCGGGGGTAATGGCCAGCCTCACGTTCTTTTCTCCTTCCAGGGCCGCCGTCAGGGAGACGGTTCCCCGGCCCGCCTGGACGCCCGCCAGACGGTCCCTGCGGCTCTGGTCGCTGAGATACCAGAGAGCCCGGGGTTCCGCCGGGTACTTCGCCAGCGCCTTCTCGGTCCCCTCGCTGAGGGTCATGCCCCACCGGGTGAAAAACTCCGTCAGGTTCCGGCCCGCAACAGCCGAGGCGGTCCGGGCCACCCGGTCCTGATAACCCGTCTCACCGCCGAAGTAGGTCCCGGCCTTCCAGGCCTTGAAGAAGCGGTTGTAGAAACCCATGGGGTCCGCCCCATCGTCATAGGCCAGGTGGAGCTGCCAGTAAAGGCCCAGCTGGACGAACACGTTGTTGGAGTCCCCGGGGAGGCCCTGGGCCGTCTTGTGGAAGATGTCCGGGTATTTGCCGCTCTTCTCCAGGCGGGAGGCCAGGGTGTTCTGCTTCCCATCATAGGTTTGGACCATCAGGGCGTACAGGTTGTTGGTGATTTCCGCCTTGCCCAGCTTGTCCATGTTGTGGCCGATTTCGTGGGCGATGCCCCAGCCGAAGAGCTGGTTGGCCGTGGCGGAGGCCTCCATGGAGCGAATGGGCTTCCCGCAGACCATGCCAGCGCAGGAACCGTAGCCAATGCCGATGTGGTTCCCCGCCGCGTACATGAAGGCGCCGGAGAACATCTGCATGCACCGGATGTTCTGGCGGGTCTGCATATCGTTCCGCTCATAGGTGCCGTCGATGCCCTGGGTGGTTTTGCAAATGTGCATCACGTCCTCCCAGGCCAGGATGGCCTGGTACAGGGCCTCCACCCGCTCTGCCCGGCTCCGGCCCGCGCCGTTCAGCGCTGCGGCGGCAGGCAGGGACAGCAGCATGGTGGGGGTGGAAATCTCCGTCACGTTGCGGAAATCCGTCTGCGGGTCACTAGACAGCCCGGCGGCGTAGGCCTCCAGCTCATCGGCGTAGCGGCCCAGGATGTCCCGCCGCTGGCTGTCGCTCCGGGTATGCCAGTCCGCCAGCTCCAGCACGGGGATATCCGTGCCCCGGCGGATGTGGAGGCGGATATTCCCGGGATCCGTCCCGCCATAGGACAGGTAGAGGCTGCCGCCCCGGGGGGTGTCCTGGCTGCCAATCTGGGGAACCGTCAGCACGTTCCGCCCGTTGGAAAGCGAGCCGATTTCGCTCCGCCAGGCAGAGGCTTCGGCGTTGAACTGGCTGGCGTATACGGTCAGCTTCTGCCCCGCCGGGATGCCGGAGGCATAGATGGTCAGCTCCTGCTTCGCCCCGGCGGCCACCCCCAGGGGCTGGAGGCCGCTGCCGCCCTGCTGGTACTTCGCGTCCGCCCCGCCGCTGCGGGACTGGATGCCGCTGAGCACCACGCCGGAGGAGGTCCCGCTGCGCAGCAGCTCCTCCGCCAGGGCCAGCTCATCCGCCAGGGTGTCCAGGTTCATGTAGTAGTTCCGCTCCTCGCTCTCCAGCCTTTGCCGGAGGGCGTCAATATCCGCCTGGGTGACGCCGGGACGCAGGGCCGTCCGCAGCTCCCCGGCAAACAGGGACGCGATGTTGTCCGGCAGGCAGCGGGCCGGATCGTACTCCATAAACATCAGCTCCGACAGGCTCACCGCCGTATAGGCCACCTGCTCGATGGTAACGGCGATTTTCACCACGTCCGTCACAGGCTCGAAGGGCAGCACGGCAAACTTGGTCACAGCCGGGTTGTTCCCCACCGCCAGCCAGGTGTTGTGGTCGGAGGCCCGGCCCCCCTGGAGGGGATTCGGGGACACCAGGGCGCCGGGGCCGTTTAAATCGTCTCCCTGCCGCCAGACGGTGACGGTGTAGAGCCGGAGGTTGCCGGCATAGCTCCCGTCCAGCCGGGGCACCCAAATGACGCTGCTGAGGTCCACGGGCCGCTTGAAAGAGGCCAGGACCTGCTTGACGTCCCACCAGTTACCGTCGCCATAGGAGTGGGAGGTCCAGTGGGTACTGAACTCTCCGTCGGCCATGAACTCCGGCTGGAAGGGCCTGCTGGCGGGATAGGCGGTGGGGGACACGTTCTTGGGATCCGCCAGCCACACCCTTTCGATGTCCCGCCAGTCCAGGACACCCTGGGTGGGGATGCCCTCCGGGCGGGAGTAATCCACGGCGGCGGGGGTCCCCAGGGATGTACGGGAGGGGCCGCTGACCCCCACGCTGTTTCCCGCCTGGATGTAGATGGAATAGGTAACGCCGTTGGCCAGGTCCGTGAGGACCGTGCTGGTATTGCTGAGGCGGCCGCCCCACTGGCGGTAGCTGGATTCGCTCTCCGCCTTGTAGTAAACCTCGTAGAACGTGGCGTTCTCCGCCGCCTTCCAGCTCACGGACAGGGCGCTGTCCAAGGGGCTCACGCTCACCATGTCCGGGGCGCTGGGAGCCCGGGCGGGCTGCGGCGTGGCGGACACGGGGTCGCAGGTTGTTCCCTCCCAGGCCCCGTCCACGGGGGTGACGGTGAACTGGTAGGTTTTCAGGTTCTCCAGCCCCGTGACCTCCGCCCGGGGCACGTCCACCCGCAAAGAGCGGCGGGTGCCGCTGCCGTCCTGGAGCCAGTAGTCCACCCGGTAGCCGGAGACGTTGGGCACCTCGCTCCAGCGGAGGCTGACCTTCTCGCTTCCGGCGGAGGCGGTGAGATTCCGCACCAGGCCGCTGGCAGCGGAGGGGCACTCCGGGATGACCTCCCGGAGGAACTGGATGGACTCCACAGTGGTGTAATCCCCGCCCTCGGTGCGGGTAACGGTAATCACAATCTCCTTCACCGCCACCCGGCGGCCCAGGGAGATGGTCACCACGCTGCTACCCTCCACGGGGCCGATGGCGTAAATCCCCTCCGGCAGGGAGCGGTCGAAGGGGAAGTCCTCCCGGCTTCCATCGGCGTATTCCACCGCCACGGAGCCCGCCTGCATGGCCCCGAAGCCCTCCGGGGAGACGATCTGGATTTCCTCCATCTCCACGGGCTCCTCCAGGGAGACACCAAGCTCCAGGGGAAGGCCCGACAGGGTGACGGTCTGGCCGTTGTTCCGGAACAGGTCCTCCAGAACGCCGGAAACCAGGCTGGCCTCCGCTCCCAGGCGGATTTCCTCCACGGGAGGAGCCAGCAGGTTCGTGTCCCGGACCTCCGGGAGGCCCCCGGCGTCCAGGTTCCGGCTGACAATGGCCAGATCGTAGACGTCAATCACGCCGTCCCCGTTCAAATCATACTGCTCCAGGTCCCGCCGCCCGCTGGAGCCCAAGGCCTCCGCCAGTTCCTCCCGGTCCCGGGCGTTGACCCGGCCGTCGCCGTTCACGTCGCCCAGGGTGAAGGAGGCGTCCGCCGTGCCCAGGGTAACATGCTGGGAGTACTTCCCGACCGCCAGTTCCTGGCGGCAGCTGGCGTAGCCGTCCCCCGTGAATTCCAGGGCGTAGTTCCCCTGGGGCAGGCCGGAAACCGTGAGGTCCAGGTAAGCGGGCCACCGCCCGCCGCCCAGGGCTCCGCCATCCTGGTTCCGCAGGGCCACGGAGGCGGGATATCCGCTCAAATCCGCCCGGCTGTCCTCCTCCGCCAGGTCCAGGGTTCCCAGGGAGCGTCCCTCTTGGTACAGCTCCGCCCGGACCCTCCGGTCCCGGAGGGCCTCCAAGGTCTGGGGCCAGTCCACCCGGACCGTGGCGGAGACGGAGCCGCTGTCCACGCCGTCCCAGGCGGCCCCCGCCGCCGGGAGAGCGGGAACCAGCAGCGCCCCGGCCAGCAGCAGGGATAATAGGCGTTGTCTGATGCGCATAGGGGTATCCTCTCTTTTCCGCGCCCGGAGCGGGGATTGCCGCCGCTCCGGGAACTGCTGTTATGGGCAGATTATACCAAGTTCCGGGAAGCTTGACAAGATGAAGTTTCCGGCGGCCAGGGGGACAAAAATCCCCCTTGCAATCCCCTGCCCTCTCCTGTATAATGAATTGTCATTTTATTTTACATTGGGAGGACTTCGCTATGGCGGACGAAATCAAAGCGCCGGAACTGGAAAGCCGGAACTTCATTCACGCGTTCATCGAGGAGGACGTGGCCCCCGGCGGGCAGTTCGAGGGCATGACGGTCCACACCCGTTTTCCCCCGGAACCCAACGGATACCTCCACATCGGCCACTGTAAGGCCCTGACCATCGACTTTGGCACCGCCGAGAAATACGGCGGGCTCTGCAACCTCCGCATGGACGACACGAACCCCACCAAGGAGGACGAGGAGTTCGTGGAAGCCATCCAGGAGGACATCCACTGGCTGGGCTTCGACTGGGGAAACCGTTTCTTCTTCGGCTCCGACTACTTTGAGGAGGACTACCGCCAGGCGGAGGGCCTCATCCAAAAGGGCCTGGCCTACGTCTGCCAGCTGACCCCGGAGGAGTTCAAGGAGTACCGGGGCGGCGTGGGCGTCCCTGCCCGGAGCCCCTACCGGGACCGCCCCATGGAGGAAAGCCTGGACCTCTTCCGCCGGATGCGGGCGGGGGAGTTCCCCGACGGGGCCATGACCCTCCGGGCCAAGATCGACCTTAACAGCGGCAACTTCAACATGCGGGACCCGGTGCTCTACCGGATCAACCACCTGCCCCACCACCGCCACGGGAATACGTGGTGCATCTACCCCATGTACGACTTCGCCCACCCCATCCAGGACGCCCTGGAGGGCATCACCCACTCCCTCTGCTCCCTGGAATTTGAGGCCCATCGGCCCCTCTATAACTGGGTCGTCGAAAACTGCGACCTGCCCGCCAGGCCCCGGCAGATCGAGTTTGCCCGCCTGGGAATCGACCACACGGTCATGAGCAAGCGCAAACTCCGCCGCCTCGTCGAGGAGGGCCGGGTCTCCGGCTGGGACGACCCCCGGATGCCCACCCTCTGCGGCCTCCGCCGCCGGGGCTACACCCCCCGGTCCATCCGCAATTTCTGCGAGCGCATCGGCGTGGCGAAATCCGCCAACGTGGTGGAGTACGGCTTCTTGGAGCACTGCCTCCGGGAGGACCTGAACGCCACGGCGGAGCGGGTCATGGCCGTCCTCCGGCCCGTGAAGCTCACCGTCACCAACTACCCCGAGGGGAAAACGGAGACGGTCACTGTGGAGAATAACCCCGTGGACCCCGCCGCCGGAACCCGGGAGGTTCCCTTCTCCCGCAGCCTCTGGGTGGAGGCGGAGGACTTCCTGGAGACCCCCGTGCCCAAGTACAAGCGGCTCTATCCCGGCGGTCCGGAGTGCCGCCTCAAGGGGGCCTACCTCATCCGCTGCACCGGATGCGTGAAGGACGAGGCCGGGAACGTGACGGAAATCCTCTGTGAATACGACCCGGAGAGCCGGGGCGGCGACCCCGCCGACGGGCGGAAGGTCAAGGGGGCCACCATCCACTGGGTGGACGCCGCCACCGCTGTAGACGCGGAGGTCCGGCTGTACGACAACCTCTTCTCCGACGAGAACCCCGACGCCGCCGACAAGGACTTCATCGAGTGCCTGAACCCCCATTCCCTGGAGGTGCTGACAGGCTGCAAGGTGGAAGCCTCCCTGGCAGAGGCCCAGGCCCCGGCGAATTTCCAGTTCCTGCGGCAAGGCTATTTCTGCCTGGACAGCAAGGACAGCGCGCCAGGCCACCTGGTGTTCAACCGGAGCGTCAGCTTGAAGGACAGCTTTAAGAAATAAAATAAAACCTCCGGAGGGCGGGCCCTCCGGAGGTTTTTGTTTAATCCGCGATGGTGGTCGTGGTGACGCTGGTGTAGCTTTTCGCAGCGGCGGAGCTCTCCGTGGCCACGTGATAATCCGTGTCCCCGTCCTGGGAAGACAGCTGAACCTCGCAGTCCTCCAGGGTGCCGGTAACCGTCACGCCCACGTCCTCGCCTCCGGCGGTCTTCACCGTCCCGGTATAGACGCCGTTTTCCGCAATTTCGTCGGTGATGTCAAACTCCGCGTCGTCCACGTACAGAATCAGTTTTCCGTCCTCGAGCTTCGCGTCCGCAAAGACGCCGGTGACCTCCACCCGTGCTCCCGCGTCGTTTTCCAGCACGATGCGGGAATCGTCCTGGAAGATGATGCGCATGTTCTCAAACAATTCGCCGTTGGTGGCGGCGTTGGCGCTGATCGCCAGAGCCAGGGTCAGCACGGCGGCCATGGCCACCGCCCGCAGGGCCTTCCAGGGCCGCCGCACGGTCTTCTTGTCCATCTCGTTCATTTTTACAAGGACCTCCTTCTTCGCCTCGCCGGAGGCCCGGAGCCGGGAAAAGGTCTCTTGGTACAATTTCTTATCCATCATCAGGCTTCCGCCTCCTTCAGTTTTATTTTCAGCTGCCCCCTGGCCCGCATGAGCCAGGTCTGGACGGTGGATACTTTGGCCCCCAGCAGCTCCCCGGTTTCCTTTACCGAGTATCCCTCGTAGTAGTGGAGATACACCGCCGCCCGGTACTTGGGGGGCAGGGACATCACCTGCTGGAACAGCTCCGACTGGGCGGGCTGGTCAAAGGCCGCGGCCTCCGCCGCCTCGTCCAGGAAATCCATCCGGCGCCGCCAGGGAGAGCGGAGGAGCTTTTTGCACTCGTTGGCCGCCACCCGGAGGAGCCAGTGCTTCTCATGGTCCGGGGACTCGAAGCCCCTTGGCTCCACGTAGAACTTCAGCAGGGTTTCCTGCATCACGTCCTCCGCGTCCGCCCGGTTTTTCAGATAACTGTACGCCAGCCGGAACACCATGTCGCCGTAAAGCTCCACGGCTTCCCGGAACCGCTGGTCCGTCAACGCGTCTCACCTCCTTGGGCTTGGTTTGGAAGGGCCCTTCTGCTAGGGATATCCCTCACGGGGGCATAATATCCCACCCGCCTAAATATTTTCTCAAAAAAACCAGGGGACCCAAAGCGGGTCCCCTGGCGGCCGTTTCCATGGAGTTCGTTTACTTCTTCGTCTGCCACTTGCTGACGCAGAGGGAGCAGGCAATGTCGCCCGTGACGTTCAGGCAGGTACGGCCCATGTCGAAGAGGCGGTCCACCGCCACAATGAGGCCGATATAGGCCACGGGAATGCCCAGGGTCTCCAGCACCATGGCCAGCATGATCATACCCGCGCCGGAGACGCCCGCAGTACCGATGGAGGCCAGGGTGGCCGTGACCACCACGATGACCATCTGCCCCATAGTCAGGTGGATACCCGCGCAGGAGGCGATGAATACCGTCGCCACGCACTGATAGATAGCCGTGCCATCCATGTTGATGGTGGAGCCCAAGGGCAGGACGAAGGCCGCAATGTCGTCCTTGGCCCCCAGCTCATGGGCGCACTCCTTAGAAACCGGAAGGGTGGCCGCGGAGGACGTGGAGGTAAAGGCGAAGATCATGGCCGCGAAGGCGCCCTTGAAAAACTTCACGGGGCTCATGCCCACGAAAATCTGGGCGGACAGGGAGTAGACCAGGACGGCGTGGGCAACGTAGCCGATGTATGCGCAGAGGAGGACCAGGAACAAAGAGCCCAGAATGGCCGCGCCCTGGGTGGCGGTGACCCACGCCATGTAGGTGAACACGCCAATGGGAGAGAGGGAGATAATGAACTCCATCAGCCGCTCGATCACGGCATAGAAGGAGCCCACGATATCCCGGCAGAGCTTGCCCTTCTCCCCCGCCATCATGATAGCCCCGCCGAAGAACAGGGAGACCACGATGACCTGGAGCATGTTGGCGTTGACGAAGGCTCCCCACATGTTGCTGGGGAAGATGTCCACCAGCACGGACATGAAACCGTTGAAGGCCTTGGGTTCGTACTCCGCCGCGCCCAGCTCTGCGGAGAGGTCGGGGAACAGGCCCGCGCCCATGAAGATGTTGGCGAACGCCAGGCCGATGACGCAGGCAATGGCGGTAGTGCAGAGGAAGTAGGCCACCGTCTTCACACCTACGGAGCCCACCTGCTTCATATCGCCCATGGAAAGGATGCCGTCGATCATGCTCAACAGCACCACAGGCACCACGATGAACTTCAAAAGGTTCACAAAGATATCGCCGAAGGGCTTCAGGTACGTCGCCGTAAAGTCCGCCAGTCCGGCGAAGTAGCAGACCAGGCCCACCGCAATACCGGCGAAGAGCGCAATCAGTATCCGCACGGGAAGGTTGTTCTTCTTCATACACTCACCTCATAAAAATAAAATCTTTGGGGCCCTCCGGCGGACTGTCTGTGTTTTGGACAAATACCCCGCCCGGAATCCTCTCCAAATTAGCCACATTATACCAAACCTCTGTTGGAATGTAAAGAGGAAATGGAAAGATTGTGAAAAAACTATGAAAAAACCGTGAATAAAAGCCGGATGTCTGACGATATAAACAGACATCCGGCAACTATGGTTCACTCTCCGCGGACGGAATAGCCGCAGAAGCGGATGGCGGCTTTGGCCAGCTCCTCCGTGGGGTCCACACAGGGCAGGTCCAGCCCCAGGGCCCGCACCGCCAAGGGCAGCTCTGTACAGGCCAAAAGGAAGCACTCCGCCCCCTGGCCCGCCATGCTTTCGATGACCGAGCGGAAGGCCTCCCGGTACCGGGACGGCGGGGCCCCGGCCTTGACGCCCTGGTAAATGACCTCCATCAGGGCCTCCCGCTCTACCCCGCCCGGCTCCAGGAAGGGCGCGCCCTGGGCCGCCAGGGCCTCCTGATAGAGCCCCGCCGAAAGGGTGCCCGTTGTGGCCAGGATTCCCACGGCCTTCCCGGGAAAGCGGGCCCGGCAGGCCGACGCCGCCGCCCCGATCATGCTGACAAAGGGCAGCTCCGTCCGCTCCACCAGGCGGGGCAGGAAATAGTGCGCGGTGTTGCAGGGCATGATAACGCAGCCCGCGCCGCAAGCCTCCAGTTTCCGCAGGGAATCCGTCATCGCGGGAACCGGGTCCTCCCCGCCGTCCAGAATGGCGGCGGTGCGGTCTGGGATGGAGGCGTTGCTGTCGATGTAAATCCGTATATGGCCGCTGTCCCCCTCCGCCGCAGTGAGGGCCGTGATCTTTTGGAACAGGTCCGCCGTAGCCATGGGACCCATGCCTCCTAAAATGCCAATCGTTTTTTTCATACAGAATCCCCCTGTCCAGCACGGCTGCCACGCTCTGTCCTGGCTGCCAGCCAGGACGCGCAGCCACTCTTTCCGCCCGCGTTTCCTCCCAGGGAAACCGCAGGTCACCCCCAGAAATCCGGGAATAAAAGCTCGCTGCCCACCTTCACCGTCAGCAGGACCAGCACGATGATAACCGTAGGGCGGACAATTTTACTGCCGTTTTTGATGGCAAGGCCGGAACCGATGTAGTGCCCCGCCATGGAGGCCACGGCGGCGGTGAGCCCCACGCCCCAATACACGTAGCCCGAGGCCATCTGCGCCGCCAGGCTGCCGATGTTGGAGGAGAGGTTGATCACCTTCACGCCCCCTGCCGCATGGCGGGTGTCCAGCTTGGCGGCCCGGATGAAAACGATCATCAGGAAGGTCCCCGTGCCGGGGCCGTAATAGCCGTCGTAGCCGCCGATGATAAAGGCCGCCGCCCAGATAATGGCCAGCTGCTTTTTCAGCCCGATCTCCCCTGGCTCGTCGGGCCACTCCCGGCCCCGGAGCGTGAAAAAGGCCACCAGCGGCAGCACCAGCAGGAGAAGGTATTTCAGCACCGCGTCCGGCGTCAGGTGCTGGAGCCAGGTACCGATGGCAGACCCCGCCAGGGCAAAGGCGATGGCCGGGCCAAAGAGCCGCCAGTCCACATAGCCGTTTTTGATGAAACGGCCCGTGGAGAGGCAGGAGCCAATGGCGGCGGAGACCTTGTTGGTCCCCAGGGCGTAGGGCACTGGGAGATTGCCGAAGGCGATGAGATGGGTGGGAACGGAGATGATGCCGCCGCCCCCGGCGATGGCGTCCATAAAAGATGCCAGGAACACGCCCGCGCAGACCAGCAGCACCACCCAGAGGGGGAAGCCGTCAATCCGGGGGACCGTCAGGAATTGGAGCATGAAGGAACCTCCTGAAACCGTTGTAGTCAGCAAATATGATACAACAACCCGGCGGCAAAATCAACGGCTGGCCACTTTTTTATTAGCGGACTTTCCCAGTTTTCTCTTCAACTTTTGCGCAATTTGCCGAAGGTATACAAAAAAGATTGTGAATCTTGAAACAGATTTGGGGGAACCTGCTAAAAGAGAGGCTGTTTTTTCGACAGGGCCGTCCTTGATTCTATTTTTCAAAAGAAGTATAATATTCCAGAATAACCAAACGCAGTCTGAGGAAAAGCACAGCCCGCCGCTTAGGACGGCAGGCGGGGCGCTCCGGGAGGAACGCCTGGGAAATCGGCGGGCCGCCCGCCCATAGGCGGCAGCCGCAGGTTTTGAGAGTGCCTGCGGCTATGCACGGAGGTTGACTATGGCAAAACACGATCAGGCCGAACGTTTCCACGCCGGAACCCTGACGGACGGCTGGCGCTGGTTCGGCTCCCATCCCGATAAGAAACAGGGCGCGGACGGCTGGACCTTCCGGGTCTGGGCTCCCCACGCCCAGGGCGTCTCCGTCGTGGGCGACTTCAACAGCTGGGCCCCGGGCGCCCATCCCCTCACCCGGGACGGCGAGGTCTGGGAGGGCTTTATCCCCGGCCTGCCGGAGTACACGTCCTACAAGTACGCCGTCACCGGGCCCGACGGGGAAGTCCGGCTGAAAACGGACCCCTACGCTTTCCACTGTGAAACCCGGCCCGCTACTGCGGGCAAGCTTTATGACATGGGGGATTTCAAGTGGACCGACGCCGCCTTCCTGGCCAAGCAGGAAAAGCACCAGGTCTACGAATCCCCCCTGAATATCTACGAGGTCCACCTGGGCTCCTGGAAGAAGCGGCCCAACGGGGATTTTTACGACTACAAGGACATGGCCAGGGAACTGGCCGCCTACGTCAAGGACATGGGCTACACCGCCATCGAGCTGCTGCCCGTGCTGGAGCACCCCTTCGACGGCTCCTGGGGCTACCAGTGCACCGGATACTTCGCCCCCACCTCCCGGTACGGCACCCCCAAGGACTTCCTCTGGTTCGTAAACCACATGCACAAAAACGGCATCGCCGTTATCCTGGACTGGGTCCCCGCCCACTTCTGCAAGGACGCCCACGGGCTCTATGAGTTCGACGGCGGCTGCTGCTATGAGTACAGCGACCCCAACAAGTGGGAGCACGCCTCCTGGGGCACCCGGGTCTTCGACTACGGACGGCCCGAGGTAAAGAGCTTCCTCTTCTCCTCCGCCCGCTTCTGGCTGGAGGAGTGCCACATCGACGGCCTGCGCGTGGACGCCGTGGCTTCCATGCTCTACCTCGATTACAGCCGCCAGGGCGGGGCCTGGACCCCCAACAAGTACGGCGGGCACGAAAACCTGGAGGCCATCGACTTCCTCCGGGAGCTCAACGCCATGGCCTTTTCCGTGAAGCCCGGCGTCATGATGATCGCCGAGGAGTCCACCGCCTGGCCCATGGTCAGCCGCCCCGCCGACATCGGCGGCCTGGGCTTCAACCTCAAGTGGAACATGGGCTGGATGAACGACATGTGCCACTACCTCAAGCTGGACCCCTGGTTCCGCCAGGACCACCATAAGGACATCACCTTCTCCATGATGTACGCCTTCTCCGAGAACTTCGTGCTGCCCATCTCCCACGACGAGGTGGTCCACATGAAGGGCTCCGTGGTGGGGAAGATGCCCGGGGATTATACGAACCAGCTCCGCTGCACCCGGGGTTTCTACGCCTACCTGCTGGCCCACCCGGGCAAGAAGCTCCTTTTCATGGGCGCGGAGCTGGGCCAGTGGCACGAGTGGAACGACAAGGAGTCCCTGGACTGGTACCTCCTGGAGAGCGAGGAAAACCAGAAGGTCCACCGCTTCTTCAAGGAGGCCAACGCCTTCTACAAGAAGGAGCCCGCCCTGTGGGAGGTGGACTTTGGCTGGGAGGGCTTCGAGTGGCTGGTGGTGGACGACAACCACAACAACGTGGTGGTCTTCCTCCGCAAGGACAAGAAGGGCCGGGACCTCCTCTGCGCCATCAACTTCTCCCCCAATACTTATGAGGGATACCGCATGGGCGTCCCCGCCCATAAGCAGTACGCCCCCGTCTTCAACACCGACGCGGTGGAATACGGCGGAGACGGCTTCGGCGACTGGGAGCCCGTCCCCGTAGAGGCCATTGAATCCCATGGCAAGGAGCACTCCGCCGCCATCCGCATCCCCGCCTTCGGCGCGGTGTTCCTCCGGGGTGAGGGAACCTTCCCCAAGCCCAAGGCCGTCAAGGAGCCCAAGGCCCCCAAGGCCGTGAAAGCGGTGGAGAAGGTTTCCAAGGCCGCGGGGAAAACCGTGAAGGCCTCCGCCAAGGCCCTGGTAAAAACCGTCAAATCCTCCGCCAAGGCAGAGAAGGCCCCCAAGGAGGACCCAGCTGAGAAACCCGCGAAAAAGCCCAGAGCGAAAAAACAGGCAAAGGAGCTGAAAGAGACATGAAAAAAGAATGCATTGCCATGCTGCTGGCCGGAGGACAGGGCAGCCGCCTCTATGTCCTTACCGGAGACATGGCAAAGCCCGCCGTCCCCTTCGGCGGTAAGTACCGCATCATCGACTTCCCTCTTTCCAACTGCACCAACTCCGGTATCGACACCGTGGGCGTGCTGACCCAGTACCGCCCCCTGGAGCTGAACAGCTATATCGGCAGCGGCCAGCCCTGGGACCTGGACGGCTCCACCGGCGGCGTCCACATCCTGCCTCCCTACCAGGGCGCCAAGGGCGGCACCTGGTACAAGGGCACCGCCAACGCCATTTACCAGAACCTGGGCTTCATTGATATGCACGACCCGGAGTATGTGGTCATCCTCTCCGGCGACCATATCTACAAGATGGACTACTCCGACATGCTGGCCCGCCACAAGGCGGCCAACGCCGCCTGCACCATCTCCGTCATGGAGGTGCCCTGGGCGGAGGCCCCCCGCTTCGGCATCATGAGCGTGGACGGGGACGACATGATCACCGAGTTTGCCGAAAAACCCAAGGAGCCCAAGAGCAACCTAGCCTCCATGGGCATCTACGTCTTCTCCTGGAAGGCCCTTCGGCAGTACCTCATTGACGACGAGCACACCCCGGGCTCTGAAAATGACTTCGGCAAAAACATCATTCCTTCTATGCTGGGCAACCAGGAGCGCATGGCCGCCTACCGCTTCGCTGGCTACTGGAAGGACGTGGGCACCTTGGAGTCCCTCTGGGACGCCAACATGGACATGCTGGCCCCGGAGTCCGGCCTGGACCTGCGGGACCGCTCCTGGCCCATCTACGCCCGCTCCATCAGCGCTCCCCCCGCCTTCCTGGGCGGGAAGTCCACGGTCACCCACAGCGCCGTGAACCGGGGCAGCGTGCTGGAGGGCCTGGTGGAGAACTCCGTCCTCTCCCAGAACGTCACCGTGGGCGAGGGCGCCACCGTCCGCTATTCCGTCCTCTTCCCCGGCGTCGAGGTGGCGCCCGGCGCGGTGGTAGAATACGCCATCCTGGGCGAGGGCTGCAAGATCGGCCCGGGCTGCCGCGTGGGCGGCACGCCGGAAAATACGCCGGAGGGCTGGGGCCTGACGGTGCTGGCCCCGGGCTGCCAGCTGCCTGAGGGCAAAGACGCCAAAGCGGGTATCATGCTGAACCGCAACGGTGAGGAGGTGTCCAAATGAACGGACTGCACGGAATTATTTTCACCTATGAGCGCCGCGGCAACCTCCAGGAGCTGGGCTCCATCCGCTCCTCCGCCTCCATTCCCTTCGGCGGGCGGTTCCGGGCGGTGGACTTCGCCCTCAGCAGCCTGGTCAACGCCGGGGCTATGGACGTGGGCATCATTCTCCACGGGCACTACCAGAGCCTTCTGGACCACCTGGGCACCGGAAAGGACTGGGACCTGAGCCGCAAGCGGGGCGGCCTCCGCCTTCTGCCCCCCTTCAACTATAAGGGCGAGTGGGGCGCCATGCCCTACCGGGGCCATATCGAGGCCCTGACCGCCGTGCGGACTTATCTGGAAGAAATCCGCCAGGACTATGTGGTCATGATGGACGGCGATCTGGTGGCCAACCTGCCCCTGAGCGACGTGTATGAAAACCATCTGAAATCCGGGGCGGACATCACCGTGGTCTGCGCCAACGACAGCTTCATGACCGAGGACGGCACCTACTTCCAGGTGGGAGAGGGCGGCCGGGTCGCCGAGGTCTTTGTCAGCCCCCACACTCCCCGGGGCCTCCGGGGGCTGGGAACCTACGTGGTCTCCAAGAAGCTGCTGCTGGAGCTGGTGGACGACTGCGCCGCTAAGGACCAGCTCAGCTGGCGGGGGGACGTGCTCCAGGCCCGGAAGGACCAGCTGAACATCCAGAGCTACATCTGGAAGGGCTACGCCGCCCAAATTCGTTCCGTCCAGGAGTATTACGACCGCAGCATGCAGCTGCTGGACCCCGCCATCCGGGCGGATCTGTTCTGCGCGCAGCGCCCCGTCCGGGCCAAGAACGCGGACCTCAGCTCTACCTACATCGGCTCCGGCGGCAAGTGCGTCAACTCTCTGTTCGGCGACGGCTGCTCCATCGAGGGCGTGGTGGAGAACTCCATCCTCTTCCCCGGCGTCACCGTAGAGGCTGGGGCCGTGGTGCGTAACTGCGTTATCTTTAAGGATTCCATCGTCCGCAAAGACGCGCAGCTGAGCTACATCATCGCCGACAAGGACGTGGAAGTCCTTCCCGGCCGGACGCTGATGGGCCATGTCACCTACCCCATCGTCCTGGCCAAGGGCAGCAAGGTATAAAGATTCATAAAAGGGGGGCGTCTCCGTCCCCCTTTTATGATTGAAAGGCCGGATTGACCACGGCCCCATTATTTGGTATACTATAGGGGAACCGCCGTTCCGGCGGTCCTCCCACACGCTGATCTCCCCCGGAATCCTGGTTCCACCCCAGCGCCGGGGATGATATGAAAAGGAGTACGTGTATGAAAATCTTGTATGTGACCAGCGAAGCGGTCCCCTTCTGCAAAACCGGAGGCCTCGCAGACGTGGCTGGTTCCCTTCCCCCCGCCTTGGCGGAGCAAGGCGCTGAGGTGGCCGTAGTCCTCCCCCTCTATGAGCGGGTCCGGGACCGGTTTGGAAGCCAGCTGAAATTCGAGTGCTATGATTACGTAGACCTGGCCTGGCGGCACAACTACTGCGGCCTCTTCTCCATGGAGAAGGACGGCGTGACCTGGTACTTCCTGGACAACGAACAGTACTTCAGCCGGGGCACCCTCTACGGCCAGGCCGACGACGGCGAGCGCTTCGCCTTCTTCTCCCGGGCCGTGGTGCGGATGCTGGACCGTTTCAAGTTCTGGCCCGAAGTGGTCCATTGCAACGACTGGCAGTCCGCCCTGGTCCCCATCTACCTGAAGGATGACGGCGTGCGGGAAGACCGTTACCGCTCCATCAAGACCGTGGTGACCATCCACAACATCGAGTACCAGGGCCGCTATAACCCTTACGTCCTGGGCGAGCTCTTCGGCCTGGACGCCGGATGGGCCAAGGACGGCACCATGCTGCTGGACGGGGACGCCAACCTCCTCAAGGGCGCCATCCTCTGCGCCGATGCGGTGAACGCCGTTTCCCCCACCTACGCCAACGAGCTGAAAATGCCCTACTTCGCCCACCGGATGGAGGGTGTGATGCGCCAGTGCTCCGACAAGCTCTACGGCGTTCTGAACGGCATCGACATGAAGCTCTACGATCCCCGGACCGACGGGCGCATCCTGAAAAACTTCTCTCCCGAGGAGATGGCCGGAAAGGACGACTGCAAGGCCGAGCTCCAGCGGATGACGGGCCTCCGGGAGGAGCCCCACACCCCCGTGGTGGCCATGGTCAGCCGCCTGGTCTCCCACAAGGGCCTGGACTTGATTTGCGAGGTACTCCATGATATGATGGAGCTCCCCATGCAGCTGGTGGTCCTGGGCACAGGGGACCAGCGGTATGAGGATTTCTTCCGCTGGGCAGCCCAGCAGTACCCCGGGCGCATGTCCGTCCGCATGGACTACAACGAGGACCTGTCCATGGCCATCTATGCTGGCGCGGACCTGTTCCTCATGCCCTCCAAGAGCGAGCCCTGCGGCCTGAGCCAGATGATCGCCATGCGCTACGGCACGGTGCCCATCGTCCGGGAGACCGGGGGCCTGAAGGACACCGTCCAGCCCTGCGAGTCCTGGCGGGACGCCGGAAACGGGTTCAGCTTCGCCAACTACTCCAGCGGCGACATGCTCCATGTCATCCGGGAGGCCGTGTACCTGTACAAGGACTATCCTGACGTCTTCGCCCGCCTGCGCCAGCGGGCCATGTCCGGTGATTTCAGCTGGGCCCGGAGCGCCCGGGAGTACCTGCGCATCTACGCCACGATCACAGGCCAGACCTGGCCCATCCACAGCGACACCCGCCGGGCGGTGGAAATTCCCGCCGGAGAGGCCGCCCCTGTAGAGGAGCCCGCTCCCGCCGAGGAGACTACTCCCGCTGAGGAGCCCGCTCCCGTTGTGGAGCCCGTCCCCGCCGAGGAGACTACTCCCGCTGTAGAGCCTGTCCCCGCCGAAGAGGCCGCTCCCGCCGGGGAGCCCGTCCCTGCTGAGGCGTCTGCCCCTGCTGAGGAACCCCCCTCCAAGAAAACCCGGAAGACTTCCGCCAAGGCCGCCTCCAAAACCGCCAAGGCTGAGAAGAAAACCGAGAAGAAGACATCCGCTAAGAAAGGAACCGCGGGCAAGAAAAAGTCTGCGGAGTGAGAACGCTTATGGCATCGATTACGACAAAAGAACTGGAAGAAGCCCTGTCCGCCAAACTGATGACCAACTTCGGCAAAGCCGCCGATGAGGCCACCGAGGGCGAGATGATGCGGGCCAGCGCCTTAGTCCTCCGGGACATGATGGCCCTCCGGGAGGTGGAAACCCGGAAGAAAACCCGCCAGAACAAGAAGAAGCAGGTCCACTACCTGTCCATGGAATTCCTCATGGGCCGGAGCCTGATGAAGAACGCCTACAACCTGGGGCTGCTGCCCCAGCTCAAGGAGGCCCTGGACCATCTGGGCTTCAAAGCCGGTGACATCTTCGAGATGGAGCCCGACGCGGCCCTGGGCAACGGCGGCTTGGGCCGTCTTGCCGCCTGCTACCTGGACTCCATGACCACCCTGGAGATTCCCGCCACCGGGTACTCCATCTGCTACGAGCTGGGCCTCTTTAAGCAGAAAATCGTGGAAGGCCAGCAGGTGGAGCTCCCGGACCACTGGAAGGACCTGGGCGCCGCCTGGCTGCTCCCCAAACCCGCCGAGGCCCAGCAGGTTTCCTTTGGCGGCACCGTCCGGGAATTCTGGGCCGACGGGCACCTCCATACCGTCAATGAAAACGCCACCACAATCCAGGCAATTCCCTACGATATGGAAATTGCCGGATACGGCACGGGCCATGTCAACGTCCTCCGCCTGTGGGACCCCCGTCCCACCAAGTCCATTGACATGAACCTCTTCGGCCAGGGCGAGTACCTGAAAGCCGCCGAGGAGGAAACCATGGCGGAGACCATCGCCAAGGTGCTCTATCCCGACGACAACCACATCGAGGGAAAATCCCTCCGCCTCAAGCAGCAGTATTTCTTCGTCTCCGCCACCATCCAGTCCATCACCGCCAAGCATCTGGATACCTACGGGACGCTGAAAAACTTCCATGAGAAAAACGTTATCCAAATCAACGACACCCACCCCACCCTGGTCATCCCAGAGCTGATGCGGGTCCTCATTGACGATACCGGAATGAACTGGGACGACGCCTGGTATATTACCACCCACGCCGTGGCCTACACCAACCACACCGTCCTGGCGGAAGCCCTGGAACGCTGGCCCCAGACTCTGATGGAGCGCCGCCTGCCCCGCATCTGGCAGATCATCCAGGAGATTTCCAACCGCTGGCAGAAGCGGGTGGAGGATTTCTACCACGACCCTGCCAAGACCAAGAAAATGGCCATTATTTGGGACGGCGAAGTCCGCATGGCCAACCTGTGCATTGCCGGAGGCATGGCCGTCAACGGCGTATCCGCCCTCCACTCCGACATTCTGCGGAACGATGTCTTTAAAGATGCCTGCACCATGGAGCCCCAGAAGTTCCAGAATGTCACCAACGGCATCGACCACCGCCGATGGCTCAGCGAGATCAACCCCGGCCTGGACGGCCTCATCCAAGAGCTGACGGGCGGGGACGCCTACCTCTCCGACGCCTCTGTCCTCCAGAAGCTGGACGCCTTCGCGGACGACAAGGCCGTACTGGACCGTCTGGCGGAAATCAAGCGGAAGAACAAGGAGCTCCTGGCTGTCCACGCCAAGCGGAGCCGGGGCGTCATCCTGAACCCCGGCGCCATCTTCGATGTACAGGCCAAGCGGCTGCACGAGTACAAGCGGCAGCTTTTGAACGTGCTCCATATCATCGCCCTGTACCAGAAGCTCCGGGACAACCCCAACGCCATCACCCAGCCCCATACCTTCCTCTTCGGCGCGAAGGCGGCCCCGGGCTACGAGGTGGCCAAGCGGATCATCCGCCTGATCAACTCCCTGGCAGACCAGATCGACCACGATCCCGCCTGCAAGGATAAGCTCCAGGTGGTCTTCCTGGAGAACTACCGGGTTTCCCTGGCGGAGGTGCTGATGCCCGCCAGCGAGGTCAGCCAGCAAATTTCCACCGCCGGCAAGGAAGCCAGCGGCACCGGAAACATGAAATTCATGATGAACGGCGCCCTGACCGTGGGTACCCTGGACGGCGCCAACGTGGAGATGCACGAGGTGCTGGGAGACGAGAACATGTTCCTCTTCGGCCTCCACGCCGACGAGGTCGAGGCCCTGAAGCGGGAGGGCTATGTGCCCCAGCGGTGGTACAACCGGGACGAGAAGCTCCGCCGGGCTATGGACGCCCTGCGCACTGGCTTCCGGGACGGCGTGTGCTACGACGACCTCTATCAGCGGCTCTTGCTGGGCATGGGCGGCAGCCCCGCCGACGAGTACCTGCTCCTGGCGGACTTCGCCTCCTACTGCGAGGCGGAAAAACGCATGGTGGACACCTACGCCGACCCCGTCAAGTGGAACCGCATGAGCCTCCACAACATCGCCCGCAGCGGAATTTTCGCCGCCGACCGCTCCATCGCCCAGTACGCCGACAACATCTGGCACGTACCCCACAAATAAGGAAGCGGCACAACAAGGGACGTATCCGAAATGGATACGTCCCTTGTTTTTCTGAGCCTGGTTTACAAAATGGCCTTGGAGTCTACTTCCTCCTCCAGCTTCGCGGCGAAGGCTTCCAGGCTCATAGCCCCCAGGTCCTCGCCGCCCCGGGTGCGGACGGAGACGGCCTGGTTTTCCACGTCCCGGTCGCCCACCACCAGCATATAGGGTACTTTCTCCAACGTGGCTTCTCGGATTTTCTTGCCAATCTTCTCATTGCGCAGGTCGGTTTCCACCCGGAAGCCCTTTCCGTCCAGGGCTTTGGCCAGCTGTCCGGCATAGGCGTCCGCCCGGTCGGTGACGGTGAGGATCCTCACCTGGACGGGGCTCAGCCACAGGGGGAAGGCCCCGGCGAAGTGCTCCGTAATGACGCCGATAAAGCGCTCGATGGAACCCAGGACCACCCGGTGGATCATAACGGGGCGGTGCTTCTGGCCATCCTCCCCAGTGTATTCCAGCTCGAAGCGCTCAGGCAGCTGGCTGTCCAGCTGGATGGTGCCGCACTGCCAGGTCCGGCCCAGGGAGTCGGCGAGGTGGAAGTCCAGCTTGGGTCCGTAAAACGCGCCGTCTCCCTCGTTGACCACGAAGTCCTTGCCCATGTCGGTGATGGCGGCTTTCAGAATGTCCTGGTTCCGCTCCCATTCCTCCACGGTGCCGATGTGGTCCTCCGGCATGGTGGAAAGCTCGATGGTGTAGCTGAGACCGAAGGTGGAGTAGACCTCGTCGAAGAGGCGGACCGTCTCCTGGATCACGTCCTGCATCTGCTCCCGGGTCATGAAGACGTGGGCGTCGTCCTGGTTGAAGCAGCGGACCCGGAAGAGGCCATGGAGGGCGCCGGAGAGCTCATGGCGGTGGACCAGGCCGATCTCCCCCACCCGCAGGGGCAGCTCCTTATAGGAGTGGGGCTCGCTGGCGTAGACCAGCATGCCGCCGGGGCAGTTCATGGGCTTCACCGCGAAGTCCACTTCGTCGATGACGGTGGTGTACATGTTGTTTTTGTAGTGGTCCCAGTGGCCGGAGCGCTCCCACAGCTGGCGGTTCAGCATGATGGGAGTGGAGATTTCCACATAGCCGTACTTCTTGTGGACCTGCCGCCAGTAGTCCAGCAGGGTATTTTTCAGCGTCATGCCCTTGGGCAGGAAGAAGGGGAAGCCGGGGCCCTCGTCCCGGAGCATGAACAAGCCCAGCTCCTTGCCCAGCTTCCGGTGGTCCCGCTTCTTGGCCTCCTCAATGCGCTGGAGGTACTCGTCCAGCTCGTCCTTCTTGGGGAAGGCGATGCCGTAGATGCGCTGGAGGGTTTCCCGGCTGGAGTCTCCCCGCCAGTAGGCGGCGTTGCAGGCCGTCAGCTTAATGGCGTTGCCCTTGACCCGGCCAGTAGAGTCCAGGTGGGGCCCGGCGCAGAGGTCCGTGAACTCGCCCTGCTTGTAGAAACTGATAGCGGCGTCCTCGGGGAGGTCGTTGATGAGCTCCACCTTGAAGGGCTCGCCCTTTTCCTCCATGAACTTCACGGCCTCCGCCCGGGGCAGCTCGAAGCGCTCCAGCTTCAGCTTCTCCTTGCAGATTTTCCGCATCTCGCCCTCGATTTTCTCCATGATCTCGGGGGTGAAGGGGAAGGGAGAGTCCATGTCGTAATAGAAGCCCTCGTCGATGGAGGGGCCGATGGCCAGCTTCACCTCCGGGTACAGCCGCTTCACCGCCTGGGCCAGGATGTGGGAGCAGGTGTGCCAGTAGGTCTTGCGGTAGGTTTCGTTTTCAAAGGTATACAGATTGCTTTCCTCGCTCATGGTAATTCCTCCTTGTATTACGGGGCAGGGGCAAAAAATCCCACCCCTGATGAATAAATCAGGGGTGGGATACGAAAAACGCATTCCACGGTTCCACCCTGCTTGCGGCCCAGATGCGGGCCACCGCTCGCGTCCCCTGTAACGGGAGGGCCCGGCCCGGTTATCCCGGGCGGCTCGGGAGTGGTGGAGGCTCCGCGTTCGGCGCGGGACGCTTTCAGCATGCGCGTCCCTCTCTGGGCGTTTCCGGCGGCTCCGTCTCCGTCTCAGCCAATTTGACAGGGTCACTATAGCATGAAGCGGGGAAAAAGTCAAGCAGGCTTCTTATTGATGTTCAAACCTGTCGTCGAAATATTCATTCCATGGATCTATTACATGAATCAGAATAGCTAATATCACAACCGACCAAAACATTTCTTTCATAGTACACCCTTCCTTTCCCGTTCCGTTTCTGCCCAATCTTCCTGTGTCTAATCGCTCTCCATACACATTTCTTCTGCCCATGCAATTACGATATCCAGCACCACACATACAATCAAGCCCCACATTGACATAACCACCTTTCTTTTTGTGAACGCCGGTATGGTGTGTTTTTAGAGACGAGAAAGCATACATTTTCTATTGTTATGATAAATACTTATAATATGTTATACCAATATCTACATAAATTGTCAAATACTTTATTCGATAATTCGCAAATTTTTCTCGTTCCACCCCGGTTCATATTCGTTGACAGGCGGAATATGGATATGGTATCATCTAAAACTACATAAACAGGGAGGCTCCCCCATGGATATTTTGGAACTGCTGCTGATCGCCGCCGGCCTTTCGATGGACGCCTTCGCCGTCTCCATCTGCAAGGGCCTGTCCGTCCAGCGGCTGAAGCCCCGGCACTACCTCCTCACCGGCGCCTGGTTCGGCGGCTTCCAGGCGTTGATGCCCTCCATCGGCTTCCTGCTGGGCTCCGCCTTCGACCAATATATCAGCGCCTTTGACCACTGGATCGCATTCGTCCTCCTGGCCTTCATTGGCGGAAACATGGTCAGGGAGAGCCTTTCCGGGGACGAGGAATGTCATGACGATTCCTTCGGCCTCCGCACCATGTTCCTCCTGGCCGTGGCCACCAGCATCGACGCCCTGGCGGTGGGCGTCACCTTCGCCCTGCTGCCGGATGTACATATCTTCTCCGCCGTGTCCCTCATCGGCGTCACCACTTTCCTCCTCTCCGCTGCGGGGCTGAAGGTGGGCAACGTCTTCGGCCTTTGCTACAAGGCCCGGGCGGAGCTGGCGGGGGGCGTCATCTTGATTCTCATGGGCCTCAAGATTCTGCTGGAACACCTGGGGATTCTCTCGTTTTAACAAAAACGCCCGCGCCGTCTTGGGCGCGGGCATTTCGCCTTACCGATCCATCAGAATCAGGTTCTGGATGTTGTTCCGGTTGCTGCCGCTCTGGAGGAGGTATACGCTGTAAATCGCGTTGCTGGTCACGTCCAGGTACAGTGAGCCGAAGGTCTCATGGGGCGGGTAGACCCCCAGCCAGGCGGAATCCATGGTCTCGATGTCCAGGCCGGAGGGCATGGGTGAGAGGTTCGTGTCGGCGTAGAAGAACTGGTAAATGCCGGGCATGATGCGCTTGAAGGCGGGGACCTCCTTGAACCGCAGGTCCGTCCAGACCACCCGGCCGTCACTCATGATCACATCCAGGGGGCCGCTGTTGTAGGCCAGGTTCCCAATGCGGAAGCTGGAGTACCCGTTGGTGGGCGGGCAGCAGCTGTCGGTGATCTGCATCAGGTCCAGGCCTCCGGCGGTGTTGATGATGGCAATGGTGGTAATTCCGTTGGACTGGAAGGGCATGGTCTTCTGGATGTAGACATAGCCGTCGGTTCCCGTGACGGTGACCGTCTGGTACCCGGCGTTGACTTGGCCATAGGTGGTGGCGGAGGCGTAGTTCAGCAGGTTCACAAACCGGCGGTTCCCAATAAAAATCCGGAAGGCGGGATAGCCATAGCCCGCGTTCAGGAAACGGACCTTGGCCGCCCCGGGCCACACGCCGCCGATGACGCCAGGCAGGACGATGATCCCGCCGCAGCCGCCGCCGGGACAGGGCCAGGTCTGGTTTCCGCCGCCGGGGCCGGGGTAAACCGGGCCGCCCTCGCCGGGATTGGGCAGGGGGATCACGGGCTCCACCACGCCGCCGCCGTCGGGACCCGGGTAGACCGGGCCGCCCTCACCGGGGTTGGGCAGGGGAATCACGGCCTCGCCGCCATTCATGTCGCCGGGGTAGACAGGCCCGCCCTCGCCGGGATTGGGCAGGGGGATTACAGCTTCCACCCTCCGGCCAGTCCGGGCGGTGGGAGAGGCAAATTGCCGCATCATATTCTGATCCATATAAGCAGCCGGAAGCAAACTTCCGGCATCCTCCTTTCAAGTGGGACTATGACAGTCTATGCCAGCCCTCCCGCCCCGGTTCATGATGCAAGAATGATGGAAGGACGATGCAGACTATACTCCAAAAGGATTCTGGCAAAGGAAGTGAGTTCCACGAATAAGATTCTCATCGCCGAGGACGAGGCCCCCATCGCCAACCTCATCCGCACTGCCCTGGAAGGGGCGGGCTACCGCTGCGCCTGGGCCCCTGACGGGGTGGACGCGGCGGACAAGCTGGAATCCCAGCCCTTCGATTTGGCTCTGCTGGACATCATGCTGCCCAAGGCCGACGGGTACGAGGTACTGGAATACTGCAAGTCCCTGGAGGTTCCGGTGATTTTCCTCACCGCCAAAGGGGAGCTGGAGGACCGGGTGAAGGGCCTCCGCCTGGGGGCGGAGGACTACATCGTCAAGCCCTTCGAGCTGATGGAGCTGCTGGCCCGGGTGGAAACCGTCCTCCGCCGCTGCGGAAAGACGGGACGGGTCCTCACCCTGCCGCCGGACATTGAGATCGACACCGCCAGCCATATCGCGCGGAGGAACGGGATTCCCGTGGCCCTGACCGCCAAGGAGTACGACTTGCTGCTCCTCTTCCTGCAAAACAAAAACATCGCCCTCTACCGGGACCGGATTTATGAGAAGGTCTGGGGCGAGGAATTTCTAGGAGACAGCCGGACCGTGGACCTCCATATCCAGCGGATGCGGAAGAAGCTGGGGCTGGAAAACCGCCTGGTGGCGGTATACAAGGTGGGCTACCGGCTGGAGGCATAAAGGGGCGCGCCAGGGCAGGGCCCGGCGGGCAAAGGAGGGGGAATCTCTTTGAAGCTGTTCTGGAAGCTCTTTTGCAGCATGGTCCTCATCACGGCCCTGGCCTGCTCCGCCGGGGGCTATGCCCTCATTAACGCCCAGTTTCACGCCTCCCTGGACCGGGAGGTAGCGGCTCTGTACGAGGAAAACGACCTCCTCCGCTTCGCCCTGGCCCAGGAACTGGCCTTCAATCCCCTCTACACCCGCCAGGAGCTGGCCAAGGCCGCCGGGGGCATCACCATCACCACGGGCCAGGGGACGGTCTCCTTCCGCCTCAGCGACGAGGCCGGAACCCCCTTGGGGGGCAGCGGGACCCTGCCCGTGGAGGCGGCGGGCCTCACTGGCCAGCTGACTGCCGGACAGCGGGGCTGGGTGATGGAGGCCCTGGGGGACGGGCGGGTTTACCTCCACGCTGCCAGCCCCCTGGCCCTGGAGGATGGCATCCTCTACCTGGAGAACTGCCGGGAGGTGGGGGAACTATTCCACTCCCGGTCCGGGCAGTACCGGAGCTTTTTCTCCTTGATGCTGGTCCTCACCGGGGCGGTGGGAATCCTGTCCCTGGCCGTGGCCGCCATGCTGGCCCGGCCCCTGGCCCGCCTCTCCGCCGCTGCCAAGAAGATGGCGGAGGGAGAACTGGGCCAGCGGGTCCAGGTAAACGGGGACGACGAGATTGCCCAGCTCGCCGCCGACTTTAACCTCATGGCCCACCGCATCCAGCGGCAGGTGGCGGAACTGAAGGACGCCCAGCGCCGCCAGGAGGACTTCATCGCCAGCTTCGCCCATGAGATCAAGACGCCCCTGACCTCCATCATCGGCTACGCGGACCTGCTCCGCTCCCGCCCGGTTACGGAGGACCAGGTCCGGGAGAGCGCCGGGTATATTTTCGGCGAGGGGCGCCGCCTGGAGGCCCTGAGCCGGAAGCTGCTGGACCTCATCGTCCTGGAGCGCCAGGATTTCCCTCTGCGGCCCGTGCCCCTGGACGCCTTCCTTCGCCGGGTGGCCGGGGCCATGGAGCCGTCCCTCCAGCAGGCGGGGATACGGCTCACGGTCCGGACCCAGGCGGCGGCGGCACGGATGGAACCGGATTTGATGGGAACCGTCTGCGCCAACCTGCTGGACAATGCCCGGAAGGCCATGGAAAATGGCGGGGAAGTTCTGCTGGAGGGCTTCCCGGAGAAGGGGGGCTGCTGCGTCGAGGTGACGGACCAGGGCAAGGGCATCCCAGCCGGGGAGCTGGACCGGGTAACGGAGGCTTTTTACATGGTGGACAAGTCCCGGGCCCGGGCCCAGGGTGGTGCGGGGCTGGGACTGGCCCTGTGCCGCCGGATCGTGGAGCTCCACGGGGGGCGGCTGGAGATTCAAAGCGAGCCGGGCCAGGGCACCCGGGTACGGGTACATTTACAGGGAGGGGATGAACCGTGGGAAACTGGAAAAACTGGCTCCTTCCCGTCCTGACGGCCCTGACCGTGGGGGCCCTGGCCCTGCTGCCCCTGCGGCTTTCCACGCTGGAGGACGGGCGGCTCACCGGGACCGTTCACACCGAGCCCCTGGCCGCGGACAACAACTTTCCCTCCAGGCCCCCGGAGCTGCCGGGAAGGCTGTGGCTGCTGGCCCAGTACCATTCCTTTCCCGACCTTCTCACCATCGTAAGCCAGGAGCCGGAGCGGGAAAAACTGGAGGAGCTGTCCGCCCAGGCCAGGGAGGAGCTGGAACGGCTGGCGGAGGCGGGCATCCTGCCGGAAAAGGCCGGGGCATACGGCGGGAACTTTACCGGTGGGCTCCTCTATCTCCGGGACCAGAGGGACCTGTCCAGCGCCGCCTTCTCCTATTTAAACGCCTATGACAAGCAAACCGGGGCATACCTCTCCCTGTATCTGGACGGGGAATCCGGGCGGATCCTGGAGCTGGAAATGAACTCGGACCTGCTGCGGGATGCTTCCGCTCCGGCGGCGGACATTGGCCAGGCCTTTTTAGACGTGCTGGGCCTGGACTATGTGCTGATGAATCACGATTCAGAGGACATCGCCGTCTTCCAGGCGGGGGACAGCAAAACGGTCCATTGGGTCCATCGGTATAAAAACACCCTGCGCATCAGCTTGGAGGTGGATTGGCGGGTTCTGGATGATGATACCCGCATCGCCATGGGCTACCCTCCCGCGTCCGGCGCCGGTACGGATGCCAGTCCGATACAAACTTGGTGAGACTTTGATGCAGGAATGTTTCGGTTTCGACGGGGACAAGCCTTATCATAGAGACAGTTCAACGACAAAGGAGCTGTTTCTATGTCCTATCCCTGCATCGTCCATGACTTCCCCCTCCCGGACCGGGAGTATTACGCCGCCGCCCCCGCTCAATGGGACGTGCCCACGGTTTCCAGGCCCCGCCGCCCCGCGCCCTCCCGGGTCCGGCGGAAACCCCGGCGGTCTTCCCTGCCCTTCCTGCTCCTTCTAGGGCTGGCGCTGTTCGCCGGAGGCTTCCTGCTGGGCCGGGCCAGGGCCGCCGGGGCCGCCTCCGCCGCGCTCCCCTCCGGAGCGGGAGCCGCTTCCGCCGCGCTCCCCTCCGGAGCAGGGGCCGGAGACAGCCTGCCCGTCCGTGTCCTGGACGGACAGGGGACGGTGTCCTCCGGCGGGGAAAGCAAACCCTCCGCCTCCGGGGACAGCTGGAATCTGATCCTGGTCAACAGGGAACACCCCCTGCCGGAGGATTTTCAAATTCCCGCGCTGACCCGGCTGCGGAACAATCACGCCATCGACAAGCGGGCCTACCCCGCCCTCCAGCGGATGATGGACGACTGCCGGGCCGCCGGACTGGAACCGCTGATCTGCTCCTCTTACCGGACTTGGGCAAAACAGGAGGAGCTGTTTGAAAACAAGGTCCAGTCCTGCCTCTCCCAGGCCGGGTCCCGGGAAGAGGCGGAGAACCAGGCCGCCCTCTGGGTCTCCCGTCCCGGGACCAGCGAGCACCAGGCGGGCCTGGCGGTGGACATCGTGGACCAGTCCTACCAGCTTTTAGACGAGGGACAGGAGGAGACGGCGGTACAACAGTGGCTGATGGAGCACTGCGCCAAATACGGCTTTATCCTCCGCTACCCTACGGAGAAAAGCGCCCTCACTGGCGTGGGCTATGAGCCCTGGCACTACCGCTATGTAGGCGAAGAGGCCGCCCAGGAGATCATGGGCCAGGGAATCTGCCTGGAAGAGTACCTGGGAAACGGATAAGAAAGCAAGCGGACCGCTTACGCGGTCCGTTTTGCACGCTTGGCGCCATCGCCCATCAGGCCTTGGAGCGGCCCCGCCGTCACGGGCCGGCCGGTCCTCAAGGGGCCATCCCTTCCTGCCGCCCCTTCATAACCGTCAAAATGACGGTTTACACCTTCTTTTTTTAGTACTATAATCAAACCGCGCAAGCAAGCAAAAAGCGAGGTGGATTCCCATGAACCAAGATTTAACCGTGGGGAAACCGGAAGCCGTCCTGTGGCGGTTCTGCCTCCCCCTGTTTGGAAGCATCCTCTTCCAACAGCTCTACAACATCGCCGACAGCCTGGTGGCCGGGAAGTTCATCGGCGAGGAGGCCCTGGCCGCCGTGGGCAACAGCTACGAGGTGACGCTGATTTTCCTGGCCTTTGCCTTTGGGTGCAACATGGGCTGTTCCGTGGTAGTATCCCAGCTCTTCGGAGCCAGGGAGTATAAGAAGATGAAGACGGCGGTGTCCACCGCCTGCATCGCCAGCGCCCTCCTCTGCGGGGCGCTGATGCTGGGGGGCGTCCTGGGCTGCGGCGGGCTGCTCCGGCTCATCAACACCCCGGAGGAGGCCTTCGCCGCCTCTAAGCTCTACCTGGACATCTACATCTGGGGCCTGCCCTTTGTCTTTTTCTACAACATCGCCACGGGCGTCTTCTCCGCCCTGGGGGACTCCCGGACGCCCTTCCTCTTCCTGGCGGCCTCTTCCACCGCCAACATCGCCATGGACGTCCTCTTCGTCACCGCCTTCGGCATGGGCGTAGCCGGAGTGGCCTGGGCCACCTTCCTCTGCCAGGGGGTCAGCTGCGTCCTAGCCGCAGGGGCGGTGTGCCTCCGCCTGCGGAAAGTGGAGACCCCGGAGCCCGCGCCGTGGTTCTCCCTGCTGCTGCTGAAAAAAATTGCCGTCATCGCCGTGCCCAGCATCCTCCAGCAGAGCTTTATCTCCGTGGGCAACATCGTCCTCCAGGGGGTCATCAACGGTTTCGGCACTGGCGTCATGGCGGGCTACTCCGCCGGGGTAAAGCTGAACAACCTGGTGGTCACTTCCTTTACCACCCTGGCCAACGGCGTGTCCAACTACACAGCCCAAAACATCGGCGCCCAGAAGCTCTCCCGGGTAAGGGCCGGGTTCCGGGCGGGGGTAAAGCTGGTATGGCTGCTGAGCCTGCCCCTGTTTCTCCTGTACGTTTCCGCCGGACGCTGGGCGCTGTCCCTCTTCCTGGACGACCCCACGGAGGACGCCCTCGGCACTGGCGTGGCCTATCTCCGCATCCTCTCCCCCTTCTACTTCGTGGTTTCCGCCAAACTGGTGGCGGACGGCGTCCTCCGGGGCTCCGGGCGGATGCTCCACTTCATGGCCTCTACTTTTACGGACCTGATCCTGCGGGTGGTCCTGGCCACACTGCTGGCCCGGACGGCCTTGGGTTCCCTGGGCATCTGGTGCTCCTGGCCCATAGGCTGGACCGTGGCCTCCGCCATGTCCGTTTTTTTCTACAGCACCGGGCCCTGGAAAAACGCTGGAGCTGGAACGGAATAAGCAAAAAGGGGCGGGGACGCGTTTTCGCGTCCCCGCCCTTGTCATCCTTCCCTTTCCAAAAAGTCCGCCAGCCGCTTCAGCATCGTGCACAGCTGCTGCCGGGTCACCGGACCGGCCAGTTTCAGGTCGCCTTCCGCGTCTCCGGTGAGAATGCCGTTTTTCACGGCCCATTCCACGCCCTCCGTGTGGGCAGGGCTGGGAGTGTTGTCCATAGGGTCCGCCTCCTTTTCCTCGAATGGACGGAGATAAGCCGTCACCAGCATGTTCTTCCGGGTCCTCCGGCAGACCATGCCGCCGTTGTCCTGGCTCCCCGCCGCTCCCGGGGAGGTATTGCCCTCAATGGCGGTGACCGTCCCGCTTCCCGCGGCTTCCACCACCCCGGTGTGGCCAAAATTGTAAATGACAATGTCTCCCGGCCGGGGCGTCTCCACCACACAGGTAGGCTGATGCTTCTTGTACCAGTTCAGCAGGGCGGAACAGGAGGCCGTCTTACAGGGCAGCCCCTCCCCCGCCTGGTCAAAGACCCACTGGACAAAAGCCATGCACCAGGGATAAGCGGCCCCGGAGACCTCCCGGCCATAAAACCAGGTGTTGTACTTCACCTGGTTGGAGCCTGCCGGGGACTCCTTCACGCCGATTTCCCCCCGGGCCAGGGAGAGGACCTGTTCAGGTACCGTCATGCCCGTCATCTCCTTTCGCAGGCAGGGCCTTCCGGCTCTGCGTCCCGAAATAAAAGGCAATGACCACAGCGTAAACCGTCATGAACTCCTGGGAGATTCCGCCCCCCAGGGACAGGACGGCGAACACCGCCGTCAGAGCCAGCGTCACCAGGCTCTTCACGCAGAGGAGCTTTCCCAGCCCCTCCAGAATGCTTTTGTTCATACTTCTTCTCTCCTTCCCCATTCAGTATACGCGCCCGCCCCGGAACAGCGTCCCCCCGGGCGGGAGCCCAAAGAACGTCCCCGTTCCCCCTTTGTTACCCCTCCCCGTGCAACCTCCTTGCGGCGGTATCTCCCGCCGCCCAAGGGAAACCCCGGTTTGCCCATTTGTCAAGCCATGTTTTTCACGAATATCCTCCCCTTTTTTCTCCACTCCAGCCATTGCTTTTATTGGGGGAGTCCGATACAATATGTAGCGGTTGTTTTTAAATGAATGGAGGATGTGCCAGATATGGAATTGGGTTATGATCCGCTTTGGGACGAGCAGGGCCGCCTGCGCCAGGGGTGCACCGTGCGCGAGGCGCTGGCCTGGATGACGAAATTTGGGGGCCGCACCGCCGGGGAGTCCGTTTGCATCAACGGCGTGGGGTACAAAATCGGGCGCCTGCTCTATGGACCGGAAAGGCCCGCCGTGGCGGACAAGTCCATCTCCCACGTCTACGACGGCTATTACCGCCAGCTGAATTTCAGCGTGTGAGTTTCTGGAGGGCCAGGGAATCCAAAGGGGCCTGCGGCCAAAACGCCGTAAGCCCCTTTTTATTTTTCAGAAAAAGCCGCTTCTTCCTCTGCTGGAAGCCTTATCTACAGTTGACACCAACTGGTTTACCCGTTAAAATAAAGCCAGGATAAAATGGGCGGGACGTCCCTTCCCCTCATGCCCGCCTGGACCCCCAGCCATTATGGAGGAGAACGCCTATGTATCATTGTCATCTGCGGCTCTACTGTGTGGGCCGCCGGCAGGAGCTTTTCGGCCCCCTCAAGGAAACCGCCCCCCTGGAGCCCTTTACCCACACCTTCCTGGAGAGCGAAGAGCCGGATCCCGCCCTGGCCGCCCAGGCCGGCGTGGTCTTCGCCGACCTCACAGGGCTGGATGCCGCCGGGGCCGTCCGGACCCTCTCGGAGGGCGGCGCGGAGCTCATCGCTCTGTGCGGGCGGGAACAGCTGCCGGAACTGACGGGGCTGCTCCCCGCCCTGGCCGATCTGTGGATTCTTCCCATGAGCGGGGAGGAACTGCGCTTCCGCTTCCAAAACTGGCAGCGGGCCTGCCGCCAGGAGAAGGACCTATGGGAAGCGCGGCAGTATCTGGAAGCCGCCATTAACAGCGTCCCCAACCTAGTCTGGTATAAGACCAAGGACGGCGTGCATGAGAAAGTAAACGACAGCTTCTGCCAGACGGTGAACAAAGCCAAGGAGCAGGTCCAAGGACAGCGGCACGCTTATATTTGGGACGTGGAGCATGACGATCCCGCCTGTATTGAGTCCGAGCGGATCGTCATGGAAAGCAGGCAGACTGGCATCGCGGAAGAGACCATTCAAACTGGCGGGGGAACCCGGCTTCTGACCACCTACAAGTCCCCCCTGTACGACCTGGACGGCAGCGTCATGGGCACCGTGGGCGTGGGCATTGACGTGACAAAGGAGCGGGCCTATGAGGAGGAGCTGCGCCGGGAAAACCAGGCCCTGGAAACCCTCTTTACCACCATGGACTGCGGCGTTCTGTGCCACAGCCTGGACGGGTCCCGCATTCTCAGCGTCAACCGGGCCGCTTTGTCCATTTTGGGCTATCAGTCCCAGGAGGAACTCTCCAAGGACGGCTTCGACACCATCGCCACCTCCGTGGTGGAGGAGGACCGGGAGAAGCTGCTGGGCTGCATCAAGTCCTTGGTTAACGTGGGGGACAGCGTCAGCGTGGAATACCGGGTCCGGCATGACGACGGGAACCTCCTCCACGTGATGGGCAATGTGAAGCTCATGGAGGAAGACGGCCAGTTGTTCTACCAGCGCTTTCTCCTGGACTGTACCGCCCAGAAGCAGGGAGAGCTGGAGGAACAGCTCCAAAAAGAGCGCCGCCATCAGGAACTGGTCCGGGCCCTGAGCACGGACTATAACCTGGTTTGCTATTTCGACCTGGAGACCCGCAAGGGAAACGCCCTGCGGACCTATGCCTGTCCCGCTGGCATCCTGGAGCAGCTCTTCTCCGGGGAGCTGTCCTTGGACGAGCACATGGAGTCCTACATACAGACCTGCGTCTATGTAGACGACCAGGACATGGTCCGCAAGGTCTTCACCGGGGATACGCTGATCCGGGAACTGAAAGACAGGGGTATTTACTATCTCAACTACCGGACCGTCTGTATGGGCGAGATCCGCTATTTTCAAATGAAGGCCGTCCCCATCGGGGAAGCGGTATCCAGCCGGGGCGTGGTCATCGGTTTCCGCTGCGTGGATGAGGAAACCCGGGCGGAGATGGAGAAGAAGAATCTCCTGGAGGACGCCCTGGCCCAGGCCAACCGGGCCAGCAAGGCCAAGAGCGTTTTCCTCTCCAACATGTCCCACGACATCCGGACTCCCATGAACGCCATCATTGGCTTTACCGCCCTGGCCAGCACCCATATCGACAACCGGGAACAGGTGGAGGAGTACCTCAAGAAAATCATGACCTCCGGCAACCACCTGCTCAGCCTCATCAACGATGTGCTGGACATGAGCCGCATCGAAAGCGGCAAAATATACTTGGACGAAAAGCCCTGCTCCCTGCCGGATATTCTCCACGGCCTGCGGAGCATCGTCCAAGCGGACGTTCATTCCAAGCAGCTGGAGCTGTACATGGACGCCGTGGACGTGATCCACGAGGACATACTCTGCGACCGGCTGCGGCTGAACCAGATTTTGCTGAACTTGCTGGGCAACTCCATCAAATACACCCCCGCCGGAGGTATCGTCAGCATCCGGGTAACGGAAAAGCCCTGCGCCCCGGCGGGCCACGCCGCCTACGAGTTCTACGTCCGGGACACTGGCATCGGCATGAGCGAAGAGTTTGTCGCCCATATCTTTGAACCCTTCGAGCGGGAGCGGAACTCCACCACCAGCGGCATCCAGGGCACTGGCCTGGGCATGGCCATTACCCGGAACATCGTGGAGATGATGAACGGGACCATTCACGTCAAGAGCCGCCAGGGCGTCGGGACGGAGTTCTCCGTGGACCTCACCTTCCGCCTCTGCTCCGACGAGAAGCAGCCCATCACCATCCCGGAACTGACTGGCTGCCGCGCCCTGGTGGTGGACGACGACTTCAACACCTGCGACAGCGTCTCCTGTATGCTCCAGCAAATCGGAATGCGGGCGGAGTGGACCCTCTCCGGCAAGGAGGCGGTGCTCCGCACCCGCCAGGCCGTCATGCGGCGGGACCACTATTCCGCTTATATCATCGACTGGCTCCTGCCGGACATGAACGGCATCGAAGTCACCCGGCGCATCCGCAAGGAGTGCGGCGACGAAGTGCCCATCATCGTCCTCACCGCCTACGACTGGGCCGACATCGAGGACGAAGCCAAAGAGGCCGGGGTGACCGCCTTTTGCGGCAAGCCCCTCTTCCTCTCAGAGCTCCGGGACTGCCTGCTCTCCGTTGTCAGCACAGAGGAGCCTCCGGAAGAGAGCACCACGGAGCCCATCCAGTCCCTGGACCTGGGGCGCATCCTCCTGGCGGAGGACAACGAGCTGAACCAGGAGATTGCCCAGGCCATCCTGGAGGAAGCGGGCTTCACGGTGGAAATTGCGGAAAACGGGCAGATTGCCCTGGACATGCTGACCCGCGCGGAACCGGATTATTACCAGCTGATCCTGATGGATGTGCAGATGCCCGTCATGAACGGCTACGAGGCCACCCGGGCCATCCGGGCCCTGGAAAACCCCGCCCTCTCCAGCATCCCCATTCTGGCCATGACGGCCAATGCCTTCGAGGAGGACAAACAGGCGGCCCTCCAATGCGGTATGAACAGCCACATATCCAAACCCATTGACATTGCCAAACTGCTGGAAACCCTGGGGAACGTGCTCCGGAACCGATAAAGGAAAACGGGAGAGAGACTTACGTCTCTCTCCCGTTTTTCCGCGCGGCATGCTCAATCCTTGGTCAGCACCCCGGACAGGTCCAAGGGCTTCCCGTCGGACCAGAGGCGCTCCAGGTCATAGAATTCCCGGGCTTCCTGGGAAAACACGTGGACCGCTACGCATCCGTAGTCCAGCAGTACCCAGGTGCCGTCCCGGTGGCCCTCCCGGTGGAGGGGGGCCTCTTCCGCCTGTTCCTTCATGGCCTTTTCCACCGCGTCGCACAGGGCGTTAATCTGGGTGTTGGACCCTCCGGTGGCAATGACAAAATAGTCCGCCAAGGTAGTCAGGTCTGTGATTTCGATGGCGGAAATCTCCTTGCCCTTCTTCTCGTCCAGAGCCTTGGCGGCAATGATGGCCAGTTCTTTGGGTGTCATAGACGTTCCTCTCTTTCCAGAAAATATGTGAATGGTATCTCATGCGCTCAGGCGGCGGGGTCCGGCCCGATGAGGGTAAACCCCGGGTCCTCCGCCGGAATCTGGGGGGCCGCCGGGACCTCCGGCACGGGGCCGGGCTCCAAAGGGGTCTCCGGCGCCGGGTCCGCAGGGGCGGGGTCTGTGGCGGGCGGGGCCTGGATATCCGGGTTTGCGGGGGGCTGCGCCGTGCCCGTGTCCGGCGGGCTGGAGGGAGCCGTGCCCCCAGGCTGGGTGGTCCCGCCGCTAGTGCCGCTAGTATCCGTGGTCCCAGTTCCCCCGCTGCCCTCACCGGAGCCAGAGGCCGTGCCCGGCTGTCCGCCCTCCAGGGGCTCCCCAGTCTCCGGGTCCACAGCAAGGGGTTCCCCGGTCTCCGGGTCAATGGGCAGGCCCGTCTCCGGGTCGATGGGGTTGCCGTTCTCATCCACGAGGGGCTCTTCCTCCTCCGGCTCCGGGCTGGGGGGCGGGAGGGCCGCTTTTTTGTCCTCCACGTAGCCCGTGGAGGAGCCGATGGACCCGTCGGGGTTGACGGACATGATGTCCAGGTCCCGCAGAGTGAAGACCTCGGTAAAGGGGCTGAGCTCGTTGTTCACCAGGTCCAGCAGTTCCTTGGCGTTGGGCACCACATAGGACTGCATATTCCCCACGCTCCGGCTGTAAGCGTACTTGGCCCGGTTGGGCATGGTGACGAAGTTCACGTTCTCCGTCTTCAGTCCTCCCATCACCGCCTGCTGGCCGAACCAGAGGATGTTTTGGAAGCTCATGTCCGTCTCCACGTTCTTGTTGAACGCCTCGATGAGGGGGCCCACCTTGGTCATGTTCTTGGGCCGCAGGAGCTGCTCCACCATGGCCTTCAAGAATGCCTGCTGGGTCTTGATGCGGCCCAGGTCGCCGTCCGGATAGCCTTTCGTGACGCCGTTCTTCCGGTTGTCATGGCGGTAGCGGAGGACCTGCATGGCGTCATCCCCGCTGAGGAGGCGGTAGCCCGCCGTTTGGTGGATATGGAGGTCCTGGTAGGGATCGTCGTAGTTCATGTCCTGGGGCACGTCGAAGTACACGCCGCCGATGGCGTCCACAATCTCCCCCACGGCGTCCCACTCCACGACGACCTGGAAGTCCGGCTCGAAGCCCACTAGCTGGGAAATCTCCTTGTAGAGGTGCTGGATGCCCCGCTCGCCGCCGCCGTAGTAATTATAGACGGAGTTGATCCGCTTGATGTCCCAGGGGACGTTCACCATGGTATCCCGGGGGATGGACATGACGGTGGCTTTTTGGTTCGTCACGTCGTAGCTGGCCAGCAGCATGGTGTCCGTGTTTCCGCCGCCGCCGGTATCCCGGCCCAGGACCAGGACGGTCCAGTAATCCTTGCTCTTCCGCTCTCCATCGCCGCCACGGGGCCGGAGGCCCTCGCCGTAGTCAATGGGCTCCGGCCCGTCGGGCTTGCCGTCCCCATCCTTGTCCACGGTATTTTGAAGGTCGTTCCGGACGGGCAGCTCCGGCCGGACGAAGAGGCTCCGCATGGCCAGCGTCACCGCCAACGCGATGGCCAGTACCACAACCACCGCAATCAAAATGATCTGCTGGCGGGTCAGCTTCCCCTTCCGGGGAGGCTTGGCCCCCTGGCTGCCCGCCAGCCGCTTTCCAATGTCGCTCATGTCTTTATCTCTGTCCTTTCAGTGCGTCCCTGGCCTCCAGGGTCTTGGGATGAATGGGCGCGCCCCGGGCCTCCATCTCTCCGATGGTCATTTCCAGCCCCAGAAGCAGCCCGGCGTCCAGGTCTTCGTAACAGGTCCGCCGCAATTTCTCCACTCCGGGAAAGTCCCGGGTGGGCTCTACGTAGTCCGCCAAGTAAATAACCTTCTCCAGCAGCGTCATATTCCCCCGCCCGGTGGTGTGCCAGCGGATGGCGTTGGCGGTTTCCTCATCCGCACCGAAGACAGCCTCCGCGATGCCCGCCCCGGTCTTGGCGTGGAGGAGCTTGATCTCCCGCCGCTCCATTTCGTCCAGGGGCACGTGGAACCGTTCCGCCAGGGCCAGCTGTTCCGGGAGGTCCAGCTTCTTCGTGCAGTCGTGGAGCAGGGCGGCCCGGCGGGCCCTGTCCGTATCCGCCCCCCAGTGTTCCGCCAGGCGGACGGCCTCCTGTTCTGTGCCCAGCACATGGGGGATGCGCCGATGGTTCAGGCAGCTCAGGGCCACGGGCCGGAGCTGTTCCAGAGGCAAATTTTTCAAGTCCGCCGCCGTGCCGTAGAGCTTCTCCCGAAGGATATAGCCGTACACCGCCGGGGCCAGGAGCGTTCCCCCCTCTCCCTTTGCCAGCAGGTCCCGCAGTTCCGTGGAGGACACGTCCACCACGCCGGGAATGCTGAGGGTAAAAATCCGCGCCTGGGGATACGCGCGGCAGAGGTAGTCCCGCTGGACGGAGAAGAGTTCCTCCGTGTCCGCCTCCGTCCGTCCGAAGGCGGCGACCCCCGCCAGGGCGAAGATCCGCTCCGGGTCCCGCCAGGCCTGGAGGGTGAGGAACATGTCTGTCCCCATCAGCAGCCACAGCTCATCCTCCGGGTACTGCTCCCGGAGCCAGGCCAGGGTGTCGGCGGTATAGCTGTTCCCCTCCCGCCGGAGCTCCAGGTCCAGCACCTCCACCCGGTCCCCCAGCCCGGCCTGCTCCGCCGCCAAGCGGGTCATTTCCAGCCGCTGCCCCGCTGCGGGGCTTCCGGGGGGCAGGGTCTTATGGGGCGGGTGACCCGTGGGGATTATCAAGAGTTTATCCAGCTCCAAAAGCCCGGATACCGCCCTGGCGGCGGTAATATGTCCCAGGTGCGGCGGGTTGAACGCGCCGCCGTACACGCCGATCTTCAAAATGGAAGCCTCCTCCCCAATCAGGTCACGGTTTCTTCTTCCGCTCTTTTACCAGTTGGATCCGTTTTTCTTTCGGCTTGGAGTGGGTCTCCCGGTACAAGACGAACTTGGTCCCGATGACCTGGACCACCTCGCTGCGGGTGGCTTTGGCCAGCTCCTCTGCCGCCGTCCGGGCGTCATAATCCAGGTTGTTCTCCAGCACCCGGCCCTTGATAAGCTCCCGGGCCTCCAGGGCGTCGTCGGCCTGTTTGACGAGGTTTTCCCCGATGCCCTCCTTGCCGATTTGAAGAATGGTACCGATGCCGTTTGCCAGGCCCCGCAGCTGGGCCCGCTGTTTGCTTGTCAAATCCATATCCGTTCTCACAAACTCCATTCCGCTCCATCCGCCTCCCAGCGGATATCCGCTTGATTCCGTTACTCGGTTTCTCCCCGTAAAATCTTCGGATTTCGCGGGGCCCGGGGCGCATGGCGCGCCCTCTTTTTCAGACGCTCACTTCTTCAGATAAGTTCCCAGCTTCTCCGCGAAAGCCGCCAGGGCCTTGCCCCGGTGGGAAATTTTGCTCTTCTCCTCCGGGCCGATCTGGCCGAAGGTCTTCCCCTTTTCCGGAATCAAAAACACCGGGTCATAGCCGAAGCCGCCCTCCCCCAGGGGGGCGAAGGCAATGGCCCCGTCGCAGCGGCCCTCCGCCTCCAGGGTGTCCCCATTGGGGAAAGCGCAGGCCACGGCGCAGGTGAAGTGGGCCGCCCGGGTGGTCTGGCCCCGGAGGCTCCGGAGCAGCAGCATGCACCGCCCCCGGTCATCCAGGCCCTCCCCGCCGTACCGGGCGGAATAAACCCCGGGGCCGCCATTCAGCGCGTCCACACAGAGCCCGGAGTCGTCGGCGATAGCGGGCAGGCCCGATGCCGCGCAGATGGCCTTCGCTTTCAGCATGGCGTTCTCGGCAAAGGTGGACCCGGTTTCCTCCACGTCCACCTCCACTCCGGATTCGGCGGGGCTGACGGCCTCCACGCCCAAGCCGGACAAAATCGCCCGCATCTCCGCCAGCTTCCCCGGGTTATGGGTGGCCAGCACAAATTTTTCCGCCATTAGAATTTCCCTCCCAACGCTTCTCTCTGGACCGCCAGCAGCTCCTTGCAGCCCTTGGCACACAGGCGCACCAGCTCCTGCTGCTCCGCGGGGGTGAAGGCCCGGCCCTCGCCGGTGCCCTGGATTTCAATGAGCTCCCCCAGCTCGTTCATCACGCAGTTCAAATCCACCTGGGCCCGGCTGTCCTCGCTGTAGCGTAGGTCCAGCAGGGGCGTGTCGTCCACAATCCCGGCGGAGACACCGCTGACGTAGTGCCGGATGGGGCTGGCTCCCAGGTCCCCGTTCTCCACCAGCTTCCGGCAGGCCAGGGCCAGGGCCACGAAGCCCCCGGTGACGGAGGCCGTCCGGGTTCCGCCGTCCCCTTGGAGCACGTCGCAGTCAACCGTAATGGTCCGCTCCCCCAGGCGCTTCATGTCCACGGCGGACCGGAGGGACCGGCCAATTAACCGCTGGATTTCGGCGCTCCGGGGGGATAATTTCAGCTTGGCCACGTCCCGGCGGCTCCGTTCCCGGTTGGCCCGGGGGAGCATGGAGTACTCGGCGGTAATCCAGCCCTCCCCATAGGGGACGTGGGGCGGCGTCTTCTCCTCCACGCTGGCGCAGCAGAGGACCATGGTGTCCCCGCATTGAATCAGGCAGCTGCCCTCGGCGAATTTGACGAAGTCCGTGGTAATGGTCACAGGCCGCAGTTCGTTGAACGCCCGGCCGTCTTCTCTGGTCAAGTCGATTCCTCCTCTTTTGTCTCAATCAAAATCAGGCCGCACTTCCCGCAGCACCGGGCGGGGAGCTTCACGCCGCTCCCAAACCTCTTTTCCTGAAGAGAGATCTCCCCCTCCCACATGGGAAGATAGGAAGCTCTCCATTCGTCAAAGGGGGTCCAAAGGATGTTGCGGCTGCCGCTTCGCAGAAAGCCCGGCTTCAACGCCTCCCCGCAGCGGGGACAGCAGTCAAACACAGCGCCCGCCTCCTTTAAATTATGGCCTCGGCGTATTCCTCCGAATCAAAGGGCCGCAGGTCGTCGATGCCCTCGCCCACCCCGGCGAACTTCACGGGGACGCCCAGCTCCTGGGCGATGGCCACGGCGATGCCGCCTTTGGCGGTTCCGTCCAGCTTGGTGAGGATAATGCCCGTCAGTCCCGCCGCCTCCTTGAAGGTCTTGGCCTGGATCAAACCGTTCTGGCCCGTGGTGGCGTCCAGCACCAGCAGGGTCTCCCGGGCCGCGCCGGGGCACTCCCGGTCAATGATCTTGGAGAGCTTGGCAAGCTCCGCCATGAGATTGGCCTTATTGTGGAGCCGCCCCGCCGTGTCGCAGAGCACTACGTCCACCCCCCGGGCCTTGGCGGCCTGAAGGGCGTCGAAGAGCACCGCGCCGGGGTCCGCCCCCTCGTGCTGGCGGATCAGGTCCGCCTTGGCCCGCTGGGACCAGATTTCCAATTGGTCTGCCGCCGCCGCCCGGAAGGTGTCCGCCGCGCAGAGGAGGCACTTCTTCCCGCCGTAGCGCAGGAGGTTCGCCATCTTGCCGATGGAGGTGGTTTTCCCCACGCCGTTGACCCCGATGAAGAGGAAGACGCAGGGGGAGGTGGAGACGTTCACCTCCGTGGTGCCCACATTCAGCGTGTCCACGATGATCGCCCGCAGGGCGGCGCGGACCTCCTCCTGGCTCACGAGCTTTTCCTTCCGGACCTTCTCCCGGAGCTTCTCCACAGTCTCCACGGCGATTTCCATGCCGAAGTCGGAGAGGATTAAGGTTTCCTCCAGCTCCTCGAAGAAGGCCTCGTCGGCCTCGGTGTAGGTGGTGAACAGGTTGGTGGTGATTTTTTTCAGCTTGTCAAAGAAACCCATAGGTGCCTCCTGGTGGTTTTCAGCCATGAAGATGGCTGGTTCTTTGCACCCCCCGTTTTCTCGTTTCCTTCCAGAAGGAAACGAGAAAACGGGCCGTGCACGGTCCAAAAGAGAAAAGGAAAGACCGCCCCTGCGGGGGGACGTGGGACGGGGGACGCGCAAGGCGTACCTCCGTTTTTTACGAATGCCTTCAGCCCGCGGCGTAGCCTTAGCGGGGGTTTGGAGGTCACCGAATGGACCAGCTCCTCTTTCCGCTGCCGCTACCCTGGCGGTAGGGGGCAGGTGTCCGCCTTTTTTGATAGAGCACCCTGTGGGGCCTGACCCCCAGGTCAGGCCATTCCCTCAAAGATTGCCATTCTCCCGGCAGGCCATTCCCCCAGGGCCTCCCTTTCTAGCGGCAGAATACCCTGTAAGGGCAGACCTCTGCGCAGCTCTTGGCGGCTTGCCGCTTAGAGCTGCGGCGTCCCCCCTTGCGGGGATGTGTCCGCCCTCTTCCAGGCCTCTGCCCAGCTCCCGCCGATGGAATTAAAACTTCTTCCCCCGGGCCCCGTAGTCGGTCTCCCGCCCGCAGCGGGCGCACCGCTTCTTATTGAAGGGCGGATTAAACCCCGCAGTACGGGCAGCGCCAGCAGAACAGGGCTGCCAGAATCGCCGCTGGGAACAGGAGCAATCCACTGGCGGTCACGCCGTTGCGATTCAGGCACACGCCAAGAACTACGATCACTGCGGACGCCGCGAACACCGCCAGGGTGGCCCAGATTTTCTGCCGTAAAGCCATGGTACCGCTCCCCTTTCTACTGAATGTCCAATTCCTTTGCCATATCGTTCAAATTGATGGTCAGGATTTTGCTCACGCCCTTCTCCTGCATGGTCACGCCATACAGCACGTCGGCCTCCTCCATGGTGCCCCGGCGGTGGGTGATGACAATGAACTGGGTTTTCCCAGCCAGGTTCCGCATGTACCGGGCGTAGCGGGTGACGTTCACGTCGTCCAGCGCCGCCTCGATCTCGTCCATGACGCAGAAGGGGGTGGGGTGCACTTTCAAAATGGAGAAGTACAGGGCGATGGCCACGAAGGCCTTCTCCCCGCCGGAGAGCAGTGAGATGGTCTTCAGCGTCTTCCCCGGGGGCTGGGCCTTGATCTCGATGCCGCAGTTCAAGATGTCCGCCTCGTCCTCCAGCTCCAGCTGGGCCTGCCCGCCGCCGAACATCTCCAGGAACGTGGCCTGGAAGCTCTCGTTTAAGAGCTGGAACTGCTCGGCAAAAATCCGGGTCATCTCCCCGGTGATGCCGCCGATGATGGTCTCCAGCTCCCCTTTGGCTTTCTCCACGTCGTCCCTCTGGTCCGTCAGGTAGGTATACCGGGTGTTTACCCGCTCGTACTCCTCAATAGCGCCGATGTTCGGCGTGCCCAGGGCGGCGATTCCCTTTTTCAGTTCCCCGATCCGCCGGGCGGCCTTGGGAACGCTCTCCAATTCCATGCGCTGGGCCTGGGCGTCGCTGTGGCTCAGCTCGTAATGTTCCCAGAGGCGGTCCAGGATCTGCTTTTCCTCCATGCCGGAAGTGGCCAGCTTCTGCTCCAGCCGGGAGGCGGACCGCTCCAGGTTCAGGAGGTTCTCGTTCATCTCCTGGCTTCGCTTGTTCTGGGCGGTGCGCCGGGCCTCCAGGGCCATCTTTTCCTCGTTCAAAGAGGCCAGCCGCTCCTGGCAGCCCTGCCGCCGCTGGTTCAGGACGCTCATGTCCTCCCGGCGGCGGGCGATTTCCGCCTGGGCCTTTTCAATGGCCTCCTGGTACTTCCCCAGGGTTTCCTCCTTCTGCTGGCGGTCTCCCGTCAGCTCCGCCGCCAGGCGGCGCAGGTCCGCGGCCCGCTGGAGGGCGGCGTCCCGCTCGGCGGTAAGGGCGGCCAGCTCCTCCTTCCGGGCGGTGACCTCCCCGGTCAGCGCGCTGGACCGGGCCAGCAGCTCCGACTGGCCGGAGAGGGCCTGGCTGGCCTGCTCCCGGTACTGGGCGGCCAGGCTCTCCTGCTGGGCAATGGCCTGTTCCGCCTGTTCCTTCCGCTGGCGGTTCTCGGCCAGGTGGCCCGTGAGGCTCTCTAGCTCTCCCGCTAGGTTCTCCAAATTCTCACCCAGGGATTTGAGCAGGATGTCCAAGTGATTCTGCGCTCCCTCCAGCCGCAGCACCTCGTCCTCCGCCTGGCGGCGCTGGCCCTCGGCGGTCTCCAGGTCGTACCGGGCGGCGGAGAGGTCCCTCTGGAGGGCCTCTTCCTCCCGTTTCGCGGCTTCCAGCTGCTCCCGCATGGTCCCGGCCCGGCCATGGAGCCTGCGGAGCTCCGCCGCCCGGCTCAGCACGCCGGAATTCCGGGACGCGGAGCCACCGGTCATGGAGCCCCCCCGGTTGATGACCTGGCCGTCCAGGGTGACAATGCGGAAGGCGTTATGGTACTTCCGGGCCAGGGCAATGCCGCAGTCCAGGTCTTCCACGATGACCGTCCGGCCCAGGAGGTTCTGGAAAATGTTCTGATACCTGGGGTCGAAGCTCACCAGCCGGGAGGCGATGCCCACAAAGCCGTATTCCCGCTCCACGCCGTTTGGACGCAGTTCCTCTCCCCGGATGGCGGTGAGGGGCAGGAAGGTGGCCCGGCCCCCGTCCCGCTGTTTCAAAAAGCCGATGGCGGCTTTCGCGTCCTCCTCCCGGTCCACCACGATGTTCTGGAGGCCCGCCCCCAGGGCAATCTCAATGGCTACGGTGTACTGCTGCTCCGTCCTCATCAGCCCCGCCACAGGGCCGTGGACGCCCCGGAGCCCTCCCTGGCACACCAGCTTGACGGCCTTGGAGAAGCCCTCGTAGTCCTTCTCCATCTCCGTCAAAAGCCGGATGCGGTTTTCCAGGGCCCCGGCGTCCATGGTCAGCCTCATCCGCTTGTCCGAGGCGGCGGCGGCTTTCTTCTCCCGCTCTTCCATCCGCAAGCTGTGGCCCGCGATGATGTTGCCCGCGGCTGTGGCGTCATCCCGGGCGTCCTCCAGGGCGCGGCGGTTGGCCTTGGCCTCCGCCCGGGCCTGCTCCCATTGTTCCTCCACAGAGGCCTTTTCCGCCTCCACGGCGCCGCGCCGCTCCTCCAGCTGCCCGCTTTCGGCGGCGATGGCGGCGGCGGCGGCCCGGGCGTCGGCGGCGGCGGCCACGGCCATGGCCTCCCGGCCCCGGAAGGCCTCCGCCTCGGTCTGCTGGCCCCCGGCCTCCTCGGCTGCGGCCCGGGCCTTCTCCAAAAGGGCCTCCAGGCCCGCGTTCAGTTCCTCCAGCCGCCGGGACAAGCCCTCCGACCGGTCCTTCTCCTGGGCAGATTGGGCCGCCAGGCCCCCGGCCCGGCTGTCGGACTCCACCAGCTCCGCCCGGGCCCGGTCAATGTTCTCCTGGTTGTGGGCGATGCCGTTTTCCAGTACCGCGATGGCGGCGGACTGGTCCTTGGCCTGGGCGTCCAGCTCTCCGGCCTCTGTCCGGACCTGTTCCGCCTCGATATCTTTCTGCCGCATCTCCCCGCCGAAGCGCTCCCCCTCGGCGTAGAGGGCGTCCAGGGCGGACCGGGCCTCGTCCCGCTCCTTCTCGGCGGCGTGGAAGTCCATTTCCAGCTTCCGGGTGCTGATTTTCAGGGCGTCCAGGTTTTCCAGCCACACGGAGATTTCCAGCACCCGCAGCTCGTCCCGGAGGATGAGGTACTGCCTGGCTTTCTCCGCCTGGTCCCGCAGGGGCCCCACCTGGAGCTCCAATTCCGAAATCTTGTCGTTGATGCGGACCAGGTTCTCCTCCGTCCGCTCCAGCTTCCGCTCCGCTTCCTCCTTCCGGTGGCGGAAGCGGGAGATTCCCGCGGCCTCCTCAAAGATCTCCCGGCGTTCGCTGCTCCGGGTGGATAAAATCTCGTCGATCTTGCCCTGGCCGATGATGGAGTAGCCCTCCCGGCCCAATCCAGTGTCCAGGAACAGCTCCGTCACGTCCTTGAGCCGGACGGACTGGCGGTTGATGTAGTATTCGCTCTCCCCGCTACGGTAATACCGGCGGGTGACGGCCACCTCCGCCTCCTCCATGGAGGGAAAGATGCGCTCCGTGTTGTCCAGCACCAGGGTCACCTGGGCAAAGCCCACCTGGTTCCGCTGCTCCGTGCCGCCGAAGATTACGTCCTCCATCTTCGCGCCCCGGAGCCCCTTGGCGCTCTGTTCGCCCATGACCCAGCGGATGGCGTCGGAGATGTTGCTTTTCCCCGAGCCGTTGGGCCCCACGATGGCGGTGATATCCTCTCCGAAGTTCAGCACGGTCTTGTCCGGGAAAGATTTAAAGCCTTGAATTTCCAGTGCTTTTAAATACACGTTTCCACCTCTGCCGAAGCCCTGCCCAAGGCGGCTTCAATAATCAATTAACTATATCAGAGAACGCGCCGTTTTTCAAGACAAAATCTGTAAAGGCCCCGGGCGTTTCCGGTTCCTCCCATCAAAAAGCAGGGCAATGGGAACGCCCAGGGCGGTAAGCCCCAGGTCCCCATTGCCCCGCAGTTCTCGTTCCGGCCTTGGTTCCTTGCTCCGGCAAAGCCGGGCGTCCCTTCCGGTGAATGGCGCTCTTTCCGCCTCAGCCCGCCAAAATGGTGAGGCCGAACACCAACATCAGGATCAGTGCCATCATGCAGCCCATCCGTCCCGCCTCCCAGAGCGGCCCGCCCCATTACTGGCCCGCATTTTTCACCGCCTCCTTGACCTCCTCCATGGTCATGCCAGAGGTGTCCAGGTGTCCGCCGCACGCGCCCTTATACTCTCCGATCACGTTTCCCTCGGCGTCATACAGGGGAATTGTGTACTCGTGGGGGCACGCCTCCTCGGACAGCCCTTGCAGGGCATCGCCCCCCTTTTGCAGCTCGGAATCCCGGATGTACCCCTCCGGTCGTCCCTCCGGCGGGTACTCGGCCATGTGCGTCAGGTCCGGCCAGTAGCCCACGTACTCCGACAGCAGGATGTTCCCGTAGCTCTCCCCCTTGCTGTTCTTGGGATAGTCCCCGTTCACCAGGGTGGCCAGCAGCTTCTCCTTCGCGGGCAGGTCGCAGATGGTTTCCTCGTTTCCCACCTTCCACTCGGCCCGCCGCTCGCCGTTCTTGTCGATGAACAGTTTCTCCGGGCCCCGGTAGGACTTGGGGTCGCTGTCCGGCAGCAGGGTCCCGCCCCGGCTGACGATAAGGGCCTTGTCCCCCAGTTTGGCGTTCATGGGCACGCCGGAGGCGGGCTTCGTTTCCGGCGCGGCGGCGGGCTGCTTCCCCAGCTGGATAGTCTTGCTGGCGGAGTCATAGCCCACCTCTACCCCCAGCAGTTCGCTGATGGTGCGGATGGGTAAGTAATTCGTCTTGCCTCCCGCCGCGTCGGTGTAGAGGATGGTCCCGGGTATCTTCTGCCCGTTGGCGGCCACGATGTCCTGCCCCGCCGTGATTTTCCGGGTTCCCTCTACGGTGACATTGGCGAAGTTGTAGCTCACCTTCCCCGACGCCGCCAGGGCGGTGGTCAGGCAGGCCGCCAGGGCCAGCGCCGTGAGGGCTCCCCCCAGGAAGGAGGCGATATGTCCGGTTTTTTTCATGGGTAACACTCCTTTTTTGATTTCGGTCCGTGGTTAGACAGCGGCGTCAGTCCGCCAGGCCCAGGGATTTGAGATACGCTTCCTGGGCCTCCTGGGGGGTCATGGTGATGCCCTGGGAGGCATGCCCGCCGCAGCCCGCCTTATATTCCCCGATGACAGTCCCCTCGGAGTCGTACAGGGGGATGGTGTAGGTGTGGGGGCACGCCTCCTCGGAGAGGCCGTTCAGCTTCTTGCCCTCCGCGTGGAGCTCAGAGCCCCGGATATACCCCTCCGGGCGGTCCTCCGGCGGATATGCGGCCAGGTGCTCCAGGTCCGGCCAGTAGCCCACGTAGGACGCCAGCTGGGTGTCGCCGTAGCTCTCCCCCTTGCTGTTCTTGGGGTAATCCCCATCTACCAGAGTTTTCATCAGCTTTTTGTCGCTTGCCTGGAGGGCGTCCTTGTTCCCCACGGTCCACTCAGCCCGGAACTCCCCATTCTTGTCCTTGAACAGCTTGTCGTTCCCCGCGTAGGAATCCGGGTCGCTGTCCGGCAGCAGGGTCCCGCCCCGGCTGACGATAAGGGCCTTGTCCCCCAGTTTGGCGTTCATGGGCACGCCGGAGGCGGGCTTCGTTTCCGGCGCGGCGGCGGGCTGCTTCCCCAGCTGGATGGTCTTGCTGGCGGAGTCATAGCCCACCTCTACCCCCAGCAGTTCGCTGATGGTGCGGATGGGTAAGTAATTCGTCTTGCCTCCCGCCGCGTCGGTGTAGAGGATGGTCCCGGGTATCTTCTGCCCGTTGGCGGCCACGATGTCCTGCCCCGCCGTGATTTTCCGGGTTCCCTCTACGGTGACATTGGCGAAATTGTAGCTCACCTTCCCCGACGCCGCCAGGGCGGTGGTCAGGCAGGCCGCCAGGGCCAGCGCCGTGAGGGCTCCCCCCAGGAAGGAGGCGATGTGTCTGGTTTTTTTCATGGGTAACACTCCTGTCTATCAGATTCCGGGGCCGCTTGGCCCTCTATCATGATAAGACGCTGGCGGCGGCAAAGCGCAACGCCCTATTTTCCCAATTATGGAAGAATCCGGATATGCTCCACCACCCGGTTTACCGTCGTCACGGAAAGCCCGTCGGAGGCGATGACGTCAATGTAGAGATTGTGGGCCAGGTCCGTGGTGACCACGTGGACATAGCCGTTTTTCACCACGCAGAGCCCCTCATTCCCGTTGATGGACACGTCTTCCACATACTCGGCCCCCTCCGTGTCCACGTGGAGGGACCCGGCTCCGTCGTAGAGGTAGACCCAGAGCCACCGCCCCTCCCGGTCCTGGTATTTGACGTACCAGTTGTAACGGCTCTCCCGGTAGGTGAAGCCCTCCGGCAGCCAGCTGATTTCCGCGTTGTCAAAATACCCCGCCCCGTGGTGCAGCCGGAGGTTCGCCAGGACCTTTGTCGCCGCGGCGGCGGGAACGTCGGCACTCCGGACCACGAAGTGGAAACCGTCGGCGAAGTCGTCGAGGCTGAGGACCGTCTCCCCGTCCTTCTCCCAGAGCATGCCGGAGTTCCCGTTGATGGAGAGGCCCTCCGAGCGGTCCGGGTTCTCGAGTCGGAGGTCCAAATAGGTATTCTCCGGGTAGGCCTCCACCCGGAGGCTCCCCCCCTGGCCGTCCTCAAACTCCGCCCAGGCGTCGTACTCTCCCCCGCGGTAGGAAAATCCCTCCGGCAGCCAGCCCACGTCCACCCGCTTGAAATACTCCCCCAGGGTCCGGCCCCCGGTCTCCACGGTCCGCCGGATGTCCAGCTGGGTGTAATGCCCCGTCACCGTCCGGGCCAGCTCCAGGGCCGCCTCCCGGAACTCCTCCGAGGCGGCGAAGGCGGTGGTAAACAGCGTCCCGATGATGGCGGCGATGACCGCCGCCGCCCGTAGGATTTTTCCAGTCCGCCGGAGGGCGGCCTGCCTCTTCCGGGCGGAGGCGCACCGGCCAATGGCCTTCCGGCACCGCAGGTCCAGGCTCTCCGGCACGGCGGCGGCGGGGTCCTCCAGCAGGCGGCGGTTCCACGCCTCCAGCCGCTCCCCCTCCCGGACCATCACGTCCTCCATCAGCAGGGCAAACAGGGCGTCCTCGTACTGTTCAACCAAGCGTTCCCGCTGTGTCATGGCCGTTTCCTCCCTTCATCAGAGCCGCCGCCCGGCGGCGGGCCCGGGTCAGCCGCATCCGCAGGTTGTCCCTCCGGCATTGGAAGACCTCCGACAACTCCCCGTTGTCCTGGCCCAGCACATACTTGCGGTACAAAAGCTCCTGGTCCTCCTCCGGCAGCAGGGACCAGGCCTTGTACAAACCGTCCGTCCGCTCCCGCAGCTCCGCCAGTTCCTCCGGCGAGGGCGCGGGAGACTCGAAGTCCTCCAGGCATCCGTCCTCCAGGTCCATGGTGTGCCGCCCCACCACCGCCTGGTGGCGCAGGAAGCTGATGGACTTGTGTTTAACCGTATAGACAATATAGGCCGGCACGGCGGCGGCGGGGAGCTCCCGCAGGGTGTCCAGCTTCCCGCAGAGGCTCTCTACGGCATCCTGGACAATGTCCTCGCAGTCCTGCCGGTTAGAGACCCGGCGCAGGGCCTCGGCGAACATCAGCCGGGAATAGCGGCGGTATAAGTCCCGCATAAGGGCCATGCCGTCCGGGTCCTCCGCCGGGATGGTAAAGACGATCATGTGGTATCCCACCTCCTGGTATCTCTCTATTGAATAAAACGCATGGGACGGAAAAACGCAACCGGAAATCTTGGAGAAATTTCAGGGGCCCTGCCGCCCGTTTCCAGCAAGCCTCCCCAAGGTATGGACCATGCGGCGGCCAATCCCCTATAAAACAGCGGGGGCTCCGGCAAGGAGCCCCCGCTGCCTGTTCTCCCTCCGGGCTACTGCACTCCCTTTGACAGGTAATAGTGGATGAAGGAAGAGTAACAGGTGTGCAGGTGGCGCCGGGCGGCGGGCACCGCTTTTCCAGCACCCTGGGCAAGGACTACACCCACTCCGCCATGAAACAGTGGCTTGACCAAAAGACCTCCCGCCAAATTTACGGGAAAAACGGCCATATGTGGACGAACCTGGTCTGCGGCAAAAAGGGGAACTGCCTCGTCGTCAACGTCCCCGGCCCCCTACGGGAGGCGGAAGCGGCCATAGAGGCCTTCATCCAGGCCGTGGGAAAATCCGGCGGCATCGAGGGGATCAACCGCGCGATGACGGAGGCCGTGCTGGCCCAGTATCCCCAGGAACAGGTGCGGAATGATGGATGACTATGCCGCGTTTGGAGCCAGGATCATCACAGGCCAGGGAAACCGCCTGGCGCTGGCTGGCCTCTGTCCTCCGGAACGCCTGGCGGAATGCGAGAGCAGGCTGGAGCAGTTCCGGCCCCTCCGCTTTTCCTCCAAGGACCCTGTGGAAATTGACAGGGCCATCGCCGGAAGGCTGGCAGAGGTATACCGGGGAAAGGCCGCCGCCGTGGGAGCAACTGTTTCTATCAAGGGGCTTTCCCAAGAAATTTTCCGGACTGGCGGCGTGCTGGGAAGGCCGGAGTTCTCCCCGGAGGACGCCGGGGACGAGCTGGAAGCCCTGGATGGAGGCCTCTGGATGTACACAGCCTCCGGCGGCCCCGGCTGGATCGGCCGCTTTTCCCGGGAAACAGCCGGACAGCTGGCCCGCCTGGCCCGCAGCCACCAAGGGGCGTATCCTGTGAAAGCCAATGACCTTTACCGCCGCTTGCTGCGGCTCTCTCCCCAAACTTACCTCTTTGTAAGCGATGGCACAGGCTATGACAGTTTCGGGCTTTGCGCGGTGAAATCTGGCGGAAAGGAGCTGGCGTTCATCGTCTAGCCCCCGTTTCCCATCGGTTTTTCCCACCGCCTGGAAAGCCAGCAGCAGCCGGGGCGCAGATACTGCGCCCCGGCTGCTGGCTTGTCTCCCGATCTCCCCTCATTTATTTATCTATTTTTCACCTGGTATTCCTGGCCCCAGCTCTGCATGGCGTCCAGAACTGGCTTGAGGCTGTATCCCAGTTCCGTCAGCGTATACTCTACCCGGGGCGGCACCTCCGGGTACACCGTCCGGGTCAGGAGGCCGCTGTCCTCCATTTGCCGGAGCTGGGCGGTCAGCACCTTCTGGCTCACGGTTCCAAGCGAGCGCTTCAGCTCTCCAAAACGTTTCGTTCCCGGCAGCAAATCCCGGATGACCAGCACCTTCCACTTGTCGCTGATCAGGGACAGCGTTGTTTCCACCGGGCAGTCCGGAAGTCTCTTTGCCGCAGCCGTCAAGCAAATCGCCCCCATTTTTCCATCGTTCCGTTTAGACGGTACTTCCTTATTTTATGGTAAGAAACCAGCCGCTGTCAAGGGGCTTTCAGAAAGGGGACGTGTCCGGTTAGGCATTTTATAACAAGAATGCTTTGCAGGGACGAGTTCTTGCGCCACCCATTCATCAAGGGCCTGGGAACGAAAACCGAAACAAACCCTCCACTAAAAATCTTCGAAAGAGATACGCCCGCTGTTTGGGGGAGTGTCCGGCTTCGCATTTGATAGGCGGAACGCGGCACAGGGGCGTGCCTGCGTGTCTGCCCGCCTATCGGAGGACCCCGGAAGAAAGGCGGACACATACGTCCGCCCCTACAAGGGAACATCTCCGGGCCAGACTCTCCTCCGGAAAACCGGGAAACCGTCCCATAGTTACCCATCGGTGCCTATGCCACAAAATTGTGCGTACTTCACAAGCTCCCGCCCGTTTGCTATGATGGACACGTCGGCGGGAGAACATCCCAAACGCCGGACTTTTGGAGGTATTTTCTATGAACAAGCACAATTTTACCACCGTCAAGCTGAGCCAGGGCGAGATGCACATTTATGACTTCGGCGCCGTGAAGCTCCACGCCTACCAGACCGGGGACCCCCTGTCGGACGAGGTGTTCCTGCTGGAAAAAGCGGGCCGCTTCGTGGTCCTGGAGTCCCCCTGTTTTGTAGACAGCATCGCCGCCCTCAGCGGCTATCTGGATGGGAAAACCGTGGCCGGAATGCTGGTGTCCTACCACGGGGCGGGGGCCTCCTTCCTGTGCTCCGTTCCCAAATACGCCACCGCCAACGCCGTGGAGTACGCGGCAAAAGGCGGAGGCATGGCCCTGGTCCGCCAGTTTGCAGAGGCCTTTGGAGACGCTTTTGACAGCGGTATTCACATGGTCACCCACGTGATCGGAGAAGGGCCCGTAAGCATCGGCGGGATTCACTTCCTCATCCGGCAGACCGCCGAGGCCTTTGACGTAGAGATTCCCGAGATCAACGCAGTCTATACCCATATGCTGGGGCACGACTGTCATTCCATCGTGGCTGGCCCGGACCACGCGGACAGGATCATCCGCCAGCTGAAGGGTTACATCCAAAAGGGCTGCGGCCTGATTCTCACCTCCCACTACACACCGGAGGACCTGAAGGACGCCGAGGTAAAGATCGCCTACCTGGAGCGTTTGAAGGAACTGGCGGCCTCCTGCGGTAACGGCGAGTCCTTCAAGGCAAAGGTGAAGGAGCAATACCCCGCCTACAGCGGCGGGAACTATCTGGATATGACCGCTAGTTTTTTCTTTACCTGAGTAAAGGGCTTCCCGAAGGAGAATCCTGTTTCCAGGGAATCGCGAAAGCTTTTTAGAACCATCAGCGCTAACAGCGGTTTTTAATTTAAAAAGCCCCGGGCCCTGCTGGGCCCGGGGCTTCCCTTATGTCATTGGTAAAAAAGTACCATGAAAGCGGGCCCTTGTTCGCCGCTGCTCCAGCCCGGCAGGACGCCAGATTGCCAAAGCGCGCAAACGTCCCATGCTTCCTCTTATCCTTCAGGCATACAGAGTCCCTAAGCGGCAAGGCCGCCAAGGCTCCCCATGCTTTTCAAGGAAAGGAACTCAGCAGCAGGGCGCGGGGGTGCAGCCGCAGTTATTGTTGCATCCGCCACAGTTGCATCCGCAGCTGCATCCGCCGCAGTTGCAACCGCAGTTGCAGCCACAGCCGCCGGTACTTCCGCCCCAGCTGTTGTTCCCACAGCAGCACCAGACGATGATCAGCAGAATGATGATCCAGCAGCAGTTGCCGCCGCCAAAGCCGTTATTGCACATGATGAAACCTCCTGAGAGATGTAGACCGAATCGGAGCGGTCTCAGTTCATCATATGCCCCCCGCCTGGGGTGGTGACTAAAGAAAGCCGCCTGGGGAACTCCTTCCCGCAGGCGGCAAATCTGTACGGTGTCACAGGCGCCAGTTCAAAACTGGCGGCGCGCTGTCCTGCTCGAATTGGGTAAAAACGCCCTTGTCCATCAGCCGCTGGGCCAGCGTCAGGCCCGAACCAGCCACCGGGACCTCCAAGGCATAGTAGGAGATGTACACCAGCTCCGCCCGGAGGAAGGGGTCCCGCTGGAGCATGGACACCTCGCCCTCTGTCAGAAGGCCCGCGGACTGGGCCCGGACTAGGGCGCCGGACAAGTCCGTATTGGCGGCGGAACTGTATCCCAGGGCCCGGAGGACGAACTCTGTATACTGCCGGGCGTTCACCGGGCTGGAGGGCCGGAACTCCGTGGCACTGTACCCATTGGTGTATCCCTTTTCAAAGGCGTAGCCCACGTATTTTGCTCCGTTGGTGCCGCTTTGCACGTCACGGAAGGGACAAATCCCATTCCAAGCCAGGGCCTCGTTTTCCTCCCCCAGCACCCGGATGAACATAATGAGGGCCTGGAGCCGGGTGGGAGCGGCCTCCAGGTCAAAGCCCTGGCCGTATCCGGTGAAACTGCCCTGGAAGAGGTGCATGGCTTTTAGTGCAGCGGCCATGGCGTTGTAATCCGTGGAGGTGGACTCGTGGAAGGTACAGGCCCCCTGCCAGTCCACCACGGCGGTCTTGCTGGTAACAACGAAATTAGCGGCAGTGTCCTCCGCCACCAGATACCGATGCCGGACCGCCAGGGTTCCCCCGCTGGGCAGCACCGTCCCATCGGTTACGTCTACCACCGCCCCAGAGGAATAGTTCACCCGCCCGCTTCCCGCCAGCAGCAGCACGCCATCCCCGGTGACGGCCTGTAGGACATCGTCCTGCTTCACCCGTCTCTCCGTCCAGGCGGCGGTCCCAGCGGCCGTATTTCCCCCGTTTTCCGCAGGGTGGAGACCCCCGGCGCTGTCCAGCCGGGCGCTGACGGCGGCATCCACCTTGCTGGTGAAAGCGCCGTTGAGATAGGAGAGCGAGGCCAGGGGGTCCGCCGCGTCCCCGGCGGCAGCAGCCCAAACAGCGGCGGCCGCCAGCAGGCACAGCGGAAACAGGATCAGGATTTTTTTCCGCATGAGGATTCCTTTCTCCGCTCCCCGGTCAGCGGTTGGCAATGCGGTAGCTCAAGGTCAGCAGGCTGTCGGCAAAGTGGATATTCTCAATCTTCACGTCGGGCTGCCCGCAGACGATCTCCACGTTGGTGAAATTCCAGAACCCCCGGACGCCCAGGCCGATGAGGCGGTCCGCCGTCTCCTGGGCAATGGACTGGGGAATGGTCAGCACCACCACGTCCACGCTGTGGGAGCGGATAAAGCCGTCCACCTCGTCCATGGAATAGATGGGCACGCCGTTGACCCGGGTCCCGGTAACGGCGGGAGAGATGTCGAAGGCGGCGTCCACTGTGAAGCCCGTTTGGGCAAAGGGGAAATTTTGCAGCAGGGCGTGGCCCAGGTTACCCACGCCGATCATAACCAGGTGGTGGTCGTTATCCACTCCCAGGATGCGGCCGATCTCCGTGTGGAGCTCTTCTACGTTATAGCCGTAGCCCTGCTGGCCAAACTCGCCGAAGCAGCTCAAATCCTGGCGGATTTGGGACGCGGTAATGTTCATCTCCTGGCCCAGGGAGTGGGAGGAGATGCGCACCACGCCCTTGGCGCACAGCTCGGTCAATTGCCGATAGTAACGGGGAAGCCGCCGGATTACAGCATCAGAGACATTTTCTTTCTTCAAAACCCTCACTCCCAATCAGAACCTTGTCACAATAGTTATAGTTTAGCTCAAAATCTACAACTTGTCAATTTTTTTAACAATCTTTTTCTTGAAAAATTTTTTATAAAATGCTTTACAGGCGGGGAAAATTCTGCTATACTACCCAAGGACGTGAGGAAAACCCCTCCCCGCGCTCTTGGAATTTTCTTTAGGACAAGCGGATAGGATAGCGTCTGGTACGCGTCCGTGGCGCAGTTGGATAGCGCGTCAGACTCCGACGTTTCTGACCGTTCCGGCTGAGATACGGCGCAAGGCCCTGCAAACAGGGGCACTGGCAAATCGGCAGAGGAAAAAGCGCTGTCGGCTGACTACTGTTTGACTACTATTTTCCCGGATAGCCGGAAGGCTGAAAATTTCATATTGTTCGGTATGCGCCCGTGGCGCAGTTGGATAGCGCGTCAGACTCCGACGTTTCTGACACCTCCGGCTGAGATGCGGCGCAAGGCCCTGCAAACAGGGGCGTTGGCGGATCGGCAGAGGAAAAAACGCCGTGAGCTGACTACTGTTTGACTACTGTTTCCCCGGATAGCCGGAAAACTGAAAATCTTATATTGTCAGGTATGCGCCCGTGGCGCAGTTGGATAGCGCGTCAGACTCCGACTCTGAAGGCCGCTGGTTCGAATCCAGTCGGGCGTACCAAAAGCTCTAAAAACGCGGTTTTTAGAGCTTTTTTGTAACTTTTTACATCTATTTTGAAGATTTGAAAAGGAGGATTTTACCATGTCCAAATACGCCGGAACTCAGACGGAGAAAAACCTGCAGGCCGCTTTTGCCGGGGAGTCCCAGGCCCGGAACAAGTACACCTATTTTGCGTCCAAGGCCAAGAAAGAGGGCTTCGAGCAGATTGCCGCCCTGTTCCTGAAAACCGCCGACAACGAAAAAGAGCACGCCAAAATGTGGTTCAAGGAGCTGGCGGGCATTGGCTCCACCGCCGAGAACCTGGGCGCTGCCGCCGACGGCGAGAACTACGAGTGGACGGATATGTACGAGGGGTTTGCAAAGACCGCCGAGGCCGAGGGGTTCCCGGAGCTGGCCGCCAAATTCCGGGCCGTTGGCGAGATCGAGAAGCACCACGAGGAGCGCTACCGGGCTCTGCTGAAAAACGTGGAGGCTCAGGAGGTCTTCAGAAAGAGCGAGGTCAAGGTCTGGGAGTGCCGGAACTGCGGACATATCGTGGTGGGCACCGCCGCGCCGGAGGTCTGCCCCGTCTGCGCCCATCCCCAGGCTTACTTCGAGGTCCACGCGGAGAATTATTGAGTACATAAACCCGAAGCCATGGAGGTTCCCATATGAAGGTTCTGATGATTAACGGCAGTCCCCGGTCCAACGGCAACACCTCTCTCGCCCTGCGGGAGATGGAAGGCATTTTCAAGGCGGAAGGCATTGAAACCGAAATTGTCCAAGTCGGGAACAAGGCCATCCGGGGCTGTATCGCCTGCGGCAAATGCGCGGAAAAGGGCAGGTGCATCTTTAACGACGCCGTCAACGAAGTTGCGCCGAAATTCGAGGCTTGTGATGGTTTGGTGGTGGGCAGTCCTGTCTACTACGCCTCCGCCAACGCCACGCTGGTGGCCTTCCTGACCCGGCTCTTTTTCAGCACGCCCTTTGACAAGACGATGAAGGTCGGCGCCGCCGTCGCCGTTGCCCGGCGGGGCGGACTGTCCGCTACGTTTGACGAGCTGAACAAGTTCTTCACCATCTCCGGAATGCCTGTGGCCTCCAGCCAATATTGGAACAGCGTTCACGGGCGGGAGCCCGGCCAGGCGGCCCAGGATGCGGAGGGTTTGCAGACTATGCGGACCCTGGCCCGGAATATGACGTTCCTCATGCGGAGCATCCAGCTGGGTAAGGAGAAATACGGCCTCCCGGAGCGGGAGCCTCCCCAGCGCACGAACTTCATTCGTTAGTAGAAAACGATTGAGCGGATGCGGACAGCGGCATGGAGCTTCGCTCCATGCCGCCTGGTTTTTCAGAACACCTCTCCCCTGCTCTATCTTTTGCTGATTCGCTCTTCCTCTTCCCGGCGGAAGGAGTAGGGCAGTTCTGTTGCTCCTAACTCGTGTGCTATCCCACAGGCCAAGCGGAAGCCAGCGATGAAACTTTCCAGAGATACGTCGTCCTGTAGCCTTGCCTCGGCATCCACCAGCTCCAACAGCCGTATCTGATTGCGACAGTCTAACCTTTTTTCCAGCTTCCGGTGCAGTCGAACCACTTCTGCCTGTTGTTCAACACAGAAAGTCTCTGTTGCAAAGCGGGCTTGTAACGCCTGCATGTAATCATACATGGTATTCCCTCCCCCCTCAGATATCCAAGCCCCGTTGGAGTGCCTCACTGGCAGCCTTTTTGTTTTTATCGAAGGCGTGGGTATAGATGTCCAGCGTCGTGGATGGCTGAGAGTGGCCCAGGAGGCCCGCCACTGTTGCCACATCAGCACCGCCCGCAATCAGCAGACTTGCGTTGCTGTGCCGAAGACTGTGGACATTCAATTTTTCCGGGAGACCGTTCTTTTTCAGAATTAGCTTAAACCTCCAGGTGAAGGTGCTGGGCGTCATCGGGTCCTGGCTGTCGTGCCTGCGGAACACAAAGTCCTCCTCCGTCAGCACCCGGTCCTCATAGGCATCCGCCTGCCACACGCACTCCCGGTGGTACTCTTTGAGAAGGCTCTCCATCTCCGGAGAGAAGTACACATAACGGTCCCCTGCCGCAGTCTTGGTGTCCTTGACGATGATCTCCTCCCCGGTGATCTTCACCACGTTCCGTTGGATGTGGATACTCTTGCGTTCGTAATCGATGTCGGACCACTTCAAGCCACAGCACTCTCCCCTTCTCATCCCGGTGGCAATAATCAGTTTATAGTACGTTTCGTATTTGATACTCTCATTTTCCAGCGCAGCGATGATCTTCTGAACCGTTTCTTCATCGGCAACGAGTTTTTCTTTCCTCTTGCCGGAGTATTTGTACGTTCTCCACGCCGGATTATGGTTAAGAAAACCGCCCTCCATTGCGTCGGAGAGGATTCCACATAGACAGGCGTGGACTCCCTCTACCGTATACTCGGAGAGCGGCATTCCAGTATTTTGACTTGTATGCTTCCGCAGCTCGGCGTAGAGCTTTCGGAAGTGCTCAGGGCGGAGGTCTACTAATTTGTAGCCACCCAGGTACGGCAGGAAGCGGTCAATGTCCTGCTTGTCACGGGCCAGCGTGGACTTCGCCAGCTTGTCCGGTGCGATATCCCGGAGCCAGATTTGAACGTACTGCGCCAGTGTGATGGTTCGATCTACGGTCAGCGGAGCGTCCCTACACTCCCGCTCGAAGAGAACCGCCTGTTCGTTCAGCCATTTTTCTTTTTGCTTTGGCGTGAGGCCCTCCGGCGGCCTCACTGTTTTCTGCTGAGCGGCCCGGCGCTTGCCGGTGTGGTCGTAGCCCATGGAGACGACCAGGAGGTAGCTGTTCCCCCGTTTTCGAATACTTGCCATTTCACATCTTCCCTTCTGTCCTCAGTCCGGCTGAGGTTTCTTTTGGCAAACACAACATACCCCAATTCTTGCCGTATAGCTACTGCTTTTTTGCTTCAGGACGGAGATTCTACGAAAGCAACAATCAGGCGCTCTCAGAATCTCTGCCGCTGAAATCAAACATAGTCTGCGTGTAACGCTCCGCCGCCTGGCGCTTTAATTGCAGCTGCGGATGGCAGTAGGTTCTCTCCAGGAAGCCGGTGTCTCCGTGACCGGCCAGCTCTGCTACTGTCTGCTTGTCTACGCCGTTGTGAAGCATCGTAGACACGAAGTAGTGGCGCAGAGTGTGGAGGTGAAACTCCCTCGGAAAACCATTCTCGTCATAGAGTTGACGGAGATGCCGGGAGAACGTATCGGGGTGCATCAGTTCACCGCTCTCGTTTGTGAACACATAATCGCTCATCTCGAAGCCACCCTCCTGTGCCTCGTACATTTTGCCGTAGCAGTAGCAGCGAAGGACAGTGGTCATCTCTTCGCTGATATAGATCGTCCGGGCCTGGCCGTTCTTTGTACTCCCCTCTACTACGCCTTTTCCTGGGACTGAGCTGCGGGAGCGGCTGACCGTCAGGATACACTCGTCGCCGTTCATGATGAGGTCGTCCCATTTCAGAGCGCACAGCTCTCCCCGACGGCAACCGGTGTAGATTGCCAGGGCGTAAAAGGTCTTGTAGGGATCATCTTCGTTGGCGAGAATGTCCAGAAATCTATGGACCTCCTCATCTGTGGGGATCAGCTGTGTCCTCGATGTTGTCTCCGGCAGGTCAATCATCCGAGCCGGATTTTTCTCAATGATCTCGTTTCGCTTCGCATCGCTCAGTACCGCAGAGGCAACTGTCAAGTATTTCTGGACAGTTGCCTCTTGAATTGGTTTGCCATGGTAGGTCCGCTTTCTTAACTCTACCAACATATTTTCCAGAGCGATGGGCCGGAGACGATTCAGCTTGATGTTTCCAATCATCGGATACACCGTCTCCAATGACCGGCGATAAAATCCGAGCGTACTCGGAGCATATCTCGTCTGCCGCTCCAGCCAGCGGGCGGCGTACTCTTGAAAGGTCATCTCTCCATCCTCACAGTAGCCGTTCTTAACCAGCTTCTCGAACTCCTCCGCCTCGTGAGCGACATACTGCGAGATACCGCGGCCACCCACGGTCTGAGGCACCGTGATTGTCTTCGCCCTGCTGATTTTTCTTCCGTCAGGACGATAGCCGTTGCTGACGGTGATCTTGAATTTGCGTGTATCCAACTTTTTGATGCTCGCCATAAAAATTCCTTTCTACATACTCATGCCCTGGTTGTGTGTATCGCCGCTCAACTTCTGTCCCATCGCCAGTTTCTTCAGCGCCTCTCGGCGGCGCTGCTTGCTGTCCGTCCAGGTGGGCGGCGCAGGGAGCGGCGGTAAATCATCCAGTCGTTCCATCGACCTGCCCAACTGAATGAAACCGTTTGCCAGCTCACCCATCCAGCCTTCGTCAGGCTCCACGCTGCCGGGGCGGAATCCAACGGTCTGCCGATAAACAAACAGGGCCTCCAAATTCTCCTTGAGGAAAGTCTCGTCATGGAGACTGCTGTCCCGGCACTTGCGTCCATTGGGACAGGTGAAGGTGATGTGCTTCCGGGTGTCCATCCAGGTCACCTCGTAGCCCTCGTACTCCATGTTCGCAATAAAACTTTCTCGGTCAGTAGCATACTCCAACGCCTCGTTGATGGCCTGGATCAAATCCAACTTCCAGCTGTCATTGCGCAGGCCAGCCTGATACTCACCGGGCTTCATCCGTTTCTTCTTCGGATATCTCTCCGGCTCCTCCAGCACCTGCAGTCCGTGGGCCATGCAGATCTCATCATTGAACTTCCGATGTGCCAGCAGGGTATCACGGTTCTGGTGGAGCTTTCTTCCGTTCTCGCAGCTGACGCTGTTTACCACAAGGTGGTTGTGGAGGTGGTTGGTATCAACGTGGGTGGCGATCACCACCTCGTAACCAGGGAAGGCTCTCTGGGCCAACTCCAGTCCAATGGCGTTGACCTCCTGGGGCGTGAGATCATCGTCCTCGGAGAAGGACTGCACGAAGTGGTAGAACTGCCTGCCGTCCGTTTTCTGAAACCGCTGCTTGGTGGTCATCATCTCCAGGTAGGACGCCTGGGGCACACAGTTACTCCCGGTGACCAGACACGCCCCATCCAGCATCGTCTTCTTCGCCTGCACCACATAGGACAGCACACCCAACATGGCTCCGGCGGTCTGCTTCTTGTTTCGGATGGCGGTGAATGTTGCCATCAACTCACCTCCTTTGTCAGCCGACGGATCGCCGCGCAGAGGTCTGCGTACTTGTCGATCAGCTCATCGCTCCGCAGGATGGTGAGCCGTCCCATGTTGGCCAGCGTAGTGAGCTGGTTGAGGTTGCGGCCCTGGGCCTTCAGCTCTGAGAGGACCGCATCCAGGCCCTCCACTCGAATGATCTCCTGCCCCAGTCCGCAGATGCACAGGTAGTCCGTGAGGGTCATATTGACATCCTGTGCCCGTTGCTGGAGCTGCTTTTTTACTTTGGGCGTCATCCTGGCGGTGACGATTTCTGTTTTCTTCTGCACTTACGTTTCCTTTCTCCCCTTCAGGGGCAGGGGGTGCAGGGGCTTTGCCCCGGCGAATGCGGCCGGCGTATAGCCGGACGCTATGCTTGCCCCACCCAAGGGTGGGTTTTCCGTCCTCCGGCGGACCCGTGCGTCTGATCCCCAATTCGTCCCACAGGGCCGTCTGTGCGTTTTAATGTGCCTCTGCCCATGTTCCCCCGCTTCTCCACTGGATCCCACACAGCGCCCTCACTGCGCCGCCGACGCGCCTTGTGACAGCTGTGACGGCTGTGACAGGAAATTTGACACTGGACCTGTATCATTTTTGCCGTCATTCCCGTCACTGCCGTCACACCGGATGTGGATCAGCCGACTGTCGCGTGTGCGGCTACTGGTGATACGGATCCCGATCCTGTTCAGCTCTCCACTGTAACGCACCAGTCTTTTCGCCAACGCTGCCGGAGTCACCTTCTCACCTGTCTGTTTTTCCAAAAGTACACTGAGCTCAGTGGCCGAGCCGTCAAATGCAGAGAGATCAAAAAGAAATTCAGAGAGAAAAACAACCTGCGGATCCAGCTGACACTCACTGACTTCCACAGGCTCCGTTAACTCCCATGTATATGTCTCCTTCCGGAACTCCAGGGGCAGCTCCCGGTACTCAATATCCCGGCCGGTACAGTAAAGAACCGCCGTTTTGCTTCCGCGCTTGGCGGGCTTCAGTACGGAACTGGAATCCGCCGCACCGCTGATCCCTGTGGTACCGGAGATCATGTTCAAAGGATCTTCATCCCCCATCTTCCGCAGGTGATGAATCAGCACAATGGCAATCCGGTGTTGATCCGCCAGCGCTTTCAGTACAGAGAGATCGCGGTAGTCGTTGGCATAAGGGTTCGCCTCTCCAGCACCGCTGCGGACCTTCTGCAGCGTATCGATCACAACCAAATTTGTCCCCGGGTGCTTCTCCAGGAACTCTTTGATCTGCGCCTCCAGCCCGCCGCCGATCTGGTTGGAGAGGTTTGCGAAGTGGAGCGTTGTCGGCGCGTCCTCCGTGATTTGAAACAGGCGGTTTTGAATACGGGCATAGCTGTCCTCCAGACAGAGATACAAAACTGTTCCTTGGGTGCTCCCGAATCCCCACACCGCTTCTCCCTTCGAGACCTGGAGGCACAGCCACAGGGCCAGCCAGGACTTTCCCACCTTGGGCGCGCCTGCCAGAACGTGCAGCCCCTGCGGCAGAAGCTGATCCACGATGTACTGGACAGAAGGCATTGGCGTCGTCATGAGCGTATCGGCGTCAATGGTGTTAAGTGGCCTTACTTGCGTCTTGCTCATATTGGGGTCCTCCTTCCTTGAAAAATGGTTTGACTTCTGTTCTTATATGTGGTAGTCTAATTTTAATCCATTATATACTATCAGTCCTTTCCGGTTCTTAGTATAACAGATCTTCCTTCTCTTGTCAAGACCGCTTATAAACCATTTTTACTATAAGTCCATTCTTCGAGGTGCAGTATGCAGACGTACACTTTCAAAACCTATATCTCCAACCGCAGGGAGTATTTTTGCTACGGTCAGAGCCCGTCACTGGCAAAAAAAAACTTCCCATTTCCGGAAAGCCTTTTGAAGCTGCTGCGCCTGGATATCTGGCAGCATGAGCCTTTGATCAAGAATATGGAGCAGGCACTTCTGCGGTTCTATCAGACCCAGGACCTGCGGGACGCCGACATTGTCCTCAGCGGGTTGGGCGAGCTGGCGGAGGCCCATATCTATTTTCAGCAACTTCGGCTGGACTGGCTGCAGCGCTTCGAGCGGGCACTGAACTCAGACGGCTCTGATCTGATCGACCTGCTGCCCAGGAAGGACCTGAACCACATCCCCAGCAATCTTGACACCATGCAGAGGCAGATCCAGCGGCTTTTTCAGAAGGTACTGGACATTGATCTGGGGAAAAAGACTTCTGTCCAGGATCTCATGGCGAGTTACTATGAACGGGAGGGCTCCGACACGCTGGAAACCTTTCGGTTCTGCACCCTGCCGCTGAAATTCGAGCTGGTTGACACCCACACCTTCACAGAGGTCCTCTACCCCAATACCATCTATGACCTGATCGACTACTTCCTCCGGGAATGTGTCCAGCGGGAGCAGCGGATGCGCGTGTGCAAAAACTGCGGCCTCTACTTCGCCGTCAAGGGCCGGGGCACCGCCGAGTACTGCGATATCACCACCGATGCGAAGGGCCGCGTCTGCAAGGAGATCGGAGCCTTCGTCCACTGGTCCCAGAGCAAGGAAGATGACGAGATCTTTAAGGTCTACCGTCGGGAGTACAAAAAGCGGTTCGCCTGGACGAAGACTGGGAAGATCACCCCCGCCACGCTCTACGCCTGGGGCGAGAGGGCCAGGGAGAAAAAGGAGGAGTGTGAGGAGGGAAAGATCACGCTGGAGGAATATCAGGAATGGCTGCATGACTCTTAGAGCCTGTTTAAAATCCGGCGGAGTGCCGGATTGGGGCAGATATTTTTGTCGGGCAAGGCGGTTTGACGCAGGAATCCTGGCGGATTTCAAGTCAAACCAACGCAGCATCGGCGGAAAAAGATGCTCTGAGACGGCGTTTCGATGGATTTTAAACAGGCTCTCAAGCTCCAAATTCTTCCCGCCCCGATCAGGTTGTGACATACATTACCATTGAAGGCGAGCATATCGCTCCTCTATGGAGAAATATGCTCGCCTTCGGCATTCATCATGAAACGGTTGCAGCTGCGTTTTCCCCTTCGACATTCGTATAGAAGCAGATTTTGTCTCTCATCATCTCAGGGAGCTCTACCGCAGTATGGAAGGGATTGCCGGTCTGTTTTGCCAACGCCACATATTATTAGATGGGGATATAAGAAACCGATGCGGAAATCGTCATCGTAACGAAAATCATGCAGCAGGCAATCGCTCCTGTCCAAACATTACGGGTAATCTTGTAGAACAGCCGGTTAAAAATTGGAAGAAGGAACATCATAACCAGCAGTCCAAAAACCATATTCACATACAGCCAGATTTCGGTGCCATTGCCCCAGTATCCATAGAACGGTGTTCCTGTGGCAAAATAGCATACATAGTTAATCAGCAGGATAAACGCCAGGCCAACGCTGTTTGCAAGCGCGCCCACAAGAATGGTCTTCCACTCGCTCCAGCCCTCCCGTCCTATGCTGCAATTCACCCGGATGGAATTGGAGATATAGAACACAAAGAGGATGGGGATGTATTCAAGCGCCGTGACAAACATCCTCTTATTGAGCGGCGCCGCGGATACCAGCATGAATCGGAAATCCTCGTGGAACACCCAATAGCTGACCTGGACAAGGAAATAAAACGCGCCGAATAAAAGCAAAGCGAGGAGAACAGCCTTTGCCGAATTTTCCAGCACACCGCTCCGCTCATTTCCCCTGATTTTGATCTCCTGGAATTTCCCCCAGTCAAAGACCTCAACGGCTGTCCCTTTGGCCTTTGCGTGCGCTTTTTCATAAGCCCACTCGGCAATGGTCGTTCCAAAGAAGATTATCAGTCCAATCGTGCCATTGACCAGTGCCCAAAGAAGTATTGCGTTTACCATTCTCGCCGGAAACACAAAGGTGAACACCTTTGCGGAATTTCCAACCGGGAAAATCTCAATGGAGAGATTGGCCAGAGGGATGTAGTCGAGGCAAGCAATGATGGCCGTGAGAAGAATACTGGACCAGAAGATAACCTTATGGGACACGGTGTGCCGCTTTGCGGAGGGTGCCTTCATGTTGTCCTCTTTTCCGCTGTTCAGTGTGGCAAAGAAGGGCATCTTCATCAGCACAGCACAGAGGAAAATGATAAATGCAAACGCCGCCGCGAGGGCAAGGCCATTGGACAGCTCCTTCCAAAACCAGACCTGGCTCTGACCGCCGATGCCGGAGTTCATTCCCAGACTTTCATCAAAGAAATCGATGGTATTGGCAATACTGGTTCTGTCGTACATTTCAAAACAGTGATTGATATTTTCGCGGTGTACGATCCGGTAGGTTCCTGTCTCCATATCGCCGTAGCCATAGTCATAGGCCACTTTATCAAAGCTGTTCTGCACACCGCCCACCTCATTGATAAAGCGGAGGCTGATGACCTCAAAGGCCGAGGTATCCGTCTGATAGCGGAAGGCACCCTCATCGTAGTACGCATAGGACAGGGCGGCGTTGCAGTTGAGATTTTTGTATTTTTCCGCGGAGGACGTCTTGATATAGCCAGAGATATACACGGATTTGATGACACTCTCCTGGTAGCTCTCTCCCGCCATATCCGCGGCCAGCGTACACACATTTCCACCGCCTGCGGAGTGGCCCACCGCTCCAAACCGCGTCTTGTCGCAGAATCGGAAGTCGTCCGTATTGTTATAGACATACTGCACGAGGTATTCAATACCATTTGCTCCGGCGGTGGAGGGTTCGTTCGTTCCGCCCTGGCCGCCGGGGTCCATGCAAAACGCAACGAAACCGCGCCGGGCCAATTCAAGGCAATACTGCGCCATAGTTGCCTTCGTACGGGTGAAGCCAGGCAGCACAAACACCGCAGGTGCAGGGGTTTCCGCTGTCGCCGTTTTGGGCACATACATCGTGACCGCGTAGGAGGTGTCATTCTCCATAACAAACGGTTTGCCGTTGATCTCACCGTTGTTGTAAGCGCAGGTCATATCACGATCCAGTCGGAAATCGCTGACCTTGACGGAAAAGCCTGCCGTTTCAACGCACATTGCGGAAAAGCCGCTGAGGAAGACGATGACAAAGGCAACGCACATGGCAATAAAGGCCCTCGTCCTGTGGAGCGGCCGGTTTTCCGTAGAGGCACACACTTCTCCGCCGCTCTTAGCGGGTTTTAGATCCTGCCGCACCACCACAAGTTCGTCCTCCGTCTTGCGGAAAAATGAGATTCCATTGAGGATAAACGCGGGCAGGCAGAGGATACTGACGATCCAGCACACGAGGAATTTGCTCTGCGCGCTTTTTTCCAGAGAAACCTCCGTCATGCTCTCACTGATCGAGGTGATCACAAAGCCGTTATACAGGCAGGCCAGGCCAAAGATCAAATGCAGCCAATACAGGCCATTGGAAAAAGCAAAGCAGCACGCCGCCGCGATCAGCCACAGACCTGTAAACACATAGGAGCATATAGATGCGGCTTTCATCAATCTGCGTTTTAAGTACATCGTTTCTCTCCTTTTTCAGTATATCTCGTTTTACACGCCAATCCCTTCCAACTGAGCATCGACGGTCAGGCGCCGTATTCGCTCTGGATCCAAGTATAAACAGACTGGCAAAGCTCTGTATCCGATATCCGGGCAATATAACGGGCCTTGCTGCCGACCGTCACATCACCTGCGTTTTCGAGGAAATCCGTCCCCTCTGCAAAGCCACCCTTTTCCGCCAGATTTTCGCTGTTCGACCAGCCTATCATCATATCAACATCTGCGTCATTTTTGATTGCCGCACAGGTATCTCCCACATTTCCCTCATAACCGCGGAAAAGGATATCCATCTCATCCGGCTTATAATTCTGTGAGGCAAGATACTCGTACAGCTTCACTTGGAGCGCATCCATTGCATCCTGATCCAGGCCGGAAGTATCGGTCTTTGCATACCAGGCAATGACGAGGTCCCGCTTCGGTACATCTTCAAACGCCGCATAGAGCGTGACACTCAGCCGCTCGCCATCTACATAATCCTTTACATCGTCATAGCGGAGCAGCTCCCGGTTTTCACTTACAAGGACCACGCTCCCATTCGGTCCTTCCCCGTTTTCCTGGACGGTCCAGCCAATAAATATCTTGCCTCCCGGTGGCTCCGGCTCCGGAACCACCGCATTATTGAAGATGTTTACAGTATAGCAGCCATAATACTCGCCATTGGATTCAAGGACCACCTGCAGATCCTTTTCAAACCCTTTTACGGCTGAGCATCCCGCGAGGGCTGTCACACACACGGCCATCGCAAGCAGGCGTAGAATAAAGTGCTTTTTCATGATTGCCTCCCTCAGCGTTCTAATAATTCCGCTTTTCATGCACGTACTTCTATGGAAAATCTCAATTCGCCCCGTATTTCAAGCAGAGCAAAACGGTTCCAATGAGTTTCTACCGGGAATACAGGGGCGAATTGAGAGAACAGAAATTGCCAGTGGAATTACAGCCGCGCCACGCCGCTGGCACGGGCCGCCTCTGCCGTCGCTTTCGCCACGGCATCCTTCACACGGGGATCAAAAGCCTTGGGCAGGATATAGTCCGCGTTCAATTCCTCGTCGCTGACCAGCCCGGCCAGGGCGTAAGCCGCCGCTACTTTCATCTGGTCGTTAATATCCGAGGCCCGAACGTCCAGGGCGCCGCGGAAGATGCCGGGGAAGCAGAGGACATTGTTGACTTGGTTGGGATAGTCGCTGCGTCCGGTGGAGACCACCGCCGCGCCCGCCGCCTTGGCCTCCTCTGGGAAGATCTCCGGAGTGGGATTGGCACAGGCGAAAATGATGGGGTCCTTCGCCATGGAGCGCACCATGTCCGCCGTCAGGGTCCCGGGGGCGGACACGCCGATGAACACGTCCGCTCCGCGGATCACCTCTGCCAGAGTGCCCTTCTCTTTGGCAAAATTCGTGATGGCCGCCATTTCTTCCTTGATCGGATTCAGGCCCTCCCGGCCCTGGTAAATGGCGCCCTGGCGGTCTGCCATGACAACATTCTTCAGACCCATGGACATCAGCAGGCGGATGATGGCAATGCCCGCCGCCCCCGCGCCGGAGGTGACGATCTTCACATCCTCCAGCTTCTTGCCTACCAGCTTCAAGGCGTTGATGACCCCAGCCAGGGTGATGACCGCCGTGCCGTGCTGGTCGTCGTGGAAGATGGGGATATCACAGCACACCTTCAGCCGTTTCTCAATTTCAAAGCACCGGGGGGCGGAGATGTCCTCCAGGTTCACACCGCCAAAGCTTCCGGCCAACAGCCGGACCGTTTCCACGATCTCGTCCACGTTCTTGCTGCGGACGCAGAGAGGAATCGCGTCCACATCGCCGAAGGCCTTGAACAGCACGCATTTCCCCTCCATGACGGGCATTCCCGCTTCTGGGCCAATATCACCCAAGCCCAGCACCGCCGTACCGTCGGTCACCACCGCCACGGTGTTCCAGCGGCGGGTCAGGTCGTAGCTTTTGTTGACGTCCTTCTGGATTTCAAGACAGGGCTCCGCCACGCCGGGCGTATAGGCCAGACTCAGGGCCTCCTTGGAGTCCACTGCCGCCCGGGCCGCAATTTCCAGCTTGCCCCGCAGCGCATAGTGCATTTTCAGAGATTCCTTTGCGTAATCCATCATTCGTTCCGCCTTTCGTGTTATTTTCGTTGTTGCATCGTTTGGGACTTTAGAAGGGACCGTAATTGATCCCCACACCGATCATGATAAACACACCGCCAATGGCGATAAAGACCAGCAGCCACTTCCAAGCAAACTTCAGCCAGCGGTCCCAGGGAACGCCCGCGCAGCCGATGCAGCCCATCAAAACGCTGGAAACCGGCGTGACCAGGTTGGTAAAGGCGTCACCAAAATTGAAGGTCTGGACTACGGTCTGCTGGGTCAGGCCCAAAACATCGCCCACGCCGGAGAAAATGGGAATTACAGTGGTGGCTTGGGAGGAGGAAGAGCAGAGCACGAAGTTGATGAGCAGGTTGCTGATGTACATACCGATGGCAGAGACATAGGCGGAGCCGCCGGAGAACAGGCTGGCCATGGCGTGAACAATGGTATGGATGATATTGCCGGAGCTGAGGATGGTGTTGATTCCGGTGGCAAAGGCGACTACCAGCGCTGCGCCGGTCATGGTCTTCGCGCCCTTGACGAACTCCTTGGCGATTTTGTCCGGAGAAAAGCCGCTGATCAGGCCGCAGGCAATCGCGGTGAGCATAAACACCGCCGGGATGGCGTCCGCCGTGCTCCAGCCGTGCGTTGCGCCGTAGACCAGAACCCCAAAGCCGATGATAAAGGTAATCAGCGCGCCGATCCTGCGCGGCGTCAGCTCCGCCTCCTCGGACGAGCCGTCTGCTTCTGCGGCAACGCCCTCCACCCCATGGAGAATGCTTTTTGTGGGGTCTTTTCGGATTTTCTGGACATAGCGGATCAGGAACACGGAGCCTACCGCCCACAGGACGACGGAGGCGATGATACGAAGCTGCCAGCCAGTGAAGATCTCCAACCCCACCAATTCCTGGGCAACCGCGGTGGAGGAAGTACAGAACGCGCCGCCCGCCTGCCCACAGATCTCGCCCATGAGCACCAAGGTAACGCCCACCAGTGCGTCTCCGCCGAGGCTGCGTCCCAAAATCAACGCGATGGGAACAAACGCAATAATCGGTGTATTGATGCCCATGGTCCCCAGGATGGTAAACACGCCCAGGAGCAGAGGGACGATGATGTACAGGTTGTTTTTATATTTGGATACCAGCTTCCCAATGGAGGCGTCGATGCATTTTGTTTCGTTGATTACGCCAATCGCTCCCGCGATCATGGTAATCATGGCTATGATGGAGACCTGCTTGCTAAAGCCGCCCGGCAGGGCCAGAAATGCTTGCCAGGGGCCGACCGGTGTCTGGTCAATGTAGTGGAAGGAGGCGGCGTCAATCGCCTTTCTGCCGTTGATCTCAATCTGTTCATAGGCTCCAGCGGGGATGACGTAGGTGGCGAGAGTGGCGATGGCCGCAATCGCCAGCATAATGATGAGTTGATGGGGAACGCGGAAGGTTCTCTTCTCCGTCTTTTTCATAACGTTTCTCCTTCTTTATTCACGCTTTTCCCGTGTCCTGTATCGACTCTATAATCTTTCCGCGCCAGCAAAGTTGGCTTTTCTCGTTGCGGTAAAATCCGCTGAAAAACTGGTCGTAGCTAATCCAGCTCTCCTCAGGGTAATTGGCGTGGGGCATATCCCGGACAATACCCACCGACAGCATGGGAACTCCCTGTTCGTCCGGCCAGCAGTACCAGGTGATCGGGTCTGTGGTCCAGGTCTGTATGCGCTTTATATCTAATTGACAGCGCTCCAGCTTCTCCATGATGTCCCGCCGCAGCTCCGGGATCAGGCGGAAGGGGAGCTCTGGGTCTTCTCCCCTTTCTGTGCAGAAGGCGTCCTCCGCGCCGCAGAGAAACAGGGTAGGGATGACGGGAGCAGTCCGAGGATACGTTCCATGCACCTTCTTGGGGTGGTACATCCCGGACCAGCTGGCGCAGGCGGTAAACAGGTCGCTGGCGCAGGTGGACAGCACGTCCGCCATAATGCCGCCGCTGCTCTGTCCGCAGGCGTATATCCGGCCTTGATCAATGGGAAGGCGGCTCTCAACATCCGCCACCATTGCCCGGATAAAGGCAACATCGTCAATCGGCGTCCCCTCATAGCTGCCGTTCCAATAGAGAACATTCTTCAGCCCGCCCAGCTTCTGCTGGTGGATACCAGCCTGTGGAAAGACCGTGATGAATTTCCGGGCCTCCGCCACCTGGAACAGGTTGGTCAGGTCAAAGAAAGTCTCCGCCGTGCCACCCCGTCCGTGCATCGCCACTACCAAAGGCCACTTCCGATCTGGCGTACAGCTCTCCGGCACATATTCGTACCAGAGGCGGTCCATTCCGCCGATCTCCCGCTGCTGGAGCACCGCGCCCAGATCGGAGGGCCGCTTGAAATACCGGAGGTTTTTCTGCCCATAGCCCCGGTGCCGCCGGGCCAGCCCGATATAACCCCACATGCGCCGCAGAGACTCCAGGCTGACATCCTCGTTTCCCAGCGTGACGCGGACCTGGGCGATCTGCTCCTCGTTGACCTCGCTGTACCGCCGCACCGGCGAGGGCATCCAGATCAGATCCGCGCCCTGGCCGGAAAGCGGCGGCTCTGCCGCGTGGTTTTCGGCCTTCCAGTAATTTACGGCGGCAGCCGTATGCTCGTCCATGGACGTAACCGCCAGCCACACCGGCAGCTGACACTTCACGGCGGCAATCCGCAGCTCAGATCCGTTCTGCTCCTGACTGGCTACCCGTGCGTCCCGGGTCTCCAGCAGATTACGGGTCAATGCCCCAAAGCTGAACAGGCCGCTCCACTCGCTGGTCATCCGCTGGGCCGCCTGATGGGCAATCACCGCTCCATCCCCGATGCCGCAGGCGTAGATGTTGTCCTGCATGGTTACATAGAAATCCCGGCGCTGGATCGCCATGTAGACAGTGTTCATGTAATCTGCGTCGCCGCCATCCGTTTGCCAGCCGCCCTTTTCCGGAACCAGCAAAAACAGGAACAACCGCTCTTGGTCAGCCAAGGCCCGCAGACCCGACGCCTCCAGATAAGTCAGCGGATCATGCCCTGAAGGCGGCGCGACTACTAAGCAGGGCTGGCAGTATTCCAAATCTTTTGGAATGTAGGTAAGAAATTTCCGCTCTTTTCCCGCGATGTTTGCCTGCTCCCAGAAACAGCCGTGCAGAAGCGTCCGATTGGGTTCGGTAAAATCCACCGGAAGACTGGCCATGTCCTCCGGCAAAGATTTGACCGTCAATTTGTCCATTTTTCTCCTCCCCTCAATTTGATTCCCTGTGTTTTTGACCAATTTCAGGATACCCCCTTGACCGAGCAAAGTCAATTTTATATATTATATACTACTATAAATCTAATTTATGGAGATGCGCTATGCGAAACGAACTGGAATATATTTATTTGGTCTACCAAAAGGGCAGTTTTACCAAAGCGGCGCAGGCTCTTTATCTCACTCAGCCGGCGCTGAGCATCGCTATCCAAAAAATCGAAAACGAGATCGGGATGCCCCTGTTTGATCGGAACCAGAAGCCGCTGGGCCTGACGGCTGCGGGACGCATCTACATAGACAAGATCGAACAGATGCGCGTTTTAGAAACCGAGCTGCAAAGCCAGCTATTAGATTTGACGGATATGAATACAGGCACTCTGCGAATCGGTGCAACCAGCTATATCATTTCCCGCATCCTGCCGCCAGTATTGCTTGCGTTCAAAAAAGAATACCCAGGCATCAGCCTGGATATTGTAGAGGCGGGGGCTTATGAGTTGAAGGAACTGCTGCGGGACCGGAAGCTTGATTTCACCTTCATCAGCCAACTGGCCAAGGACCCGGATTTCAGCTATTATCCAGGGTTCCGCGATCAAATCATCCTGGCCGTGCCGGTCAGTTTCCCGATCAACAAGAAGCTGCGGAAGGCCGCCATGACCTGCGCGGACGTTCAGGCGAACCGCCATTGGGACAGCGGGCAGCCCTACATTAATTTAAAGGATTTTGAGGATACGCCTTTTATTCTGCTGGAATCCAAATATGATCTTCGCAGACGGACAGACGCATTTTTTTCGGAATGTGCCGCTTCGCCGAACATCTGTATGGAAATAACCCAGATTGTAACCGCGTTTTCCTTGGCACTGACAGGAATCGGAGCAACTTTTGTCCCGGACCGAGCCGTCAAGGAGAATCATCCGGAATTGGTATTTTATAAGCTGCCTTCACAGCAGACCGTGCGGAATATGCACATTGTTATCAACAATAAGCGCTATATGTCTAAGGCCACAAACCGTTTTATTGATATGTTTGTCTCATCTTACAAAATAGGGCACAAACCTATGTATTGATTTTTCAAAGATGTATATCTGTTGATCTGGAGGCAACACGGGAAATCATTTGTCCAGATATTCCTCGACTTGAAAATCATAGACTTGCCGTTCTGGATACCAGACCTTACATAGGTCGCTGACTACTATTTGACTACCGTTTCGGGAAATAGGCAAAAAGCGGCAGAGTCATTGCGCCATAATGGTTCTGCCGCTTTGCCTCATCTCTCCAAAATTTGTACAGAACCGCTGAAAGCTCTGCGAATACAGTCTTTTCCCTTTGTATGTCAGAAAACTCCGACTCTGAAGGCCGCTGGTTCGAATCCAGTCGGGCGTACCAAAAGCTCTAAAAACATAGTTTTTAGAGCTTTTTTGTAACTTTACGCATTCATTTCGCAAATTGGAAAAGGAGGAATTCATCATGTCCAAATACGCCGGAACACAGACAGAGAAAAACCTGGAGGCCGCTTTCGCTGGGGAATCCCAGGCCCGAAACAAGTACACCTACTTTGCTTCCAAGGCCAAGAAGGAGGGCTTCGAGCAGATCGCCGCCCTGTTCCTGAAAACCGCTGACAACGAGAAGGAGCACGCCAAAATGTGGTTCAAAGAGCTGGCGGGTATTGGCTCCACCGCCGAGAACTTGGGTGCCGCCGCTGACGGCGAGAACTACGAGTGGACGGATATGTACGAAGGCTTCGCCAAGACCGCCGAGGCAGAGGGTTTCCCGGAACTGGCAGCCAAGTTCCGCATGGTGGGCGAAATCGAGAAGCACCACGAGGAGCGTTACCGTGCCCTGCTGAAAAACGTGGAGGCCCAGGAGGTCTTTAAGAAGAGCGAGGTCAAGGTCTGGGAGTGCCGGAACTGTGGGCATATCGTGGTTGGCACCGCCGCGCCGGAGGTCTGCCCCGTCTGCGCCCATCCTCAGGCTTACTTCGAGGTTCACGCGGAGAATTACTGAGTACATAAACCCGAACCCATGGAGGTCCCCTTATGAAAGTTCTGATGATTAACGGAAGTCCCCGCCCCAACGGCAACACCTCTCTCGCCCTGCGGGAGATGGAAACGATCTTTGCAGCGGAGGGCATTGAAACTGAAATCATCCAGGTTGGGAACAAGCCTATCCGGGGGTGTATCGCCTGCGGAAAATGCGCGGAAAAAGGACAGTGCATCTTTGACGACGCTGTCAATGAAATCGCGCCAAAGTTTGAGGCTTGTGACGGTCTGGTCGTGGGCAGTCCCGTCTACTATGCCTCCGCCAACGCTACGCTGGTGGCCTTCCTGACACGGCTCTTTTTCAGCACGTCTTTTGATAAGACGATGAAGGTGGGCGCCGCTGTTGCCGTTGCCCGGCGGGGTGGGCTGTCCGCCACGTTCGATGAGCTGAATAAATTCTTCACCATCTCCGGCATGCCGATAGCCTCCAGCCAATACTGGAACAGCGTTCACGGGTGGGAGCCCGGTCAGGCGGCGCAGGACGCGGAGGGCTTGCAGACCATGCGGACCCTGGCCCGAAACATGACTTTCCTCATGCGGAGCATTGAATTGGGCAAGGAAAAGTATGGCCTTCCGGAGCGGGAACCTCCCCTGCGCACAAACTTCATCCGTTGACAGGCTGGCACCACTGTCTGCCTACGCTAATCCCCAGGCACATTTTGAAGCCCACACAAAGAATCATTAAAACGGCGGCATGGAGCGTTGCTCCATGCCGCCTGCCTTTTAAGATTCCCCTGTCCTATGTCCTACTGATCTGTTCTTCCTCCTCCTGGCGGAGGGAGTAGGGCGGCTCTAATCCCAATTCGTGGGCTATCCCACAGGCTAGACGGAATCCGGCAATGAAACTGGCCAGGGACAGGTCTTCTCGCAGTCCCACTTCCGCGTCTACCAGCTCCAGCAACTCACGTCGCCGTTTGTGGTCCAGCCTCTTTTCCAGCCTCCGGTGCAGGCGGACCACCTCTGACTGTTATTCAGCGCAGAAGGTTTCTGTTGAGAAGCGGGCTTGCAGGGCTTGTATGTAGTCGTACACAGTTCTCCCCCTCTCCGATATCCAAGCCCCGCTGGAGAGCTTCTCTGGCCGCTTTTTTGTTTTGTCGAAGGCGTGGGTGTAAATATCCAGCGTCGTGGAAGGCTGGCTGTGGCCCAGGAGCCCCGCCACCGTCGCCACGTCCGCTCCATTTGCGATCAAAAAGGCTGGCGTTGCTGTGCCTTAACGAATGCACATTCAGCTTTTTCGGAAGGCCGTTCTTCTTGAGAATCAGCTTGAACCGCCAGGTGAAGGTGCTGGGCGTCATCGGGTCTTGACTGTCGAGCTTGCGGAACACGAAATCATCAGCAGCCAGCTGTCGGTCTTCGTAAGCGTCGGCCTGCCACACACACTCACGATAATACTCTTTGAGGAGGCTTTCCACCTCCGGAGAGAAGTAGACGTAGCGGTCACCTGCCGCCGTTTTCGTGTCCTTGACGATGATATCCTCCCCTGTGATTTTTACCACGTTCCGCTGGATATGAATACTCTTGCGCTCGTAGTCGATATCGGACCACTTCAAGCCGCAGCACTCATCCCGGCGCATTCCAGTGGCTATGATGAGTTTGAAATATGTCTCATACTTGAGGCTCTCATTTTCCAGAGCCGTGATGATTTTCTGCACCGTTTCCTCGTCCGCTACGAGCTTCTCTTTTTTCTTGCTGGAGTATTTGTAGGTCCGCCAAGCCGGATTGTGATTGAGAAAGCCGCCTTCCACCGCATCGGAGAGGATCCCACACAGACAAGCGTGGACCCCCTCAACCGTGTACTCGGAGAGCGGCATTCCGGTATTCTAACTTATCTGTTTCCGCAGCTCGGCGTAGAGCTTGCGGAAATGCTCGGGGCGGAGTTCCGTCAATTTGTACCCGCCCAGGTACGACAGGAACCTGTCGATGTCCTGTTTGTCACGGGCCAGCGTGGCTTTGGCCAGTTTATCCGGAGCGATATCCCGAAGCCAGATTTGAACGTACTGTGCCAGCGTAATCCTTTTGTCCACCGCCAGAGGCGTGGTCCTTACACTTCCGCTCGAAGAGAACCGCCTGTTCATTCAGCCATTTCTCCCTCTGCTTTGGTGTGATGCCTTCCGGCGGCCTCACCGTTTTCTGCTGGGCAGCCCGGCGCTTGCCGTTGAGGTCGTAGCCCATGAATACCACCAGAAGGCAACTGTTTCCCCGCTTTCGAATACTTGCCATTTCTGCATCTCCCCCTTCTGACCTCAGTCCGGCTGAGGTTTATTTTGGCAAGCACAATATACCCTTACCCTCGTTGAATAGCTACTGTTTTTTGAGCACAGGAAGAAGATTCTGCGAAACCACCAATCAGGCACTGGCAGAATCTCTATCGCTGAAATCGAACATCGTCCGCGTGTACCGCGCCGCCGCTTCTCGCTTGAGTTGTAGCTGAGGGTGGCAGTAGGTCCTTTCCAGGAATCCGGTATCGCCATGACCGGCCAGTTCCGCCACCGTCTGCTTATCTATACCGCTGTGGAGCATAGTGGATACGAAATAGTGACGGAGAGTGTGGAGATGAAACTCCCTCGGGAATCCATTCTCGTCATAGAGGCGGCGAAGATGTCTGCTGAATGTATCCGGGTGCATCAGCTCACCGTACTCGTTCGTAAACACATAATCGCTCATCTCGAAGCCGCCCTCTTGCGCCTCGTACATTTTGTAGTAGCAGTAGCTACGGAGGACCGTCGTCATCTCCTCGCTGATGTAGATCGTTCGAGCCTGACCGTTCTTGGTCGATCCCTCCACCACGCCTCTCCCCGGAACTGAACTGCGGGAGCGGCTGACCGTCAGGATGCACTCATCGCGGCAGCGGAGAGGTCTACCGAAAGCTGCTGCGCTACTCTTGCCCGAACCTTCCGGAAGTTCTGGAAACGGCGGAGCAGGAGGGAAAGGTTCTGGTGCTGGAAGAATTTATCCAGGGGGACACCCTGGACTTTCTTTTGAAAGCCGCTCCCCTCTCCCCAAAGGCGACCCGGGAAATCATCATCCAGCTCTGCCAGGCTCTGCGGGTACTGCACTCCTTCGGCGCGGTCCACCGGGATATCAAACCGGAGAACGTCATCCTCCGGGAACGGGAGGCGGTGCTGATCGACTTTGATGCCGCCCGCCTCCACAAGCCCGCCCATGAAAACGGCACCGTGGTCCTGGGGACCACCGGCTTCGCCGCGCCGGAGCAGTACGGCCTTTCCCAGTCCGGTCCCCAAGCGGATATTTACTCTCTGGGCGTGCTGATAAATGTCATGCTCACCGGGGAGCATTCCTCCCGAAAGCTGGCGGATGGCCGCCTGGGCCGGGTGGTCCAGCGGTGCACCCAGGTGAACCCGGAAAAACGCTATCGGAGCGTAATCCATCTGATGGAGGCGATTCGACTATGAAAGCCTGTCCCCACTGCGGCGCGGTTCTTCCGGACGAGGCATCCTTCTGCCCCAGCTGCGCAAAAAGCGTTATTATCCGCGAAAAGGCCCGGCGCCGCAAACGCCTGCCCGCAAAGGCGGTGTTCGTCTTTTTCGCGGCTTTGGCGGCGGTCCTTCTGGCGGTCTTTATCTGGAGCCTCCCGCCAAAGACCCATGACAACGGAACCGCCGAGGCCCTTTATGACATGAAGGGCCGGACCTATCAGCTCTGCATCGCCTGGGCTGATACGCCCACGATACCCTTCAGCGACCGCTGCGCCTCCGCGGCGGTGAACTTCGACGGCCGGTATCCCTCCCTGCTTTTTATCAATGACGCGTGCACCGGGGAGGACGCCGCCGGGGAATTTCTGCCCCAGGTGGAACGCATCACCGCCGAGTTTGCCAGCCTCAGCCCCGGCGGCGGACAGGGACATACGGCTCTCCTGCACCCCTCCCGCCCGGCAAACGGACTATGTCCCCCATGCCGCCCAGCATCACGTATGTGGATTTTTGCCTCTGGAACGACGGAGACTATAAGGCGGAGCTTCTCTTCACGGTGAATATGAAAAACGGCGACACCATCCGGGTCCGGCAGGCCCATCACTTCCGCTCCATCAAAACCTATACCTACACTCCGGAGGACGCTCCCATGGATACATTGGAGGAGCTCCAGGCTCTGCTGGAGGAGATCGGCCGCACGGCGGAGTCCGATGCGGAGATCAACATTCATCTTCCCCCCGTGGCCTATGAAGGGGAACTGGTACTGAACCGCCTGGCAGTAAACCTCTACGGCAGTCTCGACCGGACGGTTTTCCAGTAACCCCCATGCAAACGGCCCCAGGCGCACACCACGCCTGGGGCCGTTCCCTTTTACCGGGCCAGTTCCTTCAATTTTCCATACAGCAGGGCGTTGGCCTGGGCGTCGCACCAGGCCCGGTGGGCGTCGGGCTGATCAATACCGAACACCCCGGACAGGTACTCCAGCTTCACATTCTCCCAGCCCTGGGCTTCCTTGAGAGTCCGGGCAAAGCGATATGTATCAAAGAAGGGGTTCTCCAGCCGGACCCCCGCCCTCCGGGCGGCGGCGTCGATGTAGTGGAGGTCCGACTGCCGGATATTGTGCCCCACCAGCACGCTGTCCCCCGCGAAGTCCGCGAAGAGGCGGACGGCCTCCTCTACTCCCGGCTGGTCCGCCACCATCTCGTCGGTGATGTGGGTAATGCGGGCGATGCGGGGAATGATCTTCCGCCCCGGGTTCACCAGCTGGGAGAAGGTCTCCGTGATCTCCCCGTTCACCACCCGCACCGCGCCGATCTCCGTGATCTCGGCGGGGGCGTCGCCGTTGGCGGCCCCATAGGTGCCGCTGGTCTCCAGGTCGAAGCAGACGAAGGAATCAAAGTCCGGCCGGGTAAGCTCCGGCATGGGCTGGGGGCGGTTGTCCTCCAAAACCTCGCAGTCCACCCCCAGCATGGACAGCACCTCCATCACCTGGGCCAGTTCCTCCGCGCCGCCGCTCAAGCGCAGGGTTAAATCCCCCCGGCGGCGGTCCGTGGAAACCGGGGCGGCGGCCTTGGGCGCGGATACCGCCGTAAGCTGGCCCCGGTACTCGGCGAGGCCAGCCGTAGAGAGGGTTTCCAGGTATTTGGCGGTGACGGCCCCGGCGTGGGGACCGGCGGTGGTTTGGATGCTGTTCAGGTCCCAAGCGGTTCTGGTGATTTTCGCGTCCACGGCGGTCTGCCAGGTCTTAGCGGAGGTGGTCTTATTCAGCCACTTCGCCTCAAAAAACGCGGGGCTGTTCAAAACCCGCGCGGCCAGGCCGCCCAGGACGCCGCTCCGCCGGAAAAAGTACGCCTCAATCTCCCGGCGTTTGGACTCCTTTTCCCGGTCCTCCATCTCGGAGACGAAGGTCTTGATTTCATCCAGCGGCGCGTCCACCATGGCCAGCAGCTCCTTGACCTGGGCCTCAAAGTCCTGATAGGGGGCAAGATACGCCTTCTTAATCTCCTTGCGGCGGCTGTCGATGTCCCGCCGCAGGCGGGAAAGCTCCTTCTTGTCGGCCTTGGCGTCGGCCAATCGGTCCTCCGTGTAGACCAGGCCCTCATAGCGGGCCAGAACGACGGTGAGGGCCGTCTTCAGCTCCTGAAAGTTGTCGATGGAAACCTGTCCCGGCTGCTGGCGGGACAAAAGCTGTAAATTGTCCATGGAACATACCCCTTTCCTTTACAGACTGAGGCCGGAGGAAGAGGACCGTCCGTCCCCTGGCCTGTTTTTTCTTATCGGGTCATATCCTCGAAATATTACTTCCGAACTGAAAGGTCGGAAGTAATATGTGTCCATAATTTCCCTCATTCCCGCGCACAGCTGGTTTAACTCATCCAGGTTTTTCCCCCAAAGCTCCCCCTCGTCATAGTTGCCGGTAAGAATACCCTTGAGGATGACGCTGTATTCCATTCGATAGCCTGCGCTTATAATATATCCTCCTAAAAATTCTGATGGCAAATTTGTTACTTCCCGTACCTCCGTGCAATTTCTTCCAGCTTCGACCCGTCCGCGTTTTGAATCTCGTCCGCGTCCAGAATCATAGCCCCCAGGCCGGAAAACGCTCCGGCGCAAGCCTCGTCCAGCAGTTCCTTCCGCAAAGCCTCCGTGTCTCGTTCCATACGGTCCTCCTTCTTCCGCTCCATGGCGCTGTTTTCTAACGTCATTCTACCATTTTTAAACAGGGAAAACCATATGCCGGCTGCATATGGTAAATGATGGACCCGTATGGTATCCTATACTTGAAAAGCTTCGTGCCGGCGGCTTGACAGGCTTCTCAAGCCGTGGCATCCTAAAATCAGTGGAGAAGGAAATTGCCATGCTATATCTGACACGGGAGGACTCTTTGGAGCTTCTCCCTCTCTCCGCGCGCTCCAGCAACTGCCTGCGGCGGGCGGGCATCCACACCGTGGGCCAGCTGCTGGACTATCCGGCGGACAAGTGGCTGGACATTCGGAACATGGGAACCAAGAGCGTAGACGAGGTATTGGATCTTGCCGCCCGCATCCGCGCCGGGGACGGGTTCCAGATGGTGGCCTCCAAGCCCAAACCGCCGGAACCTCCGCCGCCGCCCCGCCTGCCGGACATCCCGGTTCCGGAGCTGGGGCTGTCCGTCCGGGCGAACAACTGCCTGGAGAACATGGGCGTGCGCACCGCGGCGGATTTGTCCGACGCCACCCTGGAATCCCTGCTGGCGGTGAAGAACATGGGCCGAAAAACCGCCGAGCAGATCATGGAGAAGCTGGAAGAACTGCGGAAGCAGTTTTCGTTCTCCAATGCGGGAGGATCGGCCCTGCCCGAAGAGCCCGGCGGGGCACTCTGCGCAATGGTAAAGGATCTGTCCGTCTTCACAAAGCTGCCCCAGGGGGACCTTCTCCGGTATCTGGCCCCCTGTTGGGAGGCTTCTCCCAACGCAGAGGAGGCGGAGCTTCTGGACCTGGCCTTTCAGCAGGGACCCATCCGCCGGGAGGCCCGCCGGGCCATCCTCCGGCTGCTGGAGCCGTACGAGGAAGCCGTCAGCCCGGAGGAGCTGCTGAAGTTCCTGCCCGCCGGAACCTCTATCCAGACGCTGAAGCTCCTTTTGGGGGACTTGCTGCGCCGGGAACAGATTACCATACGGAATAACCGGGTCCTCCGCCGGTGGCCCACGGCCCTGGAGTTTGCGGAACGCCTGCCCGACCAGCGCCAGCGGGAGCTGCTGCTGGCCAGGCTTGGCGGAGCAACTTTGGAGGAAGCGGGCCAATGCTCCGGCATTACCCGGGAGCGGGTTCGCCAGCTGGTGCAAAAGGCCCTGGCCGGCCGCCCCCGGCTATACGAGGACCAATACCAGTACCTGTTCAATCACTACGATGTTTCTTTGGAGGAGTTCCAGCTGGCCTTTGACGAACCGGAGGAAACCTATCACTACCTGGAAATGGTGCGCCCCAAGGGCGAGCGGAAGCCGATCCGAGAGCTTATGGAGGACGAAAGTGTCCCCGTCCCCCTCCGGCGCAAAGTGGAACGGGCGGTTTACAGGCAGTATGTGACCATCGACGGCATCCGGGTTCTGAAAGGCCGGCAGGAAATGGTCCGTTACGCCGTGCGGACTTTTTGCCGTGACACCACCGCTATCGATGAATTTTTCCCGCAATATCAGCAGCTCCTGGAATCCCTGGGCCTGGAGCGGGACGGCTCTCTTGCGATTGACTCCCCGGCCTATATCGAAAACCGCCTCCAGATATGCAATTATGCCCTGTGGAGCCAGTGGCGGCGCTTCCGCTACTATCCCATTGCCGAGCTGGACTTCAGCCCACTGCTGGAAGCCCTGGAGCTGGAACGATATGAGGACATGGAAATCACCTCCCTGAAGCTCTTCCGGGACTACCCAGAGCTGATGCGGGAATACGACATCCGGGATGAATACGAGCTGCACAACCTTCTGAAAAAAATATGGCCCCAGGACGATGAGCGGGTCCGATTCAAAAAGATGCCCACCATTGAGATCGGCACACCGGACCGGGACCGGCAGGTACTAGACCTGCTGCGGCGGTATTCCCCCATCGCCAACACCGACCTGGCACAGCGCTATGAGGAAGCCTATGGCGTGAAAAGCGCCACCGCCCTGGGAAGCTACTTCGCCTATATTAACCCCTATTTTCATAACGGCGTCTACCGCCTCGACCAGCCGCCGCTGCCGGAGGAACAACAGCGCCGCATGAAAGCGCTGCTGACGGAGGATTTTTACCGGACGGCGGAGATTCGGCGAATCTATCGGCGGGAGTTCCCGGGCAACGACGCTGGAAACCTCAATCCCTTCGTGCTGAAAAGCCTGGGCTTCCGCCCCTACGAGGACTATGTGGTATCCACGCGCTATTCCAGCGCCGCCGATTACTTCCGCCGTCTTCTGACGGACCGGGACGTCGTCGATATGACCCGGGAAAACCGCCGCTACGCGGGCATTTCCGCCTACAGCTCCGAGCTGGACGACCTCAAATCCCGGCGGGAAATCGTGGAGTTTCTGCCCCTTCAGTACATCTCCCTCCGGCGGCTCCGGTCCGCCGGCGTGAATTCCGGAGACCTGGCGGATTACTGCGCCGCCGCGCATGCCTTTACCCGACCCGGTGAGTACTTCACCGTTGCCTCCCTCCGGCGGGCGGGCTTCGCCCATCCTCTGGATGACTTGGGCTTTGACGAGTGGTTTTACGGCTCTTTGCTGGCGGAGGACCCGGAGCGCTTTACCTACCGCCGTATGGGCGGGAACCGGCTGTTCTGCCGGACCGGGGAAATCATTCAGCTGGCGGATTTCCTCCGCTGGCTGGTGGAGGCGGAGCCCAGCGGGCGCATCGACATTTACGAGCTCCTGGAGACGCTGGAGCAGCAGTACGGAATATCCCTCCCCCTTCACAAGCTGACCAGCGTCATTCAAAATTCGGAGCTGTACTACGACTCCATCATGAAAGCGGTATATATTGACTACGACACGTATCTGGAGGAGATTTGACCATGACGGATTTACTGCGAAACGGCCTGTCCCAGCACGCGGTGCAAAAGACCTCTCTAACCCGGAAGCTCACTGTGGACGGCGCAACCGGAGCCTATCCGGTATACCGGATCAAGCTGGACCAGCTTTACTACAACGACCAGAACGACCGCATCTCCACCTGGATCAGCCAGTACCGCTCCCAGCACGGCGGGCGGGCTCCGGAACCGGCGGACCGGGAGGCTTATAACCAGATCATCGAGGGCTTCGTTGTGGAGAGCAACCCCGACGCCATCCGCAAAACCAAGGCCAACATCAAGCTGGTGGACCAGCGGGAGCCGGGGGTGGTGCTGAGCGACGGGCGGATCATCGACGGAAACCGGCGCTTTACCTGCCTCCGGCAGCTCTCCGCCGAGGACACGAAATTCGGCTGGTTTGAGGCCGTCATTCTGGACCGGAGCATGGAGCACAGCGCCAAGCAGATCAAGCTCCTGGAACTCTCCATCCAGCACGGCGAGGAGGGCAAGGTGGACTACGACCCCATCGACCGGCTGGTGGGCGTGTACCACGACATTCTGGAAACCGGGCTGCTGTCTCCGGAGGAGTACGCGAGAAGCACCAATGAGAGCGTCACGGACGTGAAAAAGCGCATGGAGCTGGCGGAGCTGATGGTGGAGCTGCTGGAGTTCATCAACGCGCCGGGACAATTCCACATCGCCCGGGATTTGAAGCTCTACTATCCCCTGGAGGAGCTCCAGAAGCTCCTCAAAAAGTGCCGGACGGAGAACGAGAAGGAGGACCTGAAAAACAGCGTCTTTGTCAACATCCTCCTGCGGCCCGCCGGGGATATGACCCGCTTCATCCGGGGTTTTAAGAACATCATGGGCGGCGAGCAGCAGGAGGACTTCCTGGAGGAACAGCGGGAGATCGCCGCCGAAGTCATCGGTATTCTCCCCCCTCCCCAGGAGATGAGTACCCAAGCCATCCGGGACCGGGTCCGGACCCGGGAGGATTTGAGCGGAGCTCTGGAGCAGTCTATGGACAAATATCTCCTCCGGACCCGAAAAACGGAGACCCGGAACCGGCCCATCCTGCTGGCGGAGAAGGCCACCGGGGTCCTGGAGAGCATCGACGTGAACATCCTCTCCCGGCTGGGGGACAGCGAGCTCCAGCGCCTGCGGCGGCAGCTGGACCTGCTGGAGCGGGCGGTGGACGAAATTCGGGGGTATCTGCCGCAATAAGCGCCCCCTGCCCGGAACGGCAGGGCAATCAATCAAGGACCATCAGGAGGTTTCTCCATGACCGGCTGGATCTTAGACTACGACGGCGCCGCCCTGACCCTCCGTGTCCCGGAAGGCGAGGCGGAGGCCCTGCCCTACAGCGCCTTTTATAAGCTCTCCCTCCGCCGCTATATCGCAAAGCGGGAGGACGGCCTGTTCCTTTGCAAGCCCGCCCTGACCTATCGGGACTGCCAGCGCGTGATCTCCCTGTGTGAAGCCGAATGCGCCAAGCGAAACGCCGCCCTTACGGTCTTCCCTGCCCTGGCGGAGTATATCCAAGGCCGGGGGAACTACCTGGAGCAGCGTTTCCGGCTGGGCGTGGAGATCAAAAACCGGGAGGAAAAGCTGCTCCCCCGGTTTCAGGAATACCAGTCCGTTGTGAACGCCGCCATGGCCCGGCCTCTGCGGGAGCGGCAGATGTGGGATTCCTTTTTCATGTGCGCCATGAAGCGCTCCGCCAACTTCTCCGTCCCCGGTTCCGGCAAGACCGCCTCCGTACTGGGGGTCTACGCTTGTCTGAAAAGCCGGGGGCTTATCAAGCGGCTGGTGGTGGTCTGTCCCAAGAACGCCTTCGGCTCCTGGATGGACGAGTTTTTCCTGTGCTTTACCGGGAAGGAGTTCCTGCGGGCTCTGAATCTCCATGCCCCCGGCCTGTCCTCCACGGCGGAACGGCGGGCGGCGCTGCGGTTCGACGCGGGAAACGCGAACCTGATCCTGGTGAACTATGAGACGTTGGGCGGCGTGCTGGAGGACCTGATTCCCCTGGTCCAGTCCCAGGCTCTTTTGGTCTTCGACGAGGTCCACAAGGTCAAAAAGGTGGGTGGGGAGTACGCCTCCGCCGCCCTGGCCCTGGCGGAGCAGGCCGAGCAGTTTATCGCCCTCACCGGGACCCCCATCCCCAACTCCTATCTGGACCTTTATAATCTGCTGCACATGCTGTTTCCCAGCGACTACGACGAATTTTTCGGATTCTCTGACGTGCTTCTCCGCCATCCCACCCCGATGGAGGCGGAGATGGTCAGCAAACGGCTCCAGCCGTTCTTTTGCCGGACCACCAAAGAGCAGCTGGAAGTCCCTCCGGCTTTGCCGGACAAGCTTCTCACCTGCCCCGCTGGAGGGGAGGAAAACCGACTGCTGGAGCTGCTGGTTCAACAATACCGTTGGAACAAGCTGGCGTTGTTCCTGCGGATTCTCCAGATGGAAAGCAACCCCCGGCTGCTGCTCCAAAAGCTGGACCTCCGGGATTTCCGGTATCTGCTGGACGACGGCGTCCCGGCGGGAGACGCCGGCCTTGACGGCTGCGGCCAGGAGGCCCGGCAGCTGATCGAAGCCTGTCCCCCCTCCGGGAAGTTCCGCCGCTGCGTCCAACTGGCGGAGGAGCTGGCCAGAGATGGAAAGCCGGTGATCATCTGGTGCGTCTTCCTGGACTCCATCCATACGCTGTCTGAAGCCCTGGAGAAGCGCGGCATCCCCACCCGCTGTATTTACGGCGCGGTGCCGCTGGAGGAGCGGCAGGACATCTTGCAGGATTTCAAATTAGGGCAATTTCAGGTTCTGCTGACCAACCCCCACACCCTGGCGGAGTCCGTGTCCCTGCACAGCATCTGTCACGACGCCGTCTATTTTGAGTACAGCTACAATCTGGTTCACCTGCTCCAGTCCAAGGACCGCATCCACCGCCTGGGGCTGCCTAAGGGGCAGTATACGCAGTATGCTTTCCTTCAGACAGAGTACCAAACGGAAAAGGGGCCCTGGTCCATGGAGGGCGTTGTCTACCAACGGCTCCGTCAAAAGGAGCAGACCATGCTGGAGGCCATCGGGCGGCGGACGCTGGAGGTTCTGCCCACCAGCGAGGAGGACCTGGACATGATTTTCAGGCCTCTGCTCCAATGAACACGGCTGTTTTATTAAAGAAGCGCTGTGAATCCGCAGTTGATTTTACGCTAACTAGATATAATATTTCCGAGCTTAAAACTCGGAAATGCTGAATTTGATTCAAGCCGTTTTGCTCGCCGCTGTAAACAGCGGCAACCGCAAAACATGGCACATATTACTTCCGGCCTTTCAGTTCGGAAGTAATACTATGTAATTGCCTGTAGAAGCTGTACGCAAGTCATCGCTCGAACAAAAGCTTTTCGAAACAATCCCTCGCTACATCATTGCTACGTGTATGGAACCATATCGATAATAAAGGATTGGGGATACCAGCTGGCAGACTCAGACAAACGTTGTAAAAAGGGGAGCGTTGCCATGCCGCCGCCCACAGCGAACAGCCCGATTTTCATGAATTCCCAAAAGAGATGTATATAAATCATGGTATCTCCTTTTTCCTGCGGCCGCGCCCCGCCCAAATTCCCAGTAAAGCATTGCTCACAGCCAGTACAACCGGAGATATCCGGGTGAACACGCTGAGAGACAAAATTGCAAGGCGCAATACGGCTCCAAAACCGTCCTTGGCGCCCTTTTCTACATGCTGAGAACAGCATCCATAATCAGAGCCCCCACGCAGGCAGAAATACCAGCCAGTGCATGTTGCACGGAAACATTGTCCTGAAAACTGGACAAAGAAGCCGCAATAAGGGTAATAATTACAATGCAGGGTGACACAATGCCCAATGCAGCCGCTGCTGCGCCAAGGGTACGGTGCCGTTTGCAGCCAATGAAGACGGAGACATTAACGGCAATAATCCCAGGAAGGCCTTGGCTCAACGCATAATAATCCATAATCCCCTCTTCGTCCATCCAGTTCCGCTTTTGGACGATCTCCCAGCGCAGGATGGGCAGCATGGTATACCCTCCCCCAAATGTAACGGCCCCCATGCGGAAAAAGACAAGATGCAATTCCAGCAGGCTGCGAAGCATAATGTCTCTCCTTTCTCCCTTATTACCAGGCCGTAATCCTACCGTCACTTCTGGGTTCCGTACCGCCTACCAAGGTGCCGTTCCCTAAACGCCAGATGAAGTCATACGGGAACAGATATACCACCTGCAGCTCCGCAATTTTTCAGACCAGGAAACCCGCAGCAGGCTGGCTGTCATTACGATCCGGTTTGATTATGTCTTTGACGATGAAAAAAACCTGCTGATCCGGGAATGGGAGAAGATGCAGTATCAAAACTCTTTCCAAAAGAGGTTGTACGCGCTGGCCCAACGAATGGAAGCCGCCGTATTTAATGTGGGTATAGGGCATTTTTGTGTAGTCGCCTCTCGAAATATGCTCATAAATATGTTTCTAAAAAACGGTGAACACAGCAAGCTGATGCAGTTTGGCCGCCGGAGTCCTGAATGTCGGGTCTGGGTAGGCATCGGAATGGGTAATACCCTGCTGGAGGCCAAATCCCGGCCAGCAATGGCCCTTAACCGCTCTGTCATGGACCGGGGAGGCAATTCCTATTTGCTGGAGAACGACGCCCATAGATTAGAAATGCTGGATACCGGCGGCCTGCAGCCCGCTGGGCTCAGTGCTGTTCAATTTGCCAAGCACATAGGTATCAGTGTAGGCACCTTAAATCATCTCCGCCAGGTTCTGGAACCCAAGACGGCCCCCTCACCTCTGAAGACCTGGCAAATTGCATGGATATCACCACCCGCAGCGTAAACCGTATCGTCGCTATCTTGGAGGAAGCTGGATGCGTCACAACTGCGGGGAAGCGTTCCGGCAAAAAGGGGCGTCCAGCCCGAATCATGAAAATTACCCTGCTGGACTATATAGCAAGCGTTGAAACTTAACATCTGGCTTATCCAGCATCCCGTAACATAAAAGACGCCTTGCTTATCTCCACAAAACGCTGGCTACCATTTAAAAGTACTCCTTGCTAAATAGACAAAAAGAAAAAACGAAACAGGAAATATCCGAAAGGAATTTCCTGTTTCTGTTTATCCGTGGATTTTGAAAATTTAGCCGGAACTATGCGTCTAAATTTTCAGATAGCATTCAAAACGGCCAATATACTAACTATGAAGCAATGGCCTATCATCATAATACTTTATGTACCCAGGCAGAGTCCATCTGGCGTTTAAGAAGCATCTTCCGGCAACTCAGGCAAGAGGAGCCGCAGTTCATATGGAGAGTTGCGTGGATCATAGAGACTGCTGAGATATTCACAGGCCAGCGTCAGGGAAGGCCGTAAATTTTCCTGGCGGCATTGGGCAATCAGCGGATCCACGTCCCACTGATTGGACAGAATCGGTGCTTTGCAGCAGAGGTACCTGCCCGCCGGAGCAGTAAAGAGATAGGGTGAATCTGCCTCCGGACGCTCCCGGATGCATACGGTGGAGGCAGTGGGATACATCTCGTTCTTCATCAAATGGTCGAAATCCAGAATATACCCATAAGGATTTAAAAGCTGGCAGTCCTGAAAGAGCGGGGAGTTGGAAATCCGACGCAGTTCCATGTCCATAGCATACATGGAATCATCTCCCTGGCAGGGAACGCAGAGCATGTGCATGGCCGGCAGCGTCCGGATGATGACGTCGTTCTGGACCGCCAGGCTCTTGGAATATTCAAAAAAGTCAGCCAGCCAGGCAACATCCTGCCGCTTCTCCCGAAGAAGCTGTTCTTCCTCATCCAGCCTCTGCCTCTGTTCCTCTAAAAACAGGGCAAGCTGTTCCAGGTCCTGCCCTTGAAACAGGTCCTTCAGTTCCATCAGCGTCATTCCGATATTTTTGTACCGCTTAATCTTGTCAATAAAGGAAAACTGGTTATACGAATAGTAGCGGTAGCCCGTGTCTGGGTCAATGTGGCGGGGCTTCAGCAAGCCAATCTCATCATAGTGACGCAGGCTTTTTACTGACACGTGATTGAGTTTCGCCGTCTCTCCAATCGAGTAGAGCTCTTCCATACATGCGCCCTCCTGGTAAAACTGCACAAAAAAGCTGTGATTTTTTTTGAGTTGACTCTCCCGTAAGGGGATAGTTTACCATGAAACCCATGAAAGGGAGCAAAACAAGAATCCCGCCGGCGCGCGGCGGCGGGCAGTGCCCCTATTATACAGGAGGATCACCATTATGTCAAAGGAAAACCCCCAGTCTCTGGAAACCCTTTTGATTCACGGAGGGCATCGGCCCGACCCCGTCACCCGGGCGCTAGCTGCTCCGATCTACCAGACCGCTACTTATGGCTTTGACACCGTGGACGACATGAACAGCTCCTGGGACCGCACCGGCCTGGTCTATTCCCGGGAGGGCAGCCCCACAGTCTATGCCCTGGAAGAAAAACTATCCCTTCTGGAGGGGGGCGAAGCGGCCATCTGCGCTGGCTCCGGCATGGGCTCTATCTGTTCCACCCTGCTGTCCGTCCTAAAAAAGGGGGAGCACTTGCTCTGCTCAAAGGAAGTATTCTCTCACACTGGCGTCTTCCTGCGGGAACTGCTTCAGGAGAAAATGGGCGTAGACGTCAGCTGTGCGGACTTCCGGGACCTGGAGGATGTGATGCAGAATATCCAGGCCAACACTGCCGTCCTATATACGGAGACTCCTTCCAATCCTTCGCTGGGGCTAGTGAACATCCGGGAGACCGCCCGCATTGCCAAGGAAAACAACTGCCTCCTGATCGTGGATTCCACCTTCGCCCCGCCGCCCATCCAGCGGCCATTGGAGCTGGGCGCGGACCTGGTAATCCACAGTCTGACAAAGTATATCAATGGCCACGGCGACGCTTTGGGCGGCGTGGTAGTGGGTTCCAAATCCATCATTGAGACCATTCACTTCCCCGGCATGCCCTGCTTCACCGGCGCATGCCTGTCCCCCTTCAACGCCTGGCTAATCCTGCGGGGCATGATGACCCTGGATCTTCGAATCCGTAAGCACTGTGAAAACGCCCTGGCTTTGGCAGAGTTTTTAGAGACCCATCCACTGGTGGACCTGGTGAACTACCCAGCCCTGCCCAGTCATCCCCAGCATGCCCTTTGCCTGAGCCAGATGAACGGAATGGGCGGCGGCATCGTCTCTTTCTGGCTGAAGAAGAACATCGCCGGACTGTCACCGGAGGAAGCTTCTAAGCGCCTGCTGGATCACACGCAGCTCATGACCATTGCCACTTCTCTGGGAGAAGGGCACACCCTGATTCAAATCGAACACGGCGGCATGATCCGCATTGCCGTAGGCCTGGAGGGCAAGGAAGACCTGCTGGGGGACTTGTCCCAGGCTCTGGACAGTCTTTGCCCGTAACAGACAGGGCGGCTGCTTAAATAATTACGAAGACAAGGAGAACTCCCATGGAAAACAAGAACATAAGTTGGAAAAAATATTTGATCATTTTCATCATTGCCAGTGGTACCACCGTGATGTACAGCCTTCCCTACCTGAAATCCACCTTCTACGATCCCATGCGGGCTGCGCTGGGCCTGGATCACCAGCAGCTGGGCAACCTGATCAGCATGTATGGCATTCTGGCCACTATTCTCTATTTCCCTGGCGGCTTCCTGGCTGACAAATTCTCGGCAAAAAAGCTATTGTCCTTTTCCCTAGTATCTTCTGGGCTTCTGGGGCTATATTTCGCCACCTTCCCTCCCTATACCATGCTGCTTTTGATCTTCGCCGCCTGGGGCGTCACCACCATCCTCACCTTTTGGGCGGCGTCCATGAAAGTTATCCGGATGCTGGGGGACAAATCTGAGCAGGGAAAGCTCTTTGGCTTCAATGAAGGCCTCTCCGGCATTGCCGGTGTGGTGGTGTCCTTCATCGGCCTGTATCTGTTTGAAACTTTTGCGGATGTCACAGTCGGTTTTAAATACGTGGTCTGCCTCTACTCCGGCCTGTCTATCCTCTGCGGCATACTGCTGTTCTTCGTCATCAAAGAGAAAAAGGTGGAGGGCGTGGATAAAATCTCATTCCTGGATATTGCCAGTGCCGTAAAGATGCCCAAGGCGTGGCTAATTGGCGGCATTATCTTCTCCACCTACGTGGTGTTTTCCTCCCTGACGTATCTGAATCCGTACCTCAGCGACGTATTTAAGATTTCCTCCGCTCTTGTGGGTACGCTGGCCATTCTGCGGACCTACGCCATCAAAATGGGGGCCTCTCCTCTGGCCGGTATCATCGTCGATAAGGTGGGCTCTTCCATTAAGGTCCTACTGGTGGGGTTTGTAGGCGTGGCCATCTGTGAGGCGGCTTATCTCCTGCTCCCCCGCACGGAGTCCCTGATGTATCTAGCCGTGGCACTGATGGTTCTGCTCAGCGTGCTGCTCTTTGGATTCCGGGGCATTTACTTCGCCACAGTGGACGAGTCCAATATTCCTCTGGAAAAAACCGGCGCGGTGATCGGCCTGGCCTCATTTGTGGGCTTCTGCCCTGACGCATTCTTTTACACCATGGTGGGTGGCTGGCTGGACAAGGGAGAGTCTGGTTATACAAAGCTCTTTCTGTTGTGCCTGGGTTGTTCCCTGCTGGGAATGGCCTGCTGCGCTGTACTGAACCGCATGAATGCCGCCGAGAAAGAAACCACCGTTCTTGTCAAAGCGTAAACGGTCTGATATAGTCAAACGCGGGGGCAGGCCTGCCCCCGCGGAGGTTCTATAAATACGTATGAATGTGGAGGAGCGAACATGAAAATCGCAGACCTTTTGGGCGTCATCCTGATTTTCGCCCTGATCGGCTATGTAGGTTGGCGTTCCTCCCGGCATGTCCGGTGCGTAGAGGACTTCACTCTGGCAGGCAGCCAGCTAGGCCGCATCCAAGCAGGCTTCAGCATGGCCGCTACGGAATTTGGCGGCAGCAGCCTTGTTGGGGCCATGGCGTTCTGCTATACCATTGGACTCGCTGGAGCTTGGTGGGACTGGTCAGCAGTGCCGGCACTGATCCTGCTAGGCATCTTTTTTGCGGGAAAAATTAAAATACCCCAGATGGTCACAGTGACTGAGTGCCTGGAACGACGGTATAACCGCGCCACCCGGACCTTTGCCACAGTGATGCACCTGCTGGCTATTGTCACGCAGCTTTCCACGCAGTTTATGGTAGGCGCGGTTGCCCTGCATGGCGTACTGGGGATCCCCCAGCGGGTGGGGCTGCTGATTACGGCAGCATTCGTTTTGCTCTATACCATGGGCGGTGGCTTGATCGCCGTGGTGAACACGGATGTCGTGCAATTTATCATCATCGTCCTCTCTGTCGCCATTGCCCTGCCAATTTCGCTGCATCACGCCGGCGGACTTTCCGGCCTAGCAGCAGCGCTTCCTCCGGAGTTTTTATCCCTTGGGAACATTGACGGCTCCACAGTACTATCTTGGTGCCTGTTCTGTTTTTTTACCTATGCCACCAACCAGCACTACATTCAACGGGTTTTCGCGTCCAAAGACCAGGCAACCGCCCGTTTTGCCTTTGTCTTCACCGGCATGTCCTATTTTCTCTACGGTCTGGCCGTGGCGGTTCTGGGCGTCTGTATCGTGGTTCTTTTGCCCGGCTTGGATGACGCGAACCTGGGCTATGCCTTGCTGATCAAAACCTATATGCCATCCGGCGTCGCGGGCCTGATTTTAGGAGGTATTTTCGCCGCCTCCATGTCCACAGCGGACTCTATGCTGCTGGCGGCATCCACTCTGTTTGTCAATGATATCTACGCTCCCTTCTTCCAAGAAGGCAGAACCAGCAAGGCGGGAGCGCTTCGGACGATCCGGGTCGTGACAATCATTATTTGCGTCCTGTCCCTGGCGGTATCCATGCTGATGCGCAATATCATCAATATCATGTACCTGGGCGGGCTGTTCTATTCCACTGTGGTATTCTTCCCTCTGGTAATCGGCCTTTTCTGGAAGCGGGCCACCGCATCGGCGGCGCTGATTTCCATGGTCTGCGCCGTGGCCGCTGGACTGGTATCGGAATTTTTCCTGGCGGGAAAAGTACCCGGATTACTGGGGATTCCTTCCAATGTTGCCGCCGCTGGGGTTAGTTTGATTCTGTTTGTCGCTATTACGCTTGTTACTGAAAAGCACCCAAAGAAAGCCGCCTGACATCTGCTCAAAAGTCTCTTATAGATGCTTTCATGATGAATAGCTTCAACATGCTTTTATCAAGAAGACCGCATCGCATGAAATATCTCAGTTATTGGTTTATAATTTGAATAATTCTGACCTTGCGCCCGTTCCCTGAAAGAGGTAGGCGTAAGGTCAGAATTATTTAAGTTACTTTCATATCATGCGTCCCTGTCCGATTCGCCAAACCGTTTCAAATTTGTTCATGCCAGACAAGGAAGCCGGGATCAATCAAGATATCTCCCGATTTGCTCTGAGCATCCCTGCTCACGGAACGAACATCCAGTTAACCTTCAGAAAGAAGATCTTCTACCTCTTTCTCGCTGGGAGGATTATCATAGAATGGCTGGAAATTCGGATTCACCGTGCCGATCCCCATATACCGCGCTTTGTAATCCCTCAACAGCTGGAAGAACTTCGGGCTCATGATCAGCATAATGATGAGGTTAATGAACACCGGGATAATCAGGCACAGGTCCGCAATTGCCCAGTTCAAAGCAGCGCCTCCACCAGAGAGCACGACCAGGCCGACTTGGAATACGTTAGACAGCGGGAAAATAATGCGAAAACATTTAATGCAAGTGTCACGGGCAGCGGGGTGGTTGCGCAGCAGATGCATAAACAAGCTGTTGTAATAGGTATAGACACCGCAAGTTGTCGTCAGGCCAAACATAAACATCAAGAAGCAGATGAACAGCGGTCCGACGCTTCCGTACAGCGTCTCAAAGGACGCCATGGTCAAAGACGCGCCCTTGATTCCGGAGGACCACATACCGGAACAGACGACCGCAAGAGCCGTTGCGGAACAGACAATGACCGTGTCAACGAACACCTCGCAGGAACCCCACAGGCCCTGACGGACCGGGTGGATCGTGTGGGCGCTGGAATGGCACAGGGGGGAGGAGCCCTGCCCCGCTTCATTGGAGTTAATAGAGCGGGACAGGCCAACGCGCATCATGTGGGAAACGGTGCTTCCCGCAAAGCCGCCGACTGCCGCAGTGGGGGTAAAGGCAGACTTAAAAATGATCACAATAGCCGCCGGTACTTGCGTGATATTCGCCAGAATGACGCCCAGGCACAGCGCAACGTAAAGCACGCACATGGCGGGAACCGACTTCGTGGCAAACTTGGCAATGCGGGGCTTTCCTCTCCAGATGATATAGTATACAAAAACAGTATAAAGCAGGGTGATGACCATTTGAGGGATACCGAAGGCAGTCTGGATCGTCTCGGAGAGCGTGTAGGCCTGAGAGCCGCCCACAAACTGGAAAATGAATCCCCAGCCAAACGTATACATAAGGATGGCGGCCCACTTCCAGCCCTTCCCTTTTATCAGGGCTTTTTCCACCATAACCGTCGTACCGCCGTAGTATTCACCGTGCTCGTCCTTGTTACGGTAATAGCAAGCCAAGGAAACCTCTGCGCATTTAAATATCATGCCGCATAAGGCCCACAGCCACATCCAGAAAATCGCTCCAGGGCCTCCAGTTGCAATAGCGGTCGCGACGCCGGAGATATTGGTTCCACCGACAGAGCTTCCAACCGTGATGCAGGCAGCCTCAAACGGGCTAATGCGTCCGGACGCTTTGCTATTGCTCTCCTTATTCTGCATTTTGCCAAGGGTGTATTTCATGGTATGGCCAAAATACCGGAAGGAGAAGAAACCGCTGCCGATCACATAGTACAGTCCGACACAGATGACGAATACAATAAACGGCATCCCCCAAAGAACATCTGCAATACCTTGCAGCCAATTGCCAATGGCGTCACATTTTTCAGCTAACGCTGTCATAAAATTCCTCCTTTTCTGCCGGGTCAAAAATGGTACTCAACAGGCCGCCCCAAACGTTTATTTTTCAAATACGGCTAAAGCCTGTTTGAAGTCCGTGATCAGGTCCTCTGCATTTTCTAATCCAGTCGAAATACGGATCAGGCCGAAATTGATCCCCATCGCGTCTAGTTCCTCTTGCGGCAGTCCCCAGTGTGATGAAGTGCATGGGTGGGCGATTGTGGTACGGAGGCCACCCAGCGTCATGGCATAGCGCACAATTTTAAGGCGGTTCATAAAAGCGTTGATCTTCTCCCGATCCGGCTCTACTTCTATGCTCAGCATGGCGGTAATCCGTCCGGCTTGATACATGGAAACCGCCAAATCATGCTGTGGGTGTCCAGCAAGGCTGGGATGATGAACGCGCTTTACCGCCGGGTGCTTTTCCAGCGCCGCCGCCAGCATTTCAGCGTTTTGCATTTGCTGCGGGATGCGGAACGGCATAGTGCGCATCCCGCGCTGGCAAAGCCACGCCGACATAGGGTCGGCAACACCGCCGAACAGAACCAGGAGCCTTTTGGCTTTTTGGATCAGCTCCGAACTCCCAGTGGCCGCCCCGCACAAAATGTCACTGTGTCCGTTGGAAAACTTGGTTAAGCTGTTGATTACCACGTCCGCCCCCAGATCCAGGGGACGGATTGCAGCTGCACTGGTAAAGGTATTGTCTACTACCAGCCAGCAGCCGTTGGCGTGGGCAATTTCTGCTATAGCGGCTATATCCACAACGGTGATCATAGGGTTGGAAATGGTCTCTGTGTACAAGAGCTTTGTCCCGTCACGGAGGTGCGCTTGAACTTCTGCGGTGTCCGTGAAATCTGTAAAGGTGACCGTGATCCCATAACTGGCGATGTGGCGGAACAAATCGATGGTTTCCCCATATAAGGTCTTATCTGCCAGAATGTGATCCCCGGATCGTAAGAGGGACATGACCACCGTTGTAATCGCGGACATACCGCAGCTGCACACGATGGAATCTTCTCCGTGTTCCAGGTGATTCATCAGATCCGACAATGCTGCACGATTGGGGTTTTGGCTGCGGTTGTAGCAAAACCCTTTTGCCTTGTAACGTTCTTCCAACGCATCGAGATCATCCACATGAAAAGCGGTTGTCATATACACCGGCAGGGTTTCCGGACTGTCCGCCGGTGCGTGCAAGCAGGTTCCCACGTGCAGCAATTCGGTTTCGAAATGATACGCAGGCATAAATTCCCCTTTCAAATCAAAAGTAGTCATTTTTCTTTCAAAATCATATATGCAATTGCGCAGCTAATGCCGATATCTATGCCGGCCTTTTCTGTTTTCTGCTCTCCTTTCTATCGGTTAAATACAGTCAATGCCTGCAGAAAATCATTTACCAGGTCCTGGGTGTCCTCCATGCCGACAGAAACCCGCATCATGCCCTCTGTGATGCCGATGGCGTCCCGCTCTTCTTTTGTCTGCCCCGGATGGGTGGACATAATCGGATACGATAAGGAGGTGCGGTAGCCGCCCAGCGTCATGGCGTAGTGCGGCACACGGAGCTGGTGCATAAACTGATTAATAGCAGGCCAGTCCTCTGGCATATAGAAGGAGAGCATTGCGCCATAGGCGCCCTTGAACTGCTTATCGGCAGCTTCCTTCTGAGGATGGCTTTTCAGGCCAGGATACAAAACCTTTTCCACATAGGGCGACGCTTCCAGTGCTTCCGCCAAGGCTGCCGCGTTTTTGCACTGTCTTTCCAGCCGCACATCCATGGTGCGCATTCCGCGCTGGCACAGATACGCGCTAAACGGGTCTAAAATACTGCCGACCAGCAGCTGGCGGGCGTGGACAAGGGCGATATTCTCCGTGTCAGAAGTCACCGCCCCGGCACAGACGTCACTGTGCCCATTTGCAAACTTGGTCAAGCTGTTCACGACGATATCGGCGCCTAATTTGAGAGGCTGGATCACAAATGACGTGGTAAATGTATTGTCTATGATGAATTTAGCCCCGGCTGTGTGCGCAATTTCCGCCACTGCCGCAACGTCGATGACCTTAATGGTCGGATTTGCCACGACTTCCGAATAGACCACCTTCGTGTTAGGACGGATTGAAGCCCGCACAGTTTCCAGGTCGGTAAAATCGACCATGGACACCTGGACGCCGTAGGAGGGAAGTACCTTTTGAATGAAGGTCATGGCTTCACCATACAGGGTGTCGTCCGCGAGGATATGGTCGCCTTGTTCCAGGTTTGCCGTAATTGCCGTGGTGATTGCCGCCATGCCGGAGGAAAAGGTAAGGCTTTCTTCTCCCCCTTCCAGATAGGAAACCATTTCCGCGAGCATATTGCGGTTGGGATTCCGAGTCCGGATATAGCTGTAGCCTTTTTCATTGTATAGGTCTCTCAGCTCATCAAGGGTGTCCACGCAAAATGCGGTAGACAGATAGATCGGAGGATTGATCGGCGTATCGACCCGCCGATCATTTACAATGTCGCCTTCTTCCAGAATACGTGTCCTGCGGTCCAACCCGCTGCGGTTTGTTTTCACGTTCAAATACATCAATCCTCTCTACATATATTTAGTGAACGGACAGCTGTCACTTTGAACATAAAGCAAAAAGTATACCAATTAGGGGCAGGTATTTTCTCCATGCGGCAGGTTCTAATGGAAATACAGTGATACAAAAGAAATATATCTAAAATAAACACGGGATTCTCTGCATTTTTCTCTGGAAAACAGTAAATGTACATGTTATAATAAGTCTAGAAAAGATTAGATATACTATATAACATCCAATAAAATCCAATAAAGAGAGAGGCGGATTTCATGCAGAAACGGGTTGCGATTATATCCGGGCTGGCAAAGTGGGGACATTACATTCACCAGCTTTTGGATGAACTGTTCCAAGGCAGCCTGCTGGTTGAAGAATACAACAGTGACGAAAATGTGATTTCCAAACCAATTGACGTCGATATGATCATCGTCACACAGCCGATTGTCTACTATGCGGCTAAAAAGTTTATAGACAGCAGTATCCCCATGATTGAACTAACAACGACTATCACAAACCGGCAATATAAAATGCTGCAGGAGATTCCTGCCGGTACAAAGGTACTTGTGGTCAATGATGATAACGGTGCAACTATCGAAACCATTTACAAGCTGCAGGACTTGGGGCTGACACATTTGGAATATGAGCCCTACAGCGACCAAATGGTTGTGGAAAGCAAGCCACTAATTGCGATTACGCCCGGAGAGACGGAACTGGTCCCAAAGTACATAGAAACCGTAATCGATATCGGCCCCCGTGTGATCGACGCCCACTGCCTGACACAGATCGCTGTGCAGCTGGATATGGATTACATTTTGAGCAGCTCGACATTTGAGAAGTATTTCGCCAAAATCCGGCATATGCGGACAAGCCTAATGTATCTGCACAGCAGGTCCAGCGCAATGAGTGATCTCCTGCTTACCATGATGAACATTTTGGACGAGGGAATTCTGGTAACGGATGCAGGCGGGCGTATACAAAACTGCAACGAAAACGCCAAAAAAATACTTGGACTTTCAAAAATTACCTACGGAAATTTGATCTTCGATATCCTTCCATGCCCTCAGGCCAAAAAAATTTCTGAGATACGGGCAGACACGGATTTCCAGCTCGTCAATATTGGCAACCGCATCCTCTCCATACGCATTATTCCCAGCGTTGTCAATGAAACGTACTACGGTGCTGTGCTGGTTGTTAACAACTTCAGTGAAAAGGAAAAAAAGCAAGGAAATCTACGGCGTCAGATGCTCAACAAGGGGCACATTGCCAAAAATACATTTGCCAACATTATCACAGAGGATGTAGAGATGCTGCAACTGAAAAATCTGGCAAAAAAGCAGGCGGCAACGGATTCGACGATCCTGATCACCGGAGAGAGCGGTACCGGTAAAGAGGTTTTGGCGCAGGCAATCCACAACGCCTCTCCGCGGCGCAAGGGCCCGTTTGTTGCCCTGAACTGTACGACGCTGCCGGGAAACCTGTTGGAAAGCGAGCTCTTTGGCTATGAGGAGGGCACGTTCACAGGTGCGCGCAAGGGTGGAAAGCCCGGCATGTTTGAGCTGGCACATACTGGCACAATCTTCCTAGACGAGATCGGAGATATGGCACTGAACCTTCAGATAAAGCTCCTCCGGGTGCTGGAGGAACGTGAGGTCATGCATATCGGCGGTAATTCCGTTATTTCGATTGATATCCGGGTCATTGCCGCCACTAATCAGGATTTGTGGGGACTTATGGAACAGGGGAAATTCCGCCAGGATCTTTTTTATCGCCTGAATGTGATCCCGGTAACGCTAAAGCCGCTTCGGCAGCGCCCTGCGGATATTCCTCTGTTGTTTGACTATTTTCTAAAAAAGATGGGACAATCGCTAAAGCTCACGCCGGAGGCCAGGCAGGTGATTGCCGATTACCCGTGGTATGGGAATATCCGGGAGCTGCGAAATTGTGTGGAATATTTATCTTTTTTGGAAAAGCCCGAGATCACAGAGCGGGACCTACAGCACTTCCTTCATTTCCCAGCAGCCAAAAGAAGGGAAGGAAGGCAGTCTGGCAAGGGTCCGCTCCCGCAGGCTGCGGCAGAAACAGCCGTTCCATGTGCAACGGCTGAAACTGCACTCCCCGCTTTCATGGGTGAGGCAGGCATCGAACGCATATGCTTTTTGATCCTGGAAACGCTGGCCAAGAGCTGCGGCCAAGGGCTTGGGCGGCAAAAACTACTCCAAAGAATCCGGAATGCGGGATACTGGGCCAGCGACGCGGAGCTCCGCAAAGCGCTTGTAGTCCTGCACCGTGACGGGCTGGTGGTAACCGGCGGAGGCAGAGCCGGTAGTAAGCTTACCTTGGCGGGACAAGAAACCTTCTCCCGTCTGTGGCACAACGCAGATACCCGTGCATTTTTAAGCGGCCTTCAAGAACCTTACTGACAGCAGGCAGTACAAGGGCTTTTTCCAGAGGAAATAGCCGCGATGGTAAAAACAGCACGCCGCCCCGGTGGGAACGGCGTGCGGTTTAGCGCGGCCTGCTACGGGCCGCATCGGTTTTCAGCGGCAGAATGCACTTCTCATCCGCTCCATGGCGTCCATCAGCGTGGACCTCGGGCAGGCAATATTGATCCGCTGGAATCCAACACCACCGGGGCCAAACATATTGCCATTGTTCAGCCAAAGCTTTGCGTCCCAAAGCATACGGCGTTCGATCTCAGCGTCATCCAGCCCGAGAGCACGGAAATCCAGCCAGAGAAGATAGGTAGCTTCCGGGCTGATCAGGTCCACGCCCGGCATTTCCTCATGGATAAACTGCTTCATAAATGCAATATTGCCTTCAAGATAGGCTTTTAACTGCTGATACCATTCCCCGCCGTCCTGATAAGCCGCCATGCAGGCAACGATAGCCATGGCATTGGACTCGTCGTATCCAGCGGCTTCTTTCATCTCCAGAAATCGGTTTCGCAAAGCGGGATTGGGAATGATATTATTTGCAATTTGAAGTCCCGCCAGGTTGAAGGTCTTGGATGGAGAGATGCAGAGGATGACTTGGTCTTTGAGTTCCGGCGCCGCGTTCAAAATAGTGGTGAACGTATTCCCGCTCCACGTAAAGTCGCAGTGAATCTCGTCACTAAGCAGCAAGACATCATACTGCTTGCAGATCTCCCCCACTTTTTGCAGTTCTGCCTTTGTCCATACACGGCCAACCGGATTGTGCGGGCTGCAAAGCAGGAATAATTTAATCTGCTGTTCCCGGATGGTTTTTTCCAGGTTCTCAAAATCCATATAATATTTTCCGTCCCGCAGGATTAGGTCGCTAGAAACCGGGCGGCGATGGTTCACACTGACGACATTCTTGAAGGGATGGTAAACTGGCTGCTGGATCAAGACAGGATCGCCTGGCTGTGTGAACGCTCGAACAGCAGCTGTCATAGAGTATACAATTGTAGGTGTTTTTACAATCCAATCCGTCTCAATGTTAAATTGGTAGTGCTCTTTCCACCAGCCCTGGATGGGTACTGCATAATCAGCATTCGTCTCTGTATAGCCAAAAATGCCGTGATGCGCACGCTCTTTCAGCGCCGCAATAATCGGTTCCGCAGTCTGGAATTCCATATCCGCAATCCAGAGAGGCGTGCAGTCCAGGGGTTTCCCTTTTCTCTCCGCAAAATCGTATTTCTCCGCCATGGTCCCATGGCGGTCAACCAAGCGGTCAAAATTATAGTTCATTTTTTATACCGCTCCTTTCTTTGTTCTGGATGCTGAGAATGATAACGGCCCCCAGGATCAGCATAATCCCGGCCGCTTGATCCAGGGAGAGCGCATCATGAAAGACAAACACGCCCAAGATCGTAGAAACAATCAGCTCAACCGTGGCAATCATAGAAGCCTTGCTGCTCTCCACGCAGGTCATCCCTTTGCTGTAAAGCAAGGAGGGGAATGCCGAGCAGAACAAGCCCAGCAAAATGACTCCGAAGAGAGAAGCAGGATTCATGAGCATCGGAACCATGTTCTCTAAATGTGCAAAGGGAATGGTGACAAGGCAGGCGGAAAGCATGGAGTAAAAGGTGGCGCTTTGGCTTTTGCAGCCCTTTTCCACAGCCATTTTGGTAAAAAGGCTATATGCTGAATACGCCAGCCCGGTTAGAAGTCCCCCGAGGAGCCCATCCACGCCATAATTCAGTTCGCCGTGCAAAACCCCCGTGACAAGAATACAGCCAGATACTGTCATTCCCAGGGAAAGAACTTTCTGTAAATCCAGGTGTTCCTTAAACAGGGCTAAAGAGAATACAGTGACAAATGCCGGCGATGTGTAAGACATTGCCGCCGCAAAGGAAATGGATGTCTTTTCCAGCAAGGTAAAATATACGATATTGTATAGCCCATTGCCCAAACCGCCAGCTAAGGCAAGCCATGGCAGGCAGTCAAGCCTGATCCGAAATAGCTGCGGATCTTTGAGCAGGAAAAATACCCCGATTGCCAATGCTGCGATTAGCGGACGGACGGCGGAAAGATGCATCGACGTAAATCCCATCTGCTGAAGGCTCTTTACAATCAAGCCCATACAGCCCCACAGCGAACCGGAAATTACAATATAGAAGTAATATTTTAACATTTGAAATATGCCGTCAAAACATGAGAAGACACGACAAATAGCGCCGCAGCTGCGACGCAAAACTACATATATGTTTTGAAAGATATCGTTATTATAGCATTGGCACACCAAGGTGTCAATATTTCCAGAGTGCCGATTTACTTATCCGCAATTTTTCCCATTAATAGCAGATTCCAGGTTCCGGCGGAGGAATCGGTACTTAATTAAATAGTAGTCAGCTCCTTCACAGGCAAGACGCCCAACCGTTTCCAGTTGGGCGTTCCGCCGAGAAAAGAAGTATATGTAAAACGGTTTCCCGCTTTACTTGTTAAGCAGCTCCCGCTTAATGCGCTCGAGGGCCTCGGGGGCCTGCTGGTCCATCTTCTCCGGGAAGCCGAAGTAGCTCAC
>CAJTZK010000009.1 GCA_910583785.1 uncultured Oscillibacter sp.
CCGAAATAGGAGGCGAAAGTCGATAGCAAATTGCAATCTAAAACGGAGAAATACAGAGGTAAAAATCGAGCGGATTACACAGCGTTTCGTTGTGTTTATAGGGTGCCTCTTCCGGAGCGTCGATCCTCCTGACCACATAAACAGCCACAGACAGATGTGGAACACGTGGAAACACTGTTTTCAAAGAGTGCCGGAGAGTAAATGAAAAGGAGTAGAAACGGCTATAAACTATCAAAATTTGTCTAAAAAATCTTTGCAGACCTCTTTGTTTATGGCGCGGCAAATTTTGAGCGGCATCACCATGCTTTTCCGCAGTGGACTATCTAAAAGATAGCTGAGATTTTTATGTCCATGCCTGTGGTGCGGTGAAGCTTCCAGATCTGCGACCCATAACGTGACCCAAAACAGGAAATCGCTCTATGGAATCAATGCGAGGGGTGGTACGAAGGGCTGTCAATATTCTGAGCAAACAGTATCAGATGGGGCCAAAAGCACTTGTCGTAAACCCTCAGACAAGCTGCGGACCAGAAGGCCGGGGGTTCGAATCCCTCGGGGCGTACCAAAGCCGCGGAAATTTAATGAATTTCCGCGGCTTTGTTCGTTTTTGTGCACTTTCTTGGGTGGTAAGTTTTTACGGCTTCGGTTTGACCCAAGCCGTGACCCATACTGGCTGGCAGTTGGCGGCTCTGCCGCTTACTGCCAGCTCGTGCCCTTTGGGTGCGGGAATCCGGGGCGGTTAGGGCTGGAGAGTACCGGAGAGGAAACTTCCTACGGCGTTTGCCGCTTATTTTTGCATGGAGGTGGTGACGTGGGCATAGGTGTCCGACGTAAACCCGGCGGAGTAGTGGCCCGGCATGGCGGAGAGGGTTTTGACATCTACTCCGTTTTGCAGGGCCAGCACCGAAAATGTGTGACGAAGATCATAAGGACGGGGAAATGATTTACTCTTGGAAAGTCTACTCCGAATCCATGCTCCTCTAGATGGTGTCGTCAATAAATGCTGTTCCATCGCCATTTTTCTGCCCTCCTTTATATCACGCTCTTATTGACACGCCATCTAGGCACCTCGGCGGGAATTTCGTCTTCCCACCGTCCGGATTTGAACAGATTCTCCGGCGGATGGGCAAGGGAGGCCGCTCCCTTCCAACAGGCCGCCCGGCGTTGTTCCAGGACAGAACTGCCCTATCCGAAGTTTTGATCCTGTAGGAGCGGGCCTATGTATCCGCCCTTCTCCCGGGCCCTGGCGCTTTCGATAGAAGGCCAGACGTGCAGGCCCGCTCCCGCGCCGCGTTCCGCCTATCAAATGTGCGATCGGACACCCCCGGCCGAGCCCCTCCATTGACAGACAGCCGCATGATGACACCGCCATCATGCGGCTGTCCATTTTGTCTCGCTCCCAGGCCAGACCGATTCCGGCCGCAGAGGGGCTATGTGATGATCTTTAACGGAAATCGTAAAAAACCGAATGAAATCCGAATTGCGGGGGAAAAAGCGGTGTGTTACATTGGTATTATTACATCATGCAAGGAGGCCCTGGGATGTTAGACTGCTTATTCATTGGCTCCACGACCAAAGACACCCTCCTGATGGTTGACGCGCCGCCAGCATCCGATCAGCGGATCGCCGCCGCGGCGGTTGCCCATACCTGCGGAGGCGTCGCGTCCGTGGCGGCCTCGGCCTTTCAAAAGCTGGGGGGGAGAACCGGGCTGATTACCGCCGTAGGAGGCCCCTCCGACGTGACGGATTTCATCCGGGCAGATATTGCGGACAGGGGGCTCCCGTACAGCCAGGTGATTGAAATTCCCGGCGCGGATTCTCCCTTCAGCGCCATTCAGGTGGAGCGGGACGGGAAGCGGTGCATCACCCATTTTGGCGGCTGCATCCGCTGCTTGACCTTGGACATGCTGGACAAGGCGGCCTTGCAGAACGCCGCCATGGTCCATTTGGGCGGGCTGGAGGACCGTTTCTGCGGGGAACTGGCCCGGTACTGCCGGGAGCATACGGGGGCTCTTCTCTCCGTGGACGGCGGCAATCTCTCCAGAGAGGCCACGGAGGCGCTGCTGCCCTACACAGACGTGTTCATTCCCGACGATAAGACCGTGGCGAAAACCCTGGGCCTCTCTCCGGAGGATGCCTGCCGCTATTACGCCGGAAAGGGCGTGAAGACGGCCTGCGTCACGCTGGGAGACGCGGGGGCCGTCGCCTTCCAGGAGGGCCGTTTTTATCGCGCGCCGCCTGTGAAGGTCTCCGCCGTGGACACGACAGGCGCGGGAGATAATTTCCACGGGGCGTTTCTATATTGCCTGACGCAGGGCTGGGATTTGGAAAAAACCCTGCGGTTCTGCAACGCCTTTGCGGGGCTGACATGCCTGGGCCTGGGCGGCATCGCGGCGGAACCGTCGCGGGAGGAAACTCTGAAGAAAATGGAGGAATGAGAGATGGCGTTAGCGACCTTACGGGAAGTGCTGGAAATTGCCGGACGGACCAACACGGCGATTCCCGGATTCAACATCGACAACATTGAAATCCCCGAGGCCATCATGGAGGCGGCGGAGGAGGAAAACTGCCCGGTGATCCTGACCATCGGCCAGGGGGCCATCCATGCCGGGGGGCTCCGGCATCTGCCGGACGTGGTGCGGAGGATCGGAGAGAGCAGCTCGGTTCCCGTTGTCATGCATTTGGACCACGGAATCAGCTATGAACAGGCCGTAGTCTGCCTGCGGGCGGGATTTACCTCCGTCATGTACGACGGGTCCCACCATCCCTTCGAGGAAAATGTGCGGGAGAGCCGCGCGGTTGTACGGGCGGCCCACGCGGCGGGCATCTCTGTGGAGTGCGAGCTGGGCGCCATTTCCGGTGTGGAGGACGGCATGTCCCACTCCGGAGCCAATCTGGTGGACCTGGAGGAGGTGAAGCGCTTCCTCGAGGCTGTGGACTGCGACGCCCTGGCCATAGGCATCGGAAACGCCCACGGCATCTACCGGGGAACGCCCGATCTGGACTTTGCCCGGCTGGCCGCCTGCCGGGACCTGGGAGCCCCGCCGCTGGTGCTCCACGGCGGGTCGGGTATCCCGAAGGACATGATTCAAAAGGCGGTCCGCCTGGGAATCCGGAAGATCAACGTGGCCACGGAAGTGCGCCTGGCCTTTATGGAGGGCCTGGAGTCCGCCGTGGGAACCCGGGATATCTACGCCATGTATGGCGCGGCAAAGAGCGCCGTCCGGGCGCTGGCGAAGGAAAAAATCCGGATGTTTCAAAATAAGGAGTGAGCAACATGGAGTACATGAAAGCCATTGCGGTCATGGGACCGGGGGATGTCCGTCTGGTGGATGACGTTCCCAAGCCGGTTCTGGGGGATTATGAGGCCCTCGTTCAAATACACGCCTGCGGCTTTTGCAACGGCACCGATATGCAGATTATCCAGGGCACTGGCGGCGACCTGGGGAACCATGTCAGCTGCTATCCCACCGTACTGGGGCACGAGGGCGCCGGAGAAGTGGTCGCCGTGGGCCGGAAGGTCCGGCATATCCACGTGGGGGAGCGGTGGATTCACCCGAACCTATACCCCGATGTGGGCAACGGCTACAAGAAAACCCACGGAAGCATGGCCCAGTTCGGTATGGTCAGCGACAATCAGGCAATGCTGGAGGATGGATTTTCCGAGAAGGATTTCCCCTGGGTGAAGCAGCACAGGTTCCCGGATACCATGAGCTATGTGGACGCTGGCGTGCTCCTCTCCTTGGCAGAGAGCCACTCCGCCGCCGTCAACTTCGGCGTAACGGAAGGCGCGGAGGTGCTGATCTATGGCTCCGGCCCCATGGGGATGTCGCTCTCCCTGTTCTGCGGCCTGCTGGGGGGCCACGTCACCCAGATCGACAAAATCCAGGAGCGCCTGGATATATCCAAGCGGATTGCCGGTACGGAATTTACCATCAACTCCTCCGTGGAGGACGTGGACGCGGCGCTCAAAGGGAAAAAATTTGACGTGGCCATCGACATCGTGGGCTTCACCGACATCCTATACGAGGCCAGCCGCCATCTGAAGCCCGGCGGAAAAGTGGGCTCCATGGGCGTTTTGCGGAACAACGACCTGATGGTGGATACCAGCCGCCTCCAGGACAATACCTCCCTCCATATGCTGAACTTCCCCTACGGGGAATACGCCGTCATGGATGAAACCCTGGCCCTGATTCAGGCGGGCAAGGTCAACCCCAAGGACTTTTACTCCCACGTTCTGCCCTATGGGCAAATCCGTGAGGTGGTGGAACTGGTCCAGAGCAAGAAGGCCCTCAAGGTCATTCTGACCATGGAAGATTGACGGCGGGCCCAGGCGTTTGCCCGGTTTGACGAAAATGGCCGCCCCATTTCAGGCAGTCCGCATTCGTTTTTTTACACCGTGCTTCAAATATTTACAATCATATAAATTTGAAATGGAATCTTAATATTTTTGATTTCCGAGGGGCGGAAGTTGTGGTAAAAACATAGTTAGAAACCTCCGCAAAAACAATCGAAAAGGAGACTATCATGAAAAAGAAACTTTGTCTTGCACTTTCCCTCGTTCTGCTTATGACGCTCCTGGCAGGCTGCGGCGCCAAGTCCGGCGGCGACAGCGGAACCTCCTCTGACAATGGCGGGAGCGCTTCCGGCGGCACCATTAAAATCGGCTACTTCGGCCCCCTCACCGGAGGCACGGCCCAGGCGGGCCAGGCGGCGCTGAACGGCGCGCAGATCGCGGTCAACGAGCTGAACGAGGCCGGCGGCGTGCTGGGCCGCCAGCTGGAGATCGTCTCTTACGACGACAAGTCCTCTCCCGAGGAGGCGGTGAAGGCGGCCACGAAACTGGTCCAGGTGGATAAGGTCCATGCCATCTTCGGCTCCCTCCACTCCGCCAACGTTCAGGCGGCGGGCCCCGTGATCGAGGAGTCCAAGACCATCTGCGTGGCTGGCGGCACGTCCCCCACTTGGCTGGAGCAGGGTTACACCTATCTCTTCCGCTCCATCTCCAACAGTTCCATCTCCGCCAAGCAGCTGGCGAAGTACGCGGACTCCCAGAATCTGCGGAAAATTGCCCTGTTCACCAGCAACAGCGAGTACGGCACCTCCGGTTCGGACGCCTTCCGGGACGCCTGCGCGGACTATGACATCGAGTTTGTGGCCAGCGAAACCATGACCGACGGCGACCGGGACTTCACCGGGCAGTTCGCCAAGATCAACGCCGCGGCTCCCGACGCCGTCTTCATCTGGTGCCTGGGCGACGACCTGGGCGCGGTGACGAAGCAGCTGCGCCAGTCCGGCTTTGACGGCCCCATTCTGGGCTCTGAGAGCTATACGCTGCCGGAAATTCTGGAGAATGCCGGGGAGACCGCCAACGGCGTGGCCTTCGCCGCCCAATACATCGTCTACAGCGACCCCAACGACGCCGAGGACGAGCTGATGAAAAACTTCCTGGAGCGCTACATCGCCGAGTTCGGCGCTTCCCCCGAATCCGATAACGCCTTCCGCGCCTATGACGGCGTCATGATGATTGCCGAGGCCATGGAAGCCGCCCAGGCCGACAGCGGCGAAGCCCTGCGGGACGCCTACAATAATATCGACGGCCATGTCGGCCTGGCGGGCACCTTCTCCTACGTGGGCAAAAACGGCGAGGGCATTGAGTCCATGCGCATCTTCCAAATTGAAAGCGGTAAATATATCGAGGCACAGTGATCCTCAAGCGGTCGGGCCGAAAGACCCGGCCGCTTTTCTTCAAAACCGCGTTCGGCCGCAGACGCCGGGCTTGAAGAAGGCGCCCGTTTCCCTTGGGCAAATTGAGAAAAAAGGAGAGAGGTTATGTTTGGACAGCTTCTTGCAGGCGGAATCGCCGTAGGCTGTATTTACGCGCTGATCGGCTTGGGGTACAGCCTGATTTACAGCGCCTCGGCCCTGATGTCCTTTGTACAGGGCGAGATCTTCATGCTGGGCGCATATGTCGCCTATACCATTTATGTCAGTTTTCAAATTCCCTTCGCCCTGGCGGTGCTGCTGGCAATTCTGATTATGTTCGGCTTTGGCGTCGTGCTGCAGCGGGGCATGATCAGCCCGCTTCTAAAACGGGGAGCGCAGCAGATTCAAATCGTGCTGGCCACCATCGGCCTTTCCATTTTCCTGAAAAATTTTGCCATGATCGTGTGGGGCTCTGACGTGAAGAACTTCCCCTCTGCCCTGGGGGAGGCCCCCATCCGTCTGGCGGGAATCTCCATCTCCCCCCAGCAGATCGCCATTGTGATTACCACCTTTGCCTGCATGCTTGCCCTGCATTTCTTCATGAGCCGGACCAAGCTGGGTACCAGCCTCCGGGCGGCGGCCCAGGACCCCATGGCGGCCGGAGTGGTGGGCATCAACGTCCCCCTGACAGTGGGTGTGGCTTGGGCTCTGGCGGCGGCGCTCTCCGCCGTGGCGGGTATCCTGCTGGCCCCGATTTACGGCGTGTATCCCAAAATGGGCGCCATCCTTTCCACAAAGGGCTTTGCCGCCGCGGTGCTGGGGGGCTACGGCAACATGTACGGCGCCATCATCGGCGGCTTGATCTTCGGCGTGGTGGAGACCATGGCCGCGGGATACATCTCCTCTTCGCTGAAAGACATCATTTCCTTTGGCGTTTTGATCCTCGTTCTCTTTGTAATGCCCCACGGCATTCTGAAAGTAAAAGCGGACTGAAAGGGGGAGCACGGTGAATCGAATCATGACAATCGCCGCCGGCAGAAACGTTCAAAGGGCTGCCGCGCTGGCAGTAGTGGTGTGCACGCTGCTGTACCCCGTCTTATTTCCGGATCAGACCTACATGCACCTGATCATCTGCACCCTTGGCATCTACATCATCGTCAACACGGGCTTCGACGTTCTGTTTGGCTACTCCGGCCAGATTTCCTTGGGCCAGGCGGGATTTTACGCCATCGGCGCATACTTCAGCGCCATTTTCAGCAAGGCCGGAATCCCGGTTCTGGCTTCCATGCTGCTGGCGGCGTCCATTGCCGCGCTGGTGGGCTTTTTCCTGGCCATCCCCTGTTCTAAGCTGGTCCATCACTTCCTCTCCATTGTGACCATAGGATTCGGCGAGATCGTCCGCCTGCTGGCGCTGAACGGTCCGGCCAAGCTCACTGGCGGAGCCAACGGAATCGGCGGCATCCCCGCCGTCAGCCTGTTTGGGTTCCAGCTGACCAGCAAGGCGGCGTATCTCTACTTCGTGGTAGCGCTGGTGCTTTTGGCGCTGTTCGTCAAGCGGCGCATCGTGGACTCCCGGGTTGGCCGGGCCATGATTGCCATTAAATGCAACCCCGACGCCAGCGAGGCGTTCGGCATGAAGCTCTCCAAGTATAAATCCATGGCCTTCACCACGGCGGCGTTCTACGCGGGAATCGGCGGGGCCCTGTATGCCCACCTGGTGCGCTTCATCAGCCCGGAGTCCTTTTCCGCCGACCAGTCCTCCATGTTCCTGGTGATGATCCTGGTGGGCGGCATGGGCACCTTCTGCGGTCCCATTATCGGTTCCGTCATCATCATCTTCGTCACGGAGGTCCTCCAGCAGTTTGGCCAGTACCAGATGCTGATTTACGGCGCGCTGATTATCTTTGTGCTGTTCTTTATGCCCACGGGCATTGCTGGAACCATCCGCAAACGCTATTATCATCTGTTGAACCGTCTCCCTGTCCGTCCCGGTACAGAGCGGGGCAAGGACGCCGCGCAGGAGGGCTGACCTATGGAATTATTAAAAGTCGATCACGTAACCATGCAGTTCGGGGGCCTGAAGGCAATTAACGAGCTGGACATGAGCATTGAAAAAGGAGAGATTCACGGGCTCCTGGGGCCCAACGGCTCCGGAAAGACCACCTGCTTCAACGTCATCAGCGGCGTGTACCAGCCCACCGAGGGCGAGGTCCTTCTGGAGGGACAAAGGATCAACGGCCGCCAGAAGCACCAGATCAATGAGCTGGGTATTGCCCGCACCTTCCAGCACATCAGCCTCTTCTCCGCCATGAACGTTTTGGAAAACGTCATGGTGGGCCAGCACTGCCGCACAAATGCGGGCATCGCCTCCTCCATTCTCCACACCCGCAGCCAGAGGCTGGAGGAGCGGCGGATGGTAGAGCGGGCCTATGAGCTGCTGGACTTTGTGGGCCTTACAAAGCGGGCCGGGGAGCTGGCCTGCAACCTGCCCTATGGGGAGCAGCGGCTCCTGGAAATTGTCCGGGGCCTTGCCAGCGGGCCAAAGCTGCTGATGCTGGACGAGGCCTCCGCCGGGATGAACTCGGTGGAAAAGGACAACCTGATCCGGATCATTCACGCGATCAGCGACCAGGGAATCACCATTTTGATGATTGAACACGACATGAAGCTGGCCATGAGCCTCTCGGACCAAATCACCGTCCTGGATCACGGGACCAAAATCGCCGAGGGCCTGCCGCAGAGCATCCAGACGAATCCCCAGGTGATCGAGGCATATTTGGGAAAAGGAGGCGTGGAACGTGCAAAGCATGCTGCAGGTTAAGGACTTGGAACACAAGTATGGCGCCATCCAATCCCTGAAGGGCGTCAGCCTGGACGTCAGCCAGGGGGAAGTGGTGGCCCTGATCGGCGCCAACGGCGCGGGCAAGACAACGCTGCTGCGCTGCATCTCCGGCATTCTGAAGCCCTGCGGCGGGAGCATCCTGTTCGAGGGCGCGAACATCTGCGGCCTGCCGTCCCACAAGGTTTCCAAACGGGGCGTGGCCCAGGTGCTGGAATCCCGCCACGTGTTCCCGAAGCTCAGCGTCATGGAGAACATTCAGATGGGGGCTTTCCTGCGGAAAGACGATAAGCAGGTGGTCGCGCAGGAAGTCGAGGGCCTGTTTGAAATCTTCCCCCGGCTGAAAGAGCGGGTATCCCAGCTGGCGGGTACGCTCTCCGGCGGAGAGCAGCAGATGCTGGTGATGGTCCGGGCCATGATTTCCAATCCCAAGCTCCTGATTTTGGATGAACCCTCCCTGGGTCTCGCGCCGATTTTCATTGACGAGATATTCAACATCATTCCCCGCCTCCAGCAGATGGGGTCCACCATCCTGCTGGTGGAGCAGAACGCCAGCATGGCGCTGGCGGTGGCGGACCGGGGCTATGTGATGGAAACCGGGCGCATCACCCTGACCGACACGGGCAGGAATCTGCTGGGCAACGATCAGGTGAGAAAGCTGTACTTAGGCGAAGAATAGTGCGATGTCTGCGTCTGGCCCGGCTGTTTTCAGCCGGGCCAGGCGCGGGAATTTTTCTGCTGGCCGCCGGGGCCGCTGAAATGGACAAAAACGCGCCTGGTCATGTATAATAAATCTGCTGAGTGCGGATGCTCTCTCCGCGCGCTGTGTTCAGCGGCGATTCCACCACGGCGGAAGGAAGGACATTACCATGCGGCTTCCCAAATTTTTTAACGGGTCTTTGCGAAACCGGCTGGTTTTGTATTTTACCCTGCTGATGATGGTTCCGCTCAGCGCGGCGGGTTATCTGATCTATATGATATCCGATGTGCGGATATCGGACAGCGCTATGAAATTGGCCACGCAGATTGTGGAAAAGGACAGCAAGAATATTGACGAGGTGCTCTCCGATATGCAGGCGGCGGTGCAGGCGGTTTCAAAAGACGAGGCCATTCAAACCCTGCTTCAAAGCCCCCGGGAGGCAAGGGCGGACCGGGAGGACTGCGCCTACGCCCTGGGAAACCGCCTCAAGCAGATTTCCAGCTTGTACCGGGACATCAACGGCCTTTACATCTGGCTGGACGACGGAATCCTTGGGAAGTCCCGCTACTACTCCCCGCGGGAGAGCCCGCTCCTGACGCAGTCCCAATATATGGGCATCCGCAACCACGCCAGGCCCAGGTGGTTCTCCATGGAGCAGGGGTCTTTGATGGTGGATAACCTGGGGGACGCGGTGCTGAGCATGGCGGCCTCCCTCTCCCGGGAGGATACTGGCCAGCCCTGCGGCGTCGTCATTGTAGAGGTCCGGCGCTCCCTGCTCAACAGCCTGATGGACGCGGACTTCGGGGACAACGGCACCCTGTTCCTCATGGACCCGGACAGCAGCATCGTATTCCACAGCCTGGATTCCAACGGAGAGGTGGTGGCGGAGGCCGCCGGGCGGATTAAGGAAACGACCGTGGGCATGAGCATGGAAATTCTCACACAGAAAGACTGCCTTTTGCTGTGCCAGCGGGTTCCCGCCAACGGCTGGATTGTGGCGGGCGTTGTATTTAAGGACTTCCTGCGCAATGACAGCCGGGACATTCTCTACGTCTTCATTCTCACGGCCCTGGTGGCCTTTCTCCTGAATGTTGTCATTTCCAACTATCTTGCAAATTTTGAACTCCGTCCCCTAGAGCGCATGCGGGCCTACATTCTGCGGGTGGAGGACGGCACCTTTGGGGAGCCTCTTGCCCCTATGCGCCCGGACGAAATCGGGCATCTGACCGCCAGCGTTCAGGAAATGAGCGAGAAGATCGGAGAATTGATGGCTGCGGTGAAGACGGAGCAGGAGCGCCTCCGGACAGCGGAGTTCAAATCCCTGCAGGCTCAGATCAACCCGCATTTTCTCTATAACTCCCTGGACTCCATCAACTGGCTGGCCCGGCGGGGCGATGTGCAGAAGATGACAGAAATGATCGCGGCGCTGACCACCTTTTTCCGCATCGGCCTCTCTAAGGGAAGGGACATCATCGCCCTACGGGAAGAGGTGGAGCATATCCGAAACTATTTGGTGATTCAAAAAATCCGGTACAGCGATCAGTTTGAGTACTCCATTTATGTGGACCCCGCCACGGAGCATTGCTTTGTCCCCAAACTCATGCTTCAGCCATTGGTGGAAAACGCCCTGTACCACGGCATCAAACTCTGCCCGCGGAAATGTATGCTGGTTATTCAGATTTTCTCCCGGGGGGACAAAATCGAGCTGGAGGTTCTGGACAACGGGGTCGGCATGGACCCAGAGACGCTGGAGGCCCTGCGGGAGGCCATGGCCCACACCGGGCAGAACCGGACGAACAGCTATGGAGTTGTCAATGTCAACGACCGGATTCAAATCCTAGCCGGAGCTCAGTACGGACTGACCTTTACCAGTGAAAAAGGCGTGGGCACCTCCGCGAAGATCGTATTGCCCAACACCTTGAGGAAGGAGAACGCGGATGTATAGCGTATTTCTTGCCGACGACGAACGTCTGATCCGGGAGGGACTTGCCGAGACGCTCCCCTGGGACTCCCTTGGCCTGTCCCTGGTGGGAATGGCGCCGGACGGGAAACAGGCCCTTCAGGATATCCGGGAGCGAAAGCCGGACATCGTGCTGACGGACATCCGGATGCCGTATATGGACGGGCTGGAATTGATTGCGAAAATCCGGGAAATCCAGCCGGAGTGCAGAATTGTCATCCTTACTGGCTACGGAGAGTTTGAGTACGCGCAGACGGCCATCCGCTTTGGCGTATCGGACTTTCTCCTGAAACCGATCGATATCTCCGACCTGTGCCGCATTCTGCGGCACATTGTCCAAGAGCTGGACGGCATCCGGTGCCATAAAAGTGAGCTGGCGGAAATGCGCAGCCGTTTGCAATGCGCGGACGAGTATCAGTTCAAGCGGCGGCTTTTGCGGTGCATAACCGGGCGGGAGCCCCTCCAGCAGCTGTTCCAGTATCTGCCGGAGCACATGCGGCGGGCCAGGGCCTTTTGCCTGGTGTTGCTCCAGCTTGACCGCTTCGACAGCCTGACCGCAACCATGGACGAGGAGACGGTGTTCAGCATGACGCAGCAGCTGGAGCAGTCCCTGGAGAAGGCTGGTGAGCGGATGCAGCTGACCGTTGTTGAGGAATTCAGCGGGCGGTATCTGCTCTTTTTCACTGGCTGGGAGGCGGAGGAGCTGCGTTTCTCCGTTCGCTCCTTTATCCGGCGGCTCCGGCTCATTGAGCCGGAGATGGAATTTACCACGGTAACCTCCGCCATATACGGGGGACTTGCCGACTGCCAGACGGCCTATGAATTTGTGCAGCAGGGGAGCAAGTATACCTTTCAGCTGGGAAGCAACCGGGACGTCCAGATGGAAGAGCTGAAAGACGATGCCGTCAATCCGCTGCCGGACGTCCCCAACGTCGGGCGTGTGATCCGCTCCATTTCCACATTTGACAAAAAGACCATCCTCCAGGATTTTCAAATGCTGGCAAACGACATCCGCCAGACCGGGCATAACTCTTACCTCTATACCCACATGCTGGTCAGTGTGGTATATGGTGAGATTACAAAACTCCTGGTGGACATCAACTGTCCCATTGAAAATATCCTGGAGAACCCCCTGGCGGCTTATCAGAAGATTCTGGTCTGCGCCACTCTGGACGACATGCTGGAAGAGCTGTTCCAGTTTGTGGCGCAGATATGCGATTTTGTAAACAACCATGCAAGTGCCAACAAAAGTGCGGCGGACCGGGCGAAGGTCTATATTGAGACCCATTACGCAGATTCCAGCTTGACATTGGACCGGGTTGCCAGCGCGGTAGGCATTTCCCCCAATTATTTCAGCGCCCTGTTCAAGCAGAGCACCAACTGCTCTTTCATCAGCTATCTTACCAGCGTCCGCATCGCCCACGCCAAGGAACTTTTGAAAAGCGGAAGCTATAAGACTTATGAGGTCGCTATGCGGTGCGGCTATGAAAACCCGACTTACTTCTCTACCATCTTCAAGCGCCAAACAGGCTTTTCCCCCTCGGAATACAATCAAAAAGCCTGAGGCAGCACACCGGGCGGGTATCCGCTTTGCCTCCCGGCGGCGGCTTGGGCAGCCCTGGGAATAAGGCGTGCTTCATGGAATTTCCCGGCCAAAAAGAAACCAGATGGAACAGCTGCACGGCAGCGATCCCATCTGGTTTTCCGCTTTTCAAAACAGCAATCCGGCGCCGCCGGAAGCGGTATTCTTCCAAGTCGTTTAATAGAACGCGCGGATATATGACTCCACGTCCTCCCGGCAGCCTTGGAAGGGACCGGGGGTTTCCATTTTCAGGGAAACCAGGGCCGTGCAGTACAGCAGGGCCTCGTCTACCCCCGCCCGCTGCCGCTCTGTGATATATCCGGCGAAGGTGGTGTCCCCCCGTCCGGTCCGGCCGGAGAGGTTGCGCGCCTTGATGGGGCAGGTGCGGATGCGTTCCCCGTCGTAGGCCAGCACCTCTTTGTTATGGGTAATAAGAACCTCCCGGGCGCCCCACTGGTGGAGCTGCCTGGCCGCTTCCGCCCGGTCTGTCAGTCCGGTTAAAATCTCCGCCTCGGCGGCGTCGGTTTTCAGGTAGTCAATGCAGGGCAGATATTCCCGCTTCTCCGCCCAGTCGTGGAAGGCCATGGTCCTGTCCGGCTCCACGTGCCGAAGGAGGCATTGGACGTCCACCGCGACCTTCCCATGCTTTGCCGCCCCGGCGAAGAGGGGGCCGTCGAAATCGCCGTAGACCAGGCCGGCGAAATGATAGATCTTCGCCTCGATGTCCGGCAGCTCCTCAAAGCGGAAGGGATCGCAGACGCCCAGGGAGGTGCAGGAGCGCGTTTCTTTGTCGGCGGTGAAGTACTGGTTTCGGATGGAGCAGGTGGCGGAAGAGGGCTTCCAGTACAAATCCGCGCCGGAGTCCCGGAAGCGGGCCTCCACATCGGCGTCGGCGGGATTCAGCTTGGTGAACAGGGCGGTTTTGTTCCCGCTCCTGGCGGCGGCGAAGCCGGAGGCCACCACGGCGCCGCCGACTTCCTTCCGCTCGTTTCCCTGATAGTCGATATTGTGGTCCAGGGATACGGGGCCGATGACCAGAACGTCATAGGTTTTCCTCATACAAAGTCGTTCCTTTTCTATCGTGATTCGTATTCCACCGTGTATGCGCCCTCCGTTCCGATGTGGAACACCAGCGCCTGATGGGGCGGCAGGTCTAGGCCTGGGAGCTGGGGGCAGTCTGAGTACCAGAGGCTTGCCCCGGTGTCCGACAGCAGATGGATTAGTTCCGGATGGGCGCTGTGATAACGCCGGTCGCTGGAGGCGCAGCAGACGACGGCCTCCGGCCGGATAGCCTCCAGCAGGGCGGAATCCGCCCCGTCCCGCTGGCCATGGTGGCCCACTTTGAAAATCTGGGCCGCCAGGTCCTCTGGGGCGGTATCACGGTAGCCCAGGCAGTTGGTATCCCCTGGGAGCAGAACGCGGGTTCCCCAATAGTCCAGCCGCAAAAGGATGCTGTAATTATTCATGGCCCCGTCCAGGGCGGAGAGCTTCCTGCGAAAAGCGGCAAAATCATCCTCCTGATTCAGGTCCGCGTAGAGGGCTGCCAGTTCCTCCGCTCTTGCCTGGGATGGGCCCAGGCAGCGGATGGCCAGCCCGGGGCAGGGATGAGCCTCCCATCCAGCGGAGAGGGCCCGGAGAACGCCGCCTCCGGCTTCGATCTGCATGCGGAGGGTCCGATAATCGTTCATGGACTGGAGAAATTTCCGCTGGGAGGGGTTGGCCTCCGGGAAAATCGGCAAAGGCCGCAGGGGCCGGGGCAGGCGTTCGGGCAGCGCCTGCCAGAACTCCCCCGGGAACCACTGGCCCGGTAAGGGCACGAGTCCGCAGAGATGGTCCTCGTGTATATGGGTATTCGCTATCACATCAATGTGGTCCAGCCCTCTGGCGCAGAGGTATTCCATGAAAGGAATCCGGCCGGAGGAGCGGTCCTGGTATTCCTCCTCCTCCATGCTCCCCCCGTCGATGGCCATGACAAAGCGGCCGCCGGGGCGGGCGGGGTCGGGACATTCCAGCAGGATGGCTTCCCCATAGCCCACATTTACAAAGGTTAGCGTCATCTCTTCCATCGGCTTATCCCATGGCCCGCTTGATATAAAGGCTGGAGAGGAGCAGCACTAGGATGGTCATGACAATGGCGCCTGCGCTGCCAAAGCCGAAATCCAGAGACTTGATGCCGTAGTTATAGAGGTATTGCGTAATGGTCGAGGTCGTATTGGCCGGACCGCCGCCGGTAAGGAGGTTTACCTTGTCGAAGAGGCGGAAGCTGTCGATGGTCCGCAGCAGGGCGCAGAGGGCCAGGCTGTTTTTGATATTGGGGATGGTAACGAAGAAGAGGATTTTGAATGCGCCGGCCCCGTCGATGCGGGCGGCCTCGTATTGAGCCTGCGGCACAGACTGCAAGGCGGCGTACAGAAGCAGAAAGACAAAGGGGGCGCTCTGCCAGACGTCAATCAGCAGCAGCATGCCGAAGGCGGTGCGCATATCGGAGAACCAGTTGAACACAGGCAGATTCAAAGCCTCCATCACCTGGTTGACAATGCCGTAGTTGGGAGAGAGCATCATCCGCCAGCTCAAGGCCACCGTTACCGTGGGAAGCAGGTAGGGCAGGAGCAGCAAGGTCCGCATGGTCTTCTGGCCGCGGGTCAGGCTGTTGACCAAAAGGGCGATGCCAAACCCAATGAGCATCTCAAAAATGACTGCCAGGAGGGTGAATTTCACGGTGTTCAGGATCGCCTGCCGGAAATAGGCGTCGTGGAGGAGCTTTGTATAGTTCCCCAAGGCGATAAAAGAAGCGGGCTTCTGGAGATTCCGCAGGAGGTTATAGTCCGTAAAACTATAGAAGAGGGTGAACAGCAGGGGGTAGGCTGTCATGATCAGCAGGACCAGCATGGTGGGGCTGATCATCCCCAGGCCGAAACGCCTGGCAGCGCTCCCGGCGGTGCGGGCTTTTAGAATTTGGCTTTTTTTCATAGGCGCCTCTCTTTTCTGGAGGTTCGGGCGCCGGGACGCCCAAAGGGCGTCCCGGCATGGGCGTCAGCCCATCAGCTGCTCGAGATTGGCCTGGGCGTCGGCCAGGCCCTGATCCACGGTTTTCACGCCGTTGACAATGTTGTCCATTTCGGTGCCCAGCGTGGTGTAGAACTGGGTCCACTCGGAGATGACAGGGCGGTACATGCCGCTCTCCAGGGCCTTGCAGACCACTTCATACTGGGGATAGGAAGCGAGGACGTCCCCATCCTGGAGGCTGGAGTAGCGGCAGGGTACGCCGCCGGAGGGAACGGTGGACTTCTGCACGTCGGCGTCCATCAGATAGGCCAGCAGCTTTGCGGCCAGCTCCTTGTTTTGGCTGTTGTTGGGGACGCCAATGGTCCAGATGCCGTAGACATTGGAATTATACGCCTGCGCTCCGGCGGAGGCCGAGCCGCTAAGCGCGATATAGTCTGCGGTGGAGTCCGCGGTGGGGGTGTACCAGCCGGGCCAGCCGATACCCATCGTGCCCGCGCCAGTGTCCACGGAGGCAATGAGGTCGTCCTTTACCTGCGCCTCGCCCGTGGCGATGAGCTTCAGGTAGTACTCCATGGCGGCTTTAAATTCGGGGGTGTTTACGGTGGGCTTGTTGGCGTCGTCGAGCACCCAGCCGCCGAAGGACAGGAGAATGGGCAGGAAGTCCACCACCAGATTGTTCTGGTTGTCTCCCCGGTAGATGAAGCCCTTCTTACCGGAGGCCTGGGCGCTCTCGCAGATCGCCAGCAGGTCGTCCAGGCTCTGGATCTGGCCGGCGGAGTATCCGGCGGCTTCCACGTTGGCCTTGTTGAACATCAGCACGGTGACGTTGCCGTAGTAGGGGGCCAGATACAGCTGGCCGTCCACATAGCAGATCGTGGTGGTGGCGGGAATGATGTCGCTGTCCAGTTCATAGCCCAGCTCCGTCAGGTTAGCCAGAACGCCGCTGGCGGTGAACTCGGCCATCCAGGAGCCATCCACCATGCACAGGTCATAGGTTCCGGCGGGGTTGATGGCGTCCAGGGCGATGCCGGAGTACAGGTCGGACTCGGAGAGCTCCTGCACTTCGCAGGTAACATTGTGTTCGGCCTCAAAGGCGGGAAGGCACTCCTTGATGACGTCGGCATAGGTGCCAGCCCGCAGAATCAGGGTCAGCTTGGTGGGAGCGGCGGAGTCGGAACCGCCGGAGTTCCCCTGGGCGGGGGCGCTGCCGGAAGCATCGCTGGGCGGATCGGTTTTTCCGCCGCAGGCGGCCAGGGACAGGACCATGGCCAGCGTTAGCAGGAACGCAAACAGCTTTTTCATTTCTTTTCCTCCTAATCTTGTTGACGTGGTTGGATTTGGCTGCGCGGGGATATTTTGTTACTCTTTGACAGCGCCGCTTGAAAGTCCGGAAATCAAGTAGTTCTGTGCAAAGATCACAAACAGAGTGATAGGGACGACGGAGATGACGCCTCCCGCTGCCACCAGGCCGAAGTTCGTGAGGTTGTCCTCCGTGTTCAGCAGGGCCAGGGCCAGGGGTACGGTGTTGTTAGCGGGGCTGCGGGTGAAAATGACCGTGTAGGTGTACTCGTTCCAGGCGTACATGAAGGACAGCATGGACACGGCGGCAATGCCCGGGGCCACCAGGGGCAGGACGATCCGCACGAAAAGCTGCCACTCCGTAGCGCCGTCCACCTTGGCGCTCTCCTCCACCTCCTCGGGAAGGTCCTGGAAGAAGCTGATCAGGAACCAGATGATCAGCGGCACATTGATGAGCACGCAGGCCAGGGCCACGGGAAGTTTGGTGTTCAAAACACCCAGCTTGTTGAACATGATATAAAGCGGAATGGTGAATGCCACCGGAGGCAGCACCCGCACCAGCAGCACCCAGTAGGTCAGGGGCTTTTTCAGGCCAAAGCGGAAGCGCCGCCGGGCCAGCACATAGGCCGCGCAGACGCCCACCAGCAGCGACAAAACCAGGGAACTGAACGTAGTCTGGAGGCTGTTGGCAATGGCCTGGCCAAAGCCCTCGCCAGTGAAGAGCTGCGCAAAGTGCTCCACGGTCAAGGAGCTGGGCAGCAGGGAGATGTGGCCCCGCATTTCGTCGGTGGGCCGGATGGCCATGGCCAACAGCCAATAGATGGGAAACAGCGAGATCAGCAGCAGCAGGGCGCAGGCGGCTCCCTTGGCCCAGGCGGTGGCTTTTTTCTTCGTTTTCATAGCAGTCCTCCTTATGTCCTCCTGGCCGCAGGCCGGGCTGTCTTGTATATAAATTATATGCACTTTGACAGAAAACTGGCTCAACTAGAGCAGCGAATCTGGAGCTTGGCCGGAATAATTGTAACCGGAGGACACTCCTCTCCATTCAGCAGGGCATGGAGATGGTCCACCCCCACCTCGCCAATGCGGCGGCAGTCGATGTGCACGGAGGTCAGCTCCGGCTCCACCACGCCGCAGATAGTGGAGTCATCGAAGCCCACCACCGCCAGATCCTCCGGAACTTTCAGGCCCAGGCGCTGGGCGGCTTTCAGGACTCCGGCGGCAACAACGTCGTTGGCTCCCAGGATGGCGGTGGGTCGGTCCTTCCGGCTTAGCAGGTCCATGGCTGTTTGGGCGGCGCTTTCGACGGCGGGGTCGCACATGGCTACCTGCGGGGTCCCGGTTTTTAGGCCGCTTTCTTCCATAATCTGGAGAAACGCATTGTACCGCTCGCCAACGATATAGGGGGAAAAGCGTCCGGCGATCATAGCGATGCTGCGGTGTCCCCGCTGAAGCAGATGCTCCACCGCCAGCCGGACGCCGCCGTACTCGTCGGACAGTACGCAGGGGAGATCGAAGCCGGGCATCCGATTGTTCACCAGCACCACGGCGATATGCTTGCTCTGAAATTCAGACACCATGTCCGCCTGGGCGCTGCCCCCCAGAATGACCCCCTCAACCTGCTTGTTCTGGGCGGTGCCCGCGGCCTGAGCCCAGTCCGCCGCTGTGGAGATAACCAGCTGGCGGTCCGACTGGATGGTTCGCCGCATGATGCTCTCACAGATACGGGCGTAAAATTCGTCCAGAATCGTAGCGTCCTTTTTGCAGATCAGGAAGGCGATTTTATCGGTCCGCTGCCGGACCATAGCCCGGGCAATGGCATTGGGGGAATAGTGGAGAATTTCCGCCGCCTCGAAAACCTTCCGCCTGGTGGCATCCCGGACCTGGCCAGGGTTGGAGAAGGTACGGGATACGGTGGCTGTTGAGACGCCAGCGAGGCGGGAAACGTCATAAATTGTGGCATCCATAAGAGAAAAGCCCTCTTTTCAAACAAGTAAGCGCTTACATTTTGGAGGTAAAATCAATGAAAAGCCTCAGGATTTTAAGTGGTATCCGACTTGTCTCTTTCAAAATGTTATCATATTGTCAAAAAGAGTGCAAGTATAAGCGGGCATTTTTGGAGAAAAAAATAGTTTCCCATTTTGTTTCTGTGCAAACTGCTACAAAATTCCCAAAAATGTAATCGCTTACAAATTTGAAACTCTATTCTTTTGATCGAAGAGGGGGAAAATGGCCAGGCAAATCTGAAAGCGGAATGGTGGAATTTGCGGGCAGAGTTGTTGTGGCCTGGTTTTCAAAACTGGAGGTGAATACGACTGGGGCGAGGGTGGAAACGGCGTTATGGAAGACGTTGATTGCCAGCCGGGGCCCGCATGGGAGAGGCCGCCGGCGCACCCTGCATCTTTTTTCAAGAGGAGCTAGTTCTGGGCGGGGGTTCCTAGCACCTTGTGGACGATGTTGCTGGCGGCCAGTATCTCGTTGATTGCGGCCGCTGAACCGCTGAGACCAGGCAGGGTACCCGGAATGATGGGAGTTTCTTACCTCTGGTGTTGAAAATGCGGTTCAGGCATAGCTCCTCTATGGTGATGGAGGGGAGAATTTGGTTAACCGCCTCCCCCTGCCGGATAGGCAGGCCAATATTGGAAGAATTCGGAATAGATATAAAAATGTGTTGTCTTTCGAGCCTCTTGAGCATGCTGAGCATGCCTAAATGCTGTATGGAACAGAAGGCTCTCACCAGCGAAGCGCCCCAGGCGTTTGTCCACTCCCTGATGAGGGACGGGCTGTTCCTCATCCTGAGCGAAAGGGTACGGAAGAATGTAACCAGCCGGATTCTGGAAGAGGGCCGGAGATGAATCATACCGCCTTTATTACCGGATGGGAATAGCAGCAGGAGGCAACGTTGCTATTTTATTACAATTTAGGCGCCTTTGTCCAGTACGACCTTATCAATAGAGGCCAAAATCTCACGGAGCGGAATGTCTTGATTGCTGGCAGACAGGCGTTTGCGAAATTTGGCGTATTGCGTTTCATAGGCGGTCGTGTTCTCTGTAGTCTGAGTAAGAATCTCTTTTGCCTGATTTGCAATATCCTGTACTACACGGAATTCTTTTTTACTGATTTACTCTCTGCACATACTGTTTGTAGCGCTCCGTTGCATTGATCCAAGCCGTTGCTTTACGCTGCGTAAGATCAATAATTTGCCCCGCATACTCTTGAATCTTCTGTTTATATTCTGAATTTGTAATAATGCCGGATGGTCAAAGCGTTTGCCGCTAAAACCGTTGTTGATATCAAGCCAGTACGAAATATGTAGCAAGACTTATGAAGGAAATAGGGCTATCTAGTGTCCGCACAACCGCAAAGCAAGACTATTTAAACTTACGAGAATCGGGGAAGAGAAGAAACGTTCTTTGCCAGCAATTCAGTGCCGCTAGACCCAACGAAATATGGGTCAGTGATATAACTTGCTTCAGGCTGTATGATCGAAATTATTATATCTGTGTAATCCTAGATTTGTTTTCCAGGAAGGCTATCGCGTATAGGGTTTCCAAGAAAAACAGCACACAGCTTGTCACGTCTGCTTTTAAAACTGCTTGGAAAGAACGGAATCCTGCGCTGGAGCTGCTATTTCACAGCGATCGAGGAAGAGTTATACGGGAAAGACTACGCATCTGAACCAGATTTTAAGAGAAGCATTAGCGCCTACATAGAATTTTACAATATGAAACGTCCACATTGCCCGTTGAAAAGTCGAACGCCATGCCAAATGGAAGAAGACTACCAGGAGGTCATAAGTTCGTCTCATGGAAAATGAGACTAAGGGTTCAGATTCCATGGATTTGCTGTTTTGCATTCTAATTTGAAACGATTTGCATTTTGGCGTCCCATTTTCATTTTCAAGGCAACAGGAGTGAAAGCATTGAAACGCAAGGCTTCCAAGCAAAAAGGACCCCACCCAACCTGTCAAGTCTCAAAAACTTGTTCAGATTGAGTGGGGTCATTCATTTTGGACTAAGGCGGCAAAATCGATTTTTGAAAAATTGCTTTTATCGTTTGGCTCAATGGTGTAGCAAAGCTGGATAAGCTAAACGGTGCGTGACATTACTGTGATCTGAGTAATTACATCCCGGAGACGGTCACCGCCCATGATATATTCTAATGCTTCATCTGCGGTGTCACATACCTTTTCCGTTTCTGGACAATTGGCTTGGTAAATTGTTATTTTGCGATTTGTGCCATATCGTATCACTCCATAGTGGATTCCTTTCCAAATAAACTCAACTTCTCCGCCCCAACGCATACACTCTTTAAAGTCACTGATAGTTGAGAAATTCAGGCTTCCGTTGTTTGGTACATATAAAATGTCTCCCATCGTTTTTCGTCCTCCATATTGTTTGAATTCCGGTGCTCCATCGGGATAATTAATAGGAGACTGCGGTTCAGGATGTCCATCTGGGGTGTCCCATCGTATTTCATGATCATGTGGATTAGTATGCTTATCTGGCCGATGATGTACTGTATGATGCCGTTCCATAATAGCTTTTCCATCTGGACCAATTTTTGTTTGAAAAACATCTCCATTAGGCCTTGTTTGAAAAATAGCGAGGAGTAGGCTAAATCAACAAAATAGCAATAGAAGCCAAGTAAACGAAGGCAAGAAAAGAAGCATCTAACTTGTCATATCTGGTGGCAATTCTGCGAAACCATTTAAGCTTTTGGAAGAAGCATTCAACCAAATGGCGCTCTTTGTATAACCACCAATCTACCGGCCATGGCTCAGAAACATTGCTCTGCGGCGGGATCACATAGCAGGCTCCTTGTTCTGAAATGTAAGTTCGAATATTCTTTGCCCCATAAGCACGATCTGCCAATACATTACTACCTCTGATCGTGACCTTTTCCAGCAGTTCAACGGCATGGACTGAATCATGGTCATTCCCCGCAGACAGCATAAATTCAACCGGGTTCCCCAGCCCGTCCACAATTGCGTGCAGCTTTGTATTTAACCCACCTCTGGTTCGCCCAATTGCCTTATTCGCCGTTTTTTCCCCCTCCATTGGCGCTTTCGTGAACCTTAACGCAAGTAGAGTCCAAACTCAGATTTTCCATATCCGCATCTTCGGACAAGGCGTGAAATATCGCTTCCAATGTACCATCATCCCGCCATTTGGCAAATCGGGCATAAACGGACTGCCAGGGGCCATACACCTCCGGCAGTTCCCGCCACTGCGCTCCGCTGCGGGCAATCCATAGCATTCCATTGAGCATTTTTCGGTCATCTTTCCGAGGCCGGCCTCGTTTCCCTGTCTTTGGGGGCGGAAGCACTGCTTTCACTCGTTCCCATTGTCCTTTTGTCAATTCATATCTCTTCATTCCTCTATTTTCGCACTTACCATCGATTTGTGCAATATTTATTTTTCAAACAAGCCCTAGGCATAATAGTTGTTTTAATTTCTCCCGGTGTTCCCACATACCGTTGATCGGCCGGCTTGTTCGGGTTTGGTCTCCACTTTCCTCCGTAGGCACTTCCACCGCCTTTCAGCTGCACATCTATAAACGGAACAATTGTATCATAAACGGGCGGCGATTGTCCACCAATTTTGAAGGCTTCCAGCCCCTCAGCCTTGTATGACCGCTCATAATTCATGTGCCGCCAGGAGCTGCGCTCATAATCCACATATACAATATCTCCCTGCATCTCGGGAAATGGCATATTGTAGCAAATGATTTTTTCTGGCTCGATCCGCTGCAGCATTTCATTATAGCCAGCCATGAACCACTCTTTCTGATCGCTTCTATGGTCATGTTCAGAAGCCATATAAGTAGAAACAGCCACTACACTGCCTTTCTCAATGCCCTCAAAGCAGAAATCAAATGTGGATTCATCACCCCAGTTTACAGTTGGAATGACCCGCATTCCTTTTGACGCCCAGTATGCTCCACACCAGCGATTCCGAAAGGTGTTGTAGAGCTGCATGACCGGCGCCATTTCCAGGTACATGCTGAAATCCGGAGAGAGTACTGCCCGATACCGGGAGAGCCGTTCTAAATCGCTGTCCGGATTTTTCCAGACTCGCTCAAAGCGGTAGTCGTAAAGGAAAAAATGCACCATACGGTCAAGATGGTTTTGATCTTCCAAATGAGTTTTATCAAATCCGATCAAAAGGAGATCAATAAAATCGTCCGGCCTGGGCTCAAATTTGGGAAGGAATCTTTAGCTTTCCCGTTCCAGGGAATTGGTTCCGTAGTAAGGTCCAGCTAGTACGATAATGATAGTTTTCTTCTGTCATAATTGACCTCCTGTTGAAATGTAGGGAATATATCCCTCATTGCACAGGTGTACTTATATAAAAGTTGTACGTTTGTGTACACCCAACCAAGAGTTTTAGTTTTACAATGTGAAACTCATACCAATCATGTTTTCAGGATTTTGGCTCGCTTGAGTTTCTCCTGCCGTACTGCCATAAACATCTCGTCAGAAATAATGGCCTCATGGGAGCTGGTATAGAGATACCGTTCCATGAGGCCATTGTTTTCAATCTGGACAGCACCAGTGCTGATAGTTTTCTGGAGTAACACTCGTCCAGTATATTTTTCATTAGAGAGCAGCTTGTCAATCGCTTCCCGATTCCACTTAGCTCTACCCGTAGGAGAGGGGATACCCTGTTGCTCCAGCCCGGCAGCAATTTTCCCAAGGCTGTCACCGGCAAGGTATCGTTCAAATATCCAGCTCACCACCTTGGCTTCGTCCGGATTTATCTCCAGCTCTCCATCAGAATTGATCGTGTATCCGTAGCACTTGCGCTTTGCCATTTTGGAGCTGCCGTCCTGAAACCCCTTCCGGAGACCGTTCTTAATTGCTTCACTTTTTTGTATCATGTTCATAATGATTCTCCTTCTATAAATAAAAATACCGCAGTGAAATTACTGCGGCACAAAGGTTTTATGTGACTATACATAAAAGTTGACAGACTACTCCCCTGGTGTAATCTGTCAACTTATCATGGTCCGAGATGGGAGACTCGAACTCCCGGCCTGATGGTCCCAAACCACCCGCGCTACCAACTGCGCTAATCCCGGATATAGAGTTTATAACTGTGGCCAAGGCTGCTTTTCAGCCGGATTTTATGTCTAGAGGTTTCCCGCTTCTGGTAGCACCCCAACGGATTGTGGGGTTTCCATTTTCTACATGAACATCATCCGCGTACTTTCGAATATGGCACGGTACCAACTCCGCTATACCCGGATATTTGATTTTCTAGATGATAACACGGCAGCAGTAAAAAAGCAAGTTTTTCCTGTCTGCAAGCGTTGCCGTTACCCTATATTTTCTGCCAGCTTTCCCAGACAGGAAGATTCCGCTGCGGTCCTAAAATCTTCCGCAACCGCAATCCTGCGCGGATAAATCGCGCGCCTATCCCCTCCAGCTAGGCACGTTGCTGGCTGCGCAGTGCCCTGGCTTTCTGCTCCCCGGCAAACCATCCGGCCTTTTACGGCTTTTCGCTATGTACTATTTTACGAATTTATCCGCCAAAGTCAAGGCCCCAAAAGAAAGTTTCTTCACCTTCCGTGCGGCTGCCCTGAAATCCCTGGCAATTTCCTGGCTCACAACACGAAGCTGAAAAGGAACGGCGCTACAAATCAGGCTGCCAAATCTCAGAGTGTGTTAAAAAATATCAAATCGCCCAAATAACGGTTCCTTTTCTTTGGGACGGCCTTAAAAAATCTTGAAATACACCAGGTATTCCCGGGATTTTTGCCTTGCCCGAAGAGCAACATCCCGCCCTTGGGCATTCGCCATTTCTCAAACAAGCCCTAGTTTAAGGAGACGGTTTAAGGAATGTCCGACCGCGCATTTTTAGAGAGGAAACCTGTAGGGGAGGGCCTGCGCGTCCGCCCCGCTTTCCAAAAATGCCGGGGCAAAGGGCGGGCCCATCGGTCTGTCCTTCTCCTGGGGCCTGGCGCCTCCGGACATTCTTTCTTAAAATACGCGGTAGGACACTCCCGTAATTTGTGAGGAATATCTTGTTAAGCGCAGATAACGGAATAAGCGGTACCCCATTCCGGACAAGGCGGCGGGCAGCCAAGGCCGTTTACAACCTTTTCCGGTACCCATGGCAAAAACGGATTACCGGAAATGTATGCTCTGGGCCGCCTTATTTTCATTTTAGACGCCCTCCGGTTTGCCGGGCCATGCTCCATCCTGAAACATGGCCCGCTCTATTATTTTACCGGATGCAACATTCTACAGGCACTTGCGGACATGGAAGGCAAAAAAGAAAGCCGGAAAAAAATCGTATGGTGGTGCAAACCATTCCGCGTTTGTGCTATAATGGCCCCAAGGTGGACCGGCGGAGGCCGGGAACCTCGAACTGGTTAAAGAAGGCGGTCTTATGTGGATACTGTTTGCGTTTGCCTCGGCCCTCTTCGCGGGGCTTACCGCTATTTTGGCTAAGTGCGGCGTCCGCCGGGCGGATTCCACCGTGGCTACGGCCATCCGTACGATCATTGTGCTGGCGTTTTCCTGGGGAATGGTCTTTCTCACGGGCGCCCAGTCCGGATTAGGGGCTGTTGGAGGGAGGACGCTGCTGTTCCTGGTTCTCTCCGGCCTGGCCACCGGGGCCTCCTGGCTGTGCTATTTCCGGGCCTTGCAGCTGGGGGACGTCAACAAGGTCACCCCCGTTGACAAGAGCAGCACGGTACTGGCCATCCTCCTGGCCTTCGTCTTTTTGCGGGAGCCCATCAGCGTTTACAAGGCCCTGGGCATGCTGGGCGTTGGAGCGGGGACCTATCTGATGATCGAGAAAAAGGCCGCGGGCAAGCTGGAAAAACAGTCCGGCCTCTGGCTGCCCTACGCCTTGGGCTCCGCCGTGTTCGCCAGCCTTACCGCTATCTTGGGCAAGCTGGGCATCAGCGGCGTGGACTCCAACCTGGGCACGGCCATCCGCACTTGCGTGGTGCTGGTGATGGCCTGGGCCATGGTCTTCGCCGCCGGAAAGGGGCCCGCCCTTAAAGCGGTGCCCCGGGAGGAACTGGGGTTTATCTGCCTGTCGGGCCTGGCCACCGGGGCCTCCTGGCTGTGTTACTACCGGGCCTTGCAGGACGGGCCCGCCAGCGTGGTGGTGCCCGTCGACAAGCTGAGCATCTTGGTGACGGTGGCCTTCTCCGGCCTTGTTTTCCACGAGAAGCTGAGCCGGAAGGCGGCGCTGGGGCTGGCCCTTCTCACGGGCGGGACGCTGGTCATGCTCCGGGGCTGAAGGGGGGAAGCGGGCCCGGTTTGCGGCGTGTCCCGTCCGGGAACTGGGAGGCAGCTGGCCTTTTGACCAAAATTTCCGGTTTTTTTAGGTGCTTTTGCAATGGACTTTTTGCCGGGACGGGTGTACAATCAGGTTGTTTACAACTGAAACGAAGGGAGCAATGACTGCTATGCTGAGTGAAAAAGTCGCAGCCCTGCTGAACGAGCAGGTCAACAAGGAGTTCTATTCCGCCTACCTGTACTTGGACTTCTCCAATTACTTCGAGGCCCGGGGCCTGGATGGTTTCGCCAACTGGTACAAGATCCAGGCCCAGGAAGAGCGGGACCACGCTATGCTCTTTTACCAGTATCTCCACAATAACAACGCCAAGGTTACCTTGGGCGCCATCGCCCAGCCGGACAAAGTGCTGGACAGCGACATGGCCGTGCTGAAGGCGGGCCTGGAGCACGAGCTCTATGTCACCGGGCTGATCAACACCATCTATGCCGCCGCCTACGAGGAAAAGGACTTCCGCACAATGCAGTTCCTGGACTGGTTTGTCAAGGAACAGGGCGAGGAGGAGGACAACGCCAACGACCTGATCTCCAAGATGGAGCTCTTTGGCTCCGATCCCAAGAGCCTGTACATGCTGAACAGCGAGCTGGCGGGCCGCGTCTACAGCGCGCCTTCCCTGGTCCTGTAAGGGACCGCTTCCCAAGCGTAAAAAGAGGCCCGGAGGAGCGTTCCTCCGGGCCTCTTTTGATGGCCGCATCAGCCGTTCAATTTTCCGTTGCACTTAGCCAGGAATTTCCCGCTGTTGATGATGGCCCGGGTATGGACCCCCTTGCCGATGGGGCCCTTCTCATCCCAGGCGGTGACCTGGAAGTCCACCATTTTCCCGTTCTCCGACACGGCGGTGATCTCCGCCTCGGCAAAGACCTTCATGCCCACGGGGGTGGGCGCGTCGTGGGTGATGTCCAGATGGGTGCCCACGCTGCCTTGGCCCTCCGCCAGGAAGGACTGGAGGGCCGTCAAGGCGGCGTTTTCCATCATGGCGGCCATAAAGGGCGTGCCGAAGACCGGGAGGGCCCCGGAGCCCACGGCCTTGGCGGTGAGCTCCGGGGTGACGGCCTGCTCTAAGCGGCATTTCGTTCCAATCAAAATCATAAGCGCTCTCCTTAAATACCTAATTCCGTCCAAAGGTCGTTGTACAGCTTCCGGGTCTCCAGGGGCAGGACCAGATAGGCCTCGCAGCGGTCCAATATCTCTGCGGGTGCGGCGATGATATCATAGGTCTCCTGGTCCAGCTCCTCCTCATAGAGGTCCTCGTAGTAGGCGGGGTACTGCTCCAGGGCCTCCTGATTGGGGGAGGCGTACCAGAGATAGTCCATGTTTTTCAGGTTTGCTTCGGTGGAGGCGATGAAGTTGATCCAGGCCATGGCCTCATCGTAGTGGGGGGCATTTTTCAGCACGCACATGGCGTCCATAAACCAGTTGGAGCCCTCCTCCGGGACCACGAAGGCAAGGTCCCCGTTGTTCTCCAGCATGGTGAGGTAGTCCCCGGCGTAGTACACGCCGATGGCGGCGTTGCCGCCCTCCAGCTTCTGGAAAATCTCGTCCATGACGAAGGACTGGTACACGCCCCGGTCCTTGGCGTCCTTGAGCAGCTGGAAGGCCTCCCGGAGCTCCGCCTCGTCGGCGGTATTCAGGGAGTAGCCCAGGTAACTGAGGGCCGTGGCCATGGCGTCCCGGGAGTTGCGGAACATCAGCACGTTCCCGGCGTAGCGCTCGTCAAACAGGGCGGACCAGCTGGTAATGGGCTCCTCCACCATGGAGGTGTTGTAGATAATGCCCACGGTGCCCCAGGCGTAGGGAACGCTGTAACGCTCCTCCGGGTCGTAAGTCAGGCCCTTGAAGCGGCTGGAAATCAGGGCGTAGTTGGGAATCTGGCGGTAATCCAGCTCTGCCAGCATGTCCTCCTCAACGAGCTGGGAGATCATGTAGTCGGAGGGGACAATGACATCGTAGTCTCCCGCGCCGCTTTTCAGCAGGGAGTATAGGGCCTCGTTGCTCTCGGCGGTCTGGTAGTTGACGGCGATGCCGGTTTCTTCTTCAAATTGGGTGATCAGGTCCTCGTCGATATACTCGCCCCAGCTGCACACGTTCACCACTGGCTGGGCGTTGGTGGCCCCGGTGAGGAGGACCACCGCGATGAGGAAGGAGGCGGCCAGGACCGCCGCCGCGCCCCGGCGGACCATGCGGCCCTTGGGCGTGTCCAGCATCTGGGCCAGCTTCTGGGAGGCGGGATGGCGCTCCCCGCCAGTGCGCTCCGCCCGGGCCTCCCGGAGGTTGACGATGACCAGCAGGAAAAGCACCGTCACAAAGAGCAGGGTGGACACGGCGTTGATCTCCGGCGTCACCCGCTTTTTCGTCATGCCGTAAATGGTCATGGCCAGGGTGGAGCTGGAGGACCCGGCGGTGAAGTAGCTGATGATGAAGTCGTCCACGCTCATGGTAAAGGCCGTCAGGGCCCCGGAGGCGATGCCGGGCTTAATCTCCGGGAGGATGACCTTCCAGAAGGCCTGCATCCAGGTGCAGCCCAGGTCCTGGGCGGCGTCCACCAGGTTCTTGTCCATCTGCCGGAGCTTGGGGCCCACGGAGAGGATGACGTAGGGGATGTTGAAGGTGACGTGGGCGATGAGCAGCGTCCCAAAGCCCAAGGTCAGGCGCTCTGGCAGGACTACCACGCTTTGGACGCCGTTGAACCAGACGGAGAAGTCCCCCCAGAAGGTGAAAAAGGCCACGAAAAACAGGCACATGGCCACGCCCGTCACAATGTCGGCGTTCATCATCGGGATGCTGTTGACCGTGTTCAGGGCCGTCCGGGAGCGCCGCCGGAGGCTGTAAAAGCCGATGGCGGCGAAGGTCCCCGCTATGGTGGCAACCGCCGTGGCCAGCAGGGAGACCAGCAGCGTAGTGTAGACGCTGCGCATAATGAGGCGGTTCTGGAACAGGGACTTGTACCAGTCCAGGGAGAAGCCCGTCCAGACGGTGTTGCTGTTGCCTTTATTAAAGGAGAAGACAATCAGCAGCAGGATGGGCGCGTAAAGGAAGAGGAAGACCAGGGCCATAAGGGCCCGGCTGCCCAGGCGGTTCCGGCTTTTCATAGGATCACCGCCTGTTCCTCGCCCTCGCCAAAGCGGTTCATGACCACCATGCAGACGACGACGATGACCATCATCACCAGGGAGATGGCGGCTCCCAGCTGGGGATTATAAGCCCCGCCCAGGAACTGCTGCTCAATCAGGTCCCCCAGCAAAAGCTCCGTGCCGCCGCCCAGCATCTTGCTGATGGCAAAGGTGGAGACGGAGGGGACGAATACCATGGTGATGCCGGAGAGGACCCCCGGCAGGGAAAGGGGCAGAATGACCCGGCGGAAGACGTTCACGCCGTCCGCGCCCAGGTCCCGGGCGGCCTCCACCAGGGAGCCGTCCAGCTTGACGATGACGGAGTAGATGGGCAGGATCATGAAGGGCAGGTAATTGTACACCATGCCCAGCACCACCGCCCCCTGGGTATTCATCATGGGGAAGTAATCCAGGCTGGTGCCGAAGAGCCCGTTGTACAGGCTGAGGAGGCCGGTCTTCTGGAAGACCTGGTTCAAAAGCCCGTTGTTCTCCAGAATGGACATCCAGGAATAGGTCCGCAGCAGGAAGTTGATCCACATGGGCAGCACGATGAGCACCATCGCCGCCCGCTGGAAGCGCTCGCCCTCCCGGCTCATCATATAGCTCACCGGGTAGCCGATGACCAGGCAGATCAGCGTGGCGATGAGGGCCAGCTTGAAGGACCGGCCAAAGACCACGGCGTAGGTGCCCATCTTGGAGAAGTTCTCCAGGGTGAAGCCGCCCAGGTCGTTGGAGAAGGCGTAGACCACCACCAGCACGATGGGGGCCACCACAAAGAGGGCCATCCAGATGACATAGGGGATGGCGAACCGGGAGAGCTTAGGCTTCATCTCCGCCCTCCTCCGGTTCCACCGTGTCCAGCTCGTCGTACTCGTCGGAGAAGGAGGAGTAGTCGCCGTACAGGCCGGAGTACCGGCTTTTTTTCATGACGTGGATGCCGTCGGGGTCGATCTTAATGCCGATGCGGGCCCCCACGGGGGAGTGGTCCGTGGTCTGGATCAGCCACTTGAAGCCCCGGAAGTCCACAATGATGTCATACTGCATCCCCTTAAAGGTGACGTTGGTGACGGTGCCTGCCAGCTGTCCCTGCTCCACGGGGACGATGTCGATGTCCTCGGGCCGGATGACCACGTCCACGGGCTCGTTTTCAGAAAAGCCCCCGTCCAGGCAGGGAAACTGGCGGCCGTACATCTGGACCAGCTTATCCCGGACCATGACGCCGTCGATGATGTTGGATTCCCCGATGAAGTCCGCCACAAAGGCGTTTTTCGGCTCGTTGTAAATATCCTCGGGGGTACCGATCTGCTGGATGGTGCCCTTGTCCATGACCACAATGGTGTCGGACATGGTCAGGGCCTCCTCCTGATCGTGGGTGACATATATAAAGGTGATGCCCACTTGCTGCTGGATGCGCTTGAGCTCGATCTGCATGTCCTTGCGGAGCTTGAGATCGAGGGCCCCCAGGGGTTCGTCCAGCAGCAGGACCTTGGGACGGTTGACCAGCGCCCGGGCGATGGCCACCCGCTGCTGCTGGCCACCGGAAAGGGCGTCTGTCCGCCGGTTTTCAAAGCCCTTCAAACTGACGGCCTCCAGCATCTCCAGGACCCGCTGCCGGATTTCCTCCTCCGGGAGCTTCGTCTTCCGCTTGGGGTCCGACGGGTCTGGCCTGCGCTGCATCCGCAGGCCGAACGCGACGTTTTCAAAGACGTTCAGGTGCGGGAACAGGGCGTACTTTTGGAACACCGTGTTGATCTGCCGTTTGTAGGGCGGGACATCATTGATCCTCACACCGTCGAAGAGGACGTCTCCCGACAGTGGTGCCGTGAAGCCGCCGATAATCCGCAGCGTGGTGCTCTTGCCGCACCCGCTGGGCCCTAACAGTGTGAGGAACTCCTTGTCATTGATATACAGGTTTAAGTGATCGAGAACCAGCTCGTCGTCGTACGCCATGCAGAGATCCCGCAGGCGAATCAACTCTTTGGACATGTATCCTCCCCCGTTTCTTTTCTTGAAAGATGTGAGGCTCTTAGCAAATGCGCAGCATGAGCTTTAGAGCCTCAGAGCCACTTTGTGGCAAAGAAACAAAAGAACTTTAGCGCGCTGCGGGGTCTGGTGGTTGATTGAGCTGAAGCGGCGGCAACCAAGCGCGGCGTTCCTTGTGTCTCTTCTTTCCATCGCTTGAGATTTGAATTTCCGTCGAAATTCAGCGATACCTGCATGATAACGGAAGCGTCCTGAAATGTCAAGGGAATTGTTGGGCGGCAACTATTGATTTTTTTTACAGTAGTCTCTTGACTTTCAAAGGGGCACGGGTTATACTGGGAAAACAGCTACTGATAAATTTACAGTAGTGCCGGAAGGGGCGGTATTATGCGGTGGGATTATCTTTCCCGGCTCAGCTTGGCGGCGAGGTGGTATCTGCCCCCGGCGGAGGCGGCGGAGGTGCTGGAGGATTACCGGGAGATCGTGGAAGGGCGGAGCGAGGAGGAGCTGCGGCGGGAGGTCGGGGGGCCCTCTGAAACTGTCCGGCGGCTGGCCCAGCCAAAGGCCTACCGGCGGTGGCTGAAGATCTTGGCCGTTTTAACGGCTTGCGTGCTAGTTCCGATGGTCATGACCCGCGACGATGTATATTGGGGCCCGATCATTAGGCAGGTGTGCGCCCTCGCGCTCTGCGGGGGAATCGGCCTGTCCCTCCTGTGGTTCCAGCGGAATGGGACGCGGGAGGGCCGTTTGCCCAGGGGCATCGTGATACTGCTGGCTTTAATTCTGCTGGGGATGGCCTGGGTGTGGCTTTTGGCGGGACTTGTGCTGGGAGAATCCTGGGAGCGGCTGAACCTGGTGGCGGAAAGCGTCATCGCGCCCCTCACCCTGAATGGGTCCTTAACCCTGGTGTTTTTCTTGATGGGGGCGGCAAGCCTTTTCGGGCTGGTAAAGGCCCGGCTGAGTGACCGCCGCTGGCGTGTGGTTTATGTCCTGGGCCTGAGCGGGACCATTCTGACGATCTCATTCTACCTGCTTCTGAGTAGCATGAACTTTGATGGATTCACTCCCGGCTGGTGGAGGCCCCATGTGATACGGTACATCGTCATTACCCTCCTGGGCCTCCTGGGAACGGGGGTATCCCTATGCTGAAAAAAGACCTCCTGGAGCTCTGCCTCCTCCACCTGATGGCCCAGGGGGACCAGTACGGCTACGAGCTCCTGCGCCGCCTCCACGCCGTCTTTCCGGACGTGCAGGAAAGCGCCATTTACGCCATTCTCCGCGGCCTCTGCCGGGAGGGGTACACCGAGCGCTACCAGGGGGAGACCTCCGGCGGTCCCGCCCGGAAGTACTACCGCCTGACGGAAGCCGGAGAGGCCCGCCACGCCGCCCTGCTGGAGACCTGGCGGGAGACCCGGGACGCCCTGTCCGCCCTGGGAATTGAGTGAAGAAAGCCCGCCCATCGAGGGCGGGCTTTTCAATCCTGAGGGAAATACTTTTCTTTGAAGGGCACATCCTCCACCGTGAACTCCCGGCCCCGGAGATAGTTCAGAATTCCGGCGTCCGTGGGGAAGGCGAACCCCAGCTTATAGGCGTACAGCGCCTGCCGGGTCTCGTGGTACTTCCGGTTCACGTTCCCGTTCCCATACTTCCCGTCCCCCAGCAGCGGGCAGCCGATTTCCGCCATAGACGCCCGGATCTGGTGGGTCCGCCCTGTCAGAAGGCGGCACTCCACCAGGGACAGCTCCCCCCGGGTCTCCAGCGTCCGGTACAGCGTGGCGGCGGATTTCCCGCCGGGGACCGGGCGGCGGTAGAAGGCCACCTGCTTTTTCGCCTCGTCCTTTAATAGAAAGCCCTCGATCTTCCCCTCCGCCGGACGGGGACAGCCCACCGTCACGCAGAGGTAGGATTTCTCCAGCTCGTGGGCCCGGATTTTCTCGTTGATGATCCGCAGGGTTTCTGCGTTTTTCGCGGCGATGACGATGCCCCCGGTGTTCCGGTCAATGCGGTTGCACAACGCCGGGGCGAAGGCGTGCTCGTCCCGGGGGCTCCACTCCCGCTTTTGATAGAGGTAGGCCTGAATGTGGTTGACGAGGGTGTTGACTTTCTCCGTCTCGTCGGCGTGGACCACCAGGCCGGGCCGCTTGTCCACGAGAAGGAGGTTCTCGTCCTCGTAGACGGCGCTCAGCCGGGGCTGGAAAATGGAGAGGAAGAGATTTTCCTCTTTGGGCTTGTCAAAGAACTCATCGTTGATGTATAATTGCAGGACATCCCCCGGCTGGAGGCGGGCGTCCCGCTTGGCCCCCTTCCCGTTGACCTTTACCCGCTTGAGGCGGATGTACTTTTGCAGCAGGGCAGGGGGAAGGAGGGGCAGGTTCTTGGCCACGAAGCGGTCCAGCCGCTGTCCGGCGTCGTTTTTTCCAATGGTGAGCTCCCGCATGGCGGACCTCCTGTAAGGTTTTTGTCCATCATACCTGTTTTGGGGGAAAATGTAAAGGAGGAAAGCGGAGCGTCCCTTTTGGGAAACGCCCATGGATAGGACCGGGAGCCTGCGTGCAGCCGCCAGTTCCGCAAACGGGAAATTTGAAAGGACGTTGGCGGATATGAAACGGTATGCGGCGTTTCTGCGGGGCATCCATACAAGCGGCAGGCACAAAATGCCCAGGGCGGAGTGGAGGAGCCAACTTGAAAAGCCCGGGTTTAGAGAGGTTAGGGCCTGTCTAAACAGCGGCAATGTGGCTTTTTCCAGCGGTAAAGATGGCACAGGGAGGCTCACAAAACAGATTGCAAGCATGATAAGAGAGCAGTCCGATTTCGATATTCCTGTGTTTGCGATATCTAAAAAGAGAAGAACTTGACGGCGTCTTGCGCAATGTGCCCGCAGGGAGTTCCGGCGCTGTGCGCCGGGCGGACCGGGGGAAGAGAGACGAACATCCGGGAAAGAGCCGGAGAAGGAGGAACCATCATGAGGGAAGTAAAGGCGGAAACCCTGCTGGCCGCCATCCAGGACGGAAAGCCCTGGCTGGCCCGGTTCACCAGGAAGGAGTACGATAAGGCCTATGAGGAATACCGGGACCAATACGCCCCCCTCTTCCGGGAGGCGGCGCTGGCGGACGGAGAGGAGGGCATAGAAGCCCTGACGGAGGTGCTTCTGGACGGCCTGGCGGAGGGCTGGAGGCGGCAGAAGCCCTGGAACCGCTCCCTGGCCATGCTGAACGACAAACAGATGATCGTCTGTTTTCTCAGCCCCGTGCTGATGGAGGACCCGGCCTGCGCCCGGCTGGAGGAGAAGCTCCGGGAGGGCTGGGGCGCCCGGTGGCCCAAGGAGGCCTATCAGGCCGCCTCCTTGAAGAAAATCCGCAAGGGCTTCCGGCCCACCTTCCTGGGGATTGCCCTGCCCTTTGGGGGAAATGAGGACGAGGAATAAAAAAGAGGACAAAAAACGAAAAAATTGTTTGACATTGGCGGGACCATCCCTTATAATACGTAAGGTATCGTTGCGAGGTGGCTTATGGTAATTGATGTAAGGCCCATCCTGCACACCCCCGGAAAGCGGCTGGACTTCCAGTTTGAGCTGGACCTGTCGGACCTGGAGTTCGACGGGCGGAATCCCGCCAGCCGCCCGGTGGCGGTGGAGGGCGGAGTCCGCAATACGGCGGGCCTGCTGGAACTGTTCCTGACGGCCCGGGCCACGCTGGACGCGGCCTGCAGCCGCTGTGGGAAGGAGTTCCTCCTGGAGAAGGAGACCGAATACCACTGCATGCTGGCGGAGGAGCTCCAGAACGGGGAGAGCGACGAGATTGTCCTGCTGGAGGATGGGAAAGTGGACGCGGGCGACCTGGCCCGCACGGCGTTCATCCTGGATATGGACAGCAAAACACTGTGTTCGGAAGATTGCAAGGGACTGTGCCCCCGGTGCGGCGCCGATTGGAACCTCGGCCCCTGCTCCTGCAAGAGGGAGCCGGACCCCCGGCTGGCGGCCCTGGCAAGCCTTTTGGAGAACAAATAACGAGAAGCGCGCTCCGCGCCTTTTGTAGGATTAAGGAGGTGTCACAATGGCAGTACCCAAGGGTAAAGTATCCAAAGCGAGACGGGACAAGCGGCGCAGCTCCACCTGGAAGCTGGCGGCTCCCAATCTGGTGGTGTGCCCCAAATGCGGTGCGATGCACCTGCCCCACAGAATGTGCCAGGAGTGCGGTACTTACAACGGCCGGGAGATCAAGGTCGTGAAGTCCGTCGTCTCGAAGTAAGATTCTGTTGGATCAAGAGAGAGGAGCTGGGCTCCCCTCTCTTTTTTCATGAGCGGAAAGGAGCGTGCCTATGCGTTCAATGAAGCGTCCCCGGCGGCCCGTGCACCGCTATAAATCCCTGCTGTTTCCCGGAATCGCCCTGCTGGCGGTGTTCGCCTTCTGGGCGGCCTTCGGTTCTCCGGAGGAGGCCCGGGGGGAAACCAAGCTGTTTGAATATGGCGGGCTGAAGATCGAAATTACCAATGTCCGGGAGGTTGGGCGGGACTTCGCCAATGACGGGGGCCCGGAGCTCTGGGAGTACCCGGTCTACACGGTTTATCCCGGCGCCACGGCCACGGTGCTGGAGGCGGACACGAAAGAGGACGGCGGCGGAGTTCCCGCTGCGGACTGGGCCTTTCAGCGGAACGGGGAGGACGGGAGGCTGGATATTGTGGACGGCATGGAGCCGCTGGAGATTGTGCCGGATGTTGTGGGGGTGTTTGACCCGGAGTCCAGCGTATATGTACTGCGCTTTATCCGCTGGGACCCACAGAGGGGGGAGACCGTGGAGGTGGAAAAGGACGGCTTGACGCTGGAGATTTCCAGCGTCCACCATGAAGGGGGGTTCATCGGAGATTTTGACCTCTCCCGGCCGCTGGAACCCTACGACACATACCACATCTATCCCGGCGGGAAAGTGACCGTGCTGGAAGCGCCTCCCACGGAGGATGGGACGGCCCGCTGGGAACTGCGGCCAACAGGGAACGGGCAGGCGGAGATGGAACCCCTGCGGGACGGCATGGCCCCCATTGAGTTTGCCAGGGAGGGGAGCTTCTGCGTGTATGACCTGGAGGAGAGCCGTACCGCCTTTGGCCTTGAGGTCAGTGACAGCGACCAGGCCTATTGGAAATGACGGAGGGGGAAATATTCCCCCTCTTTTTTCAGATTCCCTCTTGACAAATGGCTTCCAAGCGTCTATAGTGTACTTAACGAACCAGTACACACGGTACAAACAATACAAGGGGGCGATCCTATCGACATTCTCATCAGTAACAGCAGCGGCAAACCGATTTACGAGCAGATCTGCCAGCAGATCAAAACCCAGATCATGGACGGAACCTTAACCGCCGGGGAGGCCCTGCCCTCTATGCGGGCCCTGGCGAAGGAGCTCCACCTCAGCGTCATCACGGTCCAGCGGGCCTACGAGGACCTGACCCGGGACGGTTTCATCGAGACCGTCTCCGGCAAGGGCAGCTTTGTGGCGGCCCAGAACCGGGAGTTCATCCGGGAGGAGCGGCTCCGGGAGGCGGAGGCCCTGCTGCAAAGGGCGGCGGAGCTGGGCCGTTCCAACGGCATCCCGCTGGAGAAACTGACGGGCATTCTGGCATTGTTTTATGAAGAAGGAGATTGACCATGGAAAACAGCATCCTGGTCCGGGACCTCTGCAAGCGGTTCCCGGGCTTCACCCTGGACCACGTGTCGTTCCGGGTGCCCCGGGGGCGCATCGTGGGCTTTATCGGGGAGAACGGCGCGGGGAAAAGCACCGTTATCAACCTCATTTTAAACGAGCTGAAAAAGGACGGCGGGACCGTGGAGGTTCTGGGCCGGGACCACACGGACCCCGCCGTGAAGAGCGGCGTGGGCGTGGTGTTCGACGCCTGTAATTTCCCGGAGGTCTTCACGCCTCTGGATGTGGAAAAGGTCCTCTCCGGGGTCTATCCCGCCTGGGACGGGGAAGCGTACCGGGCATATCTCAAGCGCTTCGCCCTGACGGAGCGGAAGCGGGTCAAGACCTTCTCCAAGGGCATGAAGATGAAGCTGGCGATCTCCGCCGCCCTGGCCCACAAGCCCAGGCTGCTGATTCTGGACGAGGCCACGGCGGGGCTGGACCCGGTGGTCCGGGACGAGATTCTGGACATCCTGCTGGATTTCATCCAGGACGAGGAGCATGCCGTGTTCTTCTCTTCCCACATTACCTCCGATATTCAGAAGATTGCGGACTACGTGGTGCTGATCCACCAGGGGAAGATCGTCTTTGAGGAGGAGAAGGACGTGCTTCTGGACCAGTACGGCATCCTCCGCTGCGGCAAGGGCACGGAGGTGGAGCCGGGGGATTACATCGTCCGGCGGGAGACGGGGGTCAGCACGGAATACCTGGTCCGGGACCGGGCCATCGCCGGGCGGAAGTACCCCAAGGCCTTGGCGGACGCCGCGTCCCTGGAGGACATCATGCTGTTTTATATCAAGGGGGAAGCGTCATGCGAGGAATGATTTACAAGGACCTGTGCCTGTTTTTCAAGGGGTTCGACAAAGTGGTCCTGGCGGTGCTGGGGGGAATCCTGGCCGTGTTTTGGTTCGAGAGCGGCGTTTACGCCGGGATGCTGTTCTCCTTCGCCCTGGATATGATGCTGGGGATTCTGCACCTGACGGCCTTGGAGAAGGAGGAGAAGACGGGCTGGAGGAGCTATCAGCGGACCATGCCGGTAGGCGTAGGGAAGGTGATGGCGGGGAAGTACGCCGCCGTGCTGCTGACGGTGCCGGTCAGCGTGGCGGGGGCCGTGGTATCGAATCTGGCGTCCTTCGCCGTGTATGGGACCTTTTTGCCGGAGGCGCTGGAACTGTCCGTAGCGGCGGCTGTCATCGTTCCCCCGGTCTTCGCAATGTTCAGCCTGCCTTTTTACTACTGGTTTGGAAACCAGATTGCCCAGTTTACCAGTTTTCCCCTGGCCTTCCTGCTGTTTTTCGCCATCAAGAATTTTGAGGACGGCAAGTGGGCCGTGGCGGACCTGGAGGGCCTGGTGAGCCTGGCGGGGGACCCCGGCTTCCTCCTGCTGATGGGGGCGCTGGCCCTAGCGGGGATGTTCCTTCTCTCCCTGGCCCTCAGCGCTGCCGGGTACCGCTGGGGGAGGCGTTGAGATTAGGCGGAGGCGCTTGCCTCCGCCTTTTCCCATTCCCGGAAAGATTTCCCTTGCGCCTTCGGCCCATCCCGGTTATAATGAAACTGGATTTATATGTTTCAAAAAAACAAGGCGGCGCAAGGAAGCCGCCGGGAGGGATGCTGTATGCCAAAGCCTATCATCGCCATCGTGGGCCGCCCCAACGTGGGCAAGTCCATGCTGTTCAATAAAATCATCGGGAAACGCCTGTCCATTGTGGAGGACACCCCCGGCGTCACCCGGGACCGCATCTACGGGGAGTCCGACTGGTGCGGACGGCCCTTCACCCTGGTGGACACCGGGGGCATCGAGCCCCGGACGGACAACCAGATTCTGGAGTTCATGCGGGACCAGGCCCGGACCGCCATCGAAACCGCCACGGTCATCGTTTTTCTGACGGACATTCGGACGGGCCTCACCGCCTCGGACCAGGAGGTAGCCGCCATGCTCCTCCGCAGCGGGAAGCCCATTGTCCTGGCGGTGAACAAGATGGACTCCACCGGGGCCCCGGACCCGGATTTCTACGAGTTCTACAACCTGGGTCTGGGGGACCCCATCGCCGTCTCCGCCGTCCACGGCCACGGCACCGGGGACCTGCTGGACGCCTGCCTCCAGTACTTCCCCCCGGAGGATGAGGAGGAAGAGGAGGACGACGCCATTAAGGTGGCGGTCATCGGCAAGCCCAACGCCGGAAAATCCTCCCTGGTGAACAAAATCCTGGGGGAGGAGCGGGTGATCGTCTCCGACGTGGCGGGCACCACCCGGGACGCCATCGACTCCCGGTTTGAGAACGACAAGGGCAAATTCGTCTTCATCGACACGGCGGGCCTCCGGCGGAAGAGCAAGGTGGAGGAGGCCATTGAAAAGTACAGCGTCCTCCGGGCTACCATGGCCATCGAGCGCTCGGACGTGTGCCTGATTTTGATTGACGCCACGGAGGGAGTCACGGAGCAGGACACGAAGGTGGCGGGCCTGGCCCACGAGGCGGGGAAGGCCAGCATCATCGTGGTGAACAAGTGGGACCTGGTGGAAAAGGACGGCAAGACCATGGACCGCATGCGCAAGGAGGTCCAGGAGGGCCTGAGCTTCATGGCCTACGCCCCCATCCTCTTCATTTCCGCCAAGACGGGCCAGCGGGTGGACCGGCTTTTTGAGCTCATCGACTACGTCAGCAACCAGGCGGCCACCCGGATTACCACGGGGATGCTGAACGACGTGCTGGCGGACGCCCAGACCCGGGTCCAGCCCCCCACGGACAAGGGCCGGAGGCTGAAAATCTACTATATGACCCAGGTGGGCGTCAAGCCGCCCCACTACGTCATCTTCTGCAACGACACCAAGCTGTTCCACTTCTCCTACCAGCGGTATCTGGAGAACTGCATCCGCAACACCTTCGGCCTGGAGGGAACGCCGATTAAGATTTCCGTCCGGCAGAGGGGCGACAAGGAGGTTTGAGTATGGAGAACCTGTGGCTGGCGATGCTCCTGATTTATGGCGGAACGGCCGTAGCGTCCTATTTTCTGGGCTGTTTCAACGGCGCGGTGATTGTGTCCAAGTATATCCTCCGGGACGACATCCGGAACCACGGCAGCGGGAACGCGGGCTTGACGAATTTTCACCGTACCTTCGGCGGCGGACTGACCTTTGTGGTGATACTCTGCGACGTGCTGAAAGCGGTGCTTGCCGTGCTGCTGGCCAGTACCGTGTTCGGTGGGGCCGTGACGGCCAAATACTGGGCGGGCCTGTTCTGTCTGCTGGGCCACATGTTCCCCTGCATGTTCCATTTCAAGGGCGGCAAGGGCATCCTCTCCGGGGGCACCATCGCCCTCATGATCGACTGGCGCGTCGCTCTGGTGGTTTGGGGAGGCTTCCTGATTTTGGTAATTGTTACACGGTATGTCTCCCTGGGCTCCCTGTGGGCCGGGGCCAGCTTCCCCTTTATCAGCTGGTACTGCTACCCGGAGGTTCGAATCGTAGTGCTGGCCTTCCTCCTGGGGGGGCTGGTGGTCTGGCAGCACCGGGGGAACATCAAGCGGCTGCTGGCGGGGAACGAGAGCAAGTTTTCGCTTCATCATAAAAAGGAGGGCAGCGCATGAAAACGGTGGTATTGGGCAGCGGCGGCTGGGGCACGGCCCTGGCGCTGGTGCTGTTGGACAATGGGCACGGCGTGACCCTCTGGTCCCGGACCCCCGCTAAGGCGGAGGAGATGGCCCGGACCAGGGAGAATCCCCTGCTGAAGGGCGTCCCCCTGCCGGAGAGCCTGGCCGTCACTGGGGACTTGGGCTGCCTGGAGGGGGCGGAGCTGGTAGTCTGCGCCAGCCCCTCCTTCGCCGTCCGGGAGACGGGGAAGCGGATCGCCCCATACCTGCGCCCCGGGATGGTGCTGGTGACGGTCTCCAAGGGCATTGAGCGGGACACGAACCTGCGCATGAGCCAGGTTCTGCGGGAGGCCACCGGGGACGTGTGCCGGGTGGTGGCCCTCTCCGGCCCCTCCCACGCGGAGGAGGTGGGCCTCCGGCTGCCAACGGCCTGTGTCGCGGCGTGCCCGGACCGGGACGGGGCCCGGCTGGTCCAGGACGCCTTCATGAGCGACTGCTTCCGGGTCTACACCAGCGCGGACATTGTGGGCGTGGAGCTGGCGGCGGCGCTGAAAAACGTCATTGCCCTCAGCTGCGGCATCTGCGCGGGCCTGGGCTTCCAGGACAATACGAAGGCCCTGCTGATGACCCGGGCCATGGCGGAGATCACCCGCCTGGGGGAGCACCTGGGGGGCGCCCGCCAGACCTTCGGGGGCCTGGCGGGCATGGGGGACCTGATCGTCACTTGTACGTCCTTGCACTCCCGGAACAACCGGGCGGGCATCCTCATCGGCCAGGGCAGGCCTGTCCGGGAGGCAATGGAGGAAGTGGGCGCGGTGGTGGAGGGCTACTACGCCGCAGAGAGCGTCCACCAGCTGGCGGCCCGGGAGGGCGTGGAAATGCCCATCTGCCAGTGCGCCTATGAGGTGCTCTACCAGGGGCGGCAGGCCCGGGAGGTGGTCCCGGAGCTGATGGGACGCCCCGGGAAGGACGAGCTCCTGGGAACCGCCTGGCTGTAAGAGGGCCGGGCCTGGAAAAGGGCCGCCGCGGGGGCGCCATGAAACCTGTTTTTTTGGCCTGGCGGGCAGCAGAAAGCTGCCCGCCAGGTTTTTTCGATTCTGTAAAGAAATATGTTGCATTTTGCTTTACAAATGCTATAATGGACTTGTACGGAAGGGAGTGACGTTTATGGCGCAGGTCATGGTAAACTTTCGCATAGATGAGAGCGTGAAAAAGAGCATGGAGCAGGCTTGCAGGGAGATGGGGCTGAGTATGACGACGGCCTTTACCATTTTTGCCACTAAGGTTGGCCGGGAAAAGCGGATTCCCTTCGAGGTCACGGCGGAGCCGTGCGGCCCGGCTTCTCCCTGGCCGTCCCGCCGGGAGGAGCCCCGGGGGGAAAGCCTCCTGGCCAGGCAGAAGCGGCTGGAGGCCCTGTGCGCGGAACTCCGGAGGTCCCTGACGTCCATCCACACCGCCATCCCGTCCTCCATCACGGGGCTTTCCATGGAGCGCATCCGCCTTTTGTGCGGCGACGAGCTCAAGGAGAAGGCCGCCGGAATCGCCTATGCCGGGCAGAACCTGTTCTCCGGCAGAAACGCCGGGGCCCTGGAGGAAAAGGACCTCTGCATCCTGGACGAGTATCTGGAGGACCTCTCGGACATTACGGAAGACCTCTGGGACGCCGCCTCCGTGTTAGTCCCCGCCATGAAGGCTTGGACCGGCGGAGACACCAGAATTTTTGAGGAGTATGAATGGCGGCTTTCCACCGTGTCCCGGAACTTGGATGGGCTCCAGCCTGTGATGCAGCGGTTCCTGCGCTCCACCGCCCGCCGGTACGGGAGCGCCCGCGCCCTTCAGAACCGGATCCGGCAGGCTGCGGCTCAGGTTGAAACGGACTGCGTGCGGACGGCCCTGGAGGACCTGGCGTTCCTGGCGGCCCGGAGCTATGACGCCTTAGACGATTCCACGAAGGCCCGGCTGGAAACCCACTACCTCCAGATCCTGGAGCGCACCTTGCAGGAGCTGGGCCAGGAGGAGCGGAGCGGCGGGGACCCGGCCGGGAAGGCCGCCCTGTGCCTCCGGGCCACCAGCGTGGTGTCCCAGGTGCTCTCCAGCGGCGGGCAGGCCCAGCGGGAGCGGGACCAGAGAAGCCTGGAGGCGGAAGTGACCGCCTTGGAGCGTTTGGCCGCCCTGCGGGGGGACGTCCCGGGAGGCGCGGGGCCGGAGGCCTGAGAAAATTCCAAGTCGCCGGGAACACCGTCCCTTCGTTCCGGCTTGTTTTTATATAGAGAGGGTATTGTGTCCAATTTGAAAGGAGGAGTTCTAATGCTTGACAACATCCTGTCCCTGCTTCCCATCATCCTGGCCGTGGTAGTGGTGCTGGCCATCATCCTGACCGGCTACGTCAAGGCCCCGCCCGATCAGGCGTACATCATCTCCGGCCTGAAAAAGGAGAGCAAGGTCCTCATCGGCCGGGCTGGAATCCGGGTTCCCTTCTTCGAGCGCATGGACCGGCTGTACCTGGGGCAGATGACGGTGGATATTAAAACCGAGCAGTCCGTCCCCACCAGCGACTTTATCAACGTCAATGTGGACGCCGTGGCAAAGGTCCGCATCTCCCCCCACGCGGAGGGCATCAAGCTGGCGGCCAAGAACTTCCTGAACAAGCGCCCGGAGGAAATCACCCGGGACCTCCAGGACTCCCTCCAGGGCAATATGCGGGAGATCATCGGCACCTTGTCCCTCAAGGAAATCAACACGGACCGGGATTCCTTCTCCGACCAGGTGATGCAGAAGGCCAGCAAGGACATGGACAAGCTGGGCATCGAAATCCTCTCCTGCAACATCCAAAATGTCACCGACGAAAACGGGCTGATCAAGGACCTGGGCGCGGATAACACCAGCCTGATTAAGAAAAACGCCGCCATCGCCAAGGCCCAGGCGGACCGGGATATCGCCATCGCCCAGGCGGAGGCGGAGCGGGAGTCCAACGAGGCCCGGGTCCTGGCGGACACCCAGATCGCCCAGAAGCAGACGGAGCTGGACATCAAGCGGGCGGAGCTGAAAATCCTGGCGGACGGCAAGAAGGCCGAGGCGGACGCCGCCTATGAAATCCAGAGCCAGGAGCAGCGAAAGAGCATTGAAACCGCCACGGTCAACGCGGAAATCGCCAAGACCCAGCGCCAGGCGGAGCTGAAGCAGTACGAGGTCGAGGTGGAAAAGCAGAAGCTGGAGGCGGAAATCCGGGCCAAGGCGGACGCGGAACGCTACCGCCTGCAGCAGGAGGCCGAGGCCGCCCTCTACAAGCGGCAGAAGGATGCGGAGGCCAAACGCTACGAGCAGGAACAGGAGGCCGAGGCGGAGCGCAAGAGCGCCGAGGCCCAGAAATTCGCCAAGGAGCAGGAGGCGGAGGGCATCGCCGCCGTGGGCAAGGCGGAGGCCGAGTCCATCCGGGCCAAAGCCCTGGCGGAGGCCGAGGGCATTGACAAAAAGGCGGAGGCCATGAAAAAGTACGGCGAGGCCGCCGTCATTGAGATGGTCATGCAGGCCCTGCCGGAAATCGCCCGGAACGTGGCGGAGCCCCTGTCAAAGGTGGATAAAATCACCATGTACGGCTCTGGAAACAGCGCCAAGCTGCTGGAGGACATCGTCACCGGAACCACCCAGGTCACCGAGGGCATCACCCAGGGCATGGGCATCGACGTCAAATCCCTGATTGCCGGAATGCTGGGTGGCAGGCTGGCGGGGGGAGAGGACAAGACGATCATTGTCCAGAACCCTCCGGCGGAGCAGCCCGGAACCCCGCCCGCCGCTCCTTCCACGGAGCTTTGAGCCCGGCGGGCCGGATTTCCCCTAAGTGAAAGACGGAGGCGTCCTGAGAAGGACGCCTCCGTTTTCCTTACCGTTCCTTGGGGGCCGCAGCGGCCCGCCGGTCAGACATAATCCTGGGTTCTCACGTCAAACACGCCCCGGGTGGTGATCCGCAGGGTGGGAATCACTGGCAGGGCCATGAAGCTCAGGGTCATGAAGGGATCGATGCCCCGGTTGACCCCCAGGGCGTAAGCCGCCGCCTTGGCGGCCTCCAGCTTTTCATTCACCGTCTCCAGGGACTCGCTGCTCATGATGCCCCCGATGGCCAGGGAAACCTCTGCCACAGGCCGCCCTTCCTTCCACACCACAATGCCCCCGTTCAGTTCCGCCACCCGGTTCACGGCGGCGGCGCAGTCCTCTTCGCTGGCTCCCACCACGATGATGTTGTGGGAGTCATGGGAGATGCTGGTGGCTACCGCGCCGGATTTCAGGCCATAGCCCTGGAGGAAGCCCAGGCCGATGTGCCCGGTGCCCTTGTGCCGCTCCACCACGGCGGCCCGGAGAATGTCCCGGGCAATATCCGGCGCCCCGGCCCGGCCCGCGTCCACGGTGGTGATCTCGCCATCCACCATGCCCACCACGCCCTGGGGGCCGCTGCTCCGGAAGTCCTGCGCCGTGAGAGTCCCCACTTGGAAGGTGTGGAGGGCCCGCTCCGTCAGCCTGGGTTCCACAACGGGGACCGGGAAGGGGAGGGCCGCGCCATTTTCCGCCGCCAGGATCCCCTTTTTGTAAAACGCCTCCACTTGGAAGCTCTGGAAATTGTCGATGACCACCAGGTCCGCCAGGTACCCCGGCGCGACAGCGCCCCGGTCGTGCAGCCCGAAGTACTGGGCGGCGTTGAGAGTGGCCGCTTTTATGGCCGTGATGGGGTCCGCCCCCAGGGCGATGGCCTGCCGGATAATCGCGTCAATGTGGCCCTGTTCCAAGAGGCTGCCGGGGTGCTTGTCGTCGGTGCAAAGGAGGCAGCGCCCGCCGTATTTCCCGCACAGCAGCGGCGCCAGGGCCTCCAGGTTCCGGGCGGCGGTGCCCTCCCGGATCATGATATACTGGCCCCGCTCCAGCTTGGCGGTTGCGTCCTGGAGGTCGTGGCACTCGTGGTCCGAGCGGACCCCGGCGGCAATGTAGGCGTTGAGGCCGTTTCCAGCCAGGTCCGGCGCGTGGCCGTCGGTCCGCTTATCCGCCAGGCTGGCGGCCGCCAGTTTTGCCAGTACGCCCTCGTCCCCGGCCAGGACGCCCACGAAGTTCATCATCTCCGCCAGGCCCTGCACCCGGGGATGGCTGTAAAAGCCGTCCAGGTCTTCCTGTTCCAGCGCCGCGCCGGACTCGTCCAAAGGCGTGGCGGGAACGCAGGAGGGCAGCATGAACCGCACGTCCACCGGGAGGCCCTCCGTGGCCTGGAGCATATAGGCGATGCCGTCGGTCCCCATGACGTTGGCAATTTCATGGGGGTCCGTTACCACCGTGGAGGTGCCGTGGGGCAGCACCGCCCTGGCGAATTCCGCCGGGGCCACCAGGGAGCTCTCCAGGTGAATGTGGGCATCCATGAATCCCGGGAGGACCAGTTTTCCGGTGCAGTCCCGCTCTTCCCGGCCGGAGTAGGACCCCAAGCCGGCGATGAGTCCCTCTGCCACGGCAATATCCGCCGTCAGGACCTCCCCGGTAAAGACGTTGGCATAAGATGCATTTTTTAGGACCAGGTCCGCCGCCTCCCGTCCCATGGCCACGCTGATGACCCGCCGCTTCCGCCGCAACTCCCGGCTGATGTCGTCTTTTTTGTGCTCAGACATGGAATCACGCTCCTTTCCTTTTTATCCTATTATGTATCGCTCTTCCAGGGGTTTGTCAAGAGTTCCATCCAAAGACACAGCAGCAAACCGGAAAATTCTAACAGAATGTAAAGGTTGGCCTTTTATGTTTAGAACAAATGACGGTGGAAATTACCTTGCATTTTTTGTCAAAATGCTGTATAGTAAAGATGCGGACGGCATTTACAGGCCTGCGGGAGGCCCATTTTTGGAATCTGCCGCCGTGAAAATCTAAAAGAGAAAAGAGGGAATCCTATGGAAAACCTGTTCCACCTCCGGGAAAACGGCACCAACGTGCGCACGGAGCTTCTGGCGGGACTCACCACGTTCATGACAATGGCCTACATCATTGCCCTGAACCCCAACCTGCTGACAAATTTCGACGTCGGTTCGGCCCTTTGGAATGGCGTGTTCATGGCCACCTGCATCGCCTCCTCCATCGGCATGTTCTGCATGGCCTTCCTGGCCAACAAGCCCTTTGCCCTGGCCCCGGGCATGGGCCTGAACAGCTTCTTCGCCGTGGTGGCGGGCAACATCGCCGCCATGACGGGCATGACCTATGTGGCCAGCTTCCAAGCGGCCCTGGTCATCATCCTGGTGGAGGGCATCGTTTTTATCGTCCTCTCCGTCTTCAACATCCGGGAGAAGATCGTGGATGCCATCCCTCTGGGTGTGCGGCTGGGGATTGCTCCGGCCATTGGCATCATGCTGATGAACATCGGCCTGGGGTCCAACGCGGGCATCTACTCCGAGGCCGGAGGGCCCTTCTACATGATGCGGGACTTCTTTGGCGCTCTCACGCCCAGCGTGGCCCAGGGCTCCATGGGGTCCGGCTATGGGCCCATGATTCTCACGGTAGCCACCGCCTTCATCGGCCTGTTTGTCATGGTCATCCTGGCTAAGAAGGGCGTCAAGGCCGCGGTGCTGCTGGGCATGCTGGCGGCCTCTGTGGTCTACTGGGCCGGGGACGCCCTCTTCCTGGGCGTGAACCCCTTCGCCTCCCTAGCCGGGGCCTCCTTTGCGCCCCCCTTCGCCGACATGGTGGAAACCACCCTTTTCAAGTTCAACTTCTCCGGCTTCCTCCAGATCGGCTGGTTCACCGCCATCACCCTGATCATCACCTTCTGCATGATCGACATGTTTGACACCATCGGCACCCTGGTGGGCACCGCCTCCCGGGCGGGCATGGTGGACGATCAGGGCAGCATGCCCAACATGAAGGAGGCTTTGCTGTCCGACGCCATTGGTACCGTGGCGGGAGCTTGCTCCGGCACCTCCACTGTCACCACCTTCGTGGAGTCCGCCTCCGGGGTGGAGGCCGGCGGCCGCACGGGTTTGACGGCGCTGACGACCGGCGTTTTGTTCCTGGCCTGTATCTTCATCGCCCCCATCGCCGCCATCATCCCCGCTGCGGCCACCTCCGCCGCCCTGATCTACGTGGGCGTGCTGATGCTGATGGGCCTGAAAAACGTGGACTTCGACGACATGGACCAGATGGTTCCCGTGTCCCTGATGCTGATCGGCATGCCCGTCTCCGGCTCCATCGGCCACGCCATCGGGCTGGCCATGATTTCTTACACTGTCATCAAGGTCTTCAGCGGCAAGGCGAAGGAAGTCTCCGTGCTGACCTATGTGATCTCGGCCCTGTTCCTCTTCAAGTTCTTCGTGGTAGTGTGAGCCTCTCCCGTCTATAAACATCGGCCCCGCCCAAAAGCGGACGCTTTTGGGCGGGGCTGTCTTACCATCCGCTGGAGCGGAATGCTCCGGGGGGGATCTCCTGAGAGGTAGAGCCGAAAGCTCAGTACAGGTTCTCTAAGAGAGCCAGCAGGCAGAGGGGATCCAGCTGTTTCTCCGTGAGGAGGCTGGCCAGCCGGAGGGTAAAGCCGAAATCCGAGGATACCGCCGGGAGGACCATAAGCTCCATCTCCCCGGCCTCCCAGGTCCGCAGGACCCGGAGCCCGAATGCCCGGTACCATCCAAGGCTCGGAGAAAACACCTCATTTTCGATCGGTAAGTATTGGAGCACCCAGTCCCACCTCCTCCGCCACCTTTTCCGGCGGCAGCTCCAGAATGGCCAGCAGAAAGACCGTGTCCTTCCAATTCAAGCTGCTTTCTCCCCGCTCAATACGGTTGATCCAGCGCAGAGAGCAGTTCATGCGTTCGGCAAGTTTTTCCTGCGTCAGGTGCTGTCTTTTCCGCGCATCGTGGATCAGCCGCCCGAAGCACTCCTTATCGGCTTGCGTTGGCATACGTCGCGAAAACAAAACGTCCTCCTCCTTTCAATCTCTAAAAGGAAGATTATTCCAAATTTGCACAATCGTCCAGGCCAGCGGCGTGCATATTCAAAAAGAATTGTCGATTTTTGTCGAATTACTTTGGAATATTTCTAAAAAGGATCCAATCGTTGCTATACATTTGTAACAATTGCCTTGCTCCTTTGGCCCGCCCACTTTTTTTGCGCGCAGATGGTGTACAATCCAGCGGGCCTGTGTTATGATGATTTGGACATCGTTCATTTCGAAAACCGGGAAAGGAAGAAGGCTTTATGAATTGGAAATGGAACGGGTCCCTGCTCTTGGGGACCATGCTGGTTTTAGCCCTGCTGTCCGGCTGCGGCGGGAAAACGGAACCCGGGCCTCCCGCAGGGGATTCCCAGGAGGTCCAGGAGGACCGTCCGGCGGAGGGGGCTGCCGCCCTGGGGAGCCTGGCCTCCTTTACGGCGGGGACCCTGGATGGGGAGACCTTCACCCAGGAGGACCTTGCCGGTAAGGACGTCACGGTCTTTAATTTCTGGGCCCTTACTTGCCCGCCCTGCATCGCGGAGATGCCGGATATCGCGGCCTTTGAAAAGGCACTGCCGGATAATGTGGCGGTGGTCACCGTCTGCCTGGACGGCTATGGCAGCGAGGACTCGGTCCAGGAGGTCCTGGAGAACGCCGGGTTTGAAGGGACCACCCTCATTACCGGGGAGGGAGACCTGCTGGACCTGGCCAGCCAGCTGATGTACACCCCCACCACTGTGCTGGCGGACAGCGGCGGCGCCCTGGTGGGCGAAGCCATCATCGGCGGGCAGGCGGACCTGTCCGCCGTCTACCTGGCGGCGGTAAACCAGGCGCTGGAAGCCGGGGGAAAGGATGAAATCAGCCTTGGAGACGCGTGAGAAACGGTTGGCCGCCCTGCGCTCCGGCGTCCTGGGGCTGGCCCTGGCGCTGATGGGAATGGGGCTTATGCGGCAGGAGCATAGGGAAGTTTTGCAAAAGGCGGTGCGGATATGTCTCGAGTGCATCGGCATCGGATGAGGATTTCCCGCCAGCGGCTCATCCAGCTGGCCGCCGCGGCGCTGTTCAACGGCTATGCGGCGGGCTTCCAGAGGGGGAGAATCTTCACTGGCGGCAGCAAGGCCGTCTGTGTCCCCGTGCTGAATTGCTACTCCTGCCCCGGGGCCCTGGGGGCCTGCCCCATCGGGGCCCTGCAGACCGCCCTGGGGGCGAAGCGCCACTTTCCCTTCTATGTGCTGGGGACGCTCATGCTCTTCGGGGTCGTTTTGGGCAGGGCCGTCTGCGGCCTCCTGTGCCCCTTCGGGCTGGTCCAGGACCTGCTGCACAAGATTCCCGTTCCCAAGCGCACGGTTCCCCGGCGTCTGGACCGCCCCGCCCGGTATTTGAAATACGGGGTGCTGGTGGCGCTGGTGATCCTGCTCCCGGCTGTTCTTGTGACGGACGCGGGCATCGTCCCGCCCCTGTTCTGCAAGTACCTCTGTCCCGCCGGAACCCTGGAGGGCGGCATCCCCCTGCTGGCCGATCCGAACCTCCGGAAGGTGGCCGGAGCCCTTTTCGGCTGGAAGGCCCTGGTGCTGGCGGTAATCCTGGCTGCCTCGGCCCTGGTCCATCGGCCCTTCTGTAAGTACCTGTGCCCCCTGGGGGCTTTCTATGCCCTTTTTAACCGTTTCAGCTTTTTCCAGATGCGCCTGGACCAGGACCAGTGCGTGGGCTGCGGGAAGTGCGAGGCGGCCTGCCCCATGCAGGTGGAAGTGACAACGGATATCAACCATCCGGAGTGCATCCGGTGCGGGAAGTGCAAATCCGTCTGCCCCACCGGGGCCATCTCTTCCGGGTTCGCCTGCCGCGCGGGCCGCAAGAAAGAGGAGGGCCGCGCCTGATTTGCCGGAATCCATCCCGTCCCCTCACCGGGGACGGGATGTTTTTTTGCGGCTCAGGCGAAGGATACCACGGTACCCGTCTTCCCCGCCAGGGCGTCAATGGCCTTGTCCAGGGAGGTAATGACCGCCCTTTTGCTGGGGTTGCTGCGGACGAACTTCATGGCGGCCTGGACCTTGGGCAGCATGCTCCCGGCGGCGAAATGCCCCTCCTCCATATAGCGGGAGGCTTCCTCCAGGGACATCCGGTCCAGGTCCTTCTGGTCCGGCTTTCCCCAGTTGACGGCCACCTTCTCCACCTCCGTCAGGATCATCAGCACGTCGGCGTCCACCTGCTCCGCCAGGAGCTCCGCAGCGAAATCCTTGTCAATGACCGCCGCCACGCCCTCCAGCTGGCCCCGGCCGGTCTCCACCACCGGAACGCCGCCGCCGCCGCAGGTAACCACGATGGTCTTGTCCCACAGGTCCCGCACCTGGCCAATTTCCACAATCCGGCGGGGCAGGGGAGAGGGCACCACCCTCCGGTATCCCCGCCCGGCGTCCTCCTTCATCACATAGCCCTTCTCCCGCTGGAGGGCCTCCGCCTCCTCCCGGCTGTAAAAGGGGCCGATGGGCTTGGTGGGATTCTGGAAGGCCGGGTCCTCCGCCTCCACCACCACCTGGGTGACCAGGCTCACCACGGGGACGTTCCGGTTCCGCTTCGCCAGGGCATAGCGCAGGGCCTGCTGGATGTGGTAGCCGATATACCCCTGGCTCATGGCCCCGCACACGTCGAAGGGCATGGCGGGCACCACGTCCCTGGCCGTCTCGCTGGCCAGGAGGATGCGCCCCACCTGGGGCCCGTTTCCGTGGACAACCGCCACCTCATAGCCGTTCACGCTGAGTTCCGCAATGTGCTCGCAGGTCTCCCGCACCACGCTGAGCTGGGCCTCGGCGGTGGACCCGCTGTCCTTGGACTGGAGGGCGTTTCCCCCCAGGGCGATGACTAATCTCTCCGCTTTTTCCATTGTGTTCGCTCCTATTGCAACAAATTTCCCATTTAGGGCAGAACGCCCCTGACCAGTCTGCCACCCCAGGCGGTTTTTTATGAGTCCCATGGAACATCCCTCTGAAAATGAGCCTCCCGGAACTGGACATATTATACAAATTGGCCCATCCGCTTTTACCCAGTCCTCCAAAATTTGGCGGAAGCATCAAATTTCCCTTGCATCCGGGAGGAATCCGGGCTATGATAGAGGTAAGAACTGGAAACGTTACCAGTAACGTTTCCAAAACCATGGAACAGCCACCAAAACAAACAGGAGGAACATGAAATGAAGAAGAGACTCTTGACTCTGGCCCTGGCCCTCGTCATGGCCCTGTCCCTGGCCGCCTGCGGCGGCGGCAGCGGCGGCACCCAGCCCGCTGAAGACAGCCAGCCCGCCGGGGATTCCCAGCCCGCCGGGGACTCCGGTGATTCCGGCGCCTCTGGCACGGTGTACTACCTGAACTTCAAGCCCGAGCAGGACGGCGACTGGCAGGAGCTGGCCCAGCTCTACACCCAGGAGACGGGCGTGGAGGTGAAGGTCCAGACCGCCGCCTCCGGCCAGTATGAGACGCAGCTGATGAGCGAGATGGCCAAGACCGAGGCGCCCACCCTGTTCCAGATCAACGGCCCTGTGGGCCTGGCCAATTGGAAGGACTACTGCTACGACCTCAGCGGCTCCGCCCTGGCGGGGGAGCTCTCCAGCGATGACTTCGCCCTGATGGACGGCAGCTCCATGTCCGGCATTGCCTACGTCATTGAAACCTACGGCCTCATCTACAACAAGGCCCTGTTGGAGCAGGCGGGCTACACCGCCGATGACATCAAGTCCTTCGCCGACCTGAAGAAGGTGGCCGAAGACATCACCGCCCGGAAGGATGAGCTGGGCTTCTCCGCCTTTACCTCCGCCGGAATGGACGGTTCCTCCGACTGGCGTTTCAAGACCCACCTGGCGAACCTGCCCATCTACTTCGAGTATGAGGCCGACGGCATTGGCGATACCGAGGCCATCAAGGGCACCTACCTGGACAACTACCGGGCTGTGTGGGACCTGTATATCAACAACTGTACCTGCGCCCCCACCCTGCTCTCCGCCAAGACCGGAGATGACTCCGTGGCCGAGTTCGTCACCGAGCAGGCCGTGTTCTATCAGAACGGTACCTGGGCCTTCGGCGACGTGGCCGACATCGGTGAGGAGAACCTGGGCATGCTGCCCATCTATATCGGTGTGGGCGACGAGGCCAGCCAGGGCCTGTGCACGGGCACGGAGAACTACTGGTGCGTAAACAAAAACGCCAAGCCCGAGGACATCCAGGCCACCCTGGACTTCATGTACTGGTGCGTTACCTCCGAGACCGGACTGGAGTACCTGTGCTCCGGCGACCACATGGGCTTCGTCATCCCCTTTAAGGGCAACCTGGAGTCCAGCAACCTGCTGGTGAACATCGCCAACGAATACGTGGCCAACGGGACCACCAGCATCAAGTGGTGCTTCCCCACCATGCCCTCTGAGGAGTGGAAGAATGTCCTGGGCTCCGCCCTGACCGCCTACGCCGCCGACCAGACCGATGCCAACTGGGAGACCGTGCGGGCCGCCTTCGTGGACAACTGGGCCGCCGAGAAGTCCAAGTAAGAAATAACGCCATGCCGGGGCGGACGGGAGACCGCCCGCCCCGGTTTTTTCCTCCCCGCCTTGGACCGGCGGGAGGCGCGCCGTGCCGGGCGCACGGCCCTTGTCCCGCCGGTCCAATGTCCAGCAGGACCATCATTAACTTGCGAAGGAGGCTTCCGCCAGCCATGGAAAAGTCCATCAAGCGATACTTCCCCGTTTTCCTGGGGCCCACGTTCCTGGCCTTCCTCATCGGCTTCATTGTGCCCTTCCTCATGGGCATCTACCTGTCCTTCTGTGACTTCCGCACAGTTACGGACGCGAAGTTCAACGGCGTGCAGAACTACGTCCGCCTCTTCCAGGACGGGGAGTTCGTCCACGCGTTCTGGTTTACCGCCCTGTTCACCGTGACGACGCTGATCCTGATTAACGTCATTGCCTTCGCCGTGGCCCTGGTGCTGACCCGGGAAATCCGGGGGACGAACCTCTTCCGCACGGTCTTCTTCATGCCGAACCTCATCGGCGGCATTGTCCTGGGCTACGTGTGGCAGCTCATTTTCAACGGTATCCTCTCCCGGTACGACCTGGCGCTGAAAATTTCCGCCAAGTACGGCTTCTGGGGCCTGGTCATCCTGATCTGCTGGCAGCAGATCGGCTACATGATGATCATCTACATCGCGGGCCTCCAGTCCATTCCCGGAGACCTGAACGAGGCGGCGGAGATCGACGGGGCCAACGGCTGGCAGCGGCTGTGGAACGTCACCATTCCCAACATGATGCCCTCCATCACCATCTGCACCTTCCTGACCCTGACCAACGGGTTCAAGCTCTTCGACCAGAACCTGTCCCTCACCGCCGGAGAGCCCATGAAGCAGACGGAGATGCTGGCCCTGAACATCTTCAACACGTTCTACGGCCGGGTGGGCTACCAGGGCGTGGGCCAGGCCAAGGCCGTGATCTTCTTCATCCTGGTGGTATCCCTGGGCCTCATCCAGCTGAACATGACCCGTTCCAAGGAGGTGCAGCAGTAATGAAACGCAAAGCGAGAGGCGGCTGGTTCGCCACTGTTCTGTTCACCGTGATTTCCATCTTCTACGTGGCCCCGCTGTTCATCGTCCTCATCAACTCCTTCAAGAAAAAGGCCTTCATCAACCTGGAGCCCTTCAAGCTCCCCTCGGAGAAGACCTGGGTGGCCCTGGAGAACTTTGTGGGCGCCATGGAGAAGTATGACTTTCTGGAGTCCGTCCTCTGGACCGTGGTGATGACCGTCGGGTCCGTGGTGGTCATCCTGATCTGTACGTCCATGTTCGCCTGGTACATCACCCGGGTGAAGAGCCGGGCCACCAAGCTCCTGTATCTCCTCTGCGTCTTTTCCATGGTGGTGCCCTTCCAGATGGTGATGTTCACCCTCTCCCTGGTGACGGACCGATTGCGGCTGGGGACCCCCTGGGGGCTGGTGATTATTTACCTGGGCTTTGGCGCGGGGCTGGCGGTGTTCATGTTCTGCGGCTTCGTCAAGTCCATTCCCATTGAGATCGAGGAGGCCGCCATGATTGACGGCTGCTCCCCCCTGCGGACCTTCTTCTCCGTGGTGCTGCCCATTATGAAGCCCACCTATATCTCCGTGGGCATCCTGGAGACCATGTGGATTTGGAACGACTTCCTGCTCCCCTACCTGACCCTGGACCTGAACAAGTTCAGCACCATCCCCATCACCATCCAGAGGATGCAGGGCTCCTATGGCCGGGTGGACATGGGCGCCATCATGGCCTCCCTGGTCATGGCCATCATCCCCATCGTGGTGTTCTACCTCAGCTGCCAGAAGTACATCATCAAGGGCGTGGCCGCCGGAGCGGTGAAGGGCTGATATGCCCCTGCCCTGGAGGAGGGGCCGCCGGTAGGGGAACCTTGCATTTTTCCCCCGGATATGCTATCATCTCATCGTCTTTATAAAAAGGGAGGGACGCGGAATGACCATCAAGGATATCGCCCGGCTGTCCGGGTGCGGCGTGGCCACCGTGTCCCGGGTGCTCAACGACCACCCTGATGTCAGCGAAGGGACCCGGAGGAAGGTTCTGGCAGTGGTGGAGGCCCAGGGCTTCCAGCCCAACAACAACGCCAAGCACCTGAAGCAGCAGGCCGGGACTGGCATCACCATCCTGGTAAAGGGCACCCAGAACATGCTCTTCGCCGACCTGGTGGAACGGGTCCAGGCTCTCCTCCGGGACAGCGGAAGGGACGCCGTGGTTTACTACCTGGACGAGGACGCCGACGAGGTGGCCTACGCCCTCCAGCTCTGCCGGGAGCGCAAGCCCCTGGGCATCTTCTTCCTGGGGGGGGACCTGGAGCTCTTCCGGGCCCGGTTCCAGCCCATCACCGTCCCCTGCATGCTGCTGACCAACACCGCCAAGGATTTACACTTTGATAATCTCTCCTCCCTGACCACCGACGACGGCGAGGCCGCCGCCCAGGTCATCGAGTTCCTGGCCAGGCAGGGCCACCGCCGCATCTGCCTCCTGGGGGGCAACTGGTCCTGTTCCCAGATCAGCTACCGCCGCCTGGAGGGCTGCCGCCGGGCGTTTGCCCGGCTGGGCCTGCCCTTCGACCCGGAGCGCCAGTGCGAGCCCTGCCGCTATTCCATGGCCGACGCCTACGCCGCCACGGAGCGTCTGCTGGACCGCCGCCCGGACCTGACGGCCATTTTCGCCATGAGCGACGTCATGGCCATCGGGGCCGTCCGGGCCCTGCGGGACCGGGGAAAGCGGGTGCCGGAGGACATCTCCGTGGTGGGCTACGACGGCATCCCCATGTCCAGCTTCTCCGTTCCCCGGCTCACCACGGTCCGCCAGGACACCCAGCGCCTGGCGGAACGGGGGGTGGACGTGCTGCTGCGCGGCATTGAGCGGAGGGGGCAGCCCTCTGTCCATGAGGTGGTGCCTTTCCAGCTGATTCCCGGGGAGAGCGTGGCGAGGCTGGACCCGTAACGCCCTCTGACTTCATTATTTAGAAAGGGGATGCCAACTTGAGAAAAGCCGGTATCCTGATGCCCATTTCCTCCCTGCCCTCCCCCTGGGGGATCGGGACTCTGGGAGCCGCCGCCCGGGACTTCGTGGAGTTTTTGGTCCAGGGCGGGCAGTCCTGCTGGCAGATTCTTCCGGTGGGGCCCACCAGCTGCGGGGATTCCCCCTACCAGTCCTTCTCCTCCTTCGCCGGAAATCCCTATTTCATCGACCTGGACACCTTGGCCGAATGGGGGTTTCTGGAGCCGGAGGAATACCAGTCCTTGAACTGGGGAAGCGACCCGGAGCGGGTGGATTATGAGGCCCTTTACCGAAACCGCTTTGCGGTCCTGCGCCTGGCCTGTTCCCGTCTGAAACGGGGAGACTTATTCCAGCTGCGGGGCGTCCTCTGGAAGGCGGACTGGCTGGAGGACTACGCCCTGTTCATGGCCTTGAAGGGCCGGTATGACGGAGCTCCCTGGCTGGAGTGGCCGGAGGAGCTGCGCCTTCGCCGCCCCGCCGCCCTGGAGCGGGCCCGGAAGGAGCTGGCCGGAGAAATCGACTTCTGGACCCGGGTACAGCTCCTCTTTTTCTGCCAGTGGTGGAGCCTGAAGGAATATGCCAACGAAAAAGGCGTCTCCATCATCGGGGACCTGCCCATCTACGTCTCCATCGACAGCGCCGACGTGTGGGCCAGCCCGGAGCAGTTCCAATTGGACGCCGCCGGACGGCCCACGGAGGTGGCGGGATGCCCGCCGGACGGCTTCGCCGCCGATGGCCAGCTTTGGGGGAATCCTCTCTTTGACTGGGACCGCATGGGGAACGACGGCTATCAATGGTGGATCCGCCGTATTGCCGCCCAGTTCCAGCTCTATGACACCCTGCGCATCGACCACTTCCGGGGATTTGACGAGTACTATGCCATTCCCGCCGGGGAGGGTACCGCCCGGAACGGCCGCTGGCGGCCCGGTCCTGGTATCGGCTTCTTCCGGGCCGTGGAGGCGGCCCTGGGGCCCCGGGACATCATTGCCGAGGACCTGGGTTTCCTCACGCCCTCTGTCCGGGAGCTGCTGGCGCAGACGGGCTACCCCGGCATGAAGGTGCTGGAGTTTGCCTTTGACAGCCGGGACACTGGCGGGGGGTACCTCCCCCATTGCTACACCCCGCATTGCGTGGCCTATACGGGCACCCACGACAACGACACCATCCAGGGCTGGATGGCGACCGCCCCGGCGGAGGACGCCGCCCTGGCAAAGGCTTACCTGCGGCTCAACGAGGAGGAGGGCTACCACTGGGGCATGATGCGCTCCGCCTGGGCCTCGGTGGCGGACCTGGCGGTGATGCAGTTCCAGGACCTGCTGGGCCTGGGCAGTGAGGGCAGGATGAATACCCCCTCCACCCTGGGGGGAAACTGGCGGTGGCGGGCCCTGCCCGGGAGCTTTTCCCCGGAGCTGGCGGCCCGGCTTCACCGGGAAATGGAAATCTACCAGCGCCTGCCCGGATGACACCGGGGCCCAGGCAGACGGAAGGGACGGCGTTACGCCGTCCCTTTTTTGCCCTTCAGTCCGCGAACAGCGGCGTGGAGAGATAGCGGTCCCCGCCGTCGGGCAGCAGGGCCACGATGGTTTTCCCCCGGTTTTCGGCCCGCTTCGCCAATTGGATGGAGGCCCATACCGCCGCGCCGGAGGAGATGCCCGCCAGAAGGCCCTCCGTCCGGCCCAGCCGCCGGACCATGGCAAAGGCGTCTCCGTCCTCCACGGGGATGACCTCGTCGTAAATTCCGGTGTTCAGCGCCTCCGGGATAAAGCCCGCGCCAATGCCCTGGAGCCCGTGGGGCCCAGCCTGGCCCCCGCTCAGCACCGGGGAGGCGGCGGGCTCCACCGCCACAACCCGCACGGCGGGGTTTTGGCTTTTCAGGTACTCTCCCACTCCGGTGAGGGTGCCGCCAGTGCCCACGCCCGCCACGAAGATATCCACCGTTTCCTCGGTGTCCGCCCAGATTTCCGGGCCCGTTCCGGTCCGGTGGGCCGCGGGATTGGCGGGATTCTCAAACTGGCCGGGGATGAAGCTCCCCGGTATCTCTTCCGCCAGCTCCCGGGCCCTGGAAATGGCCTCCGCCATGCCCCCGGCCCCCCCGGTCAGCACTACTTCCGCGCCATAGGCCCGCATCAGGCGGCGGCGCTCCTCGCTCATGGTCTCCGGCATGACGATGACCACCCGGTATCCCCGGGCGGCGGCCACGGAGGCCAGGCCGATGCCGGTGTTGCCGGAGGTGGGCTCGATGATTACGGAGCCGGGCCGCAGAAGGCCCCGGGCCTCCGCGTCGTCCAGCATGGCTTTTGCCACCCGGTCCTTCACGGACCCGGCGGGATTCAGGAATTCCAGCTTCGCAAGGAGGCGGGACTCCAGTCCCTCCTCCCGCTCCAGGCGGGCCAGTTCCAGCAGCGGGGTTCCGCCGATGAGCTGTCCAGCGGATGTGTACACATTGCGCATAGCGCCGTTCCTCCTGTCATCGTAGTTGTTCCAGACTATGCCGCCGGGGGCCGCCCCAGCACCGGGCCGCCGGGACGGGAGGCCCGGTCACAGTACCAGCGCCTCCTTCAGCGTGCGCAGCGAGGCCAGGTGGCCCTCCAGCATGGGCAGGGTCAGGTCTTCCATCTCCAGGGAGACCACGCCGTCGTACCCGGCCATGCGGACGGCGGAGAAGAACTCCTGCCACCATTGGAGGCCATGTCCCGCGCCCACCGCCACATAGTTCCAGCTCCGCTGCCGGAAGGCGCCGATGGGCTTGGTGTCCAGCAGGCCGTTGGGTCCCCAGAGCCCGCGCTCCCGTCGGGAATCCTTGCCGTGGACGTGATACAGGGCTCCCGCCCTGCCCAGGACCCGGGCGGCCTCAATGGGGTCCCCGCCCATCCAGAACAGGTGGGAGGGGTCCAGGTTCATGCCCACCATGGGCCCCACGGCCTCCCGGAGGCGCAGCAGCGTCTCCGGGTTATAGACCAGCTGCATCCCATGGTTCTCCAGCGCGATCTGTTCCACGCCGCAGTCCCCGGCCATGCGGACCATTTCCCGCCAGGCGGGAACCGCCACCTCGTTCCACTGGTAGTCCAGGATGTCCTGGGTCTCCGGGGGCCAGGAGGTGGTGATCCACACGGGGGTCCGGTCTCCGGGACACCCGGCGGGGAGGCCGCTCATCATCACGATTTTCTTGACGCCCAGCAGGGAGGCCAGGCGGAAGGTTTTCTCCGTCACGTCCCTGTCCCGCTCATAGGCCAGGGGATTCCCGGAGCAGTTCAGGGCGCAGAGCTCCAGGCCCCGCCGCCTCTGTTCATCCCGCCAGCGCGTCCGGGCGGTTTCGGAGGAGAGGACCCCCTCCAGGTCGATATGGGGCGCGGCGGACCAGTTGCCCGTACCGATCTCCAGGCAGGAAATCCCCTGGGCGGCGCAGAAGTCCAGCATGTCCGTATAGGGCATGTCCAGGGTGCAGGTTTTAATGGCGAGCTTCATAACAGCCTCCTGTTGACTCGTTTTTCAGCGCCCCCTCGGGGGCTTTTTTCCCATTATAGCCATCCTCCCGCCGCTGTCAAGGCGGTCTCCGCCGGGAAGGGCGGCCGCCGTTTCCCGGCGGAGGGCGAAAACAGATAAAATCCAGAGGTTTTCCCTCTGATTTTTGTAGGCTCTGGTTCTTGACGATTCCGCTGGGGAATGGTATCTTACTTCATCATATGGTATCGGTAAAAGAGGTAATGAACAATGGAAATTTTAATCAGCCTGTCCACCGCCCTGACCGGGGGGCTGCTGCTGTCCCGGGTGGCCAAGCGGCTGAAGCTGCCCGCCGTCACCGCCTATCTGGTGGCTGGCCTGCTGCTGGGGCCCTTCTGCCTGGGAGCCCTGGGAATAGGCGGCCTGGGCTTTGCCTCCATGGAGGCGGTGGAAGGCCTGAACATGCTCTCCCAGGTGGCCTTGGGCTTCATCGCGTTCACCATTGGCAATGAGTTCCGGGTCAGCCAGCTGAAGACCATGGGCCTCCAGGCCATTGTGGTGGGCATTCTTCAGGCCGTGGCCGCCACGGCCCTGTTGGATTTGGCCCTGATTCTCCTGCACCTGGTCCGGCCGGATGTCATCTCGGTCTCCTCCGCCATCACCCTGGGCGCCATCGCCGCCGCCACGGCTCCCGCCGCCACGCTGATGGTGGTCCGGCAGTATAAGGCCGACGGCCCCATGACAAGGCTCCTTTTGATGGTGGTGGCCATTGACGACGCGGTGGGCCTGGTTCTCTTCTCCGCCTCCTTCGGCGTGGCCGTGGCCTTGGAGAGCGGCGCGGTCAGCGTGGTGACGGTGCTGGTGGAGCCCGTGATGGAGATTGTCCTCTCCCTGGCCCTGGGGGCGGTGTCCGGGGTGGTCCTGTACTGGGTGGAGCAGTTCTTCCACTCCCGGAGCAAGCGCCTGTCCATCTCCATTGGCTTCGTCCTCCTGACGGTGGGGTTGTCCATGAAGGAGTTCGAGGTGGGGGGCGTCCATTGCGGCTTCTCCCTGCTGCTGGTGTGCATGATGACGGGGACCTTGTTCTGCAACATCTGCGACTTCTCCGAGGAGCTGATGGCCCGGGTGGACGGCTGGACGGCCCCCTTGTTTGTGCTGTTCTTTGTCCTCTCCGGCGCGGAGCTGGACCTGTCGGTGCTGCGGAACCCCTCCGTGCTGCTCATTGGCGTCATTTACATCCTGGTCCGCTCCCTTGGAAAATACACCGGGTCTTATGGCAGCTGCGCCCTGACGGGGTGCAGCCCTGAAATCCAGAAATACCTGGGCATCACCCTGCTGCCCCAGGCTGGCGTGGCCCTGGGTATGGCCATCACCGCCCAGGCCCTGGCGGACGGCGCGGTGGTCCGGAGCGTGGTGCTTTTCTCCGTCCTGGTTTACGAGCTGGTGGGACCGGCCCTGACGAAGCGGGCCCTGCTGGCCGCTGGGGAAATCCAGCCCGAGGGACGGACCTCCGCCCGGGTAAAGAACGGCTGAGCCAGCCGCCGTTCCATCTGTGCAGTTCATGCAGCAAGGCCGGACCCCATCGGGGTCCGGCCTTTTCCTGTACGTCCCGCAGAAAGCGCGGTTCCATTTCGTCCGGGAAGGGAGGGCTCACTCCTCCGGGGCCTCCAGGGATTCCAGCACGGCCCGGACCGTCTGTTCCAGCACCGCCATGTCGATGGGCTTGGCCACGTGGGCGTTCATCCCGGCCTCCAGGGCGTCCCGGATATCCTCCGCGAAGGCATTGGCCGTCATGGCGATGATGGGAATGGACAGCGCCAGGGGGTGGTCCAGGTCCCGGATGGCCCGGGTGGCCTCGTAACCGTTCATCACGGGCATCTGCACGTCCATCAGGATCATCCGGTACTGCCCGGGTTTGGACTTGGCGAAGGCCTCCACCACTTGTTCCCCGTTCTCGCAGATGTCGCAGGTGGCTTCCGTCATGTCCAGCAGTTCGCTGAGGATTTCCGCGTTGATTTCGTTGTCCTCCGCTACCAGGATGTGCATCCCCTGGAGGATGCTCTGTTCCCCGGGGTCCGCTGGCTGCGCCTCTGGCTCGGGATTCAGCACGGCCTCCACCTTTTGGCGGAAACTGGTCAGGAAGAAGGGCTTGGACAAGAAGGCGTTTACGCCCGCCTCCCGGGCTTCTTCCTCAATCTCCGGCCAGTCGTAGCTGGACAGCACCAGGATGGGAGGGTCCTCCAGGGTTTCCCGCCGGATGCGGCGGGCCGTTTCCACGCCGTCGATGCCCGTCAGCTTCCAGTCCAGGAGGACGATGTCGTAAAGCCGCCCCGCCTCCCGGGCCTGCCGCACCCGTTCCACCGCCGTTTCGCCGTCCAGGGTGTAGTCTACCTCCACGCCCGTGCCCTCCATCGCCATCTGGATGTTCTGGCAGGTTACCTCTTCGTCGTCCACCGCCAGGATGCGGAGGATATCGTGCTTCATCCAGAAGCCCTGGTCGATGGCGTGTTCGCTGATGTGCAGTTCCAGGTCCACCGTAAAGGTGGAGCCCTTTCCCTTCTCGCTCTCCACGGTGATCTTGCCGCCCATCAGGTCCAGCAGGTTCTTCGTGATGGCCATTCCCAGGCCGGTGCCCTGGATTTTGTTGGTGACGCTGTCCTCTTCCCGGGTAAAGGCCTGGAAAATCTTCTCTACGTACTCCGGGGTCATGCCATAGCCGTTGTCCGTGACGATGAAGCGGAAGTGGGCCAGCTGCTTGGCGAACTGGGGCAGCTCCTGCACCGTCAGGGTGACGTGGCCCCCCTCCGGGGTGTATTTTACCGCGTTGGACAGCAGGTTCAGCAGAATCTGGTTCAGCCGGAGCTTATCCATCACCACATGCTCATGCTTCAGGTCCCGGCTGTGGACCTCAAAGTTGTGGCCCTTGGCCTTCATCTGGGGCCGGATGATGGAGTCGATGTTTTCAACCAGGTCCACCATGCTCTCGTCCGAGAGGTTCAGGGTGGTCTTTCCGGCCTCGATTTTGCTGATGTCCAGAATATCGTTGATCAGGCCCAGCAGGTGCTGGCTGGAGGAGGTGATCTTTTTCGTGTACTCCCGGACCTTGTCCGGTTCCCCCGCGTCCCGGGCCAGCAGGGCGGCGAAGCCCACAATGGCGTTCATGGGCGTGCGGATGTCGTGGCTCATGTTGGAGAGGAAGGAGCTCTTGGCCCGGTTGGCCTCCTCCGCGATCTGGAAGGCCTGCTCCGCCGTCTCTTTGGAGCGGGCCAGCATGGCATTGGATTCCTCCAGCTGCTGGTTCAGGACCTCCTGGCGGCGCAGGTTTTCCTGTTCCTGTCGGATGAGCTGGGCGCTGGTCTGCTGGCGCAGGATGGAGGCCGCCACCAGCGCCAGCATCCCCAGCAGCACCAGGGACAAAATCAGCAGCATGCGGATGACCGCACCCACCATGTTCACGGTGCCGGAGGCCACGAAATCCGCCGGGATCAGGAACAGCAGCAGCGTGTCGTACTCCGCCAGGGAGGTGACGCAGTAGTAATACTCCCTGCCCTCGTGATGGAAGTTGGCGCTGATGGTGTCCGTCTCCTCCAAGGCGGCCTGAATATCGGGGTAGGACTGGCCCTCCATGCCCTCCAGTACCTTCAGCACGTTGTAGGCCTGGATGGTGTTTCCCTGGGAGACGCCGTCGTGCATCCGGGTGCCGTTGCTTTTTAAAATGTAGGTCTCGTTCCGGCTGCCATAGGCCGCGCTGTCATAGTATTCGCTGAGGGTGTACACGTCCTTCAGCAGCACGGCGTGGGTAAACGTGACGGCCCCGGCGTGGAAGGGCTCCGCCAGCTTCTGCACGAAGGCCCAGTAGCTGCCCTGGTAGATATACGAGTCGGAGATAAAGGTATACCGGTCCTCCCCGGTGGAGAGGCGGTCAATGTCGGACCAGACGCCGTGTTTTCCCTCCGCGTCGTAGCAGTTGCCCCGGCTGTCCAGCAGCACCAGCATGGAGGAGTAGTGCTCCGTCGCCAGGAACTGGTCCAGCTTGCCGATGCTCTCCACCATGGCCTCTTCCGTCTCAAAGTTCCCGGTCTCCAGCAGGTTTACGGCGGCGGTGAGATAGTTCCAGTGGGAGTCCAGGGCGTTGCCCAGGTTTACCCGCACCTGGGAGGTGATCTCGTTGAGCTGGGTGGTGCGCTCTATAAAAATCTGATGCTGCAGATAGCTCATAAAGTAAGCGCCGCCCATCAGCGTAAACAGCAGCAGGCTGCCCGCCAGAACCGCCGTTAAAACAGCATGGCCTCCGTTTTTCTCAGCGTTCATCGCCGCATCCCCTCTCTCTCCGGACTTCCAGCCGGCGGTCAGTGAAGCGTAATATAATCCGTGGGCGGCGCCAGCTGCTTTCCCTCGGCCAGGCGTTCCGCGACCAGTTGCTTAAAAGGCGTTTCCGCCTCCTCGTAATCCGTAATCCCCGCCGCGGCCAGAAGGTCCCCGTGCATCATAAGCTCGCTGCCCAGCAGGGCCACGGAATAGGTCCGGGCCCGGTCCAGCTTCCCGCCGTCCCTCCGGAGCTCTTCCAAGACATAGCCCTCTTCCGTCCTCCGGACCTCCATTTCAAAGCCGCTGGAGACATAAAGGGCGGAATCGTTTATCACGGACCCCCGCCGCCCGGATGCCGTCAGGACGCTGGACAGGTAGTGGAACAGCTGCTCCCCGGTCATGGTGCATAGAAGAATGTCCACCGACTCGCCCATGGTCAGGAAGTCCAGCTCTTCCCGGGTGTAGTCCCCGGCGGCGATGTTCCCGGCCACGTTTACCGACTGGCCCGCCAGCAGCTCCGTGCCCAGTTCCTCCCGGAGGGTGTTCATCACCGCCGAGGCTGCGGGGCTGCCGCCGCCGGGCTCGAAGGCGTAGGCGTACCCAGTTTCGATGCGGGCGGCGGCGGTGGCCTCCGCTCCGCCGCCGCCCATGGCCTCGTTGAAGGCGTCAAAGGCGGAGCGGGCGTCGGTATACGTTCCGGCAAGCATCCCCTGGACCACCTTCTGGGAGGCGGAGAACATGTCCGAGGAGGCCAGGCGGATATAAAGCTGGTTGGCCTCCAGGAGGGGGCCCGCGCCGGACAGCAGGGGAGACCGTTCCAGTTCCACACCCCTATTATACGCGATCATGTTTTGCCCGTTCGCCACGTGCCGCAGGCCCTCCTGGCTGAGCATGGCCTCCATAATGGAAAAAATGAGCTCTTTCCGCTCCGGGCTTTCCTCCGCCCGGGCGCTGGCGGCTACCTGGAAGGCAGGGTAGGTCAGGTACCAGCTGTCCTCCGGGCTGTCCCCGTAATAGGGCATCATCACGGATTCCGCCCCCACGCCGTAGAAGCCAGCCTCGCCGCAGGTGGCGCGGATCATGGCGCACTCGCGGTTTTGGTAGGCTGTGAAGAGATCGGCGGTGCTCCCCTCCAGGTCGGCGGGGCCCAGTCCGGCCTGGTCCAAAAAGTCCAGCATCCGCTGGAAGACGGGGAGCCAGACCTCCCCGCTGAGCTGGTCCGTCTGGCCGCTCTCGTAGAGCTGCCGCCACTCCCGGCCCTCCTGGGAGGCCAGGCGGGAGGCGGAGAGGCCCTGTAAGACCTCCATACAGGTGTAATCCGCCCCGAAGTTAGACCGGAAAGGCCGGATTCCCTTCTCCCGCAGGGCGGCGCAGACGTCCAGGAACTCCTGGTAATTCGCGGGGATGTCCAGGCCGTTTTCCTCCAGCAGGGAGCGGTTGACCAGGATGCTGTCGATTTCCCCACAGGCTGGGAGCCAGTTCACCGTCCCGTCGCTGTAGGTATAGCTCCGCAGATAGGCCTGGGGAAAGGTGTTGGCCAGCTCGGAGTCGCTGAGGTCCGCCAGGGCGTCCCTCCAGGGCGACACGTCGTTCAGGGAGAAGCGCCGGAGGGTCAGGATGTCCGGCAGGTCCTCCGCCTGTTCCTTAAAGCGGTAGAAATCCGCAGAGTTTGTGGCCACGTAGAACTGGAAGTCCACGCTGGGAAATGTCCTCTGGAGGTATTGCCCATAGCCCTCTGTCAACTGGTCGCTCCAAAGGGCGATGGTGACGGTTTCACCCTCCGTTCCGTCCCTCTGGCCGTTTCCACCGCATCCGGCCAGAAGGAGGAGCGCCGCCAGCGTTAAAAGAACGCCCGCTCTTCTGCTCACGCGCCTCATGATCCCCTTCCTTTCAGGGGTTCTCCGGCTTTTACTCCCAGGAATCGTCCGGAGACACCATCTTTTGTTTTTCCAGGTACTCCCGCAGGAAGTTCCGCAAAGAACCCTCCCGCACCTCGGCGGCGCAGGCTTCAGCGGTTTCCCCGGTGTAGCTGTCCATGGGGAAGGCCACCTGATAAGTCTGGCTGTCCTCCAGTTCCCCGCCGCCCCGTACCGACAGGACGTAGGGGAAGGGCCTTCCGTCTCCCTCCTTGTCGAAGCCCGCCTGGGCCAGTTCCTTGGCCTGGGCGCCCGTCATGGAGAGTACGGCGTATTTCCCGTCAAAGGCGGGAAGCACCGTGGTGGACGTGTCCGTGTTGATCTTTCCGGCGTAGAGCTTGCCAGTGACGCAGGCCCGCAGGCTGGGACCCTCTTTGTAAAAGGTCCCGATGGGGACCATGGCCGCGTCCGCCCCGGCGGCGGAGCCCAGGACCCTGCCCACCAGCGCCCCGGTTTCCTCCAGGGTGAAATCGGCGGTGCTTTCGCAGAAGTAGAGGTGCCCGGACTGGGCCAGGGCGCTCTGCTGGAGCGCGTCCATCCGGGCAATGCAGCCAGGGCCGTCCATGCCGTTTTCCCCCCGGAACCACTCCTTGTAGGCCTGCCCGATGTCCGCCAGGACATTTTCCCATCCGGCGTAGGTCATGGGAAAGGCCCGGCCCTCCCACAGGGCCTGCTGCGCGTCGTAAATCAGGGAGTCTTCCGGAAGGGCGGTGTTGTTCAGCACGCTCAGGACGCAGGGCGTTTCCGCGCTGATAAAGGCGGCCTGGCCCTCTTCGGAAAACAAAAGGGACAGGAGGCGGAGGGCCTTTTCCAGCTTCTCTTCATTGCCCGGTTCCGTGAGATGCCGGCTGAGGCCGATGAAGCTGATGGGGCTGTACATATACACGTTTTTGCTGCCGTCCTCCCCGATGTAGGGCATGATGCCCAGTTTGTCTCCGGTGTCCGGCAGTTCGGTGATGTTGACGGTCATCACGCTGGTGAAAAATACGGATTTCCGGTTCCCCAGATAGTCCAGGAGCATGTCGGGGTTGTTCCGGTCCTCGGGGTCCGTTTGAAACATGCCGATGTCGATGAGACGCTGGACGTGGGCCATGGTCTCCTCCCACATTCCCGCCGCCGGGGCGTCTCCCGCCAGGAAGTCCCGCTCCCAGGCCATGCCCTCCGGAGTGGTGAGCCAGCCGGTTTTGGCCAGGTTGAACACGGCGGAGAAGGGATTTCCCGTCAGCTGCGTGCCCAGTACGCCGGGGATTAGGCCCGCTTCCCGGATCTTGGCGCACAGCGCCTCCAGTTCCGCGAAGTTCTCCGGGACCTCCCACCCGTGCTCTTCCATCAGGGTCTGGTTGTAAAAGGTTCCGTACATGGCGTAGTTTACCGGAAGGAGGTAAATCCCGCCGGAGATGGACACCTGGTCCAGGATGGGGGTGGGAAAGCGGTTGATAAAGGAATAACCGGACAGGTCCGCCAGGCGTTCCTCCGCCAGTTCCTGGTTCAAAATCTGCGTTGTGATAAAAATATCCGGGATGTCGTCTCCCCGCATCTGGGCCCAGCTGTAGCCAGTTTGATTGGCCCCGGCATAGGGGAGGAACCCCAGTTCAATGTCCGGGCACTCTTTGCCCAGCAACTCTAAAAAGCGGTTGTAACTGCTCCAGGTACTCAAGGTCAGGAGCTGGGACCCGGCGTCCGTACTGGCAATGCGGTCCTCGGGGCCCCCTGGGGAAGCGCAGGCGGACAGCAGCAGCAGCGCCGCAGCGTACAGCGCCAGGAGGCGGCGGGGCATTCTCGTGGTCATGGGGGATGCGCTCCTCTCTGGTTTGGCGTCCTCCCCGGAAGCGCCGTGGCGCCTCTCGAAAAAGGCACAGTATAATATACATTATTCTATACCCAACGCCTGGAAAAGTCAAGGAAGGCGGCGGGCGGGGAGTGTCCTGAAAAGCGAAAGGGATGTATCTTAGGCGTTAGCCTTGAGCAGCATGCCTTTGGCATAAATACAGAGTTATAATTTTTTACATTGTACCGATGGTGCTTTATTACATAGGGCCGCATTTATTGAAGAAAATCGGATCATTTCAGGATTGACCGTGCGGGATGTGATGCGGGCTGTTATTGGTTTATCGTAGTCACAGGGGGCCGCTTTTTTATTTATGGCCACAACAGCGTTCCCGCCCCCAATATCCCGGCTGTTATAAAAGACAAACCCAGTGGAAAAAGGACTTGCAAAAGCAACCGTACCTCAGTATAATTATATAATATGGGTGGTGTGCCCATTTTGAATTCTGACAGACAGATGGAGTGAGCAACCATGAAAAAACGCAAGTTTTCAAAGAGCAGTTCCGAAGGAAAGCAGACCCGCATCGGCAAGAAGGTAGGCAATGTGGTGGTCATCATGCAGATGATATCCGTTGTGTTCGCGGTAGGCATGTGCGTGATCATGTTCCGCTCCTTGGCAACGGGAATGCTGGAGCAGCGCTGTACCAATGGCACCAACATGCTGAGCTATGTCCTGAGCCAGTCTGGCGGCGCGGAGGATCCCAACCAGCTGCTGGATGAGCTGAAAAGCCGCATGGGCTGTGAGTTTACGATCTTCGAGGGGAATACCCGGGCCTACACCACAGTGGTCCAGGACGGACAGCGGGTGGTAGGCACCGCGCTGTCTGCTGAGCTGTCCGAGATTGTGCTGCAAAAGGGACAGAACTATGTGGGGAAGGCAACCATCCTGAATGAGGAATACCTGTGTTCCTATGTCCCTACCAGGGACGCCTCTGGAGCGGTCAACGGCCTTCTTTTTGCTGGCATTTCCTCCGCCGACGCCAACCACCAGATTTTTATGACGGTAATCTGGTCCTCCTTGGTGAGCCTTGGCGTCATCATCGTGTGCATCTTCTTCCTGACCGCTTACCTGAAAAAGACCGTCTCTGCTCCCCTGGCGGAGATTACCCAGGTGGCCAGCCGGCTGGAGCAGGGCAGGCTGGGCCTGAACGGCAGCGGAGAGAGCGGGATTACCGTCCATTCCAATGACGAGGTTGGCCAGCTGGCCCGCATTTTCGAAAGGACGATTCACCGCCTCCGGTCGTACATCGGCGAGATCGCTTCCATACTGGATTCTATCGCCTCCGGGGACTTGACGGCCTCCGCCCAGCAGGAATACGTGGGAGATTTTATGTCCATCAAGACCTCCCTGGACAGCATTCAGTCAAAGCTCAACGATACTATGGGCCAAATCCGGGAGAGCGCCGAACAGGTATCCGCTGGCGCCGAGCAGGTGTCCAACAGCGCCCAGGCCCTAGCCCAGGGCGCCACGGAACAGGCCAGCTCTGTGCAGGAGCTGTCCGCCACCATCAGCGATATCTCCGTAAACGCCAAGCGGACCGCCCAGGCCACCGAGGAAGCCGGACAGTTTGTGGAACAGGCGGGCGGCCAGCTGGGCGCCAGCATGGAGTACGTCAAGCAGCTCAACACGGCGATGGGCAAAATCTCCAGCTCCTCCGAGGAAATCAGCAAGATCATTGCCGCCATTGAGAACATTGCCTTCCAAACGAATATCTTGGCGTTGAACGCCGCGGTGGAAGCCGCCCGGGCCGGAACGGCCGGAAAGGGTTTCGCCGTGGTTGCCGACGAGGTCCGCAACCTGGCCAACAAGTCTGACGAGGCGGCCAAGGCCACCAAGGACCTGATCGAAAGCTCCATCGCCGCCGTGGCGGAGGGGAGCAGCGTAGTAAACGAGGTCACCCAGTCCCTGGACCGCACCAGCGTCAGCGCCGGAGGCGTGACGTCTCAAATGACCATCGTGGTGGAGGCGGTGGAAAAGCAGACCTCCGCTATCAGCCAGGTTACCGAGGGCATTGACCAGATTTCCAGCGTGGTGCAGACCAACTCCGCCACCAGTGAGGAGAGCGCCGCCGCCAGCCAGGAGCTCTCCTCCCAGGCCAGCCTCCTGAAGAGCCTGGTGGCCGCGTTCCGCCTGAAGTAACGCCGGAGGCGCGTTTTACATAGCCGCATAGCGCGCAGGCGCCGTGCTGGCGGGGCCGCCTTGGCTGCGCCCGCTTTCCTGCGGATTTGGGGCTGCGGTATGGCGGGCTTCACAGGAACCGGGGAATCCTCCCAAGGGCCCGCCGTTTTCAAGGGATTTTACAAGAAAACAGCAGAAAAAGCATGCGTTTCTGTAATATGAAACGCATGCTTTTTTTCTGGTTTCCCTCATTCTTCTTCGCCGCTCCGGCCTTCATCGCCTTATCCGGGAGGTCCGGCATCAGGGCGGTCCCCATCCATCCGTTCCATCCGCAGCCCCCGGCGGGGGTTCCTCCGCCCCCAATACGGCGGGCCCCTGGGTAAGCCGCTTTAAAAGTTTGCCCTGCGAAGCAAAAACATCCGCCCGCTTCCGGGATTGCTGGGTACAATAACAGCATCTAGATAACGGGAGGTATATAAGCATGGAAAAGAGGACATTGACCGCCGGACAGGCCCGGGCGTTTGCAAAGCACCTGCGGAGGGAAGAGCGGGCGGAGGCAACCGTGGAGAAATATGTACGGGACACAGAGGCGTTTATGGCTTGGCAGAGCCATAAGGGGGTGACAAAGGAGTCCGTTCTGGCGTGGCGGGAGCGCCTGTTGGAAACCGGGCTCTCCCCCGTAACGGTCAACGCCAAGCTGTCGGCCCTCAACAGCCTGCTTCAGTTCCTGGGCTGGGAGGACTGCCGGGTCAAATTCCTGAAAATTCAGCGCCGGGCATTCCGGGAGTCCTCCAAAGAGCTGTCCAGGGAGGAGTTTGGCCGCCTGCTGGAAACAGCCCGGAACCAGGGGCGGGAACGGCTGGAGCTGCTGCTGGAGACCATCTGCGCCACGGGAATCCGTGTGTCTGAAATCCGGCATATCACGGTGGAAACCGCCGGGCGGGGCATGGCGGAGGTACGGATGAAAGGCAAAATCCGCGTTATTCTCCTGCCCCCAAAGCTGTGCCGCAAGCTGCTTAAGTACGCCAAAAAGCAAAAAACCGCCACTGGAGAAATTTTTCTCACCAGCAGCGGGAAGGGGTTATCCCGCAAACAGATATGGCGGGAGATGAAGTCCCTGTGCGAAAAGGCCCGCGTAGAGCCCTCCAAGGTTTTCCCCCATAATCTCCGGCACCTGTTTGCCACCCTGTTTTACAGGGCTTGCCGGGACATTGTGAAACTAGCGGACGTGCTGGGCCACAGCTCCATCGAAACTACGCGCATTTACTTGCTGTCCACTGGGGCGGAACATGCGCGGTGGCTGGGAAGCCTGGGGGTCGTCCGCTAGGGACAGAATACGCACTCTGTGGATTAGCGCACATATCTGCCCTCATATTTATTTATCTTAGCACAGCTATACATCAAAATCAAGATAAATTTCCCCTCTCTGGTGCGCCAGAATGCAGGCAAACCAGGGCCGCAAAAGCAGGAATTTTGCGGCCCTGGATTCTGTGCGTACTTTTTCTCTTCAGTGTTCCTGAAACAAAGAGGTTCCCCTTACCCGCCGGGGGACCGGGCTACGGAATGCGTATTCTGTCGCTCATGCGGCGGAGTGCGGAAAAATCTTGAGTTAAAGGGGATGAGCGCCTATGACAACGGTGCTGCGAAGGGAGGAGAAATATCTGCTGACGCTGCGGGAAGCGCTACAGTGCGCCGCCCGCTTTGAAAAGATACTGCCGGCGGACCGTTTCTCCCAAAACGGTTCCTACCAAATACGCTCCCTCTACTTTGATACGGTGGACGACCGGGATTTCCACGACAAGCTCACGGAGCAGAATTGCCGCCAGAAAATCCGCCTGCGGATTTACTCGCCCAGCGACAGCCACGTGAAGCTGGAGCTGAAGCAAAAGCAGAATGCCTACCAGAAAAAACAGTCGCTCCTCATCACCCGGACAGACGCCCTGGCCCTGATTGACGGGCGGTACTCCGTTTTGCTGAACTACGGGGACCCCTTCGCCGGGGAGATGTTCACGCGGCTGGCCGGGACCTGTTACCGTCCCAGGACCATCATTGAATACAGCCGCCGGGCATTTATGGCCAAGGAAAATAACATCCGCCTGACCTTTGACAGCCGCATCCGCGCGCTGGAGGGCAGTTACAGCCTCTTTTCCCCCGCGCTGCCCTGTTATCCGGTCATGCCTGGGGATCAAGTGATCTTCGAGGTGAAATACAACCAGTTTCTTCTGGGGTATATCATGGATATCATCCGGTGCGTGGACAGGCGGAGCGTCTCCGCCAGCAAATACTGCCTGGGACGGTCCCTCAGCTATCCCCTTTTGGGCTGAGGGCGGGAACGCGGCAGAGTCAAAAGAAAAGAGGAGCGTTTATGAGACAGTATCTTTACGGCATGATCAACAGCAGCGGGACCCTCAGCACCCAGGACGTCCTGATCCGGGTTGGGATGTCGATTTTATTCGGAATCGTGATTTTCATCTCCTACCGCATGACCCACGAGGGGTCCATCTACAGCGCCAAGTTCAACATCACCCTGCTGACGCTGACGATCCTGACCACCACGGTCATGACGGTCATCGGCAACAATGTGGCGCTGTCCCTGGGCATGGTAGGCGCGCTGTCCATTGTGCGCTTCCGCACCTCCATCAAGGACAGCCGGGATACCACGTATATCTTCTGGACCATCATCATCGGCATCTGCTGCGGCGTGGGCGATTTTATGGTGGCTGGCATCGGCAGCGCGGGGGTGTTCCTGGTGCTGCTGGTGTTTGGCCGGGTGAAGAACGAAAACCGGATGCTGCTGGTAATCCGGGGCAGTTATGAGAAGGAGGACGACATCCGCAAGACGGTGTTCGAGTATTTCACCAGGCCCCCCGTGATGAAGGCGGAAAATACCTCCGGCGGCTCCGTGGAACTGATCTATGAGCTGGACCGCAGGTCCATGATCGCCTCGGCTAAGCGGGAGACGGCCCAGGCCGCCGCCGAGGGGCGGCAGCGGTCCTCCATCATCCGGAAGCTGCGGGACCTGGGGGAGATTGAGTATGTAAACGTCGTCGTCCAGAGCGACGAAATCTCCTGACCAAAGGGGCGCCTTTTATGAAGTACCGATGGATTTTTGTGCTGGCGGTTTTGGCGGCGCTGGCCCTGTCCGTCCTCGCCAGCGGCATGGAACCGGAGCGTAACCGCGTCCACCAGCATCTGGAGGCGGCGGAAAAGCTCCCTTGTACAGACCATGACGCCTCTGTCTTCTGCACCCACCTGCCGTTGATGGAGATTACCACCGACGGCCCGGTGCCCGCGCCGTTCCTGCAAAAAGGGGAGGCCATTTCCGGGAACATCTGGGCAGTGGCCGCCCGCAACCGCAACTATGAAATGGTGGCCGCCACCGTGCGGTACTTTGACAGCGAGACGGAGAACAACCACCTCGGCGGCCAGCCGGACACCGAGGCGCGGGCCATGTTCCGCATCCGGGGCGCTTCCTCCCGGAATTTCGACAAGAAGAATTACCTTTTGAAATTTAAAGAGGCGGATATGGTCCGGAGCCTGGACGTCTCCCTCTCGGGAATGGCGGCGGACGACAGCTGGGCTCTCCACGGGCCCTTTTTGGACAAGTCCCTCATCCGGAATTACCTCTGTTACAACTTGGCGGGGGAGATCATGGACTACGCGCCCAACGTCCGGTTCTGCGAGCTGTTCCTCAACGGGGAATACCTGGGCCTTTACCTGCTGACGGAGAAAGTCAGTTACAGCGGAAACGGGCGGATCGGCTTCACGGAAACGGACCCGGACTTGGCGGTTACCTCCTACATTCTCCAGGTAGACCGGGGCGCTTCGGACTCCTGGTATGACTTGGAAACCTTTGGGTCTGACAGCTACCTGACCCGGGGGAAGCTGCGCGCCGGACAGGGCCACATTGAGGTCATCTACCCTGGAAAGACCCTGACGCAGAGTCAGCGCGGCTATATCATTTCGGATTTCTCCCGGTTTGAGAAGGCGCTCTTCTCCTTCGATTACAACCACCCTGAGCGGGGCTACCGGAAGTACATTGACGTACCGTCCTTCATTGACTTCTTTTTGATCAACGAATTTACGCTGAACTACGACGCACCAGGCCTGTCTACCTATCTGTACAAGGATGTGAGCGGAAAACTGAAGATGTGCGTATGGGATTTCGACGCCGCCTTCGACTACTACCTGTATTCCGAGATCACGCCGGAGACGTTCCGGATTCACAATGCCCTGTGGTTCAAGTACCTGTTCAAGGACCGGGCCTTTGTGGACCAGGTGGTGGACCGTTACAGCCAGCTTCGGAAGCGCTTTTTCAGTGAGGAATACCTGTTCCAATACATCGACGAGACCGTGGCCTATCTGGGCCCGGCCATTGCGCGCAACTATGAAAAATGGGGATACAGTTTCAACAGCACCTTTAACGGCACCAGCTATGACTACTTAGAACCCGAGTCCCGCAACGTGCGCAGCTTCGATGCGGCCATCCAGCAGATCAAGGACACCATCACCCTGCGGCTGGAGCACATGGACAGCAACCTGGAGCGGCTGTACACCCTTTGCCATGAGTCCATGAATAAGCGGTACAATCATGTCACGGAGGGCGGCGGCGCATGAAAAAGTTTTTAATGACCGTGATTCCCGGCGTGCTGTTCCTCTTCCTGCTGGACTGGCTTTACTTCGGCCTGGGAGTCCTGTACCTGCCCTCCCGCCAGGCCCCGGCGTATTTCGCCAAGGCGGAGGGGGAGTCGCTGTATCTGGACCAGGGGTCCGGCTATGGGGAATGGGAGGTAAGGGGCGTCAACCTGGGCCTGGGGAAACCGGGACATTATGCCACCAGCCTGGCGGTTACGAAGGACGAGTACCTGCGCTGGTTCGGGCAGATCAAGGCCATGGGGGCCAACGTCATCCGCACCTATACTCTGGCGGGGCCGGATTTTTACGAGGCCTTTTATGAATTCAACCGGGAGAACCCAGACCCGCTCTACCTGTTCCATGGCGTGTGGGTGGACGATTACCTCATTAACTCCTCTTTCAGCGCCCTGGACGAGGAGTTTTCCGAGCCCTTCTTCCGGGACTGCAAGAAAGTCGTGGATGTGGTTCACGGAAGGCATAAGGAACGGGAGGAGAACTCCCTCTTCTCCCGGTTCTACCGCTGGGACATTTCCCCCTGGGTCTGCGGCTATATTTTAGGCGTGGAATGGGAGGGGACCCTGGTCACCTACACGGACAAATCCTTCCCCCAGCAAGAGCAGCTGGACGGCGGGTACTTCTATACGGAGGGGGCCAGCAACTTCGAGATTTTTCTGGCCTCCGCCGGGGAGGAGATGGTGGCTTACGAGACGGAGAAATACGGCGCTCAGCGGATGATCGCCTTCTCCAACTGGCCCACAACCGATCCCCTGGCCTATCCGCAGAACCTGACGGAGTACTTCTTAAAGTCCGCTCAGATCGATGTGGAGCATATCCGGTGTAAGGAGGCATTCGGCCCGGGGCAGTTTGCCTCCTACCACATGTATCCCTATTACCCGGATTACTACAGCTTCCTGCCCGTCCATGAGGAAAACACCTACCTGCAATACCTGCGGGACATCAACGAACACCACGCCATGCCCGTGGTCATCTCCGAGTTTGGCGTACCCTCCTCCCGGGGCATGGCGGCCCGGGAGGACAGCCTGGGCCGGAACCAGGGAAACCTGAGCGAGACCCAGCAGGGGGAGGCCCTGGTTTCCATGTACCGGGATATCCGGGCGGCGGGCAGCGCCGGGGGGATTGTGTTCACCTGGCAGGACGAGTGGTTTAAGCGGACCTGGAACACCATGGCCAACGTGGACCTCACCGCCACCCCCTATTGGAGCGATTACCAGACCAACGAGCAGTACTTCGGCCTGCTGTCCTTTGACCCGGGGGAGGAGGAGAGCGCCTGTTACCCCGACGGGGACAAGTCGGAATGGACGGAAGGGGACTTGGTTTCTGAGCAGGACGGCGTCCGGCTGTCCATGCGCTATGACGAGCGGTACCTCTATTTCCTGGTGGAACAGGAGGGCTTCGACCTCCAGGCGGACAAGCTCTATATCCCCATCGACACCACGCCCAAGAGCGGCTCCTCCCGGGCCGGGAACCTGGGCGTGGAGATGGACCGGGAGGCGGACTTCGTGGTGGAGCTGGACGGGCGGGATAACAGCCGGATATGGGTGCAGGAGTACTACGACGGCATCGAGGCGCTGTTTTACGACAAGATCACGCCTTGGGACTTGTTCTCCCAGACCTTCCCGGAGCGGGATACGGACACGTTCGTGAAAATCCGGCTCTTGATTCAAAAGGACCTTTACTTTGTGCGGGACAGCCTGGAGGACCAGAACTATCTGGATGACAAGTCCATTCCCTACGCGGAGTATGACCAGCGGAATCCCATGCACTACAGCCGCATGGAGAATTACGAAACCGGAAAGCTGGCCTATGGCAACGGCAACCCCAACCGGCCGGACTTTCATTCCCTGGCCGACTTCTGCGCTGGGGACGGCTTTGTGGAACTGCGCCTGCCCTGGCAGCTGCTGAACGTTGCCGATCCCTCCCGCATGAATATCCATGACGACTACTACGCGCACTACGGGGTGGAGTACCTGCACATAGAGCACCTGTACGCCGGGGCGGGGGACGGGACCGGACGGATCGCAATGGAGCCCTTTGCCCTGGAGCCCCTGGGCCGCCGTCCAGAGTTCCACGAACGGCTGAAGGTGTCCTATTACATGCTGCGGGCGCTCTGGACGGAATATCCCGCTGCTTAGGAGGAGAAACGTGAGTATTATTGTTGAGATTTATTTGATCGTATGCGTCTTGCTGCTGCTGTTTGACATTTTGTTCCTGGTGCTGAAAAACTACCGGAACCAGGAATTTTACCCCAAAAACCACGGCTTGGAGGAAAATATCCGGGAGGAAATCCGCATTCATCGGCAGTCCGGGGCCTTCTCCCCGGACTTTGAGGCGGACCTGGGCGGAAAGCTGGGCAAAATCCGGAATCTCATCACCTTGATGGATGTGCTGAGCGGGGAGCGGGACGCGGCGGACTGGTTCCGCCCCGCCGTCTTTGCGCAGATTGAGGAATACCAGAAGAAGACCGATTACGAGCAGGCCTATTACGCCTACGTGGTCTCCCGGTTTGGCTATGCGCGGGAACCCGTCCCGCCGGAGTTTGCCGCGAAATTCATGGCCTTCCTGGACAGCAAGTCCCTGTATACCTTTGCCAACGCCATGGACGCCCTTTACCAGTTCGGCCAGACGAACCTGCTGCTGGCCGCTATGGACAAAGTGGACGAACGCCAGGGCTTCTACCACCAGAAGCTGCTGGTGGACGGCCTCCTGGCCAGCCGGGCGGACTTCCAGGAGCTGAACCCAGCCCTGGTGAAGAACTTTAACCAATATTCACCCTTTTTGCAGGAGTGCCTGCTAAACTTCTTCCGGATGACCGGACATGATGCCTCGGCCCTCTGCCTCCGCCTGATTCAAAACGGGGACCGGACGGACCCGGAGCTCCGCTATAGCGCTATGCGCTATTTTTCCAAATATCCCAACGCCCAGGCCCAGGCCCTGTTCCTGGAGACGCTGGGCCGGGAGGAGAGCCCGTGGATGGAACAGATGCTGGCCATCCAGGCCCTGGAACAGACTTCGGACGCCGCCGTCCGGGAGGCGGTTTTGAAAAAGGTAACCAGCCCCAACTGGTACGTACGCACCAAGGCCATCTCCTACCTGCACCGCTGGGGGCTGACGAAGGAGCAGATTTTCGACATCCTCTACCTGCGGGACAAATACGCCGACAACGCCCTGTTGTACCAGTACCGCAACGAGAAGGAGCTCTCCCATTACATCATAGACACCATGCAGCTGCTGCAGCGGCAGGACGAGGCTGCGGAGGAGGCCGTAGACGAGGCCGCCGGGCCCCTGCCGATATAAAGGAGGAAACGCCCATATGTTTGACTTTCTTCGCACACTCTTCACCTTGGGAACCATGCAGACGGTCCTGGCCTTTTTCGAGGGATTCTTTGTCCTCTACCTGGTGGGCTACTCCTCCTTCCTCTTTATCTCCGTCATCGTGGGCGGCAACGAAATCTTTGAGGGAACCAAGAAACGGCGGCTGCGCAACGAGATTCACCATGATTATTATGTCCCCATCAGCGTGGTGGTGCCCGCCTATAACGAGGAGGTCACCATCGTGGAGACCATCCGCTCCCTGCTGAATTTGGACTACCGGATTTATGAGATCATCGTCGTAAACGACGGGTCTAAGGACGGCACGGGCGAACTGGTGGCAGAGACCTTCCAGCTGCGGCAGGTAAACCGCCCCATCCGGCGGCAGCTGCCCTGCGCGGAGCTGCGCAGCGTCTGGGAGGGAACCGGGGCGGACCGGGTGCCCATCACCTTGATCAACAAGGCCAACGGCGGAAAGGCCGACAGCATCAACGCGGGGATCAACGCGTCCCAATACCCCTATTTCGTCTGCATGGACGCGGATTCCATTCTGCAAAGGGACTCCCTGTCCATGATTGCGGTCCCCGTGCTGGAAAACCAGGACGTGGTGGCGGTGGGCAGCATGATCCGGATTTCCAACGACTGCGTGTTCGAAAACGGGGAACTGGTGCAGCTGCGCCTGCCCAAGCGCCTGACGCCAGCTTTCCAGGTGCTGGAGTACGAGCGGTCCTTCCTGGCCTCCCGCATCCTGCTGGACAAGTTTAACGCCAACCTCATCATCTCCGGGGCCTTCGGGCTCTTCAAAAAGGACGCGGTCCTCCGCGTTTGCGGCTACCACGCCGGCTGCGTGGGGGAAGATATGGAGCTAATCATGAAGCTCCACTCCTATTTCCGATCCAACCATCTCCCATACCAGATCAAATACGCCTATAACGCCGTGTGCTGGACCCAGGCGCCGGAGCGGTTCCGGGACCTGATAAAGCAGCGCAAGCGTTGGCACATCGGCCTGATGCAGAGCATGCTGGGCCACAAGAGCGTGGTTACCAAGGTTAGCTATTGGTACTATCTGCTCTATGAGCTCCTCTCCCCCGTCATTGAGCTGATGGGCCTGCTGGTGACCTTCCTGGCCTATGTTTTCGGGCTTTTAAACCTAAAGCACGTCCTCGCCCTGCTCCTGGTTTACGCCCTCTTCGGTTCCATGCTCACGGTGATCTCCTTTGTCACCCGGAACTACCTCAGCAGCATCCGGGTAAGGCCTGTGGACATCCTGAAGGCCTTTTTGCTGTGTATCCCGGAAAATGTGCTCATCCGCTTTATCCTGGCTTGGACCCGTATCCTGGCGGTGTTCTTTTGGAGAGGGAAGCGGACCCGGTGGGGGGAGATCAAGCGGAAGAAAATTGACTATCATGAGGCGGCTTGATATGAGGAGGCGGACGCGTATCGCTGGGGTGATGGCCGTACTGCTGGCCCTGCTGAACGGCCTGGCGGTTTCGCCGCAGAGCGCCGGATTCTGGGATGATAGCGGGAAGCTCATGGACGACTGGACCTTCCGGGAGCGGAAGCTGTCCGCGGTGGATAACGCTTCCCAGGGCCACCGGAGCATGTTCTCCTGGGATACGTATTTCTTCAACTGCGGCGCGTTTCCCGCCCTGTCGAAGATTCTGGCCGCTTACAAAATCGACCGGGTATATCAGGACATCCCCCTGGCCTATTTTGAGACGCAGGAGCTTCCGGATATGGTTGGGCGCATGGCCAGCCGGAATATCCAGGTTGCCGCGCTGGCGGGGGACCGCCGCTGGCCGGAAGAGGGCCTGGACGCGTACAAGGCGTGGATTGACGCCCTGCACGCCTACAACCAGGATCACCCGTCCCTCAGGATCCCCGCCGTGGCGCTGGACGTGGAGAGCTATACCTTGAGCTCCTTTAAAGAGGACCCCGCCGCGGGTTTTGCCGCCTACGCCAAGTGCATGGAAGAGGCGTATCAATATGCCCGCCAGCGGGACCTGCGGGTTATCCAGGTGATTCCCACCAACCTGGACACCATTGACCGGGAGCAGTTTGAATGGTTCCTGGAGCACTGCTGCGACGAGATTTCGATTATGAACTACTACAAGGACACGGAGCTGGCCGCCATCTGGAACGAGGTCCTGGCCTGCCGTCAGCGGGGCATCCCGGTGGAGACGATTTTTGAGACGATGCCCGTCAACAGCTATTACAGCGTGACGAAGGAAAAGACCTATTTCTACAGCGGCGCGCGCTCCCTCGCCAACGCCGTGAAGGAGATGGAGGAGGCCTACGGTTCTTCCCTGGGCATTGGGTACCACCACTTTGAGACGATGTACCACGTGTACAGTAATTTGTACCTGGCAAGGGTCTACCCTTACGCCAAGTCGGAGAAGGACGGGGACCAGAACGGCCAGATCGAAGTGGGCGGGCAGATTAAACTGCGGAGCCCGAGCGGGGCGGTGGTGGACGCGTGGCTGTCCCCCCCGAATTGGAAGAGCAGCGCGGCGGAGTACTGCTACCTTGCCGTGGGAGCCCAGCTCAACACGAATTATTCCGTTCTTTTGAGCGACGGGGATTACCGGGTAACCACCACCCGCCCCTTGCGCTTTAAGAAGGAGAACGGGAAGGTGGCTTACTCGGAATCCTTCCACGCGGAGCTGGAGGATTCCAGCCGGAAAAAATAAAGGACGGAGCGGAAGCCTTTAGGCTTCCGCTCCGGGCCGTGTATCCGGTTTACGCCTCCCCGCCTCCGCATTGGGGGCAGCGGTTTCCCTCCCGCGTGCGGCGGATGATCAGGGCTTTCCAGCCAGTGCCGCAGCGGTGGCATTTCCACCAGGCCTCTTTGTTGGAGTAGGGGAGATAGGCCTCCGGAGGCTGGCTGTTCCTGCGGGGATCCCAGTCCCGGGCGATATCCGGGTATTCCGTCGCCAGGTTATAGTCCGGGCTGGCTGCCTTTCCCGCGCAGACCGGACAGCCGCTCCCCAAGACGGTGCGGCTGCGGACCAGGGCCTGCCAGCTGTGGCCCTTGGCGCATTTCCACCAGACTTTTTTGCTGGACCGGTTCGTGACCAGCTCCGGGGACAGCCCCGGGTTCTTAGAAGCATCCCACTCGGCGGCGATCTGCGGGCTGAGGGCTTGCAGGGAGTTTTCCGCGCAGACCTGCTTCCCCCTGCAATAGGGGCAGCTTCCGATGCCGCTGCACCGGACCCTGATATCCATCTGCCAGCTGTGCCCCCGGTCGCACTTCCACCAGACCCGGCGCTTGGTTTTGACCGTCACGTCGTGGGGGGCCAGGGGGGCGTTCTTCTCAAAATCCCACTCCCGGGCCAGGCCGGGGTGCAGCGACGCCAGGGAATTTTCGGCGCAGGCCAGGCGGCCGCTGCAATACGGGCAGCCCTGGGAGCGGACCTCTTTGTCGATACTCCGCTTCCACTCGTGGCCCCGCTCACAGAGCCACCAGACGGATTTCCGGGAGTTGGGGGCCACATTCTGGGGCGTCAGGTTGCCGTTTTTCCTGGGGTGCCAGCGGCTCGCTGCCTGCGGGTAGTTCGCCTCCAGGCAGTTTCCCGCCCATACCCGCTTTCCGGCGCAGTAGGGACAGCCACTCCCCGCTGTGCGGCTGCAGATCTGCGCTTCCCACTCGTGGCCCCAGGGGCATTTCCACCAGGCCTTGCGGTTGGAGCGGGGGAGAAGTTTGGCGGGGTCGAGCCCCGGATTTTTGGTGGGATGCCACTCCGGCATTAGCGCGGGGTAGAGGGCGGCCAGGTTGCGCTCCTCCGTCGGGCGTTTCCCGGAGCAATAGGGGCAGCCATAGCCAAGCTGGCTGCGGTTGCTGACGCGCTCCCGCCACTCGTGGCCCTTGGCGCACTTCCACCAGACCGGTTTCCCGGAGGAGCAGGCCACGGCACCGGGAGTCAGCCCGCCGTTTTTCTCATCGTTCCACTCCAAGGCCAAGTCGGGCCTTCTGATGGCCAGGGCATTCGCGGAGCTGACCCGGTGGCTGGAGCAGTACGGGCAGCGGTATCCTTTTTTGAAGTCGCATACCTTCATGGACCATTCATGGCCCTGTTTACAGCGCCACCAGACGGTCTTACTCGATCCCGCCGTTACATCCCAGGGCGTGAGCGTCCCGTTTTTGCTTTCGTGCCACATCTCACGGGACAGCCTGGGGTAGAGAAATGCCAGGGAATTTTCCCGGCAGACCTTTTTGCCAGAGCAATAGGGACAGTTGTTTCCCCGGTAGCGGTGGGAAACCGAAGCCTGCCACTCGTGGCCCTTGGCGCATTTCCACCAGACCTTTTTTCCGGAGCTGTATGAGACCATAGCGGGGGTCAGCTGTCCGTTGCGCTCCGTGTGCCATTCGCCAGCCAGCCGGGGCGCCCTCTGCTCCAGGCTGTTCTGCTTGCGGATGGACATGTACTGGGAGAAAATCGCCGCCCTGTCCCGCTGGATGTCCGGCCGGGCAACCAGGTGAAGGCCATAGCGCTCATTGAGCCACGTGGTCAGGGAACGGACCAAAGCGTCCAAAAATTGGTAATTCTTGTAGCCTTTCAGCGGGCACCAAAGGATGGAATCAGTAGCGGAAGGCACGGTACCGGAAGGCGTTTCCTTGATATGCAGGACCGAGATTCCGGCTTCAGCCAGGGCCCGGTCTTTTTTTTCATCCTTTGCCTGCTGGCCGGGCAGGCCGTGGTAATAGCAGCTGTCGTACTCGATGGCAAGCTTCAGGGAGGGGAGGTAAATGTCCGCCTCTATGCCCTGAATCCGGGTCCGGTTTTCGGCGTCGCCAAACTGGAGCTTGAGATAGTAATAGACCGCCTGCTCTGGAAAGGAGGTCCCCCGTTCTTTCTGGCAGGCCGGGCAGTTGCTGAGGCCGGACGAGGTGCGGCAACAAATTCTGGACTGCCATTCCAGGTCCGGATGATACGGGCACTTCCACCAGGCCAGCTTCTCCGATTTGGGGAGGTAATCCTCCGGAGCCCCCTCGTTTTTTTCGTAGTCCCATTCTGCCTCCACGGCGGGAAACTCCGTGGCCAGATTGTACTCCGGGCTGGCAAGACGATGGCTGCAGTAGGGGCATGGGGACTGGTGGGTGGTCCTGGAGTTTGGCGTGGCCCGCCAGCTGTGGCCATGGACGCAGCGCCACCAGTAGGCCCGGTTGGTCTTGGGAAAGACCTGGTCCGGGGAAATGCCGTTCCGCTCCCGGTCAAATTCTGCGGCGATGAGCGGATACTTTGCCTCCAGGCTGTTCACGGAGGGATCCAGGAACCGCCCGGAACAGTAGGGGCACTCCTGGGATTTGTGGTGAATCCGCCGCCCGGGCGGCTCCGTCCACTTGTGTTCCGGTTTTTTTTCGCAGGTCCAGTGGCAGTCCTTCTGGGAGCAGAAGCTGATGTCCTCGGGACCAAAGCCGTTGGCGCCGTAGTCCCACTGGCGGAGAGGTGTTTTATGGCCGTTTTGCCTGCACCAATCCCCAAAAGATAGTCGTTTTGTATCCATATTATCCCCCTTTTCTGGAAGCCTCGTTTTAGGGCTTCCTTTTAAATTTCACTCCATATCGTTTATATAATTATTTTAATTATAACAGCTCATTTTATCAATAAAAAAATTTAAGTGGAGAGAGAATGAAGGAGAAATTGGCGGGCCTGGCGGGAATGAGGGTGCTGGAAAAGCCCGCCGGGCCGTCATCCGCGGCGCAAAAAAACCCCTTGGACCCCATCAAGGGTCCAAGGGGAATCTGCCTTCCCGGGAGGGAGCGCCGCCGCGGCCGCTTAGGCGGCGTCCTCCAGCCGCCTCGCCTCGTAGGCGGAGACAATCCGGTCCCGCACGGCGGATTGTTCCGCGTCCAGGGTCTCCGGGGGCAGGGCCTTTGCCTGTTCTATCGCGCCGGGGAACAGGTCCTCGTCCCGGTAGATGGTCCCGGCCAGAAGGTCCTCCAAGGTCTCCCGGTCCTCCCGCTCCGCCAGGGCGGACAGCACGGCGGCGGGGTCCGCCAGGAACCGCTGGTGCAATTCCGTCACCGCGCTCTCGGTAAACGCCCCGTCGGATTTACTGAGAAACTCCAGAAGCTCGCGCAGGGGCAGCCCGGGAATCTGCTCCTCTTCCGGCAGCCAGCGGTTTTGGTCAAACGAACGCACGAAGTCTTTCAGCTTCTCCCACGCGGCCCGGCCTCCGGCGGTGAGCTCTCCGGCCCGGTAGCCGCCATCCAGCTCCCGGACGAAATTCTCATAGTACGTCTTGCCGCTGCCGCCTCCATTGGACAAGTACCCCGCCAGGAACAGCAGGACTTCATTCCGTTCCTTCCCGGCCCTCTCCGCCAAGTTGTTGAGGAACCAGGCGGACTGGGGCCACATGATTTTCGCCAGGGTCTCGCCGTCCAGGTCCGTCAGCTCCAAAAGTCCCTGTTCCATCAGGGTGTTGACCATATCCGACAAGAACAGCTCCGTGCCGGGGGAGCAGTCGTTTTCCATTTTGGAAAACAGGTAGGTCCGGTTTCCTCCCTCGTCCAGCTGGAAATACAGGTAGTCGCATCCGGGGTAGCCGATCATGCACCAGCCGTCCTCCCCCAGGTAGGACCCGCCCGCCAGCATCACCTGGTCCGGGGTGGTGGTGTGGGTCTCATAGCTGACGTTCCATATTTCCACCCGGAAATTCCCCGCCGCCTCATAGTAGGGCCCGCTGAGGCCAGTGACCCGCCAGTCGTCCCAGACGGCGTTTCCGGGGCCGAAGTTTTCCTCGTTATAGTTCCCGGAGCCGTCGTTGCCATAGCCCTCCGCCGCCCGGGCCTCAAACTGCCCCTGGACAAAGTCCCGGGCCGCCGCCAGCACGTCCGCCGGGAGGGTTTCCAGGCCGTTGGCAATGTGGTCCGTGTAGCCGCTTTCCTGTTTATAAAGCCGCAGGTTCTCCCCGTCGAAGAACAGGGTTCGGAAGGCGCTGGCGGTCCTATCCGCGGAACCGGGAACGGGCACCTGGGCGGAGAGGAAGAGGGAGCGGCTGTCCGCGTTCCAGAAACCGTACTCCGTGTACCCCGCCTCGGGCCACGCCGATTGGACCAGGGCCCCGACGTCCGCCTCATAGATCTGCCCGTCCCGCAGGAAGAAGAGCCGCGGGCTCTCCCCATCAGAGGCCGCCAGCTCGTCCACGCCGTCTCCGTCCAGGTCCATTGCCTGCACGTCACCCTTGGCCCGGAGGAGCAGGGAGGGCGTACCGTCGCCGGAGAAGGTGTAATAGTCGTTGATCTGGCCGAAGGAGTGTTCGGCCAGCTGGCCGTAGTAGGAAATCCGCAGGCCGGATTGGCCGAACAGGTTTGTAAAGGGCTCCACGCCGCCCTCGTCTGCCGTCCACCCGGCGGAGTCCTTCCCGGGCACGGTTAAAAAGCAGTCCCGCTCTGTGGCGGAAACCGCCACGGCGGCATAGAGGTCGCCGTCTCCGGAGCGGCAGACCTCTATATAAAAGCCGTCGTCCCTGTCCTCATAGGGTTCAAAGCGTGTGGTGTACAGCGTTTCCGCCGTGCCGCCGCGCCGCTCCACCTGGAGCTCCGGGGCCCGATAGGGCTCCACGCCGTCCAGGGGGATGACCCGCTCCGGTTCCCAGGCTGGGTAGGCCGTGGGAATGACGGGCGGGTCGCCGTTCCGGACCCAGTTGCTTAAGAAGCGGTAGCCGCCGTCCCTTTGCGGCTCAAGCGTCACACAGGCAGGGCCGGAGGAGACCATGTTCATCTCGCCGTTCCCGCTGCTGAGCCCGGGAAAGCCGCTGCCCTCGTAGTACAGGAGAACCTTGCCGTCCTTCCATTTTCCAGAGATGAAGGTGACTTCGCCGGGATAGTTCGTGTCGCCGTGGAAGTCATAGTAGGCGTCGTATTCCTCCAAATAGGTGAACCGGTCCAAACACCACCGGTCCGTCTCGTCAAGGGTGAGGCCCAGGTACTTCCGCAAGACCGCGTCCATCTCAGAGGCAGGACATTTCACAAGGTCCACCATGGGGTCCTCGCCGCCATAGTCCGCCTCCGCCACGGCTTGGCGCTCCTCCTCCGTCACCTCCATGGGCTCTCCCGTGCCGTTGTAGAAGAGCTGGAAAAGGTCGATTTGTTGATAATCCTTCGGGGCCTCCACGGCCAGGAAGAGGAACTGGTTCATCATGTTGAAGCCGTCGCCGTTGAATACTTCGGTATTGAACCGCTCCAGCTCCTCCGCCGTCAGGGGCCCGTCCTCCGGCGTCTCCAGGGTCTCGGATTTGGCGAAGGAACAGGCGCAGACCAGAAGGGCTAAGGCCGCGGACAGCACCGCCGCCCACAGCCAGCGCTTCGGGGCCCGGGCAATGCGCCTCACCCGCTCCCGGAGGCTCCGCTTGTCCCCCGTCATGGTGGTGGCGCAGCGGAGCAGGTCCCCGGGCTGCGCCTTGACGGTGACCAGGGCCAGCAGAGTGGAGCCATAGGCCTGCCGCTCCCCGTCCCCCAGGACCTTCAGTGCTCCCTCATCACAGGCCAGCTCCGCGTCCCGGCGGCTGAGGACCGCCGCCAGCCACGCCAGGGGGTTCCACCAGTGGACCGCCAGGGCCGCGCACCGGAGCAGGGACCAAATGTGGTCGCCCTGGCGGTAGTGGGTGGCCTCGTGGGTGAGCACATGGCGGAGCATTCCCGGGTCCGCCGCCGTTTCCGGGGTGACGTACACCGCCGGGCGGAAGACGCCGGACAGGCAGGGGGAGGGCAGACCTGCCAGGGTATAGACCGGCAGGGGGCACTCCGCCGCCAGCGGAACCCGGAGCCGCCGCAGCCGCCGGGCAAAGCTCAGGTTGGAGAGCAGGAACGCCGCCGCCATCGCCGCCGACCCCGCCAGCCAAATTCCGCCCAGCAGAGCCCGGGGATTCAGCGGCCGCCGGGCCGCCGGAGCGGCGGCTTCCTCCCCGGCGGGGGCGGGGAGGGCCTGGATGGCCTGCCCTGCCGCGTCCCCTTGGGCAGAGTCGATTTTTTCCACCGGGGTTTGGGGCCCCCTGGGAAGCGTTTGAATCACGGAAAGCTCCGGGAGCACCCGGGGCGCTTCCACAGGGGCGGTGAAGAACTGTCCGGGCACCAAAAGCCGGGCCAGGACCACCGCCCAAAGGGCATAGCGCAGCCGGGCGCTGATCCGCCGCCCGAACGCCGCCCGCAGGAGGAGTACCGCAAGGATCAAAAGGGAAGCCGTCCGTATCCAGTTCCACAAAAAGATGTTCATTGCCCGCCGCCTTTCTCCGCCTGGTCCAGAATCGCCCGCAGCTCCGTGATTTCCTCCTGGGACAATTCCTGCCTCTGGGCCATGGCGCTCATCATCATTCCCACGCTGCCCCGGTAGACCCGGTCCAGGAAGCTATGCGTCTCGGCAACCTCCGCCTGTTCCCGGTCCACAAGGGGGGAGTAGGCCTTTCCGCGCCCCATAGGCTCACAGCGGACCAGGCATTTGTCCTCCATGCGGTGAAGGGTGGTAATGGTAGTACTCCGCCGCCAGCCCACCGTCTCTTCCAGTTCCTTTACGATCTGCATAACGGTCCGGGGGCTCCGCTCCCACAGGCAGTTCAGGACATTCCACTCGCTGGTGGCCAGTTTAATGTGGTCCATGCTCCGTGCCTCCATGTCTACGTTGTAGACATATTTTAGCATAAGGAGTCTACAATGTCAACAAAATAAAACCGCGGGGAACGGGGCCTTGTAAATACGGCGGGAGCGGGCATACCTTGGATTTAAGACCGCCTGGCTCTGCTTTGAGAGTAAGAAGTTGAGAACCCCTGAAGGCCGTCATGGGCGGCCTCCAGGGGCTTTGGATAGTATATATAGTAGATAAGCAAAACGTATACGGTCCGCAGCGTTTGAGAAGCTTCTCCCAGTTACAGCTAACTTCCTTCTAGGTCTCCTTAATCATCCAATTGCTGCCAAGTTTGAGCATAGGGGCGAGGTGGCCTCGAAAAGAACATCCGTGGTTGCCGCCATAAGCAGGAACTAACAACCCGCCCATTAAGAACTTACAGAAATATCCAACAGAAAACAAGCGCCCGCCTAGGTAAGGCGGCAGGACAAAATACAAGCGGGAAGGATTTTATACATGTTGCGGTACTGGCCCGCAACAGGCCCTTTAAGGCCGCCGAAGGACTCCGGTTTAGCCGCAAGGGCTGGCACGATGGATAGAACAGGTGGAACCAGCCCCTGAAATCTTAACCGGGCGCCCTTTTATCAGCGGCTGCCAATAGCCCGTTCCCCCAGGTTTCCGCCATCCGCGCCGGAAGCCTGCCCGGTTCTGCCGGGACGGGGCCTGATTCCCGCGCAAAGGGCCTCCTCGTTTAGGGACCGCAGTCACATGGCCTCAAACATTTTCCGCAATTCCAGTATATACCGTTCCGCCAGGGGGGAGAGCTCCTGGCCTTTTTTTACGACATAATAATGGGTGAGGGTATTATCCTCCCCATCTAAGGGAATGGAGGAAAAGCGGTAATACTTGGGATGCTGCCATGGCGTGGAGCTGATGAAAAAGGCGTCTGTTTCTGCAATGATATCCTGGCTTGCGGCGCTGTCGTTGATGGAAATCATACATTTGGGCGGCGCTTTAAAGAGCTGGGAGACGGCCTCTGAATCGTCGTCGTAGAACTGGGCGAAATTCTCCTTGTTCTCCGTGATGGAATAGGGATATTCCGTAATATGGTCCGTGATTTTATCTGCCGGGTATTTTTCCAGGGCGGGGTGGTCGTCCCGGATGACGACACTGATGCGGCTTTCGCCCAGCTCAAAGTAATTCAGCCCCTTGACGCTGGAGAGGCGGTGAATCCGCCGCTTGTGGGACTTCGCCAGGAAGACGACCCCGAGTTCCGAGCGGCAGTACTGCACGTCGTCCAGCACGTCGAGGAAGGACTGCTTTTTCAGGCGGATGTAGATGGGGTCTTCCTGATGGCTGGAGAGGTAGGCGTAGAGGTTGGTAATGGGGACGCTGAGAAAATAAGAACGCATGGAGGAGACGCTGAAATACTGTTTTCGGAAATGGCTTTTCGCGTAGAGGTTCTCCACGAATGCCAGCTTGTTGACAATTTCGTCGGCGTAGCTCAGGAACTCCCGGCCCTCCTCCGTGACGGAGACGCCTTTCTGGGTGCGCTGGAAAATCTGGATGCCCAGCTCGTCTTCCAACTGCTTGATCGTGCTGCTGACGTTGCTCTGGTGGGTATAGAGGCGCTCGGCAGCTTTGTTGATGGACGCGCATTTTGCCACTTCCACGGCAAAGCTCAGCTGTTGGAAAGTCATGTGGTTCCTCCTTACCCCGCCGGGGGACCCGCGCGGACTCGTTTTCATAATTTCCTGGATACATACCATCATACCAAAAAGCAAAAATAAAGACAAGGAAGACAATTGGTGATCTTTTGTATTTTTTCCGTGGACAGTGTGAAAAGATATGTGAAAAATGTATAATTAGTCATATTTTTGTCGCATGACCACAGAGGGAGAAACTGTGCTATCATAACATTCATAAGGAGGGAATCCACCCCCTGCGGACCGGATTCCCTGGAAGGCGGAAGCCCCTCTGGTGGCGCGGGGAGAGGCGCGGCGGAAAGCAGCCGCGGCCCGGGTGCCGTTGCCGGACCACAGGGCTCCGCCCGGAAATGAATCTGATTGGAGGGAAAGATGTGTTGAAATTCGCAATCATCGGCGCTGGCGCCGGAGGACAGAGCATGGCCGCCATTCTCGCCAGCAAAGGATACGGCGTCAAGCTCTATGACATTGACAAGGAGAAAATCCGCTGCCTGCGGGAGCGGAAAACCATTCAGGTGACGGGCGTCATTACCTGCGAGGCCGCGCCGGATGTGATTACCGACCGGATGGAAGAGGTCATGGAGGATGTGGACGTGGTGATGGTCGTTTCCACGACCGACGCCCACAGGAGCATTGCCAACAGCTGCAAGCCCTACCTCCGGGACGGCCAGATCATCATGCTGAACCCGGGCCACTGCGGCGGCGCTTTGGAGGTTTCGAAGATCCTGCGGGAGGACGGCGGGCGGGACCTGGTCATCGCCGAAGCCGGGGACCTGATGTATGGATGCCGCAGTTACGAGACCGGGACGGTTCTCCACACGGGCTTGAAGGTCCACGTTCCGGTGGCGACGCTGCCCGCGGGGGACATCGGGCGCCTGATGGACGTGCTGGGGCCGGTCTTTCCCTGTCTGAAGCCCGTGGCCAGCGTGCTGGAAACTGGCTTTGAGGGAGCGGGGGCCATGCTGCATCCCATCCCCAGCCTGATGAACGTCAATAAGATGGACCTGGGAGAGAGCTACGATTACTACATGGAGGGCATTACCCCGCATATTGCCGAAATTATCACGGCCTGCGACCGGGAGCGCGTGGCGGTGTGCAGGGCCCTGGGTGTGGAGGCAATGCCCCTGGGCGACATGTTGGTCAAGACCTATAAGCTGGAGCCCAAGGAGAACCTGTACGACTTAATCCAGAGCATCGAGGCCTACCGGGCCCTGCGCAATCCCACCAACACCAGCCACCGCTTCCTCATAGAGGACACGATGTCCGGCCTGGTGCCCCTGGCGTCTGTGGGGCATACGCTGGGGATTTCCACGCCGATGATGGACGCGTTTATCAACATCGCCGGGGCGGTGTGCGGCCGGGATTTCTGGACCGAGGGCCGCACCGCCGGGAAGCTGGGCTTCGAGGGAAAGACGCTGGAAGAAATTCAGGCGATGGTCCGCTGACGGACTCGGCGGAAGAGGGCGGGCCTCCCCTGCGAAAGAACGGGGGGAGGGACCGCGGAAGGCCCGCTTTCCGGGGACATTTCCGGCAGGGCGGGGCCTGTGACGCTTGGCATTTTCCGATGGAAGTTGGAAGCTGCAAATTATGAAAAGGAGAAACATGCGATGAAGAAGATGAAAAGACTATTGGCGGTACTCCTGTGCGTCTGCACGCTGGCGGCGCTGGCCGGATGCGGCGGGGACAAAAACAGCGGCCAGAACGGCGGGGACAGCGCGCAGCCCAGCTCCGGACAGGACGCCTCCGGAAAAAAGGACAGCATTACGGTCTCCATGGACGCCAATGTGACGACCCTGTGCCCCATGGAGAGCAACACGTCCAACAACCAGATGCTGGGAAACCTGGTGCTGTCCGCCATCACGGATTTTGACGACAGCTGGAACGTGATTCCTAACATCGCGGAGAGCTGGGAAATCTCCGAAGACGGCATGACCTATACCTACACGCTGCGGGACGACGTCTACTTCCACAGCGGGGACAAGCTGACCTCCGAGGACGTGGCCTATTCCGTCCAGCGGGCCATTGACTCCGCCTATTTGAAAGCGTCCTTCGGCAAATACGCCGTCGGCGCCGAGGCGGTTGACGAGACCCACGTGGCTATTCACCTGAACCAGGCCTATACCCCGTTTTTGGCGGTGGCCTCCAAGGAGCTGTTCATCCACAACCAGAGCTACCACGACGAATACATTGCCGCCGGGCACAGCGAAGCGGAGTATTTGATGAACCTGGACGGCACCGGGCCCTACAAGTTCGTTTCTTACGAGGACGGCGTGGGCATTGAGTTTGAGGCCTTCGACAAATACTTCAAGGGCGAGCCCCAGATCAAGCACTGGTACGGAAAAATCATCGCGGACAACAACTCCCGTGCCCTGGCCATTGAGTCCGGCGACATCGACCTGATCGAAACCCACACGGCGGTTCCCGCCTCCAATCTGCCCATGCTGCGGGAGGCCAACGGCGTTGTGGTGGAAAAGACCGATTTTGAAAAGGTGGGCTCCATCATCCTCAACAACAAGCTGCCGGAGCTGTCCGACGTGCGCGTGCGCAAGGCCCTGGCCTACGCGGTGGACTACGACTGGCTGCGGGAGACCATCACCAACGGCGACGCCTATCCCACCGAGTGCGCCTACCTGGGCCACAAGACTACCGGATTCTCCACCGCCGATTCCATCGTGAACTACACCTATGACCTGGAGAAGGCCAAAGCCCTCCTGGCGGAGGCCGGGTATCCCAACGGCGAGGGCTTCCCCGTTATCAAGGCTACGGTCACGGAGCTGCGCAAGGGCATTGTGGAGGTCCTCCAGCAGTGCTGGGGTGACCTGGGACTGACCATTGAGATCAACCTCTGTGAGTCCAGCGTCGTCTGGGACGAGATCCGGGGCGGAAACTTTACCATCGGCATTGTGTTCAACAACTGCATGGTGGACTCCACCATGTACGACTCCTACTTTGCCGAAGGGTCCACCCAGAACTTTACCGGATACCACAACCCCGAGCTTCTGGACCTGCTGGCCCAGGCCGCCCAGGAGCTGGACGCGGGAAAGCGCCAGGAGATGTTCGACCAGATTTGGACCACCATTACCGACGACGCTCCCAGCATCTGGATGTACTATGAGGCGTCCGACCTGATTTACAGGGAGGGGCTCCATGTCTCCGGCGTGTATCCCACGCAGTCCGTTGTCCGCTACGAGGACATGTATTGGGAATAAGCCCCGGCCCCCCGTCATGGGTGTAGGGCACCCATGAGCCGGGAGAACGCCGCGGAGTTGGAAGAGCGGCAAAGGAGTTTGCCGCTCTTCCGCGTAACCAGCCACTCAGTGAGGGAAAGGGTGATAGAACGATCATGTGGAAATATATAACGAAACGCGTACTGCTCATGCTCCCCATCATTCTCGGCGTAACGCTGGTCGTTTTTACGATCATGTATTTCACGCCGGGCAGCCCCGGTGAATTGCTGGCCGGAGCCAATCCAGACCAGGCCGTGATTGACCAGATCAACCACGAGCTTGGGTTTGACCAGCCCTTCCATGTGCGGTACTTCAACTTCTTGAAGGGCATCGTCACCAAGTTTGACTTCGGCACGTCCTACACCTCCCAGAGGCCTGTCCTGGACGAGATTATGTCCCGGTTTCCCCGCACGCTGACGCTGGCCTTTTTCTCCATGATTTCTACGGCGGTTGTGGGCATCTCCATTGGCATTCTCTCCGCGGTCAAACAGTACAGCCTGCTGGATTACGCCAGCACGGTGGTGTCCATGTTTTTCTCCTCCATGCCCAGTTTCTGGATCGGCATGATGCTGCTCTTGTGGATCGCCATGAATTTCTCCTGGTTTCCCATCAACGGCGTCGCCAGCTGGAAGGGGTACCTTCTGCCCTGCGCGGCCTTGACGTTCTGCAATGCCGCGCCGCTGATGCGCCTGACCCGCTCGGCCATGCTGGAGACCATCCGCTCCGATTACATCCGCACCGCCAGGGCCAAGGGCGCCCTGGAAAAGCGGGTCATTTGGAAGCACGCCTTTAAAAACGCCCTGCTCCCCGTGGTGACCAACATCGGCAACAACTTCCGGGCGCTGCTGGGAGGCTCCGTGATTACGGAGACGGTGTTCGTGATTCCCGGGCTGGGCTCCTATGTCATCACGGCCATCCGCAGCAAGGACGTGCCCGTGGTAATGGGCTGCACCCTCTTTATGTCCGCGACGTTCCTGGTGGTCATTCTGCTGACGGATATTCTATATGCCTATATAGATCCCCGTGTGAAGGCAAAGTATATGAGATAGGGGGTGGACGCAAAATGGCAAAGGTTAGAGCTGCGGCGGGGGCCGAGAAGGGTGTCAGCCAGAATCTTGAGATTATGCGGCGGTTCCGGAAAAACCGTTCCGCCATGATCGGCCTCAGCATTTTTCTTCTGATCTGCCTTCTGGCGGTTCTGGCGGATGTGATCGTCCCCTATTCGGAGGCGATTACCCAGGTGAAGGGCGCGAGGCTGCTGCCGCCCAGCGCGGAGCACCTCTTCGGCACGGACAATCTGGGCCGCGACATGTTCGCGCGGGTTATCCACGGCGCCCGCTATTCCATCGCCTTCGCGCTGGCGGTCAGCGCCTGCTCGCTGGTCATCAGCGTCGCCCTGGGCGGCATCGCCGGCTATTACGGCGGGGCGACGGACAACGTCGTCATGCGGGCGCTGGACGTGATCATGTGCATCCCCGGCGACCTGCTGGCCCTGTGCATCGTGGCGGCCTTCGGTACCAACCTGGGCAATCTGCTGATCGCGCTGATCGTGGGGCAGGTTCCCGCCACGGTCCGCATTGTGCGGGCCACCATCATGGGGGTCTCCAGCGCAGATTACATCGAGGCGGCCCAGTGCCACGGCGCGGGGGACGCGCGGATTATCGCCCGGTATATCGTGCCCAACGCCATGGGCCCCGTGATCGTAAACGCCACGGTAAACGCCTCCCGGATCATTATTTCCGTGTCCTCCCTGAGCTTTTTGGGTCTCGGCATTCAGCCGCCCGCCCCGGAGTGGGGCAACCTGCTGGCCGGAGCCCGGGAATTCATGCGGATTTGCCCGTGGCTCGTCTACTTCCCCGGCCTTGCCCTAGTCATCACCTCCTTGTCCATCAACATGGTGGGTGACGGCCTGCGGGATGCCCTGGACCCCAAGATTCGTGATTAAGGAGGAGTGACCATGAGCGGCAAACTGCTGGAAATCAAAGACCTCCACGTGATGTACCACACCGACCTGGAGGACGTCTACGCCGTCAACGGCGTGGACTTGGAATTGACGACCGGAGAGACGCTGGGTCTGGTCGGGGAAACTGGCGCGGGCAAAACCACCCTTGCGCTGTCCATCCTCCGCCTGCTGCCCGACCGGACCGGGCGGATCACCCAGGGAGAGATTTCCTATAACGGCAGGAACCTGCTGGAACTGGACAAGCACACCATGGCGGGCATCCGCGGCGAGGAAATCTCCATGATCTTCCAGGATCCGATGACGGCCCTCAACCCCACGCAGACGGTGGGGCAGCAGATATACGAGGCGCTGATGCTCCACAACGGCCAGCACCTGTCCAAGAAGGAGCTGTGGGCCAGGGTGGACAGCTGCCTGGAGATGGTAGGCATCCCCGCCGCCAGAAGGAAGGAGTACCCCCACCAGTTCTCCGGAGGCATGAAGCAGCGGGTGGTCATTGCCATCGCGCTTTGCTGCGAGCCCAGCCTGCTGCTGGCGGATGAACCTACCACCGCGCTGGACGTGACCATCCAGGCCCAGGTCCTGATGATGATGAAGGAGCTCCGGGAGCGCCTGGGGACCTCCATGATCCTGATTACCCACGACCTGGGGGTGGTTGCCCAGGTGTGCGACCACGTGGGCGTCATGTACGCGGGGGAGATCATCGAGTATGGTTCCCTGGAGGACGTCTTCGAAAACGAAAAGCACCACCCCTACACCACGGGCCTCTTCGGCTCGATTCCCAAGCTGGACGTGGAGACGAAGCGGCTGTCGCCCATCGACGGGCTGATGCCCGATCCCACGCAGAAGATCACGGGGTGCAGCTTTGCCTCCCGGTGCCCCCACGCGTCGGATCGGTGCCGGAGGGAAAAACCTGGCCTCTACCGGGAGGGGAACCACCAGATCAAATGTTTTCTCTATACGGGTGAGTCCGGGCAGGAGGTGTCGGAATGAGCGTGCTGATCGAAACCCAGGACCTGAAAAAGTATTTCAAGACGCCCCGGGGCTGGCTCCACGCGGTGGACGGCATCGACTTTCAGATTCAAACCGGGAGCACACTGGGCGTTGTCGGGGAGTCCGGCTGCGGGAAATCCACGCTGGGCCGGGCCGTCCTGCGCCTTCATGAGCCCACCTCCGGCAAGATTTTCTACGAGGGGAAGGACCTGATGTCCCTGAGAAAATCTGAGATGCGGCGTATGTGCACCGAAATGCAAATGATCTTCCAGGACCCCTATTCCAGCCTGAATCCCCGGATGTCCGTCTGGCAGCTGATTGCGGAGCCCATGCTGATCAACCGCATGTACGGCGGGGACAAGGATGCGCTGAACCGGCACATTGAGGACTTGATGGACACCGTCGGCCTGGCGAAGCGGCTGGTGCACGCCTATCCCCATGAGCTGGACGGCGGGCGGCGGCAGAGAATCGGCGTGGCCCGGGCGCTGTCGCTGAACCCCAAGTTTATCGTCTGCGACGAACCCGTCTCCGCGCTAGACGTCTCCATCCAGGCGCAGATCCTGAACCTATTGATGGACCTCCAGGACGAGCGGGGACTGACCTATATGTTCATCACCCACGACCTGAGCGTAGTCAAGCACATCTCCGACGAGATCATGGTCATGTACATGGGCAAGTGCGTAGAGCGGGCCCCGAAGGGGGAACTGTTTTCGAATCCCGCCCACCCCTATACCCGTGCGCTGCTCCGGGCCATTCCGGAACCCAGCCTCGGCCGGAGGGGAGAGCTCCAGGTCCTGAAGGGAGAGGTGGCCAGCCCCATCAACCCAAAGCCGGGATGCCGCTTTGCCCACCGCTGCCCTTACGCCCGCCAAGCCTGCGCGGAGCAGGAGGCGGCGCTGGCGGAGATTTCCCCCGCCCATTTTGTGGCCTGCCCCTTTTGCGGGGAGACGAAGTAGAAGGGCGGCGCCCTGAATTCTGTTCTGGAGGGAAGCGTATGCCAAAAGGATTGTATAAGACCGAGAACCTCTCTGATTTCAAGCCCGCCCGTTTTACCTCAAAGGGGACCGTGGAACTGCGGAGCGGGAAGATTCCCTACCACACGGTCTGCGAAGACAACGTCTTTTATAACAAAGAGGGCAAGCCCATCGCGTCCATCTTCTCCTATTCCTATTTCCGCTCGGATGTGGAGGACCCCAGGCCGCGCCCGGTGCTCTTCGGCTTCAACGGCGGGCCCGGTTCCTCCTCCATGATGGTCCACGTGGGCTTTCTAGGGACGAAGCGGATGAAGTATTTCGACGATCCCGACCAGCCCACGACGCTGCCCCCTTACGAGGCGGTGGACAACGTGGACAGCCTGCTGGACGTGGCGGACATTGTGGTGGTGGACCCGGTGGGCACGGGCTATGGCCTCCTCTTGGACGACGGCAGCGCGGAGCAGTTCTTCTCCATCGAGGAGGACGCGGAGGCCCTCTTGACCTTCATCTCCCGCTGGCTGACCCGGTATAACCGCTGGCTGAGCCCGAAATACCTGGTGGGCGAGAGTTATGGCTGCATCCGCTCCGCAGTGGCGGCGGGAATCGCCGGGGGCGGCGGGAAGAAGCGGAGCTACGCCATGGCCTTCGACGGGCTGGTCCTGATCGGGAATTCCATTACCACCGGGCGGTATTTTAACCGGGACATCCCCTGCGAGCCTACGGTTTTGGCGATGCCCACGGTGGCGGCCATCAACTGGTACCACAACCATCCCTCGGACCAGGGCCTGGAGGAGTTTATCCAGGAGGCCCGCCGCTTCGCCGACACGGAGTACATGACGGCGCTGTACCGTGGCGGCAGCCTGGGCCGGGAGGAGTACGAGGCCGTCCGCCGGAAGCTGAGTTATTATTCCGGAATCTCCGAGGACTACCTGGACGAGCACCTGCTCCGCTGGGACGAGGAGGGAGCCGTGAAGCAGATTGCCCGTGGGAAAGGCGTGGATTTCTCCCGCTACGACGGGCGCATGACGCTGCCCCACTTTACGTCCCAGATGGGAACCAATTACACGACGGTGAAGGACGACCCTTCCGCGAAATACAGTCCCTATTTCCACGGGATCTTCAGCGGGGTGCTCTGCCCGCAGCTGGGAATCCAGCTGGAACGGGACTTCCTCCCCAGCGCGGGATTCTCCTACGACTATTTCATCCGGGAGACCGACGACCGCCTGTCCGGCGAGCAGCTGTCCTCGGCCATGCGCCGGGTTCCCGGCATGCGGGTCTTTTTCGCCAACGGCTGGTATGACCTCTGCACCCAGATCGGCATGGTCTATTACCTGGCGAATCACGCGTGGCTGCCCAAGGAGCGCACTTTTATTAAGGGGTATCCCTCCGGGCACATGCTGTACATCGGCGACGAGAACATCCGGGCGCTGAACGGGGATATCCGTACCTTTGTAACTGGCGGCAGCGTGCCCGCCTCCTCTTGACAAAGGGGGCGTTCCGGCGCGGGCGGACCGCAGGGAAAAGGGCACATTCAAAATCACATGGGCGGCCTGAAAAGGGCGGCGGCCCATCCATGAAGGAGAGATTGCAATGGTAAACGAAGACGCGAAGAGAGTATGGGCCTACATTGACGAGCACAAAGAGGAGTACATTGACCTCCTGAAAAAGTACTGCGCCCAGCCCAGCGTTTCCGCGCAGAACTGGGGAATGCGGGAGATGGCCGAAATGGTCCGGGACACGGTCACGGAGCTGGGGGGCAGCGGGACCCTGGTTGAGACCGGGGGAAATCCCTTTGTCTACGGCATGATTGACAACGGGGCGCAGCGCACGCTGACGCTGTACAACCACTACGACGTGGTTCCTCCCGAGCCCTACGAGCTCTGGAAGACGCCGCCCTTTGAGCCCACCGTCATCGACGGCCGCCTCTACGCCCGGGGCTCCAGCGACAACAAGGCCAGCCTGCTGTCCCGCTATATTGCCGTGGACGCCTACCAGAAGGTCCTGGGCCGCCTGCCCATCAACATCAAGTTCATCGCGGAGGGCGAGGAGGAGATCGGCTCCCCCCACCTGATGGAGTTCATCCACGACCATCCCGACATGATCCAGTCTGACGGCATCGTCTGGGAGGGGGGCAGCAAGGTGGTGAACGGCCCGCTGATCGTCCACATGGGCGTAAAGGGCGTGACGACCTTTGAGATCCGCTGCACGAAGGCGAAGGACGGGGCCAGCCCGGTCTGGCGGCTCATCTGGGCCCTGAACACCATGAAGGACCCGGACGACTATATTACCATTGACCATTTCGCCGACTCCATCGTACCTCCCACCGAATATGAGCGCAGCTTTGTCCTCAAAAACAAGTATCAGGAGGAAGCCGTCAAAAAGATGAACGGCATTGACCATTTCATCCGGAACCTGACGGGCGACGCCCTGAAGGAGAAGCTGTATATGGAACCCTCCATGAACATCCAGGGCCTGTTCTTTGACGAGACCGACGAGGCCACCGGGATGCCCAAGTCCGCCACCGTCAAAATGGACATCCGCACGGTTCCCGACCAGGACCCGGAGGAGCTGATGCGGCTGCTGCGGAACCACCTGGCCGCCCGGGGCTTTGACGACCTGGAGGTCATCGACGGGCACTCCACCCTGCCTTACCGGGGCAAGCCCGACTCCCTGCTGGCCCGCTCCGTCATCAAGAATGTGGAGGACGTCTACGGCCTGCCGGCGGCGGTGCACCTGATGACGCCGGGCTCCTGCGGCATGGCGCGGGTGGTGAAGGCCACCGGGATTCCCATTGTCCATTACGGCTGCATGGACAACGCCAGCCGGGCCCACGCCCCCAACGAGTCCGCAGATTTGGACCACTATATCAAGGGCGCCAAGCTCAGCGTCTTGGTCTTCCAGGATTTTGCAACCCTGGAGGAGTCAAAGGACGCGGCGGACGCGTGAGAAGCAGGTCCAAGGAGAACCAAAGCGGCGCGGGAGGCCTCCCGCGCCGGAACACAATGAAAATCAGGAGGAATGCGATATGGGAACTTGCGGGGAAAAAACCGTACAGCTCAGAATGGGCTTGAAAATCCTGGCCAGTAATGAACACTCTGCGGAGGCCGCGATCCTCCCCAGCGCCGCCTGGCATCTGGTCTGGGCCCTGGGGACGATGAAGAAGGAGACGGGCGAGGTCCTGGTGGACGGGCTCTGCGGCGGCGGGACAAAGAGCCTGAACTTCACGGAGATGAAGATCGGGTATACGGGAGAGGGGGATATGACCATTCTCCCGGCGGAGGCGTACTGCAACCTTCAGGTTGATTTGACTGGGGAGCAGACGGCGGAATACGCCTGCGCCCGGATCCGGGCGCATCTGGACGCCCATGGCTGCGCCGATGTGAGCGTGGAGCCAGCCTGAGCTTCCAGGCCCTTGGTGGGCGGGGGAGTTCCCTCCCCCGCGCCCGCCAGGGAGACAATGAGGCGGACTGCCGGAGGCTTTCGTTAAAATGAGACAGGAGTTTATGAAAATGAGTGATTTTAAGAGGTCTATGCTGATCGAGGACGCCGACAACGTGGTGGTTGCCGTGGAACCAATCCAGGCCGGGGAACGTACACTGGTTGCCGGGGAGCCCCTGGCTGCCAACGAGTTTATCAAAGAGGGGCACAAGATTGCCCGGACGGATATCGAACAGGGCGCGGAGATCATCAAGTACGGCGTACATATCGGTGTGGCTGTGCGGCCCATCAAGAAGGGCGACTGGGTGCATGAACACAATGTATATGATGACTTTGAAGAGATCAACCAGCAGAGGCGCTCTTATTACCGCTCTATGGCTCCCGACGCGCTGGACTATACGGTCAAGCCCCGGTACGGCCGGGAGACGCTGAACCTTCCGGAGACGATTATGGGGTATAAGCGGAAGGATGGTTCCTTCGGCATCCGTAACCATGTGGTGGTCATCTCCCTGGTGCAGTGCTCCAACAACGCGGTCCAGCGGATCGCTTCCGCCTGCAATGTCCCGGCTACCTTTGTGGACGCCGCCTGCGGCGAATTCCCTGACCGCTTTGCCCGTACGCTGCGGGGCTTCATTACCACGGGCACCCATCCGAATACCTTCGGCGCGGTGCTGTTGTCCCTGGGCTGCCAGCAGACGGACCCTGAAGAGGTCGCCGGCGCAATCCGGGCCACCGGGCGTCCCGTGGTCTGCGTCAGCATGCAGGAGGAGGGCGGCGCCGCCCGGGCCATTCATGACGGCATCGCGGCGGTGGAGGAACTCAAGCGCCAGGCGGCGGCGCAAAGGCGGGAACCCTGCCCGCTGGAGGGACTGGTCATCGGCGGCTACAACGGCGGGTCCGACTGGACCAGCGGCCTGTCCGCCAATCCCGTGGTGGGAGAGGTCATTGACACCCACCTCTCCCTTGGCGGCAGGACCCTGGAAATCTGCGGGCGCGGCGGGTACCCGACGGACGCGGCCTCCTACGAGGTGGGCATGCGCCTGATGGAGATTGGCGACTTCTTCAACGAGGACTGCACCCGCCGGGGCGGAAAGGGCCTCTCCCAGGTAAACCCCACGCCGGGCAATAAGGCGGGAGGACTTACCACCATGACGGAGAAAAACCTGGGCAGCTTCCGGACCCACGGCCACAGCCGGATGCGGGGCATTCTCCTCTGCGGCGACCCGGTGCCCGCTCCCGGCACCTGGGGCATCAACCAGGCGCAGGGGGCCAACGATGCCTACGCCGCAACGACCCTGGCCATGAGCGGCTGCCATATCTGCCTGTTTACCACCGGGCGGGGCAATCCCATTGGAAACGCCTGCATGACCACCATCAAGATCACCGGGAACGCCCAGACGGCGGCGGCCCTGGAGGATATGATCGATTATTCTGCGGCGCCGATGCTCTACGGAGAGCTGAGCCTCCCGGAGAGCGGGCGGCAGCTGTATGAGCTGATGCTCCGGGTGGCGGAGGGTGAGCTCACCAAGGCGGAACTGCTGGGGGACTACAGCTGGACCACGCCTCATGGAACCAGCTATAACGGCGACTACTGAGGCCCGGGAGACTGGGTGGAGCGGATGGACGGAGGAGATTCCGGCCATCCGCTCCGCCCGCCTGCCGCTGCCCATAAATTGAAAGGCGAGGGTTTGAATGTTCGGGAACCAAAAAACCAAAGCGGTCTGCCTGATGCTGCTGTCGGCGCTGCTTTTTTCCATTATGCAGGTGTTTGTCAAATGGAGCTCCGCCTGGGTGGGGACCTTTGAGCAGACCTTCTTCCGGAACCTGGTCAGCCTCGTCATCGCGGCCGGGATGGTGCGGCGGGAGCGGCGGGATATGGTCCAGGAGGTCAAAAACGGCGGGTGGGCCCTTTGGGGGCGGTCCTTGTTTGGCTTTTTGGGCGTCCTCCTGTTCTTTTACGCCGCCGGGAATGCACGCCAGGCGGACGTCGCCATGCTGAACCGGGCGTCGCCCGTGTTTGTGACCCTGTTTGCGGCTATTTTCTTGAAGGAGAGGATCACGGTGGTCAAGATTGCCTCCACCGCCCTCTGTCTTCTCGGGGCTTACATCGCGATGCAGCCCTCCTTTGACTCCAATCCCCTTCCCCTGCTGGCCGCCCTGGGCGCGGCGGTGGTGGCGGGAATCGCCTACACCATGCTGTCCTACTGCAAGAATTTTACGGCGCCGTCCGTCATTATCTTCCACTTTTCGCTTTTGAGCACGGTCTGTTCGGCGGTACTGATGCTGCCCTCTTTTGTAGTGCCCCCTCTGCCAGTCTGCTTCATGCTGCTGATGATCGGCGTGTTTGCCGCCGGGGGGCAGTTCCTGCTGACGTATGCCTACCGCCACGCGCCAGCGTCGGAAGTCAGCATCTACCAGTATGCGGGAGTGGTTTTTACGGCTGGACTGAGCTATTTCGCCTTCGGGGAAGCGCTCAGCGGCAGTTCAATTCTAGGGGGAGTTGTGATCCTGGGCGCCATTTTCTGGGTGTTTGAATCCCAGAGAAAATCCGGCGGTGCCTAGGTTTTGTTTGAGTCGCTTTTTCCGCCAGGCAAGGCGGTTTGGCTTGGAATCCGGCAGGATTTCCGCGCCAGGCCGTCCTGCCTGGCGGAAACTCTTTCCTAGTCCGGCCGCCGCCAGCGCGCAAGCGGGCCGGAGGCCCGCGCCCTTGCCAAGCGGAAATCTTGTGTAGAATTTTACGGCGGACTATGGTATCCTAAATAAAACCGCCGGGGCTGCGCAAGGCGGCGGTACGGAGGGGGGACCATCATGCTGCGCGTATTTTTGGTAGAAGACGAGAGCATCATCCGGGAGACCCTGCGGGACACCGTCCCCTGGGCCCAGTATGGCTATTCCTTTGCCGGGGAGGCCGGGGACGGGGAGATGGCCCTGCCCCTTATCCGCCAGGTGAAGCCGGACGTGCTGATTACCGATATCCGGATGCCCTTCATGGATGGCCTGGCCCTCAGTGAGCTGGTCAGCCGGGAGTTCCCGGAGATGAAAACGGTCATCATCTCCGGGTACGACGACTTTGAGTACGCCCGGAAGGCCATCAGCATTGGCGTGGACCGCTACCTCTTGAAGCCCATTACGAAAAGGGCCCTGCTGGACGTGCTGGAGGAGCTCAAGGAGAAGATCGAGGGAGAGCGGGCCAACCGGAGCTACCTGGCCCAGTTCCACCAGGAGGCGGAGGAGTATGAACAGTATACCCGCCGGGTATTCTTCGAGCGGGTAGTGGCGGGCCAGCTCTCGGTCCAGGAAATCTATGAGTCCGCAGCCAAGCTGGACATTGACCTCCGGGCCCAGTGCTACTCCCTGGCCTTCTTTTCCGTTCTGCCGGAGCCCTCCGCCTCGGCGGAGGCCTATTCGGAGCCTGGGGCCCGCCTGCGGGACGCCCTGCTGGAGCACTTTTTAAAATATCCGGAGTACATCCTTCTCCGTTGGAACCTGACCACCTACGCCCTGCTGCTCAAAGGCGAGACCGCCCGGATGGAGGAGCTGGCCCGCCGCTGCGTGGATACGGTGCGGAAGCAATACGCGGCCTATGCCCCGGAGCAGAGCTGGTATGTGGCGGTGGGGCGTCCCACCCAGCGGCTCAGCACCCTTCCCGCCTGCTTCGAGGAGGTGTCCCGCCTCTGGGCCTATCGGCACATCCTGCCCCAGCAGCATGTGCTGACGGCGGATACCGTGGGCTTTCTCACGGGCGTGGGCAGCGGGAACAGCCACCTGGACCAGCTGGACGCCGGGAAAGTAGACCCGGCCATCCTCCTCGGCGTGATGCAGAGCGCCAGCGCCCAGGAAATTCCCAGCTTCGCGGACGAATATGTCCGCAGCGTGGAGGAGGCCCTGGGCTCCAAACCCTTCTGCCAGTATCTCATGCTCTCGGCCCGCTTCACGGCGGCCCGCTTCGCCGCCTCCCTGGGCGTGGGACAGCGGGAGGCCTTCGCGTCCCTGGGGTGCCTGGACCTGGTGGGGCGGAATGTGACGGCAGCGGACCTGAAACGCTATTTTTCCTCCATTTTGCTCCGCATGGCGGAGCTGCGGGACCAGGCGTCCAGCAGCCAGTGCCGGAGCCTTCTCAAACAGGCGGTGGCCTACATTGACAGCCATTATACGGAGGAATCCCTCTCTTTGAACCAGGTGGCCCGGGAGGTGAACATCTCCGCCAACTACCTCTCGGCGGTGTTCAGCCAGGAGATTGGGGCGACCTTCACCGAGTACGTCACCGGAAAGCGGATGGACCGGGCGAAGGAACTGCTCCGCACCACGGACAAACGCTCGGGCGAGGTGGCGGCGGCGGTGGGCTATAAAGACCCCCACTACTTCAGCTTCCTGTTCAAGAAGACCCAGGGCTGCACGCCCCGGGATTACCGGGGAGGGGGGAAGCGCCCATGAGCCGCCCGGACTCCATCCAGAGCCGGATGCGCCGCCTGGTGGTGATTTTTTGCGGCTTCATGGCGGCCATTCCGGCGGTCATGCTGGTCCTGGTCCTGGTTTACAACAGCCAGTATAAAAACCTCCTCTACAATGTGACCACCGCGTCGGAGTTCAACCAGGATTTCAAGGAGAATATCGACCTCAAGATGTATTACTATGTCATTGAAAGCCGGTACTCTGAGGGCCTGCCCATCCAGGAGGTCCAGGCGGCCCAGGCCCTGGCGAAGGATCTGCTGGACAGCACCAGCCAGAAGGACAGCCTCCGGGCCGTGACCAGCGTGCTGGACCTGTGCGAGAACCTGGAGGAGAAGATTTACCAGATTGAGCGGACCCGGAACTATGACGACCGCCAGGTGCAGTTGGAGAACAACGTGTACGTGCTTACCGCCATGATTCAAGAGTACATGTACAACTACCTTTACTGCGAGTCGGTCCAGCTGAACCTGTTACAGCAGCAGATATCCCGGCAGATTGCGGCGGAAATCCTTCTGGTCCTGGTCTTGTCCGGGGGGCTGATCCTGCTGCTGGTCCGTTACAGCGTCCGGCTGAGCCGCTCGGTCACCCAGCCAGTGGTGGACTTGAGCCGCCGGGCGGAGGACGTCATCGGCGGCGACCTGACGGTCCGGGAACCAGTCCGTTCGGAAACCTATGAGCTGCGCACTCTCGGCGAGGGTATGGAGCAGATGATTGCCCGGCTCAACGCCCAGATTCAGGAGATCACCCAGAAGCAGGCCAGCCTCCGCAAGGCGGAGCTGGCGCTGCTCCAGGCCCAGGTCAATCCGCATTTCCTGTACAACACGATGGATACCATCATCTGGCTGATCGAGGCGTCCCGGCCCCAGGCGGCGGTGGAGATGGTCTCCAACCTGTCCAGCTTTTTCCGCCACTCCCTGAGCCGGGGGGAGGATGTCATCACCTTGGGGGAGGAAGAGGAACATGTCCGCAGCTATCTCCAAATCCAGCAGGCCCGGTACAAGGACATTTTGGAGTACACCATCCAGATTGACGCTGCCCTGCGGGAGACCCGGCTTCCCAAGCTGACCCTCCAGCCCTTGGTGGAGAACGCCTTGTACCACGGCATCAAGCTCAAGCGGGGAAAGGGCTGCATTTACATTACCAGCCGGGAGGAGGGGGCGGACGTGCTCCTCCAGATTACGGACGACGGCGCGGGAATGGCGGCGGCGCGGCTGGAGGAGCTGAACCGGGCCATTGAGAACGGGGAACGGGTGGGCTTCGGCCTGGTGACCGTCCACGAGCGGCTGCGGCTCCTGTTCGGCCCGCCATATGGGCTGGCGCTTTCCAGCCGGGAGGGCGTGGGAACCACCGTGACGGTACGGGTTCCCTGCCAGGGAAGGGAGGACAGGGAGCCATGAAGCGGATGTTTCTGCTGGCGGTGCTGGCGCTGGGCCTTGTTCTGGGCTCCGCCTGCGGGGCCAGGACAAATTCCCAGGGGGATTCGCCCAATGAGGAGCTGATCGTGATCGGTATGTCCCAAGTGGGAGCGGAATCCGACTGGCGGGTGGCGAACTCCGAGTCCATGAAGGCGGTTTTCTCCGAGGAGAACGGCTACCGCCTCCTGTTCAATGACGCCCGGCAGAAGCAGGAGAACCAGATCACCGCCATCCGGAGGTTCATCCAGCAGCAGGTGGACTATATCGTCCTGATGCCGATCAGCGAAAGCGGATGGGACTCCGTGCTTCAGGAGGCGAAGGAGGCGTCTATCCCCGTCATTTTGGTGGACCGTATGGCGGACGTGGAGGACGAGAGCCTTTATGCCGCCCATATTGGCTCTGACTTTTTGCGGGAGGGGACGCTGGCCGTGAATTGGATGGAGAGCGGCTTCCGGGAGCGCGGAGAGACCCTGGGCATCATCCACATCCAGGGCACCCTGGGGTCCACGGCCCAGCTTGGCCGGACGGCGGCGCTGGAGGCGGCCATAGAGACCCATGGCCATTGGGAATTGCTGGCGCAGCTGGACGGGGATTTCACCCAGGCAAAGGCCTATGAGGTTATGACGGACTATCTTTCCGGTGTCCCGGGGCAGCGGCGCATCGACGTTGTGTACTGCGAAAACGACAACATCGCCTTTGGGGCCCTCCAGGCCCTGGAGGAACAGGGGTACCGCTGCGGGCGGGAAGGCGTGAACATCATTACCTTCGACGCGACCCGGGGAGCCCTGGCGGAGTGCTTAAACGGGAAAATCTCCCTGGTGGTGGAGTGCAACCCGCTGCTGGGGCCTCTGGTGGAGGAGGCTATCCAGACCATGGAGGCTGGGGGGACGCCGGAGAAGCACCGCTATGTAGAGGAACAGGCGTTTACCCAGGAGGATTTGACGGAAGCCCTGATTGCATGCCGGGAATATTGAACAAAGGCCGGGAACGGATGCCGCAGTCCGTCCCGGCCTTTGTTTATCTTATCCGCTGTTCCGGCAGACCAGTTCCCACTCCAGGGATTTTGAGCGGGCGGCCTCCCCGTGGAGGAGCCCGGTCATCTGCTCCGCGGCCACCCGGCCCATGCGGCTGCGGTGGCTGAGGGAGGTGATGGGCACGGGGCCCAGCTGGCTCAGGTAGCTGTTGTCAAAGCTGACCACCGCCACCTCCTCCGGCACCCGGCGTCCCGCCTCCAGCAGGGCTTGAATCAGGCGGTAGGCGATCTCATCGTTGTAGCAGATTACCGCCGTGGCGTCCTCCAGCCGTTTTTGCAGGAAGTCCGCCAGCAGCCGCCCGTCCCGGTTCTCCAGGAGGTGGCGGCGGTCCTCCGTGTCGTACCAGGCGAAGCGCCCGTCCCGGATGGAGAGCCCCGCGTCCCGGAGGGCGGAGACGGCCCCGTGGTACCGCTGGGGGCCCTGCACATCGTCGCTTTTAAAAATCCCGGCGATTTCCCGGTGCCCCTGGCCCGCCAGGTAACGGGCCAGCTGATAGCCGCCGCCGTAATTGTCGTCTGCCACACAGGGGACCCGGTCCAATCCGGCGTAAGCGCCATGGAGAAAGACAATGGGCGTGCCTGTCTGGAGCAGCCGCTGGTAAAGGTCGGCGTTGGGCGTGGGCAGGGCGGTCTTGGAGCCCTCCACCAGGAGGCCGCCCACGGGCTCCTCCAGCAGGCGGAGCAGAATTTCCCGCTCAGTGCTGACCCGGTTTTCCGTGGCGTACACGGCGGTGGAGTACCCCTGGCGGGAAAACACATCGGAAGCATCGTGGAGGATTGCGGGGAAGATGTAGTCATCCATAAAGGAGGCCACCACCGCAATCTGGCGGGGAGCCGCCCCCGGCAGCAGCCCGGTGGCATAGGACCCGCTGCCCTGCCGCCGATGAATCAGCCCCTCTTCCTCCAAAAGCGCCAGGGCGTGGCGGACCGTCTGGCGGCTCAGCTGGTATTGGCGGCTCAGCTCCTGCTCCGTGGGCAGCCTGTACCCGGGCCGTCCGCTGTTCCGGGCCAGCTCCTCCCGGAGCCGCTCCGCCAGCAGCTGGTATTTCATCGCCATGCCCGCGCCTCCTTTCCGTTGATGGCTGTTTTCATTATACCAAGCGCCAAGGGTAATTTGCCCAAAATAAAGGTTGAGACATATTGGAACTTTGTCGGTTTTTTCAGAGAAAAACACAAATTGCCTCCGCGCCGATTGGAAAATCCCGGCCAGGCGGACATAATTTTTCACCATTTGTCCGAAGAAAATCAACTGATTTTTCAGAATTAGGCAATCTGCCAGAGGAAAAAGATTCCCTGGCTTTTTTAAAAACCGGAAGAAAACAAACAAATTAAGAAGACAAATCGTAAGATTTTCAACTTGATAGAAAATTGCTCCGCTTGTATGCGGGGAATTTGTACGATTATACGTCATAATAGCTAAAATTTGTTCTATTTACTCACACAAAAATAGATATAATAGCCAAAAATGTATTGACTTTGCCGGGGGAATCGTTTTTAATGCACCTATGGAAGCCGGACGGATATCCGGCGGCGGACCCAAAATCTGAAAGTGAGGAATTGGTCATGAAGAAAGTCTTTTGTCTCATGCTGGCCCTGTGCATGGTCCTGGCCCTGGCCGCCTGCGGCGGCAAAACCGGAGACGATCCCGCTCCCGCCGACACTGGCAGCTCCGCCCCTGCGGACACTGGCTCTGACGCCCAGCAGCCCGCAGACGCTGGCGGGGAGCTGATCTCCGTGGGCGTTATCAACAACGACCCCAACGAATCCGGATACCGGACCGCCAACGATGCGGCCATGCGGGCAACCTTCAATGAAGAAAACGGCTACAAAGCCACCTTCTACAACAACAATGACGCGGCCCAGCAGATTGCCACGGCCCAGCAGATGATCCAGGACGAGGTGGACTTCCTGCTCCTCTCTCCCGCCTCTACCACTGGCTGGGACACCGTTCTCCAGGATGCCCAGGCCGCTGGCACCCAGATTATCCTCTTCGACCGCATGCTGGAAGCGGATGAGAGCATGTACGTAGCCGCCGTCGTCTCCGACATGCCCGCCGAGGGCCAGACCGCCGTGGACTGGCTGGCGGCTCAGGGCCTGAGCGAGTACAACATCATCCACATCCAGGGCCACATGGGCTCCGACGCCCAGCTGGGCCGCACGGGCGCCCTGGACGAGAAGGTTGCCGCCGAGGGCAGCTGGAACTATGTGACCCAGCAGACCGCCGACTGGGACGAGGCCACCGCCCGTACCATCACCCAGTCCGTGATCGACTCCGGAAAGCCCTTTAATGTAATTTACGCCGAAAACAACGGCATGGCCCGGGGCGCTGTGGCTGCCCTGGACGCCGCCGGAATCACCCACGGTAAAGACGGCGACGTCATTGTCATGGGCTTCGACAGCGACAAGTGGGCTTTTGAAGAGGTTTTGGCGGGCCGCTGGAACTATATGGGCCTATGCAACCCCCTCCAGGCTGATACGGTGGACAGCATCATCAAGGACCTGATGGCCGGGAACGCTCCCGCCCAGAAGATTACCTACACCCCCGAGCAGGGCTTCGACTGCGACACCCTGACCCAGGCCGATGTGGATACCTACGGAACCTGAGTACAGGCCATCTTAACATCACGTGACCCGGCACGCGGCGCGGCATGTCAGCCGCGCCGCGTGTTTTAAAATCTGAGAGAATGGAGGCGTATCCCTATGCAGAAAGGCGCGGTATTGGAAATGCGGGGCATCTGCAAGTATTTCCCCGGCGTACGCGCCCTTCAGGATGTGGATTTTACCCTGCGCAGGGGAGAAATCCACGCCCTGATGGGGGAGAACGGCGCCGGAAAATCCACGCTGATTAAGGTGCTGACCGGCGTGTATCCCAAGGACGGGGGAGAGGTCCACATTGAGGGCGTGAACGGGCCCGCCGTTATCCGCTCTCCCCAGGACGCCCAAAACGCGGGAATCAGCACGGTGTACCAGGAGATCACCCTGTGCCCCAACCTGAGCGTGGCGGAGAACATGTACATCGGCCGCACCAAGGGGGCGGTTACCAATTGGAGGAAGATGAACAGCGGCGCGGGGAAAATCCTGGAATCCCTGGGCATCCCCGCCAGTCCCACCCAGCAGCTGGGCACCTGTTCCATCGCCGTGCAGCAGATGGTGGCCATCGCCCGGGCGGTGGACATGGAGTGCAAGGTGCTGATTCTGGACGAACCTACCTCTTCCCTGGATGAGCAGGAGGTACAGAAGCTCTTCGGCCTCATGCGGGACCTGCGGAAAAAGGGCGTGGGAATCCTCTTCGTCACCCACTTCCTGGAGCAGGTCTACGAGGTCTGCGACCGGATCACCGTCCTCCGGGACGGCCAGCTGGTGGGCGAGTACGTCATCGAGGACCTGCCCCGGGTGAAGCTGGTCAGCAAGATGCTGGGCAAGGAGCTGGACGACATGGCCGACATCAAGGGCGAGTCCGGCGGCGCATCCGCCAGCCGGGAGAGCGCGCCCGTACTGGAGGCCCAGGGCCTTTGCAGCAACGCGGGCATCCAGCCCTTTGATTTCTCCATCCGCAAGGGGGAGGTCAACGGCTTCACCGGGCTGCTGGGCTCCGGGCGGAGCGAGTGCGTCCGGGCCATCTTCGGCGCGGACCGGGTCACGGGCGGCACCGTGAAGATGGACGGCAAGGAGGCCAGGATTAAAAAGCCCCTGGACGCCATGAAGCGGGGCATCGGCTACCTGCCCGAGGACCGGAAGGGCGACGGCATTGTGGGGGATCTTTCCGTCCGGGAGAACATCATCCTGGCCTACCAGGTGATGAAGGGCTTCTTCCGGCCCATCTCCAGGGCCCAGGCGGAGGCCTTCGCCGACAACTACATCCAGCTGCTGGAGATCAAGACCGCCTCGGCGGACACTCCCATCAAATCCCTCTCCGGCGGCAACCAGCAAAAGTGCATCCTGGCCCGGTGGCTCCTCACGGACCCCAAGTACCTGATTCTGGACGAACCCACCCGGGGCATTGACATCGGCACCAAAATTGAAATCCAGAAGCTGGTCCTGCGGCTGGCGGAGAAGGGCACCAGCGTGACCTTCATCTCCTCGGAGATCGACGAGATGCTGCGCACCTGTTCCCGGCTCATCGTCATGCGGGACCGGAAGGCGGTAGGCGAGCTTTCCGGAGAGGACCTGACCCAGACAAAGATTATGGCGACCATTGCGGGAGGTGAGGAATGATGACTCCGGTGAAAAATCCTGAGACCAAAGTGAAACAGCCCGGGGAGAGCTTCTTCAAGCGGCTCATCCGGCAGCAGCTCTTTATCCCCTTCGCGGCGCTGGCCCTGCTGGTGATTTTCAACCTGGCTGCCGACCCGTCCTTCTTCGCCGTCACCATCAAGGAGAACAGCCTGGGCAACCCGGTGCTCAGCGGCAACATTATCTCCGTGCTGGACAACGCCTCGGAGCTGGTGATTCTGGCCATCGGCATGACCCTGGTGACCGCCTCCTCCGGCGGACAGGATATCTCCGTGGGCGCTACCATGGCCATTGCCGGAAGCGTCATCCTGCGGATAGCCTGCGGCGGGCAGGTGACCGCCGACACGCTCCAGGCGCCCCTGTTCCTGGCTGTCCTGGCGGGCATCGTGGCAACCGCCCTCTTCGGCGCGTTTAACGGCACGCTGGTTGCCTACTTCAAAATCCAGCCCATGGTGGCCACCCTGATTATGTTTACCGCCGGGCGCTCCATCGCGGCTTGGATCAACAACAACCAGCTGCCCATTATGAACGACATTTCCTTCAAATACGCGGGGACCTTCCTGCCCGGCATTCCCGTGCCCACCCCTATTTTCATCACCGCCTTTGTGATCCTGGTGTTCTGGCTGGTGCTGAGATTCACCACCCTGGGGCTCTACACCCAGTCGGTGGGCATCAACGCCAATTCCTCCCGCCTCAATGGCCTGGACCCGCAGATGATCAAGCTGCTCACCTACGTGATCCTGGGCGTGTGCGTGGCGGTGGCGGGCTTCATCCGCGTCAGCCGCAGCGGCTCCATCAATTACTCCCGTATCGCGGAGAATATTGAGATGGACGCCATCCTGGCGGTGGCCCTGGGGGGCAATGCCCTCTCCGGTGGCAAGTTCAACATTTACGGCTCCATCCTGGGGGCCTATGTCATCCAGTTCCTCACCACCACGCTTTACAAGTATGAAGTGCCCTCCACGGCCCTGCCCGCCTACAAGGCGGTGGTGGTCATTCTGCTGGTGGTGCTCAGCGCCCCGGTGGTGCGGAGCAAGATGGCGGGCCTGCGGCTCCAGGCCAGGGCGGGCAGCATCGCAAAGGAGGCGAAGTGACATGACGACTACCGCAAGCAAAGCGCCCCGTCTCAAGGCCCGCCGGGACCTCTCGGATACCAATCTGCTGCTCACCATCACGGTCCTGGTCTTTTTCGCCCTGTACCTGTCCGCCATCCTCTTCCTGGGAGGCGGGTTCACCAAGCCCCAGAATTTCCTCAATATCCTGAACAACAACGCCTCCCTGATCGTTCTGTCCTGCGGCATGAGCATCGTCATGATCACGGGGGGAATCGACATCAGCGTAGGCGCCGTCACCAGCCTGGTCTGCATGGCCAGCGCGGTAAACCTGGAACAGCAGGGCGGCAGCATCCTGACGGTCCTCCTCATCGGCCTGGGCATCGGCCTGGCCTTTGGGGTGGTTCAGGGCTACCTGGTGGCCTGCCTGGAAATCCAGCCCTTTATTGTGTCCCTGGCGGGCATGTTCTTCGCCAAGGGCATGACCACCATCGTCAGCAAGGAACCCATCCGGGTGACCAACGCGGGCTTCCTGGCAGTGAAGGATACCCGCATCATCGTTCCCGGCCTGGGATCCAACAACAAGCTGGGCCAATACATTCCGGCCTATGTGGAGGTGGGCGTCGTCATCGCCCTGCTGGTGGTCGTGCTCCTGTTCTGCCTTCTGCGCTGGACGAAGCTGGGCCGCAGCTTTTACGCCGTGGGCGGAAACAATCAGAGCGCCAACATGCTGGGCATCAACGTGCGCCGCACCAAGTTCCTGGCCCATGTGCTGTGCAGCCTTCTGGCGGGCCTGGGCGGCATCCTGTACTTCCTCCACGTGGGAAGCGGCGACGTGGCCAACGGCGCGGGAGATGAGATGAACGCCATTGCGTCCTCTATCATCGGAGGGACCCTGCTCACAGGCGGCGTGGGCAACGTGGCGGGAACCTTCTTCGGCGTCATGAGCCTGAATACCATCAAGCGGATCGTCTCCTCCCTGGGCTTTGACGAGGCATGGTGGTCCAACATCACCGTGGCGGCCATGCTCTGCCTGTTCCTGGTGGTCCAGAGCGTGGTGCTGCTGCGGAAGAACACTGGCGGCAAGGAGGGCGGAACATGAAAACCTGCTTAGGAATTGAGCTGGGTTCCACCCGCATCAAGGCCGTGACCGTTGGCGGCGGCTTCCAGCCCGTTTCCTCCGGGGACTACACCTGGGCCTCCTGCTATAAAAGCGGCGTTTGGACCTACCCCCTGGAGGAGGTCTGGAAAGGGCTGAAAACAGCCCTTTCCCAGGTGGAAAACCGGGAGAATATTGCCGCCATGGGTGTGTCCGCCATGATGCACGGCTATCTGGCTTTCGACAAGGACTGGAAGCTTCTGACCCCCTTCCGCACCTGGCAGAACACCATGACTGGCCCGGCGGCGGCGGAGCTGACGGAGCTGTTCGGCTTTAACATCCCCCAGCGCTGGAGCATCGCCCACCTCTACCAGGCGGTGCTGAACGGCGAGGAACACGTTCCCCAGGTTGCCCATATTACCACCCTGGCGGGCTATGTCCACTATATGCTCACCGGAGTCAACGCCGTGGGCATAGGGGAGGCCTCCGGCATGTTCCCCATCGACAGCGCCACCCTGGACTACGACGCTGGGATGCTGGCAAAGTTCGCCGCCCTGCCGGATATCCAGGCCCTTCCCTGGAAGCTGGAGGACCTTCTCCCGAAGGTCCTGGCCGCCGGGGAGCCTGCCGGGACCCTCACGGAGTCCGGCGCGGCCCGGCTGGGTGGCTTGCTGGCCCCGGGAATTCCCTTTGCCCCGGCGGAAGGGGACGCGGGAACGGGCATGACCGCCACCAACGCCGTGGCCCCCCGGACGGGCAACGTCTCCGCCGGGACCTCTATCTTCTCCATGGTGGTGCTGGAGAAGCCCCTGAAAAAGGTCTATGAGGAAATCGACCTGGTGGCCACCCCCGCCGGCGCCCCGGTGGCCATGGTCCACTGCAACAACTGCACCAACGACACCAACGCCTGGGTCAGCGTCCTGGGGGAGGCGGCTCGTTTGTTCGGCGCGAATCCCGACTCCGGTGAGCTGTACACCAAGCTCTATGAAAAGAGCCTGGAAGGGGACGCGGACTGCGGCGGCGTGCTGGTGTGCAATTACTTAGCCGGGGAGGGAGTTACCCACATGGACGCGGGACGCCCCCTGGTGGCCCGGACCCCGGAGACGGGCTTTACCCTGGCGAACTTTTTCAAGGCCCAGCTCTATGCCACCATGGCTACCCTGAAAATCGGGATGGACATCCTGGCGCAGGAGGGAGCCGCCATCGATTCCCTGATGGGGCACGGGGGCCTGTTCAAGACCCCGGTGGTAGGGCAGAGCTACCTGGCCGCCGCCTGCGGCGCCCCCGTTGCCTGCATGGAGACGGCGGGAGAGGGAGGCCCCTACGGCATGGCCCTGCTGGCGGCTTATATGCTGCGCAAAGCGGAGGGCGAGCGGCTGGAGGACTTCCTGGGCCGCCGGGTGTTCGCCGGAGCCGCCGGGACCACCGTCCAGCCAAGCGCCGCCCTGAAGGAGGGCTTCAACACCTATATCCGGCGGTACAGGGCTCTGCTTGAGGTGGAGCGTGCCGCAGTGGAACACCTGTAAGGAGGAAGATTCATGAAGCAGTATCAATTTTGGTTTGTCGTCGGCAGTCAGTTCCTCTACGGCCCCGAGGTGCTGGACACCGTGGCCGCCCGGGCCGCCGAGATGGCGGAAAAGCTGAGCGCCGTCCTGCCCTATCCCCTGGTCTACAAGGTCACGGCCAAGACCAATCAGGAAATCGCCCAGGTCTGCAAGGAGGCCAACTATGATGATTCCTGCGCCGGGGTCATCACCTGGTGCCACACCTTCAGTCCCAGCAAAATGTGGATCAACGGCCTGGCAGACCTCCAGAAACCCTGGTGCCACTTCGCCACCCAGTACAACCGGGAAATTCCCAACAAGGAAATCGACATGGACTTCATGAACCTGAACCAGGCCGCCCACGGCGACCGGGAACACGGTTTCATCGGGGCCCGTCTGAGAAAGCCCCGGAAGGTTATTGCCGGGTTCTGGCAGGACGAGGAGGTCCAGGCCCGCATCGGAAGCTGGATGAAAGCCGCCGTGGGCGTGGCGGTCTCTAAGTCCATGAAGGTCATGCGCTTCGGGGACAACATGCGGGAGGTGGCCGTCACCGAAGGCGACAAGGTAGAGGTCCAGGCCAAGCTGGGCTGGCAGGTAAACACCTGGGCCGTGGGCGACCTGGTCAAGGTGATGAACGAGGTCACCGAGGCCGAGGTCGCCGCCCTGATGGAAACTTATAAGGCCAGCTACGATTTCGCGACCGATGATCTGGAAACCATCCGCTATCAGGCCCGGGAAGAGATCGCCATGAAAAAGATGCTGGATGCCGAGGGCTGTCTGGCCTTCTCCAACACCTTCCAGGACCTCTGGGGCATGAGGCAGCTCCCCGGCCTGGCCTCCCAGCACCTCATGGCCCAGGGCTATGGCTACGGCGGCGAGGGCGACTGGAAGGTCTCGGCCATGACCGCCATTCTGAAGGCTATGGGCCAGGGCGGCAACGGGGCCTCCGCCTTTATGGAGGACTACACCTACCATCTGGTGAAGGGCCAGGAGTACAGCCTGGGGGCCCACATGCTGGAGGTCTGCCCCTCCGTGGCGGCGGAGCGGCCCCGGATTGAGGTCCATCCCCTGGGCATCGGGGACCGGGAGGACCCGGCCCGGCTGGTCTTCGAGGGCAAGCCCGGAGACGCCATTGTGGTCAGCCTCATTGACATGGGCGGGCGGCTCCGGCTGATCTGCCAGGATATCCACTGTGTCAAGCCCATCCTGCCTATGCCGAACCTGCCCGTGGCCCGGGTCATGTGGCAGGCGGAGCCCAGCCTCACCACGGGCGTGGAGTGCTGGATCACGGCGGGCGGAGCCCACCACACCGTCCTGAGCTACGATGTGACGGCGGAGCAGATGAAGGACTGGGCCAATATGATGGAGATTGAATTTGTCCACATCACCAAAGACACCACGGTGGAGAGCCTGGAGCACGACCTGTTCCTCGCGGACCTGGCCTGGAAATGGAAGTAAACGCCTGCGGGGGACGGCGTCCGCGCCGCCCCCGCACATGGGAAAGAGGGAACTGTGATGTTAGAAGAACTAAAAGAACAGGTCTGTAGGGCAAACCTGCTTTTGCCAGAATACGGCCTGGTTACCTTCACCTGGGGCAATGTCTCCGGTCTTGACCGGGAGCGGGGCCTGATGGTCATCAAGCCCTCCGGCGTGGAGTACGACGACATGAAGCCCGAAGATATGGTGGTGGTGAGCCTGGAGTCCGGGGAGCGGGTGGAGGGGCGTTATAAGCCCTCCAGCGATACGGACACCCACCTGGCGCTGTACCGGGCCTTCCCGGCCCTGGGCGGCATTGTCCACACCCACAGCCGCTGGGCCACCTCCTTTGCCCAGGCGGGGAAGGGCGTTCCCGCCCTGGGCACCACCCAGGGAGACTATTTCTACGGGGAGATTCCTTGTACCCGGAAGATGACGCCCGGCGAGATCGCCGGGAGCTATGAGCTGGAGACGGGGAACGTGATCATTGAGACCTTCCGGGAGCGGAAGCTGGACCCGTCCCAAGTCCCGGCGGTGCTGGTCCACAGCCACGGCCCCTTCGCCTGGGGCACGGACCCCTTTAACGCCGTACACAACGCGGTGGTGCTGGAGGAATGCGCCTTTATGGATTTCCACGCCATGTTATTGACGCCGGGCCTGGGGGCCATGCAGCAGGAGCTGCTGGATAAGCACTACCTCCGCAAGCACGGCCCCGGGGCCTATTACGGCCAGGGCTGACGGGGGGCCCATGGAGAGAACGCCGTTTGGCGCGGCCCGGGATGGCCGCGCTGTAGATGAGATTATTTTGGATAACGGGATTCTCCGCTGTTCCCTGCTGACTTACGGCGCGGCCCTGCGGGGGCTGGTGGCGCAGGGGAGGAGGGGACCCGTTGATACCGTCCTGGGCTTTGACCGCATGGAGGATTATGAGGCTCAGGATCAGTTCATGGGCGCGGTGGTGGGCCGTTACGCCAACCGCATTGCCGGAGGGCGGTTCACGCTGGATGGGCAGAGCTATATCCTGGACCGCAACGACGGGGAGAACCACCTTCACGGCGGCCCGGCGGGCTTTTTTTCCAAGGTCTGGAAGGTGGAGCCCTGGGGGGAATATGGCGCGGCCTTCTCCTGTGAGAGCGGGGACATGGAGGAGGGCTATCCCGGGCGGCTCAAGGTCTCCGTAACCTACTGCCTGGAGGGCGGGGCGCTCCGGCTGTCCTACCGGGCCGCCGCAGACCGGGCGACCATTTGCAATTTGACAAATCACGCCTATTTTAATTTGAATGGGCATAACGCCGGGGGAGCGATGGACCAGCTTCTCACGCTCCACGCCAGCTGTTACACCCCCGTGGGGCCGGGCAGTATTCCCACTGGCGTCATCGCGCCAGTGGAGGGGACGCCCATGGACTTCCGCTCTCCCGTCGCCATCGGCGCGCGGATCGGCCAGCCCTTCCGCCAGCTGGAGCTGTGCTCCGGCTACGACCATAACTGGGTGGTGGAGGGGGACCCTGGCACGCTGAGGCCCGCCGCCGTGCTGGAGGGCGCAGAAAGCGGCATCCGCATGGAAGTGGAGACCACCCTGCCCGGGATTCAGTTTTACGCGGGGAACTACATGGCGGGCTGTCCCGCCGGGAAAGGCGGGGCGGAGTACGGACGCCGGGACGCGGTGTGCCTGGAAACCCAGTTTTTCCCGGATACGCCGAACCGCCCGGAGTTTCCCCAGTGTGTCCTCCGGCCTGGGGAGGCTTGGGAACATGAGACGGTGTTCCGGTTTTCCGTTACGCATTGAAGGGAAAACGCAGGCGTTCCGGTGCTGGAGCGCTTGAAAAGCGGCCTGCCTGAGCGTGAATCAGGCGGGCCGCTTTTTTGCCAGGATGGGGCTGGCGTTTTGCTTATGGGCATTCCATGCGGGGACTGCTGGTGTGCATCCGGTAAAAAGAAGGCAACTCTCCCCAGGAGCGGAGGATTACGCGTCTTATCAAACGGAGGGACGCGGAGGGAGGCTCTGGCCCGCCGCCCCGGCCCGGCTTACCACTAGACGCCCGGAGAGCGTAAAAGGCCCTTGTGGGGTCATCTGCCCCAAGCGGTTTTACGGTTCCATAGCTTCCGTTCCGCGCCCTCCGGGAGTCCGAGGAGCAGAGCAGTCATGGGGACCGCCCTGGAGCATGTTTAAACCGTGCTCCAAGGCGGGGAGCACCGCCTCCAGGTTTTCCCGGACCGCCTTGGGGCTTCCGGGGAGGTTGACGATGAGGGTCCCGCCCCGGATGCCCGCTGCGGCCCGGGACAGCATGGCCCGGGGGGTGAGGGCCAGGGACGCGGCCCGCATAGCCTCTGGGATGCCAGGGGCCATGCGTTCACAAACCGCCAAGGTGGCCTCCGGCGTTACGTCCCGGGGAGAGAAGCCCGTGCCCCCGGTGGTTACCACCAGGGCGGCCCGGCCCGACAGGCGGAGGAGGGCGGCCTCAATTTCCGGCTGTTCATCGGGGACCAGGGCGGTTTCGGCAACCCGGTAGCCCGCCTCTTCTAGCAGAGCGGCGGCCAGCGGTCCCGCTTCGTCGGGTCGTTCCCCCCGGAAGCCCCGGTCGCTGACGGTGAGAACTGCGGCTGTATACATGAAATCTCCTCCTATTTCAAGAGCATCAGGTCCTCCGGGCGGACCGCCGTCAGGAGGAGGGCCCGGTCCGGCAGGGCGGCCCAGGCGTCTTTGGGCAGCTTCATCCAAAGGGGAGGGGCCCCGGGGGAAGCGGTTTCCGGGCGCAGGGCGGCCAATACGGTGGACAGGTCCTCCGTCACCCGTACAACCCGGCACGGGAAGGCGTTGGCGGCCCCCGCCTCCGCCGGGCGGACCCGGTCCGCCCGGATGCCTAGGGTGGAAACGCCCTCCCGCCAGGGGGCGGACGCCTGGAGCGTCAGTCCCCATTCCGGAACCGCCACCAGCCCTGGGGCGGGACCGGGGCGCAGGGTGGCATAATTCTTGCACCCGGAGAGCCGGGCGGCGCTGACGGTGCCGGGGTTTGCCATCAGCGCCGCCATCGTGGTTACCGGGGCGGAGGCTCCCGCCTCCAGCACGCAGACCCGGGGGCAGTTCCGGAAGGCCTCTCCCCGGTCGTGGGTGACCCAGATTACGGGGCCGGGGAAGCGGTCCAGGACCTCCCGGAGTTCCTGCTCCAGCTGCCATTTGAGGAAGCTGTCCAGGGCGGAAAAGGGCTCGTCCAGCAGCAGGGCCCGGGGCTCCGAGGCCAGGATACGGGCCAGGGCCGCCCGCTGCTGCTGCCCTCCGGAGAGCTGGCGGGGATAGAGGGGCCCCTGATCCTCCAGGTGAAGCAGGGCCAGGAGTTCCACCGTCCGGGCCTGCCGCCGCCGCTTGTCCATGGGGCCCAGGCAGACGGCGACGTTCCGCGCTACCGTCATATGGGGAAACAGGGCGTAATTCTGAAAGAGGAGCCCCACCTGGCGCGCTTGGGGCGGGAGATTGATTCCGGCGCCGCTGTCAAAGAGGACCCGGCCATCCAGCTCAATCCGGCCCCGGTCCGGCTTGTCGATTCCGGCGATGCACTTTAAGGTTACGCTCTTTCCGCAGCCGGAGGCCCCCAGAAGGGCCAGGACCTGCCCATCCTCCGCTGTAAAATCCACGTCCAGGAGAAAGTCCCCGTAGTGCTTTTGTATGCGGACCGTCAGGGCCATGAGCGTCCCTCCTTCCGTTCCAGCAGGTTTACCGCCAGCAGCACGGCGGCGGAGATTCCCAGGTTCACCAGTACCCAGCGGAAGGCCAGGGCGTCTTGTCCCGTGCGCCAGAGCTGGTAGACGGTGGTGGAGACGGTGGCGGTGCGCCCCGGGGTGTAGCCCGCCACCATGGAAGTGGCCCCGTATTCCCCCAGGGCCCGGGCGAAGGCCAGCACCGTTCCCGCCAGGATGCCCTGGCGGCAGACGGGCATTTGAATCCGCCAGAAAATATAGGCGTTGCGGAGCCCCAGGGTCCGGCCCGCCTGGGCCAGGGCCTGGTCAAAGGACTCGAAGGCTCCCCGGGCGGTGCGGTACATCAGGGGGAAGCTCACCGCCACGGCGGCGAAGACACCGGAGGGCCAGGTCATGGCCAGCTGGAGGCCGAAGGTGTCCAGCAGCCAGCCCCCCAGGGGCCTCCGGGGGCCTAGGGCCATCAGCAGCAGCCAGCCCACCACCGTAGGGGGCAGGACCAGGGGCAGGGTGAGGACCACGTCCAGAATACCCTTTACCAGCCGGGGGGCCCTGGAGATAAAATGGGCAGCGGAGATTCCCAGGAAGAACACCAGAACCGTGGAGACGGCGGCGGTGCGGATGGAGTTGTAAAGGGGAAACCAGTCCATGTAGGGCCCTCCCAGTTTATTCGCTGGCTTCTGTGAAGCCCGCAGACTCGAAGACGGGGATGCCCCCGTTGGCCGCGCCCAGCCAGGTGAGGAAATCCAGGGCCGCGCCATAGTAAGCGGTATGTTTCATCACGGCGGCGGGGTAGGCCACCTGCCCGCACATGTCCGCCGTGGCGGTGTCTGCCACCTCCAGCCCGGCGGAATACGCGTCCGTGGCGTAGATGATGCCGCAGTCCACGGTTCCCTCGGCCACCTGGGTGGCGACCTCCTTCACATTGGAGCCGTAGGTCAGGACTCCGGCGGCGCTCAGGGCGGCCTCGTCCAAGCCGCAGTAGGCGAAAATCTCCTGGGCGTACTGGCCTGCGGGCACGTCGCGGTTCCCGATGGCCAAAAGCACATCCCCGGTCTCCAGGGCGGCCTTCAGGCCGTCGAAGCTGTGGATGCCCGCCGGGTTCCCCTCCGGCACCGCCAGGACAACCTGGTTTTCCAGCAGGTTAAACCGTGAGCTTGAGACGGCGAAGTCCAGGCCATCGGTGTTCACGTCCGGCCGGGCGGCATCCAGCTGGTTCATCTGCTTTTGCCCGGCGGAGATGAAGATGTCGCACACAGCCCCCTCCTCAATCTGGGTTTTGAGGGTGCCGGAGGAATCGAAGTTGAAGACTAGGGCGACGTTGGGATGTTCCTTTTGATACAGCTCCCCGCACTCCGTCAGGGACTCCTGGAGGGAGGCGGCGGCGAAGATAGTGAGCTCCACGTCCCCGCCTGTGACGGGGCCGTCCGCTTTGGAGCCGCCGCAGGCGGCGAGAGGCAGGACCAGCAGGGCCAACAGCATAGAAAAGAGCCGTTTCATGACGTTCTCACATTCCCATATATTTGATATAGAAGAAAGCCCTATGTTCCGAATCCGCAGTTGGGGTAGGTGCAGGCCCCGCAGCCCAGGCACAGGCCGCCCTCGCCCATGGCGGCAAGGTCCGCCCGCGTCACGGGGACCCCGGCGGCAACCTTGGGCAGGACCAGGTCGAAGATGGTCCGCTGGGCGTACATGACGCACCCGGGGAGGCCCAGGATAGGCGTCCCGTCCCCGAAGTACCCCAGCAGGAACATGGCCCCCGGCAGCACGGGCGCGCCGTAAGCGGTAATCTCCGCCCCGCTGCGCCGGATGGCTCCGGGGGTGTTGTCGTCCGGGTCCACGCTCATGCCGCCCGTGCAGAGAATCAGGTCCACGCCCCGGCGCTTCACGTCCAGGATGGTGTCCTTCACAGCCTCGGTTCCATCTCCCGGGGTCCGGCGCTCCAGGGTTTGGATGCCGAATTCCGCCAGTTTTTTCTCTACCACCGGGGTGAAGGCGTCCTTGACCAGCCCCTGGGCCACCTCGCTGCCAGTGGCGACGACGGCGGCGGTTTTCAGCTTCCAGGGCAGCAGTTCCAGCAGGGGCTTGCCGCTGGCGGCGGCCTCGGCCCGGCGGAGCTTTTCCTCCTCAATGACCAGGGGGATGACCCGGGTTCCCGCCAGCTTGTCCCCCTTCCGGACCGCCGTGCCGCCGTGGCGGGTGGCGATCATGATGTCCTCCAGGGTGTTGACGGCCTTCAGCCGGGCGCTGTCCACCAGGAAGAGGCCGTCCATCGCGGCGGTGAGCTCAATCTTGCCCTCCTTGACAGCGCTCCGCTCCATGCCCCTGTTCCGGCAGAGGGCGCAAAGGCGCTCCGCCGCGTCGTTTTCGTGGACCATCCCCGGGACCATCTCCCAGACGTAGAGGTGCTCCTTGCCCATGGAGAGGAGGATGGGGATGTCCTCTTCCCGGACCACGTGGCCCTTGCGGAAGCGGGCGTCCTTGTACTGGCCGGGGATGATCTGGGTCATGTCGTGGCAGAGGACGTGGCCCACGGCCTCCCGGGTTGGAATCTGCTTCATGATGGTCCCTCCTGCAACACCTCAATGGGGTCCCCCCTGCGGACCGTTCCCTCTGTCACCACGATGGCGAAGATGCCCTCGGTGGGCATGACGCATCTTCCCGTAGTTTTCTTGATGTCACAGTCGCTGTGGCACTGCTTGCCAATTTGGGTGACCTCCAGCACCGTACCGCCCAGCCGGAGCCGGGTCCCGATGGGAAGGGTCTTTAGTTCGATGCCCCGGGTGTTGATGTTCTCGGCAAAGGCCCCGGGCTGGAGCCCGGGCAGGAGGGGCCGCATGGTGTCCACGCTTTCCTCCGCCAGGAGGGAAACCTGCCGGTGCCAGTCCCCGGCGTGGGCGTCCCCCACGATGCCGTGGCGGAGCTTTAACTGGATTTCCAGGACCTCCCGTTTCACGGTGCCCTTTTTCCCGCTGATGTTTACGGATACCACTTCCGCCATGTTCACCACTCCTTTACATAACCGCCGGACTTGCCCCCGCTCTTCCGGCAGAGGCGGATATCCGTGATTTCCATGTCCCGCTGGACGGCCTTGCACATGTCGTAAATCGTCAGCGCCGCGGCGGAGGCCGCCGTCAGAGCCTCCATCTCCACGCCCGTTTCCCCCTTGCACTTTACCTTGGAACGGATATGGACGGCCTCCTCTTCCAGGGTGAAGGCGATGTCCACCGCCGTCAGCCGCAGGGGGTGGCACATGGGGATCAGCTCGTGGGTCCGCTTGGCGGCCAGGATGCCCGCCACCTGGGCCACCGCCAGCACGTCTCCCTTGGGGGTCCCGCCGATGCGGATGAGCTCGACGGTTCCGGGCGCCATGCGGACCCGGCCCTCGGCCTCGGCCTGCCGGAAAGTGACGTCTTTCTGGGTCACGTCTACCATCCGGGCCCGGCCCTGGGCGTTGAGATGAGTCAATTCCATGGGTTAGCCTCCTATCTGGTGCATGTTCCGGCCCGCCTGGCTGCGTCCGGTCTCATTCATGTGGTGCCGCTCCGGCTTGGCGGCGATCCCGCCTTGAAGTGCCTGGCGCAGGGCCTCGCCGTGGAGGCCCCGGAGGGGAATTTCCTGGTCCGAGTGGAGACAGGGTTTCAGCTTCCCGTCCGCCGTCACCCGGATGCGGTCGCAGCTTCCGCAGAAGCGGTGGCTCATGGGTTCGATGAGCCCCACCGTTCCCCGCCCGCCAGGGGGGCGGTACCGCCGGGCCACGCCGGAAGCCTCTATGGGCCGGAGGTCCGGACAGGCATCCAGAACGGCCTGTGCCGGGAGGAACGGGGCGTTTTGGCCCTCGCCTATGGGCATGAGTTCAATAAACCGGACCTCCAGGGGATACCGCCGGGCCAGGTTCACAAAATCCGGGATTTCATCCTCGTTGAAGGCCTTCATCAGCACCATGTTGAGCTTTGTCCCGGTAAACCCGGCGGCGGCGGCGGCTTCCAGCCCCCGGAACACGTCCTCCAGGCGGCCTACCCGGGTCATGTAGGCGTAGCGGCTGGGCTGCAGGGTGTCCAAGCTGATGTTCAGACGGTCCACGCCCGCCTCCCGGAGAGGCGCCGCCAGCTGGGGGAGGGCCACGCCGTTGGTGGTGAGGCACAGCTCCTCCACCCCCGGAATAGCGGAAATTCCCCGGCAGACGTCTAAGATTCCCCGGCGGACCAGGGGTTCCCCTCCGGTGAGGCGGACTTTCCGGACGCCGCATTCCACGGAGGCCCGGGCGATTTCCACCAGTTCCTCCAGGCCGCAGATTTCTCCATGGCCCCGTAGGGAAATCCCCTCCGCAGGCATGCAGTACCGGCAGCGGAGGGAGCAGCGGTCCGTGACGGAGAGGCGCAGGTAGGTGATGTTCCGGGCATAGTGGTCCCGCATGGCGGCGCCTCCTTTCCGGCGTTGGGATTGAATCCATTATATAAAAAGTTATGGCAGAATGACGTTGTTTTAACAACATTTTCTGCTATAATTTTTGCCGAAAGGAGGTGGGAGCCTGTGGACTCGCTGTTGCGCGCCTTGGCCCAATGCCGCCTGTTTCAAGGTTTGCCGCCGGAGGCCCTGGAGGGGGAGGTCCTGCCCAGGGGAACGCTCCGGGCCTTTGAAAAGCAGGCGGTGCTTATCGCGCCGGGGGACCGGGTGGATTGGTTCGCTGTAATTCTCCAGGGAAGTTCTCAGATTTCCCAGATTTTTTCCAATGGAACCAGCAGCCTGATGGACGCCCTGGGCCCCGGCCATACCCTGGGGACGGACCTGATCTGCACCCGCAGCCGCCGCTCGCCTTATTACGCCGTTGCCTCCGGGGACCTCCAGGTCCTCCGGTTCCCGGCGGCGTTTTTGCTGGAGCGTGGAATTTTGCCGGAAGAGGACAGGCAGGTGCTTTGGGGGAACTTGCTGGCCATCCTTTCCGACGACAGCCTCCGCAAGCACTACCGCCTGGCCATCCTGGCCCAGCGGGGCCTCCGGGACCGGGTGCTGGTCTACCTGACCATGCAGGCGGAACGTCGGGGGACGCATACATTCCGCATCCCCTTTTCCCGGGAGGAACTGGCCGCTTTCCTCTGCGTGAACCGCAGCGCGCTGTCCCATGAGCTGGGGCGGATGGAGGCGGAAGGGCTGATCCGGTTCCGGAAGAATGAATTTACCCTGCTGTCAGGGGGGAGGAGGCGGAGCGCGTGGAGCAGCCTGGAATAGGGAGGGTCCCTGTCAAATGAGCCGTCCTGGCTTGTGGGGCCAACAGAAGAAAAAGCCCCGGGAGGCCGTCATAAGACGGCCTCCCGGGGCTTTGGAGAGTGTATAAAGCAGGCAAGCGTAAGCTTACATTACAGCTCGCAGAGTTTGAGGAGCTCCTCCCAGTTGCGGTCCACTTCCTTCTGGGCCTCCTCGATCATCCACTCATTGCCGGGCTTGAACATGTGGGCGAAACGGCCCTGGGCCTTGAGGTACTCGACGACAGGTTTCTTCTCCTTCGGCTTGTAGCTGAGGATATACTTGCCCTCAATCACCTCATACAGCGGCCACACGCAGGTTTCCACGGCCAGCTTCGTGATCTCCATCATCTTCTCGCTGGGATACCGCCAGCCTCTGGGGCAGGGAGCCATCACATTCAGGAACGCCGCGCCGGGGGTGTAGATCGCCTTGTGGGACTTCTCCGTGATGTCCTTGAAGTTCCCAATAAACGTTGTCTGGGCCACATACGGAATCCCATGGGCCACCATGATCTTCGTCAGGTTCTTCTTCTGCTGGGGCTTGCCGGGAACCACCTTGCCAACAGGCGTCGTGGTGGTATCGGCAAATTTAGGTGTAGAAGAGCTGCGCTGGATGCCCGTGTTCATGTACGCCTCGTTGTCGTAGCAGACGTACACCATGTCGTGCCCGCGCTCCATGGCGCCGGACAGGCTCTGGAACCCGATGTCATAGGTTCCGCCGTCCCCGCCGAAGGCGATGAATTTGTACGTCGCGTCAATCTTGCCCCGCTTTTTCATGGCGTGGTAGGCGGTTTCCACGCCGGAGAGGGTCGCCGCGGCGTTCTCGAAGGCGTTGTGGATGAAGCTGTCCTTGTAGGACGTATAGGGATACATGAAGGAGGAGACCTCCAGGCAGCAGGTGGCGGAGCACACCACCGCGTGGTCCTCCGGCTCCAGCGCCCGCAGCACCGTCCGCACCGCGATGGGGCAGCCGCAGCCCGCGCACATTCTATGGCCGCCTGCAAAGCGGTCTTCCTTCATGACGTTTTCTTTCAGATTATAGGCCATGTTGACTCCTCCCTCCTTACTCGCGCACGTCCAGGTAACGGTAGGTCTCACCCACGTCCCCGGTCTTGGCGATCTTTTCCAGGTCCGCGAACACGTGCTGGATGCTCTCCACCCGCACGTCCCGGCCGCCCAGGCCGTAGATGTAGCTGATGCCCTTGGGGCCGCTGATGCCATTGGCGTACAGCCCCGCGCAGGTTTCCGCGAAGATGGGGCCGCAGTGGGCGTTGAAGCTGTCGTCCTTGTCCATGGCGGCAAATGCCTTCACGTTTTTCAGGGCCTCGGCGATCTCCTCGGCGGGGAAGGGGCGGAAGGAGCGGATCTTAATCATGCCCACCTTCTTGCCCTGGGCCCGCAGCTGCTTGATGGCCTCCCGGGCCGTTCCGGCGGAGGAGCCGATGATGATGACCGCTTCCTCGGCGTCGTCCATTTCGTATGTTTCAATCAAGCCGTACTGGCGGCCCGTCCAGGCGGCGAACTCGTCCGCCACGTCCTGGATGACCTTCTTCGCGTCCATCATGGCCTGGGCCTGGGCGCGCTTGGTCTCCATGTAGTACACCGGGGTGGAATAGGGGCCCACGGCGATGGGCTCGTCCTTGTTCAGCAGGTAGTGCTGGGGCTTGTACTCGCCCACGAACTTCCGCACCGCCTCGGTTTCCTCCAGCTCAATGTTCTCGATGGCGTGGGAGGTGATGAAGCCGTCCTGGCAGATCATGATGGGCAGGGACACCGCCTCGCCGATCCGCATGGCCTGGAGGTAGTTGTCGTAGGCCTCCTGGTTCGTCTCGGCAAACAGCATCAGCCAGCCCGCGTCCCGGACACTCATGGCGTCGGAGTGGTCGTTGTTGATGTTGATGGGGCCAGACAGGGCGCGGCAGCTCACCGCCAGGGTGATGGGCAGGCGGTCGCTGGCCGCGACATACAGCATCTCGGCCATGTAGATGAGGCCGCAGGAAGAAGTCGCGGAAATGGCCCGGCATCCGGCGGCTTCCGCGCCGATGCAGGTGGACATGGCGGAGTGCTCGGACTCCACAGCGATGAAGTCCGTGTCGACCTCGCCGTTGTCCACGTAGGCGGAGAAGTACTGGGGAATTTCGGTGCTGGGCGTAATGGGATACGCGCCCATGACGTCGGGGTTGATCTGCTTCATCGCGTAGGCAACAGCCTCGTTGCCGGACAGTCTTTCTCTGATACTCATTTTATCCTGGCCCCTCCTTACTTTTCGTCCTTGACCATGGTGATGGCCCCGAAGGGGCAGACATTGGCGCAGATGCCGCAGCCCTTGCAGAAGAAGTAGTTGAAGTCCTCCCGCCTGCCTTCGCTGTTGACGGGGATGGACATGTCCGGGCACACCGGGGCGCACAGCAGGCACTGCTTGCACTTATCCATATCCAGTACCGGCTTCATGGTCCGCCAGTCGCCGGTCTCCACCACCTGGGACGTGCCGCCCTCAAAGATGGCGCCGCCGGGGGTGATGTCCTTCCATGTGACCTGGGGGGTCATATCCTTCGCTAAATGGCTCATCCTTCCTTGACCTCCTCCATAGAGCGTTTCAGGGCCCGCATGTTGCCCTCAATGACCTGGGGCTTGGTGGCGAACTTGTGCTTGAAGGACGCCTCCATGTCCTGGACAAACTCCTCCGCATTGACCACGCCGGAAACCTTCACGATCGCCGCCAGCATGGGGGTGTTGGGGAAGTTCTTCCCCAGCTCCTCCTCGGAAATCTTCCCCGCGTCGATGGTGCACACCCGGCCCTCGTAGCCCTTGAGCAGGGGGCGGAGCTCTTCCGGGGACTTGCCGGAGTTGATGACGATGGCCCCCTCTTTCTTCAGGCCCGCCGTCACGTCCACGGCGGAGATCAGCGTCTCGTCCACCACCACTACATAGTCCGGTTCATAGATGTTGGAGTGGACCGTGCTCCGCTCCGAGCTGATGCGGTTGTACGCCGTGATCGGCGCGCCCATCCGCTCCGGCCCGTACTCCGGGAAGCCCTGCACGTACTTCCCCGTGTTGAACGCCGCGTCCGCCAGCAGAAGCGAAGCCGTCTTCGCCCCCTGCCCTCCCCGGCCGTGCCAGCGGATTTCTACCATGTCTTTCATG
>CAJTZK010000010.1 GCA_910583785.1 uncultured Oscillibacter sp.
CCCCACGTCAACGGGGAAGTCCGCCAGCGGGTGCTGGAAGCCATTCGGCAGCTGGGCTACATCTCCCCCCGGGAGGTTTACCGGCGGCAGGCAGACGCTGCCATCCGGCCCCTGACCCTGGGGGTTCTGCTGCCCAATTGGGAGGGCCAGTTCCGCACGGAAGTGACGGAGGGCGTCCGTCAGGCATGCGAAGAACTGGAGGAATCTAAGGTGCGGGTGCTGGTCCGCCGCTGCGAGACGGACCTGCCCCAAGAGGCGGTGGAGCTGCTGGAGGCTATGAAGACGGAGGGAGCGGAAGGCTTTGCGGTCTGCGCTGTCAACGACCCAACAATTCAAAATTGGATTGCAGCCAGCGTGGAAGAAGGAATCCCCTGCGTTACCTTCAACTCCGACCTGCCGGAGAGCGGGCGGCTGTGCTTTGTGGGCCAGGACATCCGCCAGGCGGGCCGGGTGGCCGCGGGGCTGCTGTTCAAGTGCGTTGACCGCCAAGGTCCCATCCTGGCCACCGCCGGAAACCTGAAGTTCGACGGCCACCGCCAGCGGCTGGACGGCTTCCGGGAGCGGCTGGCGGAACTTGGCTTCCCGGCGGAGCAGATCATTGTCCGGGAAACTTATAACGACTATGAGACGACCCTCCGAGTGGTTTCCGAGTCCCTGGAGAACTGGCCGGACCTGCGGGGGATATATATGGCCAACCTCAGCGTTTCCGGCTGCTGCGCTGCTATCCAGCGGGCCGGAATGACCGGCCGGGTCCACGTGGTCTGCCACGACGTCAACGAGACCGTCCGGCAGCTCATACATTCCGGCGCAGTGGACTTCACGATACCCCAGGATCTGACGCGCCAAGGACACGCCCCACTCCTGCTGCTAAGGGATCATCTGCGCAAAAAAAAGCCCCTGGAATCCGGGCAATTCCAAGGGCAGATTAATATTCTTTGTATGGAAAACCTTGAAGGGCAGTGAAGAACAGTGGCTGTTTTGCACAAATAAAAGCAGCTCTATTTGTTATAATAAACAAAAAACGGGGGCTCACTTTCATGTAAGTCATTTAAACTACCTCTGGACTTTTTTCGAAGACGTGGTATCCTAACAGACACAATCATGAGTGAAAAGGAGGGATGTTGCGTGTTTAGATGGTTTCAGGGGCTTGTCAGCATCCGGCTTCAAGAGCTGAATCAGATCCACATCAAGTTACACAATGACGCAGACCGTTAAGCCCCAAGCGTTTAAAATATGAACGGCTCCCGCTTTTCGATTAGAGATCTGAAAAGCGGGAGTTTCTCTGTCTTGAAAGCCTTACAGTGGCGGGGCTTTCAAGATCGTCGTATGATAAATTTGTACGACACCTCATCAAGCTTTGAGATAGTTAAAGTGCGGCAATCAGCTTTAATTGCCGCACTCTAATAGTACTCTGAACGGTTATTTGGTTGTTGTCCTTATGCGGGGTGGCTTGGGTCCGCCCTTACAAGGCGTTTGGCTGAAAGGAAGCCGGGCGCAGGGGAATGGGCCAGCCGTCCAGCCGTATAGAAAAAGGAATTCTGAAAAAACACCTGGCACTGGAGATTATCCAAAAGCTAATTCCGCCGCCAGGCCGATGGAAGCTCTTGCCTGTCCCTTCCCCCCCCTCGTCCCCCGCAGGGACGGGTCCTGCCGCAACCCGGTGAAGTGGCTGCGGTGGGGAAAGGAGGAAGGCCGCAAAACCGGGCGGCACAGGGCTATTCCATCCCTCATCATATCCGCGCTTTCGCCTGCCCGTGGGGGCGGGCGGAGTTTATGCCTCCGGCTCCGGCGGCTGCTCCAAATCCAGCACATACCGCTCATACGCATTAATAATGATGGTCTCCCCCCGCTGGAGCACCCGGGGGATATGAAATCCGTAATTCACATGGACGTGGCCATGGATCAAATACTTCGGCTGATACTTGTCCACAAGAGCTAGGAGGCTCTCAAACCCCTGATGGGCATAGTCCTCCCCGTCCCCATAGCCCAGCATAGGGGAGTGGGCCAGCACAATATCCACGCCTCCCGCCCGCCAGAGGCGGTACCGGAGCCGGCGGATGCGACGGGCCATCTGGGCCTCCGTGTACTGGTGGGGCCCGCCGCTATACTGGATGCTGCCCCCCAGGCCCAGGATACGGAGGCCCTTCACCGTCATCAGGCGGTCTTCCACGCAGTCGCAGCCCTCCGGCGGATGAAGATCGTAGGTTTTGTCGTGGTTCCCGTGGACGTAGAGCAGGGGCTTCCCCGTCATGGTCACCAGGAAGGTGAGATACTTGGAGCTCAGGTCCCCGCAGGAGAGGATCAAGTCAATGCCGTCCAGGCGGCCCGGACGGTAGTAGTCCCACAGGTACTCGCTCTCTTTATCGGACAGTAACAGCAGTTTCACAGGATGGGGTCCTCCTTCTCTGGTGGAATGGCGTCCCGGTATACGCCCTGGAGCCGGGCGATGGGCCGGGCCATGGGCAGCAGGTCCTCATACTTGGGAATCTGGCCGTGGACGCAGCTAAGAAGGGTGTCCATGTGGAGGATTTTCTCCGGTGCGGCCTCCGGGAAGGGCTGGATGGATCCGTCGATGATGCCCTTCCGGAGGATGCCCGCCAGCTGGCGGACCCCGGCGGGCAGATCGTCCGCCAGGAGAATGTCCACCGCCCGGCTGTCCAGGCCCCACCAGTAGTTCACCGCCTGGCCCTCCGGCGCGGCCAGGGACTCCCAGCCGCCGCTGAGAATGCCCCGGATCAGGTTCGTGTAGACGTTGCCCCAGTGCCAGTAGGGGGAGGCCAGGGAGTGGAACTTCCCATCCTCAATGCGGCACAGGCCCCAGGGCTCCCGGATGCGGTCCGGCGTAGGAATGTCCCGGTTGGAAATCAGGGAGACTCCCTCCCACGCCAGGGCGTCCATGGCGTCCTCCTCCACGCAGGACCAGCGCAGGGTGATTTCCGCCCGGGGGTTCGTGAGCTGGGCCCCCAGGGCGAAGGCGTTGATACTGGCGGGGACGCCGAAGATGGGGTTGCTGGCCACATACCCGATGCGGCCGCTGCGGCTCAGGGCCCCGGCGATGGCCCCGGCGATGTACTTCGCCTCGTAGATGCGGCTGTAATAGGTGCGGACCCCGGCGTAGGGCATGGAGACGGAGCAGTTCAGGATGCGGACCTCCGGGTGCCGGGCCGCCGTCTTCCGGCAGGCCCCGATCAGCGGTGGCGTGATGGCGAAGAGAAGCTGGGCCCCGTGCCCGATGGCCTCCTCCATGGCGGCCTCCGCCTCCTCCCCGGGGTGGACGCCGTAAAAGGTCTGGGTGTCCACCCGGCCCTCCAGGACGGTTTCCAGGTACTCCCGGCCCAGGTCGTGGGCCCGGGCCCAGTCGCTCTGGTCCGGCAGCTGGTCGCTGATGAAGGCCACGCTGAGGCGGCCCAGCTGTTTGGGCTTGAAGAGGCGGCCCAGGAGGTTTTCTTCCTTGGCCTCCGGCGTGTCCGTGCGGACGGCGATGGGCTCCGAGAGGGCCTTGACGTCCGCCCAGACGGCTTTGACGCTTTTGAGAAGCTCGGCCTGGGACAGGGCGATCAGGTCGCGGAAGCTGTAGACCTTCAGCCATACCAGCATGGCGTCCGCCACGGTAATGGGCAGCTCCCCGCCCCCCAGCTTCAAAAAGGGCTCCTGGAAATAGGTGTAGCCCGCGGCGAAGCGGCGGCGCTCGTCCTCCGTCCACACGTGGTCCGGCTCAAAGCCCAGGGCCTTCTGGAGCTTGACAAAGCTCCCCGCCTGGGTGAAGCGGGTGCGGTACAGCTTCGTCTTGGGGAAGGCCTGCATAAAGTCGTAGTAGGCCGCCACCGCCGGGTCCTCCGTCCAGACGGGGATCATGCGGATGACATAGGCGGGAATGGTGGGCGCGCCGTAGCTCCTGAGGACGCTGACCCGCTTGTTCCCCTCCTGGATGTAAAAGCGGCCGAAATACTCATAGCACCGGATGGGGTCCCGGATGCCCTCGTCGCCCAGGTGGGCCTCGCAGAGGCTGACCCACTTCCCGGCAAACTCCGAGTCCGGGTCCAGCAGGGGCAGGAAGTCCGCCGAGAAGGCGGAGCGGCGTCCCGCCGTCTTGGTGCCCGCGATCTGGCTAATAGGGATTTCCATGACCCCCAGCTCCGTCTGGCCCGCCACCATGGAGTCGCTGATGATTTCGTCCAGAACCTGGGGATAGGGATAGCGGCCCCGGAGCAGGGCTTCCTTATAGGCTTTGCGGCCCTGCTTCAGGGCGGCGGCGTATTGGCTCATTGCCTCCTGGTGGCTCATATGGATGTCCTCCCTCGCGCGTTCAAACAATGTGGTTTCAGGGCATTATTGTACCCTGCCGCCCCGGAAATTACAAGGGCATTTTCGCCAAAAGCCCGGGAGGCCCGGGGCCGGCTTTGCAGCGGGAGGACGGTTTTCCGCCGGGCCTGTTTCTTACAAAAATGTAAGCTGCGGGGGAAAACTGTAAGACAGGGCTATGGCAGGGCGGGGCCCGCCCTGCTATAATTGCCTCATAACCCAAGAGGAGGAACCCCTTATGTCTTTACTAGAAGTGCAGCACCTGCAAAAAATCTACACCACCCGCTTCGGCGGCAGCCAGGTCACGGCCCTGGCGGACGTGAACTTCTCCGTGGAGCCCGGGGAGTACGTGGCCATCATGGGCGAGTCCGGCTCTGGCAAGACCACCTTGCTGAATATCCTGGCGGCCCTGGACCGCCCCACCGCCGGGGAAGTCTTCCTGAATGGGAAGGCCCTCTCCGACATCCGGGAGCGGGACCTGGCGGCGTTCCGCCGCTCCCACCTGGGCTTCGTGTTCCAGGACTTCAACCTGCTGGACACCTTCTCCCTTCAGGACAACATCTTCCTGCCCCTGGTCCTGGCGGGGAAGGACTACCGGGACATGAAAAAGAAAATCCAGCCCATCGCGGAGCAGCTGGGCATCGCCGGTATTCTGCCCAAGTATCCCTATGAGGTTTCCGGCGGGCAGAAGCAGCGCTGCGCCGTGGCCCGGGCCCTCATCACGGACCCCCAGATCGTCCTGGCCGACGAGCCCACCGGGGCGCTGGACTCCCGGGCCGCCGACAACCTGCTGGAGCTCTTCGGAGAAATTAACAAAGGGGGCCAGACCATCCTCATGGTCACCCACTCCGTGAAGGCCGCCAGCCACGCCGGGCGGGTGCTCTTCCTCCGGGACGGGCAGGTCTACCACCAGCTCTACCGGGGGACCCAGAGCGCCGAGGCCCAGTTCGCCAAGATCTCCGACACCCTGACGGTGCTGACGCAAGGCGGTGAGCCCCGTGCGTAAGTCCGGCTTCTTCCCCCGCCTGGCCCTGGTGAATCTGGCCAGAAACGGGCGGTTTTACGGCCCCTACCTCCTCTCCTGCGTGGTGACGGCGGCTATGTACTACATTTTGCTGTTTCTGGCCTATAACGAGGGGCTGGACAGTGTCCGGGGGGCCATGTACCTCAAGAGCTTCGCCGGGGTGGGCTGCTTCGTGGCGGCGGGCCTGGCGGCGGTAATCCTGCTCTACGCCAACAGTTTTGTCATGAAGCGCCGCCAGCGGGAGCTGGGGCTCTACAACATCTTAGGGCTGGAAAAGAGGCACATCGCCCGGATGTGCTTCTGGGAGACCGTGTTCTGCGCCGCCGTCACCCTGGCGGGGGGCCTTCTACTGGGCATCCTGTTTTCCAAGGCGGTCATCCTGCTCCTTTTAAAGCTGGCCCGCGTCCCCGCCCAGTTCGGCATGGAAATTTCCACCCGGGGCATTTGGGAAACCGCGGCGCTCTTCGGCGCGCTGTTCCTGTTCACCCTTGCGCGAAATCTATGGAGCGTCAGCCGGGCCAAGCCGGTGGATCTGCTCCACAGCGCCTCCGCCGGGGAGCGGGAGCCGAAAACGAAATGGCTGCTGGTTATCCTGGGGGTGCTGACCCTGGGAGGCGGATACTTCATCGCCATCGCCACCCAGAACCCCATTGAGGCCATGCTGTTCTTTTTCGGGGCGGTGTTCCTGGTCATCATTGGCACGTACTGTCTGTTCACCGCCGGGTCCATCGCCATTTTAAAGCGCCTCCGGGCCAACCCGAAATTTTACTACCAGACCCGGCATTTCACCGCCGTCTCCGGCCTTCTTTACCGGATGAAGCAGAACGCCGTGGGCCTGGCCAGCATCTGCATCCTCTCCACCATGGTGCTGGTGACGGTCTCCACCACCATCGCCATGAACATCGGCCTGGAGAACTCCCTGAATGAGATGTACCCTTATGACATCGAGTTCCTCCAGGACCTGGAAAACCAGCCGGGGGACCCCATGGACCGCTTGCGGGAGGTGGAGGCTGCCGCCAACGCCTCCGGGGGCTTTACCGATTCCCGGTACTACACCCGCTATTGGGTCTACTGCGGCGTTCGGGGCAGTGAGATTTCCCTGAACCTGGATCAGAACTGCCTGCGGGCGGAGTTGGAGGTGGTGACGGCGGAGGACTACAGCCGCCTCACCGGAAAGAATGTCATTCTGGCTCCGGACGAGGTGCTGGCCTGTTCGAAGGGCCCGGCGGATTTCCCGGCGGACTTCACCGTCTCCGCGAACTTTGGCGAGGCGGGCCTGTCCTTCCACGTCCGGGAGGAAATCACGGAGGTCATCCGCCACGCGACCAACACGCTGCTGGGCTCTGAGGAATCGTCGCTGTTCCTGGTGGTGGCGGACCGGGAGACGGCGGAGACGCTCATGGACCTGGATACCTCCCGCAGCGCCCGGCAGTTCCGGGTGCAGATGAATCTGGCGGGGGAGGATTATGAGGAAAAGCTGGCCCAGACGGAGCGGCTTGTCCTCGAGCTGAGCAAGCGGGACGACGGCGTGAGCTTCACCAGCAAGCAGGACAATGCCCAGGAGTTCTACGCCATGTACGGCGGGTTCCTGTTCCTGGGGGTCTTCCTGGGGCTCCTCTTCCTTCTGGCCACCGTCCTTATCATCTACTATAAGCAGATCTCCGAGGGCTGCGAGGACCAGCGCCGCTTTTTAATCCTCCGCCAGGTGGGCATGAGCGAAAAGGAGATCAACGCCTCCATCCACAGCCAGATTCTGCTGGTGTTCTTTCTGCCCCTGGGGGCGGCGGCGCTCCATGTGTTCATGGCCTTCCCCATGCTCTCCAGAATGATGGAGCTGTTCAACCTCCACGACGGGAAGCTCTTCGTCCTCTGCACGGCGGGAACCCTGGCGGTGTTCTGCCTGATCTACGCCCTGGTCTTCGCCTGGACGGCCCGGGCTTACAGCCGCCTGGTGGGCGCAAACAGCTGAGCCCTCTCTTTTCAGACCCCGCCGGTCAGGATAAGCCCTCCGGCGGGGCCCGATTTTAATCTGTCGAAACCGTTAGATTTCAGAAAGACTCTGGACACATTTCTGTGTTACGCTGGGCATAGAAAAAGGGCCCCTGGCGGGCCCGGAATTTGACAAGATACGGCGTCGGTGCTATGATGACATGCAAAAGGACGCTGCTGCATAAAAAGGCGGTTGGCCGCTCCCTTGCGAAAGGGGGTGAGGCGGATGGGAAACGGGCGCTGGATGAAAGTCCTGCGCTATACGGTGTCGCTGGCGGCGGTATTGCTGCTGCTGGCGTACTTAGCCCCAAAAGCGTGTTGACCGCTCGGCTGGCTCCCGAACGGTCAACATAGGATTTCTATGCTTGAACAGTAGGGGCTGATCGCCATGCAACAGCGCCCTTCTATATTCATTATACCCAAATTCGCCGCCTTGTCAATGGGGACAGGGCGGTTCTTCTTCTCCCCGGAAAGGGGCAAAAATGACGAGAGATTACAAAACTGTACCCCTTTTGTAACTTCCTTTTCCAGCAAATGGTGTATGCTTACAAATAACATACCGGGGTCCGCTTTGGAAAAAATCTTCCGGCCCCCCTTGACAAGCTGTACTAACTGTATTATTATTGCTAATACGATAGTACAATAACACAGGAGGGAAATTTTTTCAAAGCCTTTGAAGAATTCCCCCCGGCTGTCCCGTAATATACTTGAGACATGAGAAGCGAGGTCTGACATGAAAATTCTGATTACATCCGACTGGTACCTTCCCGCGGTGAACGGCGTGGTCACCTCGGTGAAGAATCTCCGCCGGGAGCTGGAGGCCCGGGGCCACGAGGTCCGGGTGCTGACCCTCTCCCAGAACCGTCATTCCTGCCGGAAGGACGGCGTGACCTGCCTGGGCTCCGTGGCGGCGGGGCTGATCTACCCCGGGGCCCGGCTGCGGACCGCCCTGGCGGGGAAATGGGTCCGGGAGATCGTGGAGTGGGGGCCCGACGTGGTCCACTCCCAGTGCGAGTTCTCCACCTTCTTCCTGGCCCGGCGCATCGCCGAGGAACTGGACATTCCCCTGGTCCACACCTACCACACGGTGTACGAGGACTATACCCACTATTTCTCCCCCAACGTCCGCTTCGGAAAGAAGGCCGCCGCCGTCTTCACCCGCTGGGCCGCCTCCCATACGGACTGCCTTATCGCCCCCACGGGGAAGGTCCGGATGCTCCTCCAGGGCTACGGCGTGCAAAAGCCCATCTTCGTGGTGCCCTCTGGCATAGACCTCCGCCACTTCCAGGGGGAACCGGACCCCCTGCGCAGCGCGGTCCTCCGGGCCAGCCTGGACATTCCCCGGGAGCGGACCGTGCTGGTCTTTGTGGGGCGGCTTGCCGAGGAGAAGCGGGTGGATGAGCTTCTGCGCTTCCGGGCCAACATGGGCCCGGGGGGCGTGACGTTGCTTCTGGTTGGCGACGGGCCGGACCGCAAGCGCCTGGAGGGCGTGGCCCAGAGCCTGGGCCTGGCCGCCCCGGATGTGGTGTTTGCCGGGATGGTCCCGGCGGAGCAGGTGGCGGACTGGTATCAATTGGGGGACCTGTTCGTCAGCGCCTCCACCAGCGAGACCCAGGGACTCACCTACGCCGAGGCCCTGGCGGCGGGCGTGCCGGTGCTCTGCCGGGCGGACCCCTGCCTGCTGGGCGTGGTCCGGAACGGGGAGAACGGCTGGCAGTACCACGGCGAGGCGGAGTTCCGCCAGCGGCTGGAGGAGTTCCTGGCCCATCCCCAGCGGCGGGAGGCCCTGTGCCGGGCCGCCCGGGAGACGGGGGAGGAGTACTCCGCCCAGCGCTTCGCGGAGCGGGTAGAGTCCATTTACTTAGAGCAGATCGAGCGCGGCTCGTTACGGAGGATACCGGCATGAAACAGCAGGCCGTTCCCATTGAAAAGCGGGCACTCCAGGCGGTGTCCCTCATCGGTTTCGCCATCTGCGTGGCGGTGGCCCTCTGGGGCTGGAGGACGGGGGTGCTGACCTCCCAGGAGAAGCTCCAGGAACTGGTGTCCAAATGGGGCTTCGCCGGGGCGCTGCTGTTCACGGCCTTCCAGGCGGTGCAGGTGGTGGTTCCCGTCCTGCCGGGGGGGCTGGGATGCCTGGTGGGCGTGGTGCTCTTCGGGCCCATCTGGGGCTTTACCTATAACTACGTAGGCATCTGCATCGGGTCCCTTCTGGCCTTCGCCGTGGCGAAGAGCTGCGGGCGGCCCTTGCTGTATCTGCTGTTCTCCGAGAAGACCATTGAAAAATACGACGCGTGGACCGAGAAGCGGGACCGCTTTGCCAAGCTCTTCTTCTGGTCCATCTTCCTGCCCATCGCCCCGGACGACTTCCTCTGCTACCTGGCGGGCACCACTACCATGACCTGGAAGCGGTACACCGCCATCATCCTCCTGGGGAAGCCCTTCAACATCGCCCTGTACAGCATGGGGCTGGTGGCCCTCTGGAAGGTCCTTTTCCCGGGGTTTTAAAACAAGAATGCCGTCATAAAACGGCGGCTTTTGCGGAATAATCTTGATATCCCTAAAAAAAGCGGACAGACCATCCGCTTGGATTTGTGCGCCCAAAATTGGAAAACTATGGGCAAAAAACAGGCGGGCTGCAGGCCGGAAAACTGCGGCGCACCAGCCGGCGGACAACCTGCGCCCCAGAGATGGACACAGGCTCAAACCACTGGGGCAAGGAGGCTGTATGCGTATCTACATTTACGGCGGCGGCGAAAAAATCGTCGGCCGCAGCGGCGTGGGACAGGCCATCCGCCACCAGCGGGAGTGCCTCCGGCGTTCCGGGGTGGACACCACGGACCACTGGACGGCGGACGCCGCCGCCGTCCACGTGAACACCATCCTTCCGGATTCCGTGCTGGCCGCCCTGGGGGCCAAGCTCCGGCGGCGGAAGGTGGTCTGGTACGGCCACTCCACCATGGAGGACTTCCGGTCTTCCTTCAAGGGGTCCAACGCCCTGGCCCCCCTGTTCAAACGGTGGATCACCTTTTGCTACGGCCTGGGGGATGTGGTGCTGACCCCCACGGAGTATTCCCGGCAGCTGCTGGAGGGCTACGGCCTGAAAAAGCCCGTGTACAGCATCTCCAACGGCGTGGACACGGAATTCTTCCAGCCAAACCCCGCCGCCCGTTCCGCCCTCCGGGCCCGGTACGGCCTGGGGGAGGAGGAAAAGGTGGTGGTTTCCGTGGGCCACATGATCGCCCGGAAGGGCCTGCCCGAGTTTCTGGAGCTGGCCCGGAACGTCCCGGAGGCGAAATTCCTCTGGTTCGGGTGGACGAACCCCAAGCTCATCCCCCAGGAGATCGTCCAGGCCATGGAGAATGCCCCGGGCAATGTGCGGTTCCCCGGTTTCGTGGGCCGGGAGGAGCTGCGGGAGGCTTACCAGGGGGCGGATGTCTTCGCCTTCCTCAGCCACGAGGAGACGGAGGGCATCGTGGTGCTGGAAGCCCTGGCCTGCGGCGTGCCCACGGTGCTGCGGGACATTCCGGTCTACGGAGGCTGGCTGGAACAGGGGAAAAACGTATACAAAGCGTCGGATAACGGGGAATTTCAACGAATCGTATCCGGCCTTCTGGACAAGAGCCTGCCAGACCTCACCGCCGCCGGACGGGCCGTGGCGGAGTCCCGGAGCTTGGAGCAGGTGGGGCAGCGGCTGAAGGCGATCTATCTGGAACAGCGGGTGCTGCCGCCCCTGCCCCAGGCCCTGCTGCGGAAGCAGGCCCGGGCCTGAGGCGGAAAGGCTGGTTTAAAACGGAGAGGGCTGCCGGAACCCGGCGGCTCCCTCCGTTTTGGTTTTTTCCGGGAAATTTCCCGGTGGTAAAAATCCCGGGAAGAAACACTACCCAAACGCCGGAAAACGTGGTATGATATGATATTAGAGTATTCGGGCCCCAGCAGGGGGCCCTCGGGATTTCAACAGGCGGGGGAGGCGGCATGATGCGCAGGAGAATACGGGCCCTGGCGGCGGCGCTGCTGCTGGCGGCGGCGCTCAGCGGCTGCGGCGGGTTCAACATTGAGTTTAATCCCGAGGAGCTGTACGCCCTCCCGGAGCTGCCCGCCAAGTACACGGAGCTGAACGCCCAGCTTAACGCCATCCTGGAAGATGGCGCGGAATACGCCGCCCCCGCCGCCGGGACCAACATCCAGCCCGTCCAGCTGACGGACCTGGACGGGGACGGGCAGCAGGAGGCCGTGGCCTTCTTCCGCAAGGCGGAGGACGAGAAGCCCCTGAAAATCTACATCTTCTCCGCCAAGGGGGACCGCTATGAGCAGTCCGCCGTCATTGAGGGCAGCGGCGCGTCGGTGTACAGCGTGGTGTACAGCGACCTGGACGGGGACGGCCGGACGGAACTGATTGTGGGCTGGCGGGTCAACGCCGAGCTCCAGGCCCTCTCCGTCTATGCCCTGGACCCCGCCGGGCCCCAGGAGCTGCTGCGCAGCGTCAGCTATGTCCGCTATGCCAGCGTGGACCTGGACGGGGACGGTTTGCAGGAGCTGGTGGTCTTCCACGTCGGCGAGGAAGGGGGAGGCGTGGCGGACTATTACGACTGGCAGGAGGGCGGGACCCTGCAAAGCGTATCCTCCGCCCGCCTCTCCGTCACCATGGCGGAGCTGAACCAGGGGCGGGTGGTGTCCGGGACCCTGCGGGACGGCCTGCCAGCGGTGTTCGCCACGGGCGTCACCACCCCGGTGTCCACCGAGTTGGCGGCGGCGGCGGTCACGGACATTCTGGCCGCCCCGGAACAGGAGCTGGTCAACGCGGCCCTTTCCAGCACCACGGGCGTCACCAGCGCGGTGAACGCCTTCCGGGGGCTCTATCCCACGGATATCAACGGGGACGGCGCCATTGAGGTACCAAGCCCCGCAGCGGCGCCCCGCGGCGGCGAGTCCGACCAGCGCGTTGACTGGAAGAGCTACAACGGCGCGGGAGAGGAGACGGTGGTCCTGCGGACCTACCACAATATGGAGGACGGCTGGTACCTCCAGCTCCCCGAGTCCTGGACCGGACGGGTGGAGGCGGAGCGCAGCAGCACGGGGAGCGACACCAGCGTCACCTTTTATGTTCTGGACGAGATGGGTATTCGGAAGGCTGCCATCCTGCGGATTACCGCCCTCACGGGCACGGGCCGGGAGGTCCGGGCTACCCGGGGGAACCGCTTCCCCCTCAGCCGCCAGTCCGATGTCATTTATACCGCCGAGCTGCCGGAGACTCCGCCCTGGGACCAGGCCATGACGGCGGAGGAGGTCCGGGGGGCCTTTAACCTCATTGCCCGGGAGTGGATTCCCGGGGACAACTGAGGCCAAACCATGGAAAGGAACGGACAAGATGAAAAAAATCTTGGTTTTAGAGGATGAGGCCAGCATCCGCGGCTTTATCGTCATCAACCTCCGCCGGGCGGGCTACGACGTCATTGAGGCGGAGAGCGGCGAGGAGGCCCTGGAGCGCCTCCATGAGAACCCGGACGCCCGGGTGGCCTTGCTGGACATCATGCTGCCGGGCATCGACGGGTTTGAGGTCTGCCGCCGCATCCGGGCCACCAACAGCCGGATCGGCATTATCATGCTCACCGCCCGGTCCCAGGAGATGGACAAGGTAACGGGCCTGATGACCGGGGCCGACGACTATGTGACCAAGCCCTTCTCCCCGGCGGAGCTTACCGCCCGGGTGGACGCCCTGGTCCGCCGCTCCGGCGGCGAGGAGCCCCCCCAGGCCACCGGGGAGCTGAGCCAGCCCCCCTTCCTGCTGAATACCCGGAACCGGACCCTGGAGAAGAACGGCCAGCGGATCAAGCTGACCCAGGTGGAGTATTCCATCATGCGGGTCTTCATGGAGAACCCCGGCAAGGCCCTCTCCCGGGAGGAGATTCTGGACATGGTCTGGGGCCGGGATTACTTCGGGGAGCTGAAAATCGTGGACGTGAACATCCGCCGCCTCCGGCTGAAGATCGAGGACAACGTCCAGAATCCCGCCTATATCACCACGGTCTGGGGCTACGGCTACAAGTGGGGGCTGTGACGGGATGGAAGAACAGGTGATGGAAAAGGAGCAGGGGTGGAAGTCCCTCCGCCTGCGGGGCCTGCGGCAGCGGTGGATCTTCAACTCCATCCTGCCCATCGGGACCCTGCTGGTACTGGTGGTGACCCTGTTCTCCGCGGGCGTCTCCAACTACTATTACGGCACTATGCAAAAGGGCCTGGAGACCCGGGCCCAGGCCCTGGCCAACTCCTTCAACGAGTACTTCATGGACAACGGCTTTTCCAGCTATTACCAGAAGGCCGTCCAGTCCGCTGAGAGCTTCGAGGACAAAAACCGCATCGAGCTCCAGTTCATCGGCTCCAGCGGGCGCATCCAGGTGTCCACCTCCGGCCTGACGGCGGGAACCTACCCGGGCACCGACGACATCCTCCAGGTCCTCCGGGAGAACAAGATGGATCCCACTCCCTACCAGGGCCGGGACCTGGAGACTGGGGAGGAAATCCTGGCGGTGTCCTGCCCCCTGACGGTAAATGGCCGGGTGGTGGGCGTCATGCGGCTGGTGACCTCCCTCCGGGCGGTGGACCGGCAGGTGATGTTCGTAGTTCTGGCCATTTTCCTGGTGGCCCTGCTGTGCATGCTGCTGGTGGTGTTTTCCAACCTTTTGTTCATCAATAATGTGGTGGAGCCCGTGGCGGTGGTGACGGAGGCGGCCAAGCGCATCTCCGCCGGGAGCTACGGCACCCGGGTGGAGAACAAGTACTCCGACGAACTGGGGGAGCTGGTGGACAACATCAACGACATGTCCCTGAAAATCAGCCAGAACGAAAAGATGAAAAGCGAGTTCATCTCCTCCGTCTCCCATGAGCTCCGGACGCCCCTCACCGCCATCAACGGCTGGGGGGAGACCATCCTGGAGGATGACCTCACCGATGACCCCGAGCAGCTCCGCCGGGGCATCCGGGTCATCGTCAACGAGTCCCGGCGCTTGTCCAACATGGTGGAGGAACTGCTGGACTTCTCCAAGATGGAGGACGGCCGCTTCACCCTCCAGGTGGAGGACGTGGACCTCCAGGCGGAGCTGGAGGATGCCATCTTCACCTACCAGGAGCTCTTCCGCCAGGACGGCATCGCCCTGGAGTACCACCCCGGCGACGGGGACCTGCCCCTGATCCGGGGGGACTCGGAGCGGCTGAAGCAGGTGTTCTGCAACGTGCTGGACAACGCCGCCAAGCATGGCGGCGCGGGGCGGCGCATCGCCGCCTCCATCGCCCAGGAGAGCGGCTGCCAGGTGGTCCGTATCCGGGACTACGGTCCCGGCATCCCGGAGGAGGAACTGCCTTTTGTGAAGCAGAAATTCTATAAGGGCACCTCCCGGGCCCGGGGCAGCGGCATCGGACTGGCGGTCTGTGATGAGATCGTCGGCCTCCACGGCGGGACCTTCTCCATCGGCAACGCCGATGGCGGCGGGGCGGTGGTGACCATCAAGCTGCCCGTGCGGGCCTGACTACCCAGGGGCCGGGCCGCCCAGGGGGGGCGGCCCCTACGGTCTGTTTCCTGGTGGTCCCCCTGTAGGGGCCGCCGCCCTCGGCGGCCCGTTTCCCCGCGAGCATTCGGAGAATATAGAACAGCTGTTTGCATTTTGAAAAGTCCCATGGTATACTATATCAAACGCACAGAAAGGAACCTCCATGGCAGAAGAAAACAAATCCTGCGCCTTCCGCACCAGCATCGGCGGACAGGCGCTTATCGAAGGCATTTTGATGCGGGGCCCGGAGAAACAGGCCATCGTGGTCCGGGACCAGGAGGGAAACCTGGTGGAAAAGGTGGAGTCCCTGCGCTTCATCAAGGACCGTTATCCCGTCTTGGGCCTCCCCCTGGTCCGGGGGACGGTGAACTTCCTGGACTCCATGGTGGGCGGCGTAAAGGCCCTGATGTACTCCGCCGACTTCTACCCCGAGGAGGAGGCGGCAAAGCCCTCCAAGTTTGAACTGTGGCTGGAAAAGCACCTCTCCAGCAAAAAGCTGGAAAGCGCCGTGGTGGCCCTGGCGGTGGCGCTGGGGGTTGGCATGTCGGTGTTTCTCTTTATGATCCTCCCCACCCTGCTCACCGGGGCGGTCCTCCACTTTCTCCCCGGTTTTCCCCTCTGGGGCCGGAATCTGGTGGAGGGGCTTTTGAAGGTGGTGATCTTCATGGCCTACCTGATTCTCTGCTCCCGGCAGAAGGACATCTACCGGGTCTTCCAGTACCACGGGGCGGAGCACAAGACCATCTTCTGCTATGAGGCGGGCCTGCCCCTGACGGTGGAGAACGTCCGGGCCCAGCCCCGGCATCATCCCCGCTGCGGCACCAGCTTCCTGTTTGTGGTCATCTGCGTGTCCATTCTGTTCTCCAGCATTTTCTTTGGCATCTGGCCCGTCACCAACGCCTGGCTCCGGACGGCGGTGCACCTGCTGCTGCTGCCCCTGGTGGTAGGCGTGACCTACGAGTTCAACCGCTGGGTGGGGCGGCACGTACAGGAGAGCCGCCTGGCGAAGTTCCTCACGGCCCCGGGCCTGTGGATGCAGAATTTTACCACCAACGAGCCGGACGACGGCATGATGGAATGCGCCATCCGGTCCCTGGAATTGGTGCTGCCCGCTGAAAAAGGCAAAGACACATGGTAAGCAGGCCCCGCGCCCCCGCCGGAGCCCCGCGGAACGGGCCCGGCGGGGCGCGGGCGGCCAAGCGGAATAAGCAGGCCCTGCCATGGGCGGCAGGGCGAGGGATATGGAGTGTGCGAGGACGATGGCGATTACCTACAATGACCTATATCTAGACGTCCGGCGGCAGCTCCGGGACAGCGGCGTGGAGGCCTCCACCCTGGAGGCCCGGGAGCTGGTGTGCTTCGGCACTGGCAAGAGCCGGGAGGAGCTGGCCCGGGACAGCCGCCTGTACGCCTCCCCGGAGCGGGAGGCCCAGGTCCGGCGGCTGGTGGAGCGGCGCATGGCCGGGGAGCCCGTGGCCTACCTTATCGGCGAGTGGGAGTTTTACGGACTCTCCCTGGACATTTCCCAGGATGTGCTGATCCCCCGGGCGGACACCGAGGTGCTGGCCGAGCAGGCCATCGCCTACATACAGGCCCTGGGGGAGTGCCGGGTGCTGGACCTCTGTGCGGGCAGCGGCTGTATAGGGCTGGCCGTCGCCTCCCAGGCTCCCCAGGCCCGGGTGGTCCTGGGGGAGCTGAACGACAGCGCCCTGAAAATCTGCCGCCAGAACATCCGGCGCTGCGGCCTCTCCGCCCGGGTCATGCCCATCCAGGCGGACGCGTTGGAAAAGCCCGCCCGGTCCCTGGGAGAATTCCAATGTATCATCAGCAACCCGCCCTACATCCCCACCGGGGATATCCCCGGGCTGGAAGTTTCCGTCCGGGACTACGAGCCCCACCTGGCCCTGGACGGCGGGGCGGACGGCCTGGACTTCTACCGCTCCATCACCGTACAGTGGAAGGAGGCCCTGGCCCCCGGCGGGCGGCTCTTCTTTGAGGTGGGCATCGGCCAGGCGGACCCGGTGCTCCGGCTGATGCGGAGCCAGGGCTTCGGCGATTTGCAAGTGGTCAAGGACCGGAACAGCATTCCCAGAGTGGTGCTGGGCACCCTCTGCCAGGAAATTTAAGGAGGAGCATCATGGAAAAGAGACTCTACAAGATCAACCAGGGGAAAATGGTGGACGGCGTCTGCGGCGGCATTGCCGAGTATTTTGGCTTGGACCCCTCCTTGGTGCGCCTGGCCTGGATCATCTTCAGCGCCATGGGCGGCAGCGGCATCCCGGCCTATATCCTGGCCGCCGTCATCATTCCCCGGGAACCGGAACACCTATAAATTATACCAATATTTTTACAATCTATCTATAGAACTGTCAGGAGGAACAGCAGCATGGCAAAAGAGAAAGCACCCCTGCCCAGCGCGGCTCCGGCGGCGGACAAGAAAAAGGCCATCGACAGCGCCATGAGCCAGATCGAAAAAATGTACGGCAAGGGTTCCATCATGCGCCTGGGGGACCGGACGGCCCTGAATGTGGAGTTTATCCCCACGGGCTCCCTGGCCCTGGACGTGGCCCTGGGCATCGGCGGGCTCCCCAAGGGGCGCATCATTGAGATCTACGGGCCGGAGTCCTCCGGTAAGACCACCCTGGCCCTCCACGTGGTGGCGGAGGCCCAGAAGCGGGGGGGCGAGGTGGCCTTCGTGGACGCGGAGCACGCCCTGGACCCCACCTATGCCCACGCCCTGGGGGTGAAGGTGGAGGACATGCTGATTTCCCAGCCGGATACTGGCGAGCAGGCCCTGGAAATCACCGAGGCCCTGGTCCGTTCCGGGGCCATCGACGTGATTGTGGTGGACTCCGTTGCCGCCCTGGTGCCCCGGGCGGAGATCGAGGGCGAGATGGGCGACAGCTACGTGGGCCTCCACGCCCGGCTGATGAGCCAGGCCCTGCGGAAGCTGACGGGCGCCATCGGCAAAACCAACACCATCGTCATTTTCATCAACCAGCTCCGGGAAAAGGTGGGCGTCATGTATGGCAACCCGGAGGTCACCACCGGGGGCCGGGCCCTGAAATTCTACGCCTCCGTCCGCATCGATGTGCGCCGGGTGGAGGCCATCAAAAACGGCAGCGAGCTCATCGGCAACCGGACCCGGGCCAAGGTGGTAAAGAACAAAATGGCGCCCCCCTTCCGGGAGGCGGAGTTCGACATCATGTACGGGGAGGGCATCGTCCGCGAGAGCGAGCTTATCGACCTGGGCGTGAAGCTGGACCTGGTCCAGAAGGCGGGCTCCTGGTTCTCCATGGGGGAGACCCGCATCGGCCAGGGCCGGGAGGCGGCGAAAAAGTACCTCCAGGAGAACCCGGACATCCGGGACCAGCTGGAGGCGGACATCCGGAAGAACTTCGACAAGCTCATGAGCAACCAGGCCCGGGCCGCCGCCAAGGCCGCCGGACGGGCGGTGGACGTCAGCGCCGACGACTTTGACGACTCCGGCGAATCCGGCGGATGATGCGGATTGAGCGGATCGAGGCCTCCAAACATAAAAGGGGGCGCATCCTGGTGTTCCTGGAGGACGGGGCCTGCTTGAAGATCACGGAGCAGGAGCTGCTGGACTTCGGCCTCCGCTCCGGGGACCAGCTGGACCAGGAGGCCCTGGGGCGGCTGAAGGAGGCCGCCGGGGTTTCCAACACCCGGGCGGCGGCGGCGGACCTCATCGGCAAGCGGGCCATGAGCCGGAGGGACCTAGAGCGGAAGCTCCAGGAGAAGGGGGCCAGCGGGGCGGAGGCCCGCTACGCCGCCGAGTGGCTGGAGGCCATCGGGGCCCTGAACGACGCGGAGTACGCCGCCGCCCTGGCCCGGCACTACTCCCGGCTGGGCTACGGCCCCGCCCGGGTGCGGGAGAAGCTCTATGAAAAGGGCGTCCCCCGGGAACTGTGGGAGGACGCCCTGGGGGAGCTGCCGGAGGACGGCGGGCAGGTGGACGCGTTTTTGCGGAACAAGCTCCGGGGCCGGACGCCGGACGAGAAGGAGAAGCGGCGGCTGACCAACGCGCTGCTCCGCCGGGGGTTCCCCTGGGGGGAGGTAAAAAGCGCCTGGCGGCGGATGGGGGAGGAAATAGAACAAGAGGATTAATCCTCTTGGCTCCTTGCTTCCGGCCCTTCGGGCGGGGCGGATTGGTGGTCAGCGATGGCTGGTCCATTGCACCCCCCATTCTCTCTTTTGCGAAAAGAGAGAATGCGCCGTGCACGGTGGAAGAGAGAAAACGGGGGCGCGTTGGCAGTACCTCCGGTTTCACGAATGTCTTCTGCCCGCGGCGTGGTGCGGGCGGGGGTTTTGGTGGTCGACGCATGGTCTGATCTTCCGTCCTCGCTGCCGCTAATCTGGCGGTCGGGGAATCCTCTGCCATCACTGTTCCAACGGTTCCAAAAGCTCCGCCATTAGCTGCGCACCAAAGCGGACGCCCATATAGAAGGATTCCTCCGCCTGTTTGTTCGCTAGGGCTTCAATGCTGGGCACTAAGGCCTCTGCGACTTTTTCCTCCACGACCCTGAGCTGAGTCGCGATTTTCTGCTCCTCCACACACTGGGGGTTTTCCAGGCAGGAGAGCGTCGCAAGCATGAGGGGGCCGTCGTGGTATATTTGGGCCAAAATATTTGACATAATGAAATCCTCCTATTGTGTTTGTTCCTATAAGTAGAGTATACTCCACTTATAGGAACATGTCAAGGTACAATTTTATGAAAACTACACTTTTACTAAAAGATAGAGTATATCAGCTGCGAAAGGCTGAGGGGCTGACCCAACAACAGTTAGGAGAAGTTCTGGGGCTTACACATAAATCCATCAGCATGCTGGAAAGCGGCGGGCGCAGTACCACTATTGACAAGCTGGTAATTTTAGCGGAGCATTTTCACGTCTCCACGGACTACCTGCTGGGCATCACCGACGACCCCACCTGGCGGGGGCCGGAGGAGTAATCTGACAGGGGGTCAGGCCACAGCTCACCGCCAGGTTAGCGGCAGCGAGGAGGGCCGAACAGTCCTTGCATCGACCTCCAAAACCCCCGCTTGCGCTACGCCGCGGGCAGGGACATGCGTATCAAGCAGTCTGTACCGTGCCGCGCCCCCGTTTTCTCTCTTCCACCGTGCACGGCGCATTCTCTCTTTTCGCAAAAGAGAGAATGGGGGGTGCATTGCACCAGCCATCGCTGATTGCCAATCCCCCGCCCGAACGGGCGACTACAAGAAAGGGGGCACATCATGCCCTATAAGGTATATTTTCTCTCCCTTGGCTGCGCCAAAAACCAGGTAAACTGCGAGCAGATGATGTCCCTGGTCCAGGCGGCGGGTCACGAGATTGTCCCAGACCCCGCCGGGGCCGACGCGGCGGTGGTGAACACCTGCGGCTTCCTGACTTCCGCTTGTGAGGAGGCCATCGGCCACGTCCTGGAGCTGGCGGAGCTGAAGCGGGCCGGAACACTGAAAAAAATCCTGGTCACCGGGTGTATGGCCCAGCGGTACCAAGCCAGCGTGCTGGAGGAGCTGCCGGAGACCGACGGCATCCTGGGTACCGGGAGCTACGGCGACATTGTTCCGGCTCTTTCCGAGGCCATGGAAGCGGGCCTCCGGCCCTGCCATCTGGGGAACATCCACACCGCCCCCCAGAACGGGCCCCGCATTCTCTCCACGCCCCCCTGGTATGCCTATCTCCGCATCGCCGAGGGCTGTGACAACCACTGTGCCTACTGTGTCATACCCTCCCTCCGGGGCAGGTACCGCAGCCGTCCCATGGGGGAACTGCTGGACGAGGCGGCGGAACTGGCCTCCGCCGGGGTCAAGGAGCTCCTGGTGATTGCCCAGGATATCACCCGCTACGGCACGGACTTGAACGGGGAGCACCAGCTGGCCGCCCTCCTGCGGGAATTGTGTAAGCTGGATTTCCACTGGATCCGCCTGCATTACCTCTATCCTGACGAGATAACCGGGGAGCTCATCAGCACGATTGCCAGCCAGCCGAAGATTCTCCCCTACCTGGACATTCCCATCCAGCACTGCAATGACGGCATCCTGAAGGCCATGAACCGCCGGGATACCAAGGAGTCCATCCGCGCCCTGTTCAAAACCCTCCGGACGGGGATTCCCGGCCTGGTCCTGCGGACCAGCCTGATTACGGGCCTCCCCGGCGAGGGGGAGGAGGAGTTCGGGGAGCTGTGTGAATTTCTCCGGGAACAGAAAATCGAGCGGGCCGGGGTGTTCCCCTTCTCCCCGGAGGAGGGGACGAAGGCGGCGCGGATGGACCACGTGGACGCGGAAGAGGCCGCCCGCCGGGCGGAGATCGCCGTAGACGTGCAGTCCGATGTCATCGACGCCTACAACGAGTCCGTCCTGGGCGCGGAGCGGGAGGTCCTCTGCGAGGGCTTCGACGGCCAGGCCCAGATGTTCTACGGCCGGAGCTACGCCGAGTCGCCGGAGATCGACGGGCGGATTTGGTTCACGGCGGAGGAGGAGCCGGAGCCGGGGGACTTTGTCACCGTCCGCCTCACGGGAACCATGGATGGCGAGCTCACCGGGGAGCGGACATGAAAAGCCCCCTGACGGAAATCCCCGGCGTGGGGGCCCGCACCGCCGCCGTCATGGAGGCCCTGGGCATCCGGGCGGTCCCGGACCTCCGGGGCCGGGACCCGGAGGAGCTGTACCTGCAAGAGTGCCTGCTGAAAGGCTTCCAGGAGGACCGCTGCGTCCTGTATGTCTGGCGGGCGGCAGTTTATTACGCGGACCACGGGACCAGGGACCCAGAGAAGCTGAAATGGTGGTACTGGAAGGACAAACCCTATCCGGAGAAGGAGGACCTATGAATCTGCCCAATAAATTGACCATGCTCCGCATTATCCTGACGCCCATTTTCTTGGCGGTGCTGTACGGGGGGTTTCCCGGCGCGGACTACGCGGCCCTGGCCATCTTCATCATCGCCAGCCTGACGGATATGCTGGACGGGAAAATCGCCCGGAAGTACAACCTGGTCACGGACTTCGGCAAGTTTGCCGACCCTCTGGCGGACAAGATTCTGGTGGTGGCGGCCATGCTGTGGTTTGTGGAGTGCGGGCGGATGCCCGCCTGGATGGTGATGATTGTGATCACCCGGGAGTTTGCCGTCAGCGGCCTCAGGATGATTGCCTCGGACAACGGGCGGGTGATTGCCGCCGGGTGGTCCGGGAAGGTGAAAACAGCCTCCACCATGGTGTGTATCGTGGTGATGCTGGCTCTGGGGCCTCAGATTGAGGCGGCTCGGATGCAGATGTATTTGTCGTCCCAGTTCCCCGCCCCGCGTCCCCCGATCCTGTGGGTGGACATTATCTGCGGCTGGGTCATTACCTTGACGACTCTGTACTCTGGGGTGGAATACTTCCTGAAAAACAAAGATGTTATCCGCTCTGCTTGAGCGGTACACAAAAGCCCCGCTGTCTCTCGACAGCGGGGCTTTTCATATCGCTTAATTCGTTGCTTAGTTCAGCTTGACGGCCTTGCCCGTTCTCCACGCTTCCGTGGTGGCGTAGCCGATGGCGGTGGACTTGGTCCCGTCGTAGACGCTGACCCCGGGGGCCTTGCCCTGGAGCACGCAGTCCACGAACTCCTGGACCTCGATGAGGTAGGCCTCCTCGAACCGCTCCGGGAAGGAGCCCACGCACTCGGCGCACACGCCGTTGGTGTTGTACAGCCGGGCCTGGTTCTTCTCCGGCACGGCGGAGATGCGGATGGTGCCCTCGGTGCCCACGATCTCCGTCTCCACGTGGTAGCCATAGGGGGCCGTCCGGCCCACGTGGATCATGCCCATGGCGCCGTTTTCAAATTTGTAGACCGCCACGCCGGTCTCGTCGTCCCCGGCGTCCTTAAACTCCGGGTGCTTGAAGGTGGCGCCCATGGCGTAGACCTCCGTGGCCTCGCAGCCCAGGAACCAGCGCATGAGGTCGATGTCGTGAATGGCCATGTCCAGGAAGATGCCGCCGGAGTTTTTGGCGAACCGGATGGCTCCCTCCACAAACGCCTCCGGGTCAATGCCCGTGGCCTTCACCAGATAGGGGGTGCCGATGGCCCCCTCCTCGATCTTCTGTTTGGCGTAGGAATAGGACTTGTCATAGCGGCGCATGAAGCCCAGCATGAAGGTGAGCTCCGGGTGCCTCTCCACGGCGGCCTCCGCCTGCTTGCACTGGGCCACATCCACGCCCAGGGGCTTCTCAGAGAAGACGTGCTTCCCCGCGTCCAGGGCGGCCTCGATCTGCCAGCAGTGCTCGCTGGAGGTGGTGACAATGACCACCGCGTCGATGTCGGCTTTCGCCAGCATCTCCTTGTAATCCGAGTAGACGCCGGTGACACCCAGCTCGTTTTTGGCGTATTCCAGCTCGGCAGGAACGATGGAGCAGGCCGCCGCCAGCTCCGCGCCGGGGATTTTATAGCGGATATTCTGTGCGTGGACCTTGCCCAGACGGCCCAGGCCCACCACGCCGATTTTCACTTTTTCCATTACTTCGCGACCTTTTCCTTCTCCTCGGCCTCCTGCTTGGCAGCGGCGGCCAGGCGGCGGTTCTTGGCTTCCATAGCGGCACGGACCACGTCCATGAAGACCGCCAGGATGATGACCAGGCCCAGGACGATGTTCTGGCCCGCGGAGTCGATGGACAGCATGGTGAAGCCGTTGCGGAGGACCGCGATGATCAGGCAGCCCAGCATGGTGCCGATCATGGTGCCCTTGCCTCCGGTGAAGGAGGCCCCGCCGATGATGCAGGCCGCGATGGCGTCCGTATCATAGGGCTGGTTGGCGTTGGCTCCGTTGCAGATGCCAGACCGTCCGATGGAGACGATGCCGCCCAGGGCCGCCATGATGCCGGACATGGTGTAGCAGAAGGTCAGGACGTTGGCGGTGTTGATGCCGGAGAGCCGGGTGGCCTCCATGTTGCCGCCAGCGCAGTAGATGGAGCGGCCAAGGGCCGTGCGGCTGAGGAACAGGTGCATGATGAGGTACAGGACGATGACCACGATGAAGCTGACGGGGAAGCCGCCGATGGTGGCCTTGCCCAGGATCTGGACGGACTCGGGGAAATTGTTGACCATCTGGCTTCCGGTGACCAGCAAAGCCAGGCCCCAGAGGACGTTCTTCATGCCCAGGGTGGACACGAAGGGATGGGGCAGGTGCAGCCGGGTCAGCAGGGTGCCGTTGATGAAGCCCACCACGCCGCCGGCCACGATGGCTACGATCATCATCAGGACGCCGCTTCCGACATTCGCCTTGTTCATGGCGCCCATGACGCAGGCGCAGAACACGGCGTTGGCGCCCACGGACAGGTCGATACCCGCGGTGATCAGGCACAGCAGCATGCCCGTCGCCAGGAAGGCGTTAAAGGCCGTCTGCTTCAGGATGCCCATGACATTGCTGTAGCTGTAGAAATTGGAGTTTGCGACGGACAGGACCACGCACATGATTACCAGGGCCAGCAGGGTGCCCATTTGGAACCCGGACCCGCTCTTTTTCTTAGTCATCTAAACTACCTCCCCAAGCCGCTTTCATGATGTCCTCCTGGTTGAAATGCTTGCTGTCCCGGTCCACGGTGGCCATGACCTTGCCGCCCCGCATGACGACCACCCGGTCGCTCATGCCCAGGATTTCCGGCATCTCAGAGGAAATCATGATGACGCATTTTCCCGCCTTTACCAGGCTGTTCATAACATTGTAAACCTCGACCTTGGCTCCCACGTCGATGCCCCGGGTGGGTTCGTCGAAGATGTAGATATCGGCGTCGTTGTTGATCCATTTGCCGATGACCACCTTTTGCTGGTTGCCGCCGGAGAGCTGTCCCACGATCTCGTCAATAGAGGGAGTCTTGATGCGCAGGGACTGGATATGCCCCTGGCCGCTCTCCTCAATCTTCTTCTCATCCAGGAAGATGCCGGAGGAGTGCCGCTTGAGGCTGGAGAGAATCAGATTGGTGCGGATGGTCTGGGCCAGCACCAGGCCCTGGCCCTTCCGGTCCTCCGTCAGCAGGGCGATGCCCGCCGCGATGGCCTGCTTGGGGTTCTTGATATGGACCTCTGTGCCCTTGACGTAGATTTTTCCGCCGTCAATGGGGTCCGCGCCGAAGATGGCCCGGACGGTTTCCGTCCGCCCCGCGCCCACTAGGCCGCTGAGGCCCAGGACCTGTCCGCCGTAGGCTTCGAAGCTGACGTCCCGCAGCACGCCGCCGATGGAGAGGTTTTCCACCTTCAGCATGCACCCGCCCTTCTGGCCGAACTCCTTGGGGAACAGGTTATCCAGCGTCCGGCCCACCATGGAGGCGATCAGGGAGTCGTTGGTCCAGTCCTGGATGTCCCGGGTTTCGATGTACTCGCCGTCCCGGATGACCGTCACCCGGTCGCAGAGCTCGAAGAGCTCCTCCAGCTTGTGGGAGACGAAGAGGATGCCCACGCCCCGGGCCTTCAGTTCCCGGCAGGTCTGCATCAGCTGCTTGACCTCTTTTTCGCCCAGGGAGGAGGTCGGCTCGTCCATGATGATCATTTTCGCGTCGATCAGCACCGCCTTGGCGATTTCGATCATCTGCTGGACGCCCATGCCGAAGGTGCCCGCAGCCTTCCGGGGGTCGATGTCCTGGCCCAGGGACTGCATGACCTCGGCGGCCTTTTTGTGCATGCCCTCGTAGTCCAGGAGGAAGCCCTTCTTGGTCCATTTGTTGATGAAAATGTTATCCGTCACGCTGAGGAGCTTTTCAATGTTCAGCTCCTGGTACACGCAGGCGATGCCTGCGGCGGCGGATTCGTTGGGGTTTTTAAAAACCTTCCGCTCCCCGTGGACATAAATCTCGCCCTCGTCCGCCATGTGAACGCCCGTGAGGACCTTGATCAGCGTGGATTTACCCGCGCCGTTTTCCCCGATCAATCCGTGGATCTCGCCCGGCTTCACAGCCAGCTGCATATTGTGCAGGGCCACGACGCCGGGGAACCGTTTGGTTACGTTTTTCAGCTCAACTACGTATTCGCCCACCTAATAATCACCTCATTCTCTTGGAAATCAGGGGTTTCGCAACACACTGGATTTTGGAAATATATGACAGGAAAAGAGAAAGGGGCCCCGATCCGGCGGAGCCGGAACGGGGCCCCTTCCATTCATTTCAAAAGGGATGTACGGCTTACGTTATTAGGCCAGGTAACCCTGGAGCTGCTCCAGACGGGCCTGGGCGGTGTCGGGATCGACGATGCTGGCGCCCGCGTCGATGAACTCATCCAGGGTCTCGCCCTGAAGGGCGCGGACCACGGCGTCTACGGACTGGTAGCCCATCTCATAGCCTTCCTGGCAGACGGACATGGTCTCCTCGCCAGCGAGGATGGAGTTGCAGGCGGACTGGATGCCGTCGAAGCCCAGGAACACGGTGTTCTTGTAGTTTTCGTTGCCGGAGGCGGCAGCGGCCCGGGCGGCTGCCATGGCCATGTCGTCGTTGTTGGCGCAGATGACCGCGATTCCTTCGGGGTGGTTCTGGATAATGGCTTCCATGCAGGTCACGGCCTGGTCGGCCACGGCGTTGGCGTACTGGACCTCGTCAGAGAGGAAGGTGCCGCCAGCGGCCTCGATGCCAGCCTTGTATCCCGCCATACGGGCTTCGTTGGTAGAGTCGCCCTGGACGCCGGCAATTTCGATGCACTTGATCTCTTCCCAGCCGCGCTCCTTGGCCAGCTTCGCGGCGGCCTCGCCGCCCAGCTTGCCAGCGGCCTCGTTGCCAGTGCCGACGAAGGAGAGGACCTCGGGGGCGTCAATGTCGGTATCCACCGCCACGATGGGCTTTTTCTGTCCGGCGATCATGTTGGTGACCATGTCCGCCTGGAGGGGGGCGATGACGTAACCGTCGATGTCGGCGTTGTTCATGTCGGTTTCGATCATGTTCAGCTGTTCGTCATAGGCGGTTTCGGAGGTGGCGCCCTTGACCGTGACGGTCACATTGGGATGATCCTTGGCATAGGCGTTGGCTCCGGCCTCCACATAGCTCCAGTACTCGGAGGCGGTGGTCTTCAGGATAACGGAGATGTTGTAGCTCTCGTCGCCGCCGTCGGAGGAACCGGAGTCGGCGGGCTCGGCCTGCTGCTGTTCGCCGTCCGCGGGGGCGGAGGAGCCGCCGTCATTGCCGCCGCCGCTGCCGCCGCAGGCGGCCAGAGACAGGGCCATGGCAAGGGTGAGGAGCAGTGCAAGGAACTTCTTCATACTTCTTTTCTCCTTTTCAAATGGTTTTCCCGAAAAGCAGAACGGCCCCCAAAAAGTTCCGGCCCCCGCGCTTTGCAAAGCGCGGGGAAAGGGAGTACTCCCTTTCCAAAATTCTCCTGGGAACAGACCGTCGTGCCCTCTGGCAAATACGCCCGTATTCTAGCATAGGAGAGGGCCGCAAGTCAAGGAGACTATACCAAATTTGTACAGTTCCAAAGAAATGAACCAGCATTTTTGTGGATACTATCTAAGGCTGAAACCCAATGATTTCCAAAGACATCCAGCTTTCCGGCAAAGGGGCTTTTCATGGCCGGGAGGCCTGTTCCCCAACCCCGGCCCGCCAGTCCCGGATGGCCTTTAAAAAGGCCTCTCCATAGCGTTCCGCCTTGACGCGGCCCACGCCGGAGACCTGTAAAAACTCCTCCATATCCAGGGGGCGGTGGGCCGCCATGTCCGCCAGGGAGGCGTTGGTGAAGACGACGTAGGCGGGGACCCCCGCCTCCTGGGCCAGGCGGAAGCGGAGGGCTTTCAGAGCCGCCAGCAGGCTGCTGTCCGTCTCCTGGGCGATAGCCCGGGGAGCGGTGTTGGAGGACCCGCTTTCCGCCGGGAGGGGGGCTTCCGCCCGCTCCCGGATGGAGACCCGCTTTCCCCGGAAGAGCACCTCCCCCGCCTGGGCCGTCAGCCGGAGGACGGGATATTCCTCCCCCTCGGTGCGGAGATAGCCCTCTTCGGTCAAAAAATCGATGTACCGCTGGATGCGGTCCCGGTCCAGGCCCTTCAGGGCCCCGTGGGTGGGGAGCTGGTCCAGGCCCAGCTGGAGGACCCGTTTATCCCGGCTGCCCCGGAGGAGCTTGATGATGGCGGCGGCCCCCAGGCCATAGGCATAGCGTTTTTCCACCCGGGCCACGGCGGAGAGGATTTTCTGGGCCTCCACGGTGATGTCCCGGTCCGTAAAGTCTCCGGCGCAGTTCCCGCAGTTTCCGCAGTTTCCCCCGTGGATTTCCCCGAAGTAGTCCAGAAGGTCCGCCCGGAGGCAGCCTCCGGTTTTGCAGTAGCGCACCATCCGGTCCAGGCGGGCAAGGTCCCGGCGGAGACGGTCCGGGTCCCCCTCCTGGGCCTCCTGGGAGCTGGTGATGAGGAATTTCGCCGTCCGCACGTCCCCGGGGGCGTAGAGCAGGACGCAGCGGGCGGGGCTGCCGTCCCGGCCTGCCCGGCCCGCCTCCTGGTAATAACTCTCCAGGTCCTTGGGCATGTTGTAGTGGACCACAAAGCTGACGTTGGATTTGTCGATGCCCATGCCAAAGGCGTTGGTGGCCACCATAACCCGGGCCTGGTCGTAGACGAAGCCCTCCTGGCTCTGGCGGCGCGCGGCGTCCTCCATTCCGGCGTGATACCGGGCGGCGGGGATGCCCCGGGCCAGCAGGGAGGCGGTGACGGCGTCCACGGTCTTCCGGGTGGCGCAGTAGACAATGCCGCTCTGCCCCGGCCGCTCCGCCAGGAAGCGGTGGAGCCACTGGTCCTTGTCCCCGGCCCGGACCACCTCAAAAAAGAGGTTGGGCCTGTCAAAGCCTGTAGTGATGCGCAAGGGGTCCCGGAGCTCCAGCAGGGACTCGATGTCCCGGCGCACCGCCGCCGTGGCGGTGGCGGTAAAGGCCCCCACCGGGGGCCGGACGGGCAGGGAGCGCAGCAGCTCCGCAATTTCCAGGTAGCTGGGCCGGAAGTCCTGGCCCCACTGGGAGACACAGTGGGCCTCGTCCACGGCCACCAGGGAGACGGGCAGCTCCGCCAGCAGGCGGCGGAAGCCCCCGGCCTGGAGACGCTCCGGCGCGATGTACAGGAGCTTGCACTCCCCCCGGCGGACCCGGCGGCAGACCTCCCGGTATTCCTCCGCGTCCAGGGAGGAGTTGAGGTACGCGGCGGGAATGCCCGCCTGGGACAGGGCGGCCACCTGGTCCTTCATCAGGGAGATAAGGGGGGAGAGCACCAGGGCCAGCCCTGGCAGAAGCAGGGCCGGGAGCTGGTAGCACACCGATTTCCCCGCCCCGGTGGGCATGACGCCCAGGGCGTCCCGGCCGGACAGCAGGGCGCCGATCAGCGGCTCCTGCCCGGGGCGGAAGCCGCCGTGGCCGAAATACTGTTTTAAGAGCGCGCGCTTGTCCATGGGGCGGGCCTCCTGTGTCCTTATTTTTGCGCAAGGATCAAGTAGCGGTGGATGGTTCCCTGGATTTTCCCGCTTCGTCCGATGTCTTCCTGCAAGGCGAGGAGGCGGTCAAAGCAGCGGTCCACGGAGAAGCCGGGGAACTCCCATTCGATGACCCGGGCAAACCAGACAAAGGCCCCCACGTCGTAAAAGAAGATGGGCCGGAAGGCCTCCTCGCCCCGGAAAATCCGGAAGCCCGCCTTTTCAAAGGCCTCCCGCTGCTCCCGGAGATTCCTGTGGGGGAAGGGCTTGGGGGTCCCCGGGAGCACCCGCTCCACCAAGTCCCGCTCGTTGTCCTCCCCCACCTGCTCCGTGAGGAAGACGCCGCCGGGCCTCAAGAGCCGGAAGAGCTCCCCGGGGTCAAAGGCCCCGTGGCGGTTGAGGATGATGTCGAAGGATCCGTCCGGGAAGGGGATCGCCGCCGGGTCCGCGCACTCCCGGAAGTCGATGCCCAGGGGCGGGAGGACCTCCCGGCAGAGCTTCACGTTGGGGGGCCAGCCCTCCGTGGCGGCGGTCCGTTCCGCCGGGTGCCCCAGGGAGCGCAGGAACTCGCCGCCCCCGGTGTCGCAGTCCAGGAGGTCCATGTCCTCCCGGAGGTATTCCCGGACCAGGCCGCGGTAATCCCAGGGCAGGTCGTGCTCCTCCTCAAACCGGCCCCGGATGTGGGAGAAGTCCCAGCCGCGGATGCGGGCCTGGGTCTCCTCCTCTTTCCAGAGGGCCTTCCATTCCGCATCGGTCATGGGCCCGCCTCCTTTCCTCCCTGTAAAACAGCGGCAGATGATTCTGATTTTACCACGGGACCCGCCATAATTCAAGGAGGACGCGCCCCCGGCCGCCTTCCCGGGCCGCCGGGGCATTGACGTCCCAGCCGGGCGGGGGTATAATCAAAGCCGTTTACAAGAAAGGGGGGCGGCGCATGGAGCTGGTCTACCAAAAAGCGGGAATCGAAGACCTGGATATCTTGACAGAAACCAGGATCGAAGTGCTGCGGGCCGCGAATGGACTGCCCGGAAGCGCGGACATGGGCGAGGTAAAAAAGGCGGGCCCGCCAGTACTATCAAAGGGCGCTCCCGGACGGTACGCACGCCGCCTATCTGGTATGGGATGGCGGGCGAGCCGCGGGCTCCGGCGGCGTCAGCTTCTTTCAGGTCATGCCCGCCTATCACAATCCCAGCGGGGAAAAGGCGTATATCATGAATATGTATACGCATCCCGAATACTGGAGAAGGGGCATTGCGCGCAAACTCCTGGACCTCCTTGTACAGGAGGCCAGGGACCGGGGCGTTACGGCCATTTCCCTGGAGGCTGCCGCCATGGGGAGGCCGCTGTATGAAGCATACGGCTTTGTCAGCATGAAGCGTGAGATGGAACTTCCCTAGGCAAGCGTCCCGGACTGCCCCGGGCGCGCGGCGGCGGCCAGGGGACGTCTTGACGTTTTCCCCGCTCCGCAGTAGAATGGCAGCAATTGGCATCTTTACAAAACCAGGAGGCGAACCATGGAGCGTACCGACCTGATTGTCTGCCGGGACCTGTCCCTGGGCTACGAGGGGCAGAGCGTCCTGAGCCATTTGAACCTTCATATCCGGGCCGGGGACTACCTCTGCATCGTGGGGGACAACGGCTCCGGGAAGTCCACCTTGCTCCGTGGGCTCCTGGGCCTCCTGCCGCCCCTGTCGGGGACCATCCAGCGGGCGGCGGAGCTGGAACGGGGAGCCGTGGGCTACCTCCCCCAGCAGACCCGGGCCCAGCGGGACTTCCCCGCCACGGTGGAAGAGGTGGTCCTCTCCGGCTTCCTGAACCGGAAGGGCCTGGGGTTCTTTTACTCTGCGGCCCAGCGGTCCCAGGCGCTGATGAACCTGGGGAAGCTGGGAGCCCTGGAACTGAAAAACCAGAGCTACCGGGACCTCTCCGGGGGCCAGCAGCAGAGGGTGCTCCTGGCCCGGGCCCTGTGTGCCGCCAGCCGCCTTCTGATTCTGGACGAGCCCGTCACCGGGCTGGACCCCGCCGCCGCCCAGGACCTCTACAAGACCCTGGCCTATTTGAATAAGAAAGAGGGCATGGCCCTGGTTATGGTGACCCACGACCTGCGCCCCGCCCTCCGGGAGGCGGGAGCCGTCCTGCATATCGGCCACGGGGGGACCTTCCTGGGGTCCCCGGCGGAATATCTGGCCTCCCCTTACGGGAGGCGGTTCAAGGAGGCGGCGGAATGAGCTTGTGGGAGATGTTTTCCTTTCCCTTCATCCAGCGGGCCCTCGTTGCCGGGGCTCTGGTGAGCCTGTGCGCGGCCCTGCTGGGGGTGCCCCTGGTGCTGAAGCGGTATTCCATGATTGGGGACGGCCTCAGCCACGTGTCCTTCGGGGCCCTGGCCGTGGCGGTGGCCCTGGGGTTCACGCCGCTGTATTTCTCGATCCCCGTGGTGGTGGCGGCGGCCTTCCTCCTCCTCCGGGTGGCGGACAGCCCCCGGTGGAACAGCGACGCCGCCATCGCCGTGGTCAGCGCCTCCTCCCTGGCCCTGGGGGTGCTGGTGATCTCCAAGACCTCCGGCATGACCACGGACGTGGACAACTACATGTTCGGCAGCGTCCTGGCCATGAGCAGGGCGGACGTGGCCCTGTCCGTGGTCCTCTGCGCCGCAGTGCTGGCGCTGTTCAGCTTGTTCTACCACCGGATTTTCGCCGTGACCTTCGACGAGAGCTTCTCCCGGGCCACGGGGCTGCGGGCGGAGCGGTACAACGCACTCCTCGCCCTCCTGACGGCGCTGACCATCGTGCTGGGGATGCGGATGATGGGAGCCATGCTGATTTCCTCCCTGGTGATCTTCCCCGCGCTGGCGGCCATGCGGCTTTTCCGGAGCTTCCGGGGGGTGACCCTCTGCGCCGCCGTCACGTCGGTGGCCTGCTTCTGCGCGGGGCTGGCCGTGTCCTTCGCCTGGTCCACGCCAGTGGGGGCCACGGTGGTGGCGGCCAACCTGGCAATGTTCCTCCTGGCCTGCGCCATAGCGGCCATGCGGCGGAAGTGAACGCAAAAACGGCCCGCAGAAGCGGGCCGTTCATCGTCTGCGGGGATAAGGCCTGGGGTCGTCGGTCAGCTCCAGGAGATAATCCACGCTGGTGTTATAAAACTTAGCCAGGGAGCAGAGAACCTGGGGCGTCAGCATCCGCTGGCCGCTTTCGTAGTAGGCATAGGTCCTCTGGGAGACGCCGACGGTTTCTCCCAATTGTTTTTGTGTCAAATCACAGTCCTCCCGCAGGTCTCGGATTCTCCGGTACATCAGCATCACCCCAAAAGAGCATACGCGAGAACAATATATTCTATTTACATTTTGAATAAATTGTTCTATAATAAGGCTGAGGTGATGATAATGTCTTACAAGGAACTCTACTTAAAACTCTTTTCCGGCATGACGGACGCCCTGGCGGCCCTGCAAAGCGGACAGGTGCTTTCCGCCATGCACATTCTGCTCCGCGCATCGGAGGCGGCGGAAGCCGCCCGGATGGAGGCGGACATCCTGCCGGATGTGCCGCTGGAGTGACAGAGCCCCGGTCCGCCTTCCAGCTTCAAAAATAAATTTCTGAAATGGAAGAAAACACTTGCATTTTGAAAACTGGCGTGCTATACTGACAAATGCTGTTATAGCGCACTTCGTTTTAGAAAGGGGTGAACAGAGCAATGAAGGAAGGAATCCATCCCAATTATCAGCAGACTACGATTACATGCGCCTGCGGTAATGTGATTGAGACAGGTTCTACCAAGAAGGATATCAAGGTGGAAGTCTGCTCTAAGTGTCACCCCTTCTTCACCGGCAAGCAGAAGCTGGTGGACACCGGCGGCCGGGTCGCGAAGTTCAACAAGAGGTTCGGCCTGGACAAGTGAGTCCGACACAGTCACATTCAAAAGAGCGCGCCGTAGTCCGGCGCGCTCTTTTTTGTTCTTTCCGTAGAGGGACTGGGCTGGATGGCGGGAAGGAAAGGTGCGTGCGGGAAATCCAGGAGGGGTTTCCCGCGCCATTGCAATCCCATGTTTTCCAGAACGGCTCCGTTCTGGAAAACACGCCCGGCAGAATCATCGGCGGGCTGGGCGTGACCGGACATGATTTCCGCGGCCGGAAGGACCTTGCCCCCATGTCTGCGCGGTGTATACGGAAGAGGACCGGAGGGGGAGGGGAACCGCCGGGGCCCTGCTGCGGGCCGCGTGTGCCGGTATGAAAGCCAGGGCAGTGGAGCTATGATACCTGGTTACGGACCATGCGGCCTTTTACGAGCGCTATGGCTGGGAATTTTTCTGCATGGTCCAGGAAGACGGGGAACCGGGGCTGTCCAGGATGTATATTCACCGGGAGGCATAAAGCGGGAGGTTTTCCGCGCGGGCCCTGGAAGGTGTTTTTTTACAAAGGAGGAAGTATGGAAGAACTGGACCCCAGGCAGACGCCCCGCGCCCAGGCCTTTGCCCTCTGGATGAAGGCCCCCATGCCCATGGTGACGCTGTCCAAGACCCTGGACGTCACCCGGCTGGTGAGGCTGGGCCGCAAGCCGGGCTTGAAATTCAACCTGCTGCTGTGCTGGTGCATTGGAAGAGCCGCCGCCCAGATGGAGGAGTTTTACACCCTCCCGGTGGGGGACAAGCTGGTCCGGTATGGAAACCTGGCCGTCAGCACAGTGGTGGCCCTCCGGGATGGGGGCATCGCCACCTGCGATCTCCCGCTTTCCGGGAGCCTGGACCAGTTCCGGCAGGACTACCTGGACCTCACGGCCCGGGTGCGGGAGACTGGCGCGCCCTATGATTTGAATGGCGATTACATGGTCATCGGGGCCTCGGCCCTGCCGCAGACGGAGATCGACGGGGCGGTGAATCTCTACGCCGGGTTTTACAACAACCCCTTCCTGGCCTGGGGAAAGTACCGGAAGACCTTCCGGCGGGCCACCCTGCCCATCTCCTTCCAGTTCCACCACACGCAGATAGACGGCGGCCACGCCGCCCGGCTTCTGGAGAACCTCCAGGGAGAAATAAACGCCTGCCGCGCTTGAGGCATAGCCGCCGCTGGAGCGGCGGGAGGCCCCTTGGCTTCTGCCCGGGGGCATCCGGAGGTCCCGGGCGGCGGCGCCAAGAACCGCCGGATATCCCGGGAAAAAGAAGGTTGCGTTTTTCCGGAAAACGCATATACTGGAAACAGCGAACTTCCATAAGAAAGGAGTCCTCCGCCATGCGCTTACATCTCGCGGACCCCCAAACCGTTATCCGGGAAATCCTCCCGGCCCTGGGGGTGGAAAACGCCCTGCTCACCGCCGGAACGGCGGGCCGCTGCAATACCATGACCATCGGCTGGTGCCAGGCGGGACGGCTGTGGGGCCTGCAAACCTGCACGGTCTACGTGCGTCCGGAGCGGTATACGTATCAGTTTATGGAGGGAGCGGAGTATTTCACCGTCTCCGTCCTCCCCCCGGATAGGAAAGAGGCCATGGCCCTCTGCGGCACGAAGAGCGGCCGGAACATGGACAAAATCAAGGAGTGCGGCCTGACGGTCCGCACGGGCGCGGGCGGCGCCCCCTTCTTTGAGGAGGCGGAGCTGGCGCTGGTGTGCCGGACCCTCTACGCCCAGGACCTGGACCCCGCCTGCGTCCTCCCCGCCGGGGAGGGGAAAATCCTGCCTAGCTACGGGGCCAAGGGCGGGTGGCACCGGGTCTACACGGGCGAAATTGTGGAGGCGTACCAGAAAACAATTGACAATTGATAATGGATAATGGACAATGAGGAGGTTAAAGAAGCTGGCCCCGTTAGAAGAAGCCGCTCCCGCAAACTCCCCATTGTCAATTATCAATTGTCCATTCTCAATTAAAAAGAGGTATTATGCAAGAGACAGACAAGATTCGAGACAAGGTGGTCCTGGTGGGCCTGAATTCCCCGGTCCTCAAACGGGAGGAGAACGCCGGGGAGGACACCCTGGAGGAGCTGTCCGCCCTGGTAGAAACCGCCGGAGGGGAGACCGTGGGTATGGTCCTCCAGAACCGGAATTCCCCGGACCCCAGGACCTTCATCGGCGAGGGCAAGTGCGCCGAGGTGAAGCTCTACTGCGAGAACACGGAAGCCACCATGGTCATCTTCGACAACGACCTGTCCCCCTCCCAGCTCCGGGTCTTGACGGAGCTGCTGGGGGTCCAGGTGCTGGACCGCTGCGGGCTGATTCTGGACATCTTCGCCCAGCGGGCCCGGACCCGGGAGGGGCGGCTCCAGGTGGAGCTGGCCCAGTACCAATACCTGCTGCCCCGGCTCACGGGCATGTGGACCCACCTGGAACGCCAGGCGGGCACCAGCGGCAGCGGGCCCATCGGCTCCAAGGGCCCCGGCGAAACCCAGCTGGAGACGGACCGGAGGCACATCCACCGGAAGATCGACAAACTCCGGGAGGACCTGGAGGACGTGCGCCGGGTGCGGAACACCCAGCGCCGCCAGCGGCGGAAAAATGAAATCCCGGTGGTGGCCCTGGTGGGCTATACCAACGCCGGGAAATCCACGCTGCTGAACAGGCTCACCGGGGCGGGCATCCCCGCCAACAACCGGCTCTTCGACACCCTGGACACCACCAGCCGCCTCCTCCACGTCAGCGACACCACCGACGCGGTGCTCAGCGACACCGTGGGCTTTATCCGCAAGCTCCCCCACCAGCTGGTGGAGGCATTCAAGGCCACCCTGGAGGAACTGGAGTACGCGGACCTGCTGGTCCACGTCATCGACGTGTCCAGCCCGGACTGGCAGGGACAGGCCCAGGTGGTGGAGAACCTGATCCTGGAACTGGGGGCGGGCGGGCTGCCCCGTATTGACGTGTTCAACAAGGCCGACCTCCTGCCCCCGGGGGAGATCATGCCCCACGGGGAGGACATCTGCGCCATCTCCGCCAAGAGCGGCGCGGGGATGGACAAGCTGCTGGAGATGATTGCCCGGCGGCTGGACAAAGGGGCCCGGCGGGTCGCCATTCACCTGCCCTATGACCAGGGGGGGCTTTTGGACCTCCTCTATAAGGAGGCCAAGGTGGAGAAGGTGGAGTATGGGGAGACCATCGACGTGACGGCGGTGTGCGCCCCCCGGACCCTGGGAAGGGTGGCGGCGTTCATCGGCGGCTGAGGGCCAGGCCCTCCCCGGTGCGCAGGCCCAGGAGGAAGGCCTGGATGGCCGTGAATTCCAGGGCCTTGTCCAGGTCTTCCATTCCGCCGCCATCCAGCTGGCCTTGCAGAAGCTCTATGCGAAGAGCGTAGTCGCTTTCTTTCGTAAAGGTTCCCAGCTGGGGCTTGATGTAATTGGCGTGAAGCCAGAGCATGAAATCGGACATGGGTACGGCCTCCTTTTTACGGCAATATAATTACGATATATATATCGTAATTATCGTACCATAGTTTTTTCTGAGTGTCAAGGGGTAACACATGGAAATCAAAGAAAGATTAAAATCGCTCCGCAAGGAGCGAAAGGAATCTCAGGAGAAGGTAGCCAGAGCAATTGAAATTGCATTACGCAACTATCAGAGGATTGAGGCCGGAGAAGGTTTGCCAAGCCTCCCGGTTTTCTGTGCTCTGGCGGACCATTTCCAGGTCAACGCCGATTACCTGCTGGGCCGGACCGATGTCCGGGAGATGCTTCCGCCCTCTGGGGAGTCTTGAGGAAATTGGGAAGGTATTCTACCGATAGAAGTGCAAAAAAACAGGCCCGAAGGGCCAATACTTCTTTTTCTCTTTTGGACCGTGCACGGCCCGTTTTCTCTTTTTCTTCTGGAAGAAAAAGAGAAAATGGGGGGTGCAATGCACCAGCCATCCTCATGGCTGAAATCCCCCCCGCCCGCAAGGGCGAGCAAAAACCCTCCCCCTAAGGGGGAGAAAAGAGGTGCTGTCCATGTCCGGCTACCGGGTTCCCTTCACAGACGCGGAAACCGAATTCACCGAAAAACGCTCCCGCTTCCTCACGAACCTCTGGCGGGTGGAGTCCGAGGCGGAGGCCCGGGCGAAGATCGAGGAGGTCCGCAGGCGGCACTACGACGCCCGGCACCACTGCTGGTGCTACCTCCTCCGGGAGGGCGGCGTGGTCCGCTACTCCGACGACGGCGAGCCCCAGGGTACCGCGGGCCAGCCCATGCTGAATGTCTTCCAGCGGCAGGAGGTCACCAACGTTTGCTGTGTGGTGACCCGGTACTTTGGCGGTGTGCTGCTGGGGGCCGGGGGCCTGGCCCGGGCCTATGGCCGGGGGGCCAAGGACGGCCTGGAGGCGGCGGGCACCGCCTGGGTGAGCCGCTGGACCCTTTGGGATGTGCCCTGTCCCTACCCGCTGCTGGAGCGGCTGAAGCTGGAGATCGCCGCCCGGGAGGGCGTCCTCCGGGATGCGGACTACGGGGCGGAGGTGACCCTCCACGCCGCTTTTTCCCAGGAGGGGGCGGCGGCCTTCGCCGCGCGCCTGACGGAGCTGTCGGCGGGCCAGCTGGAGATGGTCCCGGCGGGGGAGGAGTACTTACCGGGACCCCGGGAGGAATAAAGGAACACCGGAGGCGCCGGGAAGAGGGCGGACCCATAGGCCCGCTCCTGCGGCCGTTCTCCCGGCAGAATACCATGCAAGGGCGGACATGTGTGTCCGCCCTTCCCCTGTTTACAGCCGTTCCGCCTTCTCCCCGGCGTACCACATGTTGTAGGTCTGCCGATAGACCGCCGCCGCTTTCTCCGTGTGGCACACCATCCGCACCCGGCGGGGGAGCGCATGCTCCCGCAAAAAGTCCATGATGGCCTTGAGCGCCACGCTGGCCGCCTGGGCCATGGGGTAGCCGTATACCCCGGTGGAGATGGAGGGGAAGTCCAGGGTTTCGATGCCGTGCTCCTCCGCCAGCAGCAGGCAGGAGCGGTAGCAGGAGGCCAGCAGCGCCGCCTCCCCGGCCCTCCCGCCCCGCCAGATGGGGCCGGGGGTGTGGAGGACATACTGGGCCGGGAGATTGTAGCCCTTCGTCAGCTTGGCCTGTCCGGTTTCGCAGCCCCCCAGGGTCCGGCACTCCGCCAGAAGCGACCGCCCGGCGGAGCGGTGGATGGCCCCGTCCACGCCGCTGCCTCCCAACAGGGTGGTGTTGGCGGCGTTGACAATGGCCTGGGCGTCGGATGCTGTGATATCGCCTACTAGAATGGAAAAACGGTCCATGGCAGGGTCCTCCTTGGTTGATAAAATGGCTATCTTCTATAGTATCGGACCTTCGCCGGGAAGGCAACGAAAATTTTTCGGGAAATTTTCAGATTTCCCTTGACCTTGCCGTAACGTCAGCCCTTATACTCTCATTTGTCAGGAGGGATAGAGCTATGGAATACACCGTAAAGGCCCTGGCGGAGCTGGCCGGGGTGACGCCCCGGACCCTGCGCTGGTACGACCAAAAGGGCCTCCTCAAGCCCCGGCGGACCACGGAAGCGGGCTACCGGATTTATGGCCCCGGGGAGGTGGACCGGCTCCAGGCCATTCTCTTTTACAAGGAGCTGGGACTGGAACTGGAGGCCGTCCGGGAAATCCTGGACGCACCGGGCTTCGACCGCGTGGCGGCGCTGGAGGCCCGGCGGCGGAGGCTGGACGCCCTGATCCTGACGGTAGAGAAAACCATCGAAGAGGCAAAAGGAGGAACCCAAATGTCCGACAAGGAAAAATTCGAGGCGTTCAAGCGCCAGGCCGTGGAGGCCAATGAGGAGCAGTACGGAAGGGAAATCCGGGAACAGTACGGCCCGGAGGCCGTGGAGGCGTCCAACGCCAGGCTCCTCTCCATGACAGAGGAGGAGCACGGGCAATGGAAGGCCCTGGAGGCGGAGATTCTCTCCGCCCTGGCCGCCGCCGTCCGGGCCGGGGAGGACCCGGCGGGCCCGGAGGGGCGGCGCATTGCGGAGCTCCACCGCCGCTGGCTGTGCCGCGCCTGGGACAAGTACACGCCCCAGGCCCACCGGGGAGTGGCGGAGCTGTACACGGCGGACCAGCGCTTCACCGCCTATTATGACCAAGAGGTCCCCGGCTGCGCCGCGTTCCTGCGGGACGCGGTCCAGGCCTATACGGAGTGAGCCAAGGGCCCGCCTTTCCGGCGGGCCCTTGATTCAGGCCATCCAGGCCTCCAGCCCCAGGGCGGAGAAGGGGGCCTCCATGTAAAAGGAATAGCGGCCCAAGGAGCCGATGAGCCCCAGGGAGTCCTCTGTCAGGTAAAAGTTCTCCGTGGAATCCGGATCGAGGAAAGTCTTGGCTTCTTCTATCTGGAGGCCCTCCGCCTCGTCCCGGTCAAGGCTTTCATCCCAGATTTGTTTACAGTGGAACGCGCCGCTGTCCAGCAGGTCCTCCACCGTCCGGTCCGGCCCCAGGATATCCCGGAGGGCCAGGGCCTCCCCGGTTTCCAGATCCATGGTCAATCCGGCGTACCAGTCGTTTGGATGGGCGGCGATCATAAAGCAGCTGCTCGCATAAATCCGAAGGGAGAGGAGCCCCCGGTCCGCCCGGGTCACCACACCATTGCGGATGATTTCCCCCCGCATTTCCCACTCCGGGCGGAGGGCCTCCTCGTGATAGCCGTAAAAGAACGCCTCCCGGATGCGGCCGTTGACCTTTTCCCGGTGGGGAAAGTCCTTCAGCCAGCTTCCGTATTGGGGGTACTCGATTTCAGCCCGGAAGCCCAGCCGGGGGTTCTGGTAGAGGTAGAGCTGCCAGTGCAGACGGTCCGGGGCCTCCTTCCCGCCGCCCCATTGGCGGTCGTAAACCACCGGCCCCGGCGGCACGTCGAACCGCAGGGGCGTGTTCAGGTCCATGTCCGCCGACAGCTCCGCCGTATAAACGGCGGCGGCCTGAAAGGCGGCGGTCTCCTCGTCCGCCTCCCCTGTCCGGTTCCAGTCCGGATTTTGAGTCAGTACGGGTTCAAAGAAGTTGGAAAAGGTGTACCAATCCCGCTCCTCATCCCACGTACAGGTGTAGGATTCCCTCCAGAACAGTCCCTCCGGATCCTCCAGCAGAAGCTCCCGCTCCTCCCCGGCGGGGGCGAAGTAGACCGTGTAGGTTCCCTCCACGCCGTGCTGGCGGAAGCCCTGCTGCAAAAACAGCAACTCCTGCCGGACCATGGGCGGCGGCTCCGGCGCTTCCGGCGTAGGATGGCCTTCCCCTCCACAGGCGGACAGCAGGGTCAGGGCCAGCATGAACGTCCAGATTCGGTTTTTCATCCTCCTGGTCTCCTTTCAAGGTGATTTTCTCCATTATAAAACCGTCCCGCCGGGCCCGCAAGAGACCTCCCCGGGCCCGGCGGGAAATAATTTCCCGCCCCCTCAAACTTTTCGCCCCCCTTCTCCGTCTATACTACAGAAGCCGCCCAAAGCCCAGGCGCCGGACAGGGCGGCGGAGACCCGATCAGAAAGGAGCATCGATGTGACGAAGGAAGAAATCGTGGCCTCGTTCCTCATTGAGACCCAGGCCCGGTCCTACCGCCTGGCTTACAGCGTCCTCCAGAACCGGGAGGAGGCCCTGGACGCGGTGCAGGCCGCCGCCTGCCGGGCCCTGGAGCGGCAGGACAGCCTCCGGGACCCCGGGGCCGTGAAGACCTGGTTTACCCGGATTTTGATGAACGCCTGCAACGACACCCTGCGCCAGAGGGGAAGGGTGGTCCCCTTCCCGGAGGAGGGCCCGGAGCCGGGCCGGGAGGACCCGGAGCCCCCGGACGAGTCCCTGGCCCGGCGGGTGGACGCCCTTCCGGCGGAGGTGGGGACCGTCATCAAGCTGCGGTTTTACGAGGAGCTGACCCTGAGGGAAATCGGTGAGGTCACCGGGCAGAACATCAACACGGTGAAGAGCCGCCTGTACGCGGGGCTGAAAAAGCTGCGCGTGGCGATGGAAGGAGCGGAAATTTGATGAACGAATTCAAACGAGCCAAAGAGGACTATGACAACATCCCCATTCCCCAGGAGCTGGACGCCCGGGTCCGGGCGGGCATCCAGGAGGGCCGGGCCCTCTGCCGGGCCCGCCGGGGCCGGATGGTCCGCCGCTGGGGAGCGGCCGCCGCCTGCTTTGTCCTGATGCTGGCGGGGCTGAACCTGTCCCCCACCATTGCCAAGGCGGCGGCGGACGTGCCCCTCCTGGGGGGGCTGTTCCAGGTGCTGACCTTCGTGGACTACGAAAAGACCGAGGACGGCATCCACTACGACGTATCCGTCCCCCAGGTGGAGGCGGAGAGCGGCCTGGCGGAACGGGTCAACGCCGCCATCCAGGAGAAGGTGGACGCACACCTGGCCAAGGCCCAGCAGGACTGGGACGACTACCGGGAGGCGTTCTTCGCCACTGGCGGAACGGAAGAGGAGTGGGCGGACCGGGAGATGGACGTCATCGTGGACTATGAGGTCAAGAGCCAGAGCGGCAGCCGGGTCTCCTTCGTGGTGACCTTCGCCGAGGGCTGGGTGGCCTCCATGGAGGAGCGGTACTACTACAACCTGGACCTGGCCGAAAACCGGGACCTGGCCCTCCGGGACTACCTGGGAGAGGATTGGGTGGAAACCTGTAACGCCTCCATCCAAAAGCAGATTGACGCGAGTGTGGACGAGGAGGGCTTCACCCTGTTCTTCACGCCGGAGGAAGGCGGCTTTACCACTGTGGATGAGAACACCGGGTTCTACATCCGGGAGGACGGCACGGTGGTGGTGTGCTTCCCCGAGTACAGCATCGCCGCCGGAGCGGCGGGTATGCCGGAATTCCCCATCAACTGAACAATGCGGAGGAGGCCGCCCCATGGGGGCGGCCTCTGGCCGTTAGGGTTCAGCCCAGTCCCGGAACCTGGGGGAGCCTGGCAAGGCTGGCCTCCAGTTCTGCGTCTGTGGGCACGTAGTCCGTCATTTCCCCGTTGTGGAACTTTTCATAGGCCGTCATATCGAAGTACCCGGTTCCGGTGAGGCCGAAGAGGATGGTTTTCGCCTCCCCGGTTTCCCGGCATTTCAGCGCCTCGTCCATGGCGGCCCGGATGGCGTGGCTGGACTCCGGGGCCGGGAGGATGCCCTCCGCCCGGGCGAAGAGCTCCGCCGCCTCGAAGACCTTCGTCTGCTCTACGGACAGGGCTTCCATATATCCGTCGTGGTAGAGCTGGCTCAGCACGGGGCTCATGCCGTGATACCGGAGGCCCCCGGCGTGGTTGGCGGAGGGGATGAAGCCGCTGCCCAGGGTGTACATTTTCGCCAGGGGGCAGACCATTCCGGTGTCGCAGAAGTCATAGGCAAATTTCCCCCGGGTGAAGCTGGGGCAGGAGGCGGGCTCCACGGCCAGGATGCGGTAGTCCCGCTCTCCCCGGAGCTTTTCGCCCATGAAGGGGGAGATGAGGCCCCCCAGGTTGCTGCCGCCCCCGGCGCAGCCGATGATGACGTCTGGGACCACGCCGTACTTGTCCAGGGCCGCTTTGGCCTCCAGGCCGATGATGGACTGGTGGAGCAGCACCTGGTTTAAAACGCTGCCCAGCACGTAGCGGTAACCGGGCTGGGCGGCGGCGGCCTCCACCGCCTCGCTGATGGCGCAGCCCAGGGAGCCAGTGGTGCCGGGGTGCTCCGCCAGGATTCTCCGGCCCACCGCCGTCTCCATGGAGGGGGAGGGGGTGACGGAGGCGCCGTAGGTCCGCATGACCTCCCGGCGGAAGGGCTTTTGCTCGTAGCTGACCTTCACCATATAGACCTTGCAGTCCAGCCCCAGGTAGGCGCAGGCCATGGAGAGGGCGGTGCCCCACTGGCCCGCCCCGGTCTCGGTGGTGACGCCTTTGAGGCCCTGCCGCTTGGCGTAGTAGGCCTGGGCGATGGCGGAGTTCAGCTTGTGGGAGCCGGAGGTGTTGTTCCCCTCGAACTTGTAGTAGATGTTCGCCGGGGTCTGGAGTACTTCCTCCAGACAGTAGGCCCGGACCAGGGGAGAGGGGCGGTACATTTTGTAGAAGTCCCGGATTTCCCGGGGGATGGGGATTTCCGCCGTATCGTTGTCCAGCTCCTGCCGGATGAGCTCGTCGCAGAAGACGCCCCGCAGGTCCCCGAAGCCCATGGGGGCCCCGGTGCCGGGGTTGAGCAGGGGGGCGGGCTTGGCCTTCATGTCGGCCCGGACGTTGTACCAGGACTCCGGCAGCTCCGCCTCGGAGAGATAGGTTTTGTAAGGGATGGTTTCCAACTTCATGACGCTTGCTCCTTTCCAAGATAGAGGTTCTCCCGGAGGCGGAGCGTCAAAAAAGGACCTCCGTCCACGAAAGGACCCGTTACAGGTACCTTTGGGACAAAAGCCTTGAAACTTCTGCGGTGCCACCCAAATTGGCGATGGAACATCGCCCGCTCGGCGGCGCGCCAACACGCGCCTTTCCTTGGTAACGGGGGAAAAGCCCGTCGGAGCGTAATGGGGAACATCCCGTTCAGCCCGCCCTCCGCGGTCCATTCAACAGGCTTGTTTCTGCCGCCATTCCACCATCGGCGGCTCTCTTTGAGAACCAAGGCCCTGCCTACTCGTCCGCGTCATCGGTTTGCGCTTGTGAACTTGGGCACAGGATACGCCTCCCGGGGCGGTTTTGTCAAGCCCTAAAATTTATTTTGACAAATCGGACAAGTTTGGCGGACGATGCGCCGTAAAATTTCAGCAAAGCTGACGGGGGCAAAAGAAGGGGTATGTTTTTCTCCAGGACGGCCAAGCTAGTGCCGAGGTGATTCCATGGATTCCATTTGGAAGCAGACGGCGGAGCTGCCCCGGTTCGCTCCCCTGGAGGGGGATTTGAAAACGGACGTGCTGGTAATTGGCGGCGGCATGGCGGGCCTGCTGTGCGCCTATTGGCTGGACCGGGCGGGAGTGGACTACGCCCTGGTGGAGGCCAGGCGGCTCTGCGGAGGCGTGACGGGGAACACCACCGCCAAGCTCACGTTCCAGCACGGGCTGATTTACGCCCGGCTCCTCCGGGAGTTCGGCCTGGGGCGGGCCCGGCTGTACCTGGAGGCCAACCGGGCCGCCCTGGGGCAGTACCGGGAGCTCTGCCGGGAAGCCGGGTGCGATTTTCAAGAGCGGGACGCCTATGTCTACGCCCTGACGGACCGGAGGAAGCTGGACCGGGAGCTGGAGGCCCTGGAACGCCTGGGCTTCCCGGCGGAGTTCTCCCGGACTCCGGCCCTGCCCATGCCCACGGCGGGGGCGGTGAAATTCACGAAACAGGCCCAGTTCCACCCCTTGAAGTTTGCCGCCGCCATTGCCAAGGGGCTGCGGATATTCGAGGGGACCAAGGTCCTGGAGCTGGCCCCCGGCCGGGCGGTGACAAACCGAGGGACGGTGACGGCGGAGAATATCGTTGCCGCCACCCATTTCCCCCTGCTGAACAAGCACGGGGCTTATTTCCTCAAGCTCTATCAGGCGCGGTCCTATGTCCTGGCCCTGGAAAATGTCCCGGAGGTGGGCGGCATGTACGTGGACGAGGGGGAGAAGGGGCTGTCCTTCCGGGATTACAAGGGGTTTCTCCTCCTGGGCGGCGGCGGCCACCGGACCGGGAAGAAGGGCGGCGGCTGGCGGGAGCTGGAGGACTTCGCGAAACGGCGCTATCCCCAGGCGGGGATCGCCGCCCGCTGGGCCGCCCAGGACTGCATGACCCTGGACGGCGTGCCCTACGTGGGGCGGTACTCCCGGGGGACGAAGGGCCTCTACGTGGCCACGGGGTTCAACAAGTGGGGGATGACCTCCTCCATGGCGGCGGCGCGCCTGCTGGCGGATTTGGTCCAGGGGAAGGAGAATCCCTGGGCGGAGCTCTTCAGCCCAAGCCGGAGGGTCCTCCGGCCCCAGCTGGCGGCGAATGCCTGGGAGTCCACGATGGGCCTGCTGACCCCCACGGTGCCCCGGTGTCCCCACATGGGCTGCGCCTTGAAGTACAACCCCCAGGAGCACAGCTGGGACTGCCCCTGCCACGGGTCCCGGTTTGGGGAGGACGGGGAGCTCCTGGACAACCCGGCCACGGACGGCAAACGGTTGTAGGGGGTACGTGATTTCCCCCCCGGGGGCACATGGGCGGACGCGTCAGCCGGAGGTCCGGCTTTTCTGGAATCCGGTGAGAGCGGCCCGCCTTTCCATGGGCCCGGCGGATAGCCCGCCGGGTATCCGGGAACCGTATACGGCGGCGGCGGGACCAGGCGGGCCCCGCCGGATTGAGAGGAGGATGTTTCATGAAAACCGACTACAGAAAGGCGGCGGTGATCGGCTGCGGCAACGTGGGGGCGTCCATTGCTTTCCGCTTTTTGCAGCAAGGGCTGTTCACCCGCCTGGTGCTTTTGGACGCCAACCGGGACAAGGCGGAGGGAGAGGCCATGGACCTCCGGGACGGGCTGCCCTATGGCGCGGCCATGGAGATCACCGCCGGGGACTATGATGACCTGGCGGACTGCGCCCTGGCGGTCATTACCGCCGGGGCCAATCAGAAGCCCGGGGAGACCCGGCTGGACCTCATTGGGAAGAATACGGAGATTCTCCGCTCCATTTTGCGGGAGATTACCGCCCGGAGTTTCGGGGGCATCCTGCTGGTGGTGGCCAATCCGGTGGACGTGCTGACCTACGCGGCCTGGAGGCTGTCGGGCTACCCCCGGGAGCGGGTGATGGGCTCGGGCACGGTGCTGGACACCGGGCGGCTGAAGCAGCTGCTGGGGGCGGAGCTGGAGGTGGACAGCCGGAACATCCACGCCTTCATCATCGGGGAGCACGGGGACAGCGAGCTGGCGGTGTGGAGCGAGGCCAACGTCTCCGGCCTGGACCTGGAGGACTTCTGCCGGGTCCGGGGGCAGACCCTGGGGACGGAGAACCGGGAGCGCCTGTACCGGGAGGTCCGGGACAGCGCCTACCAGATTATTGAGCGGAAGGGGGCCACGTATTACGGCATCGCCATGGCGGTGGGCCGCATTGCGGAGGCCATTGTAAAGGACGAACGGGCGGTGCTGCCCGTGTCGGCGGTACTGGACGGGCAGTACGGGATGAACGGCCTGGCGCTGAGCCTGCCGTCCATCGTGGGGCGGAAGGGCTTGCAGGAGATTCTGGAGATGCCCCTGAGCGGGGAGGAGCGGGCGGCGCTGGAGGCCTCGGCGGAGCAGATGCGGGAGGCCATCGGGACGCTGCGCCTGTGAGGATTGGCGGAACGCCGGACAGGGGGGCCTGGACGGCGTTCCCGGCTTATTTGGCCCTGGGGGCCGGGCTTTCCTGGAGGGCCTCCCGGAGCTTTTCCAGCGCCCGCTTTTCGATGCGGGACACATAGCTCCGGGAAATGCCGAAGGAGGAGGCGATCTCCCGCTGCGTCAGGGGTACGGTGCCCCCTAGGCCGTAGCGCAGGCGGACGATTTCCGCCTCCCGGGCGGTGAGGCGCTCCCGGACCAGATGATGGAGCCGCAGGGCGTTGTCGCGGTCGTGGAGGTCCTCCAGCATGGTGTCGTCCACGCCCACGATGTCCATGAGCTGGAGGGCGTTCCCGTCCTTGTCGGTGTCGATGGAGTCAGAGAGGGAGACCTCTCCCTGGAGCTTCTTCTGGCCCCGGAAGTACATGAGGATTTCATTTTCAATGCACCGGGCGGCGTAGGTGGCGAGCCGGGCACCCTTCGTGGGATCAAAGCTGGAGATGCCCTTGATGAGGCCGATGGTGCCAATGGAGATCAGATCCTCCTGGTCGGCGCTTTGGGTGTAGTATTTTTTAATAATATGCGCCACCAGCCTCAGGTTCCGTTCAATCAGTACCTGCCGGGCCTCCGGGTCTCCTCCGGCGTACTTCTCCAGCCATTCCCGTTCCTCGGCGGCGGACAGGGGCTTGGGAAAGGACCCGCCGCCGGAGAGGCGCAGGGAAAACAGCAGCGTGTTGGCAAACAGCAGCAGCGCGGCAGACAGCATAAAACCTCCTCACCGGGGGATAACCCCGGCTGCCGCTTTCCCGGCTGGCGGCGGACCGAATTTTGGGGCGGGAACGCCCGCCCTCTCCTCTTAACCTATGAAAGCCGGGGAAGTCCCTATGCGGCCATTGTCTTTGTCCGGCGGATATGGTATACTCCCAAGCAAAGAACGAAGGGAGGCGCCGGCATGGGGTGGACGGTCTACATCCTCCGCTGCGGGGACGGAACCCTTTACACGGGCTGCACCAACGACCTGCCCCGGCGGCTGGAGGCCCATCGGAGCGGCAGGGGGGCGAAATACACCCGGAGCCGCCTGCCAGTGGCCTTGGCGTACCAGGAGGAGGCGGCGGACAAATCCGCCGCCCTCCGGCGGGAGGCGGCTATCAAGCGTCTGGACCGCTGGAAAAAGCTGGCGCTGATTGGGGAAAAGGAGGGGCAGGATGGAGATCCGGCCGCTGCGGGAGACGGACAGCCGCCTGGAGGTCAGCCGGATTTATGAGGAGAGCTGGAAGGCCGCCTGCCGGGGCATCGTTCCCCAGGCTTATTTGGACGGCATTCCCGCCGGGCGCTGGGCGGAGGCCCTGGATCGGGCCGGATGGGATACCCTCGTCCTGGCCGGGGGGAGCGGCTGGCCGGGATGGCCAGGCTTCGGGGAGGTGGTGTCCCTCTATTTGCTGCCGGAGTCCATGGGCAGGGGCTATGGAAAAGTCCTGCTGGAGGCGGCGGTGAACCATTTGGCCGGGCAGGGCTTCCGGGATGTGCTCCTCTGGGTGCTGGAGGAGAACCTCCGGGCCCGGCGTTTCTATGAAAAGGCCGGGTTTGTCTGTTCCGGAGATTTTATGGAGGACGAGATCGGCGGGAAGCCCCTCCGGGAGGTCCTGTATTGGCGCCATATGATCCCATAGCGCAAAAGGGCCCCGGGTCTTCCTGACCACGGGGCCCTTTCCAATTCCAAAGAGGCGTCTCCGGAGAGCCTGGTTCAAGAGGCCCGCCCCTGGCAGCCGCCGCAGGAGGCGCAGTCCCCGCAGCCCAGAGCCACCTGGGGGCGGTGCCCGGCCTCCGTCCGGTAACCCTTGCGGGCCAGCAGGTACACGGCGCCCGCCAGCAGGGCCAGGGCGGCGATGGTGCCGGGGCCAAAGCTGGCCTCGCCCGTGGCCAGCCCGCCCAGCTGGAAGACAATGAGGGAGGCGGCGTAGGCGAAGGCGCACATATAGCCGATGGCCGCCGCGTCCATTTGGCGTTGTTCATCTCCCGCTTGATGGCCCCCATGGCGGCGAAGCAGGGGGCGCAGAGGAGGCTGGACATCAGGAAGCTATAGGCGGTCATGGGCCCGAAGTCCGCGGCGACGAAGAGCCAGATGGCCTCGCCGCTGTCCCCCAGAGCCTCCCCGGAGACGTTGTACAAAACGCCGAGGGTGGAGACTACCTCCTCCTTGGCAATGAGGCCCGTAAGGGTTGCGACCGCGGCCTTCCAGGCCATGTCCCCCACCCAGCCGATGGGGGCGAAGACCCAGGCGATGGAGCGGCCCAGGCCGGACAGCAGGGAGGCGTTGTTGTCCTCCACGGCCTGGAGCACGCCGTCCTGGAAGCCGTAGCCCTGGAGGAACCAGAGGACAATGGAACTCAGGAGGATGACGGTCCCCGCCCGTTTGATGAAGCTCCAGCCCCGCTCCCAGGTGGCCCGGAGGACGCTGGGGACGGAGGGCGCGTGGTAGGCGGGCAGCTCCATGACGAAGGGGGCGGGCTCCCCGGCGAAGGCCCGGAACTTTTTCAGCATGATGCCGGAGAGAACCACGGCGGCGATGCCCGTGAGGAAGGCGGACACGGCTACCCAGGGGGAGCCCCCGGACACTGCCCCGGCGAAGAGGCTGATGATGGGCAGCTTGGCCCCGCAGGGGATGAATCCGGTGGTCATGACGGTCATCTTCCGGTCCCGGTCCTGCTCAATGGTCCGGGAGGCCAGGATGCGGCTGGTGACAACCCGGTCGATGCGGTCCGAGGCGGAGAGGCTGCGCATTGCCGCTTGTTTCGTTACCGCCTGCTCCACCACCCGGCGGATGTAGGCGTAACGCTGGCTGGTGACGATGGATTCCGCGTCGTCGTCCAGCTCCTGCTCACAGCTGGCGATGCGCTCCTCCAACCGGGAAGCCAGCTCTTGGTCCAGCCCCAGCTCCTCCAGGACGTTCCCGTCCCGCTCAAAGAGCTTGACGGCGTACCAGCGGAGATGGCGGCTGTCCACCATGCCTTGGATGGATTCCTCAATATGGGCCAGGGCGCGCTCCACGCTTCCGGTGAAGACGCGGGGGAGCTCCCCGCTCTTCCCGGCCTGGGCGGCGGAGACGGCCCGCCGGGCGGCCTCCAGGCCGCCCTCGCCCTTGAGGGCGCTGATGCCCGCCACCTGGCAGCCCAGGGCGCTGCCCAGCGCATCCAGGTCAATCCGGTCCCCGTTTTTCCGCACCAGGTCCATCATGTTCACCGCCACCACCACGGGGAGGCCCAGTTCCATGAGCTGGGTAGTGAGGTACAGGTTCCGCTCGATGTTGGTGCCGTCCACAATGTTCAAAATGGCGCCGGGCTGCTCCTTCACCAAGTAGGAGCGGCTCACCACCTCCTCCGGGGTGTAGGGGGAGAGGGAATAGATGCCGGGGAGGTCCTGGATGATGGTATCCGTTTGCCCCTTGAGGCGGCCCTCCTTTTTCTCCACCGTGACGCCCGGCCAGTTGCCCACAGATTGGCTGGCCCCGGTGAGCTGGTTGAACAGAGTGGTCTTGCCGCAGTTCGGGTTGCCCGCCAGGGCGATTTTGATGTCCATGATGGGGGATGCTCCCTTCCTGATAGTTATTTTAGACTAACTCTGATTCCGAAAAGAAAGGCCGCTTTGGCTCAAACGACCTCGATGGCTTCCGCGTCCGCCTTGCGGAGGGACAATTCGTATCCCCGGACGTTCAGCTCCATGGGGTCCCCCAGGGGGGCCATTTTCCGCACGAAGATTTCCACGCCTTTGGTGATGCCCATGTCCATGATCCGGCGGCGGACGGGGCCCTCCCCGTGGAGCTTCGCCACGGTATCGGTCTCGCCAGCTTTGGCGTCCTTTCGTGTTTTCATCCTGCTTCCTCCTTCAAATTAAAATGCGGTTCGCCAGCCCCCGGTCCAGGGCCACGCGGCGGTCCTTCACCTGTAAGACCAGGTTCCCTGCGATTTCATGGACCACGGTGACGGCGGCGCCTGCCACAAAGCCCAGCTCCGCCAAATGCTGGCGGACTTCGTCCTTCCCGGTGACTTTGCGGATGGTAACGGTTTCCCCAGTCCTTGCCATGGAGAGCGGCATCATGCCCAGCCTCCTCTCAGTGGAATTGCTGGTTAGGAAATGCTAACTAATGCTGCGGTTCGCAGTTTTGCATGACTAACCGCGCCTGTCGAGAGAATTTTTTAAAACCCATCAAATTTTTCCTGGGGCCCGGGGCGGCCCAGGGGGAGGCGGAGGGCGGCATACGTTGAAAATTTTTAATAAAATATAAACTTAGGAAGGGGCTTCTTGCAAAATGGCGGGGATTTCTCTATACTAATATTTACTAGAAAATCCCCGCGCCGGACGCGGGGGGAAGGAGTTCCGCCATGAAGGTACTGGTTTTGTCCGATTCCCATGGGAACGTCGCCAATATGGTTCAAGCCGTGGAGCGGGAGTCGCCCCGGATGGTGTTCCATCTAGGGGACTGCTGGCGGGACGGGGAACGGCTCCATGACCGCTTCCCGGAGCTGCCCTTGGAGCAGGTGCCGGGCAACTGTGACTATTTCCGGGGCTCCCGGGAGGCGGAGAAGCTGGTGTACCTGGGAGACCAGCGCGTGCTGCTGTGCCACGGGCACACCTACGGCGTGAAGCAGTCCCTGCTGGCGGCGGGACTGGCGGCGGAGGAGAAGGGCCTGGACCTCTTCCTCTTCGGCCATACCCACAAGCCCCTGGTGGACATGCGGGGGAGGACGCTGTTTTTAAACCCTGGCAGCATCGGGGACTATGCCCGGCCCACCTATGGGATCGTGACCCTGGAGAACGGGAATCTGGACGTACGGACCGCGCTCCTCCGGAGCTAGGGTGTTTTTCAATAACTGCTTTATAAAAGTAACATCGAAAAGAAAAAGGAGTGGGAGCGTGAGGCGCTGCATTGCTTGGGCCGGAATCGTCCAAACTAACGCCATATCAAAAAGGAGAAGATTCCATGACGATTCCGGCTGCCACGAAGCTGTACCCCAGGACGGGGGACAGCCAGACCATTTACTTGAAAAACGCCGTCAAGAATCCCAACATTGAGATTGGGGATTTTACGATTTACAACGATTTCGTCCATGATCCCAGGGACTTCCAGAAGAACAACGTGCTGTACCACTACCCCGTCAACGGCGACAAGCTGGTGGTGGGGAAGTTCTGCTCCATTGCCTGCGGGGCGCGGTTTCTGATGAACAGCGCCAACCATGCCCTGGGCTCCCTGTCCACCTATGTGTTTCCCATCTTTTACGAAGAGTGGGGCCACGGGATGCGGGTGACGGAAGCCTGGGACCACAGGGGGGACATCATAATTGGAAACGACGTGTGGATCGGTTACGAGGCGGTAGTCCTGTCCGGGGTCACCATCGGGGACGGGGCTATTGTAGCCGCCCGGTCCGTGGTGACTAAGGACGTGCCGCCCTACACCATCGTGGGCGGCGTTCCCGCCAAGCCCATCCGGCGGCGGTTTGGCCAGGAGGCCATCGGTGCGCTCCTGGAGCTGCGGTGGTGGGACTGGCCCCTGGAGAAGCTGTCGAAAAGCCTTGGGGCCATCCAGACGGGAGACCTGGAGGCCCTGCGGCGCAATGCCTGAGCGCAAAAGAGCATAGGAAAAGCCCCTGCCGCAGTTTTGCGGCAGGGGCTTTTTTTGAGAGTTTATAAAATTGCTTTAAGACTGGGCGTGAAGTGTTTCCCGAATGTCCACGGAAGAATCCGCAGCCAGGCGGCGCTCCGGGGTATCCAGATACCGCGCGTGTATAATCCCCATCTCTGTTGAAAAGGCCTCCGCTTCCGGGAGCAATCCCCACGGCCTCTGGCGGTTCCTCGCTGTCCGCCCCTCAAAGGCGGCGGACGATCCTCCACAGCCCCGGTTCCGGAGGGCCCCTAAAACAAACCCGTCTCTTCTGAAGACTCTTTATAAAACCTCGTAGTCAACTGCCGCCCGGTGCTCCCGGATGGATTTGCACAGGGCGGAAACCGCCTTGTGCCGGGGGTCGTTTTTATAGGCCTCCAGGTCTTCCAGGCTGTTGAAGTCGCTGGACAGCACGGCGTCATAGTTCCCGGGGCCCACGTTCCGGGCCACCTCGCTGCGGAGCAGCTGGGGAACCACGCCCTGCAAAGCCCGGAGGCCGCTCAGGAATTCCTCCTGTTCCGCCTCGGTGCCGGGGCGGAACTTCCACATGACGATATGGCGGATCATAGGCTCACTTCCCGTTTTTCCGGTTGTAGGCTTCGATGCCCAGGCCCAGGAGCTCAATGGCCCGGGACAGCTCCCTGGGCTGGGTGACATAGGCGATGCGGATTTCGTTCCGTCCCTTGCCGGGAGTGGCGTAGAAGCCCTCGCCAGGGGCGTACATGACGGTTTCGCCCTGGTCCTCAAACTCCTGAAGGAGGAAGTATTGGAGCTTTTCCGCGTCGTCCACCGGGAGGGTGGCCATGACGTAGAACGCGCCCTCCGGAGAGCTGTGGGTGACGCCAGGGAGCTTGGAGAGGGCGGCCACCAGGGCGTCTTTCCGGCGGCCGTACTCGTCCCGGACAGAGCGGAGGTAGTCCGGCGTCATAGTCCGGTAGAGGGCGGCGGCGCCCAGCTGGTCCAGGGTGGCGGCGCAGAGGCGGCCTTGGCAAATCTTCATGGCCAGTTCCATGAAGTGCTTGTTCCGGGAGATCAGCGCGCCCACCCGGGCGCCGCAGGAGGAGAAGCGCTTGGAGATGGAGTCGGTGACGATGACGTGCTCTGCTCCGTCCTCGAACTCCAGCAGGGAGCTGAGGGGCTCCCCGGAGTAGATGATCTCCCGGTAGACCTCGTCGCTGACCAGGAAGAGGCCGTGCTCCTTGCAGATGTCCAGCAGGAGGCGCTGTTCCTCCCGGGTGAGGACCGCACCGGTGGGGTTCCCGGGGTTGGTGACCATAATGGCCTTGGTGCGGGAGGTGATGAGGGGTTCGATCTTCTCCCGGCGGGCGAAGCGGTACCCCTCCTCCGCCGTGGTGGGGATGGGCACAATCTTCCCTCCGGTAACGCCGATGAAGGTGTCGTAGTTGGGATAGAAGGGCTCGGGGATGAGAACTTCATCCCCGTCGTCCAGGATGCAGGCGGCGGTGAGCTGGAGGGCCTCGCTGCCGCCGTAGGTGCCCAGGATGTCCTCCAGGGCCAGGGAAACGCCGAAGCCCTGGTAATAGTCCCGCACGGCCTCCAGGTAAACGTCCACGCCTCCGGCGGGGGCGTAGGCCAGGACGGAATCTTGAAAGCCCTTCACGGCGTCAAAGAATGCCTGGGGGGTCTCCACGTCGGGCTGTCCGATGTTCAGATGGAGGACACGCCGCCCGGCTGCCTCCGCCGCCACCACATAGGGGTGGAATTTCCGGATAGGGGAGAGGCTGCACGCCTCGCACTTGCTGGAAAACTTCATCCTTTTCGCCTCCTTGGGGCTTTGCATTTTTATGGTACGCAGACCGCGTATTTTTCTATTGTAGCACCTCCGCGGCCCTTGTCAAACGCTTTTCTAAAAATCGTCGTTTTGCCGGATGGGGGCCGGGAGGCCGGGGCGGGGCCTGGGCAAACTGCGCAAAGGCGGGGGCCCCAGAAGGGAGGGGAGGGGGCTTTTATGACGGATGTTTTCCGTTTGACGGGCATTTTGGGAAAATACCGGGAAAAAATTTGGGGAAGGTGGTTGACATTTTAAAATTGCTTATTATAATAGGTGCCAGCATGATAGAGGCGCGGACGTCAAGAGTACGCCTCCCCAAGGGACAGGCCCGGGGAGGAAGAAAGGGGCTTCCGCCGAGGTTTCGCCCGTCCCGGCCTGAGGGGGACGCGAAGCCGGGCCGCGCGGAGAATATCCCGCGGACTGTCACTCCGTGCGGAGTGGAGCGCTGTCGTGGATTCAGCCGTTTCGTGTGTCCGGTATGAAGTCATGACAAGCTGTCATGACTTCATTTTTCATTTAGGAGAGAGCGTTATGAAGAACCTGAGAAGACGGTTCCTGCCCCTGCTGGCGGTCATGCTGCTGCTGTGCGCGGCCATGACCGTCCCCGCCCTGGCGGCGGGAGAGGACCTGACCGAGGTGGCCGGGACCAAGTACATTGAGTGCGGCGATTGCGGCGCGGCGGGCGTGGTTTTGTCGGAGGACCTGGAGGCCACTGCCTGCGGGAGCTGCGGCGGCGTGGGCTATGTGGAATCCCCCAGCGGATTCTACAACAGCTTCTGGTCCCTGCTGCCCCCCATCATCGCCATCGCCCTGGCCCTGATTACCAAGGAGGTCTATTCCTCCTTGTTCCTGGGCATCCTGGTGGGCGGGCTGCTGTACTCCAACTTCGCCTTTGAGGCCACCATCCTCCATGTCTTCAATGACGGCATCGTGGCCTCCGTTACCGATTCCTACAACATGGGCATCCTGATCTTCCTGATCATCCTGGGGTCCATGGTGTGCCTGATGAACAAGGCGGGGGGCTCCGCCGCCTTCGGCCGCTGGGCCAAGGACCATATTAAGAGCCGCGTCGGGGCCCAGCTGGCCTCCGTGCTCCTGGGCGTGCTGATCTTCATCGACGACTATTTCAACTGCCTGACGGTGGGCAGCGTCATGCGGCCCATTACCGACAAGCACAGCATCTCCCGGGCAAAGCTTGCCTACATCATCGACGCCACCGCCGCCCCGGTTTGCATCATCGCCCCCATCAGCTCCTGGGCCGCCGCCGTGGCGGGCTTCGCCGAGGACGGCCAGGGCTTCAACCTCTTCCTCCGGGCCATCCCTTACAACTACTACGCCTTGCTGACCATCGTCATGATGGTGGGCATGATTGTCATGAAAACCGAATTCGGCCCCATGGCGAAGTATGAGAAAAACGCCATGGAAAAGGGCGACCTCTTCTCCGGCTCCAACCCCTACGCCGGGGCGGAGGACGACGCACCCGAGGACAAGGGCACGGTGCTGGACCTGGTGCTCCCCGTGGTGGTCCTCATCATCTGCTGCGTCATCGGCATGATTTACTCCGGCGGCTTCTTTGACGGCGAGGGCTTCATCACCGCCTTCTCCAACTCCGACGCCTCCGTGGGCTTGATGCTGGGCTCTGCCTTTGCCCTGGTCTTCACCCTGGCGTACTACCTCATCCGCCGCTCCATGAGCTTCAAGGAGATGATGGGCTGCATCCCCGAGGGCTTCAAGGCCATGGTGCCCGCCATCATGATCCTCACCTTCGCCTGGAGCCTGAAGAACATGACGGACTCCCTGGGCGCGAAGTTCTTCGTCCGGGACTTCGTCCGGTCCTCCGCTGGCGGCCTCCAGATGATCCTGCCTTTGATCGTGTTCGCCATCGGCTGCCTGCTGGCCTTCGCCACGGGTACCTCCTGGGGCACCTTCGGCATCCTGATCCCCATTGTGCAGAACGTTTTCTCCATGGACAACCCCATGGCCATCGTCTGCATCTCCGCCTGCATGGCGGGCGCCGTCTGCGGCGACCACTGCTCCCCCATCTCCGATACCACCATCATGGCCTCCGCGGGCGCCCAGTGCGACCACGTGAACCACGTGTCCACCCAGCTGCCCTACGCCATCACCTGCGCGGTGGTGTCCGGTATCACCTACCTCATCGCGGGCATCCTGGTCAGCGCGGGCGCGCCCGGCATCCTGGGCCTGCCCATCGGCATTGTGCTGATGATCGGCGCGCTGTTCGTAATCCGCTCCAAGAATCCCAGCATTTCCTGACCCCTCATGAAGCAAAGCGCCCGGCCAGCTGGCCGGGCGCTTTTAGGCTTGACATTTCCTTCTGCTTGTATTATTATACTATTGTACCAATAAAATAATACATATGAAGGGAGACAGTTTCATGGAGCATGTACGGACGAGGGGCCTCAGCGCCTCGGGGCTGAAATGGATAGCCCTAGGGCTGATGGTCCTGGACCACATTCACTATTTCTTCGCCTATACGGGCTGGGTGCCGGAGTGGTTCAGCATGGCGGGGCGGCTGGCCGCGCCGCTGTTCCTGTTCTGCCTGGCGGAGGGCTTTACCCATACCCATGACCGGAGAGGCTATTTCATGAAGTGCTATGCCCTGCATCTGCTGATGTCCGGGCTGCTGCTTCTGATGATGTGCGGCGTCCTCCCAGTCCGGCCCGACGGTTTTTACCCCATGAACGGCATGATGACCTCCTTTGCCATATTGATGGTGGTCTTTCAGGGCATGGACTGGCTGGGGGAGCGCCGCTGGGGCCTGGGGCTGGCGGCGGTGGCCCTGCCCCTGGCGTGGCCCCTTCTGGCGGGGCTGCTGATGCGGGGCGTGCCCGCCCTCCAGATGCCGCTGCTGGTTCTGGGCTATACCCTCCTTCCCATGTGGAACAGCAACCCGGACGCCAGTATTTCCGTCCTCGCGGCGGGCGTCCTCCTCTATGCCTTCCGGCGGAACCGGAGGGCGCAGGCCGGGGCGTTCGTGGCGGGAACGATGGCGGTTTCCTTCCTGCTTCCCCTGCTGCTGCTGGTCCAATCCCCGGAGTTCCACTGGACGATGATGTTTACCGTTGCCTACGAGTGGTACGGGGCCCTTGCGGCTGTCCTGATGCTGTGTTACAATGGGGAACGGGGCCGGGGGCCGAAGGCATTCTTTTACGCCTTTTATCCCGCCCATGTCTACATCTTATACGCGCTTTCCTGGGCGGCGTACCCTCTTCTGGCGGGAGGCTGACGGGAAGCGGAAAGGAGGCTGCGCCTATGAGGGGGAAACGGGCAAAGCAGCTGGGAGGAGCGGCGGCGCTCCTGCTGGCCTTTCTGGCGGCCTGTGCCCTGCTGGAGGGGAGCACCGGATGGTTCCCGGTGCTGGGGAACCTGGTTTCCGCCGCCCGGATGCGGAGCTATGCCGCCCAGGTCTATCCGGACCTGAGGCCGGAGGGGCCTTGGGCCCGGTATGACCCGGAGGATGGCAGGTATTTCCTGGCGTTCACCTTGAAAAACGGCGGGGGGCGGCGCAGCCTGTTCTACGGCCTGGATTCCAAGCTGGTTATGGATGAAGGGCGGAGAACCGCGCTGCGGAAGGAGCTTGGCATCGCGGAGCACCCGCAGGTCAATGGGGACCGGGCTTACTGGGACGCCCGGTGGGACCCCGGCGACCCGGATACGCCCGTGGTGGACATCCGCATCGATTTTCAGGACAGGGCCAGCGACCCGGTGCCGGACGAGGAGGCCATGGCGGACCGGGCCATGGAGCTCTACGGGGAACTGTCCCCCAGGCCCCCGGTCCGTACCGTCTCCGTGTACTACAGCCACGAGGCGCAGAGGGACACTCGCGGCGGCTCCCTGTGGCACTCCATCAAGGTGGACCTGCCGGAGGATACGCCGCTGGCCCGGGAGATGGTGCTCTCCGGGGAACTGAAGAGCCGCTGAAGAAAGGAGCGTCTTTATGCGCGTGATTTTGGAAACCCTGCTGTCCCTGCTGACCCGGGGGGAGGACGCCGTGCTGGCCACGGTGGTCTCCGCCCGGGGTTCCACGCCCCGGGGGACTAGGTCCCAGCTGCTGGCGGGCCGGGAGGGCTTGCTTGCCGGGACCATCGGTGGCGGGCCGGGGGAGGCCCAGGCCCTGCTTCTCGCTGCGGAGCTGCTGGAGGAAAAACGGTCCGCCCTGCGCCGTCTGGAGCTCCGCCACGGCGGGGAGCTGGACTCCGTCTGCGGCGGGGAGCAGACGGTGCTCCTCCAGTTTGTCTCCCATACCGGGAAAGCCTGGGCGGCCTTTGCCCGGGAGGTTCTGGCCCGGCTGGAGTCCCGCCGGGGCGGCTGGATAGCCCTGGCGGCGGACCGGGCCCCGGCCCTGCTGGAGGAAGGACCCGCCGCCTGGGACGGGGAACGGCTGGTGTTCCCCCTGCCAGTGGGGGAGCGGGTGGTGGTGTTCGGCGGCGGGCACTGTGCCCTGGCCCTGGTTCCGGTCCTGCGGAGCGTGGGCTTCCGGGTGGTGGTGTTTGACAACCGGGCGGAATTTTCCAGTCCCGCCCGCTTCCCGGAGGCGGAGGCGGCGGTGTGCGGAGACTATACCCGCATTGCCGACGGGCTGGAACTGACGGCGGAGGACTACGCCGTGGTCATGACCAGCGGACACCGCCATGACTTCGAGGTGGAGGAGCAGCTCCTCCGGCGGCCCCTGGCCTACGTGGGGGTCATGGGCTCCCGGACAAAAACCGCCTATGTCAACGGAAGGCTCCGGGAGGCGGGAATCCCCGAAGAGGCCATCCGGCGGGTCCGCACGCCCATCGGCACCGCCATCAAGGCCGTGACCCCGGAGGAGATTGCCGTCAGCATCGCCGGGGAACTGATCTATGAACGGGCCCTCCGCCGGGAAGCCGCCGGAACGGCGGAGCACGGGTGCCCTTCTCATTTGTAAAGCGCGGGAAACCCGCCCTGCTTGTTTTGAGCGGACTTGGTAAAACCGGATGATAGGCAGGAAGCCCCCTTGTGCAGGATGAAACGCCTGCATAAGGGGGCGGTGTTATGCGGGCATGTTTGGAAAAATGTGAAAACGTCCCAATGGCGGTACTTCTCCTTTGGGAAGGCGCTAAAAAATCTTGAGGCACACCGGACACTCCCGGGATGCTGCCTTGCCCGAAGAAAAACGGTCGCGCCCTTTGCCAAGCTGCCCTTGGACAAGCAGGCCCTAAACAGAAAAAGGGGGCAAGGGCCGGGCCGCCGGATTCCGGGGTTGCGCGTTTCCCGGTTCTGTGCTTTCATCATCATAAAGCTGATAAATTTTTCCCGCTGTGGGATTTTTTCCGTTTCCCAGCCGTTTACTAGACAGGATGCCGCCAAATAAAACAAATAAAAGGAAAGGATGTGACCCGCCATGCTTGCGGTTTACCTGGCCATGCTGGAAACCGAGGAGGACCAGCGCCGGTTTACGCGGCTTTACGAGGCCTACGAAAAGAAAGTTTACGCCGTCTCCCTGCGTATCCTGGGGGACCCCACCCGGGCGGAGGACGCCGCCCAGCAGACCTGGTTTCAGCTCCTGAGAAATTGGGAGCGGGTTTCCGCCCTCCCCTGGGAGGAGACGGAGGGCTATGCCGTCACCGCCGCCAAGAACTGCGCCCTGGACATCCTCCGGGCGGAGCGGAGGACGACCGCCTTTCCGGAGGACTGGGACCCCCCGGCCCGGGAGGAACGCCAGGAGGAGTACGATTACCTGGTGTCCCTGATCCGGGCCCTGCCGGAGAACTACCGCCGGATTCTGGAGCTCAAATGTGTGGAGGAGCAGGGCAACCGGGAAATTGCCCGGCGGTTGAATATCAACGAATCCACCGTGGCCAGCCGGGTGATGCGGGGCCGGGCCATGCTGCGGGAGCAGCTGGAGAAGGAGGGATATTGCTATGACGCAGTTTGACCAGCTTTTGCGCCGGGGCCTGATGGACGCCAACCTGGCCCAGTATGAGCGGACCCTCCAGACGGCGGATGCCGCGGAAATGGATTTCTCCCTGGGGTACCTCCAGGAGCGGATGCGCCTTCTGGCGGACCCCTGGGGCTGGATGCGGCGGCGGGAGCTGGCCGGGTCCCGCCGGAGGGGGCGGCTGAACTGGCGGGTCATCGCCCTGGTGGCGGCCCTGCTGCTGCTGTCCGCCTGTGCCTACGCCGTGGCCACCGGGCAGTTCTCCCAGTGGTTCCCCTGGGTGGGGGCGGATCCCAAGGCCCCGGAAGTTTCGGAGGAGGTCCTGAGCCGCACGGGCACGGTGATTGAACAGAGCCAGACCGTGGACGGCGCAACGGCCACCCTGAACGCCGCCGTGTGGGATGGCGGTACCCTGCGCCTGTCCCTGGTGGTGAAGGCCCCCAATATCCCCAAGGAGGTCACCAAGGGGACCAGCCTCTACACGGAGGAGTGCTCCATTACCCTGCCGGAGGAGGATTGGAGGGAGTACTTGCGGAAAGATGAGGAAGCCCATGGCGAAGGACTCTCCAAGGAACTGCTGGAAAAGTCCATCCAGAACTTCCTGGACATGGGCCAGGCTGGCTACTGGAACCGCGTCAACGTGCTCAACTTCCCCCTGGTCAGCCGGGAGAAGGACACCCTCACCTTCGAAGCCTGGATGTCCTTCAAGGACTATCTGAAACAGCCGGAGATCACCCTCCACCTAGAGAACATCGCCACCTATGAGGACGGAAAGGGTGACAAGGTGATCTGGCAGGACGGTAAGCGCACCGGGCCCGGGCCGAAGGACGTCATCTTAAAGGGGCCCATGGAGTTCACCTTCCAGCTGGAGAACATCCTTCCGGCCGCGAAATACACGGGAGACGTGAAGGTTACGGCGGAGGACGTCCCCCTGCGGTTCACAGGGTTTGAAGTGGGGGCGTTTGAGATGAAGGCGGATTATGACCTCCTGGCCCAGATGAACCCGGTCCGCGTCACAAGGCCGGAGGGCGCGCCCCCGGCCGCCGCGCCGGACCCGGACAAGCTGAGTGAAGAGAGCGTGCGCAAGGTCCTCCGTGGAATCATAAAGGGCCTGTGGACCAAGGACGGCGTGTACGTGGACCTCTCCCAGTGGGGCGGGAGCTTGAGCCTGATTACCTCGGAAGACGGGACGGCCAACGGAAGCCTGGGCGTCACGTATCCCTACCCCATTGACCCCGCCGGGGTGGCGGCGGTGGACTTGAACGGCACCCGGGTGGAGCTGGGCAGCCTGAAGCCCGCGGCGGAGCAAGCGGCGCCCGCTCCGGCCGCCGCCGGGGCCAAGCCTTAAGGGAGCCGGGCCGCCTTCCCGGCCCGCCGGAGGCTTGCGTTTGCCGGGGACCTTTGCTATAATTCCAGCATATCTTCCCGGTTCCCTCCTGGTCCCGGGAGCTTCCTGGAGGTCTTCATGTCTTTGCCTACTCCGGTCCGGAAAGGACGCGCTTCCGCCTGCGGCAGCTGGCGGCGGCAGTATGAGGCGCTGCGGATGTCCGCCGCCCAGGCTGCGGAGCAGGTCCGCCCTGGGGACGCGGTGGCGGCCAGCGCCTCGGCCAACTGGCCCTATGCCGTGGACGCGGCCCTGGCGGAGCGCCTGCGTTCCCTAGCGGGCCACATTGAGCTTTTGTCCCTGTATGCTCCCCTGGACACCGCGCTGTTGTCCCCGGACAACGTGGACCTGGTTTCCTACCAGGCCAACTTCTTCTCCGGGGAGCGGCTCCTGGCCCCCCAGGGGAACGTCTGGTACGTCCCCGCCCATCTTAGCGCCACCGGGGACTGGATGTGCTCCCGGAGGCCCCGGGTGGCGGTAATCGCCTGCTCGGCCCCTGATGAAAACGGGTGGATGAGCCGTTCCCTCTGGGGGGCCAGCGTCCCCCGGCGGACGCTGGAAGAGGCGGAAACCGTGATCGTGGCCGTGAACCGCCAGCTCCCCTTTTTCTCCAGCGGGGGAGAGGGGCACATGCTGTTCCACGTCTCAGAGGCGGACGCCATCGTGGAGGACAGCCGTCCCCCGGCGGAGCACCCCCCGGTCCCGGCGGGGGATACGGACCGCCGCATCGCGGGGTACATTGCGGACCTGGTCCCCGACGGGGCCTGTGTCCAGTTCGGCCTGGGGGGCCTGGCCAATGCCGTGGGCGAATGCTTGGCGGACGCGGGAAAGCGGGACCTGGGGCTCCAGACGGAGGTCATTGGGAACTGCGTCATGGAGCTGATGAAAAAGGGCGTCCTGAACAACAGCCGCAAGCGGACCTGCCCGGGCCAGTCCGTGGGCGCGTATTTCATCGGGGACAAGCGCCTGTGGGACTTTGCCCGGGAGAACCCGGCGTTCTGCCAGAAGGACATCTACTGGACCAACGATCCCAGGCGGATTGCGGAAAACGACCGGGTGGTCTCCATCAACAACGCCATGGAAATCGACCTGACTGGCCAGGTCAACGCCGAGAGCGTGGGACCCCGGCAGTACTCGGGAACCGGAGGGCAGCTGGAGTGGGTGCTGGGGGCCCAGTGGTCCCGGGAGGGGAAAAGCATCATTGCCCTCCGCTCCAGCTACCGGGATAAGGCGGGAGCCCTCCACTCCAAGATCGTCCCCCAGCTCCCCTTGGGGAGCGTAGTAACCACGCCCCGGACCTGCGTCCAGTACGTGGCCACGGAATACGGCGTGGCGGACCTGCGGTACAAAAGCGTCCTGGAGCGGGCCCGTGCGCTGATTGCCATTGCCCACCCCGATTTCCGGGCGGAGCTGTCCCGGAATCTGCCCTGGTGAGAGGGAAGAACCGCCCCCGGCCGCCGGATCATCCGGCGGCCGGGGGCGGTGCCCGCTGTGCCCGGTTGGCAGTTCGCTGGGGAATACCCAGGCTTTTGACAGGAGAGGGCGGCCCTGTCAAGGCGTGTCTACCCGCCCATATGGCAGGGCCCCGGAAATCCATTGGATTTCCGGGGCCCTGCCGCTGCTTTTCCGAATTTACGCGTTTTGGAGGGAGAGCTCTTGGCTCAACACCGTTTTCATTTCCTTGATAAACGCGGAGGCCTCATCTGAAATCGTGGAATTAGCAACCTGAATCCAGCCAAGGCAGATCTCGTTATAGTGGTTTTTGATGGGCCTGCTGACCAATTCCGGACCAGCAAATCCCTTTGACAGGATACCCGTTCCAATGGAAAAGGCGTCCGTATGAGTCAGAATATTGATCATAGTGCCCCGGTCGATAACAAGGAACCGCTGGTCCAGCGTTGTGCTGCCTGGTAAAATCGCCTCTTCTGAAAAGTCCACGGAAATGGTGGCCTCAGATTCAAAGGAAGCGAAGGGATACGCTTTCATATCCTCCAAGTCTATTTCTGCATAAGAGGCCATGGGGTGGTCCTTCCGGAAGAACACGGAAGGGGACATGGAGAGCACGCGGTTGAACTCCAGGTTGCGGGCGGCCAGGTATTTGCGGATAAACGTCTCGGTTGTGGTAGAGAGAAAAATAATGCCCACTTCGCTTTTTTGCTCAAATACATCCCGGATGACCCGGTCCATGCTGCACTCCCGCAAACGGACCTCAAACTGCTTGGGGGCCCGTTTTTCGAAAAATTTGCAGAACGCTTTAACCACAAAGGGATAGCGCTGCATGGAGACCGCCAGGTGAAAGGGCAGCGGCCGCACATGCCGGGTGTAGAGTTCCAGGATTCTCTCTTCTTGTTCCAGCAAGGTCTTGGCATAGCGTAGAAATTCCTGGCCGTCCCGGGTGAGGGTAATTCCCTTCCTGCTCCTGGAAAAAATGGAGATGTGGAGCTCGTTTTCCAGGTCTTTCAGCGTACTGCTCAAATAGGGCTGCGTCAAATACAATTCCTGGGCCGCCTTGCTGATGCTGCCGCAGCGGGAAATTTCCATAACGTAACGAATCTGTTGAAGGGTCATGTTTGCACCGCCTTCGTTGCGCATTTGCCAAAATAGACAAAATATTTTTTGAAATTAGGGTATGCTTTGTTGCTTATGGATGAGGATAGCTTTTTCATAATTGTTCCGGCTTCGAAAAAATGAAATACTATGTGTGACAGAAATCCTAATCAAAGCATACACCAGAGTCCGGCAAAAGTCAAATTCCGAGGATTATGAAACAAGGGGGAACTGAACATGAACGTGCTGATCGCCGATTTGCCAAAGGCGCAGAACCGCGACATTGATTATGAGATCAATCTGCTGCGGTCCGCTTTCCCGGACATAGAGACGGTCGTCTATGATTACGACGAAGCGAAAAAAGACGAATTCAAAGCGCTGCTGAAAAACGCGGACGCGCTTTTGACTGGCTTGATCGTAATGGATCAGGATATGCTGCAAAGTGCGGAGAAGCTCCGGGTTTTGTCGCTGACGTCTACGGGCTATAACTTTGTGGACGTGCCCTGTGCCACGGAGAAGGGGATTGCCGTGGTCCCCATTGGGGAATACTGCACAGACGAGGTTGCCGACCACGCCATGTCCCTGATGCTGGCATTGAACCGGAAGCTGAAGCACTATGTGGACATCCTGGACCGTCAGCACAGGTGGCTGTACCGGGAGGCTGGCGAGATTCGCGGCCTGCGGGGGCAGACGCTGGGTATCTTCGGCCTGGGTAAAATTGGACGGGCCCTGGCGGTCCGGGCCCAGGCATTTGGAATAGATGTGGTGGCCTATGATCCCTATCTGCCCCCCGCTATAGCAGAACAGGTTCATGTCAAGCTGGTTTCTCCCCAGTATATTCAGGAAAATTGCACCATCATCTCCAACCACATGATCCAGACCGCGGAGGTGGAGGATTACTTTAACGAGGCGTTTTTCTCCGGCTTGAAAAGGGCCCCCATATTCCTGAATGTGGCCCGGGGTGGAGCGGTCGATGAAGCGGCGCTGCTGGACGCCCTGGAAACCGGGAAAGTTTCTGCGGCTGGCCTGGATGTCTTTAAGGACGAGAATCCTGATTTGAGCCAGAACTCCTTCCTTGGCCGGAATAACGTGATGGTTACGCCGCACGCGGCCTTCTATTCCAAAGAGTCCGTGGCCCGGGCGCAGAAAATCTCTGTGGAAAACATCATCTATTACCTCAAAGGCGAGTACGAAAAGGTCAACCATATTGTAAACGGCGTAAGGGCTTGACGCCGATTTTCACACTTTAGATTTTAGGGAAAGGAGAGCCCAATATGAAAAATGCGGATGTCATCGTGATCGGTGGCGGCATGATTGGATTGTCCATCGCATATTGGCTTACGAAAAAGAACCAGACGGTTTTGGTTCTGGAGAAAGGTTCTACCCTGGCCGCAGGGAGCAGCGGCGCGGGCGACGGACATATCTACCACAACACGAAAATGCCGGGATATCACACAAATCTGGGCTTCGCCGGAGGAGAAATGTATCCTTCGATTTTAGAGGACCTGGAGGACGACTGCGGATTTAGCGCGCATTGCGGCTCCTATCTGCTCTGCAACGACGAAAAAGAGTATGAAATTGTGGAGAAAGCCACCCGGAAGATGCAGGAGGGTGGAATGGACATCCGTATGCTCAGCGGCGATGAACTCCGCCAACAAGAGCCTTGCTTCTCCAAGAAAATCTATGGCGCCAGCTATGCCCCCAGCGGCGGCAAGCTGGACCCCTTGAAGCTGGTATTTGCCTACGCTCGAAAGGCCGCCGGGAGGGGCGCCACGATTTTGTGCGACGCCGAAGTTACCGGAGTGGTCATAGAAGACGGCGCGGTTGTGGGAGTGGAAACGCCCAAGGGGACGTTCTATGGCGGTGCCGTAGTGGACGCCGCTGGTTCCTGGAGCGGCTTCCTGGGCAAGGCCGCCGGGCTCTATGTGCCTGTTAAGCCCCGTAAGGGCCAGATCGTCGTGAGCGAGGGGTGCGCTCCCATGCTGAAAGGCCCCGTTACCACCGCTTCTTTCTTCTGCGCGAAGTTCTATCCGGAAATGATGCAGATGTTCCGCAGGATGACGAAAGAGCTGAACCACGGCACCGCCATTGAGCAAACCTCCAGCGGCACCATTTTAATCGGAGCCACAAACGAGTGGGCGGACTTTGATAAGAGCAATACCATAGAGGGCATCGAATGGCTGGTGGCGGAGGCCTGCCGGGCGATTCCCGCTTTGCGGAACGTACATTTTATTCGTACATTCTCCGGCTTCCGGCCTTATACGCCGGACCACCTGCCCATGGTAGGGGCTACGGCCCATCTGAAAAATTACTTCTTTGCCACGGGCTTTGAGGGCGGCGGCGTGTCCCTGAATCCCGCTGTCGGCCGCATGGTGGGCGAATTGATCTGCGGGGAGGAGCTCACGATTACCAACGCCCCCCTGGCGCCGGACCGGCTGGTCAAACCCTTTGGGGAGGCCACGGACGAAGAGCTGAAAGCCAACCTGCCTTTGGGCATTTTCAGTGCTTAACGAAAGGAGAGTCAAGTTATGGAAGAGCTGAGAGTCCCGCACCACCCTGTCCTGGGGGACGCCCCGGAAAAGCGGCAGGTTACGATTTACTACCAGGGGCAGCCAGTCCCGGCAAAAGAGGGCGAACCCATTGCCGCCGCCCTGCTGGCCGCTGGCATCCGCGCATTTCGGAAAACCGTGCACCGCCACGAGCCCAGGGGCGTCTTTTGCTCCATCGGACGGTGTACGGATTGCATGATGATCGTCAATGGCCTGCCGAACGTCCGCACGTGCGTAACGCCAGTTGAGGACGGCATGAGGCTGGAACCCCAGGATGGGTTTGGCCACAGAGAACTGACGGGGGGTGAGGAGGAATGAAACGGTTCCGGACGGAAGTCGCCGTTATCGGCGCGGGCCCCGCGGGCCTGTGCGCGGCGCTGGAGGCCCACAAATTGGGCGCCCGGGTTACGCTGATTGATGAAAACGCCCTGCCTGGCGGACAGCTGTTCAAACAGATTCACAAATTCTTCGGGTCCAAGGAGCATCTGGCTGGCGTCCGCGGCTATGAAATCGGGCGGCAGCTGCTGAAGGATTTGGAGCGGAGCGCCGCCGACGTCATGCTGAACAGCGTGGCTTACGGAGTGTTTGCGCCCAATACCGTCGGCGTGGTACAGCGCGGGGAACACTACGCCATTGAGGCCAAAAAGATTATCCTTGCCGCTGGCGCAAAGGAAAATTACATGAGCTTTCCCGGCAGCACGCTGCCCGGCGTAATGGGAGCTGGCGCCGCGCAGACGATGATCAATGTCAACCGGGTTCTTCCGGGCAAGCGCATTGTCATGCTGGGCTCCGGCAACGTCGGCCTGATTGTGGCCTACCAGCTGATGCAGGCCGGAGCTTCCGTGGAAGCCCTGGTGGAGGCCGCGCCCAACATCGGCGGCTACGGCGTGCACGCCGGGAAAATCCGCCGGGCAGGCGTGCCGATTCTGACCTCCCACACCATCCAAGAGGTATACGGCGACGGCTGCGTGGAAGGCGTGATGATCTCGCAGCTGGATCAGAATTGGAAGCCCATTCCCGGAACCGAGCGGGCGATTGCCGCCGACACGGTCTGCCTTGCCGTCGGCCTGAATCCGATGACGGAATTGGCGTGGATGGCGGGCTGCGCGTTTACCTTCCTGCCCGGGCTCGGCGGACATGTCCCCATGCACGACGCCAATATGCGTACGACGGTCCCTGACATTTATGTGGCCGGAGATATTACGGGCGTAGAAGAGGCGTCCTCCGCCATGGAGGAGGGGAAGCTGGCTGGCATCGCGGCGGCGGCGTCCCTCGGCTATCTGGACGACGCCGGGGCGGAGCTCCGCAAGAACGAAGTCCGCGCACGCCTGGATTCCCTGCGCACGGGCCTGTTTGGAGAAAAGCGCCAGACGGCGAAGCAGGAACAGATGCGGCGCATGGAAGAATTTTGTCAAAGAAAGGACCGTGTTTGAATATGACCGAAGGTGTACGTTTTACCGGCATTCCCAGCGCCGAGGAACTGCGAGGCGCTTCCGGCATTCCCAGCCAGGAGCGCATGAAAAAGGGCCCCGTGGCGGTCATTGAGTGCGTACAGGAGATTCCCTGCAACCCCTGTGAAAACGCCTGTCCTTTTGGCGCGATTAAGATCGGGGATCCGATTACCAACCTGCCCGTTTTGGATGGGGAAAAGTGCACCGGATGCGGGACTTGCGTCGCCATGTGCCCCGGACAGGCCATTTTCTTGGTGAATGAAGCCTACTCGGAGACAGAGACCGAAATTTCCTTCCCCTTTGAATATCTGCCGCAGCCTGAAACGGGCGATGTAGTCGATGCGGTGAACCGCGCCGGAGAAGTGGTCTGCAAGGGGACGGTCACCAAGGTCAAAATGCCGCCCTCCTACAAAAATACGTGCGTTGTCACCATCGCTGTTCCCAAACAGTATGCCGGAGAGGTCCGCAGCATGAAGCGCCTGGTTCTGGCGGAGTCCCTCCCGGCTCCCGAGAAAAGGAGTACCGCCAGCCAGCTGGTTTGCCGTTGCGAGGAACTGACGAGAGAGGACATCGAACGGGCAATCGACGAAGGCGCTACGACGATTGACGGCATTAAGCGGCGCACGCGGGCGGGAATGGGACTTTGCCAGGGGAAAACCTGTGAGCGGCTGGTGGCCCGCATTCTTTCCGAGAAAACCGGACGGCCCCTGGCGGACTTCCTGCCCGCCACAAAGAGGGCTCCTGTCCGTCCCGTACAGATGAGCATTGTCGCGGATAACTGCGAGGAAAATTGAAAGGAGAAACCGCATGTCAAGAGAATACTTGGATTACGAGAAGCGCCGCCTGATGACCAGTTACCTGTTGGAACGGGCTGCTTCTGCGGGGAAGCCTATTACGGTTGCCTTTACCGACGAATCCCGGGCGGTAATCGATATCACCATGATGGACGGAATGGCCGCGAGGAGCGTGGCCCTCGTCAGCAAGAAAGCCTACACTGCGGCGCTGATGCACAAGCGTACCGCCGATTGGTGGGCTCAAATGAAAAAGCTGGGCATTGATTCCTTTGCCATGAATGATCCGCAGATGACCTATCTGCCCGGCGGCGCGCCGATCTTTACGGACGAGGGCGACCTCATCGGCGCAATTGGCGTCAGCGGCTGGACGATGGAGGAGGACCAGATGCTGGCGGATGAGGCGGTTGCCCTTTTGAAAAAGTAACCTGCCTTTTGCAGACATGGGTGGGCGTGCCCCGGAATCCTGTTGAGATAACCAGGCTTTGCTTGTAATAGCTGGTGATTCCCATTCTTTTTGCGCGCAGAACTACCTTTCCTTATGGGATTCAATCAACAATCGCATGGAGAAAAGGAGAAAAATATGATTAAAGTTATCATCCCCATTGCCGTAATGATCGCAATTATTGTAATCAAACAAATTCCCTTCATTGGCGGAAAAGTTCACTACGCGCTACTGGCTGCCGGGGCCGTCGCCCTATTGGTAGGCGGTATCTATCATCCGATGGATTGGATTACAGCTTATATCGACGGGTTGAACCGCATTTCCTGGGTTATCCTGATCGCGCTTTTCGGCGGCATCTACGCCCGCACCCAGACGGCTATGGGGACGATGGACACGGTCCTGAGCGCCAGCCGCGCCGCCTTTGGACACACACCCAAGGGGCTTTACGCCGCTGGCATGATTACGCTGATTCTCTTTGGTTCCCTTCTGGGAGAGGGCCTGTCTGCCGCCTGCGTGGCAGGTGTGCTGATGGTGGGCCCCATGCGGGACCTGGGGCTGGAACCGGAGCAGATTTCCGCGTCCTTGGTGCTGGGCGGCCTGCTGGGCTCCCTGTGCCCGCCTATGACCAACGGGATTGTGCTGGCTTCCTCCCTGTGCGGCGCGGACTATGACACCGTTTTGAAGTGGTCCTTTGTGACGGTCCCGTTCTGCTGCGCGGTTGTGATTCTCTTCTATGCCTTCCGCTGGATCAAGATCAAGGCGCTGCCGGAGCACCTGATTCCCCAGGAAAAGGCCGGGACCATCCTGAAAAACGGCATCTCTACCTTGGTTCCCATGCTGACGCTGGTTGTGATTATGATTCTCGCCTATGGTCCCTGGAACAGCACCGTAAACACCAACCTCATTACCTATATATGGGGATGGCTGCAAAAGCTGGTTTCCGGGATTCCGTTCCTCAGCGGTTTAAGCAACATGATTGTGCTGTCCCTGGTCACGGTTACCATCATTGCATTCTGCTTCAAAAAAGTCCGGGAATATGGTGTTGGAAGGTGCATCAAAGAGGGATTCAAGGACTATCTGCCCTGCGGCGCCGTCCATGCCTGCTGCGCCCTGATGCTGGGAGGCTTCTATGCGGCCGGGCTGATTGACGTGATCGCCGAGTGGGCCGTTACCCTGAACACTGGCCTGCTCAAGCTGGGAGGCGCCGGAGCCATGGGCCTGATGGGCATGATTACGGGTTCTCAGTCCACGTCTCAGAATGTGATTCTCTCCTTCTTTGGTCCTGCGCTGACGGCCACGGGTATGACGGCCGAGGCGGCTGCGCTGGCGGGCTCCCACTTGGCGATGGGGTCCCAGGCCTTCCCGCCTACGGATCTTTGCACCATTGTGGTTGCGCCCCTGGTGGCGGGCACGCTGGGCGAGCCTTGCGACTACGTGAAATCCATGATGAAGTCTCTCCCCGGTTTCCTTTTCCTGTTTGGCATGGGCATTTTGCTGCTGTTCGTCTCTCCCTGCTGACAGCGGGTTCCCCAGGCGTTTTGGGCCGCGGAGGGCAGCTGTGAAATGGCAGGCGGCCGGGGCGTTGGTTCCGCCCCAGCCGCCGTCATTTTACCCGCTTCGAAGGTCGGTTCCCCCAAAAATGTAGGCCGCAATATTAAAATGGAGGTTATGCGGAATGTCAATGGCTTATGGCAATACGACTACCTATGGTCAAAAAATTGGAATCCTCATGCTGGCGACCCATTTTCCCCGCGTCCCGGGAGATATCGGAAACGCCACCAGTTTTCCCTTTCCGGTGGTGTACCGGGTCGTGCGGGAGGCTACAGCCGAAACCGTCGTAAACCAGCAGGACCCGGCTTTGATTGAACCGTTCTGCCAGGCGGCGCGGGAGCTGGAAGCGGAGGGGTGTAAATGCATTGTCACCAGCTGCGGCTTCATGGCAATTTTTCAAAAGGAAATCGCGGCGGCTGTCAATATTCCCGTGATCTCCTCCAGCCTGCTGCAAGTCCGCTTGGTGAGCTCTATGTTACCAGGCAGGAAGATCGGCATTATCACGGCGAAGGCGCCCGCGCTGGGGGAGAAGCATTTCCGGGGCGTGGACATTCTCGATGTGGACAAGGTGGTCTACGGCATTGAGGACACGGATTTTGGGCAGACATTTTTTAAGGACTGCGATTACATAGACCTGGGCTTGGCACGGGAGGAAATGATAAAAGTCGGCCGGAAGATGCTCTCGGAACATCCGGATATCGGCGCCATTGTGCTGGAGTGCACCAACATGCCCCCCTTTACCAAAGCCCTTCAGGAGTCTACGGGGCTTCCTGTATTCGACGTAATCAATTTGATCCGTTACGTGCACGACGCGATCGTATCCCCCGGCTATACGGGGTACCTGTAACCCCCCAGCGTCTCCCTAGTCGGGGGCTCTGAGGAAATCTGCTCTTCCCAGGAGCCGGAGGTGGACCGGAGGGGGAAGGCGGCCGGAGGGAAACGGGTTGAATATTTGCGGCGGCGCTTAGGCCAAGCGGCAGCATCCTTTACATGAAAGGAAGATTTCTTTGAAAATTAAGAGCATTGATGTATTTGACTTTGCCAAGTGTTTAAACTACACGGACTGCGCGCCCATTTGCATTCGCATCAATACGGACGCGGGAATCAGCGGATTTGGCGAAGTGGGCCTTGCTTACGGCAACGCCCACTATGGCGGCGTTGGCATTGTGCGGGATTTTGGCCAGCTCATCATCGGAATGGACCCTTTGAACAGCGAGGCCATCCGTGAGAAGCTGTTCCGCACCACGTTTTGGGGCATGGGAGGCGGTACGGTTATCAACGCTGGTATGAGCGCGATTGATATTGCGCTCTGGGACATCAAAGGCAAATATTACAAGGCCCCCGTGTATCAAATGCTTGGCGGGAAAACCAATGACAAGCTGCGCGCTTACGCCAGTCAGATTCAATTCGATTGGGATTTGGAAGACCGCAATATGGTGACTCCCGGCCAGTACGCCGAGGCGGCGAAGAAGGCCATGGCGCAGGGGTATACCGCCGTGAAGGTAGACCCCGTGGGCGTGGCGGCCAGCGGAAACTGGCAGCGCACGTCCCAAGACGCGGATTGGCGTCTCCGGGGCCAGATGCCCAAGCCCGTGCTAGAGCTGGTAAGGGCCCGCTTGCAGGCGGTCCGGAGCCTCAGTGAACAGCTGGATATCATCATTGAACTGCACGCCTTCACGGACACCAGCACGGCCATCCAGCTGGCCAACTACATAGATGATTTGAACATCATGTACTATGAGGAGCCTGTGCACCCGCTGAACCCGGTGTCCATGCGGGAAATCCGGGACAACATTAAGATTCCGGTGGCCTCCGGTGAGCGGATTTATACCAGATTGGGATACCGTCCTTTCTTCGAGAATCGGTCTTTGAGCGTCATTCAACCGGATGTCTGCCTGTGCGGCGGTATTTCCGAGACCAAGAAAATCTGTGATATGGCGGATACGTATGACGTGAAGGTGCAGATTCACGTTTGCGGGGGCCCCATTTCCCAGGCGGCAGCCCTGCACGTGGAGACGGTAATCCCGAACTTCTTGATTCATGAACAGCACTCCTATGGCATCAAGCAGGCCCTGCGGGAAACCTGCCGATATGATTACCTGCCTGACGAAAACGGCAATTTGACGGTACCGGAACTTCCTGGAATCGGACAGGAGATTACGGAAGAGACCATGAACAAGACCTGGGTTTATACCGTGGAGTAACGGACAAAAATGGAAACGCAAGGAGCGGTTCTATATTCAAAGCCGGACGGGCGGGGAACATTTCCCCGCCCGTCCGGCTTTTCTTAGGAGGTGGCCGCCTGGATTCCGGTACTCAAGTGAGGGAAAGGATATCCGCGTCACGCGTCCGCGCCCCGGCGGACCTGCTGGATACGCTGTTCACTGGCCGTCCGGAAAAAGACTTGGTCATTCATGCACGTTACCAACTGAAAGCCCTGTTTAATCCGGGCAACCGCCGCATCGGGGGCGGCGGTGACAATCCCTGGTACGACACCATATTTCTGGCATGCTGCCAGAATCTTGTCAATGGCCGCCGCAACTTCCGGGTGGCCGGTTTCTCCAGGGTAGCCCAAATCTTGGGAGAGGTCGCCTGTTCCAATGAAAACGCAGTCGAGGCCTGGGGTTTGGCAGATTTCTTCAATGTTTTCAAGGCCCCGGCGGGTTTCGCACTGCATGATCACATAGAGGTTTTCATTCGCCTGCCTGGCGTAATCTTCATAGATGCCCCAGCGCGGGCCCCGGCCGCCGTTGGCCCCCCGCTTTCCCAGCGGGGGGAATTTCATATACTGGATGGCCATATCTGCCTGTTCCCGGGTTTCGACCAGGGGGACCATGATGCCGTGAATGCCCACATCGAGTAAACGGCTCATCATAGGGCCGTCTCCGGGGTCGTATACCCGGGCGAACGCCGCCATGCCGTACAGCTCGGAGGCCCGGGCCATTTCTACCATCGTCTCTGTGCTGGTCTGAGCGTGCTCCGCGTCGATGATGATAAAGTCCAGCCCGTTGAGGGCGAGGCATTCGCAGTTCATTGCCGACCCGGAAGCGACGAACGCCCCCAGTGCGTAATTTCTCTTTTCCAGCGTTTCCTTTACAAAATTCTGCATTTTCATGACGGCAGCTCCTCTGGGCGGAATTGAAATTCATTAAATATTTCCACAGGAAAGGCGATGAGCTCCTCGGTGTCAAAGAGGGCCCACCGCAGCTTGTCCGATTTAACGGACAGTCCCTCCATGAGCACTCCGATGCCCCGGTCCCGCATGGCGTCCACGGTGCCTTGGAAATCATCGACGCTGAAGCGGAAATGGTGCAGACCCTCCCGTCCGCTTTCCAGGTAATGCGTCCAGTCGCTTTCCCCGTAAAGCGGCTGCATGAACTCGATCTCAATGTTGGCAAAATTGTAAAATGCCAGCCTGGCGCCAAAGGAGGCCTCTTGCCCCTTATAGTAGCGCTTGGTTTCGGGCGTTTCGCCATAACGGCTGGGCTTGACCCCAAAGACCTTTTCCATGCCCGCTACCGCGGCGTCCAGGTCCTTGACGCAGAGGCCGATTTGGGAAATATGTGTCAGCTTAGGTTCCATGCCTGTCGTTCCTTTCGTCACGTTTTTTGGCCTTGAATGGGTTCATCTAAAATTCGGGCAATTTCCTGGATGCAGTAGGTTCCGCTGCCAATAACCGCACAACCGCAAATCTCTTTGATCCGTTCCGTCAGATGGGTGATGGAGTATTGCGCGAGGATTACCAGGTCCGTGTCCCGGATTGTTTCCGCCGCTTTCAGGACCAGCCGGTCGTGTTCCTCCATATTCCCGGCCCGCATGTACGCGTTTGCTTCCGGGCAGGCCAGCGTTGCGGTTTGCCGTTCCCCGGCGTCCTGCTTTAGGACGCTTTCCTGGTATTTTTGGAGGGTCGGCTCCAAAGCGGACTCTGCGGTGGCAAAGATCGTGACGCGCTTTCCCAGGAAAGGTGCGCGGCGGTGCATCTCATCGTCGATTAGGATCATGGGAACCCGCAGAAATGGACGGACCGAATCCATAAGGGGGATCATGGACGTGCAGGTGCACACGATCAGGTCTGCTCCTGTACTTTCCGCCAGTGCCGCCGTCATGAAAAACCGGTTGCGAAGGTGGGGGGAAACGCCCCGCTCGACGGCTTCTTTTGCCAGGAATTCATCCAGGGTATTCGTAATGCTGACATTGGGCAGCGCCGCGGCAATCTCCCCGGCAAAACGGAGATAGCCTGGCCGTACTGTGTGGATCAGCGCAAGTTTTTTCATAAGACCTCCCGTGGGTTCGTATAGGACGCGTTTTCCGGGGCCTGGTTCTTCTGAGTGTGGAAAAAGGTAAGCAATGACGCCGCGATGACCAAAAGGCCCCCTAGAAGGGTACTGCCGGGAAGCGTTTCTCCTAAAAACAGCCAGCCGAGCAGCGCCGACCAGACAATGCCGGAATAGTTGTAGACGCTGACTGCCGGGGCGGGCGCGAAATGGTAGGAATAGGTGAGCGCAATTTGCCCGAGCGAGCCAAAGACGCTGATCAGCATAAGCTGGAAGAACTGCTCCGCCGTCGGCATAGTAAAATGGGCCGCCATGCCTGGAAGGGCGCAGAGGACGCTGAAGACGGAGAAATGCGTGATGACTACCAGTGAGTCCGCTTTCCCCCTCAGGGCCGAAACGAACGTATAGGCGATTCCGGAAAAGAGGGCGCTGAGCAATGCCGCCAGCATCGCGGTGGGAGCGGAGCGCAATCCCGGCCCGCACACGAGCCACGCGCCGAAAAAGGAGAGCGCCAGCGCAGCGCATTGTATCTTTGGGATGCGCTCCCGGAGGAACAGGGCGGAGAGAAGGGTTACAAAAATGGGTGAGAGCTTGTTCAGAATATTCGCGTCCGCGATGCGGGCGTGGTTGGTAGCGTAAAAAAACGTCACAATGCCCAGGAAACCCGCCAGGGAACGGCCAAATAGATAGGGCTGGGCCGAGGCGCTCCCCAGGGGAAAAATCCTCTTTTTCAGCAAGAGCCCGCAGACGGCCGGCAGGCCGATGAGGTTGCGGAAGAACACTTGCTCCATGAGGGGGAAGGAACCTCCGGCGCTTGAAAAGCGGATCATTAGCTGCATAGCCGAGAACATCAGCGCGGAGAGAAGCATCAGCCCCACCGCCAGGCCCCACCTGCTTTTTGGGGGCGCGGCAACCTCAGGTTTCATTTATAATCTCCAATAAATTGCGTAGTCCTATCCGGGCAAAGTCGTCTCCCGACTTTGCGAACTTGCGCCATATGCAGCTGTTTCCCGCGACATGGGTAAATTCCGGGGCGTAGGACTCGATTGCCATGGGGCCCGTGAAATCAATTTCCTTCAGGGTCCGGAACACCTCCCGCCAGGGAACCATTCCCGTTCCGGGAATCCCCCTGTGGCTCTCACAGGTGTGAAAATACCCCAGATATTCCTTTCCGCACGTGCGGATTGCCTCGGAGAGGTTCCGCTCTTCTATCATCATGTGGAAGGTATCCAAGTGAACCTTGACATTTTCCAGGCCCACATCCCGGCAGTAGCGCACCCCGTCCTCCGCGGTGTTGAGGAGGTGGGTGACATAGCGGTTGATGACCTCTGGCGCCAGCGTGACGCCAGCGGGCCGGGCGTATTCCGCCGCTTCCCGCAGGCACTCCACGCTTCTCTTCCACTCGTCTTCCGTGGGGGGACGTCCTGTCCGGTATCCCCATCCGGCATAAATTACGCCGGCCACCAGCGTGGAATGAATCTCCGCGGCGATGTCCACCAGTTTTTTTAAGTACTCTACCGCCGCCCTCCGGCAGCGCGGGTCCGGGGAGACCGGGTTGCACTCTGGTGGCAAGGCTTTTGTGATCACGGGAATCAGTCCGGTTTTCTTTAGTTCCGCGGCGGTTTCTCCCGTTGGAAATTGTTCCGGGTCCCCAACGGCAATGTCCACAGCGGTAAATCCAAACTCACGGATTTTTTCAAAAATCCACAGGTCCTTCTGGCAGAAGTTCTCCGACCAGAGCAGCGTGATGGCGCCGATGGGGTTCTTTATGTCCGACATGCTTGGCTTCGCTCCTTTATTGCGTAACGTACCGGTCTTCGGGACCAGCTCTGCGAAAACCGCAGGCAAACGGCAAGAGCCCTCTACCTGCGGTTTCGCCAAGACTTACTTAAAATTCTTGATCTTGTCGTAGGGAGCCTTGAAAATGGGGAACCCGGCCTTGGTCTCCTCGCTCTCCGCCAGCTTGCTGGACAGGCGGTAGTCCTTCTTCGCGGCAATTTCCGCACCCCGGCGGTCGCTTTCCGCGTCGGGCTTGTCCGGGCGCTTGGGGGTGAAGATGTCCATGTTCAGCACAGGGACGTCGCCGACGGCACAAATGTAGTGCTCCACGCCAGGGGCGATTGCCATCATGCAGCCGGGCCCCAGGCGGTAGGGAATGCCCTCCACGTAGAAGTCGGCTTCCCCCTGCATGATGAACACCAGCTGCTCATACTTGTGGGAATGCGGCCCTACCGTGTGGCCCGGGATGACCTCGCCCAGGGTGCAGGTCATGGACTGCGCCCCCTGGTAGCACACTTGGCGAATTTTCTCTCGGATGTTTGTCCACTCCACTTCGTTGAAATCCATTACTTCCGGTACGAAAGACATAGCGTTTACCTCCAAATAATTTTAAATTTTAGTAGAATCTCCCCGGTGGGAAATATTAAATACCGAGCAGCTTTGCTGGCGTCTCCTTGGCCATCAGGGAGACTTGGGCCTCGGAAAGCCCAATTTCATTCAAGAGGACATCTAAAAATTGGGCATGATGTACAATGGGATCTCCGTTCTTCATCTGGCCGAAGTCGGAATCCACCACGATTTTTTCCATGGGGACTACATTTAGAATGTCCCGAATGACCGAATGGGGAACCACGCCAGTATGGCTGACCTCTGTGAACACGCCGGAATTGAGCTCGATATACGCGCCGAGATTAGCCCAGCGCTCAATATCGTCCATCGTTGCCCCGATCAGGAAATGGGGATGGTTGACCACGATCTTGTCCACCTTCATCTGGACGGCCCGGTGCAGCAGCGCGTCAATCTCTGCGACGCTGCCGTGGCCAGTGGAGAGAATCAGGTCGGGGCGCTTGGCGACAAACTCCAGCACCTTTACGACGTTTGGAACCAGGGCCCCGTTGTCATCCAGATAATAGACGGGATTTTCCTCCACGGTCATGCTGCCCGACCCAGGGAAATGCCCTTTGTGCTCGTCGATATGCCGCTTGGAAGACACCGTGGGCATCCAGACAAATTTGGCCCCCATGCCGTAGGCGGCGTCCAGCGCGTTCAAGTTGAATAGGCCCACGGAGTTGTTCAGCGCGATGCCGCCGAACACGCGGATTCCGGTTGTGTTGTTCAGGTGTTTCTCCGTGATCTGGGCGCTCATCATGGTCGGGAAGTAGTGATCCTTGATTACAAACCCCCGGTAGCCCGCCCGCTTAGCCAGCTGCATCATCTCGGCGCCGTCTACGTAACGGTCCGCCACCGACGGCCCCGCATGAAGATGCATGTCGATGACGCCGTTTAGAAAGCCCTCTCTCATAATTTCAACCTCCTTAAATTTATACCGTCCCATACCCCAGGAACAGCCGGGGCAGGCACAGCGCCAGGCTGGGGAAATACGCAATCAGCGCGATCACCAAAAACGCCGCGCCAACGAAGGGGATGATGGCCTTGCTGATGCTCCGCACTTCCAGGCCTGCGACATTGGCCGTGACAAAGAGCGTCATGCCCACTGGCGGAGTTACCAGGGCCAGGACCAGCATCAGGCAGAAGACCAGGCCGAAGTGCAGCGTATCCATGCCGATGGCGGTGGCGAGGCCCAGAAAGACCGTGGAGAAAATCAGCATGGCGGCAGTAGATTCCATCAGGCAGCCCACGATAATCAAGATGACAAGCATCAACGCGATGATCACATAGTAATTGCTGGTAAGGCTCAAAATTGCGTTTTGTATCATGACAGGGATTCCATCGACGGCCATGGACCAACCGATGATGTTCCCGCAGGCGATGATGAACATGATGGAAGCCGAGGATTTCGCCGCCCGGAGCAGCATCTGCGGAATCTCCCGCAGGGAGAGGCTTTTGTAGATCAATCCGGCGATTAGGGCGATGAAGCAGGCGACGGCTCCGGATTCCGTGGGTGTGAATATCCCCGCCATCACGCCGCCGACAATGACCACGGGAACCAGCAGGGCGGGAATGGCCTGCACAAAGGACCAGAGGAGGCGCCGCAGGCTGATCCGGTCGAACACCCTGGGCAGGTCGTGTTTGCGGATGTATACCCGGACCACCACGCAGTAAGCCAGGGCAATGAGTATGCCCGGGATAATGCCTGCCATGAACAGCATCTTGACGGAACACCCCGTGAGCACGCTATAGTAAATAAAGGTTGTACTGGGCGGAATGATGGGACCCAGCATTCCGGCGGCAGCAATCAGCGCCCCGCTGAACTCTTTATCGTATCCCGTTTTCTCCATATCCGGAATCATGACGTTGCAGAGAATGGAGGAGACGGCGTTGCTGCTGCCGAGAATGGCGGAGAGCAGAGCCGCCGTAAAGATCGTGCAGTACGCCAGCCCGCCGCGGATGCAGCCCACAACTTCCATGACGAAATCCAACAGCTTGCGGGTGACGCCTCCGCCGTTCATCAGCTCCCCGGCCACGATAAAGAAGGGAATGCAGGTGAGGCTGGTAATATTGATTCCGGCGAACATCCGCTGGGGAATCACGGAAAAATAGTCGAAGGACATCAGCGCCAGATGGGAGATGCCAGTCAGCCCCAGCACAAAGGCGATGGGCGCGCCCAGAAGGAGCAGGCCGAAAAACACGCACAATACGATTACGAACATTCTTCTCCGGAACCTCCTTTCAGCAGCCGCTTAAAAAGGCCTATATACTTCTCTGCGGAAAACAGCACCATAATGACGAAGCCGATTGGCAAGGTCATGTAGGGAATCCACAGCGGGATTTTCAGGCCGACGCCGACGGAATGCTTGATGCTGGGAGCGCTGACGGCCTGAACCGAGTAGCAGAGCAGGAAGACCATGGCCCCTGTGACGATGGTATTGACCGCAAGTTCCAGGATGAGCTGAGCTTTCTGAGGGAACAGCCGCGTGACCAGGTCCAGGGACGCCAGGTTATTGTCCCTATATGCGGCGGCGCCGCCCACAAACCCTACGTAGACGATTAGGTAACGAATCAAATCATCGGCCCAGATGTAGGACTTCCCCAGAAGGTACCGCCTGGCCACCTCTATGAAGGCCACCATAATCATAACCGCCAGCGCGGCGGATACCGTGTACATAATGGCCTTATAAAAGAAATTCACTACTTTTTGAAACGCTTTCAAACGAGATACACCTCCCTGTCGCATAGATAAGAGCGCTTCACCATTTGCCAGAAGAACCGCTTACCCGGCGTCCCGGATGGACAATGCGTAGTCAATCATTGCCGCGACCTTGGGATCGGACTCCCGGGCCTCGCTTAGGAAGGGCTCCGCAATGTCTTGGAATTCCTTCAGGGCCGCGCCTTCAATATAGTTAACGGCTACGCCGGCGTCTATGCACTCCTGGAGGAAGGCGTCGTCCAGTTCATACAGAAGCGTGTCGAAGCACCGCTCGGCGCCGTCCATAAAGCACTGTTTGATCAGATTGAAATTTTCCTCCGGGATGGCGCGGTAGGTTTTTCCGGACATCCAGTAAGTGGCGGGGAAGCAGTACATATCCGCCACAGAAATGTATTTCACGACATCATAGTGCTTTTGGCTGGCGCAGGAGCTGATATTGATTTCCTCTCCATCGATGACTTTGTTCTGGAGCCCAGAGTAAATTTCCGTATAGGCCAGTGTTGTGGGATTCGCGCCCAGGGCGGACATGTAACTGGTCAGCATATTGGTATTGATGACCCGCATTTTCAGCCCCTTCAGGTCGGCTACGCAGGTAATGGGACGGGTGACCGTGGCGAATTGGCGGAAGCCGTTTTCCGCAAAGCCCAGGAACTTAATGTCAAACATTTCCTCGACTTCTGCGACGATGGACAGGAACTCCTCTGAGGTGAAGAGCTTGTACTCATCTTCATAGCCGTTCAGCAGGAATGGGGCCTGGACCGCGTCAAACAGCGTTGTGTAGGATGAAAAGGCGCTGGTGCCAACGGCGACGATATCCAGCGTGCCGTCCAGCAGCTGTACGATCAGGTCCGCATCGGTGCCCAGCTGGGACTCACCCACATGGTCGATGTCAATACGCCCTTCGCTTCGGGTCTCAATCTGTTCGACAACCCAATAGGAGGTCTGTCCAGCCGCCATATTGGCCTGCTCTGCGGTGGCGTACGTCAGCTTCAGGGTATCCGCAGGGCCAGCGCCGCCGGGCTGGTCCGTTTTCGTTTCGGGAGCGGGGGCTGAGGGAGCGGGCGTTTTCCCTCCGCAGCCAGTCAACAGGGAAAGTGTCATAAGCAGAGCCAGGGACAGAGCTAAGAAACGCTTTTTCATGTTGGGTATCTCCTTTTCATCGTGTTTTATCAATTCATTCCCGAGGGAATTATTGAACTAAAAAAGTAGTTTACAGCTCATGGACTAGATTATGCACATAACGCCAAGCGCTGGCAATTCCGGCTAAACCGTGGCCGCTGGCCTCCTCGATGCAGAGCCATCCATGGAAGCCGTATTCTTTTAGCCGCTTCAAAATATCCTGGATCGGGCAGACCCCGGTTCCGATTTCCACAGGGTCAAATTTTCCATAGGCGGACATATCCGAAATATGCACCGTCTCCACCCGGTCAATTACCTGCTCCAAAATGGGCAGCGGCTCCCGGTTTTGGGCAACAATATTACCGATATCAAAGTTTAGGAGAATGCCCGTATCTTTGAGCTGGTCAAATATTCGGAAGAAAATGTCAATCGGATAGCTGAAATCAACTTTGCTCCAGGCTCCCGGTTTCGCGTGATTCTCATAGAGCAGCCGCACTGCGTATTTTCCGGCCGCCGCGTCCGCCTGCCGAAGGTACTCCGCCGCAAGGGCGACACCCGCCTCCTCGCTCACTTCTGGATGGGCCTGTCCGGCCAGAACGCGGAGATAACGGATTCCAAGCTGATCGCATAGCGCGATGTCCCGGGCTAAATAGTCCGCCTCTCTCTGCCGCTGCTTCGGATCGGGATGGGTGAAATCCGGATAAGTGGTTGCCATAACCACTGGAAGCCCGGCCCGGTCAAGCTCCCGGCGTATGCGCTGAAGGTAGGTCTCCGTGTGAGCGGTGAGCATCAGCAAGCTCAGGTCGATGCCGTCATATCCGATTTCTTTCGCGGCTTCCGCCCAGGCCTGGAGGCTCATCCGCCCTGAGCAGATGTCATCAAATAAAGACACAGGCAAACAGCTGATTTTCATGGAAACATCTCCTTTGAAAACGATTTCATTTTTGAAAATAATTTGATTTTATTTATAGCAGAAGTCCCTTCTTCCTTTTGGCAGAGTTACTGCATGGAGAATCGCCCTATTCTGTAGAATGGTTATATATGTGTGGCATGCAATAGAAGATTCCGCATTCGTTTGCAGCTTGCAAAACGGGATGTTCTCCAGGCTATTTCATACGGGGGAATATCCGGTTTAAAATGTAAAAACGTAGAGAAAGGAGGAAAACAGAAAAAACTTAAATTGAAATCGTTTTCAAAGTGAGGTAAACAGATGAGAGATTCATCTGTTCTTAAACTGGCGGCACACGCGCAGCGAGGCGCAGAAGGACCGCCGCACCGGGTCGCTTTCCGGGTCCTTGATCCTCCTCAGCAGGAGATCCAAGGCGGCCCGGGCCATTTCGTTCAGGGGCTGGACGATTGTGGAGATGGCGGGATTATATATGTTTGCCAGCGTGGTACCGGAAAACCCGGTGACGGCTACGTCCTCTGGAACGCAGTATCCATTTTCCGACAGGTAGCGGCAAACGCCGATAGCAATGATATCCAGGCTGCAAAGAATGGAATCCGGGGGTTCCGGCAGCGCCATCATATCATGAGCGCCCAAGACGCCCGCGGTCATATTATCCGGAGCGTCAGAAAACGTTTTTCCCTTTGGGATGTCAAGGAGCACAGGGCATCCCGCTTCCCGCACCGCTTCCTCATAGCCGCGCTTTTTCTCTTTAATGACAATCCGCAGCCCGTCTGAAAATCCGCCGCCAATAAAGGCTACGCGACGGTATCCATGGTCAATGTAGAACTTTGTAGCCTGATAAGTGGCATCCCGCACGTCCAAATAAACCACGTCAAAGTCCGTCTTACCGCTGTCTGCGGATATCAAAACCACGGGCATTCGGCACCGCAGGCGGCAAATCTCGTCAAAAATTTCCGGTTCGTCCAGGTAGCTGATGATAATGCCCTCATATTGAAACTCAGAGAGCTCCCCTAGTATCTTCTTCAGCAAATCCAGGTCTTCCTCCACGGAATACAGGCAAAGGGTATAGCCGTATTCGGTGCAAAGCCGGTGAATATCGTTGAAGAGCTCGATATAGTATAGATTGTTCATAGTGGGAATGATGAACGCGATCATCTTTGTATGTTTGGTCCGCAGTCCTACGGCTATAGGGTTGGGAGAGTAATTGAGCTTTGTAATGGCATCCTGGATCCGCTCAGCGGTGGTGTCCCGCAGCAGATTCCGGTTATTCAAAAATCTCGAGACCGAAGCCGGGGAGACACCAGCTAATTTCGCTACATCTTCAATCTTTGCCATAGAGCAGCCTTTCCGACGCTGGAACAAAACGTGTTCACCGCCGGTTCCTTTCCAAGTGGCTCTTTTTGAAATCGTTTTCAAGTACATTGTATACAGTTGGAGGCGTAATGTCAACTGGGATTTCTCCTAAAAAACGCTCTTTAAATTTTTCGGAACTTCTAATTCCGCTCTGGTCAAAGGTTTGTTCGCTTGTTCGGGCTCTCCTTTTTAAAACCAAAAGCCCCGCTCTCCGGCGTGCTGCCAGAGAGCGGGGCTGACCATTATTTCAAAACCGCGTCCAGGTCCCGGGTGGCGCTTCCGTCCTCCAGAATGAAGCAGGGAATCCCAATGCCGCCCTTCTCCCGGATATCGGCATAGGCCGGGCTGTCCTGCCGCAGGGCCAGGTAGGTTTTCAGGTCGGACAGGCTAGCGGAGAGGTTCTTGAAGTCGATTTCCGCTTTGGCCTCGCTGAGGCGCTTCAGGGCGTACAGGGTGTCCGGGCACAGGTGGCTTCCAATTACCGTAACGTTCATGATGTATGGTCTCCTTTTTTAAATTGATGAATGGATGATGAAAAGTGGCTGGGTGTTCTGGGGCTTACCGCTCCGCAGCGGCCTCGATCTCGTAGAGGACGCCCTTGGGCAGGGCCTTTACGGCCACGCAGGAGCGGGCGGGTTTCGAGGGGAAGAACTTGGCGCAGGCCTCGTTGAAGGCGGCGGAGTCGCCCATGTCGGCCAGGAAGCAGGTGGTCTTGAAGACCTTGTGAAAACCGCTGCCCGAGTCGGCCAGGATGGCCCCCACGTTCTTGCAGCTCTGTTCCGCCTGGGCGGCGATGCCAGGGGACACCTCCCCGGTGGCGGGGGCCACGGGAATCTGGCCGGAGGTGAAGATAAGGCCCTTCCTTTCAAAACCCTGGGAATAGGGGCCGATGGCCCCGGGGCGTTTGGGGGTTCCAGTACGTTCGTGCTCAAAACTCCTGTTTCATTGGATTGCGCGTTTTGCCGTGTTTCCTCCCGCTCACTGGCCGCCCGTCTTCTTCTCCAGCCAGTTCTTTCCCTCCACCAACCGGGTGACCATCATGGAGGCGATGGTGTCCCCGGCGGCGTTGAGGCAGGTGGCGGCGGGATCGAAGAGGAAGCCCAGGGTGGCGATGAGGGGGAAGGCCTCCGCCGGGAAGCCGAACATGCTGACAATCAGCATCTCTCCCACCAGCCCGCCGCCGGGGGCGCCGGAGAGGACAAAGGCGCTGAGGATGGCCACGGCGATGGCCATGGCGTAGGTGCCCGCGCCGGAGAAGGGCATGCCGAAGATGCCGAAGAGGAAGGCGATCTTCACAATGGAGCTGAGGACGGAGCCGTCCATGTGCATGGTGCAGCCCATGGGCAGCACCAGGTCGCTGACATCCTTGGGCACGCCGATGTGGTCGCAGGCTTCCTTGTTCACGGGCAGGGTGGCGGCGGAGCTCTGGGTGGCGAAGGCCGTGACGGCGGGGGTGAAGATGTGTTTCAGCATCCGCCGGAGTCCGGTTTTTCCCCCGGCGAACAGGGCGTACAAGGGGAAGAATACCACCACGTACAGCAGGCACAGAGGATAGTACACCACCATGGAGCGGCCATAATCGCTGAGGAGCTGGGGCCCGAATTCGCCGACAAGGTTGGCGAAGTACGCGCCCAGGCCCAGGGGGGCGATGGTCATAATGACTCCCACGAACTTCATAATGATGTCGTTCAGGTTGGACAGCAGTTTCCCCACGGGGCTCTGTTCCCCGCCGCAGGAGGCCACGCAGAATCCGGTGATGATGGCGAAGATGATGAGGGGCAGCATGTGGGACTTGCTCCACAGGTCCGGGAAGTCGCTGACCGTCAGGGAGCCCATGATCATCTCCGCGGCGGTCTGGGCTTCGCCCACCTCGGCGGCGGCCAGCTGGATGCTGGTCCCGGCGGAGGGGCTGAACAGGTTGACCCACACCAGGACGCAGGCGGCGGCAAGGGCCCCCGTGCCCAGGAAGACCGCCCCGGTGCCGCCCAGGATTTTCCCCAGGCGGTTCATATTGGCCATGCTGCCCACGGCGCAGGCAATGGACACGAAGACCAGGGGCACCACGATGGTGAACAGCAGGTTCAGGAAGATGTCGCCGATGGGCTTCAGGGTCTGGCCCAGGCCCGGGGAGGCGATGCCAATGAGGGAGCCAATGGCGATGCCGCCAAGAAGGAGGATGGGGGTCTTGTACTGCTGCCAAAGGGATTTCGTTCCGGTTTGCGTAGCCATGATCACATCTCCATTTCTTGTTTCTTTGGTGTCTCTTTACAAACCTCCGCCGGAGAGGGGCCTCACAGGCTGCTGACGGCGGCCTCCAGCTGGCGGAGGGCCCGCTCCAGTACGCTCCGGGGGCAGGCGGCGTTGAGCCGCATGAAGCCCTTCAGGCTCCTTCCAAAGGCGCAGCCGTCGTTGAGTCCCAGATGGGCCTTTTCGATCATGAAGTCGTGAAGCTCCCGGTTGTCCAGGCCCAGGGCCCGGCAGTCCAGCCACATGAGGTAGGTGGCGTCAGGGGCGTAGGTCTTGATCTTGGGAATGTGCTGTTCACAGTAATCCACCACGAAGTCGAAGTTCTCCGAGAGGTAGGGCAGCAGCTGGTCCAGCCACTCCTCCCCCTCCCGGAAGGCCGTCTCCATGGCGGTGACGGAGAAGGCGTTGTTCCGGTGGATGTCCATGTTCATCCAGAAACGGTCGAAATTCTCCTTCATGTGCCGGGTGGGGAAGACCACGGCGCTGGCCTGGAGCCCCGCCAGGTTGAAGGTCTTGGTGCCGGAAATTCCGGTGACCACGTTGGCGGCAATTTCCGGGGACAAAGAGGCGGCGGGAATGTGCTTCTTCCCATGGAAGACCAGGTCGGAGTGAATCTCGTCGCTGACCACCAGGACGTGGTATTGCAAGCACAGTTCCATCATCCGGCGGAGGTCCGCCTCCGGCCAGACGATGCCCAGGGGATTGTGGGGGCTGCACAGCAGGAAGAGGTCCGCCTCCTGGAGCTTGGCCTCGAAGTCCGCCCAGTCCACCGCCCATGTCCCGTCCCGCTCCACCAGCTGGTTCTCTATGACCCGCCGCCCGGCGAACTCGGCCATGTCGTAAAACTCGCCGTACACCGGGGTCTGGATCAGGACATTGCCCCCTGGGGGGTGTAGAGCTGCACCATGGCGCTGAGGGTCTGGACCACCCCCAGGCAGAAACTCATGAGGCCCGTGTCCGGGGTCCAGCCATTCCGGCGGCCCTGCCAGTCCCGGATGGCCTCAAAATAGCCGGCGGGCCGGGCGGTGTAGCCCCAGAGCCCCTCCTCCGCCCGGGCCTTCAGGGCGTCGATGATGGGCTGGGCGGTCCGGAAGTCCATGTCCGCCACCCACAGGGGAATCACGTCGTCCCGTCCGAACTTCTGGAGCCGCTCGTCATACTTGGCGGAGAGGTTTCCACTGCGGTCTATCACCTGGTCAAAATCGTATCGCATGATCTCGCATCCTTTCTTGAGATGATCCTATGTTCGCGGCGTTTGGCAAATTATTAAAGCAAAAACCGCGCCATTCAACGGGCTGGCGCCGGGGCCGCGCCAAATTTTAAAAGAAATTGGGAGGGCGTACAAAACCCCCGGGATCGATTTTGGCAAATTGCCAAAACCCATCCCGGGGGTCAAACGGGCGGGACCGGGGGCTGCGCCTGCGGTAACCGGGCATAAATTGGTTAAATTGATTTTATTGGTTAAATTTCTTTAACTTTGACCGTTTTCCCACAGGGCCCGGCCCTTGGGGGCGAGCCGGCTGCCGCCCCGGCCCCGGCTGACCCGGGCCAGCCCCTGGGCCGCCATGTCCGCCAGAATATCCCGGACCTCCCGCTGGGAAAGGGGGACATGGGCCTCCCGGGCCTGTCTTAGAAGGGTCTCCCGGCCCATGGAGGCCCCGGTTTCCGAGGCCTCGTAGAGCCTGGAGAGGATGAAGCGGAAGGCGCCGGAGGATTCCCCGTCCGGCGGGGCCGCGGCGTGTGGGAGGCGGAGGGGCGTTTCCCTGGAGAGGAACAGGGTGGGGGGCAGGTCTTCCAGGCCGATGTCCTCATGGCCAGTATAGATGAAGTACTCCACCGCGTTCCGCAGTTCCCGGATGTTTCCCGGCCAGGCGTGGCGGCGGAAGAAGTCCCTCACGGGCTCCGTCAGGCGGAAGGAGCCCCCTAACTCCCGGCGGAAATGCTCCGCCAGGAGGAACATGTCGTCCCCCCGCTCCGTCAGGGGCGGGATGAGGGCGGGCAGGGTGCTGAGGCGGTAGTAGAGGTCCCGGCGGAAGCTGCCTTCCCGGACCTTTTGTTCCAGGGCCTCGTTGGTGGCGGCCACGATGCGGACGTCCACGTGGATGATCCGGTTGCCCCCCACCCGCATGACCTCCCGCTCCTGGAGGGTCCGGAGGAGCTTGATCTGGAGGGCGGGGCTCATGCCCTCCACCTCATCTAAAAAGAGGGTCCCCCGGTGGGCCAGCTCGAAGAGGCCGGGCCGCCCGCCCTTCTTCGCCCCGGTAAAAGCCCCCTCCTCGTAGCCAAAGAGCTCGCTCTCCAGGAGGTTCTCCGGAAATGCCGCCACGTTGATGGCCACAAAGGGGCCCTCCGCCCGGCGGCTGGCCTGGTGGACGGCATGGGCGAAGAGCTCCTTCCCGGTGCCCGTCTCCCCGATCAGCAGGACCGGGCTTTCGCTGAGGGCCATGCGGCCCAGGGTTTCCTTGGTTTTTCGGACCGCCTCCGACTGGCCAACCACGTCGCCGAAACTGTACTTGGCGTAATGGCCCTTGTGGAAGAGCTGGCTCCGCAGCTCGCTCTGCCGGGCCTCCACGTCGTTGAACCGCTGGAGGAGGGCGAAGGCCCCGATGCAGGCGTTCTGCCGGATGACGGGGACCACTTCTACGCTGAGGTTTACGCCCCCCACCCTTACCGCCTTGGCGGGCAGGGAGCGGCGGCCCTGCATGCACTGGGCGAAGGGAATATAGGGGAAGACCTCCTCGCAGCGGCGTCCCTGGACCAGCGGGGCGCTGACCAGGGTCATTTCCTCCGCGTGGCGGCTGCACGCGAAAATCTCCCCCTTCTCGTTGACGCCCACCACGCCGTCCTCCAGGCTCTCCATTAAAATGTGGAACTGGCTCTCCAGCCGGATGGACCGGGCGAACATCCGGTCAAAGCTGTAGTTGCTGGTGGCCACCTCCCGGGCGTACTCCTGGAAGGCGGGTCCCTCCAGCAGGGCTTCCAGCCCCAGGCGGAGGGCGATTTCGATCATCATGCCGGAGGTGCAGACCCGCTGGCCCAGGTCGATGACCGTGTCCATCCCCGGCGGGACGTAGCGGAGCTCATCCGGGGTCACGGCGATGCGGACCCCTGGGACCTCCGGCGCGCCGGGATAGAAGGGAATCCAGTGAATGTGGGTGACGCCGAACTGCTCCAGCTGGGCGATGGCCTCCCGGGCCATGGTCTGGGTCATGTTGACAAACAGCACCCGGCTGCCCGCGGGCAGCTCCTTAAGCTTCCGTAGCTCGCTCCAGCGGAAGGACACCTCCACCGCCATGGTCTGGCTGTCAATGGGAATGTGGCGCATCAGTTCCTCCGGGGAACCATAGGCGTCGGTGGAGGCCACGAAGAGGTCCGCCCGGTCCAGTGCCCCGGCGGCGCTGCCGTCCAGCATGGAGAAAACGGAAATCTCCGCCACCTCCGAAAACAGCTTGGCGATGTCGGACTTGTAGGACTCCCCCGCCCGGGGGTCCAGGGCAATGACGGAAATTTTCTTTTTAGGCGGCATAAAAACTCCCCTTTAACCAGTTCTTTGACCAGTTAATCACAGCCGCCGCCGTTTTGCAAGGCTTTGCGGGGAATTTTGGCAGAAAGACCGGAAATATATCCGGCACGGGAATTGCTTTTATGGTACAATGGAAACAACTGCGTTCCATACGATACTATTATAATTATAGAGAGGAGCTTTCCCATGATGACCAAAGAAGAGCTGCTGGCCCTGCTGCACCAGGAGGTGGTTCCCGCCCTGGGCTGCACCGAGCCAGTCTGCGTGGCCCTGGCCGCCGCCGCTGCCCGCCACGCCGCAGGAGGCGGGATCGTCTCCGTCCGGCTGGAGGTCAGCCCCGGTGTGTACAAAAACGGCATGAGCGTGGGCATTCCCGGCTTCCCCCAGGTAGGGCTGAAGTACGCCGCCGCCCTGGGCGCCGGGCTCGGCAACCCGGAAAAGGGGCTCAAGCTGCTGGAGGACCTGAACGGGGACCTTTCTGCCCAGGCCCTCCGGCTGGTGGAGGAGGGCCGGGTGGACGTGTCCATCCAGCACGGCGAGGCCCAGCTCTACGCCCGGGCGGAGGTGGTTACGGACCAGGGGACCGGGACCAGCGTCATCCGGGGCACCCATTCCAATATCATCCGCACAGAGCGGAACGGGGAGGTCCTCTTTGAGAAGCCCTGGTCCGCCAAGGGGGGCGACGTCCTCCACGACGGGCTGAGGGCCATGACGGTGGCGGAGATCCGCTCCCTGGTAGAGCAGTGCACGGAGGAGGAACTGGCCTTTATGCTGGAGGGCGTGGAGCTGAACCAGGGCCTGGCGGACTACGGCCTGGAGCACGGCCCGGGCATCGGCATCGCCGGGGCCCTGAAACGGCAGATGGCCTCCGGGAACATGGGGGACAACCTGTTCAGCCGCGTCATGACCCGGGTGGCCGCCAGCGCCGAGGGGCGCATGAGCGGGTGCCCCTACGCCGTCATGAGCAGCGCGGGCAGCGGGAACCACGGGATTACCGCCGTCATCCCTGTGGCGGAGATGGCCCGGCACCTGGGGGCCTCCCGGGAGCGGCTGGAGAAGGCCCTGGCCTTCTCCCATACCTTGAATGTGTACACCAAGCTCTTCACCGGGAAGCTGTCCGCCACCTGCGGCTGCGGCGTCTCCGCCGCTACCGCCGCCTCCGCCGCCATGGTCTGGCTGATGGGGGGCACGGATGAGCAAATCGGGGGGACCATCATCAACATGAGCGGGGACCTGACGGGCATGGTCTGCGACGGGGGAAAGACCGGCTGCGCCCTGAAGCTGGCCACCGCCGCCAACGCGGCCCTGATGTGCGCCCACCTGGCCATGGAGGGCGTGGTGCTCCCGGCCAGCGACGGCATCTGCGCCGCGGCGCCGGAACAGGCCATCCGGAACATGGGCCGGGTCAGCGTCCCGGGCATGGTGGAGACGGACCGGACGATTCTGGAGATCATGATGGAAAAAGAGGGCTGAGGCGCTCCTCCTGGAGAACCGGGGGGAGCAGGGCGGGGCGTTTGGGAACGCACCCGCCCTTGTTTTCCGGCCTCAATACCCGTACCGCTTCCGGTATTTCCACAACAGCGCCGCCGCCATGAGAACCCCCAGCAGCTCCGCCGCCGGGGTGGCCAGCCAGACGCCCTCCACCCCGCCCAGGAGGACGGGCAGCAGCCGGACGCAGGCCACGGTGAACAGGAAGGACCGGGAGAAGGCCAGCGCGGCGGAGACGGTCCCGTTGGACAGCGCGGTAAACATGCTGCTGGCAAAGACGTTGAGCCCCACAAAGAGCAGCGCGATGGAGCACAGGCGGTTCCCCGTCACCGCCAGGGAGTAGACCGGGCTGTCCGGCCGGGTGAAGACGCCCACCAGCGCCGGGGTGAACAGGATGGAGACGGCGGCGCAGAAGGCGGAGACCCCCAGGATAAACTTCACGCTGAAGCCTACCAGTTTCCGCAGCTTCCCGTGGTTCTGCTCCCCGTGGTAGTAGCTGATCATGGGGGCCACGCCGTAGGAGTAGCCGATGAACAGGGCGCTGACGAACATGAGGACGTACATGATGATGGTGATGGCCGCCACGCCGTCCTCCCCTATGTAGTCCAGCATGGCCAGGTTGAACAGCAGCGTGGTGATACCGGAGACTAAGGAGGTGGCCAGCTCCGACAGGCCGTTGGCGGAGGCGTGGACCAGCACGCCCCCCCGGAACACCGGACGCCGGAAGTGGAGGAGGCTGTCCCGCTTCCGGAAGACCAGGAGGCCCGCCAGGGCGGTGAGGGAATACCCCAGTCCTGTGGCAATGGCGGCCCCCCGGATGCCCAGGCCCGCCAGGGCGATAAGGACGTAATCCAGGACGATGTTGGTGACGCCGCCCGCCACGGTGCAGGCCAGGGACAGCCTGGCCCGGTCCGCCGCGATGAGGTAGAGGGAGAAGTTGTACATCAGGAGAATGGGGATGGTGAAGAGCAGATAGCCCCCGAGATAGGCCTGGCAGTAGCCAAAGACCTCTTCCGACAGCCCCATGGCTCCCAGCAGCGCGTCCATCAGGCCGTAACCCAGGGCCATCATGAGGGCCCCCGCCGCGGCGTTGGCCAAAATCAGCAGGGTGAAGTCCTCCCGGGCTTCCTGCACCTGGCCCGCGCCCATTTTCTTCATCACCACGGCGCTGCCGCCAGTGGCCAGCATCCCGGACACGGCGGTGATCAGGCCGATGGCCGGAGCCGTCAGGTTGATGGCGGACAGGGCGGCGGTGCCGATGAGGTTGGAGACAAAGAGGCCGTCCACCATGGTATAGAAGGTGTTGAACACCGTCATGGCGATGGTGGGCAGGGCAAAGCGCAAAAGGTTCCCTCCCGTTACGGGACGGTGGTACGAATCCAGTTTGGCGTCCATGGGGTCCTCCTCAATTCCGGTAATCCACGTCCTGGCGGTCCCCCAGGCCGAAGGACCGCGCCGCCTCCCCCTCCGCCAGGGGCCGGACGGCGGAGATGCGGCGGTTCCAGGACGGGGCAAAGTAGTAGGCGCCGCTCTCGGCGCACATAACGCTGGTGCAGAGGGTCTGCTCATAGGCCTCATAGCCGGGTCCGGCCTTGGCCAGGCCCTCCGGGATGTCCACGGGGGCGAAGGCCCGGAACATCCGGGATACGCCGTCCAGCTCGTCCGCCCCTGGGACGGACCACTCCTTCATAAAGGCCGTCCGCACAAAGCGGGAGGGAGAGGAATAGTCCCCCGGCAGGCCGGAACCGCCCCCCAGCCGCTCGCCAAACTCCCGGAGTTCCAGGCCCCCAAGAACCTGGGGGCCCTTGGGCAGGTTGGTGACGCCCGCGTAGTTCCGCAGGTTGGTCCGGTGCCACAGGTAACCGGGGCTGTTGGTCAGCACGCCAATGGTCCGCCGATGGATGGACAGGCCCCCGGCGTCCGGCTCCAGAATGACGGCCTCCCCCGACGGGCCGCTGAGAAGATAGTGGGCGGGCAGGGGCCGGTTCTGGATGGGCTCGTCCACCAGGTCCAGGGCGTCCAGGGCCTCCAGGGCCTCCTCCACCCCGGCGCACTGGCCCAAAAGCCAGGCCAGGAGCCGACCGGGGTGGACCGCCGTCCTTCCCGGTCCCGGGGCCTCCTGGTAGGCTGCGTACTCCGGGTAGTGGAGCAGGGCCCCCATGAGCCCCGCAGTGTTCACGCCGTCCACCAGGATCGGTTCCCCGAAGCCCAGCACCGCCATGCCCGTGTACCCGTACCGGGCCCGGGGCGCGCCCTCCTCTGCCCGGAGGCCGGGGGAACAGGGCGTACCCCTGGGCACGGCCAGGACCCGGTTGGCCCGCAGGTCCCCAAACTGGTCGTAGGTCCGCCCCAAAAGGTGGCGCCCGTCCTTGGTTTCCCAGGTAAAGCTGCTGCATCCAATTTCCATTTTGATACCTCCGTGTGGTTCTCGTGGTTTAAGTTTCCCCTTGGGCTTGTAAAAATTCCTTGCAGGAGGTATCATAAACCGTGTGGCTGCCACGCAGTCAAGAGGGAAATTTTAAAAATCGGGAGGAAATGCGCATGGAACGGAAAACGGGCTGGCTGTCCTCTGGGAGCTTCGCCGCCCTGTGCGGCACGACCAAGGAAACCCTGCGGCATTACAAGGACATTGGCCTGCTGGTTCCGGCCCACCGGGGGGAGAACGGGTATTTTTACTACGACGCTGGACAGTTTTATGACTTTTACGCCATCTCCATTTTCCGCCGCACCGGGACACCCCTGGAGAAAATCCGGCTCTGCCTCCAGCGGCAGGACGCCGCGGAGACGCTGGACCTGCTCCAGGCCCAGCGGGAGCAGCTGGAGCGGGAGCGGGAGCAGCTGGAGGCGATGGACTTCGCGCTGTCCGGGATGATCCGCAACCTGTGCCTGGGCACGGCCCCGGACATGGTTCCCAAGACGGCCTGGTTTGAGCGGGAGCACCTGCTGGCCCTTCCGGCGGAGGAGCTGGAAGGGGAGCTGGACCCCTCCGCCGGGGAGGAGGCGCGGCTCATTACCGTGCTGGAGCGGTGCGGGGCGCTGTGCCGGAAGTACGGGCTCCAGACGGATTACCAGCTGGGGGCGGTCCACCGCCCCGGGGAGCGGGCGGAAGCGGGGACCATCAGCCATCTCTATACCCGGATCCAGCGGCGGGCGGAGGTCCCCGGCTATCTGGAGAAGCCCGCCGGGAATTACCTGTACCTCTGCTGCCGGGGCCGATGGGACATTTCCGGAGGCTATGACGCCCTGTGCGCGTATATTGCGGAACAACACCTTCCGGCGGAGGGGAGTTTTTACGCCTGCGACCTGGCGGGATTCATTCTGAACGGCCAGGAGAAAAACGCGGCGACCATGATCTCTGTCCGCTTGGGGGACGGGGGATGCCCTGGCCAGCGGTAAAAGAACCAGCCCCATCCGGGCAGGCTTGCAAGGCTTGTCCGGATGGGGCTGGGCCGCGCCTTTCCTGCGCCGAAGAGGGCGGGGGCTTTTAAAAGCCCCGCCCGCTCTTGGCACCGGGATCAGGCGTAGATTTTCTTCAAAATTTCCAGGGCGTCCGCCTTCTCCATCTTCCGGGGCTGGAAGGCCTGGAACATCTCCTCGGAGATGGCCTGGGCGGCCTCGTCAAAAAGGCTTTCGTCATAGGGGAAGGCCTTGGGCCGCTCCAGGCCCGCCTCGCCGTAAACAAAGCGCAGGGCGGCGTCCCGGGCCTTGGCGCCGATCTCCTCCGGCGTCTCGTTTCCGGTGAAGGAGGCTCCCAGTTTCTCTGCCACAACGCGGACCCGGCCGGGAATGGCCGGGGCGTTGAACTCCAGCACGTAGGGCATGGCGAAGCCGCAGCCCGCGCCGTGGGGCACGTGGAACAGGGAGCCCAGCACGTGGCTGATGGAGTGCCCGGCGTTGGTGTGGCCATAGCCCAGCATCCAGCCGCCCACGCAGCAGCAAACGGCCATGCGGCCCCGGGCCTCCAGGTTCTGCCCGTCCTTGACGGCCACGGGCAGCCAGCGGACCACCTCGTCAATGACCTTCTCCGTGAAGAAGCCGATGAGGTCGTTGGTGACGTTGGTGGTGTAGGACTCCACCACGTGGGTCAGGGTGTCCAGGCCCGTCATGGCGGTGAGCCTGGGGGGCATGCCCACCATCAGCTCCGGGTCGATGATGGCGTAATCCGCCATGGCGTTGGTGGCCAGCATGGGGCATTTCGCGCCGTTGGGCACGGAGATGACCAGCCCATCGGAGACCTCGCTGCCCGTGCCGGAGGTGGTGGGGACGCACACCAGGCCGGGAGAGGGGTTCATGGGCGTGCTGAAATCCGTGAAGCGCAGGATGGGCCCCTCGTTGAAGCGCATCATGTTGACGGCTTTTCCCGTGTCCATGCAGCTCCCGCCGCCCACGGCGATGGCGCTGTCGCAGCCCTCCGCCTTGCAGAGAGCCGCGGCCTGTTCCGCCATGTCCGCCGGGGGATCGGGGACCACGCCGTCAAAGAGGACGTAAGAGATGCCCGCTTCTTCCAGGCTCCCGGTGATCTTTTGGAGGATGCCCACGGCGGCCACGCCCTTGTCGCAGACGATGAAGGGCTTTTTCGCCCCCATGGACTGCATCAGCTCTCCGGTCTGCCGGACAGAGCCGTTTCCGTAAAGCAGCTTGACCCGCTGGTACATTTGGATGTTCAGCATGATAAGGACCTCGTTTCCTTTGTAGTCGCGGAGGCCCGCTCCAGAAGGGGAAAGTCCCTCCGTATCCAGCTCCGCCCTTCCCATCATAACAGGCGGCGGGGCGGCGGGATTGTAAATTTAGGAAGTCGCGGAGGCGGCCCCCAAGGGGGCCGCCTCGTTTCGTTTTCACAGCAAAAGCGGCCCCGCTTAGTGGGGCCGCTTGCAGGGAGATGGGGCTGGCGGGCCGCTTCGCCGCGCCTGAAGGCGGGGACGGGCCGCCCGTTGCACGGGGGCTTGGCTTCCCGCGGTCCTCAGCGCAGGAGCCCGGCCTCCCGGGCCTTGGTCAGGGCGGAGACCTTGTTGTTCACGCCCAGCTTCTGGTAGATGTTTTTGATGTGGTAGCGGACTGTGGAGACCGAGATATACACCTGGGCGGCAATCTCGCTGTGGCTGAGGCTCTGGCTCAGGAGATGCAAAATCTCCAGCTCCCGTTCGCTGAGGCGGACCTGCTTCGGCCCCTGGGAGGACAGGCCCTCCAGGTAGCTCCGGCAGCGGCTGGAAACCGCCTCCAGGGCCTCCGCCGGGTAGCGCCGGGCCACCACCGGGTGGGACAGCAGGGGCAGCACCTCTGCGGCGCACTCGGCAAAGGGCATGACCACGCCGTCGGGGATGGCCACGTCCAGGGCCTGGCACAGCACGGCGGCCCCCTGGTCCGGGCCGTAAATGGCGGAGAGCGCCGCCGCCCGGAAGATATGGTGGTAGATCAGGCCCATCTGGCAGCTGAAGGACTCCCAGTTCCGCTTGAGGGCGTCGCAGTAGACCAGGAGCTGGACATAGCGCTTCTCCCGCATGGTGACGAAACAGACCGCCACATCGTGGAAGCCCAGGCCCCGGTACATGAAGGACCCGTGGCCCAGGTCCCGCTCCCGGAGCCAGGCGGGAACCTGTTCCAGGCGGCCCAGGCAGCAGTCCAGGTAGGCGGCGCAGATGGTCAGCGTGGTGTTGAGCACGCTGTTGTGCTCCGCCTCCACCGTGGCGGAGAGCTGGGTCAGAAGGCGGTCCGCCTCGGCGGGCTTGCCCTGGGCGATGGCCAGGCGGCAGAGGGTGAAGGCGGCGCACAGCTCAATGCAGACCTGGCGGTACAGCCGGGACTCATAGATGGCCTTGTAGGCGTTGATGGTGACGCTTTCAAAGTCCCCGGTCTCCAGGGCGTACTCCGCCAGGATCAGGGACTCGCTGCCGGAGCCGCAGCCCTCCACCGCCTGGGCCAGAATGTGGAAGTTCTTGGAGATGAAATCCACCGTGTCCCGGAGGCTCCCGGCCCGGGTGTAGTAGGAGTAGAGCAGGCTGTTGGCGCCATAGGTGAATTCCGTCTCGTTGCTGATGAGGCAGGAGTACTGCCCCCGGAAAAAGGAGACCGCCTTGACGGCGTGCTCCACCATGGCGCGGGAATCGTTGAAGGACGCCAGGACCCAGGTGTTGTGAATCTCCCCCAGGATGCAGGAGCGGCGCTCCTCCTCCATGTCCACCTGGAGGTAGTGCCGCTCAATCCGGGAGAGGAGCTGGGCCATGTCCTGGCGCACCTGTAAGCTCCCGGTGAGGGACTTTACCCGGATATGCCGCAGGGCCGCCAGGGGATAGCGGAAGAACACGTCGTCAGGGAGCCCCTCGAAGATCATGTGAATCTGGGGGAACTGGGCGAAGTGTACGTCAATGTAGTCCCCCCGGTTCAGGGTCTCCAGGATGGTTTCAATGTCCCCGGCCCGGTAGAGGTAGTCATAGGCCAGGATGCGGCGGTTCCGGGCCAGGAACCAGCGGCCCATGCGGCGGTAGAGCTCCGAGGGGTCAAATCCGTTTTGCCGGGCCTTCCGCTGGAGGAACTCCCGCAGGAGGTCCGTCATCTGGTAGGCCTCGGCGGAGCGGCTGTAGGACAAGAAGGCGTTTCCCTGCACCAGGGACAGAAGGAAGGCGGGGGCGGTGGGATCGTCAAAGACGCAAGCGGTCTGCTCCGGGGTAAAGGCATCCAGGAAGGAGAGCTGTTCCATAAAGCGCCGGGTCTTTTCGTCATAGGTGCTGTACAGGTTCAGCTCCAGCAGCTTGTCAATGCTGCCGTTTAAGCGGCTCAGGGTTTCCCGCTGCCGGGGGATGCCCTGCTGGAGGCCCCGGCCCAGGAGGTAGATGCCGGAAATCCAGCCCCCGGTCCAGCGGGTGATGCGGTTTACCTCTTCCCGGGGCAGAGGGGTGTGGATCAGCTGGAGGTAGGATTCCACCTCCTCCGGCCGGAAGCCCAGCTCCTCCTGGGAGATGACCCAGCAGAGCTGCTTTTGGGCCAGCTCCTCCACCGGGAGGCAGGAAATCTCCCGGGTGAGCAGCACGATGTGCAGGTTGGGGATGCGTTCCCCGGCGACGGCGGCCAGCAGGTCCGCCACCTGGGGGATGTCAATCAGCTGGTAGTCGTCTATGAACAGGAACTTCGGCTCGGGGAAGGCGCAGTCCTCCAAGAGCTCTACAATCTTGGCCACTTGAGGAATGTCCGAGGGGAATCCCAGGCTCAGCAGCTGGTTCCCCAGTTCCGGGTCCTCCTTCCGCACCTTGGCGGTGATCCGCTCCCAGCAGTAGGCGGGGGAGCTTCCGGCCCCCATCAGGGAGAGGAATATGGGAGAGAGGCGGTTGAGTCGGATGAACTCCCGGACGGCGGTGGTCTTTCCAAAGCCCATGGGGGCCTGCACAACAGTCAGGGGATACGAAAAGCTGTGCGCGAGCTGTCGGTTGACCCGGGGGCGCACAAGCAGCTGCGGCATAAAATCTTTCATTTGGCTGCGACCTCTCTTTCGCGGGAACGGGAAGGGACATATCGCGCCGGTTTGCTCCAGTATACCACAAGCCCGCCCAGGCGGGAATGGCCCCTGCCACACCGTTTCACAAATTTCGGGGAGAGGGGGGGAAACGGCGCCGTTTTTTGTAATTCCGCACAAGAATGTTCCGCCGTGGATTTTATCGTCTGGTCAAAACTATCAAGCGCACTATCACTTGTGATAGTATGCACGTTTCGACAGATAGGGTATGATGAAAATTGAGAAAGGCCTGTCCTCTTCTCCGGGGCTTTATGGCCGGACCCGCCGCGCACTGGCAGGGAGGGGCGGGACTGGCCTGTCCCTGTAGCTTACAGGGTGGTGAAGTTCTTGGAGATGATGGACCATTTGCCGCCGTCCAGGAGGAGCTGGAAGTGGTCCTCCAGCACGCCCTCGCCCCGGAAGCCCGTCTCATAGAGGACCACGGTGGCGATGTGCCCGGTGACGGTAAGCTCCCGGATTTCCGCGTGATAGGGGTCCCCCTTGGATGCCATGGAGGGGGCGGAGCCTATGTCCTGCAGGAAGGGCTCCGGCGTGCCCAGCAGCAGGTTGTCCCCCAGGTAGCCTGTCATGTGGGCCTGGGGATGGAACACCCCGGCCAGCATCTCCACGTCCGCCTGGTAGGTGCCAGTGATGTATCTCTGGATTACCTCGCGGACCTGTTCCACTTCTTTGCTCATCATCAAAACGTCCTCCTTGGTTAAAGTTTCGGGAACGGAACGATGTTCCCTAACCCCCATTTTCCCACAGCTCCCCCCAAAAGCCTTGTAAAAAAAGGAAGTGAACCACATGAAGATGAAAAAACTCCCCTTGGTGACGGCTCTGGCGGTGCCGGCCATTGGCGTCGGCTACATTTTGCAGATGGCCCCCTCGCCAATCCTGGGCGTGCTCCGGGAGGGCTACGGCCTGGGGGGCAACGACGCGCTGCTGAACCTCTGTGTCTCCGTCATCTACCCCATGACCATCGCCGCCTCCCTGCTGGGGGGACGGCTGGAGGGCCGCTGGGGCACCCGGCGCCTTTTCACCTGGGCCCTGGCCTTCCTGGCCGGGGGCACCCTCTTGAATTTTGCCGCAGTGAATTACGCCCTGTTCCTGGCCGGGCGGGTGCTGTTCTCCGTGGGCTTCGGCCTGGCGATTCCCTTTATCGGGTCCGCCATCATGAACTGGTACGGCGAAAAGGGCCGGGCCAGGATGAACACGCTGAACGGGATGTTCCCCTTTATCGGCACGGTGATCAGCTTCGCCCTGATGCTCCCCCTGACGGAGGGGCTGGGCGGGTCCTGGAAGGCATCCATGGGCATCTGGGGCCTGCCGCTGCTGGCGGCGCTGGTCCTGTGGGTGCTGCTGGTCCGGGAGGCGGACCTGCCCGCCCCGCCGCCGGAGGCGGAGGAGGCCGGGGTCTATGGCCTTTTGCTGCGCCACCGGGACATCCGGCTGCTGTGTGAGATTTTCGTGCTGGATTTCTTTTGCTACTCCTACATTGTGGTGCTGCTGCCCACCTTCCTCTCCGAGGCGGGGGGGATGAGCGAGAGCCAGGCGGGCCTTTGGGCGGCCCTGGCCTTCCCCGCGGTGGGACTGGCGGGCGGGGCCCTGGGGGGCTTTTTAATGAGCGCCACGGGGATGCGCAAGCCCATTCTCTCGGCGGGCCAGCTTCTCAAGCTGGCGGGCATCCTGCTCCTGACCCTGGGCATGGACCTGTCCGTATGGGCGGGCATCGCCGGCGCGGCGGTGTTCGGCCTGGGGAACGGCATGTGGATGCCCGTGATGTACGCCATGCCCATGGAGATGGAGGGGATGACGCCCTCCCGGGTGGGGGCGGCCTTTGCCCTGATCTCCTCCTGCGGTTTTGCGGCGGGCTTTGTCTCCCCGGTGCTGGGGGGCTGGCTGACCACCGCCTTGTCGGCGGCCTATGGCGGCGGGGACCCGGTGCTGGGGCACGCCTTCGGGCTGAAGTGGAGCCTGTTTGCCTTTGGCTTCACGAACCTGCTTTCGTTCTTCATTTCCCTGCTGCTGCGGGACACCGCGCCAGCGGGGCGGGACAGATGATACGGATACCTGGAAGCGTTGTGTGACGGTGGAACAAGATGGGAGGTTTTCATTCATGGATACCCGGCGACTTCAGGAGGCCATCGCGCCTTTGCAGCCCGACATGAAGCGGCAGCTCTGCTACCGGGAACAGATTGTCAAATGGAATCCCTATTCCGCGAAAAACCTGGCCCTGTGCTATGAATTCCGCACGGGGGGCGAGCGGCGGTCCCTCCAGGTGATTCCCGACGCCTGCCTGGACTTCCTCTTCCGGTTTGACAGCCGGGGCCTCCAGGCTCCCGCCGCCGTGGTCTCCGGCGTGCGGACCTCCCCCATCTCCCTGGAGCTGGAGCCGGACACGGTGTATTTTGGCTTCAAGCCTTACAGCAGCAAGGGGATGCGCAACCTGGCCTGCCGCTGGGCGGAGCTGGGGGAACAGCGGGTGGCCCTGGAGGACCTGACCCCCTGCGGGCAGGTCCTGGCCCGGCTGAACCAGGCGGGCAGCTTCTGCGAGCGGGTGCGGATGGTCCGGGACTTTGCCCTGGAATACCTGGCGGACGAGAACTACCAGCCGGATTTTGTGGAGTTTTCCGAACTGAAGCTCTGCAAGTTCATGGGGAACATGAAGATCGAGTCCCTGGCGGACTACACGGGCTACACGGGCCGCTACTGCCGGGAGCGCTTCAAAAACGACCTGGGAATTTCCATCAAACGGTATTCCAATATTCTCCGGGTGCAGAACGCCGTGCGGATGCTGTCCCGGGAGGACGCGCCGGAACTGGCGGACATGGTGTTTGAGAACGGGTATTTCGACCAATCCCACATGAACCGGGAGTTCCGGCTCTACATCGGGGAGAGCCCCACCCGCTACCAGAGGAACATTTTGTGCCCCGCTGCCGCCGTATAGGGCCTGTTCCGTTTTTTACAAGCGGGATTGCGGCAAATGCGGTAAAGTAAAAATATGGAAGGACGGCCCGCTGCCGGACTCTGTGCAATCACCAAAAACGAGGAGGTCATCAAAATGGTAAAGGCGGATCTGGTTCTGAAAAACGGCAAAATCGCCACGGTTGACCAAAATTTCAACTACGTAGAGGCGGTGGCCGTCCGGGACGGCTGGATCATCGACCGCGGCACCGGCGCGGAGATGGAAGCCTACATTGGCCCGGACACCAAGGTCATCGACGCCGGAGGCAAGCTGGTGCTGCCCGGCGCCAACGACTCCCACATGCACGCGGTACATACCGGATACACCCTGTCCCCCGCGTTCCTGGATTTCTCCGGCCCCTCTTACGACTGCATGGAGAAAATCCTCTCCAAGGTCAAGGACGCCTGCGCCAAGGCGGGCCCCGGCGAGTGGGTGTTTGGCTGCGGCTTCGTGGACGGCAACATCAAGGAGCTGGCCGCCGAGGGCCGCATCATGAACCGCTATGACCTGGACCCCGTCTCCCCCGACACTCCCGTGGTCCTCACGGACTTCTCCCTCCACTCCATGGTCTGCAACTCCAAGGCCCTGGAAGTGGCGGGCATTGACAAGCACTATCCCGAGATTCCCGCCAGCGTGGGCATGATCGACCGGGATGAGTCGGGCGAGCCCGTGGGCCGCTTCCACGAGTGGGGCGCCCAGAACATCCTGTGCGAAAAGTGTCCCATCCTCTCCGACACGGAGCTGGAGGAGGCCATCCGCAACGTGCAGCGGGCCCTGAACAAAGAGGGCGTCACCTCCCACACCGACATCCTGGGCGAGGGCGGCGAGCACGTGTTCCGGGGCACCTGGGGCACCCGTCCCATTGAGATTTACGAGAAAATGGCGGAGCGGGGCGAGCTCACCGCCCGGGTCTCTGTAAACGTCTTCTCCGCCATCCAGGGCGCGGAGAGCTACGACGCCATCATCCGGGGCACGGACCGCATCCGGCTCCCGGAGTTCAAGGACCGCAACTGGGTGAAGGCCGACGCCGTGAAGTTCTTCGTGGACCTGGGGGGCCCCACCTGGCAGCGCAAGGGCGTCCGCCCCGAGGGTTCCTTCGTCACCGCCTGGGGCCTGGAGGAGGAGGAGCTCATCCAGGAGGTCCAGCGCACCATCATTGAGCTCCACCGCATGGGCTGGCAGGTTTGCATCCACTCCTGCGGCGGCGGGTCCATGGACGCCTGCGTGGAGGGCTTCGCCCGGGCGAACCGCCTCTACCCCGGCAAGGACCTGCGGCACTTCCTGATCCATTGCGACGACACCACCAAGGAACTGGCCGCCAAGATGGTGAAAAACGGCGTCCTGGCCGCCATCCAGCCCACCGCCGCCAACATCGTCTTCGGCTGGAACACCCCCGTCCTCACGGACAAGGAAGAGATTTTCGACTATCAGGCCTACACGGACATGGGCGCCATCCTCACCGGAGGCTCCGACTCCACCTGCTTCTCCATGAACTGGCGGCAGGGCATGCAGTTCTGCCTGACCCGCACCACCGCCGACGGTTACTGCGCCCGGCCCGACCTGGCCATGAACCGGGAGGACGCCGTCCGGCTCTATACCATCAACGGCGCCTATCAGGAGCACATGGAACACGTCCGGGGCTCCATCGAGGTGAACAAGGTGGCGGACTTCCAGATTCTGGACAAGGACATCATGACCTGCCCCGCCACCGAGATCGGTTCCGCCAACGTGGTTATGACCATCTGCAACGGCAAAGTTGTTTATGAGGCCTGATTGACGGCCGGGATTTGAAAGGAGTATTTCACATGGCAAGACGCATCATCGATTTCCACACCCACCTGGGCGATATCTTCCATGAGAATAAAAACATCGCGTTCAAGCGCCCTGGCTTCGTGCCTCCCCCGCCGGGCTTCACGGGTTTCGACCCCTTCAAGGACCTGGAGGAATCCGGGTACACCCGGCCCTTGATTGTGCCCGACGTAGAGGCCCAGAACAAGCTCATCGACGCGGGCCAGGTCCGCATCTGGGAGCGGGCGAACATCTTTACCACCGGGGAAATCATGGATGCCGCCGGAATTAACTACATGGTCTCCATGCCCATCATGCCCAACACCAGCTTTGAAGAGGCCCTGGCCGCCTCCAAGCTGGACCCCCGCTTCATCCCCTTCACCTGCCCTGACTTCGACCTGCCCGACGACAAGATGATGGAAAAACTCCGGGCCGATGTGGCCAAGGGCGCCAAGGGCCTGAAGCTCCACCCCATTATCCAGAACATCCCCGTCACCGACAAGCGCTGCGAGGGCCCCATTGAGCTCTTCGGCGGCCTGGGCCTGCCCATCTCCTACCACTGTGGCGTCAACGATTACTACAAGCCCGATTCCCCCTGGCTGCCCCTGACCAACGCGGAGTACGGCGACCTGCACTACACCCTGGAGCTGCTGGACAAGTACCCCGATTATGTATGGGTTCCCGCCCACGGCGGCGGCAGCTGCGGCGGCGAGCTGGAGGCCCTGGCGGAGCTGGTGGCCAAGAAGGGCTGCAAGAACGTCTATGTGGAGTCCAGCCACCGGGGCGTGGAGGGCATGCACCTGATGCTGGAGCTCTTCGGCGAGGACCGGATCATGTTCGCCACCGACTGGCCCTTCGATACCTGCACCTGGAGCGTCAAGTACGCCGAGGACGCCTTCGCGGACAAGCCGGAGGTGGCCGACAAATTCTTCTACCAGAACGCTGCCCGGATTTTGGGCGTCGAATAACACTCTCCCGCTCCCGCAGGGGCGGAGGGCCGGAGCAGCCCCCCGCTCCGGAGGCCCGCGCCGCAAAACGCCGCGGCGCGGGCTCCCCAGGGGCGCTCCCCAGATGGGGGGCCGCCGCAAGACACACTTACGAATGACAGAGGGAGGAACCTTTCATGAAAAATAAATGGGTTATGTTTTTTATCCTGCTGGTCTCCGCCATTACCGTCAGCCTCTCGCAGCTGAAGCTGTCCCCGGTGCTGGGCGACGTAGCGGCCATGCTGAACGTGGATATCACCAAGGCGGCCATGCTGATGAGCCTGTTCACCGTGGCCGGTATCGTCCTGTCCATCCCCGGCGCCGCCGTCATGGCCCGTACGGGCACCAAGAACATGCTGCTGATCCTGATGGCCTGCCTGGTGGTGGGCAACGTGCTGGGCGCCATGAGCAACAGCTTCGCCGTGGTTATGCTCTCCCGCATCATTGAGGGCATCTCCTACGCCCTGATCATCACCGTGGGTATTGACATGATCAACAAATGGTTCACCGGAGCCACGGTGGGCACGGCCACGGGCATTTTCAATACCTTCGCCGCGGCGGCCAACTTCATTGGCATGAACGCCAGCGTGGCCCTCTACCAGGGCACGGGCAACCTGAAGGTCCTCTGGTGGTCCATCGCCATCCTGTCCGCGGTCTGCTTCGTGCTGGTGTTCCTGTTCATCCAGGTGCCCAAGACCGAGTCCGCCGGAGGCGGCGGGGACAACGGGACCCTGGGCGAGGCCGTGAAGAACCCGGCCCTGCTGGTTACCTGCCTGTCCATGCTGTGCCTGGCCTTCGTGCTCTTCGCCTTCATCACCTGCAACGCCTCCCTCTTCCAGGCCTATGGCATTGACCAGCAAGCTTCCGCCTTCTACGCCAGCCTGAACGGCCTGATCGGCATTCCCACCTGCATCATCTCCGGCATTGTCATCGGCAAATCCGGCAAGCCCTTTACCGTGGCCATCATCGGCGCGGCCCTCTGCGCGGTTATCTGCTTCTGCATGCCCTACCTGGGCGGGTCCTCCGCGGCTTACATCCTGTACGCCCTGGCTACGGGCATCGTCCCCGGCGGCATGATCATGACCTCCATGTTCATCTTCACGCCCCAGCTGGCCAAGCGCCCCGCCCTCATCGGCCTGAGCATGGGCCTGCTGAACACCCTGTACTACATCGGTGTGTTCTTCTCCACCCCCGTGGTGACCGCCCTGGCGGGCGACAACTCCAGCCCCGCCAACTGGACCGCGCCCTCCCTGCTCATGGCCGCCGCCTGCGTGGTGGTGCTGGTGTGCTCCGTCCTGGGGCAGAACCTGGCCAGGAAGCAGGAGGCTGAGAAAACGGCCTGACCTGGACGGGCGCCGGACCTGGACCCTTCCGTTCAATACTTGATAAAGGAGTTCTGAAATATGGATAATCAGGCAGTCATCAACGAAATGATCGCCAAGGGGCGCAAGGCCCTGGCGGAACTGGAATCCTATACCCAGGAGCAGATCGACGAACTGTGCCGGGTCTGCTGCGAGGCATTCCGGGAGCACGCGGAGGAGCTGGCGGAGGAGGCCGTGGCCGAGACGGGCCTGGGCAATGTGCCGGACAAGATCATGAAAAACACGGGGTCGCCCGACGGTGTGTGGTACGCCATTAAAAACAAGAAATCCGTGGGCATTATTGGCTACGACGAGCGCCGCCACCTGGCCTATGTGGCCCACCCCAAGGGCATCATCTCCTGCGTCATTCCCACTACCAACCCCAATATTACGATTCTCTTCAACGGCGTCTACGCCCTGAAGGGCCGGAACGTTATCCTCTGCGCCCCCCATCCCCGGGCCAAGAAATCTACGGTGCACACCTGCCAGATTTTTGCCGGCGCCCTGAAAAAGGCCGGCGCGCCGGACAACATCTTCCAGTGTGTGGAGGAGCCCAACATCGAGCTGACCCAGATGATGATGGCCGCCTCGGATACCGTCCTGGGCACTGGCGGGCCCAACATGGTGAAGGCCGCCTATTCCAGCGGCAAGCCCGCCTATGGCGTGGGCCCCGGCAACTCCCAGACCATCTTCGATCCCGCCTATGACAAGCTGCCCATGGCCGTGGGCCAGACGGTCTTTGGGTGCAAGTTTGACAACGGCATCATCTGCGCCTGCAACCGCTCCTTCATTACGCCCAAGGCCATCTCCGCCCAGGTGGTGGAGCTGATGAAGGGCGAGAAGGTCTATTACACCGACGACCCCGCCGTCCGCGACCGGGCCCGGGAGCTCCTGTTCCCCAACGGACTGGGCCCCATCAACGGCAAGCCCGTGGGCCAGGGGGTCCAGGACATCGCCAAGATGCTGGACCTGGAGATTCCCGAAGACACCTCCATCATCGTGGTGAAGGTGGACAAGTACGGGACTGAGGAGCCCCTCTGCCGGGAGAAGATGCTGCCCCTGGCGGTCCACATTGAGTGTGAGGACCTGGAAGAAGCCCTGAAGATTGCCAAGGCCAATTTGCGGATGGAAGGCGCGGGCCACTCCTCCGTCATCCACTCCAACGACAAGGCATTCATCGAGCGGGCCGCCTGCGGTCTGCCTGTGAGCCGCCTGCTCATCAACAGCCCTGGCGTCTTTTCCGCCAACCCCGCCCTGGCCAACGGCCTGTGCCCCACCGCCACCCTGGGCTGCGGCTCCTGGGCCGGGTGCTCCGTGTCCGAGAACCTGGGCTTTGAGCAGCTGATCAACGTCTCCCGCATCGCCTACGTCTATCCCGAAAATGAGATTCCCGACCACGACGCCGTCTGGACTGGCAGCGCCGAGTATTAAACAACCAGGCAAGAGGGGGCGGCGGCACGCCGCCCCCTCTTTGCCAGTGACAGGAAAAGGAAAACGCATGAATTTAGAACGAAACAAACAGCTCCGCTGGCTGTACCTGGCCCTGGGGGTCGGGCTGCTGCTGTGCCTGGGGCTTATCTACGCCTGGAGCGTGTTCCGGGCCCCCCTGGAGGCGGAATTCGGCTGGAGCAAGGCCCAGACCTCCGTGACGTTCTCCATCTCCATGATGATGTTCTGCCTGGGCGGGCTGGCCAGCGGCATGCTGACGGGACGGAAGGGGCCCCGGTTTACCCTGACGGCCTGCGCCCTCTTCCTGCTGGCGGGCTTTGCCATGGCCTCCCGCATTCACACGCTGCCCGGCATCTATGTGTCCTATGGCGGCTTCTGCGGCTTTGGCGTGGGCCTGGGCTACAACGCCACCATCTCCACAATCATGCGCTGGTTCCCCGACAAGCAGGGGCTGGTCTCCGGCATTACCCTCATGGGCTTTGGCTTCGGCGGCATGCTGCTGGGCACCCTGGGGGCCGGGCTCATCACCGCCCTGGGCTGGCGGACCACCTTTTTGATCTTTGCTGCGGCCTTTGCCGCCATCATGCTGCTGGGGGCCCTGCTGCTGCGGACGGCGGAGGACGCCTTTGTGGAGGCCGTGGCAACTGGCGGGAAGAAGCGGGAGGCCGTGGAGGAGATTCCCTGGCAGGACATGCTGCGCAGACGGAATTTCTGGATCAGCTTCCTCTGGGCCGTCCTTCTCTCCGCCGCGGGCCTTGCCATTATCAACGAATCCACGCCCTATGCCGCCGCCTTTGTGGACGGGGACCTGACCCGGGCCGCGGCCATCGCGGGGACGGTGTCCATTGCCAACGGCGTGGGCCGGGTGCTCTCCGGGCAGCTCTTTGACGCCGCGGGCTACCGGACCACCATGCTGAGCGTCAGCGTGCTCTACGCCGCCGCCTCCGCCGCCCTGATTGCCTCCCTCCGGACCGGGAGCCTCCCGGTGCTGGTCGCGGCCTTCCTGTTGGTGGGCCTGGCCTATGGCGGCGTGCCGCCCATGAACTCCGCCTTTGTGGCCTATTTCTTCGGCCGGAAGCACTACGCGCTGAACTTCAGCATCATCAATATGAACCTGGTTGCCGCGTCTTACCTGGGGCCGCTGTGCGGCGGCGGCTCTTACATGGGCACCTTCCTCACCATCCTGGCCTTCGCCGCCGCCGGCGCGGTTTTGACGCTGCTGGTGCGAAAGCCTTCCAACGCCTAGGAAAGGAGAGACCTTCCCATGAACGTGCAAGAACTCTATCAAAAGAAGCTGGTATCCCCGGAGGAGGCCGTCAAGCTGGTAAAGGACGGGGACTGGGTGGACTACAGCCAGACTTGTTCCTTCCCGGAGGCCCTGGACGCCGCCCTGGCGGCCCGGAAGGGGGAACTGAAGGACATCAAGGTCCGGAACGCCATCGCCATGAAGCCCATCCAGGTGGTGGAGCAGGACCCGGAGCACGAGACCTTCACCTATAACGCCTGGCACTGTTCCGGCCTGGACCGGAAGTATGTGGACAAGGGCTGGGCCTATTACGCCCCCATGCTCTTCCGGGACTGCGGCTCCTATTACGCCCGGGGGTACGCCCCGGTGAACGTGGCCATGATCTCCGTGGCCCCCATGGACAAGCACGGCTATTTCAGCTACGGCCTCACCAACTGCTGCATGCAGGAGATGCTGGACGCGGCGGAGCATATCGTCCTGGAGGTCAACGAGCACATGCCCGTGATCTACGGTTCCCAGGGGGACCACATCCACATCTCCGAGGTGGACTGCGTGGTGGAGGGCCACAAGGACATCTGCCTGGCCCCCGGCGGCAGCGCCAGCGAAATTGACCGCCAGATTGCCGCCAATATCTTCCCCTTCCTCCACGACGGAATCACCCTGCAAATTGGCATCGGAGGCATGCCCAACGCCCTGGGGGGCCTCATTGCGGAGTCGGACCTGAAGGACCTGGGCATGCACACGGAGCTGATGAGCGACGGGTACTTGAAGCTCTACCAGGCCGGGAAGATCACCAACAAGAACAAGAAGCTGAACCGGGGCAAGGGCGTGTTTTCCATCTGCTCCGGTTCCCGGGAGCTTTACGAGTTCCTGGACCATAATATGGACATCCTGTCCGCCCCCATGCGCTATGTGAACAGCCCGGAGACCATCCGCCAGCTGGACGACTTCGTCTCCATCAACGGCTGCATCGCCATGGACCTCTATGGCCAGGTCTGTTCCGAGACCTCGGGCACCCGCCACATCAGCGGCACGGGCGGCCAGCTGGACTTTGTAACCGGGGCCTACATGGCGGAGCACGGCCAGGCCTTCCTGGCCATGAGTTCCACCTTTACCGACAAGCAGGGCGCCCTCCACTCCCGCATCCTGCCCAGGTTCTGCGAGGGGGACGTGATCACCACCCCCCGGACCCAGGCCCCCTGCATGGTGACGGAATACGGCACGGCCCTTCTGTCCGGCCTGTCCACCTGGGAGCGGGCGGAGAAGATCATTGCCATCGCCCACCCGGATTTCCGGGAGGAACTGATTGCCGCGGCGGAAATGCAAAAGATCTGGCGCAGGTCCAACCGCCGCTGACCGTTCTGTTCCGGCAAAGCGGCCTTTCCGGAATCCGGTATGATGGTTTTATGAAATGGGAACAGCGGCCCCGCACTGGCAAAGTGCGGGGCCGCTGTTCCTGCGCTTCCCGAAGCCCTAAAAACCCTTAAAGCCGGGGCGCGCCGCTGGAACGGAGCGGCCAGGCCGTGGTTGGCTCCCCAGCCCGCCTCCCCGGAACCGGAGGGGGCCCCGGGGAGGTTCCGCGGGCGCCAGAGGGGAAGAGGCGCCGCGCACCCTGTCCATCCGGCAAATCCGGCTGGCGCGGCCCATAAGGGCGGGATTCATCTTGAAAACGGCGGCAGAATTCAGTATGCTAAGAGGAAGCCCTGCTGGAGAAATAGCAAAACGCCGTCTTGGGACGGCTATTCCACCGGGATGGCGCTGGTTTGGCGGAATATCCGCGCGGATTTCCGGGTTAAGCCGCCTTGCCTGGCAAAAAGCCCGCCCCAGGCCAGCGGCCCGCGATATTTAAACAAGGCCTGTATGGGCGGACCCATCGGTTCCGGGACAGGATTTCCGGTGGCGGGCCGAATGCAGCCATAGCTGAAAACACCAAAGGAGGCCAGTTCTATGCCCCGCATCTTGATTGTTGAAGACGATACCGATATTAACAACTCCACCGCCGGGTATCTGCGCCGGAAGGGCTGCGAGTGTATCCAAGCCTTCTCCGGCACCGAGGGCCGCCTGCTTTGGCAGACGGGAGGCGCGGACCTGCTGCTGGTGGACCTGATGCTCCCGGGATTGTCCGGGGGCGAACTGCTTGCGGAAATACGCCAGTCCAGCCAGACGCCCCTGATTGTGCTGTCGGCGAAAACCGGGCTGTCCGACAAGGTGGAGCTGCTGGGCCTGGGGGCGGACGACTACTTGACCAAGCCCTATCAGCTGGAGGAGTTGTGGGCCAGAATCCTGGTCCAGCTTCGCCATGCCAGCGCCGCGCCCCTGGGAGCGTCCCTGCGTTACCGGGACTGGGTGCTGAACCTGGAGGAGATGACCCTGTCCGCCGCTGGCCAGCCCGTCAATCTCACCGCCCACGAGTTCAAGATCGTGGAGCTGCTGGCGGGGCGGCCCAAACGGGTTTTTACCAAGCAGCAGATTTACGAGGCCGTCTGGCGGGAGGAATGCGCCGTGGAGGACAAGACCATTGCGGTCCACATCAGCAACATCCGCGCCAAGCTCCGGCCCAGCGGCACGGACGGCTATATCCAGACCGTGTGGGGGATCGGGTTTAAGCTGGCCGAGGGGTGACAACGCAAAACTTTATACTTTCTTTACGGTTCCTTTGCGATGTTTGGGCACTTGCCTGTCAGACTGGGCCTGCAAACAAAAAAGGAGGGATTCCTATGGCAGTCATACAGACAATGGGCCTGTCCAAACGCTACAAGGACCGATGGGCGGTGGACCGCCTGGACCTGCGGGTGGAGCAGGGGGACGTCTACGGCTTCATCGGCCGGAACGGGGCGGGCAAGTCCACGACGCTGAAGCTCCTATGCGGGCTGGCCCGGCCCACCCAGGGGGAGGCGCTGGTTTTCGGCAAGCCCATCCGGGACCCGGTGGCCCGCCGCCGGGTGGGGGCGCTCATTGAGCAGCCGGGACTCTACCCGGACCTGAGCGGACGGGAGAATCTGCGGCTGTACGCCGCGCTGCTGGGGCTGGACCGCCCGGAGCGGCAGGTGGACCAAATCCTGGAGACCGTGGGCCTGTCTCCGAAGGAGAAAAAGCAGGTGCGCCACTATTCCATGGGCATGAAGCAGCGGCTGGGCGTGGGCCTTGCCCTGCTGGGCGGGCCGGACCTGCTGCTGCTGGACGAACCCATCAACGGCCTGGACCCGGAGGGCATCCGGGAGATGCGGGAGCTGCTGCTGCGCCTGAACCGGGAACGGGGCCTGACCATCCTGGTCAGTTCCCACATCCTGGGGGAACTGAGCAAGATTGCCACCCGGTACGGCATCATCCAGGAGGGGCGGATGGTGGAACAGGTCACCGCGTCCGAGCTGGAGCAGAAATGCACCGACTATCTGCACCTGCGCACGGACCAGCCCCAGAAGGCGGCGGCCCTGCTGGAACGGGAACTCCGCGTGGCCCGCTGGGAAATGCGTCCGGAGGGCGAAATCCGGATTTATGAAGCCGTGGATACCAAGGCGGCGGGGCAGGTTCTCGCCCAGGCGGGCATTGCCGTGGAGGAAATGGGCCTGCACCGGCAGGACCTGGAGAGCTACTTTCTGGAGCGGATGGGAGGAAGCGGACATGTTTAATATGCTTTGCATGGACCTGCGGCGGCTGTTCAGAACCCGGAGCTTTTATATCATCCTGGGCGTGGCCGCGGGGCTGATTTTGATGGTAGCGCTGATGACAGCCGTTATTTCAGACCCGGAGACGCTGGACGGTATGGGCGTCCATGGCGCGGAAATCGATGAGATTGACCGCCAGATGTCGGAGGAAATCCGCAATATGGCCCAGCTGGACCTGGCCTGTGAAACCCTGGGGGGCGGCTTCCTGCTGATCATCGTGGGCATTGGGGTCACGCTCTTTGCCAGCGGCGACTTTACCAGCGGCTTTGTCAAGAACATCTGCTGCGTCCAGCCCCGCCGGATCTGCTATGTCCTGTCCAAGGCGCTGGCCGCCGGGGTTTACAGCGGCATCATCACCCTGCTGGGGACTTTGTTGATCCTTCTGGCCCCCTATTTGTACGGGATGCGCCCGGCGCCCAATACCCTTCTGGAAATTTTGCAGTATCTATTCTGGATGTGGCTGCCCCACTGGGCGTTCGGCCTCATGGCCCTGGCGCTGGTCCTGCTGACCCGGAGCACCACATGGGGGATCATCCTGTCCCTGGTGGCCGGAGGCGGGCTGACCGCCGTTCTGGTGGGGACGCTGGGGCAGCTGCTGCGCTGGCCTCCCCTGGAGACGTATTTCCTCTCCTCTGTGGTAAAGGGGGTTTACGTACCCGGGAGGGGGATCACGGGGACGGGGGTTATCCTAGCCTGTAGCATTGCCTGGGCAGTCCTTTACGGAACGGGGAGCCTGCTGGCTATGGAGAAACGGGACATTTAAGGAGGAATTTTTATGCTGCCAGCCCTGATCCTGGCCCTTGCGGCCTTAGGAGCCTCCGCTTTGCGCCTGTGGTCCTACCGCGTCCAGATGCTGGAAATGGCCCGGGTGCTGGAGGAGACTCCGGCGGAAAGCAATCTGCGCCTGGCCGTGAGGATGTCCGGCGCGGCCCCCCGGAGGCTGTGCCAGGCGGTGAACCAGCGGCTGGAGGAGGGGCGGCGGCTTCGCCAGGAGGCCCTGAGCCGGGAACAGGACTTGAAATACACCATGGCCTGTATCTCTCATGACATCCGCACGCCCCTGGCCGGGGCCATGGGCTATTTGGAACTGCTGGAGGGAGAACCGGAACGGCAGGGGGAGTACCTGGGCATCGTGCGGAAGCGGCTGGGGGAACTGGAAGCGCTTTTGGAAGAGCTGTTCCTCTATACCCGGCTTCAGGGCGGCTCCCTGCCGCTGGAGTGCGGAGAGGTGGCGGCCCTGCCGCCTCTGTGGGAGGCGCTGGCGGAATTTTATCCGCAGCTGGAGGCGGCGGGAGCCGCGCCGGAACTTCGGTTTGACCGGGAGGATATGACGGTTTGGGCCAGCCCGGAGGCGCTGGGCCGGGTGTACCGGAACCTGATTGCCAACGCCCTTTGCCACGGCGGCGGCGGGCTGGCGGTCTCCGGCGGGGAGGGGGAGATTTGCTTTTGCAATGAGCTCCTTCCCGGCCCCAGGCCGGACCCGGAGCACCTGTTTGACCGTTTCTACCAGAGCAGCCCCGCCCGGGCAAAGGGCGGGGCCGGACTGGGCCTTTCCATTGTATGGGAACTGATGGAGCAGATGGGCGGGCGGGTGTCCGCACGGATTACGGGAGATACGCTGGAAATCCGGCTGGTGTTTTTGGGGTGGCCGGAAGGCGATGCCCGCTCTGCCTTTAGAGGTGTTTTCATTTTGTAAGGACAGAGGGACGTGCCCATATCGAAATAGTACCATCATCAATGGGCCGGATTCTTCTGCAAACGCCCGGAATACCTACAATATTCAGCACTTTTATTGCGTGTTTCATTTTGGTACTTTCAGCCTGACCACATATCTGCCCACAGACAGAGAAAAACCGAGGGACTCTGGATTTTACGCTCCAGAGTCCCTCGGCTCATATCAACCAGCTTGCTCTTCCAACCGCAGCCTCTCCTTTTCAGCGGCGATCTCCACTTTCATCTGGAGGATCATCTCCGCCAGCAGCCGCTCACATTCTTCTCTGGTCTTGGTGTAAACATTTCCGGGATGCTTCTTGCCATCCGGCCAGACGGGGGAGTAGCGGCCCTCCCACAGGTGGTCGTTGATCTGTGTGACGCATCCGGTGCCTAGCTTGCGGCGCTGGCCCTTGTAAGGCTGGAAGGCGCTGGGAGCGGGCTTTCGTGGCACTGGCTGATTCTCCATTTGTGCCTCAGATTTGACGACGCCCTGGTCAATCTTTATTGCCGCTGTACGGCGCATCTCATCGGTGACATGGGCGTAGATGTTCAACGTGGTGCTGCTGGACACATGCCCAATCACCGCAGAGAGGGTCTTGACGTCCATCCCATGCTCCAGGGACATGGTTGCGGACAGGTGCCCTTATGGCATAATAAGGAAAAATCGGAAAACCCTTGCGTTGCAACGAGTTGGCTGGTTTGTCCTAGTTCTTTTTCCATCTAAATCCCCTGCAAAAAATAGGCGTAACGAGGGAAGCCAAAAAGCGAGGTGCAACGTAAAGGACAAAGACAGTGTAAGTATCCAGCCGGGACCGCATAGCGTCCCGGCTGGGTGCTTTTTACCAGCAGGGGACAGGGGGTGAGCCTCGCGGCGGGCCTTGTGCCTGGGACTGCCCAGGCGGACTGGCGCGGGTTAGTCCGCGCACCTCATGCGAGTGATGAAGCTGTCCCCGTTCCGAGCACCTGCGAGGAACGGCGCACTTCTACACATGGCCTGCGGCAATGTATCCGTGCGCTCTGCGAGGCTGCTGCCTGGATTGCTGACCTGTCACCGCTCCAGGCAGCTTGCGTCACTTCGCTCCGTACAAGGAGCACGCCCCTTGCGCCGCTCTGCGGCTATCCCCCGTGAGACTGCTGCGTTACTTTCTCCCTGCTGGTCATGCGAAGCATGGAGCCGCACCGACAGGTGCGTTCGGCTGGACGCAAAGCGGCCAGTCCGG
>CAJTZK010000011.1:0-274 GCA_910583785.1 uncultured Oscillibacter sp.
CGCCGCCATATCCATGAAGCTGCTGCCCCGCGTCCCCGTCTGCTTTGTTTCACGGGACTTTGTAGGGGTGCTGTATGTCTGTGTCCCATAACCCGGTTGAATCGTATTGCTCATTGTATCACCCTTCCCGACATTACATATTGAGGAAAAACATATTTGCTTCTGCCGGTAAAGAAATCTCCGGCGTGATAGCGGGGGCAGATACCATCCGCGTTTTCAGCAGATCGCCGATATTGGAAAAGGATTTTTCCAATGCCTCCGCCGCCGCGGTACG
>CAJTZK010000011.1:284-113870 GCA_910583785.1 uncultured Oscillibacter sp.
GCGCTGTGCCGCCGCTGCTGCGGCCTGCTCCGGGTACTGCCGCTGCTGTTCCGCTTTTTTCTTGGCCTTTTCCGCATTGATCCTGTTTACTTCGGCCACACGCTCCGGGGAATCGCCGCCGCCGCAGATATAGGTCACGGTTCCATCCTCATGGACTACCACACCGCACGGCTCAAAAGTCAGCCCTATGGACGCCGCATAAGCCTTGCCGTTAGGAATGACATCCGTGAAGAAGTAATCTATCTTCTGCTCGTAATAAGCTGCCTTTTTCGGATCACCGGCCATTTCCTCCAAAATATTGGGAGCGATTACAACATCATTTCCGCTCATGCGTTTGCCCGCTTTTTCAAGGCTTGCCTGATCCTTCCCAATGCTTTCGATTGTAACCCGCCCATATTTCTTTTTCAAATGCTCCAGATAGGCGTCAACATTCGACGTTTCATCCGTTTCGGAAACTTCCGGCTTACCGCTGACCTCCAGCACATCAGCCGTGCCCCTGCTGGCCTTTGCAGCCATATCCAGAAAACTGGAAGCCCGTGCCAACCCACTCCGAACGGTGCGGTGTTCGGGCAGGGGGTTATACACCCTGTTCAAATATCTGCAATCAATCATGCCGCTTATAAACTGCTCCTTTCCTGTAATAGAACCGCTGCGGAAAATTCCTGCTGAACTGCTTTCAGCTCCAATTCTCCCATATACTTCTCCGCCTCCCGGCGCACGTTGGCAAGGCCAATGCCGTGCATGGAGACATCCTCCTGTTTCGTTGTGACAGGCAAGCCGTCCTGTCCAAATACCACCTCACCCATGAAAGAGTTTTTGACCTCTATCAGAAAGAAACGTCCTTTTCTCTTTCCTGTCAGCACGATAAATCGTTCCCCCTCACCCACCTTCTCACAAGCCTCCACCGCGTTTTGCAGCAGATTTTGAAGGATGATACCCACATCAAAAGCGTCATAGGCCCCCGGCTCCGGGTAATGGAACTCCACCTGAAAGCGGATGCCCAGGTCAAGGCTCCGCCGCCGCATCTCGTTGACAATCACATCTGTGACCGGGTTGCCCGTCTGGAGCGTCAGCTCAAAGCCGCTCATACTCTCGTCCATTTTGGCGATATAGTCCTCCAGACTGGCATATTCGCCGCTCTGCGCCAGGCCCTTGATGTTGGTCAGGTGGCCCCGCATTTCGTGTTTCAGCCCACGGATGCGGGTGTAGAACTGTTCCGCCTCATGGATACGCGCCCGGATTGCCTGTGTCTGCTGGTACTCTGCATAAAGGGTGGCCTGTTCCTCCCGGAGCGCGGCCATACCTTGCTGAAAAGCGATGGTCAGATAAGCCCCGGCGTAGAACAGCAGGGCCAGCACCGGGATTACTGCCAAAAACGCCGGGTGGCGCTCATAGAGCTGGAGCAGAACGCCGTTCTTGAACTCCACCAAAATCCGGGAGATTACCTGTCCGAACAGGATCCCCGCTGTTGGCACCAGGGCGAGATAGCACAGCTCCCGCCAATGGAGCGCCATGCTCTGCTTTCGCATTTGACGTTGGAGGGCATAAAGCATGACGGCCAGCATAGAGGCGTGGGACAGCAGGAACAGCGTGACCAGCAGGGCGGCGCGGAGAAAGACCGCATCCGGCGGTTCCAGACGGTAGGGGACTGACCGCTCCACGATAAAATGCAGACTTTGCACCATCAGACCGCTGGAAATTCTGGCGTTGAAGTAGAGCAGCGTCAGAAGGAACACAAACGGCTTTTCCAGGCCGATCCACCTGGATACCGCCAGCAGCATCGCCATCAGGATCAGCCCGAAGGAGCCTTGGGGCAGCGCCGCCCGGTTGCAGACGATCTCAAACAGAATGTAGACGAAAAAAACAAGGAACAGCCCGCGCCGCCGTTTGTCCTGGGGAACGAAAGGCCGGAAAAAGACGGTGAGCAGGGCGGCGTAGGTCAATTCCGCCCCAGCGGAAAATGCCTGATTGAAGATATGAAATCCTGTCTCGCTCATAGACCGGCCCCCCTTTTCACAAAGCGGAGGTAGGCTTTCACAAAGTCCTGGTACTTGTATTTGGAGATCAACAGCTTTTCCCCGTTGGTCAGCGTCAGTTCTGTCTTGCTGTATCCTTCCACATAGGCGAGATTGACAAGATAGCCCTTGTGGACACGGAAAAACTGATCGCCCAGCTCCGCTTCCAAGTCCCGGATTTTTGCGTAGCAGGAAAACTCCCCGTCTTTCAGACGCAGGACTACCTTGTGATTGCTGCTTTCGATGTAATAAATGCTGTCCAGCGGTACGGTTCGGCTGGTGCCAGCAGATTGAAGCGTGAGCGCATGGGAAAGCTGCGGCTGAACACGGCCCGCCTCAATCTGTTCCACGGCGCGGGCAAAGACCTGGGCAAACTTTTCCTCGTCCACTGGCTTCAGCAGATATTGGAACGCACCCACGTCAAAGGCGTCGAACACATACCGCTCATAGCCGGTCACAAAGATAATGACCGGCTGGGCGGCAGAGTTGCCCTCCCTGATCTGGCGGGCCAGCGCCATCCCGTCCAATCCGGCAGCGTTCAGCTCAATGTCCAGAAAGAGCAGGTCAATTCCCCGGTGGTCTGCGAGACAGTCACCGGGAGAAGCATACTCCACGACCTCGCAGGGGCAGTCCTGCGACCGGATCAGGGATGCGAGGTAGGCGCGGGTGGGGGCTTCATCATCACAAATTGCGATTCTTATCATGGCGGTATTCCTCTATCTGTTTATTCGTTCAAATGGCCGTCAGGATAAACCCGGTTGACGTGAGTGGACGGTTTGATAGCGTAACTGGACAGCACAGCTTGTCCCTGACATTATATCATAAAAGGAAAGGACGCAAGAGACACCTTTTCATTTGTGGACTTCCATTTATCCGCCCGGTATGTTATAATAAATTTCTAATTTATGAAAGCATACGGAGCGGATATAAAATGGAACCTATGAATTTGAGAATTGGCGAGAAGCTGAAAAGCATCCGCATGGCCCGCACACTTTCCCTGGACGATGCTGCTGCGCTGACGGGCGTGAGCAAGCCCATGTTGGGCCAGATCGAACGTGGCCAATCTGTCCCAACGGTGACGACCCTCTGGAAGATCGCCACGGGGCTGAAAACACCGCTGTCCGCGTTCCTGGAGGAACCGCAGACGGAATACACCGTTACTGGCCCGGACGAGGCAAACGTAGTCTTGGGGGACGGCGGGAAAATGCGGGCCTATCCGCTGTTCGCCTATGACCCGGTGCGGAGCGTAGAGACATTCTACATTGAGTTTGACCCGGAGTGCCGCCATTCCTCGGACAAGCATGATGATGGTGTAGAGGAACACATCTTTGTCCTGCGGGGGACACTGCGGCTCGTCCTGGGGGACAGGCCGGTGGAGGTCAGCGAGAGACAGACCATCCGCTTCCGGGCCGACATTCCCCACGCCTATCAGAACGTGACCAGGGACAGGTGTGAGGTCTACAACACCATATTCTATCCACACCATTAAGGAGGACGCAGATTATGTACGAACTGATCCAGGTTTCGGAGCGGAGCTATTACATCCAAAGTCCGGCAAAGATCGGGCTGGTGCGGCTGGAAGGACAGAACGTTTGCCTGATCGACAGCGGCAACGATAAAGACGCGGGCCGTAAAGTCCGGCAGCTTTTGGACGCCAACGGCTGGCGGCTCACCGCCATCTACAACACCCACTCCAACGCTGACCACATCGGCGGCAACAGGTATTTGCAGGGCCAGACCGGGTGTGAAATCTACGCGCCGGGGATCGACTGCGCCTTTACCCGACACCCTGTCCTGGAGCCGTCCTTTTTGTACGGTGGGTATCCGTGTAAGGAGCTGCGGCATAAATTCCTCATGGCCCAGGAGAGCGACGCCCAGGAGTTGACGAAGAAATGTCTGCCGGAGGGCTTTACAATCATCCCCCTGCCGGGACACTTTTTTGATATGGTGGGCTATCGGACGAGCGATGATGTGGTCTATCTGGCGGATTGCCTGTCCAGCCGGGAAACGCTGGACAAGTATCAGATTGGCTTTATCTACGATATTGCCGCCTATCTGAACACGCTGGAAATGGTGAAATCCCTGCAAGCGAAGATGTTCGTCCCGGCCCACGCCGCTGCCTCCCAAGATATAGCCGACCTCGCACAGTACAACATCGACAAGGTGCTGGAGATTGCGGATAGGATCACCGGCATCTGCCAGGAACCGCTTTGCTTTGAGGCCATTCTGCAACAGTTGTTTACGGACTACGGGCTGACAATGAACTTTGAACAATATGTCCTGGTGGGCAGCACCGTCCGCTCCTATCTGGCGTGGCTGAAGGACACCGGCAGGGTGAACGGCCTGTTTGAAAACAATATGCTGCTCTGGCAACGAACATAGGGAGATGCGTATTATGAATTAGTGCTTTGAAAATCGGTATTCAACCGCAACTGCTTCTCAAAATGAACTTGTTCTTCTCCCCATTTTTTTAATTCGTGCAGAGCCGGGACTAATTTTAGCCCTGCCCCCGTTAAACCATATTCTACATGGGGAGGAATCTCCGAATATTAATACGAATCACTATTCCGTGGGCCTCTAATTCTTGTAGCGAACGAGTTAGCATAATGTTTGTGATTCCATGAACTTGTCGTTTTAATTCATTATATCGCATATTTCCGTATGACAATTTCCATAGTATGGGTAGCTTCCACCGGCCACTAAGAAGATTAAGTGCAGCTACAATTTCACAAGAACCATCATATAAATTTTGCTTTGGCATCTTAAACCCCTTACAATTTCAAGGCACAAAAATGTGCGTACTTGTATTTTTGTTTCTTAGCAACTATACTCCGATTATAGCAACAATTTTCTGAAAGTAAAGAAGGCGGAATTTTTATGAAGGCTATTGCAATTAACGGGAGCCCAAGAAAAGATTGGAACACGGCTACATTGCTGAAAAAATCACTTGAAGGTGCTGCTTTTGTTGGTGCAGAAACCGAATTGATTCATCTTTATGATCTAAGTTTCAAAGGATGTTATAGTTGTTTTGCTTGTAAACGGAAGGGCAGCAAATTGAATGGATGCTGCATAATAAATGATGGTCTGACAGAAATATGGAAGCGCACGATTTCGTGCGATGTTTTGATACTTGGTTCTCCTATATATTTAGGAAGTATTATAGGAGGAATCGGTAGTTCATTCCCGGAGAACTATCTGGCAAAATGGGTCGTTGATATCACATATGTGGAGGACTAAATATGAAGATCGTTGGGCGGGCAACTCTCTGGCTTATAGATAAACTCGTCTATCTTCTTATTGGGAAAAAAAATTTCACGCCAACTCCTGTTCCGGACGATTGGCCCCCGGACGGAAGTATGCACTTTTTGCGTTTTGATCACCCCATTGGATTGACGGGACTTCCTCCGAACGCTGTACAATACGAGTTCGCCGCAAACGTTGGAGAAGATGACCCTGTGGTATTCTCGCTTGGCCAGGAAATTATTTCTCGCCTTTGTGATTCCCGCAAAACACTGATTGTTTTTTCTTTCGATCACGAACTTCCAAAAAACAAACGCCAGGGAAAAAACCTGCCCACCTCCGAGTATGTTACTCAGTTCCTGCGCACTTTAGTTCCAGAGGTTCACATCGTCCAAAAGGAAAACACCGTGGTATTTTTGTTTACCGGTTGTCCAAAAAATCTTTTTTCGCAATATCATGCAGCATCTGATCTGCCAAGTTACTTTATTGATTTTTATCTGTTTACAGAGAGAACAATGCCGTGTTGCCCTGAAGAAGCGATTTCACTGATTGAAAAAGGTTGCTATCAAACCAATCTTTATCTGGGTTATGGCCCTAATGCACTGAATATTGTATTTGATCCCAAATCACTGGATATTACAGAAGTAGAAAAGGTCATTGAGGAAGTTTGCCACAGTCACAATATCCAGCTAATAAATCCTTTTTCCAAAACAACATAAATCTTAGAGGACTGCCGCGTTTGTGGCGGTCCTTTCTTTTGGAGGTGTTTCATATTTTTATCTACCCCGACAACCTGAAAGCAAAGGCCAAGCTGTGGCTGTGGGAGCTGCGGGACGTGGCGGTCATCGGCGCCGGGCTCCTGCTCTCCATCCTGGCCCTGAGCCACGGCGCCGGGCTGCTCCTGCTGGTGCTGACTGTCCTCTACGCCTTCCTCTCCATCCGCATGGAGGGGGCCAGCATCCTGGACTTCCTGCGCTGCGCCGTCTGCTTTTTGCTCCTGCACCAGCAATATTACGAATGGAAGGAGCCTTGATTTTAAACCGAAAACAGAAAAAGGAACTGCGGCGGCAATTGTCCACCCGGCAGCCCATGGGCATTGACCAGCTCACCAAACACGGCCTGAAGACGATCAGGGATAAGCTGGTCTTTTTCTTCTCATCCCGGATAGACTCTCCGTTCTCTCCGCCGACGGCATCCATTAAGCAACCGCCGGGGAAGAGGACACCATCATCCACAACGCCCAAAACAAAAACCGTATGGACCCGGGAAGCACCAACAACATGCGCCGCAACAAGGAGCCCCTGGTCCACTGCACCGTGCTTACTGGCTCTGCGCCAAAGACGCGGAGAGCTTGCAGGCTCTCCGGGATGAGGCCCATACCATGCTCGCACGGTCCAAATCGGCCTGGACCGTTTTTTTCCTGCAGAGGGGCGGCTTTCTGGCCGCCAACCCGGCGGGAAGCAATGTCTTTGCCTCCCAGTTCGAGCGGGTCCTCCCCGCTTTCTCTGTGGCAAATCTCTTCCCCTTTAACTACTCCGGTAATAACGCCCCCAAAATTCTATATTGGAAAGGACCGCTTCGGCTCCAACATCATCCTGGACTTGGACCGCCGGGTGTAGGACAAAACCAACGCTAATGCCCTCATTCTCGGCAACTCCAGCCAGAGAAAGAGTTTTCTTCTCAAGCTTCTGCTGTGCAATATTCTGGCCTCCAGCACGTCCGCGATCCGCCTGGACGCGAGGATAATGGAGTCCTCGCTGCCGCGAGAGGAGTGCTCGCACACAGCCAGCCGAAAAGCGTCCTGTGAATGTTATACGCTAAGCTCCTAACCAGCACCCAGTCAGAGAGCGCGATTTATGAGCAGGAGTAAAGGCAAGACCCCTGGGGCCTGACCGAGGGGCTGGTTTCCCACAAATGCCTGCCGTTAGTTGGTTTTCCTGGGTTCCCTCCGGGGATATCGGCACAAAAGAGCCTTCCACGCCGATGGAAGGCTCTCTGCAAATTATTCGATTGGAAGACCATTTAAGCGGCGGTTTCAATCCGCCGCGCCAGCGCCCCCAGGGACTCTCCCTGACACAGGCCATTCTCCCCCCTCCTTCCGCCGAAGCATGGCAAAGCCGCGCTGAACATCAGCCAGCTCTTCCTCCGTTGAGCGCGCCGCAAAGCCAGACACAGTTCCCTTTTCCAAAGGTCCGGCGCATCCGCTTCACAGAAACCGGCAGACACCTGCCCGTGTATCCTGGAAACAACCCCAAATCTCCTGGAAGCCCATCAGATGGTAACCTGTAGTCCCCAGGAAAACTCGTTTCCCTTCCCCTCAATGTCAATGTAAAGGAGGTCCCTAAATGCCAAGAGAGAAGATCAAGTTTACCCTGAGGATGTTCCCGGAGACACCGCAGCCCGTCAAGGACATGTGCCCGCAGGACAATTGCCAGACTCAGAACGAGTTTATTGAAACGGTCATTCGCTTTTACGCTGGGTATGTCTCCGGTCAGAACGCCTGCGGATTTCTACCTGCCGCGCTGACCGCCGCCTTGCGGAGTACCGTCCACGACAGCGGGAACCGCGTCTGCCGTTCGCTGTTCAAGCTGGCGGTGGAACTGGATATGGTGATGAACGTGCTGGCGGCTGGGATGGAGATTCCCCAGTTGGACCTGGACCACCTCCAGGGCCGCTGTGGGCGGGACATCAAATCCACCAACGGCAGCGTAAGCCTCAAAGACGCAGCGGACGGCCAGAAGGGCGGTGCGTAAGATGGCTTGGACAGAGGCTCACGGGGAGCTGCTGCAAAAAACAAACCGGGAGATGGAATCTTACCAGGCACAGATGCTAAATGTCCCTACCTTAAGCCGGACCAACAACACTCTGCGGCCCACCGGGAGCACTATGTCCGCTACATCGCCACCCGTGAGGGTATGGACCGGCTTGACCCTGGCAAGGCCGCTCTGCCCGCTACTGGGAAACAGCAGAAGAAGGCCGAGCAGCTCCTCCGGGACTTTCCTTCCTCCCGGGAAGTGTTTGAGTACGAAGACTATCTCAACGCCCCTACCCGTGAGAATGCCTCGGAGTTCATCACATGAGCCATTGAGGAAGGCGCGGACTCCCTCGCTAAACGGGAGAACTACGTGGACTACATCGCCAAGCGTCCCAGGGCGGAGCGCTTCGGCGCCCACGGGCCGTTCACCGGGGCGGATGGTCCTCTCGTGCTCTTCCAGGTGGCAGATACAGCGGCCGCCCATCCCGTCCCCATCATTTCTCTGCGCCGGGAGGACACCGCCCGTCTGGGTTACGACAACGCCGGGATGATCTGATCCATGAGGCAGGGGAAACCCTGACTGCGCTCATCCGCCAAATGCGGGAGGGTACGCTGGCCCCCCCCCGCATTGAACAGCTGATGCTGGAACTGGCGGACCGGCTCAAAATCGCCAAAGGCAAAAAGCAGTACGGATATCTGCAAAAGCCGCTGAAGAATCTTGTGGACAAAATCGTGGATGAGGTGGAAAAGGACCCGCGCGTTGCCGCCGCTTACGGCTTCTGGTACCAACTGCGGGAGGAGGTCCTGCGGACCTACCGGGACGATATGCCGAAGCGCGTCGGCCTCTCCCGGCAGCAAGAATTTAAGAGAATCAAAAATCTTGTAATTGGGGAGGCCATTCGGCTGGAATACGAAGCCGCTTCCTTCTCACCGTCAGATGACGCTGAAACGGAAGGCCCATTACCAGATTCGCCTCCTCCAGAAAATGAGCCGCCGGAAGCAGATTCCGACGAACCCGTATTTGAAATGCCGCCCCGCATAGTATGGAGCACTCGTTACAAAGAAGCCCGGTCGCTTCTGCATGGCAAGCGGAACACACCTCCAGATTCCGATAAAGCCTATACGCTCATGCTGGCGGAAGCTCAGTCCAGCAACGCGCTTGCCATGTTCAACCTGGGCCGGATGTTTGCGGACGGTATTGGCAAGGCCATTGACCCAGGGCGGGCCCAGGCAGGGTACGCCCAAGCCCTTGCCGCCTTTCAGACTGTGGAGCAGACGCGGCCGAACCGCTATGCAGAATACCGGATTGGCCAAATGTTCGCCTCGGAACCGTCACGGCACAAAACTACGAGGCGGCAGCTGAATGGTTCACAAAATCAGCGGAGACCGGCCTGTCCTATGCGCAGTACGCCCTTGGCAAGCTATACCGGGACGGCGGGACGGCGGCGCAAACCGATACTCTGGCTGTGATCTGGTTCTCCGAAGCGGCAGAGCAAGGCCATGAGTATGCCCATGTTCGGCCTTGGAAAGCTCCATCTAAAAAACGGGAGCATCCCCTCCGCCTGCCTCTGGTTTCATAAAACCGCTGAACTGGGCAATTCATTGGCGCAGTATCAATTGGGAAAGCTCCTGCTCTCCGGCGGTAGCGTCCCAAAAGATGTGAAGCGTGCCCTCTACTGGCTTACCGCCTCCGCGAAACAGGGAAACCAGTTCGCTCAATACGTCCTCGGAAAGCTATACCTTCTGGAAAAAGCGGCTCCTCAAAACCAGGACGCCGCCCTCCATTGGTTCACGCTGTCGGCAGAGCAGGGTAATGAATATGCGCAATACTTTCTCGGCCACTTGGATGACTTCCGGGGGGCGTCCCTGACGGCCAGCGCCGCCCGGCTCCTGCATCATATGAGCCGGATTTTTCAGGAGCAGCCTCTCCCGGTTCTTCCTGGGAGCAATTTTGTGGACAGCAAGCTCCGGCGAAAGATTCAGGAAAAGAAGATTGCTATGGGCCATAAGCCAGACGATCATGAGGAGCAAACGATTGCAATGTGTTGAGTATGGATCTTGTCTGCACACCGTTTATGTTGTTGCGAAACTCCAGCGCTTCCCCTATACTGTATACTGTCAACCATAGAAGCACCCGCGAAAAATAGTCCGGCCCTCTTGTCACAAACCCGCCCCATCCCGGTCTAACCCTATAGGAGGTATTTTTATGGATACAAAAACAAACCAAGAGCTGTCTGCGTTAATCGGAAAAGCCACCGCCGGAGACAAGGCCGCGCTGGAGACGGTGCTGGCAGGGGTGCAGGATCTGGTATTCAACCTCTCCCTGCGGATGTTGGGTACCTTCCATGACGCGGAGGACGCATCCCAGGACATTTTGCTGAAAGTCATGACACACTTATCCTCCTTCAAGGGGGAAAGCGCTTTCACAACCTGGGTATTCCGCATTGCGGCAAACCACCTCAAGGACTACAAAAAGCACATGTTCGCCCAGTTCCCCCTGAGCTTTGAGTTCTACGGGAACGATATCCGCAACGGGAAGATCCAAGACGTGCCCGACCTGACCCAGAATGTGGAGCGGGCAATCCTGGCCAAGGAGCTGAAGCTGTCCTGCACAAACGTCATGCTCCAATGCCTGGACCCGGAAAGCCGCTGCATCTTTATACTGGGAACCATGTTCCGGGTGGACAGCCGTATCGCCGGGGACATTCTGGGTATCACCCCGGGAGCTTACCGCCAGCGGCTTTCCCGGGTGCGGAAGAAGATGGCGGATTTCCTCTCGGAATACTGCGGTGAATATGGACAAGGTGTCTGCCATTGTACCGGCCGGGTCAACTACGCGATCCAGAACCACCGCATCGCTCCCGATCATCTAGATTTTACTGCCGCCAAGCCCAGCGATACCGCTGTGGAGGTGACGGCGGCCATGGAGGAGATGGACGGCTATTCCCAGCAGTTTTCCTTCTGCCGGACATACCAGTCCCCGGAGCGGCTGAAAAAGATGCTCCGGGACTTTCTGAACGGCCCGGCCTTTTCCACCATTTCGGAAGCGTAAGGAGACGGAACCATGAATACGCAGATGATTTTGGACTACCTGTCCAGCCTGAGCACCAACAACAACCGGGAGTGGTATCATGCCCATAAGGCCGAGTATCAGGCGGCCAACGCGCAGTTCGAAGAGCTGATCCAATCTTTGATCTTCCGGATTGGAGAATTCGACAGCGGTGTCCTCGGCCACGCGCCCAAGGAGCTGACCTTCAAACTAGTGCGGGACACCCGGTTCAGCCGCGACAAGTCCCCCTACAATCCCGCCTTCCGGGCGCATATCTCATCCATGGGCAAGCTGCCCATTCCCGTGGGCTACTATCTGATGGTGAAACCGGGCGGCCAGTCCTTCCTAGGCGGCGGCCTGTTTGCCAATATGTTCAAGGACGCCACCAAAATGGTGCGGGACTATATCTCGGAGCACGGCGGCGAGTGGGAAGCGGTCATCACGGCCCCGGCGTTTCAGGAATATTTCACGGTTCAGGGTACGGCGCTGAAAAACGTCCCGGCCGGATATGAAAAAGAACATCCCCAGGCCGGGTATCTGAAATGCAAGAGCTGGTATCTGGAGTACCCGGTTCAGGATGAAGACTTTGCGGATAGTGAACAGTTCCTGTCCAGAGCGGCGGATGTCTTCCACCGGATGCAGCCCTTCAATGATTATCTAAATCATGCTCTCGCGGGCTTTCAAATGCCGAAAAGATAGAGGAAATCCACAGAAAGTAATATTCCCTCATTATCACGAAACAAATCATTCTCAACTAGCAATAAGGGGCTGCCATGCAAAATCAGTGACCGTCTCATAAATTGATAAAATTGGTTTTTAGGTAATCTCAACTGAACACGTTACAAGGTATTGTAATATAGCCCTTCCCATCGTCCGTGCCATTTGAACTACGCAAGTTATTCCCAGCAAAGGCGCAAGAACGTCTTCCTTCAAGAACTTCAAAACATTACCGTACCTCCATTCGGTCGAGTCCCCTTTGCCAATGTCAGCTTAAAATCTGTTTCTTGGGTCTCCAGCTTTACCTGATAACCCTGGGATTGAGTGTAGCGGGTAACGTTCTCCACCGCTGTCCGGGCATCCACCAGGATTTCCAGCGCGGCGGGAAAGTGATCCTTTGCAATCACTTTCTGTAGCATTACAACAGGCATCGGGCAGGACAATCTCCTTGCGTCAATCATCATGCTGCCTCCTTTCCACGAAGATGAAGCAGGTTCAGCGCAAGAAAGACAGCAAAGCCGATTCCTACCGCAAGCATGCCCGCTGTTCCAATACCACCTACCTGGTACATACCCTCCGCCACACTGTCTGGATCCCTGCCAGGCCAAAGCCGAGGGCCATGGCTACCTGTAATCATGCCCAGTACCGTCACCGCAGCATCACCGTTATCCTCTCCCGATAAAATGGGCTGGCGCAAAAGATAGCCGTCCAGCAGGATAGCACCCCAACCTGCCAGGACCATGTCCAGGAAGGACCAGAGGTGCTGGCTGTGAGCGATGGATTGAGACATCATAGAAAAATCGTAGTTCCTCATAACAATATTTCCCACTGGCGGATATTTGCCCGCTCGTTCTCCGCCACGAAGGACAGCACCTGCAGGACAATATCGCTGAGGAAGGTCCCCATCAAATCCCTCCCCCGGCGGGTATCCAGCAGCGGCATTCCAGCACGGCAATGTCGATCCCCTTCTCCTTGGTGAGCATGCGCCACTGGTCCAGGATTTCCTCATAGTTGCGCCCCAGGCGGTCGATGCTCTTGATGTAGAGCAGGTCCTCCGGCCTCATTCTCTTGACCAGGCGCATGTACTGCGGACGCTGAAAGTCCTTTCCAGACTGCTTGTCCATGAAAATATTTTTCTCGGGAACCTCCAGCTCCCGCAGCGCGATTCTCTGCCGGGCCTCGTTCTGGTCCCTTGTGCTGACCCTGATGTATCCATAAATTTCGATTTTTCCCGCCTCCCCGCTAAACCTTAAATTGTTTCCCTACGCACCGTGATTCCAGCGTGCGCGGCGTTTTGCACACAGCCGCCCGCCCTTGTCTCACGCGGAATTTCCACCTGCGCGGGACGCTATTTTCGAAAAAAACGATACTCCCGCCCGCGTTCAGGCAGGGAGTATCGTTTTTTCGCCGTTCCAGCAGGCCGCCTCACCGCCTGCGGCGGAAGCGGCGCACCGCCGCCCGCGTAAGCAGAACCACGGCCAGCGCCGTCAATGCCAGCCCGGCGGCCGCAGCGATGGTAAACCCATTGGGGTTTTGCACCAGCTCCACCGGATTCCAGCCACAGCGCACCTGCTTGCGCCCGTCGGGGGCGGCGTACCGGGCGTCTATCCGGCTCCCCATGGCCTGGAGATAGGAGGCGACGGCGTACCACTCCTTCACCTCGTCCCCCCGCGCGTCCCGGACGATATAGTCCTCCAGGTCCTCCATGCTGATGGGAACGCCGGAGGCGTCCCGGGGCGTGATGGAGATCAGGCCGAAGGAGGACCGCTCCGCCGCTCCCAGCATCTGCCCGCAGTACAGCCCTGTGACCACCCGGTACAGCCCCTTGTCCTCCACCTCGGATTCCACGCCGTCCCGAAGGAGGGAGGCCCGGTACACCCGGTTGAAAAACACCCGGTTTGTGTTATAGGCTCCCGCCACCCCCGACCAGTAGAGCCGGGCGGCGGGCATGAGCTCCGACACGGAGGCGTCCACCTCCAGAGCCCGTTTCACATCCGCCCCGGTGAGGTACACCGCCACCAGGGGATAGCCCGGAATCCCGTCCGCCCCAATGCCCAGCGAGGCGGCGTTGAACACATCGGACACGGTGACCTCCCCCACGGGGAGGCTCTCCCGGACAACACCTGACGCCGTAAGGGCCAGGTCCACCCGCTCCCCGGAAGCCTCCTCCGCCGCCCACTTGTAGGCGTCGGACAGGAGGTTACCGTAGGTGGATTCATGGCGGGCGCCATACAAATCCTCCACGGTGTCAAAACGGTAGGGATTGTGGACCAGGACCTGGTCAAAGCCCAGGCCGAAGCGGGAGAGGTACTCTGCTTCCACCTCCTTTTTGGCGCGCTCCACCCAAGCGGCAACCTTGGCATCCTCCGGCAGGGAGCCGTCAATGGGGATGAGCTGGTATCCGGTAAGGGCCGTCCCGCCGCTGGGCCTGTACTCCAGGGACACCACACCCAGGTTTTTCGAATACTCCCCGGCGGACACAATCCAGGTATTCCCCACTCGGATGGGCTGTTCCAGGGTGGTATGCGTGTGGCCGGACACAATGAGGTCGATGCCCTCCACCTTTTTAGCTAGGTCGTAGTCCTCGCCTTTTCCCGCTCCATTGGTCCCGGAGTGGGACAGGCAGATAACCAGCGGCTGGACGCCGTTTTCCTCCCAGCACCGCTCCCGGGCCTCGTCCACCACCCGCTGGGCGGTCCTGGCCGGGTCCTGGAGCACCATGCCGGACATCGGGGCGCAGGCATCGGAATCCACGCCGGAAATTCCAAACACGGCGTACCAGATTCCGCCCCGTTCCATCAGCAGGTAGCTGGACACGCCATAGCGGGCAAAGGCATCCCACACCGCCTGAGCGTCTTTTCCGTATCCCTCCTGCCCCTGCCTGGGGGGCAGGTAGTTGGCCTCCACCAGGGCGGGCAGGGGGCCGCCGCTGTCTACGGCGGCGTTCAGCATTCCCGCCAGCCCGGCGGGACGGTAGTCGTATTCATGGTTGCCAAAGGTGGCCGCGTCATACCCCATGGCGCCCATCACCCGCAGCTCCAGGGCGGAAGCAGCGTAGGCCGTCTGGAAGAGGGACCCCATGGAAAAGTCGCCGCCGTCCACCAGGATGGCGTTGGGGTCCATGGCCCGCTGCTGGTCAATGGCGGTCTTGAGGCGGGCATAGCCGCCGTAGGTCCCGCCCTCCCCGTCACCGGAGGGGAGCAGGTGGGAGTGCAGGTCATGCGTAAACAGGATGGTCGCGCGGAAAACGGGCGCGCCGGAAAACGCGGGAACGGCCAGGGCAAGGGCCAGGACCATTCCCAGCAAAAGCGCAGCCAGCCTGCGAAAACCAGCCATAGGCAAGCCCTCCTTTTTGATTTAGGGTTTACAGCCCCGGCAGGCTGCCAGGCGGCATCCCAGTATGGATAGCCGCTCCCAATACCTGTTAGGCCCGGCAAACAGCCTGCCTTTTATTAACATTATCGGAAAATACCGCCAAAAATTAAGGTTCCGGCCCGCCGGGAATGACGCCTGCGGGTCCCCTGGTTCCGCGCCGCCGCTTCCCTGCCCCGCGGGTTCTCTTTCCGTTTCCCCTCTGCGGCCAGCATTCTTCAGGCGGACCCATGGAACGCCGCGGAAATCCGGAAGGGAGCGGCAAAAGCCGCTCCCTTCCGTGCTCAGACGCTTTGTTCCGTTCCAGCCGCTTCCAGCATACGATCAATCAAAATTCCATATCCTTTGGTAGGATCGTTCAGGAGAACGTGGGTCACCGCTCCTACAAGGGTTCCGTTCTGGAGAATCGGGCTTCCCGACATTCCCTGTACAATCCCTCCCGTGGCTTCCAGCAGCGCCGGATCTATAACGGAGAGAACCAGGTCCCGTCCATCCGCCGAGGCGGAGGCCACCTTCAAAATTTCAATATCATACTCCTCCACCTGGTCTCCCTGGACGTTGGCCAAAATCGTGGCCGGGCCCGGCAGGGCCGTCCCGGTGGGAAGCGCCGCCCCCGCCTGGGGGGCCTCCTCCAATGTTCCGAAAATGCCGCTTCCAGTGTTGGCGTACAGCGGCCCCAGGTCGCCTGCCAAATCAAAATCGCCCCGCAGCTCCCCGGCGGAACCCGCCTCGCCCCGCTTCACCGCCTTGACGGTAGAGGGCAGGATGGAACCGTTGGAGAAGGGCATCAGCAACGCCGTGTCCGTATCCGTGACGCCGTGGCCCAGCGCTCCAAAAACTCCGGTGGCCGGGTCATACCAGGTCATGGTGCCGATGCCCGCCATGCTGTCCCGGACCCAGGCCCCAATGCAGTAGACGCCCTGGTCATTCTGAGCGGGTTCCACCGACAGCGTCACGCTGTCCCCCGCCCGGTCGATCTGCAAATTTGAGGCGCCGCCGCCGTTCCGTTGCAGAAGGGACTGGAACTGCTCCGTGGAGGTCACGGCGTCTCCGCCGCATTTGACGATGACGTCCCCAGTGCGGAGGCCGCACTCCCGGGCGGGAGTTCCGCCGTCGGTGAGCTTCACCACCACCACGCCCCGGGAGAAGAGCTTAATGCCCACCGTGTGCCCCACCGGGACCAGCATCCGGGGCTCCACCGCCTTTACCCTTCCCCCGGCGCACAGCAAAAACGCAAGCGCCAGCGCCGCCCCGGCGCCCAGCGCCCGCCTCGCGAATCGTGAAGGTCCATACAATCAAATCACCCCTTTCCTTTGCCTGGCCGGAGGGGCGTCCCGGGAAACATTGGTTTCCACTTTTCCCCAAACGCCCGCAAGCCGCCACGGAATCTCCGCGCTCCGGCCCGCTTATCATTTGCGGAAAACGGCGATTCACCACAAGCAAAAAGCGGCAGCGCGCCCATGGCGGCGCTTGCCTATTCCGGTGTCCCAAGGCGCGAAAAAGACCCCGGAGGCAAACGCCTCCAGGGCCTTCCAGGTTTTTCTTGAAACTGGGTCAGTCCCGCTTGTTGAAAATCTTAAAGATGTCCTCAAAGGGGTCGTCCTCCGGAACATCCGGCTTGGGCACATCCTCCTCGCCCAGGGGCTCCGGGCCCGCCGAAGCCTCTTCCCCGGCCGCCTCGGCCTCCTCGGCCATCTTATTCGGAAGCTGGCCCGGGGCCTTCTCAAAGCCAGTGGCGATGACGGTCACCCGGATTTCATCGTCCAGGGTCTCGTCAAAGGTGGCGCCGAAGATGACGTTAGCGTCGGGGTGGACGGCGGCCTGGACCAGTCCGGCGGCCTGCTCGATCTCCTCCAGGCCGATGTCCGGGGACCCGGCCACGTTGATCAGGATGCCCCGCGCGCCGTTGATGCTGGTCTCCAGCAGGGGGCTGGAAATGGCCATCTTGGCGGCCTCCTCGGCCTTGCCCTTCCCGGCGGCGCGGCCCACGCCCATGTGGGCCAGGCCCGCGTCCTTCATGACGGCGGTGACGTCGGCGAAGTCCAGGTTGATGAAGCCCGTGTCCCGGATCAGGTCGGAGATGGACTGCACCGCCTGGCGGAGCACGTCGTCGGCAATCTCGAAGGCGTTGGCAAATGTAATTTTCTGGTCCGTGGCATGCTTGAGCCGCTCGTTGGGGATGATGACCAGGGAGTCCACCTTGGTCCTGAGCTCTTCGATGCCGCCCTCGGCCTGCTGCATCCGGCGGCGTCCCTCAAAGCCAAAAGGCTTGGTCACCACGCCCACGGTGAGGATGTCCAGCTCCTTGGCCAGCTCCGCCACAATGGGGGCCGCGCCGGTGCCGGTGCCGCCGCCCATGCCGGCGGTGATGAAGACCATGTCCGTCTCCTCCAGGGCCTTGGCAATCTGGTTCCGGCTCTCCTCGGCGGACTTGCGGCCCACCTCCGGGTCAGAGCCCGCGCCCTGCCCGTGGGTCAGCTTCTCACCGATCTGAATTTTATAGGCGGCGCTGGAGATATTCAGCGCCTGCTTGTCCGTATTGACCGCCACAAAGTCCACACCCTTGGTTCCAGAGCTGACCATGCGGTTCACCACGTTATTTCCAGCGCCGCCGACTCCGATCACTTTGATGTTGACAACGGTATCGGGACTGCTTTCCAAACCAAATGCCATAGTGCTGCCTCCTGCTATCATTTGTGCGGCCGCCCCAGGGGGCGCCGCGATTCACCGTCTCCTAACTTGAGGCCGTGAAACTCTATTCACTTTCTTATTGTAAGCCACTTTTTCCCTCCGGTCAAGTGCCTGTTTCGCTTTCGACGCAAATTCTCAAAAAAACCTGGCCGAACCCCCCGTCTCACCGCTCGTCCGGTATGAGAAATACCCGGTCGCTCTCCAGCCGCAGGTCAATGGTTCCGGTCATATTGCTCTGTATTTTCTCGTCGGCCAGAGTGGCCTCCAGCTTCTTCAGCTCCCATTCATAGTCCGCGCCGTAGGCCATCCACACGGTGAAGCGGCCGATGTAATCCATCTTCAGGTAGCTCAGTTCATCCAGCCGGATGCCGTCCACGTTTTCCGTCAGGCCCGCGCTGTCCAGGGCCTCCAGCAGGGCCAGGAGGCTGGTCTGCTGGGAGGCGTATTCCGTGGCCAGGGCCAGGGTGGTTCCCACCGAAGGGGCCAGGAGCTGGCAGCCGGAAATCCGCCCGTACTGCCCCGCCTCCTTTTCCGGGAGCTGTTCCACGATTTTGCCCCCGGCGCTGATGAGCCAGGCGCTGCCGTCCTGCACCAGGGCAAAGGGCCGCCCGCTTTCCCGGACCTCAATGAGCAGGGTATCCGGCAGCTTCCGGTTCACCCGGATGTCCTCAATATAGGGCAGCTTCCCAGTGATGGACCGGACGATGTCATACTTATTTAATAAGTACATGTTGGCCCCCAGCTCCACGCCGGAGGCCGCCGCGATCTCCTCCGCCGTATAGCGCTTTTGTCCGGTGACGACGATGCCGCCCACCCGGAAAAACAGCGTCATCGCCGTGAGGATTGCCCCGCAGATCAGCAAAACGGACAGCAGCTTATAGAGGAAGCCAAAGCCCCCCCGCCCTCTTCGCCGCTTTGTGTGTTTCCGTCTCGCCATGGCCGCGCTCCAATTCTGTATATAGTCAACCTGCGGAGGACCGCTTCCGCGGTCCCCGCGCGCTCCCCGTCCTCAGTCCTCCGTCCGGAGAATATCCGCCCCCAGGGCCCGCAGGTCCCGGGCAATGTTCTCATAGCCCCGGTCGATGTGCCCCGTCTCGGAGACCTCCGTCTCCCCCTCCGCCGCCAGGGCCGCCACGCAGAGCGCCGCCCCGCCCCGGAGGTCCGTGCAGCGCACGGACGCGCCGTGGAGCCGCTCCACCCCTGTCACCACTGCCGCCCGGCCGGATACCCGGATACTGGCCCCCATGCGGGCCAGCTCGTCAACGTGGCGGTAACGGTTTTCAAACATGTTCTCCTCGAACACCACCGCCCCCCGGCATCTCAGCAGGGCCGCCATCAAAATGGCCTGGGCGTCGGTGGGGAAGCCGGGATAGGGAGCCGTCCGCACTGGGCGCACCGCCGAGAGGCGGCCCTTGCTGGCGCAGGCAATGCCCTTCTTGTCAGAAAAAATGGAACAGCCCGCCTCCCGCAGCACGGCGGTAACCGTGGACAGGTGCTCCTCCCGGGCCCGGCGGAGAAAGACCTCTCCCCCGGCGGAGGCCGCCGCGCAAAGATACGTCGCCGCCACGATCCGATCCGGCATGACGTGATAAGTACAGCCGTGGAGGGGCCGCCCGCCCTCTACGGACACCGTGGAGGTCCCCGCCCCGGAGACCCTGGCCCCGCAGGCGGTGAGGAAGTCCTGGAGGTCCACGATCTCCGGCTCCCGGGCGGCATTGGCTATGGTGGTGGTCCCCGCGGCGCCGCAGGCCGCCAGCATCAGGTTCTCCGTAGCTCCCACGGAGGGAAGGCTCAGCACGATCTCCCGGCCCTGGAGACGCCGCGCCCGGCAGTGGAGGACGCCTCCCGCGTCATCAATCTCCGCCCCCAGGTCCCGGAGGCCGGAGAGATGGAGGTCGATGGGCCTTGGCCCCAGCTCACAGCCGCCGGGGTAACTCAGCTCCGCCCGTCCGCAGCGGGCCAGGATGGCCCCCAGGAAGATCGCGGAGGACCGCATCTCCCGCATCAGCGCCTCGGAGACAACGCAGCCCCCCAGGCCCCGGGTATCCACCACCAGGACGTCCTCTCCCTCCCAGCGGGCCGTACAGCCCAGGCCCTCCAGAATGCGGATCGAAGCGTCCACGTCCCGCAGGCGGGGGCAGCCCTGCAGCTCCACCTGGTCCGCCGTTAGCAGCGTGGCCGCCAGAATGGGCAGGACGCTGTTCTTCGCCCCCTGTATCCCGGCCTCGCCTCCCAGGCGGCTGCCGCCTCTCACGATCAACTGGCTCATGTCCGTCCCTCCGCTCCAAGAATGGTATAACGCTCCATCCTATGGGCAAGAGGGGCTTCTGGTTACTTTTGAATCGCTTCCACCGTCTGATAAATGCGCTCCGCCGCATCCCGGATGCCCAAGCGGGCCATGGCCTCCTCCATGGACCGGAGGCGGGACTCGTCGTGGAGGATGCCGCAGGCCGCCTGGAACAGGGCCTGGCCGGAACACGAGGGCTCCAGCAGCACTGCCGCGCCCCCGGCCTCCTCCAGCGCCCGGGCGTTCTTCTCCTGGTGGTTGTTGGTGACGTAGGGCGAGGGAACCACCAGCGCCGGGGTTCCCAGGGCCGTCAATTCACTGATGGTGGAGGCCCCGGCCCGGCAGATCACCAAATCCGCCGCCCGCATCACAGGGGCCATGTCGTAAATATACTCCCGCAATTGCAGGGCAGGGCTGGCCTCCAGGTCCACGCCCTTTTCCCGCAAAAGTTCCCGCACCATAGGGAAGCCTGGCTTCCCCGCGCCGTGGATATGGTGGAAGGGCTGCTTCCCGGCCTCCAAGGCCAGAAAATCCGCCATCTGGCGGTTCATGCCCGAGGCCCCCAGGGACCCCCAGAAGGAGACGATCAGGGGCCGCCCGTCGTCCACCCCCAGGACCCGCTTAGCCTCCGGTTTCGTCAATGAAAAGAAGTCCCCCCGCACCGGAGTTCCGGTGACCACCACCTTCTCCGGGCGGCGGTAGTGCTTCCGGCAGGACTCGAAGCCCACCATGATCCGGTCCGCGTAAGTCTCCAGCATCTGGGTCGTCAGGCCGGGTACGGCGTTGGACTCGTGGACAGCGGTGGGAATCCTCATCTTGGCGGCGGCTTTCACCAGCGGATAGCTGGCATAGCCCCCGGTACCCACCACCGCGTCGGGCCGGAAGGCCCGGAGAATGGCCCGGGCCTCCCCAGGAGCCCGTATGAGGTTGCCCACGGAGATGAGGTTGTGCTTGATCTCCGCGGGCTTGAAAGAGCGGTGGAAGCTGGAGATATGGACGGTCTGGAAGTCATAGCCCGCCTTGGGCACCAGGTCCTTTTCCAGTCCCCGCTCCGCGCCGACGAACAAAACCTGCGCCTGGGGGTTCTTTTCCAGGGCCAGCTGCGCCAAGGCAATCGCGGGATTCACATGCCCCGCCGTCCCTCCGCAGGTAAAAATGACCCGCTGCATCGGTCTTGGCATTCCAAGCTCCTCCCTTCCAATAATGCTTGCGGCGGTGTGCCCGCGCCCCGCCGCAGCGCTGCGAATCGCCTTGGCCCGTGCGTCTTAGGCCCACGGGCCAGTCCGCAGGCTGGCGGGAAAACCGGTCGGGAGGCGAAAGCCTCCCCCTTACTCTTTATCCGGCCTTGGTGGGCTTCATCTGTCTCGACACCGACAGCACGACCCCCATCTCCGCCAGCTGGATAGAAAGGGCCGTTCCCCCGTAGCTGAAAAAGGGCAGGGAGATGCCCGTGGTGGGCAAAAGGCCCGTCACCACGCCGATGTTCAGGAAGGTCTGCATGGCAATCAGCGTGGTGACGCCGATCACCAGGAGGCTTCCGAAGCGGTCCCGGGCGTGGAGGGCGATCCAATAGCCCCGGAGGATGAGCGCCGCGAAGAGGAGCATGATGATGGAAGCCCCGATGAGGCCCAGCTCCTCGCAGATGATAGCAAAAATAAAGTCGTTGTGCTCCTCCGGGAGGAACAGGAATTTCTGGCGGCTCTTTCCCAGGCCCACGCCCAGGAGGCCGCCGGAACCAATGGTAATGAGGCTCTGGGAGAGCTGATAGCCTTTGTCCTTCATGTCCGCCCAGGGGTTCAGCCAGTACTGGATGCGGGAGGTGTTGTAGCCCACCACAAACAAGGCGAAATACAGCATTCCGGCCGCCGCCCCCATGGCGCCGAAGACCCAGGCCCAGTTGATGCCGCCCACCAGCATCAGCGCCGCCCCTACGCCCAGAATCAGGATGGCTCCGGAGAGGTGGGGCTCGATGGCCACCAGGCCCGCCGTCACCACCAGCAACGCCGCATAGGGCAGGATGCCGTACCGGAAGGAACGCATAAGGTCCTTCTTTTTCGAGATACTGTCGGAAAAGTAGATGACAATGGCCATCTTGGCAATCTCCGAGGGCTGGAAGTTGAACAGCTCGCCCACACCGATCCAGCGGGTCGCACCCTTGACCGTAACGGCAAAGGGGTTGCCGGGAATCGCCACAAAGACAAGAAGGAAGATGGACACGTACAACAGGGACTTCGCGATGCCCCGGAAACGGCGGTAGTTAATCTTACCGATGAACAGCATCCCGGCAATTCCCATGACGGCAAAGACGGCCTGCCGGACAAACCAATAGGTGGGATCGTTGTTCTTGGTGTTGTAATAAGCGGAGGGGAAACTGGCGGACAGCAGCATCACCAGGCCGATGGCCATCAGCAGCAGTACCAGCAGGCAGAAAGGGAGGTCGATGGGGCCCCTGGCCAGCTCCTTGCCCTCCGCCTCCAGCGCCTGCTGGCGGAGGCGGAACTCCTGGCGGCGCTGGGCCTCCTCCCGGCTCAGGGGACGGCGGCGGGGCCGCTTGGCGGGCTGGCGCTCCGGCATGGGGAAGGGGATGACGATGCTCTGCCGGACTGGGGCGGGCCGCCGTGCCGGGGCGGGCTTCCGCCGCTGCTGGGCGGGCCGCCTCTGGGACTCCGGACGCCGTTGGGATTCCGGACGCCTCTGGGGCTCCCGCCGTGCCGCTGAATTTCCTCGTGCCGCCATGCTCTTCCCCCTTTCTCAAATCTTGAAAACCCTAAAACTCAATATCTCCCCTGGATGCCCAGCCAAGCCAGGACGCAGCACAAAGCCGTCACGCAGGAAAACACCGTCACCAGCTTCGCCTCGCTCCACCCGGAGAGCTCCAGGTGATGGTGCAGGGGCGCCATTTTGAAAAAGCGCTTGCCATGGGTGGCCTTGAAGTAGGCCACCTGGATGATATCAGACAACGTCTCCAGGATGTAGATGATGCCCACAAAAACCAGGATCAGGGGCATATCCATGGCGAAGGCCAGAGCCGCCACCGCGCCGCCCATAAAGAGGCTCCCGGTGTCTCCCATGAAGACCTTGGCGGGGTGGTGGTTGTAACAGAAGAAGGCCGCCAGCCCCCCCGCCAGGGCGGCGGGGAACAGCGCCAGGGGCATCAGCTCCCACTTGGCGGCGGCGGCGGTAAAGAACACCATCACCACAAAGGTCACGCTGGAGGACTGCCCGTCAATGCCGTCGGTGATGTTCACCGCGTTGACGCAGCCCACAATGACAAAGGCGGCGAACACCAGGTAGAGAATCCAGTTGATCTCCACGGTGATGTTGGCGAAGGGAATATACAGCGCGTTGGTCAGCAGCCCCTCATAGCGCATCAGGCTGAGGAACATCACTGCGGCAGCCAGCTGGAGAATAAATTTCTGCTTGGCCGTCAGGCCCTCGTTCTGATGCTGGCGGATTTTGCGGTAGTCGTCCACCACGCCGATCAGGCCGAAAATCAGGGCGAAGAAGTACACATAGAGGTGCGCGAACTCCCCCCGCTTCATGGCCTCCCAGCCCATGAGGAACGCCACCACACCGGAGCCGATGATAAACATAATGCCTCCCATAGTGGGCGTGCCCGCCTTCCCGGCGTGCCAGGAGGGGCCCTCTTTCCGGATTTCCTGCCCCGCCTTCAGCTTCCGCAGCTCCCCAATGACGAATTTTCCCAACACCAGGGTCAGCAGGAAGCTTACCCCCATGGCCAGCAATAACGTAACGATCATAGTTTTCCCTCTCCCCCGCCCGGCTCCCCGGACGGTTTTTTACTCATCACAGATAGTCCGCGACGATCTCCCGCTCATCCATATGCCGCTTTTCATGGCCCACCTCCTGGTAGGTCTCATGGCCCTTGCCGCAAAGGACAATCACATCCCCCGCCTGGGCGTGGTCCATGGCCCAGTGGATGGCCTCCACCCGGTCCTCAATGACCTCATAGGGAGTCCCGGTCCCCTGCAGCCCCGGCAGGATATCGGCTATGATGTCCGCCGGGCGCTCCGTCCGGGGGTTGTCGGTGGTGACGACCACCAAGTCCGCAGTCTCCGCGGCGGCCCGGCCCATCTTGGGGCGCTTGGCCTTATCCCGGTCCCCGCCGCAGCCAAAGAGCGCTATCGTCCGCCCCTTGGCAAAGCCCTTGACCGTGGCCAGGACATTCACCAGGCTGTCGGGGCTGTGGGCGTAGTCAATCAGGACGGTATAGTCTTTCCCCGGGGTGGGCGCCACCTCCACCCGGCCCTTTACGTGGGGTACCCGGGCCAGGACGGCGGCGCTCTCCTCCAGGGGAATCCCCAGGGCCAGGGCCGCCCCCAGCACGCCCAGGGCATTGTCAACCATGAAACGCCCGGGAATATTCACCCGGACGGGGACCCGGTCCCCGCCGTGGACGGCGGTAAAGGCCACATGGTCCTCCGCCAGAAGAACGTCCTCCGGCCAGAGGTCCGCTCCGCCGCCGCTGGAAAAGGTAACCACTTTACAGGCCGCGCCCTTCAAGAGCCGGGGCGTCCAGGGGTCCCCGGCGTTGACCACTCCAGTTCCGCAGTTCCGGAACAAGATGGACTTGGCGTCACAGTATTCCTCCATGGTCTTGTGGAAGTCCAGGTGGTCCTGGGTCAGATTCGTGAAAACGCCCACCGCATAGGGAACGCCGTAGACCCGGTCCAAGTACAGGGCATGGGAGGAGACCTCCATCACCACATGGGTGCAGCCCGCGTCCCGCATCGCGGCAAAGAGCTTCTGGAGTTCAAAGGACTCGGGAGTGGTCCGCTCTGTAGGCAGGGCCTTCTCCCCAATCATATTCTGGTTTGTGCCAATCAAGCCCACCTTTTTTCCCTGGGCCTCCAAAACCGCCTTGAGGAGATAGGTTGAGGTGGTCTTTCCGTTGGTGCCAGTGACGCCCACCATCGTCATGTCCTTGGCAGGGTGGCCAAAGAAGTTGGCCCCCGCCACCGCCAGGGCCCGGCGGGAGTCCGCCACCTGGACATAGGGGGTTTCCCCGTTCTCCGGCGGGACCTGGCAGAGCACCGCCGCCGCGCCGGAGGCCATGGCCTGGGGGATGAACCGATGGCCGTCCACCGCATAGCCGCTAAGGGCCACAAACAGGTCCCCAGACTTCACCTGCCGGGAGTCGTAACAAACCTGGGCGGCCTCCGTCTCCAAATTTACGTTCGAAGACAGGATTTCCAGCCCCGCCAGCAATTCTTTGAGCTTCATACTTGGTAAACCTCCATCCAGCAAAATACGTTCTGGATGATTATAACCCGAATAAAACGCATTGTATACAGCATATTCTGCCAAAAACCTGGCAAAACCTGCTCTCAGTCCCGGACAGAGCTGTCGCCAAAGCGGACCGTGACCACGCTGCCGGGAGCCAGCTCGGCCCCCGCCTCCCGGTCCTGGGAGATGGCCTTGACGTTGCCGGACTCCGTACTGGTGGCCCCGGTCACCCGCATGATCAGTCCCGCGTTGGTGATAGCCGCGTTGGCCTCGGCGGCAGTCATGCCTATGACGCTGGGCACAGCCCGGAGGGCGTCATTTTTCTCCTCTCCCAGGTACAGGACGATGGAGGCGTTGTTCGGCACGATGGCGCCGCCCTCCGGAGTCTGGGCGGTGACCGACGCGCCGCTGCCCACGGTGCGGAAGGCGAAGCCCGCATTCTCCAGGCGGGCCTTAGCGGCCTCCAGGTCCTGGCCCACCACGTTGGGCACGGCGGCATCGGCGCCCGCCAGCTGGTCGGCGGTGTAGTCCGGCTCCACCCCCAGAACGGGCAGGATCTCGCTCATGATCTGGCTGGCCGTGGGGGCCACCATGTTGCCGCCGGACGGGAAGGTCCCCGTGGTACGGCTGGGGGTGTCCATGGTGATGAGCATAATATACTGCGGGTCGTCCGCCGGGGCGAAGCACATGAAGGACACCACGATGTCGCCCTTGGGATTCTCGGCGGTTTTGGTTCCCGTTTTATCGGCGGTCCCGGTTTTTCCTCCCACCCGGTAGCCCGCCACCTGGCCGTTCCGCCCGGTGCCGGAGGCCACCACGTACTCCAGGCACTCCCGGACCTTGGCGGACGTCTCCTCGCTGATGACCTGCCGGATGCACTTGGCCTCGTGCTGGCGGAGGATGTTCCCCTCCCCGTCCAGCACCTGTTCCACCACATAGGGCTCGTAAAGGTAACCCCCGTTGACGCAGGCCGCCTGGGCCCGGATCAGCTCCAGGGGGGTGACGGTAAACGTCTGCCCGAAGGAGTAAGAGGCCAGGGAAACCAAGTTGGAATTAAAGTCCTTCTCCCCCGCGAAGTCGCCGTAGACCTCGCCGATCATGTCCACATTGGTCTTTTCCATCAGGCCGAAGGATTTGAGATACTTGTAATATGTGCTGGTGCCCACCGCCTGGCCAATCTTGATGAAGGCCGGGTTGCAGGAATTCCCCACCGCCGTCTTCAGGTCCTGGTGCCCGTGGCCCGGGGCAGCCCGGGAACAGTTGAAGGGTTTATCCCAGCCCTTGACCATGACGGAACCGGAACAGTCAAAGGTGGTATTCATGTTGATGACTCCCTCCTCCAGCGCCGCCGCCAAGGTGATGGGCTTAAACGTGGAGCCGGGCTCATAGCGGGAGTCAATGCACTTGTTCCGCCATTGGCTTTGGATGGTGCTGTTTTCCGTTTCGCTGACGGCCTTCTCGTATTCCTCCTCGGATTCGTAGTCCTCCCGCTTTTTCTCCAGCTCCGCCAGCTGCTTTTCCAGCTTGCCCTTCAGCTTCCCGTCGTAGAGGACGCCGGACTGGTTGGAATCGTAGTTCGGATAAGAGGCCATGCCCAGGAGCGCCCCGTTATTCACATCCATCACAATTCCGGTTCCGCCGTTGGCGGCGTCGAACTTGCTGAGCATGGACTCCATGCCCTTTTCCAGGGCAATCTGGACGTTGATGTCCAGGGTCAGCACCAGGTCGTTGCCGTTCTCCGCGTCAAAATACTGCTCATACTGGAACAGCAGGGGCTGGTTGCGGTTGTCCTGGGCCGAGATGGTCATGCCGGATTCGCCGGAGAGGTCGCCGTCGTATTTGGACTCCAAGCCCACGCCGCCTTCGTTGTCGATGTTCACAAAGCCGATCACATTGGCCGCCATGGCGTTGTAGGGGTAATACCGCTTGGAATCCGGCTCCAGGTACACTCCGGTGAGGCTGTGCCTCTGGCCCTCGGGAATCTCGTTCCCCTCCCCATCAATCTGCCCGTTGATAAATTTCCGGATTTCGTCCGCCGTCTCCTTCTCCACCTTCCGGCGCAGAATGACATAAGCGGACTTTGTGTTTTCCATCTTTTTTTCAATGGATTCCTGGTCCATCCCCAGGATGCGGCTCAGCCCCTGGGCGATGTAAACCTGATCCCGGATGGGCTGCCGGGTATAGGCCTCCCCTTTTTCCAGGGCCCGGGCCGCCGCCTCGTCCTGCGTCTCCTCCTGGTTCTGGACGAACTGGCCGATCCGCATGGGGTCCAGGATCACCATCTCCGCCGTAGTGGAACTGGCCAGGACATTGTGGTTCTTGTCGTATATGGTTCCCCGGGAGGCGTTGATGGAGACCTCCCGGGTCTGCTGGTGGACGGCCCGGGCCGTCATCTCGTCGTAGCGGTTGATCTGGAGGTCGTAGAGCTTCCAGAACAGCAGCAAAAAAGTAGCGATGCCCAGCACCAGCATCATCAGCAGCGTCCGCCCGCGGATGATCTGATTGGCCCGCCGGGCGGATTCGCTCTTCCGGTGCAGGGCTGGGGGTTTGGGGGGGTGATTTGCCATAGGCCGCCTCCTAATCGGGGATTTGATGTGCTTATGAAGGGAGGGAGCGAGAAGACCTGGCTTCCCGCTCCCCGCCGGACACTGTCAGGGCCGAAAAATCTCATGTCAGCTCATTATAGTGCACCGGTCAGTCGAAATATTCCACTACCGCGCAGACCCCGCCGTGGAGGGACGAGAGGATGCGTCTGAACAGCCCGGGCTCCCTTTGCCGGTAGGCCACGGCGGAATCCCCCGCCGACAAGTCCAAATGGCTCATCTGGGTGCTGCTGGGCTTGGACATCCCGGCGGCCTCCGCCGCCTCTTTCACCGAGGCCATGTCAAACATCCTCTGGTATTGGGAGGTAAGGCTCACGTTCTCCGTCTCCAGCTCCTCCAGCTGGGTTTGCAGCTTCACGGTTTCGGCGGACAGCAGGGTCAGCTGCACATAGCTCATCAGCACCACCAGGGCCAGTCCCATAATGGCCGTCACGCTCAGCACCGCCAGGGGCGAAACCACCTGCCGCGCCCGGACCAGGACGCGGGTGGTCTCCCGGACCTTTGCCTTGGCCTTTTCCCGCACCCTGGGGGCCTCCCCCGCGTGGCGCAGTTCCCGTTCCCGGACCGCATAGTCCAGATCATAGGCCAGACTGCCGTTGACCGCCTGCTTTCTGCGGTACCTCGTGTCCCGTGCCGCCGCCGCCATGGAGACGCCCCCTTTCAACCGTTTTCGCCCAGCTATCCGATATCAACCTCATCCAGTTTCTCCGCCGTCCGGAGCCGGGCGCTCCTGGCCCGGGGATTTTCCTCTATCTCCGCCGCCGTAGGCGTCACAGGTTTGTCCAGCCGTACCAGCGGCCGCTTTCCGCAGATGCACACCGGAAAATCCGGCGGGCAGGTGCAGCCCCTGGCCAGTTCCCGGAAGGCCCGCTTGACAATCCGGTCCTCCAGGGAGTGGAAGGTAATCACCGCCAGCCGCCCGCCGGGCCGGAGCTTGTCCGCCGCCGCCCGCAGCATGGGCGGCAGGGCGTCCAGCTCGCCGTTGACGGCGATACGGATGGCCTGGAAGCTCCGCTTGGCAGGATGCTGCTTCTCCCGCAGGGCTGCGGGAGGCATGGCGGATTTGATCACCTCCACCAGTTCCAGGGTGGTCCCTATGGGCTTGTCCTCCCGGCGCTTCACGATGGCCCGGGCAATGGCCGGGGCATACCGTTCTTCCCCAAACTCAAATAAAACGCGCCGAAGCTCCTGAAAATCCCAGGAGTTGACCACCTCCCGCGCCGTCAGGGGGGAGGTTTGGTCCATCCGCATATCCAGTGGGGCGTCCTGCATATAGGAGAAGCCCCGCTCCGGGTCATCCAGTTGGGGAGAGGAGACACCCAGGTCAAAGAGCATCCCGTCCACATCCGGCTCCCCGGCCAGGACGCTTTCCAGCTCTGCGAAGTTGCTGTGGACCAGCCGCACCCGGTCCATCCAAGGGGCCAGCCGTTCCTGGGCCGCCTCAATGGCGGCCAGGTCCCGGTCGATGCAGATGAGGCGCCCGGTGGACAGCCGCTTCACAATCTCCCGGGAGTGCCCCGCCCGGCCCAGGGTGCCGTCTACATAGATGCCTTCTGGGCGGATGTTCAGGGCGCGGATGCACTCGTCCCGTAGGACGGGATTGTGTGTGTATCCCATAGGAACTCACCCCCGGTTCCGGCGGGCCCGGGTCAAGGCGTCCATAGCCGCAGCCATGTCCGTCTCCTCCAGCATCTTCCGCTCCCGCTCCGCCCAGGTTTCCTCGTCCCAGATCTGGGCGAAGGTATTCATGCCCACGATGGTGCAGGCCTTTTGCAGGCCCGCGTATTTCCGCAGGTCGGCGGTAATCAGAACCCGCCCCTGGCCGTCGGGATTGCACTCCACGGCTTTGGCGTAAAGCAGGTTCAGGGCCAGCCTCTCGGTATAGGTAAGCTCCTCCATCTCCTCAGACATCTGTTCCCACTTGGCCTGGGGGTAGATGGTCAGGCAATGCTCGGCGCCAATGGTAATGACAAATGTGTCGCCCAGTGCCTCCCGCATGGCGGAGGGAATGACTAGGCGGCCCTTCGTGTCGATGCTGTTATTCGATTTGCCCAGCAGCCTCGCCATAGAGCCGCCCCCTTTCCCCCCTTTTTGGGATGAAATGGGGAAAGACTCCACTTCGATATCTTAAATCCCCACTTCTCCCCACCTGTGCTACCTAGTATACGAAAACCAGAACTGAAAAGCAAGTATTTTTTTTCGACAGAAAACAGGGCCTTTTCTTCAAAATCCTCTGTTTTCCGCCCGAATCCTAGAAAATAAAACGTTCGTTCTACTTTTTTCCCCTGGGTTTTCGCGCAAAAAAAAGCACCCACCGCCGCAACATCTTGCGACCGTGAGCACTCTTTCTCTGCCTTTTTCTCCACATCTAGCGGTTTTGGATTTTGTTTCCGGAAAAGTTTCGTCAATTTAGCCAAATTTTTGTTAGTTATATGTAACTCAGGAGTCCTCTTCCCCGTTCTGTTTTTCCAGTTTTTGTCTTTGCTCCTGCATCTTGGCGGCGGAGGTGGTACGGAACCGGACCCGGGACTGCTTGACTTCGTCCAGGGCGGCCTGGACGGCCTCCTCCGTCCGGGCCAGGGCGTCCTCGGCGTAGCTGTTGGCCACCTGGTAGAGCTGGCGGGAGCGTTCCTCGGCCCGGGTGACGATCTGCCGGGCCTTCTCCCGGGCGGCGTACATGACCTCGCTCTCGGAGATTTTGGTCTTGGCCTCCAGCTCCGCCTGGCGCATCATGCGCTCCACGTCCCGTTTCGCGTCCTCCACAAATTTCTCCCGGGCGCCCAGCAGCTCCTGGGCCCGCTTGATCTCGGCCGGGAGCTGGGCCCGGAGCTCGTCCAGCAGGTCCAGCAGCTCGTCCCGGTCCACGATGCTCATACTGGGCTTCAAGGCGGGAGCCTTGGCGTCCTCGATCCGCTCGTAGATCATGTCGATCAGACGGTTGATATCATTGGCCATGGTTGCTTCCTCCCTCTTTCTCGGTCAGTTCCTCTACCAGCGGGATGACGGGCCCGGGCAGGTAGCGCTCCAGCGGCTGGCGGTACCGGATCATCTCCCGGGCCATGGAGGAGCTGAAATGCTGGTACGGGGCGCTGGCGGGCAGCAGCAGGGTTTCCAGCCCTGGACAGATTTCCCGGTTGATCAAGGCCATCTGGTATTCGGCATCGAAGTCCGTCACGCTGCGGACTCCCCGGACGATGGCGCAGGCCCCGTGGGCCCTGGCGTAGTCCGCCAGCAGCCCGGGCCAGAGCTCCGCCTCCACATTGGGCAGGTCCTCTATGGCGGCCCGGACCATTTGGAGTTTCCGCTCCGGGGTAAACATCTGGTTCCGCTTCTCGGCGTTGGGGCTGACGCAGACAAAGACTGCGTCAAAGCATCCGGCGGCCCGCCGGATCACGTCCATGTGGCCCAGGGTGATGGGGTCAAAGCTGCCGGAGCAGATGGCTGTTCTCATGTGCGGTTTCCTCGTTCTATTCGTTTCCCTCCCGGCGGAAGAGGGTGACGGCGATCTTGCCGTAACGGTAGGTCTTGCGCAGGCGGCATCCCGCCGGGACGGCCAGGCGGCGGTCCGCCGGGTGTTCCGCTACGATTATACCATAAGGACCGAGAATGTCAAATCCCGGCGCCGTGATGCGCTCCAGCATCTCTTCCAGCAGGCCGGAGGCGTAGGGCGGGTCCAGGAATACCAGGTCGAAGCCCCCGCAGGCCCTGGCTACAAAATCCCGGGCGTTTCCGCAGACCACCTGGGCCCGGTCCTGGAGATCCGTCAGGGCCAGGTTCTTCTTTACCACCTCGAAGGCGTCCTTCCTCTGGTCCACGAAGACGGCGGAAGCGGCCCCCCGGCTCAGGCACTCAATGCCCATCTGCCCGGTGCCCGCAAAGAGGTCCAGCACCCGGCGGCCCTCAATGTCAAATTGCAGGGCGCTGAACACGCCCTCCTTCACCCGGCCAGTGGTAGGGCGGGTCTCCAGCCCCTCCAGCTCCAGCAGGCGGCGGCCCCCGGCGGAGCCCGTGATTACGCGCATGGCGGTTCCTCCTGAACGACGGCGGTTTATACGGCGTTTATTGTACGGCAAAGTTCTCCAGTTTTCAAGAGTAATTCCGAGAAAAACAAGAAAAAACTCCGCCGGGCCAGCGGAGTTCCTTCCTATGGTTCCCCCAGGCGCAGCAGCGGCGCGCCCTCCAGGCCCGCGAGGCCGTGGACGGCCAGCACCACGGGCTTCCCCCTGCCCCTCTCCTGGATCAGCTCCAGGCACCGGGCCCGGTTTTCCTCATCCAGGCCTGTGAAGGGCTCGTCCAGGGCCAGGGCCTCCGAAGGAGCCAGAAGGGCCCGGGCCAAGGCCAGGCGCCGTTTCATGCCCCCGGACCAATCCCGGATGGGTTTGGGGTCCCGGAGCTCCAGTCCCAGCCGGGCCAGCAGGTCCCCGGCCTCCCCCGGGATCTCCCCCAGGGCAAAGCGGAGGTTGGCCGCAGCGGACCGGTCCTCCAGCAGCCGGTTTTCCTGGAAGACGGCGGCCCAGAGGCAGTCTGCTCCGTGAATAACCCCGGCGTCCGGCCGCTCCAGCCCCAGCAGAAGGCGGAGCAGGGTGGTTTTCCCCATGCCGGAGGGGGCGGACACGCAGGTGACACCCTCCCGGAAAACCGCAGTGAGGCTGGCCAGCACGGGCCTGCCTCTATAAGACTTGCAAAGACCTTCCACGCGGAGTTCCATCACGCTCCCGCCTTTCTTACCAAGCCGTCCACCAGGGCCAGAAACAGCCGCTCGAACCCTGCCGCCAGGACCAGAATCACAGCGGTCCAGGCGAAGAGGTCCGGAGTCTGCAAGTAGATTTTTGCGGTGTACAGCCGCTCGCCAACGGTCCCCGCCGGGAGGCCGATGACCTCCGCCGCCACCCCCGCTTTCCAGCAAAGCCCTAACGCCAGGGAGGACGCGGAGCGGAAAAAGGGCAGGACCTGCGGCACGTAAATGCCCCAGATTCGCCGCCTCAAGGGAATCCGGTACACCTGGGCCAGCTCCAGGAGCTGGACGTCCGTTCCCCGGAGTCCCTCCAGCACATTGAGGTACACCGGAGGGAAGACCATCAGCGCCGAGATGAAGAAAGACAGGGACCTGGAATCCAGCCACACCAGGGCCAGGATGATGAAAGAGGCCACGGGCACGGCCTTCACCGCCGCCACCGGGGGGGCCAGCAGGTCCTGGAGCCAGGGCCTCCCCGCCGCCAGGGAGGCCAGCAGCAGAGCCAGCCCGCAGGAGAGCAGGAAGCCCCCGGAGATGCGGAGGGACGAGTTCCCCGCCGCCCGCCAGAAGGCGGCGGAGGGCAGCAGCTCCAGAAGGCGGCGGGCCGCCTGGACCGGCGAGGCCAGCAGCAGCCCCCCGCCGGGGACCGCCGCCGCCAGGGCCATGCTGCCCCCCTGCCAGGCCAGCAGCCAGAGGGCCACGGACCAGGGGCGGAGCTTAGGCGCCATAGTAGAAGTCGTCTCTGGGGAGCACACCGCCTACGGAGTCCGGATTGGCCTCCGCCAGGACCTGGAGATAGCCGGAGAGCTTACCGGACATCTCCTGTCCGGTGAGGCAGACGATGTTGCATTGGGGCAGGGCCTTTTCCGCAATGGCGGGGCTTTCAATGATGCCATTTGCCGCCACCAGCTCCGCCGCTTCGGCGGTGTTCCCATTTACCCAGTCCACGGAAACGGCGTACTCCCTGAGGAACTCGTCCACCAGCTCCGGGCGCTCCTCCACCAGGTCCCGCCGGGCCACGGCCACGCCGGTAATCATGGCGGAGCCGCCTCCCAGGGCGTCCCACTCCGCCGTCAGGTCCAGGGCCACCCGGAGGTTTTCCAGCTTCCCCTGGGCCACGGTGACAAAGGGCTGGGGCAGCAGGGCGAGGTCCGCCGTCCCCGCCGCCAGGGCCGCCACGCACTCGGCGTGCTCGGATTTCCAGTCCACAGCCACATCCTTGTCCGGGTCCAGGCCGTTCTGTTCCAGCAGGTAGCGGAGCCCGAACTCCGGCGTGGACCCCTTCCCGGCGGCCACGATGGTCCTGCCCTTGAGGTCCGCCATGGACTGGATGGCCTCCCCGCCGTTCTCCACGATGTAGAGAACGCCCAGGGTGTTCACCGCCAGAGTGACGATCCCGCCCCCGGTTTTGTTATAAAGGACCGCCGCCAGGTTGGCGGGGACGCAGATGATATCCAGCTCCCCCTTGATGAGCCTGGGGGTCAGCTCGTCGGCGGAGCCCGCCAGATGAAAGTTCCAGGGGGATGTGGACGCGGCGGCTCCCCGCCGCTCCATCATCTTCACCAAGCCCATGGCCGTGGGCCCTTTCAGCGCCCCCACCCAGAGGGGATATGCTTCGTCCAGCGCACCTTCCGGGGGCGCGGAGTCCTCTGTCTGGACATCCTGAGCCCCCGCTTCCTCCGGCGGGGCGGAGCCAGCCTCCGTCTCCGAGGGGCCGCAGGCGGAAAGGGCCAGCAGCAGGGCCAGGGCAAGGGCCAGGGTCTTCAAGGCTTTCATGATGGTTTCCTCCCATAATGGTTTCTCTTCAGGCGTTCTCCGGGGCATAAACCGTCTTCGCCGTTACGCCGGGCAGGCGTCCGATTTTTCCGGACAGGGCCGAAATCACATCCGCCGGAGCGTCCAGGGCCACGCTGATTAAGCGTATCCCCCGCTCCCGGCAGGGAATGCCCATCCGCCCCAGGACCGCGCGTTCATACTGGTGCAGCAGGGCGTTCAGCGCCGCTACGGAGTCCGCCTCCCGGACGATGACTGCCAGGACGGCGACGCGGGTTTCCATATAGTCTTCCCTCCTTTTTGGAAAAAGCAAAGCCCCTCCGCCAACCCGGCAGAGGGGCCGTGTACATACGGCTCACAGGACCTGGAGGAAATGCCCTCCGCGTCCGCTGCTCTCTCCTCTTACGGCTCGGATATTGCCTTGCCGCCAGGCTGACAGATCAAAAATCCAGTCCTCCGGTTAGAAAAACTTTCCGGGGACGGGCTTGCTCGGAGCTGATGATACCATGGAAAGAACCGGATGTCAAGGCCGGCCTTTCCATGGGGAGTGTCCAAACACGCATTTATAAAGTGGAAACACGTAGGGACGGACCCGCGTGTCCGCCCCTACAGGGGAACCTCTCTGAAGGGGACACGCCCCTTTCCATGGCGGCCTGTAAGGGAACAAACGCCTCTTTCCCGCCAATCTGCTCCATCCCCTCCACATCCAGCGTGGGCGGAACGCTCACTCCTTATCCAGGTAGTCCAGCACCTCCGCCACGCGGCCGCCCTGGAGATAGACCCGGGGCACCCGGCGGGCCACGGCGCAGAGGAGCTCGTAGGTGATGGTCCCCGCTTTTTCCGCCGCCTGGGCAAAGCCGTCCGCCGGAGCGGCCCCCCAGAGCGTGACTTCGTCCCCGGCTTCAGCTTCCGGCAGGTTGGAGGCGTCCAGCGTAATCTGGTCCATGCTCACCCGGCCAATCACCGGGGCCGCTTTTCCCCGGATGGAGGTCACGCCCAGGTTGGACAGGCACCGGGGATAGCCATCGGCATAACCGCAGCAGACGGTGGCCGCCCGCAGGGCGCGGTCCGCCGTATAGGTCCGCCCATAGCCCACGCAGTCCCCGGGGACCAGGTCCTTCACTTGGCTGACCACGGTTTTCAGGGCCATAACAGGCCTGAGGCCCGGGAACGCCACCTCTGCGCTGGGATCCTGGCCGTAGAGGATGACCCCCGCCCGGACCATGCCGCCGCTCCAATCCGGGTGGGCCGTCAGCCCGGCTGAGTTGGAACAGTGGACGGTTTCCAGCGGCCCTGCGGACTCCAGGCGCTCCACCACCCGGCGGAAAAGGGCGTACTGTTTCTCCGTGTAGCGGCGGTCCTCCTCCGAGAGGGAATCCGCCACGGAGAAATGCTGAAACGCCCCGGTAACGGAGAGCCCGGCCAGCCTCCGGCACTCCAGCAGGCCGGAGACCGCCCCCTCAAAATCCCGGCAGGCCCCGAAGCCGATGCGGCCCATGCCCGTGTCGATCTTCAAGTGGCCCTCCACCCTGGTTCCGGCGGCCTCCGCCGCCTGGGACAGGGCCCGGGCGTACTCCAGGCTGTAGACCGCCTGGGTGATGCCCTCCGCCGCCAGGGTCCCGGCGCACTCCGGGCGGGTCATGCCCAGAATCAAAATGGGCTGTTTCACGCCGCTACGGCGCAGCCGACGGGCCTCCGCCAGGGAGCTGACGGCAAACCACGCCGCCCCGGCTCCCGCCAGGGTCCGGGCCACCATGCGGTCCCCGTGGCCGTAGGCATCGGCCTTCACCACGGCGCAGACCGCAGCGGGAGCCGCCTTTTCCTGAATCAGCCGGAAGTTATGGACCAAGGCGTCCAGGTCGATTTCCGCCCAGCAGTGGGCGTCGAAAGCTGTGTTCATGGGAATCCCCTCCAGTCTCTTGGAATGCGCTGCCAGGGATATCTTACTCCGTTTCCGCCTGGGGCGCAACGGCGTTTTCTGCTGCATAACAGGCGTTTTGTGCAGGGGGGCGTTTCTCCATCCGGTAGTTGGCCATCGCCACCCCGTGCCGGACCACCCGCTGCTCCCGGATCACCTGGTAGCCCCGCCCCTCGAAAAATGGCCGGGCGGTGATAGAGGCGCAGGTAACGGTCCGTTCCCCCTCCACGGCCCTTTCCAATGCGCCGCAGAGGGCGGACGCCACGCCCTGCCGCTGAAAATCCTTGTGGACATACAGCCTGTCCAGATAGCCGGAGGCGTCGATATCCCCGAAGCCCAGGAGGGCCTCCCCCTCCACCGCCACCAGGGCCGTGTGCTCCAGCAGCGTCCGGTTCCACTCCGCAAGGTCCGGCGCCCCGTCTGCCCAGGCGTCCAGCTGCTCCGCCGTGTAGTCCCCGGCATTCACCGTATGTACGGTGTCATAAAACAATTCCACAAGCTCCCGGAGGTCGGAGGGGCGGTAAGGCCGGAGTATCATACCCCCTCCGCCTGGATGCCCCTCCTGGTGAAGGCCTCCAGCAGACGGTCCATGCTCCCCGGGATGGCGATGGGCTCCCCGCAGGCGGCAATGGCGTTGGCCACGTCCTTTAAGCCGTTGCCCGTCACCACGGAAACCACCGTGTCGCTCTTTCCGATTTTCCCCGCCTCGCAGAGCTTTTTCACCCCCGCCGTCCCGGTGACCCCGGCGGGCTCGCCGAAGACGCCGCAGGTCCGCCCCAGCAGCTGCTGGGCGGCCATGATCTCCTGGTCCGTGACGTTCACCGTCAATCCGTTGGACTCCCGGATGGCCATCAGGGCTTTATCGGCATTCCGGGGCACGCCCACGGCGATGGAGTCCGCCAGGGTGTTCTCCTCCATGGGCTCCCAGGGCGCATCCGTCTCAATGGCCCGGTTCAGGGGGCAGCAGCCCGCCGCCTGGGCGGAGATGAGCCGGGGCAGGCGGTCAATGAAACCGATGGCGTACAGGTCCTTAAGGCCCTTCCACAGCCCCGCAATGGTGCAGCCGTCCCCCACGGAGATGGCGATGTAATCCGGCACTTCCCAGTCCAGCTGTTCCATAATCTCCAGGGCCACGGTCTTCTTGCCCTCGGAGAGATAGGGGTTGATGGCGGCGTTGCGGTTGTACCAGCCCCACTTGTCAATGGCCTGTTTGGAAAGCTCGAAGGTCTCCTCGTAGCTTCCCTGGACCGAAATCACCGTGGACCCGAAGGTCATCAGCTGGGCCACCTTCCCCTTGGGGGCCCGGGAGGGAACGAAGATGTACGTGGAAAGCCCCGCCGCCGCCGCGTTGCCCGCGAGAGACGAGGCGGCGTTTCCCGTGGAGGAGCAGGCAATTACCTTGGCCCCGGCCTCCCGGGCCTTGGCCACCGCCATGGCGCTGGCCCGGTCCTTCAGGGACGCCGTGGGGTTCTGTCCGTCGTCCTTCACAAAGAGGCGGCCCAGGCCCAGCTGCTGCGCAAGGCGCGGCTCCTCGTAGAGGGGGGACCAGCCCACCCGCAGGGGCGTGGGGGCGGTATCCTCCTTGATGGGCAGCAGCTCCCGGTAGCGCCACATGGACCGCTCGGCCCGGTTCGCCAGGACCTCCTTAGTCAGACGGGCTTGGATGTACTCGTAATCATAGGTAATGTCCAGGATGCCGCCGCACTTGCATGCCGTCAAGTCCGGCACGGCCTCATAGGTTTTTCCGCATTTGACGCACTTTCCGTATTTCACATTCCGCATGGTCCCACTCCTCTCTCAAATGATGCTTCCATCATAGCAAATAGGCCAACCTTTGTCAAAGGGAGAAACCGCCGCCAGCCTTACAGGGTGGGTTGAATTGGCCTGGGAACGGTGCTATAATATGTGAAACATCCATTTGCAGGAGGAAGACGGCCATGAGAGAAATGATCGCCTATTGCGGCCTGGACTGTGAGAAATGCGACGCGTACCTTGCGACCATCCATGACGACCAGGCGCTGCGTGAGAAAACCGCGAAATTGTGGGCAGAGCTAAACAACGCCCCCATTCTGCCCGAACATATCAACTGCCGTGGCTGCCGTGTTTCGGGAATCAAAACGGTGTTTTGCGAACAGCTCTGCGAGATTCGACAATGCGCTTTGAAAAAGGGCGTAACCACATGCGGCGGCTGCCCGGACCTGGAAGAATGCCAAACCCTTGGGATGATTACCGCAGATTGCCCCGACGCTCTGAAAAATTTAAAAGGGGGAGGCTGAAAAGCCTCCCCCTTTTTCTCCTGTTCAAATCCGGGCCCGGATCTCCGCCCCCATGGCCTTGCAGCCCAGGAGCTTCCCGCCCTCGTTCAGAATGTCCCCGCAGCGGAAGCCCGCTTTCAGCGTCCGGTCCACCGCGGCTTCCACCGCGCCGGCCTCGGCGCTCATGTCGAAGCTGTAGCGCAGCATCATGGCCGCCGCCAGAATGGTGCCGATGGGGTTGGCCTTGTCCTGCCCGGCGATGTCCGGGGCGGAGCCGTGGATGGGCTCGTAAAGGCCCCTTGTCCCCTCCCCCATGCTGGAGGACGGAATCATGCCGATGGACCCGGTAATCTGGCTGGCCTCGTCGGAGAGGATGTCCCCGAAGAGGTTCTCCGTCACAATCACGTCAAACTGGCTGGGGTCCCGGACCAGCTGCATGGCGGCGTTGTCCACATACATGTGGAGAAGCTCCACGTCCGGGTAGTCCTTCGCCGTTTCCTCCACCGTCTTCCGCCACAGGCGGGAGGTGTCCAGCACGTTGGCCTTGTCAATGGAGGTCACCCGGCCCCGGCGCTTCCGGGCCATGTCAAAGGCCACCCGGGCCACCCGGCGGACCTCGTGCTCACTGTAAGAGCACACGTCCACGGCCTTCTGCTCCCCGTCCGCCCCGGAGGTGGTGTGCTCGCCGAAGTACAGGCCGCCGATGAGCTCCCGGACCACCACGAAGTCGATGCCCTTCGCCGCGATGTCCGCCCGGAGGGGGCAGGCGGCGGCAAGGTCGGAGAACATCCGGGCGGGCCGGATATTCGTATACAGGCCCATGGCGGAGCGGAGCTTCAAAAGCCCCCGCTCGGGGCGGTTGGCGGAGGGCTGGGCGTCCCACTTGGGGCCCCCCACCGCCCCCAGCAGCACGCTGTCGGAGCGCAGGCAGGTTTCCAGGCTGGAATCCGGCAGGGGCACGCCGAAAGCGTCAATGGCGCAGCCGCCCATGGGGGCCTCCTGATAGGTGAAGGCATGTCCGAATTTCTCCGCCACGGCGTCCAGCACGCCGATGGCCTCGCTTACGATCTCGGGGCCGATTCCGTCGCCCCGGATGACGGCAATGGTCTTGTTCATTTGTCCGCCTTTCCGGCCTTCAAGGAGGCCATAAGCCCGCCCTTTTCGATCATGTCCTTGATAAACGGCGGGAAGGGCTCCGCCTGATAGGTCTCATGTTTCGTCACGTTGGTGATGACGCCCGTGTCGAAGTCCACCGCCACCTGGTCCCCGTCGGAGATGCCGCCGCTTGCCGCAGGGCACTCCAGAATGGCCAGGCCGATGTTGATGGCGTTCCGGTAAAAAATCCGGGCAAAGGTGGCCGCGATGACGCAGCTCACTCCGCTGGCCTTGATGGCGATGGGGGCGTGCTCCCGGGAGGAGCCGCAGCCGAAGTTGACCCCGGCCACCATCACGTCCCCGGGCTTTACCTTATGGATAAAGTCCTTGTCGATGTCCTCCATGCAGTGGGCGGCCAGCTCCTTGTGGTCCGGGGTGTTCAGATAGCGGGCGGGGATGATGACGTCGGTGTCCACATGATCCCCGTATTTATGGACGGTTCCCTGTACGTTCATGTTCAAACCTCTTTCTCATGCTTCACAAAATAATCATGAAGAATTCTCTTTTTCCAGCGGTCACACCAACGGCTTAACGGCTTTGCACCGCAGCCGGACATAATCCGCGTACCAGCTTCCATTATGGCACAAAATGCCTTCCAGGTCCGCCGCGGCTGAGCGGATGATTTCCTCGCGGAGATCCGGGCCGATTCCCTCAAAGGGCGCTTTCACAAACATTCGAATCCACTCACAAAGACCATCGCCGCCGTTGAGCCTGGTCGGCCTGTCCAGCAGCAGCGCGGTTCTGACAACAAATCCGCCTTGTTCTAAAAGTGAGGCGTATTCGCCGACCGTTGGGAAATAGAACGGCATCTGATAGGTGAGGTTTCGAGCTTCGAATGCCCTGGCCAGCGCGCCGTGGATGAGGGCGTTGTTTCCATGTCCGCCAAACTCAAAGATAAATTGCCCCTGCGGTTTCAGCGCGTCAAACACATGAGCAATCATATCCGCCTGTTTTTCCCGGTCAATCCAGTGGAAAACCGCGTTGGAAAACACGACGTCAAACTGCCTGCCCGTCTGGAAGCTCACCGCGTCCGCCTGAGTGAACCGCAGTTCCGGGTAATGGGTCCGGGCCGCCTGGAGCAGCTCGGCGGACGCGTCGATGCCCTCCGCGTCGTAGCCCCGTTCGGCAAGCTCCTTCGTCAGCGCGCCGCTGCCGCAGCCAAGATCCAGTACCGATAAGTTCTCCCCATCTATCAAGTCCAGCAAGGAACTTCCGTATTGATGGACAAAGGAAAAATCATTGGTATATTTCTCGGCATCCCATTGAATATTCATAATTGATCACAGTTCTTCCGGATGGGCGATGTGCCCCGCGACGCCGGACGCGGCGGCCACGGCGGGAGAGGCCAGGTAGACCTCGCTGTCCACATGGCCCATGCGGCCCACGAAGTTGCGGTTGGTGGTGGAGACGCAGCGCTCCCCAGCGGCCAGAATCCCCATGTAGCCGCCCAGGCACGGCCCGCAGGTGGGGGTGGAGACGATGCAGCCCGCGTCCAGGAAAATGTCCGTGAGCCCCCGGCGCATAGCCTCCCGGTAGACGCTCATGGTGGCGGGAATGACGATGCCCCGGACATCCCGGGCCAGGTGCTTCCCCTTCAAAATGGCAGCGGCGGCCTCCAAATCGGGCAGCTGCCCGTTGGTGCAGGAGCCAATGACAATCTGGTCGATCCGGACGTCCTTCCCCTCCCGGGCGCTGTGGGCGTTCTCGGGGAGGTGGGGATAGGCCACGGTGCAGTCCACCCGGGAAAGGTCGATGTCCACGGTGCGCTCATACTCCGCGTCGCCGTCCGCCTCATAGGCGGTCCAGGGGCGGTTTACCCGGCCCTCCACATAGGCTTTCGTCACCTCGTCCACGGGGAAAATACCGTTTTTCGCCCCGGCCTCAATGGCCATGTTGGAGATGGTCAGCCGGTCGTAGATAGAGAGCTCGGCAACGCCGGGCCCGGCAAACTCCAGGGACTGGTACCGGGCCCCGTCCACGCCGATCATGCCGATGAGGGTCAGGATCACGTCCTTGCCGGAGACGAAGGGCCGGAGCTTCCCGGTGAGGTTCACCTTGATGGCGGAGGGCACCTTGAACCAGGTCTCCCCCGCCGCCATGGCGGCGCCCATGTCCGTGGACCCCACTCCGGTGGAGAAGGCCCCCAGGGCTCCGTAGGTGCAGGTGTGGGAGTCCGCGCCGATAACAGCCTCGCCGGGGGCCACCAGGCCCTTTTCCGGCAGCAGGGCGTGCTCGATGCCCATCTCCCCCACGTCGAAGTAGTTGTCGATGTCAAACCGCCGGGCGAAGGCGCGGCACTGCTTGCACTGGGCGGCGGCCTTGATGTCCTTGTTGGGTGCGAAGTGATCCATTACCAGGGCGATTTTGCTCTTGTCGAACACCTTGTCAAAGCCCGCCGCCTCAAACTCGTTGACCGCCACGGGGGTGGTGATGTCGTTGCCCAGCACCAGGTCCAGCTTCGCCTGGATCAGCTGCCCCGCCCGGACGGAAGGAAGCCCCGCGTGCTTGGCCAGGATTTTCTGCGTCATGGTCATTCCCATTTGTTGTCACGCTCCTTATGAATTCATGAATATCCGCAAGTCCGCTTATGCCCGCTTGGCCCGGTTGACGGCGGAGAGGATGGCCCGGAGAGGCGCCAGGTTGATGTTGTGGCTGAGCCCCACGCCCCAGTACTGCTTGCCGGTGCGCCGGTCCTGAAGGAGGATATAGGCCACGCCCTGGGAGTCGGAACCGTCGGTGATGGCGTGGGAGGCGTAGTCCAGGAAGGTGAAGCGGTCGATTTTCTCCCCTTGAATGGCGTTGAAGAAGGCGTCGATGGGGCCGTTGCCCTCGCCGGAGACCTCGAACACCGTGTCCGTGTGCCGGAGGGTCCCCTGGAAGGCCACATGGGAGTGGCCCCCGGCGTCCACAGTCTCCCGGAAGGCGTGCTTGATGAGCTGATAAGGCTGCTTCGCCTCGATATACTCCTGGTGGAACAGCTCGCTGATCCGCTCCGGGGCGACCTCCTTGCCCACCCTGTCCGTCTCCACCTGGACGATATGGCCGAACTCCGGCTGCATGGACTTGGGCAGGTCAAAGCCGAAGTTGTGCTCCATGATATAGGCGGCTCCGCCCTTGCCGGACTGGGAGTTGATGCGGATGATGGGCTCGTACTCCCGGCCCACGTCGGCGGGATCGATGGGGAGATACGGGATTTCCCAATACTCCGTACCGGAGGTCTTCATATACTGGACGCCCTTGTTAATGGCGTCCTGATGGCTGCCGGAGAAGGCCGTAAAGACCAGCTTGCCCACATAGGGCTGGCGGTCGCCCACGGGCATCTTGGTGCACCGTTCGAACATCTCCTTGATTTTGTTGATGTTGGAGAAGTCCAGCTCCGGGTCCACGCCCTGGGTATACATGTTCATGGCCAGGGTCACTATGTCCACGTTTCCGGTGCGCTCCCCGTTGCCGAAGAGGGTGGCCTCCACCCGGTCGGCTCCGGCCAGCAGGCCCATCTCCGTGGTGGCTACGCCGCAGCCCCGGTCATTGTGGGGATGAAGGGAGATGACGGCCCGGTCCCGGCCGGGAAGTTTGCGGATGAAGTATTCCAGCATGTCGGCGAACTGGTTGGGCATACAGTTCTCCACCGTGGTGGGGAGGTTCAGGATGACCTTCTTTTCCGGCGTGGCGTGGAGGTGCTCCAGCACCGCCTGGCAGATTTCCACGGCGTAGTCCATCTCCGTGCCCATGAAGGACTCGGGGGAATACTCAAAGCGGAGGTTCATGCCCCCGGCGATCATGGGCTGGGACATCTCATAGATGAGGTCGGCGGCGTCGGTGGCGATTTTGGTAATCTCGTCGCAGTCCATGTGGAAGACCACCTTGCGCTGGAGGGTGGAGGTGGAATTGTAGAAATGGAGAATCACATTCTTCGCGCCCCGGATGGCCTCAAAGGTCTTTTTGATGAGGTGTTCCCGGGCCTGGACCAGCACCTGGATGGTCACGTCGCCGGGAATGTGGCCGCCCTCGATGAGCTCCCGGCAGATTTCATATTCCGTCTCGCTGGCGGAAGGGAAGCCAATTTCAATCTCCTTCACGCCGATGTCCACCAGCGTGTGGAAATACTCCAGCTTCTCCGCCAGGTTCATGGGGTCAATCAGCGCCTGGTTTCCGTCCCGCAGGTCCACAGAGCACCAAACAGGGGCCTTGGCAATCTTCCGGTCCGGCCAAGTGCGGCCCTGAATGGGCTGGGGCTGGAAGGGAATGTACTTTTCAAATCCGGGTCTCATAGCGGCGTCCTCCTTACAAAATAGGGTATCGGATGGGCCAGGGGACAAGAAAACGCCCCTGACTCCTTCGAGTCAGGGGCGTGTCAATCAACACGCGGTACCACCCTGGTTTAGCCGCCGGTTGCCCAACGGCCCTCACAGCCTCAAACAAGGCTCCGGCCAATAACGAGGCCAGCCGTCTCCGCCTAAACCGGAATCCGGTCTCAGCGGAGCCGCTCAAGGGCCAGTGACATCCTCCCCCTCCGCGCCGCCTCGCAGCAACCAGCGGCTCTCTGAAGCATATGGAAAAGGACTTTCTCCCTGTCATCGCGTTTCGTTGTTTTGCTGATGGGCTATAAGATACAGGATTTTCGGCGGTTTGTCAACCAGAATTTTTTTCCCAGTCTTCGTTATTTTCGACAAAAGCCTGGTTGCAAGAGGGATACGGGCCCTTTTCCAGCGGAAAATTTCCTGTTTTTTTGCCCCGGTTTCCGAGCAGATTATAAGAAACAGAGATTTTGGAATTTCCCTTGACAAGTTTCCTCTAAATCTGTATAATAGCGATGTTGAAGCCATATAGCATGGCCCTTAAAGTATCCTGGAAATAGCCGGATACCTCGGAGGGAGGGAAAATATAGATGTCTGAGATCCATGTGAAGGAAAATGAATCCATCGACAGCGCGCTGAAGCGTTTTAAGCGCAGCTGCGCCAAGGCTGGCGTCCTGGCCGAAGTCCGGAAGCGGGAGCATTACGAGAGTCCCAGCGTGAAGCGGCGCAAGAAGTCTGAGGCCGCTCGCAAGAACAAGAAGCGTTATTACTAAGCATTTGAAAAACCGCCGTGCCACGAGGCACGGCGGTTTTTTCTCTTCCTCAAAGGACAGAGGGCCCCGGCGCAGGCCGGGGCCCTCCCTCACCCGCCCCGCAGCCTCTTTGCCGGGACCAGATGATTCCCGCGCCTATGGCGCTTACCGCCCATCCCAATGGAAGCTGCCGGACCCAGCGGACAAGCCGCGCCCCTCATTCCTCCTCCAGATGGATCACGCACTGGCCCAGGGCGTAGAAAGGCTCCGCCGCCGTGGGCCGGAGGCCCTCCACCACCTCCGCCTGGGTCAGCACGGAGGAAGACTTGAAGCACACTGGCAGGATGGGAGCCTGGTCCTTCAGATGGGCGCAGAGGGCCCGCATGGCTACCGCCCGGTTCGCCGCCCCGGCCAGCTCCGCCAGAAGGCGGCTGGTGTCCGGGTTGGACCAATGGCCGTAGTTCAGCGCCCCGGCAGGCTCCAGCAGGCTCCCCAGGTCCCAGTCGGCGGTAAGCCGGGCCTCCCCGTAGTAGAGGTCGAAGTCCCCGGCGGCCAGGGCGGAGGCGTATTCCTCCCAAGGCAGGACGCGCACTTCCACCGGGATGCCTCCAGCGGTCCAGCTCTCCGCCAAGTACTGGGCGATGGCCTTTTTAAAGCTGTTCTCCTCGTTGACCAGCAGGGACAGCGGCCTTTCGGGCACATAGCCGCTCTCCGCCAGGGCGGAGGCGAATGCCTCCAGGGAACCGCCCTCCTCCAGGTCCGCCGGATACAGGGAGGAAACCGGGGATACCGGAAACGCGCAGGGCCTGCCATGGCCGGAGAGGTAGGCGCTGGCCACGTTGGCCCGGTTAATCCCCGCCGACAAGCTCCGGCGGAGGGCGGGGCTGTCCAGGGGCGCCCGGGAAGTGTTGCAGCCCACGTATTGCAGCACGGTGGTTTCCGCGTCCACACAGCCCACGCTGCCAGTGGTGCTCACCGCCGTCACCCCCGTGAGGTCCGCCGTAATCAGCTGAATCTCATGGGAGGAAAAGCGGTAAAGCATGGCGGCCTCGTCCGGGGCCTCCACCAGGGCGATCCGGTCCACGGGCTGGTCTTCCCCCCTCCACCAGGACTGGTTGGCAATCAGGTAGGCCCCTGTCTCCTCCCCCGCGAAAAAGTAAGGGCCCGTCCCCAGCGGGACTCCCCCGCCCTCCTGCCCGCCGGGCTTTGCAATGGGCACATCCAGCAGGGCCGGGAAGGCGGTGTTGGGACCGTTCAGGGAGATGGTCACGCTGTCCCCGCTGGCGCTGATGGATGTGATGCCGGAAAGGCGGCTCCGGTAACGCTCCGAAGCCCGGGCCCGTTCCAGCGCGGACTTCACGTCCCGGCCCGTCAGGGGCGAGCCGTCGGAGAACTGGACCCCTGGGCGGAGGCTGAAGGTATAGCGGCTGGCGGTCTCGTCGTGGGTATAGCTAATGCACAGGCAGGGCTGGGGCTCAAAGCTCCCGTCCAGGCGGAACAATCCCTCATAGAGCAGGGAGGCCGCCACCTGCTGCATCCCGTCGGCGCAATCCACCGGGTCCAGGCTCCGCCCCGGCATATAGGGCAGGGCAAACCGCTCCGGAAGGGCGGCCTGGCTCTCTTCCTCCGGCTCTTCTTCAAAGGGGGGCAGCACATCCTCCGGTTCCTCCGGAAGCTCTTCCTGCCAGCAGCCCGTGAGCAGACAGGCCATCGCCAGCGCGACGGCCATGATCTTCGATAGCTTCATAAAACAATCCTATTCACTTCCGGCGGCAATGGCCGCGCACTGCACGCCCCGGGCCTCCCCCAGCTTCCGGTGGGACCAGAACAGGTCCGGGCGGCAGAGGGTGCAGAGGCCGGAGGCTTCCATATGCTCCGGCAGGACCCCCGCCCGCAGCAGCCATTGGCGGTTCAGCCCCTCCAGGTCCACATGCCACTTGGGGCCGCGCTTTTCCAGGTACGGCTCCGCGTCCTTCCCCAGGGCCTCCCGCATGGCGGCGGGGACGTCCCCGTCGCTTTCAAAGCAGCACTGGCCGATACAGGGCCCCAGGGCAGCCCGCAGCCGCTCCGGCTTCGAGCCGTAAAGGCGGCCCATCTCCCGGACCGTCTTCTCCACAATCCCCCCGGCGCAGCCCCGCCACCCGGCGTGGGCCGCCCCCACGGCCCCGGTGTCCGGGTCGTGGAGGAGCACGGTCCCGCAGTCAGCGGAAAAGACGAACAACGTCAAGCCCGGAACATCCGTCACTAGCGCGTCGGCGCTGTCATAGTCCCGCTCCCGGAAGAGGCCCTTCCCGGCGTCGGCCTCCGTACAGGCCCGGACGTTCGTCTCGTGGACCTGCCGGGAGAGGACCGTCCGCTCCATGTCCACAAGGATGGCGGCGCAGAAGCGGCGGTAGTTTTCCAAAAGGGCTTCCCGCCCGTCCCCCATGCCGGGGCGGAGGTTCAGGCTGTCCCAGGGGGCCGGGGAGACCCCGCCCAGGCGGGTGGAAAAGCCATGGTGGACGCCGCTCAGATTGGAAGCGGTCAGCCAGACCAAGCCGTTTTGTTCATGGGTTTCAAAGGGCATGGGGACCTCCCTGTTCTTCTTTCTTTTGGCCTTCGCCGTTTTTCTCAACCGGCTCATGGTTCGTCCAGCCGTTCCAGATGTGGAACACGCCATAGGCCAGCACCGGGAGGCCCAGAAGCGCAAACAGCTCAACCGCGCCGCTGTCCAGAATGGAAGCATACAGCAAGATTCCGCCCAACAGGATCAACGCAATGCCAAACACGAGTTCTTTGATATCCTGGAGCAGGAAAAGAACACTGTCATCCTTCTTATCCATTTGCCCTCCTTAATTCTGGTGATACTCCGGGCAGGTACATTTTTTCCACTTCAGCCCGCTGCCGCAGGGGCAGGGGTCGTTCCGCCCGATTTTCACAACCTTGAGGGGCTGCTTCTTCGGCTTGGTTCCGTCGCCGCCGACGTTCTCCACCATGCCCTTGGCTACCCGCTCCCGCTTGACCTCCTCGTCCTTCCTCAGGCGCACGGAGTACAGCCGCCGGACGGTCTCGTCCTGGATGGCGGCGATCATCTCCTCGAACATCTCCAGGGACTCCCGCTTATACACGTCCACCGGATTGTTGTTGCCGTAGGACTGGAGCCGGATGCCCTGCTTCAAGTCGTCCATGGCGTCGATGTGGTCCATCCAGTACTCGTCCACCACCCGGAGCATGACCACCCGCTCCAGCTCCCGCATAATGGGGCTGGTGATCTCCGCCTCCTTGTTCTCATAGAAGCTCTCGGCGGCGGCGATGAAGGCCGCGTCAAAGTCCTCCTGGCTCTTGCCGGGAACCTCCCCCTCGGGGATGCTTACGGCCCCCTGGGCAAAGTACATGCCCTCCAGCCCCCGGAGCATCTCCCGATATCCGGCGGCGTCCAGATGCGGCTTTTCGCCAAAGGCCAGGCTGACATGGTTCCCGATGGAGGTGTGCATCATATTCAGCACCGTGTCCTTGATGTCCATGCCGTCCAGAACCTGGCGTCGCTGGCTGTAGATCAGCTCCCGCTGCTTGTTCATCACGTCGTCGTATTCCAGCACGGATTTCCGGGACTGGAAGTTCCGGGACTCCACGGTGGTCTGGGCGTTTTCAATGGCCTTGGTCAGCATTTTGTTCTCAATGGGGGTATCCTCGTCCAGGTCGAACCGCTCCATCATGTTCGTAATCCGGTCCCCGCCGAAGAGGCGCATCAAATCGTCCTCCAGGGAGATATAAAACTTCGTCTCGCCGGGGTCCCCCTGGCGGCCCGCGCGGCCCCGGAGCTGGTTGTCAATCCGGCGGGACTCGTGGCGCTCCGTGCCGATGATGAACAGCCCTCCGGCCTCCCGGACCCGGTCCGCCTCGCTGGCGATTTCCGCCTTGTGCTGGGCCAGCTTTTCGGCAAAGAGCTTCCGGGCGTCCAGAATCTCCTGGTTGTCCGTGTCGGCGTAGCCCGTGGCGTCCACAATGACCTCCTCGGAGTACCCTGCCTTGTCCAGGTCCGCCCTGGCAAGGTATTCGGCGTTGCCCCCCAGCATGATATCGGTGCCGCGGCCCGCCATGTTGGTGGCCACGGTGACGGCCCCCAGCTTGCCCGCCTGGGCGACAATCTCCGCCTCTTTTTCGTGGTTCTTGGCGTTCAGCAGGTTGTGCTTGATGCCCTCCCGGGCCAGGAGCTTGCTGAGAAGCTCGTTTTTCTCGATGGACACGGTGCCCACCAGCACGGGCTGGCCCTTTTCGTGGCACTCCTTGATCTGCTGGATGACGGCCCGGAACTTCCCGGCCTCGGTCTTGTAGACCACATCGTGGTGGTCGCTGCGCTGGTTGGGGCGGTTGGTGGGGATCTCGATGATGTCCAGGTTGTAGATGGTCCCGAATTCCTCCTGCTCCGTCATGGCCGTACCGGTCATGCCGGAGAGCTTGTCATAGAGCCGGAAGTAGTTCTGGAAGGTAATCGTCGCCAGGGTCCGGTTTTCGCTGTTGACGTTGACATGCTCCTTGGCCTCGATGGCCTGGTGGAGGCCGTTGGAGTACCGCCGGCCAAACATCAACCGGCCGGTGAACTCGTCCACGATGATGACTTCCCCGTCCTTCACCACATAGTCGATGTCCCGTTTCATGGTGCCGTGGGCCTTGAGAGCCTGGTTGATGTGGTGGCTGACGGTGGAGTTGGAGGGGTCGGAGAGGTTTTCCACGTGGAAGTACTCCTCCGCCTTGGCGATGCCCCGGGCGGTGAGGGTGGCGGTTTTGGCCTTTTCGTCCACCACATAGTCCGCGTCGATGTCCGCGGCCTCCTCTTCCTTGTTGTCCACCTGGACCACCACCTGCTTTTTGAGCTTCGCCACGAACATCTCCGTCAGGTCGTACATTTGGGTGGACTTCTCCCCCTGGCCGGAGATGATCAGGGGGGTCCGGGCCTCGTCGATGAGGATGGAGTCCACCTCGTCCACGATGGCGAAGGAGTGGCCCCGCTGGACCAGCTCCTGGGAGTAAATGCACATATTGTCCCGGAGGTAGTCGAAGCCCATTTCGTTGTTGGTCCCATAGGTGATGTCGGCGGCGTAGGCCTCCTGCCGCTGCTTGGCGGTGAGGCCGTGGACAATCAGGCCCACCTTGAGCCCCAGGAAGCGGTGGACCTTGCCCATCCACTCGCTGTCGCGCTTGGCCAGGTAGTCGTTGACCGTGACGATGTGGACCCCCTTCCCCGCCAGGGCGTTGAGGTACGCGGGCAGGGTGGCCACCAGGGTCTTGCCCTCGCCAGTCTTCATCTCGGCGATGCGCCCCTGGTGGAGGACGACGCCGCCCACCAGCTGCACCCGGTAGGGCCGGAGGCCCAGCACCCGGTCCGACGCCTCCCGGGCGGTGGCAAATGCCTCGGGCAGGATATCGTCCAGGGTCTCGCCGCCCGCCAGGCGGTCCTTGAACTCCTGGGTTTTCGCCTGGAGCTGGGCGTCGCTCATCGCTTTGTACTCGTCGGCCATGGCCTCAATTTTGTCCGCGATGGGGGTAATGGATTTCAGCTCCCGGGAGCTGTAGTCGCCGAAAATCTTCTGTATCAGGCCCATGATTGTTTGAAACTTCCTTTCGATTGTTCCGCCGCCCGGAGGGGCCGCCGAAAAGTTTTCATAGTAAAACAAGCATAGCTTACCACAGTTTCCCCTGGAATGCAAAGGAAAATGGGAAGCCCGGAAAAAAGTTTACAAAGCGGGGCCGTTCACAGTTCCATGTCCAGCAGCATCCGTATGCGGCTTTGCACGGTGCCCTCGCCCGTGCTGGCGTCATAGTCCACGCTGGTCAGCAGGGTTCCCGGCAGCTTCCGCTGGAGGGCGGCGTACTGCCCCTTGCCGAAGATATGCCCCGGCAGGCAGCCAAAGGGCTGGACGCAGAGGATCTTCCGGTACCCGAGCCCGGCCCAGGCCGCCGCCTCGGCGGTGACGAGCCACCCGTCGGCCACGGTGCAGTTTAAAGGCGCGAGCCCCTCCGCCCGGCGCTTCACCTCCGCCAGCGGCGGCAGGGTGTGAAATCCGGCCTCCCGCAAAACCGCCAGCAGCTCCCGCTGGATTCCCCCTAGCCGGCCGGAGAGGAAGCGGTACAGCTTCCGCTGGTAAGCGGGGCCCTTCAGGCTGTGGGTATCCATATAATAGAGGGCGTACCAGGTAAGGCCGCCCACTCCGATTTCGCAGCGCTCCGCGGCTAGATACCGCTCCAGGTTCCAGTTTCCCAGATGGCAGTACTTTGTGTAGATTTCCCCCACAACGGCAACCCTCCGCACGTCCCCGGGCGCCGTCTCAATCCGGCGGAAGGAGGCCGCGATCTCCCGGCAGCGCTCCAGAATGCGGCGCCTGGAAAGGCCGATCCCCCGGCGCAGGTCCTCCCCCAGCGTCTCCATCCAGCGCCGCCAAAGCGCCTCCGCGCCGCCGGGGAGGACCTCGTAAGGCCGCACCTGGTTCCGGGCAATCGCCAGCGCGTCTCCCCACACCGCCGCCGCCAGCGCCCGGCGGATCATCGCCAGGGTGATGGGAAGGCCCGTGTCCCGGTCGATATCCCGGACGTTCAGGGACAGCAGCGCCACCTCCGGGTATCCCGCCTTGTCCAGGGCCTTCCGCATCAGCCGGATGCCGCAGGAGCCCCGGCACTCGTCCCCCGCCTGCCCCATCAGCACGCCGCACTCCGCCGGGTCATACTCCCCGGATTCCAGGGCGGCCAGCACCTGCCCCGCCACCAGAAAGACGGGGTAGCACAGTTCATTGTGGAAATACCGCATTCCCCGGTCCGCCAGGCCCCGTTCCTCCCGCAGCAAAACCGGCTCCCACTCCCGGGAAGTGAACGCGTGCCGCAGCAGGGGAAACCAATCGTCCAGCAGGGCGGGAATCAGCAGCGTACGGGGCATGGCGGCCTCCTCCTTCTCTTCAAGAACCACAAAAGGGCCTCTGCGTTGTAAGCGCATTATACTCCCTGCCCGCCTCCCTGTCCAGCCGGGGAAACCGCTGGGCACTTTTTCTAAACCAGGCAAAATCACAGGATTGTTCCTTGTATATTCCGTCAAAACGTGTTACAATGATTTGTACTAAGAGATAAGGAGGGCCCCATTATGAAGCTCAGCTTTTACGGCGCGGACCAATGCGTCACCGGAAGCTGCCACTGCCTGGAGATCAACGGCACCCGCATCCTCATTGACTGCGGCCTCCAGCAGGGCCGGGATGAAGTTTCCAACGGCGAGTTTCCCTTCGCCGCCAATACTATCGACTACGTCCTGGTCACCCACGCCCACATTGACCACTCCGGCCGGATTCCCATGCTCATCAAGCAGGGTTTCAAGGGCCGCATCCTCACCACCCGCCTTACCGCCCAGCTGCTGGAGATCATGCTGCTGGACTCCGCCCATATCCAGGAACAGGACGCCGAGTGGAAAAACCGCAAGGGCGAGCGCTCCGGCTCCCCCCGGACCGAGCCCCTCTACACCGTGGAGGACGCGGAGCGGGTCAAGGAGTTCCTAGTCATCTGCGAATACGGCGAGCTCATCAACCTCTGCGAGGGCGTGGACATCGAGTTCACCGACGCAGGGCACCTGCTGGGCTCCGCCTTCGTGGCCATGGACCTGCGGGAGAACGGCGTGAAAAAGAGCATCGTCTTCTCCGGGGATATCGGCAACATCAACCAGCCCGTCATCCGGGACCCGGTGCAGCTGGCCGGGGCGGACTACGTGGTGATGGAGTCCACCTATGGCGACCGGAACCACCCGGAGAGCTGGGGCTATACCGACGAGCTGGCCCGCATCATCGACGAGACCATGGCCCGGGGGGGCAACGTCATTATCCCCTCCTTCGCCGTAGGCCGGACCCAGGAGCTACTGTACTTCATCCGGGAAATCAAGGAACAGCACATGGTAGGCTCCTGCCCGGACTTCCCGGTATACATCGACTCCCCCCTGGCGAAAAAGGCCACGTCCATCTTTGACGGGGATCTCCGCGGCTATATGGACCACGACGCGGTTTGGCTGGTGCGGAAGGGCAAAAACATGTTCCGCTTCCCCAACCTCCACGCCACGGAATCCAGCGAGGAATCCAAGGCCCTCAACGAGGACCGGACCCCCAAGGTCATCATCTCCGCCTCCGGCATGTGCGACGCGGGCCGCATCCGGCACCATTTGAAGCACAACCTCTGGCGGCCGGAGTGCACCGTGCTCTTCGTGGGCTTCCAGGGCGAGGGTACCCTGGGCCGCCAGCTCCTGGAGGGCGCGGAGAGCGTGAAGCTCTTTGGCGAGGAAATCACCGTCCGGGCCCGCCTGGAGAATTTCACCGGGCTCAGCTCCCACGCGGACCGGGACCACCTGCTGAAATGGATCTCCGGCTTCCAGAACCCCAAGCCCCAGCACGTCTTCGTGGTCCACGGCGACCGGGAGGTGGCCCCCCACTTCGCCCAGACCCTGGAGAACTTAGGGCTGTCCGCCCACGCCCCCCAGTACACGGAGGTCTATGACCTGGCAGCGGGCGTGATCCTGGAACGGGGCTACCTGCCGGAGCGGAAGGTCAAAACTGCCAGCGGCTCCAAGGGCGCGCCGGCCTACGAGCGCCTGGCGTCCGTGGGCAGCATGCTCACCGAGTTCATCAAGCGCAGCAAGGGCCGGGACAACAAGTCCCTGGCGAAGTACGCCGCGGAACTGCGGCAGCTGCTTGAAAAGTGGGAGGCTTAAGCGCCGGACCTATGGAATACTTGAAAAACGGCCAAATCCACACCGCCCTGGTGGAGGGTTATTCCAGCGAAGGCTATGGCGTCGTCCGGCTGGACGGCGCCGTGGCCTTCGTGCCCCGGGCCGTCCGGGGGGAGCGGATTGACCTGAGAATCACGCGGGTCATGAAGACCCACGCCCTAGGGGAAACCGTGAAGATTCACGCCCCCTCCCCGGAGCGGGCCCTCCCGGACTGCCCTTATTACGGCAAGTGCGGCGGCTGCGACTTCCGACACCTCTCCTATGCCGAGGAGCTCTGGGCCAAGCGGCAGCGGGTCCAGGACGCCCTGGCCCGCATCGGCGGCTCCAGCGTCCCGGTGGAGGAAATCCTGGGGGCCAAAAATCCGGAGCACTACCGCAACAAGTGCCAGTACCCCGTGGGGCCCCGGGGAGAAATCGGCTTCTTCCAGGCCCGGACCCACCAAGTAGTCCCGGTAAGCCGCTGCCTCCTCCAGCCGGAGGCCTGCGACCGGACGGCGCATGCCGTGGGAAGCTGGATGAAGCGTTACAAAATCCCCGCTTATGACGAAACCACGGGCCAGGGGCTGGTCCGCCATGTCTACGTGCGGACCAACCGCCGGGGGGAAAGCCTCTGCTGCGTCGTCGCCAACGGGCGGAAGGTCCCCCGGGAGGCGGAGCTGGCCGCCCTGGTGCTGGCCGCCGCGCCAAAGACCCTGGGCGTACTGCTGAACGTGAACACCAAAAAGGGAAACGTAATCCTGGGGGACCAGTACCGGACCCTCTGGGGCCAGGACTTTTTGATGGACACGCTGTGCGGCATGGAATTCCGGCTGTCGGTCCCCTCCTTCTACCAGGTGAACCGGGACCAGGCGGAGGTCCTCTACGGCAAGGCCCTGGAGTTCGCCTCCCTGACGGGGAAAGAGACGGCCCTGGACCTTTACTGCGGCGCAGGGACTATCACGCTGTGCCTAGCGGGCCGGGCCAGGCGGGCCATCGGCGCGGAAATCGTCCCCGCCGCCATCCGGGACGCGGAGGAGAACGCGGCCCGGAACGGCGTGGGAAATGTGGAATTCTTCTGCGGCGACGCAGCGGAGACAGCGGCCATGCTGGAGGCCCAGGGCCTGCGGCCGGACGTGATCACAGTGGACCCGCCCCGGAAGGGGCTCAGCCCGGAGGTCATCGCCTCCGCTGCGGCTATGGGGCCGGGCCGGATCGTGTACGTCTCCTGCGACCCGGGAACCCTGGGGCGGGACGTGAAACGGTTCGCAGAACAGGGCTATCAAGCCGTCCGGGCAGCGGCAGTAGACATGTTCCCGGGGACGAGGCATGTGGAGGCGGTGGTCCTCTTATCCCCAGCCTGCGGCAAATAAAAAAGCGGCGGGAGGCCGGGCAATTTGCCCGGCCTCCCTTACATTAAGAGATTCCTCCCTAAACTCCTCCCGCAAAATAGCCGTGCGCGTTTACAGCCCCTTCAGCTCCGTCCGCACAAAGAACCCCCCCAGAAGGCAGGGCACGGAAAATCCCATCAGCAGCAGGTAAATCCCGCTGATGGGAAACTCCAGCACGGCGAACACTAGGGATCCGTACACCGCCAGCGCCGCCAGCGCTCCCCGGAGGGGCCGCCCCGCCCCCAGAAGCAGGGACAGCCGCAGGCACTCCCGGAAGCTCCGCTCCGTGGCCAGCAAACTGTAAAAATACGTAGAGGCCAGCAGCACCGTCAGCAGGACGGTAGAACACAGCATAAAGGGCAAAAGCAGCAGCGGCTGGGCTATGGCCCGGCTGAGGTAAAACCACACGCCGCAGGCGGAGAGAACCAGGGGCGCCGCCACGGCGAAAAAGGCGGCGTAAGCCCGCCTCCACTCCCTCTTGAACGCCATCTTATAGTGGTACAGCAGGGTCACGGGCTGGTCCAGGACCATCATCCGCGTCACCCGGTTCATGGCAAACACCGCCGCCGGAACGGTAACCACCGGGAGGCAGCTCAAAAGAAACAGCAGGTTCAGCTTCACCAGGGTCACGCACTCAATGGAGAAAATCTCCCCCAAGCGGGACAGCCCGGTCTTCTCCGGCTCGTCCCGGTCCACGCCGGGGCCTGGCTTCGCGTAGTCTTTTCGAAAAAACATACCCGCGCTCCTCCCTGCCGCGTTCTTTAATCTTAAAAAGCCCATCTCTCTTTCGTGTTGATGAACGCCCGCTAACTTTTCCCACCGCCGGAATGACGAAATGGGCAGCGAGCCCTCCTAGACAACCGCCCGGCAAGCCGGAAATGACCCGGAAGCCGCAATCTCTCCGGCCTCCCTACCGGTCAAAATACGCAATCAAAATGGGCGCGAACGCAATAGCTGTTACAATGACCGCCCCTATGATGCCTTCCACTCGTTTCCGCAAAAAATATCCTTTTGATGGTTTTTCCACAGCTTTCCAACTCTCAAAGGTCTTCCAGCACCATTCCGGAAACAGCGCTTCCAATAAGCACGCCGCAAACACAATAAAATAAAATGCCCACACAATGATTGTAAAAACCTTCATCGTGTTTTGGTCCTCCCCTCTCGCGGATTCCGGTTTGCCGGGCCAATAATCTCTCAGCCCAGTTTCAGGTCCAGGCTGTCATTCGTAAAATCTCCTCTGAGAAAAAGACATTCTTAATTCAGCAGGATTGCGTATTGATTCAACGCAATATCAAATTAGCACAAGGGGCCCCGGGGATGATACTAAATTTGTTTTATATTATACCATACTCCGATTTCCGGCGCAAGGGCGGGAAACTGACCTGCCGGGTAATTTTTTTGCTTCCTGGAAAAACATCGGGTTTTTACTGGCGCCATCCGGAATTTACCCTTGCCTTTTCCCGGGCGGCGGTGCTATGCTTTTCCCAAAATCACTGAGGAGGAGTCCTATCATGGCCAGTATTACTTTCAAGCACGTGGAAAAGACCTATCCCGGCAACGTCACCGTCGTCCCCGACCTGAACCTGGAAATCCAGGATAAGGAATTCGTTATCCTGGTGGGCCCCTCCGGCTGCGGCAAGTCCACCACCCTGCGGATGATCGCCGGATTGGAGGACATCACCAGCGGCGAGCTGTACATCGGCGACCGGGTGGTCAACGACGTGGCCCCCAAGGACCGGGACATCGCCATGGTCTTCCAGAACTACGCCCTGTATCCCCACATGACCGTTTACAAGAACATCGCCTTCGGCCTGACCCTCCAGAAGATTCCCCAGGACGAGATCGACCGCCGGGTCCACGAGGCTGCCCGGGCCCTGGACCTGGAGCACCTCCTGAACCGCAAGCCCAAAGCCCTCTCCGGCGGCCAGCGCCAGCGGGTGGCCCTGGGCCGGGCCATGGTCCGCAATCCCGCCGTGTTCCTTCTGGACGAGCCCCTTTCCAACCTGGACGCCAAGCTCCGCACCGCCATGCGGGCGGAGATCAGCCGTTTGCACAAGCGGCTCCAGACCACTTTTGTCTACGTCACCCACGACCAGACCGAGGCCATGACCATGGGCGACCGCATTGTCGTTATGAAAAATGGCATCATCCAGCAGAACGACACCCCCCAGACCCTTTACGACTATCCCTGCAACCTCTTCGTGGCGGGCTTCATCGGCTCCCCCCAGATGAACTTCCTAGACGCCGTCATCGCCGAAGAGGACGGGAAATTCCTGGCCAGAACCTGCGGCTCTTCCATCGTCCTGCCGGAGCGGATGGACAAACAGGCCCTGGGCGCTTACGTGGGCAAAACCGTGGTCCTGGGCGTCCGGCCCGAAGACGTGGACGCCGCCGTCGGCCCGAACTACGACCTGGACGCCACCGTTGAAATTGCCGAGCTGATGGGCGCGGAAATCCACCTCCACCTGGACTGCCAGGGCAGCAAGGTCGTGGTCCGTGCCCCCTCCACCTATCCCGGCCGGGTGGGCGACGCCGCCAAGCTGTCCCTGAACAAGGAAAAAATCCACCTGTTCGACAAGGAAACCGAACAGGCCATCGCCCACTAACGCCAACCGGATTTACGGAGGTTTCGTATGTCCCCACGAACCCTTGAAAAACGAGATATCCGTCCGGCGGCCCCCAACGCCGCTGTCCAGGGCCTTCTGGCCCTTCCCAGCCTGCGCATCCTGCCCCTCTCCGCCGGAGACCGGATCACCGGCTACGGCCAGACGGGCGACTATATCCTCTCGGCGGCGGCCCAGGGAAACCTGACCGTCTCCGCCTACGACCATTACGCCCTGCTGGACGCCGGGCAGGCATACCTGCTGGCGGAACCTGGCGCCTACACCCTCCAGGCCGTGTCCGACGGGCTGTACTTTCTCCTCCAGCTCCGGGGAGACCTGGCGCCCCGGCTCCTGGCGGACCGCCGTGCTAACGAAAATTTCCTGTTCCATGGCGGCGCGGCGGCCGTCCGGGAGGCAGCCATGGCCCTGGCCGTCCTGGAGGACGGGGGAGGCGGGGCCCCCGGCGAAACCGCCTCCGCCCTGGCCTATGCCATGCTTCTGAAGCTCCAGGCCCTGCCCGCCGCCGTCCGGACGGACGCCGGGTCCCCCCTGGTCGAGGCCGCGGTAGCCATCATTCAAGAGGAATTCCCCTTTCTGGAGGGCGTGGACGAGCTGGCGGAGCGGCTGGAGGTCTCCGCCGCCCATCTGGGCCGGGTATTCACCAAAAAAATCGGCATTTCCCCGGGAAAGTATATCACCCGGGTGCGGGTGGAATACGCCAAGCTTCTCCTCCGGGACCCGGATACCACCATCACTTACGTGGCGGAGGCCTCCGGCTTTGCCAACGCCAACTATTTCGCCAAGGTCTTCCGCCGGGAAACCGGCCTCTCCCCCACCGAATACCTGGCGGGAGCGCCCCGCCGTCCGGCGGGGAATATCCCGCATTTCGGCATATAATGCCAAAATATGGAATTTTGCAAAAGCCCCTTTCAGGGGCTTTTGCCCGCTAACCTCCATTTTGCACAAAGTAAAATCCACATATCTGTCAAAACTCATGAATTTTTTGAAAATATACCAAAATGTTGCCTAACTTACGCCGACGGCTCATTTTCTAGCATTCAGATATATTTTATAAAATCCAGTCCATTTACAGGGCCCCTGGGGCAGTATTATGATTTTGTCAGATTAAACGGCCCCAAATGAATTTGAAGCAGAGGAGTGGAGTTATGAAACGAATTCCCCGCGCCGCCGCCATCGCTCTGGCCCTCACGCTGCTGCTGAGCCTGTGCGGCTGCGGTGCCGCCGACGGCAAGACCCACCTGACCTTCCAAATTTGGGACGTCTACCAGCGGGACAGCATGGCCGCCATCTGCCAGGCCTACACGGCGAAAAACCCGGATGTGGTCATCGACGTGCAGGTCACCAGCTGGAACGAGTACTGGACCAAGCTGGAAGCCGCCGCCGAGTCCAACACCATGCCGGACATCTTCTGGATGCACACGAACCAGATTCTCTACTACACGGAGTTCGGCAAGCTGGCGGACGTGACCAGCCTCTATGACGACGTGGACCCGGACTACTACGAGACGCACTTCTCCGATATCTCCATCGGAAACGCCCAGGGCTTCGATGGCCGGATGTACGGCGTGCCCAAGGACAAGGACAACGTCGTCCTGTGTTATAACAAAGAGATGTTTGACGCCGCCGGGGTGGCCTACCCCGACGAGAACTGGACCTGGGACGACATGGTGAGTGCCTCGGAAAACATCCACGCCGCCACGGGCAAATACGGCTTCATGGCCTATAACGACGACCAGATGGGCTATTGGAACTTCGTCTACCAGGCGGGAGGCTGCATCCTCAATGAGGACAACACCCAGGGCGGCTTTGACCGTGAGGGCACCCGAAAGGCCATGGACTTCTACATCGGCATGCAGAAGACCGACTGGTGCCCGGACCAGACCTACTTCGCCGAAACCACGCCTCAGACCGCCTTCTTCTCCGAGATGGGCGCCATGTTCCTGGAGGGCAACTGGAACCTTTGGAACGACATGACCAGCTTTCCCGACATGCAGGGCAAGTGGGACATCGCCCGCCTTCCCAAGTGCCCCGACCCCGTCCAGGGGGACGGCCGGGCCACGATTTCCAACGGCCTGTGCTACTCCACCGCCGCCCATGGCAAGACCCGGGACACCGCCCTGGACGTCATCAAGTTCTTCGGCACCGAGGAAGCCCAGAACATCGCCAGCTCTTACGGCGCGGCCATCTCCGCCTACATCGGCACCGAACAGCCCTATTTCGACGCGTTCACGGACGCGGGTTACAGCCTGGACCTGGAGGTTCTCAACGACCAGTTTGCTTACGGCGTCCAGAGCGTCAACAACTCCGCCCGTCCCAAGTGGAAAGCCCCCGTGCTGGATGAGCTGAACAAAGTCTACAACGGCCAGCAGGATTTTGAGGCCGGAATGGACAATATCCAACGCATCATCAACACCGAAACCGCCAAAAAACTGGCGGACGCGTGAGGGGAGGGTTTGCCGTGAACAAGGGATTGAAACTATCCGCCGCCGCCAAGCGGGAGCAGAACTGGGCCTACATCATGGTGGCCCCCACCATTCTCGGCCTGGTGGTGCTGAACCTGTGGCCCTTCGTCCAGACGCTGTACACCAGCTTCTGTGAACACCTGGGCTTTGGCAATTACAAGTTCGTGGGCTTCCAGAACTACATCGACATCTTCCAGCGCCCGGAATTCTGGCGGGCTACTTGGAACACCATTTACTTCTGCATCCTCACCGTGCCCCTGGGCCTGTTCCTGTCCCTCCTGGTGGCCATGCTGCTGAACGCGAAGGTCAAGGGCAAGGGCGCTTTCCGGACCATCTTCTTCCTGCCCATGGTCTGCGCCCCCGCCGCCGTCACCATGGTGTGGCGCTGGATCTTCAACGGCGAGTACGGCATCCTGAACCAGGCTATGGGGACCCACATCGGCTGGATTACGGAGCCCGGCGTGGTGATGATCGCCTGCGCCCTGGTGTCCATCTGGAGCAACATCGGCTACGACGCGGTGCTCCTCCTGGCGGGCCTCCAGAACATCTCCAAATCCTATTACGAAGCGGCCAGCATCGACGGGGCCAGCAAGGTTACCCAGTTCTTCCACATCACCCTTCCCATGGTCTCCCCCACCCTGTTCGTGGTCATGATCATGCGGCTGATGGCCTCCGTGAAGGTATACGACCTCATTTACATGATGGTGGAGGACACAAACCCCGCCGTCACCAGCGTGCAGAGCCTCATGTACCTGTTCTACCGCGAGTCCTTTGTGGCTGGCAGCCGCGGCAGCGGCAGCGCCATTGTCATCTGGACCGTGCTTCTCATCGGCCTGGTGACGGTCATCCAGTTCCTCGGCCAGAAGAAGTGGGTCAACTACGACGTGTAAGGAGGGGACGACATGAAAACCACCGCTTCTCTCACCCGGAGCAAACGGATCACCACCTTCCTGACCTACGCCGCCCTGATTCTGGGTTCCGTCATTATGATCTTCCCCTTTGTGTGGATGATCCTCACCAGCTCTAAGACCATTCCCGAGAGCCTGGCCATCCCGCCCACCATTTTCCCCAAGGAGCTAATCCTGAGCAACTTCCAGGACGCTATGGAGAGCCTGCCCTTCCTGAACCTGTACTGGAACACGGCGCTGATGATCGTCTTCCGGGTGCTCTGCGCCATCGTGTTCAGCTCCATGGCGGGCTACGCCTTCGCCAAGCTGAACTTCAAGGGCAAGAACTTCCTCTTCGGCATCGTGCTGGTCCAGATGTCCCTGCCCAGCCAGATTTTCATCATTCCCCAGTACCAGATGGTGGCCCACATGGGCCTGGCCAATACGATCTTCGCCCTGGTCTTCCCGGGCCTGGTCAGCGCCTTTGGCGTGTTCTTCCTGCGCCAGACCTACATGGGCATCCCCAATGAAATCGGCGAGGCCGCCTACTTAGACGGCTGCAACCAGTGGCAGACCTTCACCAAAGTCATGTTCCCCCTGACGGGCACCAGCGTGGCGGCCCTGACCATCTTTACCGCCGTGTTCGCCTACAGCGACCTGATGTGGCCCCTGGTGGTGAACTCCGATTTGAAGATGATGACCCTCAGCTCGGGTCTTGCGACCCTGCGGGGCCAGTTCACCACCAACTTCCCGGTGCTGATGGCGGGCTCTTTGCTGGCCATGCTGCCCATGGTGATCCTGTACCTGATCTTCCAGCGCCAGTTCATTGAGGGCATCGCCTCCACTGGCGGCAAGTAATTTTGGAAAAAGGCGTCACGAAGTGGACGGCCTTCTTCATACATCATCCACCTTTCTTCCACACAGCCCCGGCGGTTTATTTCGCCGGGGCTGTACCTTTCACCAAATTTCAAATGGGACGGCGGCAAAAATTTGTCGAGTTCCGGCACTTGCTTCCCGGGCAAAACGCGCATACAATTGCCGCAGTTCCATTCCGCGAAAACACATGGCCATAGTGAGGACATACTTATGATACGTTGCGACAACGGTCTTTTCACCCTGCACACGAAACACACCACCTACCAGATGAAGGCGGGCGCACACGGCGTCCTGCTCCACACCTACTACGGCCCCCGGGTGGAGGGCTGCGACCTGTCCTACCGCATCCGGTACGTGGACCGGGGCTTCTCCCCCGTCCCGGAGGAGGCAGGCCGGGACCGGACCTTCTCCCTGGACGTGCTCCCCCAGGAGTACTCCGCCTGCGGCATGGGGGACTTCCGCCTTCCCGCCCTGGACCTGGAGCTGCCCAACGGCAGCCGCGGCGCAGACCTCCGGTACAAGTCCTTCCGGGTAGAAGAGGGAAAGTACGCCCTGGAGGGCCTCCCCGCTTTCCGGGGCGGGGAGGGCGAAACCCTGGTAGTGGTCCTGGAGGACGCCGCCGGCGGGCTGGACGTGGAACTCTATTACGGCGTGCTGGAGGACTATGATATCATCACCCGGGCCGTCAAGCTCTTCAACCGGGGCGGACAGGCCGTCAAAATCCGCCAGGCCGCTTCCCTCTGCCTGGACTTCCAGCGGGGAGACCTTGACCTCATCACCTTTGACGGCAAGCACGTTCTGGAGCGCAGCCCCAGCCGGGGGCCCCTGCTCCCCGGCGTGCGGAGCGCGGGCAGCGTCCGGGGCAGCTCCAGCCACCAGCACAACCCCTTTGTCATCCTCTGTGAACACAGCGCCGGAGAAGACCACGGCCTCTGCTACGCCGCCTGCCTCCTCTACAGCGGCAATTTCCAGGCGGCGGCGGAACGGTCCCAGTTTGAGAACATCCGCCTCACCCTGGGCATCCATCCCTGGCACTTCTGCTGGACCCTCGCTCCTGGAGAGGGCTTTACTACCCCGGAAGCGGCCCTCTGCTGCAGCAAAGACGGCCTGGCCCCCTTGAGCCACCGGCTGCACCGGGCCATCCGGGAACGGCTCATCCGGGACCCCTGGGCGGGGCAGCCCCGGCCTGTTCTCCTCAACAACTGGGAAGCCACCATGTTCGATTTTGACGCGGACCGCCTGGCCTCCATCGCCAAAAGCGCCGCCCCTATGGGCATCGGCCTCTTCGTCATGGACGACGGCTGGTTCGGGGAGCGAAACAGCGACCTGGCGGGTCTGGGAGACTGGACCGTCAACGAAGAAAAGCTCCCCGGCGGGCTGGAAGCCCTGGTTCCCCGCATCCAGTCCCAGGGCATGAAGTTCGGCCTCTGGATCGAGCCGGAGATGGTCAATGAGGACAGCGGGCTCTACCGGGCCCACCCGGACTGGGTCCTCCAAATTCCCGGCCGGGGCAAAGTCCGCAGCCGCCACCAGCTGGCGCTGGACTTCTCCCGCCAGGAGGTCCGGGACCATGTCTACGGCGCTTTAAAAACCGTGCTCTCCAGCGCGGACATCTCCTATGTCAAATGGGACGTGAACCGGAGCCTGGCCGCCGTCTGGTCCGCCGCCCTTCCGGCGGAACGGCAGGGAGAGGCCTACCACCGCTACGTCCTGGGCGTGTACGGCATGCTGGAGCGGATGCGCCGGGACTTCCCCCATATGCTCATCGAGGGGTGCAGCGGGGGCGGCGGGCGTTTTGACGCCGGGATGCTGTACTACACCCCGCAAATCTGGTGCAGCGACAACACCGATGCCATCGACCGCCTCCGCATCCAGTACGGCACCTCCTTCTGTTACCCAGTTTGTACCATGGGGGCCCACGTCTCCGCCGTGCCCAACGCCCAGACGGGCCGCTCCGTCTCCATGGAGACCCGGGGCGTAGCGGCCATGCACGGGACCTTCGGCTATGAAATGGACCCCTCCCGGATTACCCCGGAGGAGCGGGAGGTCATCCGCCGCCAGGTGGCCTTTTTCAAGGAGCATCAGGCCCTCATCCTCCAGGGGGACTACTACCGCCTCAGCGACCCCTTCCAAAACGGGCCCTTCACCGCCTGGGAGCAGGTCTCCCCCGACAAGCGGGAGGCCCTGGTCTCCGTCGTCTCCGGTCAAATCCAAGGGGGGCCGCCCCTTTGGAACCTGCGGCTCAAAGGCCTGGACCCGGACCTCCGCTACCAGGTCAACGGCGGGGGCAGCTACCCCGGCGGCGCGCTGATGGAAGCGGGCTGGCCCCTGCCCCTGCCCTGGGGGGATTACCAGTCCTGGCAGTTCTATCTCTCGGCGCTGTGAGGGCAAAAAAAGTGGCCGCGGAAGCGGTCACTTTTTTCCTGCCTGGCGGATTTGGTTCTGCGCCCGCCATTCCCTGGGGGAGACGCCGTACCGTTTCTTAAACGCCCGGGAGAAGTGGAGCTGGTTGGGATAGCCGCAGCGGGCGGCAATATCCCCAATAGCCCTCCGGGTCCCTTTCATCAGGTCGGCGGCCTTGGCCAGCCGCAGGCGGATCAGGAACTCCTGGGGCGGGCAGCCCATGCTGTCCCGGAAGAGCTTGCTGAAATAACTCCGGTTCAGCTTGCACACATCCGCCAGCTCCTCCACGCTGAGCTCCCGCTGGTAGTTGTGCTCCATATAGTTGATGGCCTCCTGGATATAGAAGTCCTTGAGCTGGACGCCCCGGAGGGCCCGGCGGGTGGAAGAGGACCGGATCAGCAGGTCCACGAACAAAAACAGCAGTCCCGTTAAGTGGAGCGGCGAGGCGTCGGAGTGGTCCGCCATGTAGAGCATGATATCCCGCATCTTCTGCCCCTCGGCGGCGCTCTGGGGGCGGTAGATGGCTTGGGAGGAGTCCAGCCCGGCGCTCTCCATGTACTCCGGCACCCGGAGGCCGTCAAACTCCAGCCAGACATACTTCCAGGGCTGGTCCTTGTCCGCCACGTAAGTGCTGATCTGCCCGGGGCAGATCAAAAAGCCCTGGTCTGGCCCCAGCCTGTAGTCCCGGCGCACACCGGAGGCGTCCGTGGCGTCCAGGCGCCCCTGGCCGGAGATCACATAGTGGAACAGGTAGTGGTTCCGCACATAAGGGCCAAAGGAGTGCAGGGGCGCGCACCGCTCCCAGCCGTACTGGTAGAGCCGTAGGTCCAGAAAGTTCTCGTTAGGGAAAACGGAAAAGGAGTAATCCTCCACTGGGGCCCACATCCTTTCTTGCCGCTGGGATGATTTTGGAATGGATTGTATCACAATTTCCCCAAAAAGCCAAGACAAACAGTGAAATTTCAGAATTGTTTTTCCTGCCGTTCCTCTGTATAATAAGGGGGCAGTTCATACTTCCGGCGGCCCGCCGGAAAAACCGACACAAAGGAAGTGTTCTTTATGGATAGACCCAGAGGCCGGGAAAAGCACGTCTCCGGCCCGGCAAAGAACGTAGAAAAGCGGGGCTCCGGCCTCGGCTCCGGCCCGGTGGGTTCCGGCCGGGGCGGCGGACAGAGCTCCAGCGGCTCCCGCAGCGGCGGAGGCCAGCGTTCCGGCGGCGGGATGATGAAAATCATTCTCCTTCTGGCGGTGCTGCTGCTGGGCGGAGGCGGCAGCCTGGGGACCCTCCTGGGCGGCGGGGTCCCCTCCACTCCTGCCAGCCAAGCCAGCCCCTCCAGCCAGCCTGGCGGAGCGGACCTCAGCGCCCTGTTTGGCAGCCTGGGAGGCGGCAGCGTCTCCAGCGGCTGGGAAGCGCCCGCCAACACCGGGCGGCTGGACGAAACCGTGGCCCCGGAAGCCCGGGAGAAGTACGTCCAGCCCCTGGGCGGCGGCCGGGATACCGTCACCCTCATGGTCTACATGTGCGGCACGGACCTGGAATCCCGCAGCGGCATGGGCACCGCCGACCTCCAGGAGATGCTGGCGGCGGACCTGGGCGGAAATGTGAATCTGCTGGTGTACACCGGAGGCTGCTCCGGCTGGCGGAACAACCAGGTCAGCAGCAAGACCAACCAGATATGGCAGGTGAAGAATGGGAAGCTGGCCTGCCTGGAAAAGGACCTGGGAGCCGTTTCCATGACCGACCCCTCCACCCTGTACGGCTATATCCGCTGGTGTGAGAAGAAGTTCCCCGCCAGCCGGTACGGCCTCATCCTCTGGGACCACGGCGGAGGGTCCGTCAGCGGCTACGGCTACGACGAGAAGTTCGCCTCCACCGGGTCCATGAGCCTCTCCGGCGTGGACCAGGCCCTGACAGACGCCAGGGTAAAGTTCGACTTTGTGGGCTTCGACGCCTGCCTCATGGCCACGGCGGAAACCGCCCTGATGCTGACGGAGCACGCCGACTATCTCATCGCCTCCGAGGAGACGGAACCCGGCGTGGGCTGGTACTACACGGACTGGCTCACGGCCCTGGGGAAGAACCCCTCCATGCCCACCATTGAGCTGGGTCAGCAAATCGTGGACAGCTTTGTGGAGACCTGCGCCCAGAAGTGCCGGGGCCAGCTGACCACGTTGTCCGTCATCGACCTAGCCGAGCTGGAGGCCACCCTGCCCCAGGCCCTGGCGGACTTCTCCCGGTCCACCTCCCGGATGATCGAGGCCAAGGAGTACCAGGCTGTCTCCAACGCCCGGAACGGAGCCCGGGAGTTCGCCCAGTCCAGCAAGATCGACCAGGTAGACCTGGTCCACCTGGCCAAGAACCTGGGCACCAAGGAGGGAACGGCCCTGGCGGAGGCCCTTCTGGGGGCGGTGAAGTACAACCGGACCTCCTCCAACATGACCAACGCCTACGGTATTTCCATCTACTTCCCCTACCGGAAGTCCTCCAGCGTGAATCAGGCGGTCTCCACCTACCAGGCCATCGGCCTGGACGACAGCTACAGCAAGTGCATCCGGGACTTCGCCTCCATCCAGCAGGCGGGCCAGGCGGGCTCCGGCGGCAGCGGCTCCCCCCTAGAGGCGCTGATGGGCCTCTCCGGCAACGGTTCCTCCTCCGGCGGCGCGGACGCGGTGGCCTCCCTGCTCCAGGCGGCCCTGGGCAGCGGCTTCTTCTCCGGCCGCTCCCTGGACCTGGACAGCGTCTCTGAATATGTGGCGGACCACCGCTTCGCCGGGGAGTCCCTGGCCTGGGAGGCCGGAGCGGAGGGAACCCCGGTTCTCCGCCTCTCCGGGGACCAGTGGGAGCTGGTCCACTCCCTGGACCTGAACCTCTTCTACGACGACGGGGAGGGCTACATTGACTTAGGGCTGGACAATGTCTTCGACTTCGACCAAGAGGGGAACCTTCTTGGAAACGTGGAAAAGACCTGGCTGGCGATAAATGGACAGCCTGTGGCCTACTACCACGAGAGCACCGTGGACGAGGGGGAGCACTACGCCATCACCGGATACGTGCCCGTGCTCCACAACGGCCATCGGGCAGAGCTGCTGCTGGCCTTTGACGATGAGAACCCCTACGGCTACGTCACCGGCGTCCGGGCCGTCTACAGCGAGGGCGAAACCGGGACCGTCGCCAAGAGCGGTTCCGCCCTCCAGGAGGGGGATACCCTGGAATTCCTCTGCGACTTCTACGGCTACGACGGTACATACCAGGACAGCTACTTCCTGGGGGACCCCCTGACGGTTCCCGCGGAGGGCCTGGCCATCTCCGACGTGCCCCTGGAGGGAGAGGTCCGGGCCACCTACCGGTTCACGGACCTTTACCAGCAGAGCTGGTGGACCCCGCCCCTTCCCTAAAGGTTTCCCTTAAAACTAAAAACAGCGGCGGAAGTGTATCGCTTCCGCCGCCGTTTCCCATGCTTACTTCCGCCGGACCCACTTGCCGAAAAGGGTCTTCTTGTAATTCAGCAGCTCCTCCTTGGCTTTGCTGAAATCCCCGGCCTTCTGGAGGTACGCCACACCCTTGGGGATATCCGCAGCCACTCCCAGGCCCTGGCAGTAGATAACGCCCCGCATATAGTCGGCCTCCCTGTTCTGCCAGTCCACCTTGTCCAGGAATTGGAGGGCCCTTCCATAATCCTGGGGAGTACCCAGGCCGTAGAAGCAGCATTTCGCCAGGTAAAACACGCCCCAATCGCTTCCCCGCTTGTCGTGGGCAATGGACAGGTAGTGGAAGGCCTTGGCATAATCCTGGGGCACGCCCTGGCCCAGGAAGTAGGCCCGGCCCAAGCGGTTGTTACCGCCCATGTGGACGGGGTCCCGGGCCAGCTCCTTTTCATAGCAGGAAACCGCATAGGCCATGTCCTGCTCCGTGCCCTTGCCTTCCTCATACAGGAAGCCAACCTCAAACCAGTCATTGGGGTTGCCGCCCTCGGCGGCCTCCTTGTACCAGCGCAGGGCCTCCTCGTACCGCTCCGCCTTCTTCAGCTCATCGGCATAGAAGGACTGGTGAAGGGGGTACCCCAGCTCCGCTCCAGTCTTCCAAAGGTCCCTGGCCTTCTCCGGCTGGGGGGCGATGATGTCCTCGTCCCCCTTGGTATAGTATTGGTTGAGGTTGTTGGCGGCAAAGTAGACCCCGCCCCGGAAAGCCTTCCAGAACCAGTCCTCGCACTTGGAAATCTGCTCCTTCAAGTAGGCCTTGAACTCCGCCTGGCTGGAGAAGGAGTCCTTGCCCTTGTCCTGGATGCGGAGGAAATCCCACCAGAAATAGCTGTTGCCCACCACGTACTGGCAGAACGCATCCCCAGCCTCCGCCTGGGCCTCGGCCTGGTTAAACGCCGCCTGGAGGCTCTCAAAGGGCATCTTCTTCTGGACAGAGGGAGTCAGCTCCCCGCTGCGCAGGGCCACCAGGACGCCCAGGGCGCTGCCCTGCTCCACGGACTTGTGGAGGAGCTTGGTGGCCCGTTCGTCGTCTTCCGGGAAGCCGTGGCCCCTCCAGACGTATTGATAGCCGCAGAGACACCGCGCCAGCACGCAGCTGGCGTCCCCGTCCCCGGCGGCGGAAGCCTTCTCCAAAAGGGCGAAGGCCTCCTTGCCCCGTCCCGTGCGGACGTTGTAATAGATGTCCTGGAGGGCCTGCTTCACTTCACCGCTCAAAACCGCTGCCATGATCGAATCTCTCCTTTGTCAATTTGGTTTTTTAATCCGCTTCCAGTCCCGGCCTCCCGGCTGGAACTCTCCGTGGGGATATCCCGTCAGCCACGCCGCCGCCTCCCTGGGCGGCATTTTCGCTATGTAGAACCCCAGCTCCTCCCCCTCGGGCTTCGTTGCCTCCACGGTGCAGCGGCCGTCCGTCTTGTCTCCGGCGGTCACCCGGATCCACAGATAGCCCAAAGCGTGGGTCAGGTCCACGATTTGGTAGGTCCCATCCACGATGCCCTCCGCCGCCACCTGGACATCCTCCGCCGTAAAGGAAGCGTGGTTCTCCGCCGCGCCGCTGGCGTACACCAGGGACAGCTTCGCCTGAGACTTCCGCTGCGCCTGGGGCGCGCCAGTCCGGGGCGCTGCATAGAGCCGCCGCAGGTCCCAGCCCGTCAGGTCCGGGATCTCCCGGCGGAGCCAGCCCTTTAGGACCTCCTCCGCCCGCCGGGCATCCGTGGCCAGGGCCAAGGCCAGGTTCTCCCCCTCTTCCGGGGAAGCCAGCTCCAGCAGCAGCAAGACGTTTTCCGACGACCCCCCTTCCTCCCGGACCAAGCAGTCCAGGGACCGGAAGGCCCGGCCTCCCCCCTCCACCGGGCGGGTGGGCGTCAGCTCAAAGCCGGACTCCTCCCCGCTGAGGCAGCGTTTCAGCACGTCTCCCACCAGGGCGGCGGACACCCGGGAGGTCACCTCCCCGTTCCGGCGCTTCAAAATCATATCCTGGGGCCCCTCGCTGAGGAGTTCCCTCTGGGCATCCTCCGAAGCCCGGCGGTTCTGCCTCTGGCGGAAGTCCCGCTCAAACGCCTCCCGCCCGCTCTCGTCCATGGACCAGAAGGAGCTCCATTGGTCATTGGTTCCCCGCCGGGCCTCGGGAACCCGGAGGGCCAGGCAGTCCGCCGCCGCCCGCAGCTCGGCGGGCTTCTTGAAGTCCGTGATGTTTTTCTGCCAGCGGTCATCCACCAGCACCAGCTGCAGCACCCGGCTGGTCGTGGTGCGCCCGCCGCTGTGGCGGGTCCTGGTCTTGTCCACCACGAAGATGCCTCGGATACGGTCAATCCGGCTGGCCCCCTCTCCCAGAACCCATTCCTGCCCGATGCCCACTGCGTCAAACCACCTGCCGTTGGCCTCCAGGTCCCTATCTACCATGGCGAAGAGCTCCTCCACTGGAGGGGCCTCCTCCGGATAGGGGAGCTGGCTCCGAATGGAAGCCGCCAAGGCGCTTTTTCCCGGGAAAAAGGCGTCCCGGGCGCCCGTGTATCCCATGTAAATCCCCAGGAGCAGCAGCAGTACCCCGCCGCCGCCGCTGGCCGCCAGCGTCACATAATCCGAGGACTCCCAATAGGCCCGGTCCTGCTGGAGCCCTATGTAACACAGCGCGAACAGCCCCGCAGCGAGGAACAGCCACAGAAGGCCCCACAGCACCCAGCTGATCCGCCTCCTGGTCCGGCTGAGGCAATAGCCCTCCTCCACGCCGTGGGGGTTGTTCTTCCGCTGGACCGCCATCAAAATCAAAACAATGGGAACGGCAAACAGCCGCAGCACCGCGAACAGCAGTACGTAAACCACCACGTTCCACGGCCAGCGGAGGAAACCGCCCTTCTGCTTTTTCATAACCCTCCGTACCTCCCCGCGCCCCTAAAACAAGGGGTATTTTCTGCTTTGGATTTTACCAGTTAGTTGTAACGTTGTCCAGTCCCTATCGTTTATTTTCCTAAAAAGGGCCTTGACTTCCCATTGGGACGGCGTTATATTTGTGGCAGCTAACAAACATGAAAGGACGCGGTTTACATGTTCAAGCTGTTTGGGAAAAAGGAGCCCGCCTCTCCGGAAGAGCGCCTGGCGGAATGCCGGAAGAAACGGGACTGGGCAGGCCTGTGCCAGGCGTACTACCACCTGGGTGCCGCCGCCATGGACCAGGGGGACCTGAACCATGCCCACCTGTGGCTCCACCGGGCAGACACCATCTACAGCGCCCAGGATGAGGTTTATGAAAAGGCAGGCAGCCAGCTGGCAGATGACTGCTCCGGCCGCATCGGGCAGCTGGAAGAGGCCCGCATCCTCTACAACGGCGTCCCCGCCCAGGTGGAGGAAAAGGCGGAGGGCCTGGGAGATACCCGGGTCCGGATCTGGGGTCTGCTCTCCCTAGCCCGGCTGGTGAACCTGGGAAACCGTCTGGCCACCCTCCCCGGCTGCGGAGCCCTGGGCAGCCTGGGTTGGGCCGTGGACACGGCGCTGGCCTCCTTCCAGGCCCCGCCTCCGGAGGAGGCTTACAGCCGCCTCAAGGCCCTGGCCGGCGCCCTTTATGAGCTGGGGGACGACCCGGCCTTCTGGGGTGCGGGAAGCGCGGCAGACGTCCCCGGCGGCGCGCCCTTCCAGGTCTTCGACCTCAACGGGCTCATGGGGCTCCTGGAGATGGAGGCCTATCTCAGCAGCCACCTGGACATGATCTCCGCCCTCATCCAAGGGCAGGAGCCCCCCGCCCCGGAGGCGGGGATCATCACGGGAGCCCTGCTCCCGGATTACTACGTCCGCACTGGCTCGGAGCGGCTGGAAGAGGTTCCCCAGATTCAAGCTGAGCTGGAGCGCATCTGGAACGATTACGGCTTCGTCTGCTCCGGCCCCTCTTGGGAGGCCGTGGCGGGACGGGTAACCCGATACAAAGAGCTAGATATCCTGGCGTGATTGCACGAAACGGCGGAGGACTGGTTCCTCCGCCGTTTCGTGCTGCGCGGCCTTCCCGCTTCCCAAAACGGCCTCCAGCGCCATATAAGCGCCATATATATAATAGTAGTAAGGCGGCGAAGGGACCAAGCGCCGCTCCGGCGGCCTCAGCTCCCGAAGAACAGCCTCACCGCCAGGGCCGCAGCAGCAAAGCCCGTCAGGTCCGCCGCCAGGGCGGCGGGCACCGTGTGCCGGGTCCGCGTAATCCCGGCGGAGCCAAAGTAGACGGCGATGGTATAAAAAGTGGTCTCCGTGCTCCCCAGCATCACCGCCGCCACCCGGCCCACATAGCTGTCCGGCCCATAGGAGGCCATCAAATCGCTGGCGACCGCCAGGGCTCCGTTCCCGGATACCGGACGGACCAGCATCAGCGGCGCGGTCTCCGGCGGAATGCCCAGCAGGTCCAGGGCCGGGGCGAAAAGCCCGGACAGCCACTCCATAGCCCCGGAGGCCCGGAACATGCTCACCGCCGTCAGCAGCCCCACCAGGGCCGGGACAATGCGCAGCAGTACCGACAGCCCTTCCTCCGCCCCGTGGGTCAGGGCGGCATACACATCCACCCGCTTCCCCAGGCCATACACCGCCACCCCCGACAACAGCACGGGAATCACCAGCGAGCTCAGGTTCATGGACGCGCCCTCCCCCGGGAAAAAATCCAGCCCGCCAGCAGCCCCGCCGTCACCGACAAAGCCGAGGCCAGCCACACGGACGGGAGAATGTCAAAGGGCGTTCCGCATCCAGCGGCGGCCCGGACCGAGGCGATGGTAGCCGGGACCAGCTGGATGGACGCGGTATTCAGCACCACCAGGCGGCACAGCTCGTCGCTGGCCGTGCCCCCGCAGCCCTTAGCCATCCGGCGGGCGGCCCGGATACCCAGGGGCGTCGCCGCGTTGCCCAGCCCCAAGAGGTTGGCGGAAACGTTGGCGGACACCGCCGCCAGGGTCTCCGGGTCCCGGCTGGCCTCCGGCAGCAGCCACCGGAGGGCGGGCCGGAAGAGCCGGGCCAGCCCCGCCGAGAGGCCGCAGGCGTTCATGATCTCCATGACGCCGCTCCAGAGGCACAAGACCCCCGCCATGGAAAGGCTCAGCTCAATGGCGGAACCCGCCCCCTCCAGCGCGGCCGCCGCCACTGCGTCCAGGTTCCCCGAGAGGAGGCCGAAGGCCAGGGACAGCGTCACCATTCCCGTCCAGACCCATGCAATTTCCATATTTTCCCTCCATTTATTTACTTTTTCCTCCAAATTGTGAACATCTTCTTAAATTTTCCCAGGGAAGAATTGACAAACTCCGACCTTGTGTGATAAGGTAACACCACCTGTTGGAAGTCCCCGCGGACTAAGGGAAAGGAGGAGAGCTGTGAAATCGACTGGAATCGTAAGAAAGGTGGATGAGTTGGGCAGGATTGTACTTCCCATTGAGATGCGGCGCACCCTGGATATTGCGGAGCGCGACGCATTGGAAATCTATGTGGAAGGCTCGTCCGTTATACTCAAAAAGTACAAACCCAGCTGCATTTTTTGCGACGCCACCAAGGACATTATGCTCTTCAAAGGAAAGAGTGTGTGTCCGAGATGTATGAAGGAGCTGTCCCATGTGAACGCCTCCTAAAGGCGTCGCCCTTTGCAGCGGAACATAGCCGGGATAAAGACTCCGGCTGATCTCATCAGGTATGCGCCCGGCGGGAAACCCGAACCGGACGCATGTTAACACAACAGGGACTTTCTCCCCGCCGTGGTGGAAGACGGCGGGGGGGAGTCCCCGTTCAGAGCGGAAAAAATACAACGCGGAAACAGCCTTATTGGCAGTTTCCGCGTTTTTCCCGGTTTTACAGCACAAATGGGCATTCTTCCCGGCCTGTGAGCCTCAGCAGCGAGGAACCCGCAAAGCCCGCCGCCCGGGCCAGCTCCGCCGCCTGGGCATAGCCATAGACAATGTCCCCGGCTCTATGGGCGTCGGAGGTGAGTATAATCTTTCCGCCCATGCCCCGCCACTCCCGCAGGAGGAACAGGGCCGGATAGGGGACGCTCCGGTATCCCCGGGACATGGCCCCGGTGTTGATCTCCAGCAGCGTCTCCCCAGGGCTAGCCGCATGGAGGGCCTCTAGGGCAGCGGCGCGGTAGCGTGGGTCCTCTTCATCAAAAAAGTACCCGTCCCCGTTGAACTTGGCGATTAAATCCACGTGTCCCAAGATGGTGGGTTTCCGCTCCGCCATCCGCCGGACTTCATCATAATAATGTTCCGCCATGATCAGGGAATTACCCGAAAAGTTTTCCCGCAGGCACCGTTCCAGGGTCTCCTTGTCCCAGTCTACCGGGTGCCGCTTTCCCTCTGGGTCCCGCAGGTAGTGGACGCTGCCAATCCAATAATCAACGGCCTCCGCCGTCACATCGGCGCAGCTGTCCAGCTCGATGCCCAGCAGCACATCCATTCCCCCGGCATACTCCCCCCGGAGCCGCAGGACCTCCTTCCGGTAGGCCGTCATGTCCTCCGGCAGGACGCAGCCCTCGTCCTCCGGCACTGGCGTGTGGCTGTGGCCCGAGGCGCCGAAGGAAACCACCCCGGCCTGGAAGGCCGCCTGGGCCATCTCCGCCAGGGTGTTCTTCCCGTCGCACATGACAGAGTGGGTGTGGACGGAGCAAGCGCCTTTCACTGCATCCGCTCCTGCTTCACCTTGTGGTCCACCACGTGGCGCTTCTCCAGCTCCCGGGTAACATCCTCCACGGAAATGCCCATCTGGACCATCAGCACCATCACGTGGTAACAAAGGTCGGCAATCTCATAGACCGTCTCCTCCCGGTCCTCCTTGCGTCCTCCGATGATGACCTCCGTGCACTCCTCGCCCACCTTTTTGAGAATCTTGTCCAGCCCCTTCTCAAAGAGATAGGTGGTGTAGCTCCCCTCCCTGGGGCTGTCCTTCCGCCCGGCGATGAGGCGGTACAGCCCCTCATAGCTGAAGCGTTTCAGCTCTCCGGAGAGATAGACCGGATTGAAAAAGCAGCTCTCCGCTCCCGTGTGGCAGGCAGGGCCGTCCTTCACCACCTCTACCACCAGGGCGTCCCCGTCGCAGTCGGCGGTGATGGAAACCACGCGCTGGCGGTTCCCGCTGGTCTCCCCCTTCCGCCAGAGCTCCTGGCGGCTCCGGCTCCAGAAACAGGTCCGGCCCTCGTCAATGGTGATGGCCAGGCTCTCGGCGTTCATGTAGGCCAGGGTCAGGACCTCCTTGGTGTAGTGGTCCTGGACAATGGCGGGAATCAGGCCCTGTCCGTCAAACTTCAAGTCCATCTCAGGCTCCCTCCCGTTCCACAATGTGGAAACGGCAATCCTGCGCGCCGTTCAAAATGGTGCCCTCCGGGTCCACCACAAAGCTCTTGTCCGGCCACAGCTCCCGCAGAATATACAGGACGCTCTGCCGGGAGCACTCGCACAGCAGGCTGGAATTGATGTACCCCTGGGTGTGAAGGGAGCAGGTGCACTGGTGGAAGATCAGCCAGAACTCCTTCCCGGGCCGCACGATCTCCGTCTCCAGGCCTCCCATCTCCCCCAGGGCCCGGAAGAAGCCGTCGATGTCCCCGCCGCTCCGCTCCTGCACGCCCCGGTAAAAATCCAGCATTCCCATCTGGAGGCAGTTCTCCGCGCAGCTGCGGAGCAGGGTCCCCCGCTCCTCCTCCGACAGGGCGCCCAAGCCCTCTTCAAACCCCGTAAACCACCAGCGAATCTCATTGTCCATTTGTAAGCTCCTTTCTAAACCTCATCATTACAGCCGCATCTCCACGCCTCTGCCCTGGAGAAAGCGTTTCAAATCCTTGATGTCCACCTGCTTCGAGTGGAAAATGGAGGCCGCCAGCCCCGCGTCCACGCCGGGGTGGGTAAAGAGCTCGGCGAAATGCTCCCTATTCCCCGCCCCGCCGCTGGCGACGACGGGCACCTTTACCCTGGCCGCCAGGGCGTCCAGCATTTCCAGGTCAAAGCCGTTTTTCACCCCGTCGGTGTCGATGGAGTTCAGCACGATCTCTCCCGCGCCGTCCTCCACGCCCCGGACCGCCCACTCCATGGCGTCGATGCCCGTGTCCTCCCGGCCCCCCTTGGCAAAGAGGCGGAACTTCCCGTCCACCCGCTTCACGTCCATGCTCAGCACCACGCACTGGTCCCCGTAGCGCCTGGCCGCCGCCGCGATGATGGAGGGGTCCGCAATGGCCCCGGAGTTGACGCTGACCTTGTCCGCGCCGCATTTCAGCACCCGGCCGAAGTCCTCCAGGGTCCGGATGCCGCCCCCTACCGTCAGGGGAATGAAAATCTCGGAGGCCACCCGGCGGAGAATGTCCGTGAACAGGCCCCGGCCCTCGGCGGAGGCGGTGATATCATAGAACACCAGCTCGTCGGCCCCGGAGCCGTTGTAAAACCGGGCCAGCTCCACCGGGTCTGCCATGTCCCGGAGCCCCTGGAAGTTGGTCCCTTTCACCACCCGGCCGTCCCGCACGTCCAGGCAGGGGATGATGCGTTTCGCTAACACGCTCCCACCTCCTCCAGCACCGTCCGGAGGTCCAGCCGCCCGGTGTACAGGGCCTTGCCCAGGATGGCGGCCCGGACGCCCATGCCCTCCAGCCGCCGCAGCTCCTCCAGGGAGCTGACGCCGCCGGAGGCGGTGATCTCCAGACCCTGGATTTGGACCAGCTCCCCGTAGAGCTCCAGATTGGTCCCCTGGCCCGCACCGTCCCGGCTGATGTCGGTGTAGATGACGGCCCTGACTCCCGCGTCCCGGAGGCGGCGGCAGAAGTCCACGCCCTTTTCCCGGGAAAGTTCCTTCCAGCCGTTGACGGCCACGTACCCGTCCCGGGCGTCCACGCCCACGGCAATCTGGTCTCCATACTTTTGGGCCATGCGGGCAGTAAAGGTAAAGTCCTTCACGGCAGCGGTCCCCAAAATGCACCGCCCCACCCCCAGGTCCAGATAGCGGCGGATGCGCTCCTCCGTCCGGATGCCGCCCCCCGCTTCTATGAACAGGCCGCCCTGCCGGGCGATGGCGGCGATGCTGTCAAAGTTCTCCAGGGAACCGTCCCGGGCCCCATCCAGGTCCACCACGTGGAGGCACCGGGCCCCGGCGTCCAGGAATGCCCGGGCCTGGGCGCAGGGGTCCGCGCCGTAGACGGTCTCCTGGTCATAGTCACCCTGGTAGAGGCGGACCACCTGCCCGCCCCGCAGGTCAATGGCTGGAAAAATCTGCATGGTATCGCTCCTCTTCTTATTCGTGGACCTTACAGGACAGTTCCTCTGCCTCCAAGCGGAACACCTGTGTGTTTTCCAGGGCCGCCCCGCCGATATCCCATTGCTCCCGCCCGGTGACATGGGCCAAAATGGCTACGAGGCCCGCCCGTTTCTCCTCCGCCGTTTCCAGCACCGTCACCGGGCCGCTGCCCATAACGCACTGAAAGCGGGATGTGGTCTCCTGGGCCCGCTCGCTTACGACCCACTCGTGTCCCGTGTCCATTTCAAAGGCGGCCCAGCCAGTCCGGCGGATAAGGTCCATCTTCCGGCCCTCTTTCGCGCCGTGGAAATAGAAGACATAGCGCCCGTCCCGCTCCTCGAAGCCGAAGTCCAGGGGGACCACGTAGGCCCGTTCCCCGTCGCACAGCCCCAGGCGGCAGCAATCACAAGAGGTTATGACTTCCCGGATTTTCACAGGGTCCGTAACCTCCCGGTCCGTTCTCCGCATACCATTCCCCCCTTTCACAGCTCGGCAAAGGCCCGCAGCAGCCGCAGCCCCGCCTCCCCGGACTTCTCCGGGTGGAACTGGGTTCCCCACACGTTCCCCCGGCGGACCGCGCCAGTGACGGCGAGATTTCCGTACCGGGAGGTCCCCAGGGTGCTCTCCCGGCAGTTCCGGGCGTAGAAGCTGTGGACATAGTAAACATATGCGCCATTCTGGAAATACTTGAACAGCGGGTCGTCTCTCACGATCTCCAGGCGGTTCCATCCCATGTGGGGTACCTTGACCGCCCCGCCGTCCTCCCCCAGGAACGCCACCTCGCCGGGAACCAGCCCCAGGCCGGGGTGTTCCCCGTACTCAAAACTCCGGTCAAACAGCAGCTGCATCCCCAGGCAGATGCCCAGCAGGGGCTTCCGCTCCGCCTCTTCCAGCAGGACGGGGACCAGTCCCGTGGCGTCCAGCTTGGCCCGGGCGTCGCCAAAGGCCCCCACGCCGGGGAGGATGATCCGCTCCGCCGCCCGGAGGCGCTCCGCCGCACAGGTGACCTCCGCCTCCAGTCCCAGGAAGCGGAGGCTGGATTGCAGGGAGAACAGGTTCCCCACGCCGTAGTCCACGATGGCCGTCATTCACAGCACCCCTTTCGTGCTGGGAATCTCGTCCCGGTGCCTGGGGTCGGGGGACACGGCCTCCTTCAGCGCCCGGCCCGCGCCCTTGAAGACGGCCTCCAGGATGTGGTGGGTATTCTCCCCCGCCATCTGGCGGATATGGAGGGAGCCCAGGCAGTTCCGCACGAAGCCCAGCCAGAATTCCTTGGCCAGCTCCGTGTCGAAGTCCCCCGCCTTGGCGGCGGGCAGGTCCACCGCCCAGCCCAGGTAATCCCGGCCTGAGAGGTCCACGGCGCAAAGGACCAGCGTCTCATCCATGGGCAGCAGGCACTGCCCATAGCGGACAATCCCCCGCTTGTCCCCCAGGGCCTCCTGGAAGGCCTTGCCCAGGCAGATGCCCACATCCTCCACGGAGTGGTGGTAATCCACCCGGACATCTCCCTGGCACACGGCGGAAAGGTCGAAATCCCCATGCCGGGCGAAGAGCTCCAGCATGTGGTCCAGGAATCCGCACCCGGTGGAAACCTCCGCCCTCCCGGTCCCATCCAGGTTTAGGGAGAGCTTGATCCGGGTCTCCCGGGTGTCCCGTTGAATACTCGCGGTGCGCATGTCGTTTTCCTCCTTACAGCTCGCTCACAGCTGGTCAATTTGCTCCACCAGGGCCTCCATCTGCTCCCGGGAGCCGATGGTGATCCGGCAGAAATCCCGGATCCGCTCCTTGCCGAACCAACGGACCAGGATGCCGTTTTCCTTTAATTTCCGGTACAGCTCCCCGCCGGGGAAACGGTCCGATTTGGCAAAGAGGAAGTTGGCGGAGGAGGGCAGGACGGTAAAGCCCCGCCTCTCCAGCTCCGCCGCAGTCCAGGCCCGGGTCTCCCGGACAGCTTTGCAGCAGGCTTGGAAATACTCCCCGTCCTCCATGGCGGCGGCTCCCGCCAGGAGGCTCAAGCGGTTCACGTTATAGGGGTTGAAGCTGTACTTCACCCGGTTCAAGTCCACGATGAGCTCCGGGGCCCCCAGGGCGAAGCCAATCCGTCCCCCCGCCAGGGAGCGGCTCTTAGACATGGTCTGTGTCACCAGAAGGTTTGCGTACTCCCGGACCATGGGGACGCAGCTCTCGGCCCCGAAATCCACATAGGCCTCGTCCACAATGACCACCCGCCCTGGGTTCCGCTCCAGCAGACGCCGGATGTCCGCCGCGGGAACCGCCATGCCCGTGGGGGCGTTGGGATTGGCGATGACCACCGTCCCCGGGAAATCCAGGTAATCCTCCACGTTCAAGGAGAAGTCCTCCCGCAGGGGAACCCGCCGGGCCTCCAGCCCGAAGAGGGCCGCCTGGGCCTCATAAAAACCGTAGGTAATGTCGGCGAAGGCCGCGCCCTTCCCCTCTCCGCAGAAGGCCCGGAAGGCAAAGGCCAGAATCTCGTCGGAGCCGTTGCCGGAGATCACGTTCTCCAGAGCCAGGCCGTACCGCTTGGCTATGGCCCCGTTCAATCCGGTACAGGCGGGATCGGAATAAAGATAGAGCTTCTCCGCCTCCGTCCGGCTGAGGGCCTCCAGGACCTTCGGCGAGGGCGGGAAGGGGCTCTCGTTGGTGTTTAACTTGATGTACCGCTGGTCCCGGGGCTGCTCGCCGGGAGTGTAGGGGGCTAGGCGCTGGGCCTCGGGGGATAAAAACCGGCTCATAAAATCACCGCTTTCCGTCAGAATTGTTTCCGGCTCTCCGCCGACCGGGCGTGGCCCTCCAGCCCCTCCCGCCGGGCGAAGTCCGCGATGCGTCCGGAGCAGGCGTTCAGCGCCTCCCGGTCATAGCACAGGAAGCTGGACCGCTTCATAAAGTCATCCACCCCCAGAGGGCTGGAAAACCGGGCGGTCCCAGAGGTGGGCAGGGTGTGGTTGGGCCCCGCGAAATAGTCCCCCAGGGCCTCTGGGGTGAAACGCCCTAGGAACACGCTCCCAGCGTTCTGAATCCGGGGCAGCAGGGCGAAGGGGTCCTCCACGCAGAGCTCCAGGTGCTCCGGGGCGATGCGGTTTGCCGCCTGGACGGCCTTGTCCAGGCTGTCCGTGACGATGATTTTCCCGTTCTCCTCCATGGAGCGGCGGGCAATGTCCCGCCTCGGCAAAGCCTCCAATTGGGCCTCCACCTCGGCCCGGACGGCCTCCGCCAGCTCCCGGCTGTCCGTCACCAGCACGGCGGAGGACCGCACGTCGTGCTCCGCCTGGCTCAGGAGGTCCGCCGTCACCCACTTGGGGCTGGACTTCCCGTCCGCCAGGACTAAAATCTCGCTGGGCCCGGCGATCATGTCAATAGCCACCTGGCCAAAGACCTTCCGCTTGGCCGTGGCCACAAAAATCCCGCCGGGGCCCACGATCTTGTCCACCCGGGGCACGGTTTCCGTGCCGTAGGCCAGGGCCGCCACGGCCTGGGCCCCGCCGATCTTGAAGACCTCCGCCACCCCCGCCATCTCCGCCGCCATCAGGGCCTCGGGGCTGACGCTGCCATCCCGCCGGGGAGGCGTTACCAGAACAATGTCCTGCACCCCGGCGATCTGGGCGGGAATGACATTCATCAAAATGGTGGAGGGAAAGGCCTCCGGGCTCCGGGGCACGCAGATTCCCACCCGTTCAATAGGGGTCCACCGCTGTCCCATAACAATCCCGGCCCGGTCCGTGAGGACGAAGTCGTTGTGCCTCTGCCGCTCATGGAAGCGCCGGATGTTCTCCGCCGCCTCCTTCAGCGTCTCCAGGAAACAGGGGTCCGCCGCTTTCCTGGCGGCGTCAAATTCTTCCCCGCTCACCCGCAGGTCCTGGAGCTCCGCGCCGTCGAAACGGCAGGTGTAGTCCCGGAGGGCGGCGTCCCCCCGCTCCCGGACCTCCCGGATTACTTCATCCACTGCGGCGGAAACGTCCTCCTCCGCCTGGATGTCCCGGTTCAGGAACTCCTCCGGCGGGAGGCTGTCGAAATCCAGAATCTTGATCATGTCCCCGTTACCTCCGCCAGCTTGCCCAGCAGGGCTTCTATCTCCCGGCGCTTAAACTGAAAACTGGCCCGGTTTGCCACAAGCCGGGCGGAGATGGGCATAAATTCCGCCAGCACCTTTAAATGATTCTCCCGCAGGGTGGTCCCGGTCTCCACGATGTCCACAATCACATCGCTGAGCCCCAGCAGCGGAGCCAGCTCAATGGACCCGTTCAGCTTGATGATATCAATGTCCCGCCCCTGGGCGGCGTAATAGGCCTTGGCGATGTTCACGAACTTGGTCGCCACCCGGAGGGTCCGGCCCGGGTCATCGGCGAAGTCCTCCGCCCCCGCCACGCACATGCGGCACTTCCCCAGTCCCGTGTCCAGCAGCTCGTACACGTCCGCCCCGGACTCGCCCAGGATGTCCTTGCCCACGATGCCAACGTCCGCCGCGCCATGCTCCACGTAAATGGCCACGTCGCTGGGCTTCACCAGGAAGTACCGGATGCCCGCCTCCGGGTTCTCCACCACCAGCTTCCGGCTCTCGTTGTAGTCCTCCGGGCAGCCGCAGCCCACCTCCGCCAGGAGATGGTAAACCTTGTCCCCCAGGCGTCCCTTGGGCAGGGCCACGTTCAGCATGGTTTTCTCCCCCTCCGGGGAGGCGGCTTCGCTCAGCCGGTCCAGCTCGTCCAGGTACAGGGCAAACCCAATGGCCTTGGCCCCGGGGCGGAACTGCTCCGCCAGGGGGTCGTACCGCCCGCCCTTGAGCACCGCCCGGGGCAGGCCCGCCACGTAACCCTGTAATACCAGGCCGTTGTAATACTCCATGTTGTTGACCAGGGACAGGTCCAGCCGCAGCTTCTGCCCCTGGGACTCCAGGGCGGCGCACAGGGTACGCAGCTCCCCCAGGGCCGCCCCCATGGCGGCGTTGAGGGCGACGGGCTCCGCCTGGGCCAGCACGGTCTCCCAGTCTCCCGCCAAAGCGTCCAGGCGGCAGAGGGCGTCCGCCCCCTGGCGGGACAATCCCGCCTCCTCCGCCGCGGCGCGCAGCTCATGGCGGTTCCGGTCCCGGATGCAGCCCAGCAGACGGGGCCGGGCGGCCTCCGGCGCTCCCACGGCGTCCAGAAGGCCCGTCACAAAGCCCATGTGGCTGGCCTCCAGTACGAAATCCCGGCCCGCCAGGGCCAGGCTCTTCCCCGCCAGGGACACCGCCTGGGCGGTGATGCCGTCATCCACCGCGCCGATGCACTCCAGGCCCATCTGGCTGATCTCCTGGAAGGTATGGCTCTCCTGGCTGGGGCGGTAGACGTTCTCAGAGTAGTAGAACTGCCCGCAGCCCCCCTCCCCGAACTGGGCGTTCTTGGCGATGGAGAGGGTCACATCCGGCTTCAGGGCCAGCAGCCGCCCATCCAGGTCTGTAAAGGTGATCACCTGGTCAGAGGCTAGAAAACGGCGGTTCTGCTGGTATAGTCCGTACTCCTCGAAGCGGCCCATGCGGTACTGGCGGAAGCCCGCCTGCTCATACAGCAGGCGGAGCCGGAGGGCCAGCCGCTCCTGGGGCCGCAGGATCTCTAAATCCAATTCCATGGGGTTCCTCCTTGTGGGGCCGGGCCCCGGTGATGGATTACAGTATACTCCGATTTTTTAGCATAGTAAAGCGCTAATTCGGTAGTATAATAGATTCTCCGATTTACACAAACATGCCCCGCCGCCCGGCGGATTGTTTATACCATCTTTTCCGGCTTCACCGTCTCATCGAACGCCTCCGCCGTCAGGAGGCCCAGGGAGAGGACCGCCTCTTTCAGGGTCGTGCCGTCGTGAAGGGCTTTCTTGGCGCACTCCGCCGCCTTTTCATAGCCGATTTTCGGCGTCAGGCAGGTGACCAGCATCAGCGAGTTGTTCAGGTTCTCCTCCATCCGCTCCACGTTGGGGGTTATCCCCTCTACGCAGTGGACCCGGAAGGACTCCATGGCGTCCGCCAGCAGCCGGGCGGAGAGCTGGAAGTTATAGGCCGACACGGGCAGAAAGACGTTCAGCTGGAAATTTCCCTGGCTGGCGGCAAAGCCGATGGCCGCGTCGTTTCCCATCACCTGCACTGCCGCCATGGTGACCGCCTCGCACTGGGTGGGGTTCACCTTGCCGGGCATGATGGAGCTGCCGGGCTCGTTCTCCGGGATGTGGAGCTCTCCCATGCCGCAGCGGGGCCCGCTGGCCTGCCAGCGGATGTCGTTGGCAATCTTCATCAGATTCGCCGCCAGGGCTTTTAAGGCCCCGTGGGCAAAGACCAGGGCGTCCTTGCTGGTGAGCGCGTGGAATTTATTCGGGTCCGGCCGGAAGTCCAGGCCCGTCAGGGCCCGCAGCTCCCCGCAGACCAGCTCGTCGTAGCCCTTGGGGGCGTTGAGCCCGGTGCCCACGGCGGTGCCGCCGATGGCCAGGCGGCTCAGCTCCTCCAGGGCCGCCCGGAGCATCCGGCAGGGGGCCTCCACCAGCTCCCGCCAGCCGGAAACCTCCTGGGCGAAGCGCAGGGGCGTGGCGTCCTGGAGGTGGGTCCGGCCAATGCGGATGAGGTTGGGATAGGCCGCCTCCAAGTTCGCGAAGGCCCCCGCCAGCCGCTCCGCCGCCGGGAGGACCTGGTTCGCAACAGACAGCGCCGCCGCGATGTGGAGGGCGGAGGGATAGGTGTCGTTGGAGGACTGGGAGGCGTTCACATGGTCGTTGGGGTGGAGCTTTACGCCCCGGTCCGCCGCCAGGTGGGCGATGACCTCGTTGACGTTCATATTCGTCTGGGTGCCGCTGCCCGTCTGCCAGACGACAAGGGGGAACTCCCCGTCCCACTTCCCTGCCCGGATCTCCTCACAGGCAGCGGCAATGGCGTCGGCCTGTTCCGCCGTCAGCTTGCCCACGGCGGCGTTGGCCTTGGCGCAGGCTTCCTTTAAGTAAGCGAAGGCTGTGATGATCTCCCTGGGCTGGCGCTGGCCGCCGATTTTAAAATTCTCCAGGCTTCGCTGGGTCTGGGCGCCCCAATGGCGCTCCGCCGGGACGGCAATTTCCCCCATGGTGTCGTGCTCGATGCGGGTGGCAGTATTCATAGCGCTTCCCCTTTTCATTTTTATGGCGCTTATTATAGACGCAAAAGGCGGCAAAAGCAAGGCCGTCTTTCCCCAGCGCAGGGCGGGCATAGGTGGACGCGTCCCATCCGGGGACCTAAATCCCGTAAAGGCGGGCCTGTGTGCCCGTCCTTCTCCCGGGTCCCGGCACTTCCCATAGGCGGGCGGACACGCGCAGGTCCGCCCCGCGTCCCGTTCTTCCTAATAAACCCGAAAGCGCGCAGCCGGACACGCCCGGCAGGGGAAACTGTCTTGACGAATGCTGGAAACACATGGTATCCTATTCCCAAATAAAAGGAGGCGGGCAACATGAAAGGACTGTCCAACGAGGAGCGGCAGCGTCTGGGGGCCCTGCTGGACCACACCTCCCAGGCGGAGGTCATGTCCATGATTCCCCCATTTTCCCAGGCGGAAATCCACAACCTGGCCCCGGCCCCGGCTCAAGCCCCGGAGGCCCTGGGCGTGCTGATGTTCAACATGGAACGGGGCGTATTCCTGGATGAGCTGGGGGACTTCCTGGAGAACTGCCCGGCGGTCCGGCCCTTTGACGTAATCCTCGCCAACGAGCTGGACGACGGCTGCGTCCGCTCTGGGGGCAAAGACACCACCCTGGAACTGGCAAAGCGGCTGGGGATGAACGCGGTATTCGGCCTGGAGTTCATGGAACTGGTGAACGGCGCGGACCCCAAGGGCTTCCACGGCAATGCCATCTTCTCCCGCTGGCCCATCCGGCGGGCCAAGGCCGTCCGCCTGCCGGAACAGTACAACTGGTACTTTGACCGCCAGCGGCGCATCGGCGGGCGGCTGGCCGTTCTGGCGGAGCTGGACGTGGCGGGCACCCCGGTAGGCGTGGGGACCATCCACCTGGAGAACCGGACCCACGGCCCGGGCCGCCAGGCCCAGCTGGAAACCGTGCTGGCGGAGGCGGAAGCCCTCTTTTCCGGCATGCCGGTGATCCTGGGCGGCGACTTGAACACCAACACCTTTGACGGGCGGGACAAGGACGCCATCCAGGCCATCGCCGGGAGCCCCGCGCTCCAGCGGCGGTGCCTGGAGGACGTGATGGCCTGGGAGGGCTGCCTCCCTGCGGCGGAGGCGGCGGGCTACCGCCTCCTGCCGGACAGGCCTGCGGCCACCCGGCGCAAGCCCCTCCCCGGCGGGGGCCACCTGGACCTGCGGCTGGACTGGCTGCTGGTCCGGGGCATGGAAACCGGGGAGAGCCGCACCATCTCCACCCGGAGGGAGGACTGCGGCTTCGCCCCGGCGGGGTCCGCCCTGGCGGCGTTCACCGGGGAAGAGCTGTCCGACCACAACGCGGTCTGGGCTTCCTGCGTCCTGAACCGGAAGCCATGAGCAACGGCGCCTGGGCGGGTCCGGCATGGACCCGCCCAGGCGCTTATTTCTTTTACGGCATGGCCCCTTCACTGAATCAGCAGGACCAGATTCCGGTCCGTGATGAAATTGGGCACACTGTACACCACGGCGATGGCGTCTAAGCCGTTCTCCTCCGCGTACTTCGCGGCGGAGTATCGGTAATACCGGGGGTCCAGCAGATGGACCTCCTTAAAGTGCAGGGCCAGAAAGGGGGCCATGGAATCCGCGTAGGAATCCCGGATCACCAGCAGCTTCCCCGTTCCTTCCGGATTTTTAATCACGCACAGGGGCTGGTTGCCCCCCAGGAAGGCGGAGTATTTGTCCTTGGTCTGGAGCTTGGCCAGGTCATACAGCGCGGCCTTCTTAGGGGAGCCGTCCCGCCAGGAGGCCACCTCAAAGCCCTCATCCGGCACCCAGAACTCGATGCTGTCCGGCGGCAGCCAGTGGATGCCGGACTGAGAGTACAGCGTCCCCTGGAACGCATCGGAATGGGGAACGGTCAGGCGCTCGAAGGTCTCCTGCCCCAGCGCCTCCTCCCCCCGGCCCAGGGCCTCCATCAGGGCGGCGTAGCCGTAATAAGCCCCCAGAGTCGTCCAGTGGTGGTCCGTGCGGTAGAAGATATCCTCCCCGGCGTGGGCGGCCAGCGGGGTCAGGAAGTCGATGGGCTCCACGCCCTCCAGTTCCGCCCCCCGGGCGATGAAGGCCGCCTGGTCCCAGCTCTCCGCCCCCTTGGGAAGGCGGTCCCGGTGAATTTCCGCCGCCGAGGGGATGAGGCCCAGGTACACGGGAACCCCCGCCTTCCCGGCCAGCCGGGAGACGTAGCCCAGGTTCTTCTCCTCCAGCCCGTCCTGGGGAGGGGCCACCTTGGAAACCAGGGAGTGGCCGCAGAGGTAGACCCCGTTGAACTCCCGCTTGCCCAGAAGCTGCTCCGTCCGGGCCTTGAGCCCCGTCCATTGGTCCCGGAGGGGAAACTGGTCGGCAAAGTAGTCCTCCACGCCCCTGGTAAAGCTGCCGTCCTTCAAGGTCTTCCAGGAAAACTCCGGGAACTGGGCCAGGGTCCGGTTCTCCACGCTGGAGCGCTCCCGGTCCGGCAGGACCACGTGCCACGCCAGAAGGCCCGCCAGGAAGAGGCAGAAAAACGCCGACAGGAAGCGGCTGTATCTCGTTGTCATCTCGGAAGCCCTCCTTTAAAACCGGAAATACAGGAAGGGGTTGTAGCTGCCGTCCACCAGATAGGCGGTGGATACAATCAGCCCCAGGGCCATCAGCACCGGGGCCAGGACCCTCCTTCCCTGCTCCGGGACCTTCTTCCAAAGGTCCGCCGCCAGAGTGGTGGAGCCCAGGGCCAGCAGGAGCAGAATCAGGGCCCAGCTCCGCAAACGGTACCCGTCCGGGGCGGACCAGAGGGGCCCTCCCCCAAAGCACACCGCCAGATACCGTCCGCAGACTCCCAGGTCCTCCATAGCGAAGATGCCCCAGCCCACGAAGACCACCAGCAGCGTATAGACCCGCTTCACCCACACAGGCGTCCGGGACAGGAGCCCCTGGAAGACGAACCGCTCCAGGATGATCCACAGGCCGAAATACAGGCCCCACAGGATGAAATTCCAGCTGGCCCCGTGCCAGAAGCCCGTGCAGAACCAGACAACCAGCAGATTCCGCAGCGTCCGGGCCCTCCCCGCCCGGCTGCCCCCCAGGGGGAAGTACAGGTACTCCCGAAACCAGGAGGTCAGGGACATGTGCCAACGCCGCCAGAACTCTCCCACGGAGGTGGAGAGGTAGGGGTGGTCGAAGTTCTCATCAAACCGGAAGCCCAGGATGCGCCCCAGGCCGACGGCCATGTCGGAGTAGCCGGAGAAGTCGAAGTAAATCTGGAAGCCGAAGGCGAAAAGCCCCGTCCAGCCCCCTGCCACCGTCAGCGCCCCGGCGTTTTGAGAGGCCTGGCAGCTCTCCCACAGGGCCCCGGCGGCGTTGGCCAGCAGCACCTTCTTGGCAAGGCCCGCGGTAAAGCGGCAGGCTCCTTCGGCGAAGTCCCGGGACGTGACGGTCCGGTGAACCAGCTCCGCCGCCACGGTCTTGTACTTCACGATGGGCCCGGCAATGAGCTGGGGGAACAAGGTGACATAGGCCCCGAAGTCGATGACGTTCCGTTGGACCGGCGCGTCCCGGCGGTAGACGTCGATGGTATAGCTCATGGTCTGGAAGGTGAAGAAGGAGATGCCCAGGGGCAGGGGCAATCCCAGTTGGGGCACGGATACCCCGGGGAGCAGGGACAGGTTCGCCGCCAGGAAGTCCCAGTACTTGAAAAAACCCAGGAGCAGCAGGTTGAACACCACCGACTGCCCCACGAACCACCTTGCCAGCCGATCCCGCTGCCGGAAGCGCTCCACCAGGAGGCCGTGGGTGTAGTCGATGAAGACGGAGAGGAACATAACCCCCACGTACACCGGCTCTCCCCAGCCGTAGAAAAAAAGGCTGGCTGCCAACAGCACAAAATTACGCCGCCGGAGCGGCGTAAGAAAGTACAGCGCCAGCGTCAGGGGCAGGTACCCGAACAAAAACGTCAGACTGCTGAAAACCATGGAATCCCCCTCACTGGAACTGGGAACGGAACTGCTCCTCCAACTCCGCCTGATGCGCCCCGGAGGCAATCAGGGCCGCGCAGGCCCCCTCCCGCAGCACCTTGGCCGCCTTCCAGGCCTCCAGGCTCTCGGGATACCAGGCTCCGCCCTCCGCCTGGGCGTCGATCCGGGCCTGGAGGATGACGGCGGCAGACTCCGCGTCCTCCTCCGTCTCACACTGGATGAGGACAACCTCATTCACATCGGAGCTCATGGCGGGAACCTTGGCAACCAGCTGCTTTGCGGGAATTCCGGAGAGGCCGGGATAGTAGCTCTCCAGGAGCTCCCCCTCCACGTCCGCCATGTAGCCCTCTTCCCAGCCGCAGGCTTCCTCCATTCCGGCGTACAGGGTGTTCAGCGCCACATCCGAATCCTCCGCCCGGCCTTCCTCCCGCTGCCCGCCGCAGCCGGAAGCCAGCAGCAGCAGGGCAGCCAACATCCACACCGCTCTCTTTTTCAAGCGAATCTCCTCCCGCCTCCCGGCTCCGCCGGGAAAATTTTCTGCTTCGGTTCCTTGTTTTTATACAGGATTCGCGCTATAATTTCAACATCAAATCTGTAACATTCCGTAACAGTTCCCTGCTGCGGTTGTTACTTTCTGGAGGTTGACCATGTACAGTTTCCGAAACGACTACAGCGAGGGCGCCCACCCCAAGGTGTTAAAGACCCTCACCGAAACCAATTTCCAGCAGACCCGGGGCTACGGCCTGGACCCCCGCTGCCAAACGGCCCGGGAGCTCATCCGCACCCTCTGCGCCGCCCCGGAAGCGGACGTCCACTTCCTGGTGGGGGGCACCCAGACAAACCTGCTGGTGATCGAGTCCATGCTAAAGCCCTATGAGGCGGTGATTTCCGCCCACACGGGCCATGTGAACGTCCACGAAACCGGGGCCATCGAGGGCACGGGGCACAAGGTGATCGCCGTCCCCAGCCCCGATGGGAAGCTCACTCCCGCCATGATTGAGTCCGTACCGGAACTCCACAGCGACGAGCACCAGGTAAAGCCCGCCATGGCCTACGTCTCCAACACTACGGAGATTGGCACCGTCTACTCCAAGGCGGAGCTCCAGGCCCTCCGGCAGTGCTGCGACAAGCACGGCCTCCTCCTCTTCCTGGACGGGGCCCGGCTGGGCTCCGCCCTGGCCTGCGGGGACATGGACCTGCCGGACTACGCGGCCCTGGCGGATGTCTTTTACATCGGCGGCACGAAAAACGGCGCCCTCTTCGGAGAGGCCCTGGTCTTCGCCAAGGCCCGGGAGGACTTCCGCTGGCACATGAAACGCCGGGGGGCCATGCTGGCCAAGGGCCGCCTCCTGGGGGTCCAGTTCCAGGCCCTGCTGGAAGACGGGACCTACCTGGACGCCGCCCGCCACGCCAACGCCCTGGCCCTCCGCCTCCGGGACGGCGTGGCCGCCCTGGGATACCCCCTCCCGGTGGAATCCCCCTCCAACCAGCAGTTCCCGGTCCTGCCCAACGCGGTCATCGCGAAACTCCAGGACAAGGGCTATGAGTTCGAGGTGGACCACGCCGTGGACGCCGGGCACACCATGATCCGCCTGGTGGCCAGCTGGGCCACGCCGGAACAGGCCGTGGAGGATTTCCTCCGGGACCTGGCCTCCTGCCAATAACCGCTTGGGACCCGCCCCCTCCGGCCAGCCCGGAGGGGGCGTTCCACGCGCCTACTGGATGTGCTCCTCGGGGAAGTTGTCCAGCACCCGGAAGCCCATCTCCTCGGAAGTGGCCAGGGGGTACTTGTAAATGGAGACCGGGTCCACAATGGGGCAGATCCGCTTCTCGGGCTCCAGGCGGAGAAAGGGCTTCCCGTCATCCAGGCTGTTGGCTGCGCGCCTGTCCTCTGGCATGAAACATCACCTCATGGAAAGCATGTGCAGAAACCCGGATTCTATGGCCGGAACTTAATGTAAATTCATCAGGCGGATGCCCGCCTCCTTGTCCCCGGCCACGATGATGTGCACGTCGTCCCGGAAGCGGTAGTTGGGGTCCACCAAAGGTACCACCACGTCGCCGCTCTTTACGCCCAGGATGTTCACGTTGTACTTCCGGCGGACGTCCAATTCCATAACCGTGTGGCCCTCCCACTCCTCGGGGATTTCCAGTTCGAAAATGGCGAATTTCGGCGTCAGCTCAAAGTAGTCGAAGACGTTCTCGGCGGAGAAGCGGATGGCGGCCCGGCGGGCCATGTCCATCTCCGTGTGGACCACGTGGTCCGCCCCGATCTTCCGCAGGAATTTGATCTGCCGCTCCTGGTCCGCCCGGGCCACCACAAACCGGGCCCCCAGCTCCTTCAGGGCCGCCGTGGCCTCCAGGGAGCACTGGAAGTCGTCCCGGACACAGACGAAGCATACGTCGAAATTCCGCACCCCCAGGGCCTCCAGCACCTGCTCGTCCTGGCAGTCCCCCACGCAGGCGGCGGTGGCCATGTTCGCCACCTTCGCCACTTTCTCCTCGTCCTTGTCCAGGACCATGACCTCGTTCCCCAGCTCCAGCAGATACCGGGTCAGATGCCGCCCGAAGCGGCCCAGGCCAATGACCAAAAAGGATTTCATTCCTCGCCCTCCCTGTCAACCAATCAGAATTTTTTCCGGCACGTAGCGCAGGCCGTTCCCCGCGTCCCGGCCCCGGGTCACCGCCATGGCCACAGACATGCTCCCCACCCGCCCGGCGAACATCATCAAAATCACCGTCCACTTGGACAGCGCGGGCAGGGACGCCGTCAGGTTCCGGCTCAAGCCCACGGTGCTCATGGCGGAAAAGGTCTCAAACAGCGCGTCCTCCAGCCCCGCTCCCTGGACGCACAGTACCATGCAGCCGCACAGGGCCCCGAAGAGGTAGATGCTGGCGGTGGAATAGGCCTTGTGAATGTCCCCCTCGTCCAGGCGGCGGCGGAAGGCGTTCACATCCTCCTGCCGCCAAATCCGCGCCCGGACCCCCAGGACCAGCACGGCGAAGGTATTCACCTTCACGCCGCCCCCCGTAGACCCAGAGGCCGCGCCCACGAACATCAAAACCAGCATCAGCAGCACGCCCCCCTGGCTCAGGGAGGACTGGTCCACGGAGGCAAAGCCCGCCGTCCGGGCCGTCACCGACTGGAAGGCCGCCATCAGCGCCCGGGTGGGTCCGTCCGCCCCGGCGAAGGCGTGGCCCGCCTCTAAAAACCAGAAGGCGATCCCGCCTCCGGCAAAGAGGAACAGCGTCACGGTAAAGGCCATCTTGGAGTGGAGCCGCCAGCGGCGGAAGTGCCGCCCGTGGGCCAGCACGTCGTCCCAGACCAAAAAGCCCAGGCCCCCGCAGATGACCAGCGCCATCAATACGAGGTTTAACAGGGGCTCCCCCGCCACCGTGGTGATGGACGCCCCAGTGCCCAGCAGGTCGAAGCCCGCGTTGCAGAAGGCGGAGACGGCGTGGAACACCGCCATCCAGAGGCCCCGCCCCAGGCCGTACCGGGGGCAGAACCAGAGGGCCAGCAGCGCCGCCCCCAGGCCCTCGCACAGCGCCGTCACCAGCAGGGCCCGCCGGGCCAGGCGGACGACGCCCCCCAATTGCAGGGCCCCCACGCTGTCCTGGAGCAGGGCCCGCTGCCGCAGGCCCACCCGCCGCCGGGCCAGCAGCGCCGCCGGAAGGGACGCCGTTACAAAGCCCAGGCCCCCGATCTGGATCAGCAGCAGCAGCACTACCTGGCCGAAGGCGCTGAACTGGGTGGCGGTATCGTACACCGTCAGCCCCGTGACGCAGGAGGCCGAGGCGGCGGTGAACACGGCGCTGGTCCAGGGGATGCCCTCCCCGCTCCGGGAGGCGATGGGCAGGGACAGCAGGCAGGCCCCCGCCAGAATCAGCAGGGCAAAGCCCAGGGCCAGGGTTTGAACCGCGCTGGGGCGGCGCATCTTTGGCATCACAAACTGCACTCCATTCCGTCCGGCTCTGCGGACCTCCATTCCGTTTGCCCTGCCTCCCCCCAGGGAAGCAGGCTCCCTCTCCAGCCCGGGGGGACGCCCTCCGGGCAGCTGGCCTCCGGAGCGCGCCTCCCGGCGCAGCCCTGAGCCCCCTGTGGAGGGGCGGGAGGCGGAGAACGGAAGATTGATTTTATTATACCCCGCTTTTTTCCATTTGCAAGCGGCGGAACACGGCGCCCGGGCGGGCCTGCACACCCGCTCCGGCTTATGAAAATCCCTGTGTGGCGCGTTTCCGGGCTCACGCCAGCAAAAGCAGCCGCTTGAGGAACTCCACCCCCGCGGGCAGCACCGCCTCATCGTCGAAGCAGAACTCCGGGGAGTGCAGCTCCGGCGTGTCCCCCGTCCCCAGCAGGAAGAACAGGCCCGGGACCCGCCGCTGGTAGAAGGAAAAGTCCTCCGCCGTCAGCGTAGGGGCCGCCAGGAGCCGGGGAGCGTGCTCCCCCAGCCCGGCCCGGACCGTCTCATAGAGCCCCTCGTGGTTCCAGACCGCCGGGTAGCCCTCGTTTAAAAAAACCTCCGCGCCGCAGCCAGTCTCCAACGCGATTTCCCGGCCAATCTCCTCCAGCCTCTGGCGGCAGAGGTCCTGGGTCCCGTCCCGGAAGGTCCGGAGGCTCCCCTCCAGCACCGTCTTTCCGCTGATGGCGTTCCGCACGGAACCGGAGGCCATCTTTCCAAAGCGCAGCACCACGGGTTCCTCCCCCGGCAGGGCCTCCGCCATGGCATAGGCCCGGAGGAGGTACTCTGCCCCCGCTGCCAAGGCGTCGATGCCCTCCGGCGCCTTGCCGATGTGGACGCTTTTGCCCGTGAGGGTAACCGTCACCTCGTTGGACCGGGCCATTATGGGGCCGGGGCGGCAATAGACCTCCCCTTGCTCCAGCTTGGGCCAGAGGTGCATGGCGAAGACCCGGGCGGCGCGGTATTTCCCTAAGATTCCCGTTTCGCAAAGACGCTGCGCCCCCCCGGTGGTCTCCTCGGAGGGCTGGAAAAGGAACAGCACATTCCGGGGCAGCTCCTCCCGGCGGGCCGCGGCGTACTCCGCCAGGGCCAGGACCATGGCGGTGTTGGCGTCGTGGCCGCAGGCGTGCATAACCCCGGCATTCCCGGAGGCGAAGGCCAGGCCCGTGGCCTCCTCAATGGGCAGGGCGTCCATGTCCGCCCGGAAGGCCACGGTTTCCGGCTTCCCCGCGTCCAGGTAGGCGCAGACGCTGGAGGGAATGGGGGAAAACGCCTCCAGCTCAAAGCTGGCCAGGGCGGAGTGGACATAGGCGCAGGTCTCCGGCAGGCGGTCATCCAGCTCGGGGATACGGTGCAGGGCGCGGCGGTATGCAACAACGGACATCATGGCGTTGCCTCCTTAGATATCATTCAGCACCTCCCAATATAGCACGCCCCGCCGGAGGGAGGCAAGAGGCGGCGGCGTTTTCGTCGCTTTCCACAAGAATTTTTTTCTTCTTCCCTCTTGCAACCGGAGAGGGGAGGTGATATGATAACAAAAAATGAGATAGAGGCGCGGAGACGAAGAAGTCGCGGGAGCCGGCAGGCTGGGAACGCGGCGGAGGCTGCTCCGCCGAATCCCCCGCCCAGGCATGGGCGGGAGATGGGCCCGGGGGAAAGACCTCCGGGACTGTCCGCGGCCCCCTGGCCGCGGGGGCGCTATCCGCTTACAGAACCGCCACGCCGGGACGGCGTGGGCACTGTCGGTAGGAGCGGAGCCTCTACCGGCTTTTTTTGTACCAGGCCGCCACCACCCGGTCACACAATACAATTATCTGGAGGGCATTCAAATGAAATTCAACAACCCCACTGGCTCCATCGTCGCCATGATCACCCCCTTCCACCAGGACGGCAGCGTCAATTTCGACGTGCTCACCCAGCTGCTGGAGCGCCAGATTGCCGCCGGGACCGACGGCATCCTCACCCTGGGCACCACTGGCGAGTACCCCACCATGAGCCACGAGGAGGACGCTTCCGTGGTGGCCCACACCATCAAGGTGGTAAACGGCCGGGTGCCCGTCATCGTGGGCAGCGGCTCCAACTGCACCGCCACCCAGCTGGAAAAGAGCCTCGAGTACCAGGACATGGGGGCCGACGCCCTGCTGCTCATCGCCCCCTACTACAACAAGGCCAACCCCCAGGGCATGCTCCGCCACTTCACCGAGACGGCGGACCGGGTGAAGATTCCCTGCCTGCTCTACAACGTGCCGGGCCGCACCGGATGCTCTATCCCCGTCTCCGTGGTGGAACAATTGGCAAAGCACCCCAACATCTCTGGCATCAAGGAGGCCAGCGGCGATCTGTCCTACGCCATGAAAATCGCCCACTGCGTGGGACCGGACTTCGCCCTCTACTCCGGCAACGACGACATCACCCTGCCCTTAATGGGCATCGGCGGCAGTGGCATCATCTCCGTCTTCGCCAACGTCTGCCCGGACGTGTGCCACCAGATGGTGGCGGACTACGCCGGGGGGAACCGGGCCCGTGCCCTGGAGGCAAACCTGAAATACCTGAAGCTGATGAACGGCCTCTTCATGGAGGTGAACCCCATCCCGGTGAAAGCCGCCATGAACATGATGGGCCTGAACGTGGGGCCCCTGCGCCTGCCCCTGTGCGAGATGAGCGGCGGGCACCAAGAAGCCCTCCGGGCCATACTGGAGGAGGCGGGGCTGCTGTGAACTATATTTTGATTGGCCGGGGGAAAATGGGTTCCCTCATCCGGGAGACGGCTCAGGCCGCCGGAGACGAGATTCAGGCTTCCTTTGACATCAACGACATCGACCAGCTGGGGAAGCTCGGGAAGGCGGCCGACGTGGTCATCGACTTCTCCCGGCCCGGGGCCCTGCCGGAGGTGGCGTCCTATGTCCGCCGGACCGGGACGCCCCTGCTCTCCGGCACCACCGGCCTCTCCCTGGCGGACCACGCCCTGCTGGAAAGCCTGGGCGCGTTTGCTCCGGTGCTCTGGTCCGCCAACTACTCCCTGGGCGTGGCCGTGCTCTGCCGGGCCCTGGCGGCGGTCTCCGGGGTTTTGAAGCCGGACTTTGACATCGAGCTGACGGAGACCCACCACAACCAGAAGGCCGACGCCCCCAGCGGCACCGCCAAGCTGCTGCTGGAGGCCATGGACCCCGCCCACGCCCTGGCCCCGGTCTATGGCCGGGAGGGGAACACCGGGCAGCGGCGGAAAGAGGAAATCGGCATCCATGCCCTCCGGGGGGGCACCGTGGCGGGGACCCACACCGTCCACTTCTTCGGCCCGGACGAGGAGCTGGAATTCACCCACCGGGCCGCCAGCCGCCAGATTTTCGTCAACGGCGCGCTGCACATGGCCCGGCTCCTGCCGGGGAAGCCCAATGGGGTCTACGACTTGCAAAAAATTCTGTTTGGCGCGTAAGGGCGGCCCGGCCCTCTCTCCCAGGCGCTCCCAGAACCGGGCGGGCCCTCCGGCCCGTCCCGGCACCTTGTTTATCAGGAGGTTCTTTTTATGAACGCACAGGAGATCATTGATTATATTGCAAACTCCGAGAAAAAGACCCCGGTGAAGCTCTACGTCAACACCACGGGCCCCGTGGACTTCGGCTCCGCCAAGGTCTTCGGCTCTGGGAACAGCTTCACCGTCTTCGGCGACTGGGCGGAACTGGGCCCCATTCTGGAGGCCAGCCGGGACAGCATAGCCGACCTGGTCATAGAAAATGACCGCCGGAACTCCGGCGTGCCCATGCTGGACCTCAAGGGCATCCCGGCCCGGATCGAGCCCGGCGCCGTCATCCGGGAAAAGGTGGAAATCGGCGAGGGGGCCGTCATTATGATGGGGGCCGTCATCAACATCGGCGCGGTGGTAGGCCCGGGTACCATGATCGACATGGGGGCCGTACTGGGAGGCCGGGCCACCGTGGGGGCCCGCTGCCACATCGGCGCGGGAGCCGTGCTGGCCGGGGTGGTGGAACCCGCTTCGGCCACCCCCGTCATCGTGGAGGACGGGGTGCTGGTGGGGGCCAACGCCGTGGTCATCGAGGGGGTCCATATCGGCCAAAACGCCGTGGTGGCCGCCGGGGCCGTCGTCATTGAGGACGTGCCCGCAAACGCCGTGGTAGCGGGAAGCCCCGCCCGGGTCATCAAGATGAAGGATGAAAGGACAGAGGGCAAGACCGCTCTTGTGGACGCCCTCCGCAAATTGTGACGCCGGGAACCAGGGGCCCCGCTCCCGCATGGTGAATCCGCCAAGGGACCATCCCGCGAAAAAACCGGAGGGCTCACGCCCTCCGGTCTTCTATTGCGCTAGAACCAGGCTCCGCCGCCCCGGGCGGACGCCGGGCCGCCTGGGCGGGGCAGCGCTCTTTCGGGTTCCGGTTCCCCCGGGAAACACAGCTCACCAAATCAACGTCGCGAAATAGTCCTCCAGCGTTTCCGCCCGGCGGATCAGCTCCACGCCGCCGTCCTCCCGGAGGAGCAGCTCCGCCGAGCGGAGCTTGCCGTTGTAGTTGTAGCCCATGGAAAACCCGTGGGCCCCCGCATCGTGGATCACCAGCAGGTCCCCCCGCTCTACCTTGGGCAGCATCCGGTCCACGGCAAATTTGTCGTTGTTCTCACAGAGGCTCCCCGCCACGTCGTACTGGTGGTCGCAGGGGGCGTCTTCCTTCCCCATGACCGTGATATGGTGGTAGGCTCCGTACATGGCGGGGCGCATCAGGTTGCAGGCACAGGCATCCACGCCGATATACTCCTTATAAATGTGTTTCTCATGGATGGCCCGGGTAACCAGGTGGCCGTAAGGGGCCAGCATATAGCGGCCCAGCTCCGTGTACAGGGCCACGCTGTCCATCCCGGCGGGAACCAGGATTTCCTCATAGGCCTTCCGGACTCCCTGGCCAATGACAGCGATGTCGTTCTCCGTCTCCTCCGGGCGGTAAGGCACGCCCACGCCGCCGGAGAGGTTGACAAAGGTGACCCGGCACCCCGTCTCCGCCTGGAGCTCCGCCGCCAGCTGGAAGAGGATGCGGGCCAGGGCGGGGTAATACTCATTCGACAGCGTGTTGGAGGCCAAGAAGGCGTGAATGCCGAACTCCTTGGCTCCCAGCTCCTTCAGCCGCCGGAAGGCCTCCGCCAGCTGGGGACGGGTCATGCCGTACTTGGCGTCGCCGGGGGTGTCCATCACCTGCACGCCGTCCCGGCTCTCCCCCAGGGTAAAGACTCCGCCGGGGTTGTAGCGGCAGCAGATTTTTTCCGGGATCTTTCCCACGGCGCTGGCGAGGGTGTCAATGAGGGTGATGTCGTCCAGGTTGACGATCCCCCCCAGGCGGCAGGCGGCCTGGAACTCCTCCTCCGTGGTGTTGTTGGAGGAGAACATCACCCCCGCCTCCCCGGTAATCCCACAGCCCTCCGCCAGGGCCAGCTCCGCCAGGGAGGAGCAGTCGCAGCCGCAGCCCTCCTCGTGGAGGATTTTCAAAATGGCCGGGGTAGGCGTGGCCTTCACGGCGAAATACTCCCGGAAGCCGGGATTCCAGGCGAAGGCGGCCTTTAACCGCCGGGCATTCTCCCGGATGCCCTTCTCGTCGTAGATGTGGAAGGGAGTGGGATATTGGGCGGCAATAGACTCCAGCCGCTCCTTTGTGACAAAGGGTGTTTTCATAAAACGACCTCGCATCTTTTAAAATCTGATTTTTCTATTGTATCCGCCGCCTTCCCGCCCTGTCAAGAAGTTTCCCCAAAATCCCGCGATATTCTTTTCAAAAAATAACCCTTGTCTTCCGCCGCCGCCGGGGGTACAATGGAGGGGACAACCATCAAACGGAGGTATCGCTATGGGTAGAATCGTGGTAAACGCCGTGGGCGAACAGTGCCCCATCCCGGTGGTGAAAGCCACCCGGGCCCTGCGGGGGATGACCGAGCCCGGGATTTTGGAGGTCCATGTAGACAATGAAATCGCCGTACAGAACCTGGCCCGGATGGCCGCCGGGCACAAGCTGGAAGCCAAATCCGAAAAGCTGGGCGAGAAGGAATTTGTGGTCTCCATGGAGGTGACGGCCCCCGCCGGGGAAGCCCCCCTGGAGGAGCCGCCCCTGGACTGCGCCCCGGACCAGCGGGGAACCCTGGTGGTGGCGGTGGACAGCGCGGTCATGGGCCGGGGCAGCGACGAGCTGGGAGGAGTCCTGATGAAGGGCTTTCTCTTCGCCGTCAGCCAGCTCCCGGAGCTGCCCCGCACCATGCTCTTTTACAACGGCGGGGCCTCTCTCACCTGCAAGGGCTCCGGCTCCCTGGAGGACCTGAAAAGCCTGGAGGCCCAGGGGGTGGAAATCCTCACCTGCGGCACCTGCCTGAACCACTACGGCCTGGCGGAGGAACTGGCGGTAGGCGGCGTCACCAATATGTACTCCATCGTGGAAAAGCTGGCGGGAGCAGGCAAGGTGGTCAAGCCGTGATTTACCTGGACAACGCCGCCACCACCCGGGCCAAGCCCCCCGGCGTGGCCCGGGCCGTCCTGGAGGCCCTGGCCTCCTACGGCAACTGCGGCCGGGGAGCCCACGAGGGGGCCCTGTCCGCCGCCCGGGCCATCTATGAAACCCGGGAAAAAACCGCCGCCCTCCTGGGCTGCCCCCGGGCGGACCACGTGTGCTTCACCCAGAACTCCACCCAGGCCCTGAACACCGCCATCAGCGGCCTGCTGGGGCCCGGGGACCACATTCTCTCCACGGACCTGGAGCACAACTCCGTTCTCCGGCCCCTCTACCGCCTCCGGGAGCAGGGGGCGGCGGTGGATTTCGTCCCCGCCAGCAAACGGGGGAACCTGGATTACAGCGGGTTTGAACGGCTCCTCCGGCCGGAGACGAAAGCCGTGGTCTGCACCCATGCCTCCAACCTGACAGGGGACGCGGTGGACATCGAGTGGATAGGCCGCTTCACCCGGGAGCACGGCCTCCTCTTCCTTCTGGATGCCTCCCAGACGGCGGGGGTCCTCCCCATTAATATGGACTCCCTGGGCATTGACGTGGTGTGCTTCACCGGGCACAAGAGCCTCATGGGCCCCCAGGGCACCGGGGGGCTGTGCCTCCGGGAGGGGCTGGAGGTCCGCCCCTTTGCCGTGGGGGGCACCGGGGTCCAGAGCTACTCCAGGGCCCAGCCCGGCGAGTACCCCGCCCGGCTGGAGGCCGGGACCCTGAACGGCCACGGCCTGGCGGGGCTGAGCGCCGCCCTGGACTTCCTGAGGGAAACCGGGACCGGGGTCATCCACGCCTGGGAGGACGCTTTGGCCCGTCGGTTTTACGAGGCGGTCCGGGACCTGCCGGGAGTGACGGTTTACGGGGATTTCACCCTCCCCCTCCGGGCTCCCATTGTCACGCTGAACATCGGAGGCCTTGACTCGGCCCAGGTTTCCGACGAGCTGGCGGAGCGGTTCGGCATCGCCACCCGGCCCGGGGCCCACTGTGCCCCCAGGCTCCACCGCGCCCTGGGGACAGAGAGCCAGGGGGCCGTGCGCTTCTCCTGGTCCTATTTCAACACGGAGGCCGAGACGGATGCGGCGGCGGAGGCGGTCCGCGTCCTGGCCCGGGAGGCGGCGGAGGCATGAGGGAAAAAACGGAGAAATGCGTGGTGACCTTCCGCACCACAGCGGGGGCCATGGCCATGGAGGCCGCCTGCAAGGCGGCGGCCCTGCCGGGGCGGCTGATTCCTGTCCCCCGGAGCGTCACCGCCGGATGCGGCCTGTGCTGGGCCGCGCCGCCGGAGAGCCGGGAGGCCCTGGAGAAGCTAGTGATCAAAAAACACTTGGATGTGGACGGGATTTATGCTATCATCCTTTCATAGAGGTGATGCCAAGTGGCGAATATCTGCGAGGACTGCGTGTGCTATGACTACGACGGGGAGCTGGAGGCTTTCGTCTGCACCATGGATCTGGACGAGGACGAAATGGAACGCTTCTTGAAGGGAACCAGCACCGCCTGTCCCTTCTACCGCCCCGGCGGGGACTACAAAACCGCCGCAAAACAGTGAGGGAGGGGGAACGCCATGGAACTGGTCGATTTATACGACGAAAACCGCCTCCCCCTGGGGAAAACGGCGGAACGAAGCGCCCCCAAGGGCCCCGGCGAGCTACGGCTGGTGGTCCACGTCTGCGTCTTTGACCGCCGGGGACGGCTGCTGATCCAGCAGCGGGCGGCGGAGAAATTCATCTTCCCGAACCTCTGGGATGTGTCCGTAGGCGGCGGCGTGGACGCCGGGGAGACCAGCCGCCAAGGGGCGGAGCGGGAAGTCCGGGAGGAGCTGGGCGTTTCCCTGGACCTGAGCAGCCTCCGGCCCTCGGTGACGGTGAACTTCGACGGCGGCTTTGACGATTTTTATATTCTCACAAAGGACCTCTCCCTGGAGGACCTGACCCTCCAGGGAGAAGAGGTGCGGGCCGTCCGCTGGGCCTCTTTGGAGGAGATTCTGGACATGCTGGGCCGGGGAACCTTCATCCCCTATCCGGAGAGCTTCCTGTGGTTCCTCTTTGACATGCGGGACCAGTTCGGCTTTCCCACGAAATAGCGCAAAAAACCGGAAGGGGCCTCCCCTTCCGGTTTTTTCAGGAATCGCTCTCCCCGTATTCCTCCTGCCAGGAGGCCATCTCCGCCTCGTCCTTGTCGTCCAGGGCGTGCAGGCCGCTCCGGCCCTCCATGTGGTGGGTCAGCTCGTGGGAGAGGGTCTGCCGGAGCTCCTGCTCCCAATCCTCTCCGGTCCAGTCCTCGTTTTCCGCCATGGCGGCGAAAGAACCATAGTAGAGGTTGATATACCGCCCCAGCAGGTCATTGCAGTACTCCCCCAAAATGTATACCTGCCCCTTGGGGAACTCCTGGTCCGGCACCGCGTCCTCCTGGAGGTTGACGCCTCCGTTGAGCCCGTCAAACAGCGCCTCCGGGAAGGACTCCGCCAGCTCGTCCAGCAAATCCCCCGCCTGTTCAAAACTCAGGACCATGGGCCCTCCAGGATGGCGGCCTCCAGCTCTTCCATAGTGTCCGCCAGGCGGTCCGCCCCCGCTTCTTCCAGGGAGGCGCGGGGCCGGAAGCCCCAGGTAACGCCGCAGGCTTTCAAGCCCGCGTTATGGCCCGTGTGCATGTCCGTGGCGCTGTCGCCCACAAAGAGGGTGGTTTCCGGCTCCGCCCCCAGCTCCTTCATGATGTTGTGAAGGCCCGCCGGGTCCGGCTTCACGGGCACGCCGTCCACCTTTCCCCGGACCAGCTGGAAAAAGCCCGGCAGGTAGTGCTCCACCATCTCCCGGCTGAAGCTGTCCGCCTTGTTGGAGTAGACGGCCATCTGGACCCCGGCGGCCTTCAGGCGCTCCAAAAGCTCCGGAATACCGGGGTAGGACACGGTGGCGTCCATGTTGTGCTCCCCGTAGTACTCGCTGAACTGGGCGAGCGTGTTCACCAGAATCAGGGGGCTCTGGCAGCCCTCGGGGGAAAACCTGGCAACCAGGTTGGGAATGCCGTGGCCCACCATGGCCTTGAAGGCCTCCAGGGAGTGCTCCGGCCAGCCGTTGCGGCGGCAGACCCAGTTCCCGGCGGCGGCCAGGTCCTCGATGGTGTCCAGCAGGGTCCCGTCCAGGTCGAAAATTACGGTATGATACATATGCACCTCATAAATCAGTTATCAGAATGGTAAAGGGCCTGCTCCATCAAAATTTCCAGGCCACAAATATTCTAACAAGCCCCCTCCCCCTTTGCAAGTGACGAAGGGACTGAAAGCCAAGGCTTACGGCGGCGGCTTTTTTAGCGTATCTGGCAAAAAGGAACGGGAAACCGGAAGGGGCACCCTTGACTTTTTCTCCCAAAGCGTGGATAATGGCAGTGTCTTATTACCAAACCCGCCGGGCTTCCCCGGCTTGACATGGAGGTTTACCTATGGCGACCGACAGCCGCTTTTTCCAGGACATGGAGGACCGCATCCCCAAGGGGACGGTCCGCACCCGCTTCGCCCCTTCCCCCACGGGCTACATGCATGTGGGCAATCTCCGCACCGCCCTGTACACCTGGCTCATCGCCCGGCATCACCACGGCACCTTTATCCTCCGCATTGAAGACACGGACCAGGGCCGCCTGGTGGAGGGTGCCACGGACGTGATTTACCGCACCATGGCCGAGTGCGGCCTGACCCATGACGAGGGCCCCGATGTAGGCGGCCCCACGGGGCCCTATATCCAGTCGGAGCGCCGGGACCTCTACGGGAAGTACGCCAAGCTCCTGGCGGAAAAGGGCGCGGCCTACTACTGCTTCTGCGAGAAAACCGAGTCCGAGGAGGACAGCGGCAACTTTGACCGGGCGGCGGACCCCTGCCGGGCGCTCTCCCAGGAGGAGATCGACGCCAATCTGCTGGCGGGCATGCCCTACGTCATCCGCCAGCGCATCCCCCAGGAGGGGACCACCACGTTCCACGACGTGAGCTTTGGCGACATCACCGTGGAAAACAAGACACTGGACGACCAGGTGCTTTTGAAGCGGGACGGCCTGCCCACCTACAACTTCGCCAACGTGGTGGACGACCACCTCATGGGCATCACCCATGTGGTCCGGGGCAGCGAATACCTCTCCTCCGCCCCCAAGTACAACCTGCTCTATGAGGCCTTCGGCTGGGAGATTCCCACCTACGTCCACTGCTCCCCCGTCATGCGGGACCAGCACAACAAGATGAGCAAGCGCCACGGGGACCCCTCCTACGAGGACCTGATTGCCCAGGGCTATCTGACCCCCGCCGTGCTGAACTACGTGGCCCTGCTGGGCTGGGCCCCCAAGGGAGAGCGCAGCGAGCAGGAGGTCTTCTCCCTGGAGGAGCTGGTGGACGCCTTCGACATCGCGGGCATCTCCAAGTCCCCCGCCATCTTCGACATCGAAAAGCTGACCTACTTCAACGCCCTGTATCTCCGGGCCATGGCCCCGGAGGACTTCGCCAAAACCGCGGAACCCTACATCCGGCAGGCCGTGAAGAACCCCGCCGTTGACCCGGCGGCGGTGGCCGCCCTGCTCCAGGCCCGGTGCGAGAAGCTGACGGACATCCCGGAGAAGGTGGACTTCTTCGAGGCCCTGCCGGAATATGACGTTTCCCTCTTCACCAACAAGAAGTCCAAAACGGACGCCGAGGTTTCCAAACAGATGCTGGAAGCCGCCGTCCCCGCCCTGGAGGCCCTGGAAAGCTGGACCCAGGATTCCGTCCACGGCTGCCTCATCGGCCTGGCGGAATCCCTGGGCGTCAAGAACGCCACGCTGATGTGGCCCGTCCGCATCGCCGCGGCGGGCAAGCAGGTAACTCCCGGCGGCGCGGTGGAAATCTGCCACATCTTAGGCAGGGAGGAGACCCTCCGCCGCCTCCGCCTCGGCCTTGGGAAGCTGTAATCCCTCCCCCGCATAATCTAAAATAAAGGACTGGTTTTATCACATGAGCAAGCTCACCATCCCCCAGGGCTATCGGATGCCCCTGAGCAACAACGAGCTCCAGCGGGCCATTGAACTCATCCACGAGGACTTTCAGCGCAACCTCACCCTCCGGCTGAACCTTCACCGGGTCTCCGCCCCCCTGTTTGTGGACGGGCGTACCGGGCTGAACGACGACCTGAACGGCGTGGAGCGGCCCGTGACCTTTGACATCCCCGACGTGGGGGCCGAGGGCCAGGTGGTCCACTCCCTGGCCAAGTGGAAGCGCCTGGCGTTAAAGCGCTATGAGTTCCCCCGGGGCATGGGCCTTTTTACCGACATGAACGCCATCCGCCGGGACGAGGTGGTGGACAATCTCCACTCCATCTACGTGGACCAGTGGGACTGGGAGAAGCACATCGGCCAGGAGGACCGGAAACTCCAGTATCTAAAAGACACGGTCCGGGACATCGTGGGAGCCCTGTGCGACACCGCCTCTGTGCTGCGCAACCACTTCCCCGCCCTGGACTTCCGGCCCGACCGGGACGTGTACTTCATCACCACCCAGGAGCTGGAGGACCGCTTCCCGCACCTGGACCCCGCCGGGCGGGAGACGGAGATCTGCCGCAAGCACCGGACGGTGTTCCTCATGCAGATCGGCAAGACCCTGAAATCCGGGAACCGCCACGACGGCCGGGCCCCGGACTACGACGACTGGGAGCTGAACGGGGACATTCTCATGTGGAACCCGGTGCTCCAGCGGTCCTTCGAGGTCTCCTCCATGGGCATCCGGGTGGACGCGGCGGCCATGGACCGCCAGCTCACCGCCGCCGGGTGCGACGAGCGGCGGAAGCTGCCCTTCCACCAGATGCTTTTGAACGGGGAGCTGCCCCAGTCCATCGGCGGCGGCATCGGCATGAGCCGGGTGTGCATGCTGCTGCTGGGGGCCTGCCACATCGGCGAGGTCCAGGCCAGCCTCTGGGACCGGGAAACCATCGAGGGCTGCGAGAAGGCGGGCATCACTTTACTTTGAGTTACCGAGGACATAAAAAGGGCCGGCGGGAAAATCCCGCCGGTCCTTTTCCGTTCTTTATTGCTCTCCCTTGGGCCGGAGGGTAATTTCCTCCCCGTCCTCCGTCTCATGGCGCTCAATGTCCCAGTCTCCCTCCGGGGCCGTCCGCTCGTTGGTCCAGCCGTCCATGCCGGTGGACTCCACAAAGGCGTCCGCCGCCGCCCGGTCCGCCTTGGCCGGGTCCAGGGGCAGGGTGAACAGGGCCTGGACCCCGGCGAAGTCCTCCGCAAAGGCGATGGTCCCGTCTTCCGCCACAGTGAAAATGTCGTTGCTGGGCGCGAATCCCTCATAGAAGGCCATGTAGACCGTGCGGTCCGCGAACATCTCGATGCTCTGGGTGTCCAGCAGGTAGTAATACACGCCGTCCTTGGCAAAGCCCTGTGCAAAGGCGCTCAGGGTCCAGTTGTTCACCGCTGCGGGGGAACAGCCCGCCACCAGGGGGGTCATGGTGTAGCCGCTGAAATCGAAGGTCTCATTCTCCAGCGGCGTGCCGTCCAGCCGCCGCAGGGCCAGGACGGAATAGGTGTGGTCCTTCTCCAGGTCCTGGTTCAGCACGTCCAGGTTCCGCCCGGTGACCAGGCCCAGCAGGGTGATGGAGAAGTCCCCGCTCTCCACAGTCTCGTTGATTTCTATGGCGTCGGGGCCCTGGAAGGCCTCCGCCAGCAAGGGCTGGTCGTGCTCCTCCGCCACCTGGGCGGGGGTGAGCCACATATAGGCGGCGGACACGGACACCGCCAGCAGGGCGATGCAGGCGGCGATGAGCACCGCCATCTTTTTGGTTTTGCTGATAGTCATGTTACTGCGCTCCTTTTCCAATTCACGGGCGCGCTGTTGCAGCAGGTCCGCCGTCCGCTCCTGAAAGTCCGCGGAAAAGGAGAGCTCGTCAAAGGCCTTGCGGTAGTCTTCCCGGTTCATACAACGTCCTCCTTCAGCATCTGCCGCAGCCGCTCCCGGCCGCGGGCCAGGCGGGTGCCCACCGTGGCGGCGGGCAGGCCCAGCAGTTTGGCAATTTCCTTGATGGAATATCCCTCGTAGTAGTGGAGATGGATCACGGCCCCGTACATCTCGGGCAGGGCCCGGACGGCGGAGCGAAGCTCCTCCCCGGGGCTCTCCGGGGCCGCGGGCTCCGTCATGTCCTCCAAGGGGACATTCCGCTGTTCCGCCCTCCGGCGGATGTCACTGGCGCGCTGAAGGGTGGTGCGGACCAGCCAGGCCTTTTCATGCTCCGCATCCCGGAAGACGGGCCGGGCGGTGAGCAGGCGCAAAAACGCCTCCTGCACCGCGTCCTCCGCGTCGGCGGTGGAGCCCAGGCGGGTGCAGGCCAGCCGCAGCAGCATGCCGCTGTAGGCCGAGACAATCCGGCTGATGGTTTCATCGGTACCAAATGGAACCATGTTCCTCACTCCCTTCTATGGACAACACGGCTGGGAGGCGGGAAATTTTTCATCCCGCCGAAAAAATCTTCCGGTCCTATTATAAATGGTGCTTTCCCACAAAGACTTTGTGGAATCTCACAAAATCGGAAAAAAGTTATGACAAATCTGAGGGCGTGTTGTATAATGAGACCGTATTCTACAGTCGCCGGACCGGCGAGGAAGGAGTTCGCGGTGAAAACACAGGACAGCATCACGGCCCAGACGGCCGTTTCCGAAACCCCTGCGGTAGCTTTGCCCCGCACCATCCACTTGGTTCCCATGGACCATCTGAACGGTTTCGACGTGCGGCCAGGCTTTTACGAAATCAACGGCGCCACCGCTATCCCCGGCGGCGTGAACTTCACGGTCCACTCCCACGGCGCCACCGCCATTGAACTTCTGCTCTTCCACCGGGGGGAAACCGAGCCCTACGCCATTCTCCCCTTCCCAGAGCGGTACCGCATCGGGAACGTGTATTCCATGATCGTCTTCAAGCTGAACATCGAGGAGTTCGAGTACGCCTTCCGGGTGGACGGCCCCCGGGACACGGAGAAAGGCCTGATCTTCGACAAGACCAAGTACCTTCTGGACCCCTATGCCCGGGCGGTAACGGGCCAGAGCCAGTGGGGCGTGAAGGACGGCTCCGGCCAGCACTACAAAGCCCGGGTGGTGAAGGACGACTTCGACTGGGGCAACCTCTCCCGGCCCCTCATTCCCATGGAAGACCTGGTCATTTACGAACTCCACGTCCGGGGCTTCACCATCCACGAGTCCTCCGCCGTGGCCGCCCCCGGGACCTTCGAGGGCCTCCGGGAGAAGATTCCCTATTTAAAGGAGCTGGGCGTCAACGCCGTGGAGCTGATGCCCATCTTCGAGTTTGACGAGATGCAGGACGCCCGGCAGGTGGATGGGGAGCAGCTCTACAACTACTGGGGCTACAACACCGTCAGCTTCTTCGCCCCCAACACCAGCTATGCCTCCGGTGTGGAATACAACCGGGAGGGCAACGAGCTCAAACGCCTGATCCAGGACTGCAACGAAAACGGCATCGAGGTTTACCTGGACGTGGTCTTCAACCACACGGCGGAGGGCAACGAGGACGGCCCCTTCTTCTCCTTCAAGGGCTTCGACAACAACATCTACTACTTACTTACCCCCGGCGGGCAGTACTACAATTTCAGCGGCTGCGGGAACACCCTGAACTGCAACCACCCCATTGTCCACCAGATGATCATCGACTGCCTGCGCTACTGGGTGACCACCTACCATATCAGCGGCTTCCGCTTTGACCTGGCCTCTATCCTGGGCCGGAACGAGGACGGCAGCCCTATGAACAAACCCCCCCTCCTCCAGGCCATGGCCTTCGACCCCATTCTGGGGGACGTGAAGCTCATCGCCGAGGCCTGGGACGCCGGGGGGCTCTACCAGGTGGGCAGCTTCCCCGCCTGGAACCGCTGGGCGGAGTGGAACGGCCGCTACCGGGACGACATGCGCCGCTACCTCAAGGGGGACGCGGGCTGCGCCCAGGCCGCCGCCCTCCGGATGGTGGGCTCCCGGGATATCTACCAGTCCGGGGAGCGCAAAAACGCCTCCGTGAACTTCATCACCTGCCATGACGGCTTCACCCTCTGGGATTTGTACTCCTATAATGTCAAACACAATGAAAAAAACGGCTGGGGAGGAACCGACGGGGCCAACGACAACAACAGCTGGAACTGCGGCATCGAAGGGGCAACGGACGACCCGGAGATCAACGCCCTCCGGCGGCGGATGGTCCGCAACGCCTTCGCCCTTTTGATGTGCAGCCGGGGCATCCCCATGTTCCTGGCGGGGGACGAGTTCTGCAACACCCAGTTTGGAAACAACAACGCCTACTGCCAGGACAATTTGACCTCCTGGCTGGACTGGCGGATGCTGGAGGACAACCGGGACATGTTCCGCTTCTTCCAGTTCATGATCGCCCTGCGGAAACGGTTCCGGATTCTCCGGGCCAACCTCTCCGACGGGTATTACGGCTTCCCCGACGTCAGCTTCCATGGCGTCACCCCCTGGCACACCCAGTTTGAGGACCACGAGCGTTACGTGGGCGTGCTCTTCGCCGGGCAGGCGGCGGAAGAGGCCCCCCAGGTCGTTTATGTGGCGTCCAACGCCTATTGGAAGCCCCTGGAGGCGGAGCTGCCGGAGCTGCCCCGGAACATGGCCTGGGAGCAGATCGCGGACACCTGGGAGGCGGGCCAGTCCGCCGCGGACATCCCCGGCGGCCGGTTTTCCATCGGCCCCCGGAGCGTGAAGGTCTTCGCGGCGAGGCCGCGGTGAGGGCGTCATGCCTGTGGCGGAATTTTTGCTGTTCGCCGCGTTTCTCCTGGGGATGGCTCTGCTGGGCCTGCGGTTTTGCCTCTGGGCCGCGAAAAAAGCGGGTATCCGGCCGCTGCCGGCTGGCTGCTATTCCTACAAAAAGCTGTCCTATGACAACTGGACTGGAGTTCTGGATACCCGCACGTCAGCTCGCCACCGATTCGGTTTTAGGTCTAAAAAAGGCGGCACACTCTCCATGGAAGTGATGCATACCAAGGGTTCGATGGTTCTGGAGTTCTATACCAAGGATGGCCGGGTCCTCCAATCTTGGCGAAATGGGGACCCGGCATCCTTCATAGTGGAACTTCCGCCTGGCGTACGGGTCTATATTCGGGCGAATATGACCTATTTCACTGGCAGGATCCGCTTCCTCCGGTAGGAGCAACCGACGGTTGCTTGACGGCCTCTCCCCTCCATGGTAAGCTGGTACTGTAAAGGAGGCGGACCCATGAAATTCAAAGACATCTTCACGGACCTGCGGAAAAAAGCGGGCCTTTCCCAAAACGGCATCGCCGAAAAGCTCTTCGTCACCCGGCAGGCCGTGTCCCGCTGGGAGCAGGGCGATACGGTGCCCGAAATCGAGACCCTGCAAGCCATCTCCAAGCTCTTCCATGTGACCATCAACGATCTCCTCGGCTATCCCTCGGACCTCAGGTGCCAGAGTTGCGGCATGCCCCTCGCCCCCGAGCAGATGGGCCGGAATCCGGATGGAAGCCTCAACGGGCATTACTGCAAATGGTGCTGGGACAATGGGGACTTCCTCCGGGACTGCACCCTGGAGGAGATGGTGGAGCAATGCCTCCCCCACATGCCCGGAGACCCGGAGGCTAACCGGGCGTACATGACGGAGCTTCTTCCCACCCTGGAACGCTGGAAAAAGAAGGAAGTTTAGCAGGAGCGCCCATGAGGGCGCTCTTTTTTTGCGGGTAATTTTCAGACTGGAATTTTCAGGAAAATATTTAGCTATCACAAAAACCGTGGATAGATTCTAAGAAATATCTATTACCGATTTCTGTCAAAACCTGCTATAATTTTTAACAAGAGAGAAGGAGACTCTCAGCGGAAATCTATGCAAACTATGCAATCAGCGGAAAGAAGGCGCATCCCTAAAGCGGTAAAGAAAAGGAGAAATGAAAATGGAACACAACTTAAACAAAAAGAGCAGCGCCCTGGCACTGGTCCCCTTTCTGATTTTCGTCGTGATCTACCTCGGCGCCGGCCTGATTCTCCAGGCCCAGGGCGTCGAAATGGCGTTCTACCAGTTCCCCTCTGTCACCGCCATGTTTATCGCCCTGCTGGTGGCCTTCGCCATCACCAAAGGCTCCCTGGATGAGCGCTTCGCCATTTTCGCCCGGGGCGCGGCCAACATCGACGTGCTGACCATGCTGATGATCTACCTGCTGGCGGGCGCGTTCTCCAGCGTGGCCGCCTCCATGGGCGGCCGGGACGCCACGGTCAACCTGGGCCTGTCCCTGATTCCTGTACAGTTCCTCGCCGCTGGCGTGTTCATCATCTCCGCCTTCATGGGCACCGCCACGGGTACCTCCATGGGCACCATCGGCGCCATCGTCCCCATCGCCGTGGGCGTGGCGGATAAGGGCGGGCTGTCCATCCCCCTGATGGTGGGCGCCTGCGTGGGCGGCGCCATGTTCGGCGACAACCTGTCCATGATCTCCGACACCACCATCGCCGCCACCCGTTCCCAGGGCTGTGAGATGCGGGACAAGTTCCGGGTGAACTTCTTCATCGCCCTGCCCGCCGCCCTCATTACCCTGGTGGTCCTGCTGGTCGTGGGCCGTCCCGAAACCGTCACCAGCATGGGCGACCTCCAGTACAGCATCATCAAGGTGGTGCCCTACCTGCTGGTCCTGATCCTGGCCCTGGTCGGCATGAACGTCTTCCTGGTACTGACCATCGGCATTTTCGTGGCTGGCATCGTTGGCATCGCCACTTCCTCCATAGACCTCTTCGGCTTTGCCCAGGCCATCTGGAGCGGCTTTACTGGCATGAACGAAGTGTTCTTCCTGACCCTGTTCTGCGGTGGCATGGGCGAAATGGTCACCCATAACGGAGGCATCAACTGGCTCATCAACAGCCTCCGCGGCATGATGAAAGGCAACAAATCCGCCCAGGTGGGCATTGCCACCCTGGTTTCCCTGGCCGACTGCGCCACGGCCAACAACACCGTAGCGATCGTCCTCAGCGGAAACATGGCCAAGGAAATCAGCCACGAGTACAAGGTGGATCCCCGCCGGACCGCCTCCTTGCTGGACGTGTTCTCCTGCGTGTTCCAGGGCATTATCCCCTACGGCGCGCAGCTGCTGTCCGCCGCGGCCCTGACCACCGCTTACGGCGTGGCCCTCAACCCCACCGACATCATTCCCAACCTGTGGTACTGCTGGGTGCTGGCCATTGTGGGCATCGCGTCCATCTTCATCCCCTTTGCCGACGGGGCCTGCAAAAAGGACCCCTGGAACTGGGAGTATGACGTGGCCGAGTCCGGCGTAGCCGCCAAGAAGGCCCTGCTGGAGGCTGAGAAGGCCATCGAAAAGGAACACACCATCTAACATATCCCAAACGTTTGGAAGCGCGCCGGGTTCCCGGCGCGCTTCCTTCCTATTTCCCGGCTGTTTGCCACTGGCGCTTCCCGTTCCTCACTCCGCCTCTTCCTTCCGGAACTGCCGGGCCTCGTTTGTAAACAGGATGGATTCCAGGATATTCTTTTTCAGCAACGCCAGGAACTGCTCCGCCTGGGCGGAGAGCTTGCCCCCCTTCAAGGCGATCCACCCGATGCGGATGCCGCTTTTTTCCGCCAGGGGCAGGGTAATAATCTTCCGGTAGCCGCCGCTCTTCGTGATCAGGCCGCTTCCGGTGGTGAAGCCGTCGGTATAGGACAGCACCCGCAGCATCGCGCTGCGGCTGTTCACCCGGATATGCCGGGCGGGCTTTTTCAATGACAGCATCCGGTACTCCTCGGAAAAGTCCACCGCCACGCCCTGCTCCCGCTCAAAGGAGACGTAAGGATAACCCGCCAGGTCCGCCTCCCGCACCGCCGTTTTCTCCGCCAAAGGATGTCCCCGGCGGACGTAGACGCAGGGATCCACTACGGCAATTTCATGGAAAACCAGCGCCCGGGAATCCAGGAAGCGGAAGATGATCTTCTCCGTCAGCTCCGTCAAACAGATGACCCCGATATCCGCCCGGTGGTCGTATACGTCGTCAATGACGGCGTCCATGTCCACCTCCCGGACCGAAAATTGGTAGCGGCTGGCCTCCGGGGCCTGGAGCAGCTCAATGAAGGCGTCCTCCGTAAAGGGGTACCGCTGAGAGGATACGGAAAGGTGCGTAGCCGGAGCGGCGTTCCGTGCCTCGCCATAGCGGCTCTCAATCCACTGTTTCTGCTCTAGCAGGGACGCGGCGTAGCCCAGGAACTCCCGCCCGTCCGGCGTAAATTCCACGCCCCGGTTGCTGCGGACAAAAAACTGGATGCCCAGCTCTTCCTCCAGTTCCCGGATGGCGGTGGAAATGCCGGACTGGGAGAGGAACAATTTGTTCGCCGCTTTGTTGATGGAACCGCATTTGGAGATTTCTACCACATAAGTCAGCTGCTGAAATGTCATGACACCGTTTCCCCCCATAAAAGTTCAAAGGGTATTATAAAGTACTTTTCCGGGAATGTCAAATGGTTATCACTTAAAACGCTAACAAATTCTCAAAAACTCATACTAACACCCCCCAGGGAAAAATGGTATTCTATTATTGGAAGTTGACAAAAAACTAAAGCACCGCTCTTTAGTCCCTGGTCAACATTACCGTAATTCCGCTGTATAATTCTCTCTCCACACACTCTCACAAGACCGCCCGGTACTGTCAGGGAAAAAGCGTTCCATAGCAGAAAAACTGAACCCAAACTTTTTCCGGCAAAAACCGACGCCAGGCGGCACAAAAAGAAAGGACGGTAAACTATTATGAACTGTAAGAACAAAGGCTTCGCCACCCGCCAGATTCACGTAGGCAAGGTCGAGAACGCCGCTGGCTCCCTGTGCGCTCCGATTTACCAGACTTCTACCTTTGAATTTGAGTCTGTGGAGCAGGGCGGAGCCCGCTTCGCTGGTAAGGAAGCTGGCTATATTTACAGCCGCCTGGGCAACCCCACTACCGCGCTGGTAGAGGCCAAGATGGCCGACCTGGAAGGCGGCGAGGACGCCCTGGTGGCCGCCTCCGGCATGGGTGCTATCTCCACTGCCCTCTGGAGCTCCGTAGTTGCTGGCGACGAGATCGTGGCGGACGAAACCCTCTATGGCTGCACCTACTCCCTGCTGGAGCATGGCATGAGCCAGTTCGGCGTCAAGGTTACCCTCACCGACCTGAGCAACATTGAAAACCTCAAAAAGGCTATGACCGACAAGACCAAGGTGGTGTACTTTGAAACCCCCTGCAACCCCACCATGAAGATTCTGGACATTGCCCTCATTGCCAAGACCGCCCATGACTTCAAGTCCGATATCCGGGTGATCGTGGACAACACCTTCTGCACGCCCTACCTCCAGCAGCCCCTGGCCCTGGGCGCCAACACCGTGGTCCACAGCGCCACGAAATACCTCAACGGCCACGGAGACGTCATCGCGGGCGTCATTGTCGGCGACAAGGAATTTGTGGGCAAGTGCCGCATGTTCGGCCTGAAGGACCTGACTGGCGCGGTCATGAGCCCCTTCGACGCCTTCCTGATGGCCCGTGGCATGAAGACCCTGGACATCCGTATGGAGCGCCACTGTGCCAACGCTAAGAAGGTGGCCGAGTTCTTCGAGTCCCATCCCGCCGTCTCCAAGGTCTACTATCCGGGCCTTGCGAGCTTTGAGGGCCACGAAATTGCCTCGAAGCAGATGAAGCTGCCCGGCGGCATGATCGCCCTGGAACTGAAGGCCGACAAAGCCGCTACCGCCGCCGCCCTGAACAAGCTGGAGCTGTGTACCGTGGCCGTCTCCCTGGGCGACGCCGAGACCCTGGTGGAGCATCCCGCCACCATGACCCACTCCACCTACAGTGCCGAGGAGCTGAAGGCTGCTGGCATCTCCGAGGGCCTGGTCCGCGTCAGCGTGGGCCTGGAAGATGCTGAGGACATTATCGCCGACTTCAAGGCCGTGCTGGACCCCCTGGTGTAATTTCCTTACATTTCAGCGGCGGGCAGGTCTTTACTGCCCGCCGCCTTTCTGGTACAATGGACTTGGACGGAACCGGAGTCCCATCTCCGCCACCTCCAAGCAAAGAAACGAAAGGAGACAACAGCGCATGAAAGACATGGTAGAAATCCGCTGGCACGGCCGGGGAGGGCAGGGGGCGAAGACGGCTTCGCTTCTGCTGGCGG
>CAJTZK010000012.1 GCA_910583785.1 uncultured Oscillibacter sp.
GGACGGCGGGACCCAGGACTGGCTCCTCATGTTCAAAAACGAGACCCACAACCACCCCACGGAGATCGAGCCCTTCGGCGGCGCGGCCACCTGCATCGGCGGCTGCATCCGGGACCCCCTTTCCGGCCGGGCCTACGTCCATCAGGCCATGCGCCTCACGGGCTGCGGCGATCCCCGGACGCCCCTGGAAGACACGCTTCCCGGCAAGCTCCCCCAGCGGAAGCTCTGCCAGACGGCGGCGGCGGGCTACTCCTCCTACGGAAACCAGATCGGCCTGGCCACCGGGCACGTGGCCGAGGTCTACCACCCCGGCTATGTGGCCAAGCACCTGGAGGTGGGCGCGGTGGTGGGCGCGGCCCCGGCGGAGAACGTCCGGCGGGAGCGTCCCGTTCCCGGGGACGTGGTCATCCTCCTGGGGGGCCGCACGGGCCGGGATGGCATTGGCGGGGCCACGGGCTCCTCTAAGAGCCACAACCAAACCTCCCTCCAGACCATGGCCAGCGAGGTCCAGAAAGGCAACGCCCCGGAGGAGCGGAAAATCCAGCGTCTCTTCCGGGACGGGAAGGTCACCCGCCTCATCAAACGCTGTAATGATTTCGGCGCGGGGGGCGTCAGCGTCGCCATCGGCGAGCTGGCGGACGGCCTGGCCATCGATCTGGACACCGTGCGAAAGAAGTACGACGGCCTGGACGGCACGGAGCTGGCCATCTCCGAAAGCCAGGAGCGCATGGCCGTAGTGGTGGCCCCCGGGGACGCGGAAACCTTTATCGCCGCCGCCCGGGCGGAAAACCTGGAGGCCTACCAGGTAGCCGTGGTGACGGAGGAACCCCGCATGATCATGCGCTGGCAAGGGGAAACCATTGTCAGCCTGAGCCGGGAGTTCCTGAACTCCAACGGCGCAGTGAAACATGCCAAGGTCTCCGTCCCGGAAATCCGGCGTTCCCTCCCGATAGGCGGTTCCGGAAGCCTGCGGGAAACGGCCTCCAGCCTGCAATGCGCCTCCCGCCGGGGGCTGGTGGAGCGGTTTGACTCCACCATTGGCGCGGGCAGCGTCACCATGCCCTATGGCGGCAGGACCCAGCGGACCCCCGCCCAGTCCATGGCCGCCCTCCTGCCCGTCCTGCCGGGCCAGGAGACGGAGCAGGCCAGCGTCATGGCCTGGGGCTTCGACCCGGAGATTATGAGCGGGGACCCCTACACCGGGGCCATGAGCAGCGTGGTCCTCTCCTTGGCAAAACTGGTGGCCTCCGGCGCGGACTACAAGGCCGCTTACCTCACCTTACAGGAGTACTTCGAGAAGCTGCGCCAGGACCCGGACCGCTGGGGCAAGCCCTTCGCCGCCCTCCTGGGGGCCATGGAAGCCCAGATGGACTTCGGCGCGGCGGCCATCGGCGGCAAGGACTCCATGTCCGGGTCCTTCCTGGACCTGGACGTTCCCCCCACGCTGATTTCCTTTGCCATCGCTCCTATTCAGGCGGGAGAGGTCCTCACGCCTGAGTTCAAGAAGGCGGGACACCCGGTGTATGCTTTCGGCGGCGTCAACGCGAAGAATCTGAAAGCCGCCTGGGAGGCGTTCCACCAGCTGGCCCAAAGCGGCAAGGTCAAAGCCGCCTGGGCCGTGGAGCACAGCACGGCGGAGGCGGTCATGAACATGTCCTTCGGCAACCGCGTCGGCTTCACCGCCGGCGGCGCCGTCCCCCACCGCTGGTACGGCCTGAACCGGGGGACCATTGTGGCGGAACTGACGGAGGATATTGACCTCCCCTGCGCCAAGCGCATTGGCGTCACTACGGCGGAGCCCGTGATTACCATTGGTGATGATTCCGCCCCCATCAACGAGCTGTTATCGCTGAACGAGGCGGTTTTGGCGGACGTATATCCCACCCGGACCCCCGTGGAGGGCACCGCCCCCATTCTGCCCTGTCCCGCCTTCACCCGCCCCGCCCCCAAGATTGGCGCCTCAAAGCCCAAGGTTCTCATCCCCGTTTTCCCCGGCACCAACTGCGAGTATGACAGCGCCCGGGCCGCCCAGAGGGCGGGCCTGGAGGCGGAAATTTTCGTCGTGGGCAACCAGTCCGCCAAGGACGTGGCGGAGTCCGCCTCCCGTTTTGCCAAGGCCCTTCGGGGAAGCCAGATTCTCTTCCTCCCCGGCGGCTTCTCCGGCGGCGACGAGCCCGACGGCTCCGGCAAGTTCATCACCGCCTTCCTCCGGGGCCCGGAGACCTCCCAGGCGGTCATGGACCTCCTCCAGAACCGGGATGGCCTGGCCCTGGGCATCTGCAACGGCTTCCAGGCCCTCATCAAGCTGGGACTGGTGCCCTACGGCGAAATCCGGGACACGGACGAGAACTGCCCCACCCTCTCCTTCAATGCCATCGGGCGGCACCAGTCCAAGATCGTAAATACCCGCATCGTCTCCAACAAGTCCCCCTGGCTGGCCCGGGTGACCCCCGGGGAGGTCTGCGCCGTCCCCACTTCCCATGGCGAGGGCCGCTTCCTCTGTGCCCCGGAGCTTCTGAACGCCCTGGCGGAAAACGGCCAGATTGCCACCCAGTACGCGGACCTGGAGGGCCTGCCCACCATGGACCCAGACTTCAACCCCAACGGCTCCGCCTGGGCTGTGGAGGGGATTACCTCCCCCGACGGGCGGGTCTTCGGCAAGATGGGCCACGCCGAGCGTATCGGCCCCGGCCTGTACCGGAACGTCCCCGGACAGTATGACCTCCACCTCTTCGAGGCCGCCAAGGACTACTTCCGTCTTTAACGGGAAGCCTCCGGTCCGGGGATGGTATCCTGTAGGGGCGGGCCTGTGTGTCCGCCCCGCGCCGTGTGCCTCCTAATCAAATAGAAAATGCGCAATCAGGCGCTCCCTTTCGGGAGTGTCCCATTCGAAGATTTTTTGTAGGCGCCGTGTTTTGGCTTGCGTTCCAGGACCCTGATGAATGGGTAGGTACAGGGAGCCGCCCCCACAAATCATTACCGTTATAAAATGCGCGAAGAGGACACTCCCGCCCCCTCCGCGCCGTTGACAAGCGGGTGCGCAGATGATAAGATGAGAGAGTATATGCAGTCCGGCGGGAGCCCGCCGGGCAGAACAAAAGAATAGGAGAGCGGTATGGCAACGAAATACGTATTTGTCACCGGCGGCGTGGTCTCGGGCCTGGGCAAAGGCATCTGCGCGGCCTCCCTGGGGCGGCTTTTGAAGCAGCGGGGCGTCCGGGTGCGGAATCAGAAATTCGACCCCTATATCAACGTGGACCCCGGCACCATGAGCCCCTACCAGCACGGCGAGGTATTCGTCACCGAGGACGGCGCGGAGACCGATTTGGACCTGGGCCACTACGAGCGCTTTGTGGACGAGGATTTGAGCGGCAACAGCTCCATCTCCTCCGGCAAGATCTACTGGTCCGTGCTGAACCGGGAGCGCCGGGGGGACTACCTGGGGGCCACCGTCCAGATCATCCCCCACATCACCAACGAAATCAAAAGCCGGGTCTACGCCATGGCCAGCGAGGACGTGGACGTGGTCATCTGCGAAATCGGCGGTACCGTGGGCGATATCGAGTCCCAGCCCTTCCTGGAGGCCATCCGCCAGGTCCGGGCCGAGCGGCCCCAGGGGGACGTGCTTTTCATCCATGTGCCCCTCATTGTCGAGGTCCCCGGCTCCGGGGAACTGAAGTCCAAGCCCACCCAGCACTCCGTCAAGGAGCTCCTGGGCCTGGGCATCCAGCCGGACATTCTGGTCTGCCGCTGCGACACCCCCATCACCGCCGACATCCGGCGGAAGATCGCCCTGTTCTGCAACGTGGAGCCGGACTGCGTGATTCAAAACGCCACCGCCGAGACCCTTTACGAGGTCCCCCTGCTCATGGCCAAGGAGGGACTGGACACAGTGGTCTGCCGGAAGCTGGGCCTGATCACCCCCCAGGCGGACCTCCGGGAGTGGACCGCCATGGTCCAGCGGGAGAAGAACGCCCACAGGCATGTGGAAATCGCCCTGGTGGGCAAGTACGTCCAGCTCCACGACGCCTACCTCTCCGTGGTGGAGTCCCTGAACCACGCGGGCACCGCCAACGACGTGGTGGTGGATATCCGATGGGTGAACTCCGAGACCCTGACGGAGAAGAACCTGGAGGAGGAGCTGGGGGGCTGCGCCGGAATCATCGTCCCCGGCGGCTTCGGCGACCGGGGCATCGAGGGCATGATCCAGGCCGTGCGCTACGCCCGGGAGAGCAAGATCCCCTACTTCGGCGTGTGCCTGGGGATGCAGATGGCCGTCATTGAGTTCGCCCGGCACGTCCTGGGCTATGCCGACGCCCACTCCTCCGAGTTCTCCGAGACCACCCAGCACCCCGTCATCGCCCTGATGCCGGACCAGGTGAACGTCACCGACAAGGGCGGCACCATGCGCCTGGGCCGCTACCCCTGCGAGTTGAAGGAGGGCACCGAGAGCCGCCGCCTCTACGGCTCCGCCGAGATTTCCGAGCGCCACCGCCACCGCTTCGAGTTCAACAACGATTTCCGCGCCGAGATGGAGGCCAAGGGCCTGGTGCTGGCGGGCCTGTCCCCCAGCGGGCACCTGGTGGAAATCGTGGAGCTGCCGGACCACCCCTGGTTCGTGGGCGTCCAGTTCCACCCCGAGTTCAAGAGCCGCCCCGACCGGCCCCACCCCCTCTTCTACGGGTTCGTGAAGGCGGCGGCGGAGAGGGCCTGACCATGGCGGGAATTTTTGACGAGGCCAATATGCGCCAGGTCCTGGGGGCCTGCCTCCCGGAGGGGGAAACCCTTGCCGCGGGCATCCATGCCATCACCCTCCAGGTGAACCAGAAGAAGACCTCCTATTTCGACGTGTACGCCGGCGTGACGGAGCACTTCCTGCTGGTGGCCGAGTGCGAGGAGCGGAAGTACCTGACGGCGGCCTATCCCCTGCTCCCGGACCTGCGGAAGAGCGTTGCGGAGGACGTGGGCGCGTGCTTCCCCTTTGAAAGCATCCAGAACTGCGTCATTAAAAAAGGCATGATGGGGGCCGTCAACTGCGCCATCACCTTCCGGGACGGAAGCTTCCTCAAGCTCCAGATGCCCAAACGGGGCGGCCTGGGGGGCGGGATGCCTCACCATGCGGAGTACCGGGAGAAGATTCTCGCCCGGCTGGAGCGGTTCCAGGGCTGAGCGGCAAACCATCCCGGTTTTGGCAAAACAACAGGAGCTCCGGTTTCCCGGAGCTCCTACGGTTCCAACAATTCCTCCACCGTCGCGCCCAATGCCTGGGCCAGGGCCTTCAATTCGATGTCCGTTACAAACCGCTGCCCGCTCTCGATGCGCTGGACCGCGTTCTTGTCCACGTCCAGCCCGCCCAGCTGGAGCAAGTCCGCCAACCCCCGCTGGGACAGCTTCGGCTTTTTGGCTTTGCGCAAAGCGGCTACCTGTGTGCCGCAGAGATTGCGTTTACCATCTGGAGCGCGATTCTTGTACATAAAACCATCCTTAACATTTAGTGATTGTCATTTAAACCATTTTATGGTATCCTGTAAGAACAGTTGACATTCACTAAGTGCCAAAAGGAGGTTTTTTATGGACTACAAAACACACGAGGAACTGCTGGCCAATGTAATCGGCACTCTGGTCATACGGCATCTAAGAGGGGAAACCATCCCCAGGGAAATCGCCGGGGCCATGGAGTCCAAGGCCGTGCGGACGCTGGAGCATATCCGGCATATCCTGAACGACGACAGCGTGGACGACCCGGATTGCTTTCTCCGGATTGAGGCCATTGTCTGCGCCATGGAGGACGGGGGAATCCCGGTGCAGCGCCACGATTTTTAATGCAAAAAGGAGTACCCTATGAACCTGAAATTCTTTGCCGCGGAGAGTGCCTCCTAACCGGGAGGCTGGCAAATTTCACTCCGCCATTCCTCCCGGAAGATACAGAATCATCTTCAGGAGGAACACCATGAACCGTGAGAATAAACGGAAGCAATACGAAAAAGGCTACTATAAAACCCACCCCTGCACCGACAGCTTCACCTGCCGGGCCTGCGGCCGCCTGGTCACCCCCGCCGGGGCGGGCGGGAACCACCGCAACCACTGTCCCAACTGCCTCGCCAGCGCCCACCTGGACGTAGAACCCGGCGACCGGGCGGCGGACTGCGGTGGCATCATGGACCCCATCGCCGTGTGGGTCCGCAAGGGGGGCGAGTGGGCCGTGGTCCACCGCTGCCGCCGCTGCGGAGCCCTCAGCTCCAACCGGGTGGCGGCGGATGACAACCCCATGAAGCTGATGAGCATCGCCATGAAGCCCCTGTGCGCCCCACCCTTCCCGCTGGAGCGCATCGAGGAGATGACCGCCCTCATGGGCGGCGAGGGGCGCTTGGGATAAAATGAACCGGGCGGGGCCGTTTTCCGGCCCTGCCCATTCCAAAACCGGAAGGACTGCCTTTACCATGAACCATTATGCCGCCATTGCCGCCGCCTTAGAGGCGGAAAACCTGGACGCGGTCCTCCTCACCGGGGAGGCCAACCGCTTTTACGCCTCCGGCTTCTTCACCCCCGGCGCGGACGCCACGGCCCTCGTGACAAAAAAGGGCGCGGTGTTTTTCACCGACGCCCGCTACACGGAAGCCGCCGCCCGCCATCTGGACGGGGCGGAGCTCCGGGAGGTCAAGCCCGGAAAGGGCCTGATGGACCAGCTCAAGGAGCTGGTGTTTTTAAAGGGCGTCCGCCGCCTGGGCTTTGAGGACGCGGCCATGTCCGTCCAGTCCTTCCGGCGGCTGGAAAAGGCCCTGGACGAGGAGGGCCGCCCCCCCTGCGAGCTGGTTCCCGCCTCGGAACCCATTATGAAGCTCCGGCAGACTAAGGACGCGGCGGAGCTCCAAGCCATGGAGGCCGCCCAGGGCATTGCCGAGCGGGCCCTGGAGGACATTTTGAAGGAAATCCGCCCCGGCGTGGCGGAGCGGGAAATCGCCGCCCGGCTCCAATACCTCATGCTGCACTACGGCGCGTCCGATATGTCCTTCGACCCCATCGTGGTCTCCGGGCCCAATGGCAGCCTGCCCCACGGCGTGCCCTCGGGGCGGGAGATTCAAGCCGGGGAGTTTGTCACCATGGACTTCGGGTGCGTTTACGGGGGCTACTGCTCCGACATGACCCGGACCGTGGCGGTGGGCTCCGTGACGGAAGAAATGGAGCGGGTTTACCAAACCGTCCTGGCCGCCCAGGAGGCGGGTATCGCCGCCGCCAAGGCCGGAGTCCCCGGCAAGGCGGTGGACGCCGCCGCCCGGGCCGTCATCCAGGAAGCGGGCTATGGGGAGTACTTCACCCACAGCTTCGGCCACGGGGTGGGCGTGGAAATCCACGAGGCCCCCAACGCCGCCGCTTCCAACGAAAAGCCCCTCCCCGCCGGGGCGGTGATCTCGGCGGAGCCGGGGATTTACATTCCCGGGAACTTAGGCGTCCGCATCGAGGACGTGATTTTGATTACCCCGGAGGGCCGCCGGAACCTGACCAAGGCCCCCAAGGAACTGCTGATTCTCTAAAAAGGAGGGATTCCCCCTATGCTCATGCTCTGGTATCCCAAGTGCACCACCTGTCAGAAAGCGAAAAAATGGCTGGACGAGAAGGGCTTTGCCTGTGAGGTCCGGGACATCAAGCTGGAAAACCCCACGGAGGAGGAGCTCCGCGGGTGGTATCAAGCCAGCGGCCTGCCCCTGAAGCGCTTTTTCAACACCAGCGGCCTCCAGTACAAGGCCCTGGGCCTGAAAGACAAGCTCCCCGTCATGGATGAGGAGGAGCAGCTGGCCCTGCTGGCCACCGACGGCATGCTGGTAAAGCGGCCCATCCTGGTGGGGGACGGCTTTGTCCTCACCGGCTTCAAGCCCCAGGAGTGGGAGGAGAAGCTGGGATGATCGCCCGCTTCGACTTCGCCCCCCTGGACGGCATCACAAAGCGGGTCTTCCGCCAGGTGTGGCACGCCCGCTTCGGCGGGGCGGACCGCTATTTCGTCCCCTTCATCTCCCCCACGGGCCAGCACATCCTCACCCCCCGGGACCGCCGGGAGCTGGAGAATCCCCAGGGGCTCCCCCAGGTCCCCCAGGTGATGGCGAAGCGGGCGGCGGACTTTGTCTGGGCGGCGGAAACCCTGGCGGACCTGGGTTACAAGGAGGCCAACCTGAACCTGGGCTGTCCCTCCGGCACCGTCACCGCCAAGGGGAAGGGCTCCGGCTTGCTGGCGGACCCGGATTTTCTGGACCGCTTCCTAGAGGAGGTCTTTTCCGGCACAAAAATCCCCGTCTCCGTGAAGACCCGGCTGGGCTACCATGTCCCGGAGGAGTTCCCCCGGCTTCTGGAGGTGTTCAACCGCTATCCCATTGCCTGCCTCACCATCCACCCCCGGGTCCGGCCGGAGAAGTACCGGGGGGCGGTGCATATGGATCTATTCGCCCTGGCCGTGGCGGAGAGCAAAAATCCGGTGTGCTACAACGGGGATTTGACCTCTGTCGCGGGCGTCCGGGCCTTGGAGGCCCAATTCCCCGGCTTGGATGCCGCCATGATCGGCCGGGGGGCCATCGCGGACCCGGCGCTGCTCCGGCGGCTCCGGGGCGGGCCCGCCGCCACGAGGGAGGAGCTCCAGGCCTTCACTTCGGAACTCTACCAAGCGTACCAGGACTTCTACGGGCAGGCCGCCCCCGCCTCCCAGCGGATGAAGGAGGTCTGGTTCTACCTGATCCACCTCTTTGAAAACGGCGGGCGCCTGGGGGGCCGGATGCGCCGCTCCCGGGGGCCCCGGGCCTACGAGGAACTGGAGGCCCAGATTTTCCAGGAGCTGGCGCTCCTGGACGCTCCCCAGGGGGAACTGGCATAAAATGGACGGGCCCGCCGGAACGGCGGGTCCGTTTTGCCGCTTGCCATTGGGCCCGGATTGTGCTACACTATCCTTATATTCTCAGGATACCACAACCGTTTGTCAGGAGGCCCTATCATGATGTTTGAACAGATTGACCGCCAAAAATGTAAATGGGAGGCGGCGGAGCTGCTGCGGGATGCCCAGGTTTCCCCCAAGGCCATGACCGCCCTGTACATGGCACTGGTCATCGTGCTGAACCTCTTTTCCGCCCTGGTGGACACCGGCTTTTTCAGCATCTTCATCTCCATCCTGGTCTCCCTGGTCAGCACCGTCCTGGCCACGGGCTTCGCCCTGTACTGCATGGCCATCCGCCGGGGAGAGCGGGCGGAGTTCCTGACCCTGTTCGACGGGTTCTCCTTCGTGGGGAAGCTGATCCTGCTGGACATTGTTTACAGCCTCTTCATCTTCCTCTGGTCCCTGCTGTTCGTCATCCCCGGCATCATCGCCGCCTACCGCTACAGCTTCGCCTTCTACAACCTCTATGAGGACCCCGGCATCGGCGTGATGGAGGCCCTGGACATGAGCAAGCGGCAGACCCTGGGGTACAAAGCCCAGCTCTTTGCCCTGGACCTGAGCTACATCGGCTGGGGCCTGCTGGCCACCCTTCCCTCGCTCCTGCTGATCTTCCAGATCAACCGGGACCTGACTATGCTGGTGCTCTACGGCATCCCCACGCCGGAGGCCTACTTCGGCCTGCCCATCTTCGCGCTGAACGCTATCTCCGGCTTCTGGCAGCTGCTGGTGGCCCTGTTCTACTTCCCCAACTGTGTCTGCGTCCGGCTCAGCTACTTCGACGTGGCCAAGCGGACCTCCGGCGTGGGCAAGGACGCGGCCCCCGCCCAAAACAACCCCTGGAGCGGCTGGAACGCCCCGGACGGTCTGAACTGAACGGCCCCCATTGTGAAAAACGGCCCCCAAGGCATTGCCTTGGGGGCCTGGCGTTTCGCCCTCCCCGCTCACAGGCCCGGGAACCGCCTCCGGGCGTAGCTGCTCCGCCGCAGGGCCAGCGCCAGCAGCGTGGACGCCGCCGCGCCGAAGGCGGCCTGGACCAGGTTGCTGGGAAGGCCCGCCGCGCTGCCCATAAGGCACAGGCCCAGGGTCCCGCCGCCGGAAAGGGCGGCCAAAGCCCCGTCAAACAGCCAGTAGCCCAGAACCATGGGGACCTCCGCCGCCAGGGCGGAGAGAAGCAGCCCCTTCTTCCCCAGGGCCCGGTACATCAGCGCCGCCGTCAGGGCCATGACGGCCTTGATCACCAGGGTGGCGGGAACATAGACGGTGTAGCCGCTCAATAGATCCGCCATGGCGGGGCCCACGCCTCCGGCCACCGCCCCGTATACCGGGCCCAGCAGCCAGGCCCCCAAAATCACCACCGCGTCCCCCAGGTTCATGTACCCGCCGGTGGGGGAGGGAACCTGCAAAACCATGGTCCCCACACAGCCCAGGGCGGCGAACAGCCCCGTCAGGGCCAGCAGCCGGGCGTCCATCCGCCCCGTCTCCCGGTTCAAAATCTTTTCCATCGCGCCTTTCTCCTTTGTCGGTTGATGTTGCCATCATAGCGCCTTTGTGATAGGATAGGAATAGCCAAAACCGGAATTTTTTATAAGGTCAGAGGAGGGCGCGGCCATGCTGACATATGATTTAGAGGCCCGGGGAAGCCTGTCCCTCTATGAATACCTATACCGCCGCCTTCGGGACGACATCCTCCGCGGCGCCCTGGCGGCGGGGGAGCGCCTGCCCTCCAAGCGGGCTTTGGCGGAGCATCTGCGGGTGTCCGTGGTCACCGTGGAGGGAGCCTACCAGCAGCTGGAGGCGGAGGGCTATGTGGACGCCCAGCCCCGGCGGGGCTTTTTCGTCTCTTCGGTGGACCCCCGCCTTCCGGCGGCGGAGGCGGGAGGCGGGCTCCCGGCGGAGGCGCCTCCCCGCGCCTGGCGGCTGGACTTAAAGAGCGGCCAGGCGGACCCTTCCTTCTTCCCCTCCGCCCTCTGGGCCCGGCTGACCCGCCAGGTCCTCTCCGAGGGGGCACACCTGTCCCCGGTGCCCCACCAGGGCCTTCCCGCCCTGCGGGAGGCCATCGCCCGGGACCTCCGGGACTTCAAGGGCATGGCGGTATCCCCGGAGCAGATCGTCGTGGGGGCGGGGGCGGAGTATCTCTATCTGCTTCTGGCCCAGCTCCTGGGCCGGGAGGCGGTCATCGCCCTGGAGGACCCGGGCTACCCCAAGATCCGCCAGGTCTACGGCAAGTGGGGCGCGGCCTGCCGCCCCATTCCCCTGGACGGCCAGGGCATAGCCCTGGAGCCCCTGTACGCCTCCGGGGCCACGGCGGCCCACCTCTCCCCCGCCCACCATTACCCTACGGGCATCGTCACCCCCATTGCCCGGCGCCATGCCCTCCTCCGCTGGGCGGAGGAGAGGGACGGCGTGATCATGGAGGACGACTACGACAGCGAGTTCCGCTTCACCGGGAGGCCCATTCCCACCCTCCAGAGCATTGACAGCCGGGGGCGGGTGGTCTACATGAATACGTTCTCCCAAACCATCTCCCCCTCCATGCGGGTGGGCTTTATGGTCCTGCCCCCCCGGCTGCTGGAGCGTTACCGCCGGGAGCTGGGGTTCTATGCCTCCACCGTCCCCGCCCTGGAGCAGCAGGTGCTGGCCCGCTTCCTGGAAAGCGGCGGGTATGAGCAGCACCTCTCCCGGACCCGGAAGCAATACCGCCTCCGCCGGGAGGCCGTGCTGGAGCGTTTCCGGCGGTGCCCTTTCGCCAGCTCCCTCACCGACCGGGGAGCGGGGCTCCACTTCCTCCTCCGGCTAAAGACGGAGGAGGACGACGAGGCCCTCCGCCGTCGGGCGGAGGGCCTGGGGGTGCGTCTTGGATTTTTGTCGGAATACGCCGCCGTTCCCAATCCCGCCTTTGCCCACACGCTGGTGGTGAACTACGCGGGACTGGATGCGGCACGGCTGGATGAGGCGGAGGCGCTGCTGTCGGAGGTCTTCCTGGCCTCCCAGTGAATCAGGCCGCCTGGACCGTCTCCCCGCCCCGGCGGAAGCGGACCAGCCCGGTCCGGTCCAGGGCCACCATCACCGCGGGGATGAACACCAGCTGAAGGATGATGCCGGGGATGGCGGTGAGAAACGCGCCGGAGAGGAACATCTGCCAGGTGAACGCCTGGCCGGACACGCCGGAGAGGATCACCCGGGCCACGGCCCAGACAATCCGTCCGCCGATCATGGCGGCGATCAGGCAGCGGTACAGGGAGATGACGCACTGCCAGCGGGACCGGGCATAGAGGAAGCCCGCCAGGAAGCCGTAAGCCGCCAGCTCGAAGGCCATGGCAATGGCGGTATACATGGGGGGCATCGAAAGGGTGGCGCTGCGCAGCAGGGGGAGGATGAAGCCCACCGCCAGGCCGTACTTCCAGCCGCAGAGGAGGCCGCACAGCAGCACGGGCAGGTGCAGGGGGCAGAGCATGCCGCCAATTTGGGGAATCTGCCCGGTGAAGAAGGGCAGGATAAACCCCACGGCCATCAGCATGGCGGCCATGGCCAGGGTTTGGACGGGTCGCTGGGTCTTGGTTTCGTTCATGGGAAAAACTCCTTGTAAATCAGTTTTCCCGTCTTCTGACAGTCCGCCGCCTTCCTGGCGGCGGGTTGCTTCCCGACCAGTATACCACAGGGGCCCGGCGCTTGCCAAGCCCCTTTTTCATTCGAAAAATCCTGTGGTGTCCACCACCAGATCGGCGGCCCCCTCTGTGCCGCAGGCGGCGAAATACCGCTCCTCCAGCGTCCGCCACACCCGGTCGAAGGTGGGAAAATACTCCCCCTCCCGGGCCCGGAGGCGGCGGGTCTGCTCCTCCCGGGCGCAGGTGAGGAAGATTTTATAATCATAGTACTTTGCCAGGGCCGGGTGCTGGGAATACGTGCCCTCCACGATGGTCACGGGCTCCCGCAGCTCCACGGGCTCCCCGAAGCGGCCCGCCCGGCAGTCATAGGGCCGGTAGGCCGTGCCGCCGTCTCGGTCAAGGGAGGACAGCACTTCCTTTTTCAACCGCTCCAGGTCCATGTTTCCGGCGGGGACCTCCATCCAGTCCGGCGTTCGCCTCTCCGGCGGGAGGTAGAAGTCATCCATGTGCACCACATCGGCCGAGCAGGGCAGCACCCCCGCCGCCAGGGCGGCAAAGCCCGTCTTCCCGCTGCCGCAGCGGCCGTCTATGGCAATGAGGGCCGGGCCCTTCCGCCGCTCCGGGGTGTCCCGGGCCAGCTTTTCCAGGGGAAGCAGCGCCGGGAGGTACCGGGCGCAGTCCAGCCGCAAAACCCGGTAGTGGGGGTTGTAGGCGTTTCGGAACGCCTCGCTGTGGCGCACCGGCGGACAGCCCTCCCGCCGCCAGCTCTCCAGATAGTCCGGCAGACCGGGAACCGGAAGAGCCGCCAGCGCCTCCAGCTTTTCCAAGAGGCCCTCCACCGTGCCCTCCGTCAGGCCCGCAGTCCGGGCGAACATCCGCCCAATCAGCGGCAGCTCCCACAGGGAAGACAGGGCCCGGGTGATATGGAAGCGGCAGAGTCCGTTTCCAATGGGCTCCGGGGGCAGGGGCTCCGTCCCCGCCTCCTCCCATTCCGCCAGCAGGCCCGCCAGGACCTTGTCCGGGTCCTGGGCCATGTGGGCGGGACCAAACTCGTTTTGATAGGCCAGCTTGGCAAAGTCCTGGGGCTCCATCCGGGGATATTTCGCCCAGTGGGCCCGGGCGGTCTCCAGGAAGTTCCCGCTCATAGGCCCAGCTCCCTGGCTGCCAGGTCCGCCGCCCGGCGGAGGTACTCCTCCAGGCGGCACTCCTCCACTCCCGCCACGTAGGTGCCGCAGGAGGCGGAGGGAACCAGGATTTTCACCGCCCCGGACCCGGAGACGGCGGCGGCCATGGAGGCGGACACCTCCCCCAGGATGCCCCCCGCCAGAATGACGCCGATGGGGCCCAGGATCACGTCCGCCCGGGCGGCGTTGTGGACCATGGCGTTCTCCCCCGTGGCTCCCTGGGCGGCCCCGGCCTTCAGCATGGCGGAGGTGGCCGCCACGTTGGTCCCCACGCAGAGGAGGCGGCAGTCCCCGGGCAGGCGGGGCTTCAGCAGCTTCACCAGCTGGCTTCCCACGCCGCCCCCCTGGCCGTCCAGAATCAGGACGGTTCGAATATGGCTCATGTCCTTACCTCCCAAAGAGCACCGCCGCCCGGGCCATGTTCTCCATGACGGGCACGGCGAAGGGGCACCGCGTCTCGCAGGCCCCGCACCGGACGCACTCCCCCGCCCCGTGGGGCAGGGCGGCGTAGTGCTCCCGGACCGTCTCCGGCACCCCTCCCTGGGCCAGGGAGAGATTCAGGAACTTGGTTACATCCGCCACGGCAATGCCCTTGGGGCAGGGAGCACAGTGCCCGCAGTACATGCAGTGGCCCTTCCAGCTGATTTTCGGCAGGGCCGCCAGGGCGGCGGCATAGTCCCGCTCCTCCGGGCGGGCCTCCTCGAAGGCAAGGCTCTGTTTCAGCTCCTCCAGGCTCCGGGCGCCGGACATCACGCAGCCGACGCCGGGGCGGTCCAGGGCGTATTGGAGGCACTGGAAGGCCGTCAGGGCCTTCCCCGCCGGGGAGAGGGAACCGCTGAGCAGGTCCCCGCCGCCGAAAGCCTTCATCACCGTAATCCCCACGCCCAGCCGCTGGCAGGCCTCGTAGAGGGCCTGGCGCTCCGGGTCCATGTTCAAAAGCGGGGCGGCGTAGTTCTTGGGGGCCCAGAGCTCCTCCACGTCCTCCCCGGCGGGCTGGAGGTCATAACAGGGGTTCACGCTGAACATCAGCACACCGATGAGCCCGCTCTCCACCGCTGCCCGGGCCACTTGGGGGTTGTGGCTGGAGAGGCCCACGCAGCCGATGGCCCCCGCCGCCTTCCGCTCCTGGGCATAGGCCATGACGGGGCCCTCTTTTACCGCCTCCCAGTCCGGAAGGGAGTCCACATAGTGGATCATGCCGATCTCCACATGGTCCGTCTCCAGCCGCCGGAGCTGGTCCTCAAATCCCTCCCGGACCCCGGCAATGTCCCGGGTCCGTTTATACTGCCCGTCCTTCCAGATGGTGCACAGGTGGGCCTGGAGGACAAACTTCTCCCGCCGTCCCCGGAGGGCCTGGCCCAAATGGGACCGGAACTCCGGGTTCGGGGTGTAGAGGTCGAGGCAGCTGGCCCCCGCCGCCTCGCACACGTCCAGCCACTCCCGCACCTGCTCCGGGCTCTTTTCCAGAAAGCCCTCGCAGCCCACGCCGATCTCGCCGACCCGGAGGCCGCTCCGGCCCAATGTACGGTATCGCATCAGGGATTCCTCCTTGTTTCTGATTGGTCTGTCCTCCAGCATACCACGTGGAGCCCACTCCATGTCAAGAAGTTTTTCACATTTCCCGCCCTGTCCTTTCCCCCTCCGGGAACATATCCCGCCGCTACGGCGCATAGGATGGACCAACAAGAGGCAGGGAGTGAGGATGTTTTGAAGGGAAACATGGAGGAGCGGGCGGAACGCCTGGCTCTTTACATCATAGAAAACCGGTCCACGGTCCGGGCCGCCGCCCAGAGGTTCGGCATTAGCAAGTCAACGGTACACAAGGACATCTCTGAACGGCTGCCCCTGTTCAACCGTCCGCTGTACCTGCAGGTCAAAGAAGTGCTGGACGTGAACAAGGCCCAGCGGCACATCCGGGGCGGCATTGCCACCCGAAAAAAATACCGCGGCGGCTGACGCCGCGGGTCGAAGGAGGGCTCTTTATGGCAAATCGTCAACACGGCCGGAACGCCTCCAGCGGCCGGGCGGCCCGGGCCGTGCCCGTCTCCCGCTCCCCGGCCCGGGAGGCCGCCCTGTCCGGCACGCCCATCTACACGGAGCCAGAGGTCCGCCGCTGGCCCCACCCCGTAGAGGACCCGGCCCCCCCGCCGGAGCCCGCTATGCACTATATCCGCTGCGCCCTATCCTACCAGAACCAGCTCCTGGCGGACATCAAGGCGCTGCTGGAACAGTTGGCGGCCTCCGCCCCGGCGGCGGAACATTCCCCAGCCCCGGAAAAGGGTGACGAGAATTTGTCCAAGTTGTAAACTTTCTGAAAATATTTTGAATCCCTTGTAAGAAATGACAGAATCAGCGGAATTCTGACTAGAAAAATAGCGGCGATGCCGCTATTTTTTCTCTTGTCTTTTTCCAGGGACCGCCTTATAATGAAGCAAACGCCCTGCCGGAGAGCCCGTTTTGGGGCGGGCCGCTCCCCCGGGCTTACTTTGATGATACGCGCCGCTCCGGCGGCGCACAGGAGGTTCCCATGGCATCCAGACTTCGCCGCCGGAAGCGCAGCCCCTGGCTCGTCACGCTGCTGCTGCTGTTCATCCTCATCGGCCTGTGCTACGCCGTCGTCCGGGTCTACTTCCGGGCCCCGGAGCAAAAAACAGGCGACTCCGTCATGATTCAGCGGGTGAACACCCCCGCCGTTTCGGAGGACCTCTCCGACGAGGAGGCGGAGGCCCTCCGCTCCCACTACGAGCGCAAACCCGGCTTTTGGACTATCCTGGTCTCCGGGGCCGACGACGAAAACGGAGGTACGGACACCAACATCCTGGTGGCCGTGGATACGGAAAACGGCTATGTCTTCGGGGCCAGCATCGCCCGGGATACCAAGGCCTTTATCAATGGAAAAAACCACAAAATCAACTTTGCCTATAACGCCGGAGGCATGGAGCTGCTGTCGCAGACCGTCTCCGGCCAGCTGGGCATCCCCGTGGACTACACGGTTCTGGTGGACCTCCGGGCCTTCCAGGCCTTGGTGGACGCCGTCGGCGGCGTGGACTTTTACATCCCCATTGACATGGACTACGAGGACCCCTACCAGGACCTCTCCATCCACTTCTCCAAGGGCATGCGGCACCTGAACGGGGCGGAGGCATTGAAGGTGGTCCGCTGCCGGAACGGCTACGCCTCCCAGGACATCGGCCGGATGCAGACCCAGCAGGACTTTTTGAAGGCCGTGGCCAAGAAGATGCTCTCCCCCGCCAGCCTCACAAAGCTGGACGATTACTGCAAAATCTTCGTGGAATACGTGGACACGGACTTGAACGCAGGCAACCTGTTGTGGCTGGGGGGCAAGGTGGCCGCCATGGGTACGGAAAACATCGAGTTCGCCACCCTCCCCGGGGACTGGAAGTCCCCCTACATCTACCTGAATCAGGAGGAGGTCCTGGCCATGGTGAACGAGCACCTGAACCCCTATACCGAGGACCGTACTGCCGGGGACTTGAACATCTTGACCTGACCCGCACCGCCGGAAAGGAAGGCTATGAAAAAACACATTCCCGCCCTGCTGCTGGCCCTGTGCCTGCTGCTGCCCCTCCCCGCCCAGGCGGCCCAGGCGGCGGGCTTCACCCGCAGCCGGACCTACGCCGGGGAGTTCTCCGATCTTTCCCCGGGCTCCCCCTTCTACGGCAACGTGGCCGCGCTCTACGAGTACGGCCTCGCCAACGGCAAGGGCGACGGGACCTTTGGCCCGGGGGACTCCGTAACGGTGGGACAGGCCGTCATCTTCGCCGGGCGCATCCGGAGCCTGTACCAGACCGGAGCGCCGGAGGCCGCCCTGGCCTACCGCCGGGAGGCCGCCCCGGCGGCGCTGGCCTACCTGCGCTATCTCCAGGCGGAGGGCGCGCTGGAGGTGGACTTCCTTGATGGGGGCCTGGAGCTCTACGAGCCCGCCACCCGGGCGCAAGCGGCCCATATCCTGGCGGGCGTCCTGCCGGAGGAGGCCCTGCCCTCTGTCCATGACGAGCTGGTCACCGTGGGCTACTCCTCCCGCCGCTTCATCCCCGACGTGGACGAGTACACCCCCTATTATCAGGACATCCTGTCCCTCTACCGGAAGGGCGTCTCCGCGGGAAGCGACGCCTCCGGGTCCTTCCTCCCCGGAGCCCCCATCACCCGGGGGGCCCTGGCCGCCATGCTGACCCGGATGCTGGACCCCGCCCTGCGGGTTCAGCCCCAATGGGACCTCAGCGGCCTTTACGCCGCCGCCGGGACCACCCTGGCGGACCTGGTGGAACCGGGGACCTACAGCCTGGCCCCCTCCACGGCGGAGGAGCTGGAGAGCTCCCTCCGCTCCATGCTGGCCCGGGGCAGCGACCAGATTGTCTTCTACTACCCCGGCATTTCCGAGGAGGATGCCCGGCGCCTCATGGACCAGTCCCTGGCCGTGATGAAGGCCCACTGTGAGCAGGGCTACAACGAGGTCCGCTGTACCCGGGGCGCAGGGCTGGTAACCCTGGCCTTTTCCGCCGCCGGAGCAGGCCGCCGGACCCAGGAGTACCGCGCCGCCGCCATGGAGGCCGCCATTGCCGTCCACGACCAGCTTTGGGCCGGGGGGACCCTCCGCCCCGGCATGACGGACCTGGAAAAGGCCCGGGTTTACTACAGCTGGATTTGCGGCAACTGCGTTTACGATTACCAGGCCGGGGACGACTCCCTCAGCCATATTCCCTATAGCCTCTTTGTAAACGGCTCCGCCGTCTGCGACGGCTACACCGGGGCCTACAACCTGCTCCTAAAGCTGGAGGGCATCTCGTGCTCCACCGTCATCCAAAAGGACCATATCTGGACTACAGCCGTCCTGGACGGCGTGGAATACCATATTGACCCCACCTGGGGCGACAGCGGCAGGGAGGTCAGCTACGATTACTTTGCCATGACCCTCCAGCAGTCCCAGGAGGTACACGCCAAGCAGAGCGCATAAGCGTTCCCGCAGCCGGAAACCAGCGGCGGGAGGCCATTTGGCCTCCCGCCGCTTTGCCGTTTCCCGGGGGCTCACCGCCGGATGTCCAGGGCCCGGCACACCTGGGCCAGGGTCAGGCGGTACACGCCGTAGATCAGGGCGGACACCGCCGCCACCACCGCCAGGTCGGCCAGGAGGCCCGCCGCCTCGCTGGGCGTAATGCCCGCGGGACTGCCGTTGAAGTACATAATCATGACATAAAAAGCGTAAATCAACCCCGTGCCCGCCAGGGCGGGCACCAGGAACACCCGCTTCACCTGCCCCCGGACGGAGCGGCGGAGATAGGCGTTGGAGGCCCCCAAATGCCTGAGGTCGTCGTAGACCTTCCGGTTTGTCAGGGCAATGGTCATGCACCGGGTATAGGCAATCACAAACACGGCGGCGAAGCACACCACGGCCACAAAGACAAAGAGGATGAGGAACACCGCCGAGGTCTTTACAAAGTCCATCCTGTCCAAAATCCGGAACGCAGGCATGTAGTGCCAGCCCAGCCGGAAGGCGGAGCTGTCCCGCTGAGCGTAGTTGATGACAGTAAAACCATATTCCGCGCAGTTCTCCCGGTCCAGGAAGTAAACGCCCTCCTCCGCCAGGTACTGGTCCCGGATTACCGGGTCCCAGCCGCTGAACTGGGCCACGTCTATGGTAGAGCGGTCCACAATCTCATTGAACAGGGCTTTGGCGAAGTCATAGGTCTCCTCGCAGTTTTCCACGTTGAAGCAGACCTGGGTCTCCCGCCACTCCTCTGTCAGGTCCGCCCCCAGGGCGGCAAAGTCGGCGTCGTTCATCACATAGCGCCCGAAGAGGCTGTCATAGCGCAGGGGCTCCAGGGACGTGACGGGGAGCTGTTCCCCGGTCAGATAGTTGGTCACGAGGCTCTTGTCCGGGGCAAAGCCCAGCTTGCTCCCCTCCGTGTCGACGACGCCGCGAATCTCGCCGCTGGCCAGGTCCACATGCTCCCCCGTCAAAGCCTCGTAGCCGGAGGCGGAAAGAAACAGCTCGGTGCTCATGACCTCTTTGTACTCCGCGCGCCAGGTGGTGCCCATGGGGCCCTCCTCCTCAATGTGGTCCTCGCCGTCCACCGCCAGGCGGAGCATGGGGACGGCGGCGAAGTCCGTGACGGTCACGCCGTACTCCTCCGCCAGGGCCCGGACCTCCTCCTCCAGGGGGATGTCCTGGTCCGCCCGGAAGTTGTAGACGTAATCCACCGGACGCTGGTCATAGGAAATCATGGACCCGGTGCCCAGCATGGGGGTGTAGAAGCTGCCGAAGTACGCGCCGGCAATCAGCAGGGTCATCACCAGCATGTTCCGCACCGTCTGGCGGCCCTGAAAGCGCATCTGGCTGGTGGCGATCAGGTCCTTGTAGAGCTTCTTTTTCCCGTTCCAGCCGTTGACCACCGTGTGCAGGAGAATCATATAGAGGCCAATCAAAGCGGGGACGTAAAAGACCGCGGTCAGCCCCTCGGGGGGATACCAGTGGAGAATGCTTATGAAGAAGAAGGAGGACATATAGCCCAGAAAGCCCCCCAGGGCCAGCAGGCCGATGCCAACGGGCCCGTACCACCGGGGAACATCCCGGATGGGCTCGGACTTGTGGGACTCCTGGACGATGTCGATGATGTTGGTCCGCTTCACGGACCGGCTCCCCAGGAAGAACATCATGGCGATGACAAAGGCGGAGAAGGCCAGGGACAATACATAGGCGTTCGGGTCAAACACCAGCCGCATCTCCTCCGTATCCACCACGCAGAGACGGAACACCTGCCACAGCACCCAGGCCAGCGGCCCGCCCAGGGCGGCCCCGGCGGCGCAGGAGCCCAGGGAGATCACTCCCAGCTCCCGGTACAGCTCCCCCCGCACCTGGGCCCGGGTGGCCCCCAGGGCCAGGAACACGCCGGTCTCCCGGGACTTCTGCCGGAAGAAGAGGCCGGAGGCGTAAGTGGTGAACACGGCGCAGCCGATGACCGCCAGGGTGAAGATCATCATGACCTGCTTGCGGCTGTCGCCCCCCTCGGGGAGGACGTTCAGGATGGTGGGGGCCCGCATCATGCAGACGTAGGCCGTAATCAGCAGCACGGAGAAAAAGCAGCAGCCCGAGAGGAGCGCGTATTGCTTCTTGTTCCTCCGGCGCATCAGGGCATAAACTTCGGAAAAATGGCGCATGGTTATTCCCTCCCCATTTCCCGGACCGCGTCCAGAAGCTGGTCCTGGAACGTCTCCCGTTCCGTGGCCCCCTTCTCCAGCACCTTCCAGACCACGCCGTCCCGGAGGATCACCACCCGGTCGCAGAAGGAGGCGGCGTAGGAGTCGTGGGTCACCATGAAAATCGTGGCCTCCAGAGCCTGCTTGGCCTGCTCAAAGGAACGGATGACGGCCCGGGTGGACTTGGAGTCCAGGTTGCCCGTGGGCTCGTCGGCCAGAATCAGCAGCGGGTGGTTGATGAGGGCCCGGGCCACGGCGGTGCGCTGCTTCTCGCCGCCGGAGATCTCCGCCGGGTATTTGTCCCGGATGCCCGCGATGCCAAAGACCTCGCAGAGCTGATCCGCCCGCTGCTCCGTCATGCCGGAGACAACGCCGCCGATGATGGCGGGGAGCAGGATGTTCTGCCGCACCGTCAGGCCGTCCAGCAGGAGGAAGTCCTGGAAGACGAAGCCCAGCTGCTTGTTGCGGACCTCCGCCAAGGCGTCCTCCCCCAGGCGGGCCAGCTCGGTTTTCCCCAGGCGGATACTGCCGGAGTCGGCGGGGATGTAGCAGGAAATGCAGTTCAAGAGGGTGGTCTTGCCGGAGCCGGAGGGGCCCATAACGGCCACGAACTCACCCTTTCCCACTTGAAGGGAGACTCCCTTCAGCACCTCGTAGGAGGTCTTTCCCACTTGATAGGATTTGCACAGATTTTCTACAGTCAGCATCATAGTCATCCTTTCTTACAGCATGAATTGAATTGCCGCAATGACGGCGAGATGGGCGGGATAGAAGGCGTAGAAGAACCACTTGGGGATTTTCAGCCCGGAGCGGGTGGGGAGGAAGATCAGCGGCGCGGCCAGCAGGGCAAACACAGCCCAGTCCACGGCGAAGCCGCCCAGCTTCAAGGCCAGCGGGTCCTCCAGATAGCCGCCCCAGAGGCAGGGCAGGTAGGTCAGCACATAGAGGGCCGCGCCAATTTTGGGGTGGTTCCGGCAGAGGAAGAAAATCAGCATCAATTGAATCCCGATGCCGGAATAGTCGAAGTTCCACCAGCTCACCGCGAAGAAGGCCCCCAGGAACAGCCACCACTTCCGCTCCTTCAGCCCGTACATGGCCAGGAGGGACAAAAACAGGGTGAAGAAGATGTTCCAGTTGCTCCAATTCCGGTCCACCATCCAGTCATGGGGGTGGAAGGCCAGGACGTAGAAGGGCTGGGAGACCACGGCGAACACCGCCAGGCGGCCCAGATACCGCTTGACATTTCGGGTGTACAGCAGTCCCACGGTCAGGCAGTAGCAGAAAATCGGGAACGCCAGCCGCCCAATCCAGCGGAAGGGCCCCACCTCCGGGAAGAAGGCCCCGCCCACGTGGTCGATGAGCATGGAGGTGATGGCGACGAGCTTTAAGAGGTCCGTGTCCAGATTCGTTTGCATCCGGGGCCCCTGCCGGGGGACCTCCGTGGGGGTGGTCAGGGCGGCGCGGACGGAATTCCAATTCATAGCAAGCACTTCCTTTATTCTGTGGCAGCGATTGATACGGAAGTCCGGCTGTAAATGCTTACGTCCGCTTCCATTGCCAGGATAGCGCAAAAAAACGGCCCCCGCAAACGGGGCCGCTCTCTTTGGCGGGTTCGTTGTAAAGTTTGGGGGCTCCGGCGCAAGCGGCGTCATCTTTGGCGCTTTTGCCGTCATAATTGGTTTGGCGAACCGCCGGGGATGTGCTATAATAGCCCCAGCAAACCGCAAGGAGATGATACCATGCTGCGAATCGGCATCTGCGACGACAGCGCCGACGCCCGCGTCGCCCTCCGGGCCGCGTTGGAGCGGGCCCTGGAGCGGCGGCGGAGCGGGGCGGACACGTCCTTTTTTGAATTCTCCTCCGGGGAGGGCCTCCTCCGCTGGCTGGGCAGCCACGCCGGGGAGCTGGACCTGGTATTTTTGGACATTGAAATGGGGGAGCTGAACGGCATGGAGACCGCCCGCCGCCTCCGGGAGGCGGACGAGGGGCTGCTGCTGGTCTTTGTCACCGGCTACACGGACTACGTGTTCGACGGCTATTCCGTGGGGGCCCTGGGCTACCTGATGAAGCCCCCCAAGCCGGACCAGCTGGACGGCGTGCTGGACCGGGCGGCGGAGGCCCGCCTCCGGGAGGGGGACCAGGCCTTCCTCTGCCGCAGCGGCGAGACGCTGTACCGGATTCCCAAGAAGACCATTCTCTATTTCGCCTCCGACCGGCGGCAGGTCACCTGCGTCTCCGCCGCCCGGACCTATACCTTTTACGGCAAGCTGGACGACGTGGAGCGGGACGTGGGAGAGTCCTTCGTCCGGGTCCACCAGCGCTATCTGGTCCGCACCGCCGCCGTAGAGCGGATGGAGGGAAGCCAGGTCTTTGTGGGCGGCGAGGCGCTTCCCGTCAGCCGGGCCTGCCGCTCCGCCGCCCTGGCCGCCCTGGCCCGGACGGCCCTGGAGGGCTAGGCCATGGCTTCAACGTTTTTGATCAGCCTGGCGGAATACCTGCTGCTCTGCTTTCAAAATTGGTTCTGGCTGATCCTGGTGTTTACCAGCGGCTTCTTCCTCTTTCGGATCGTGTCCGCCTTTTTGGCGGTGAAGCCCCGGCGGGGCTGGCGAATCGCGCTGGTCCTGTTTCTGGGCAGCATCTCCGACATGGTGATTTGGCTGGGGGACACCAATCTGCTGTTCGTCCTGCTGTTCTTTTTCCCCGTGCTCCTGCTGGCCTCCAAGGGGGACCGGGCCGGGCGGCTGACGCTGACGGTCATCTTTTTCTGCCTCATCATGTCCGTCAACGCCGTGCTGGATACCTATTATGGCCCCATTATGGCCCGCTTCGATCTGGCCGATCTGTATTACTACAGCAATAAATTCATCCGCCTCGCCGTCTGGGCCCTGCTGTACCTGGCGCCGCGGAAACACCTGCCAAAGTGCCCGCCCCAGCTCTCCCCCCGGTTTTGGCGGCTGGTGCTGCTCCTGGCCGCCATGCCCTTCAGCTCGTTGCTGGCGGTGGTGCTGCTGCCCCTCCTCCAGTCGGATTATATCTACAGCAACGCTCTTCTCCACGGACTGATTATGAATCTGGGGGTAGCGGTGCTCCCCTTTATCTTCCTCACCTCCCTGGCCCTGCTGTACGCCATATTGGTACTGGAAAACCACCAGCGGCTGGAGGAGGCGGACAAGCTGGCCTCCCTCCGGGAAAGCTACTACCAGGGCCTCCAGCGGGAGGAGCGGCAGGTCCGCACCCTCCGCCACGACCTGCGGAACCACTTGACGGCCCTCCGGGGCCTGGTGGACATGGGGGAGGACGGCAAGGCCCTGCAATACATCGACCAGCTTGTTGACTCCCCCGCCCTCCGGGGCGGGAAGCGGCTGTGCGAAAACGACGCGGCCAACGCCGTCCTCTCCGCCAAGGCGGAGGCCATGGGCCGCTCGGGCCTCACGGCGGACTTTTCCGTGTCCCTGCCCAAGGATCTGCCCCTGGCGGAGGTGGACCTGTGCGCCCTGCTGGGAAACGCCGCGGACAACGCCATGGAGGCGGCGGAGGAAGCGGAGGACAAGACCGTCACCCTCCGCTGCCGGGCGGAAAAGGGCCTTTTCATGCTCCGGGTGGAAAACGCCTACGCCGGGGAGCTGGCCCCGGACCTTGCCACCACCAAGGCGGACAGGACGTCCCACGGCTTCGGCCTGGCGGGAATGCGGGAAATCGCGGAGCGCCTGGGCGGGTCCCTGGAGACCCGGGCCGGAGGCGGGCGGTTCCAGCTGGTGGTGTGCCTGCCTCTGCTGCCGTGAAAAAACGCGCCTCCTCCCATCTGGGGAGAGGCGCGTTTCGCTCTATTTGCTATTTGATTTCCGTGCCCTTCACCCGCAGGCGGTTCATGGCCCGGGCCAGGCTGGCCTGGGCCAGCTGGTACTCCTGGCGGCTCTTCTTCTGGAGCATGGCCTCCCGGGCCTGGTCCGCCTCCCGGCGGGCCCGGGCGGCGTTGATCTCCTCGGGCCGTTCCACGGAGTCCACCAGCACCAGGACCTCGTTCTTCTCAATCTTCACCAGGCCAGAGGATACGGCCGCCAGCTGGACGGGCCCCTCCGGGGTCTGATAGCGCAGGGTCCCCGGCAGCACGGCGGCGATCATGTCGCTGTGATGGGCCAGGATGCCCTGCTCCCCGTCGCTGGTGGGGACGGTCAGGCTGACGCAGGGCCCCTCGTAGAAGGAGCGGTCCGCCGCCAGGATGTGGGCCTGAAAGACTTCCATCACGCCTCACCCGCCTCGATCTTTTTCGCCTTTTCCACCACGTCCCGCCAGGTGCCCACGTTGTAGAAGGCCGCCTCCGGGTACTGGTCCAATTCGCCGTTTACCAGCTTTTCAAAGCTCTCCAGGGTGTCCTTCAAGGGGACGTAGACCCCGGGGATGCCGGTGAACTTCTCCGCCACCGTGGTGGGCTGGGCAAAGAAGCGCTGGAGCCGCCGGGCCCGGGCCACGGTCTTCTGGTCCTCCTCGCTGAGTTCGTCCATGCCCAGGATGGCGATGATGTCCTGGAGCTCCATGTACTTTTCCAAAATCTCCTGGCAGGTCCGGGCCACGCGGTAATGCCGCTCTCCCACCACGTCCGCCTCCAGAATCCGGGAGGAGGAGGCCAGGGGGTCCACCGCCGGGTAGATGCCCTGCTCGGAGATCTTCCGGCTCAGCACCGTCGTCGCGTCCAAATGGGCGAAGGTGGTGGCCGTGGCCGGGTCCGTCAGGTCGTCGGCGGGGACGTAGACCGCCTGGACGGAGGTGACGGAGCCGTTTTTCGTGGAGGTAATCCGCTCCTGGAGCTCCCCCATCTCGTTGGCCAGCGTGGGCTGGTAGCCCACGGCGGAGGGCATCCGGCCCAGGAGGGTCGATACCTCGCTGCCCGCCTGGACGAAGCGGAAGATATTGTCGATGAAGAGCAGCACATCCTTGTGCTCCTTGTCCCGGAAGTACTCCGCCATGGTCAGCCCCGCCAGGGCCACCCGCATGCGGACGCCGGGGGACTCGTTCATCTGGCCGAAGACCAGGGCCGTCTTCCCGCTGACGCCGCTCTCCCGCATCTCGTGCCAGAGGTCGTTGCCCTCCCGGCTCCGCTCACCCACGCCCGTGAAGATGGAGTAGCCCCCGTGCTCTGTGGCCACGTTGTGGATCAGCTCCTGGATGAGCACCGTCTTGCCCACCCCCGCGCCGCCGAAGAGGCCGATCTTGCCCCCCCGGGGATAGGGCTCCAGGAGGTCGATAACCTTAATGCCCGTCTCCAGGATTTCCACCGCCGGGCTCTGCTCGTCAAAGGCCGGGGGCTTGCGGTAGATGCTCTTTCTCGGCGTGCCCTCGGGCACGGGGCCGCCGCCGTCGATGGGCTGGCCCAGGACGTTGAACATCCGCCCCAGGGTGGCCGTGCCCACGGGCACCTCGATGGTCTTATCCGGCACGTCCACCGCCAGGCCCCGGGCCAGGCCCTCGCTGGGGGACAGCATGATGCAGCGCACCGTGCTCTTGCCCACGTGCTGGGCCACCTCCATTACCCGGAGGCCTCCGTCCTTTTCCACGGTCAGCTCCTCCCGCAGCCGGGGAAGCTCGCCGCTTTGAATCTCCACGTCCACCACGGGACCGGATACCTGTACAATAATCCCTCTTTCCAAAATCGGTTACCTTCCCTTCTTCTGGCGCTGGGCCCTGGCCCCGGCGGAAATCTCCGTGATCTCCTGGGTGATGGCCGCCTGCCGGACCCGGTTGTACTGGAGGGACAGCTCCCCCAGCAGCTTCCCCGCGTTCCGGTCCGCGTTGTCCATGGCGGTCATCCGGGCGTTCTGCTCACAGCAGAAGCTGTCGATCAGGGCGCTGTAGATAAAACCGGTGACATAGCTCCGCATAACGCTGTTCAGCACGGTCCCCACATCGGGGTAGAACTCGAAGCGCTCCGTCATGGCCCCCTCCCCCGCCGGGGCTCCGGCGAAGTGGGTCCGGTGGAAGGGCAGGAGCCGGGTGGAGCGGGCTTGGGCGCTCATGGCGCTTTCCATGTCCGTATAAATGAGGTAGATCTCCTTCAGCTCCCCCCGGTCAAAGCCGTCCAGCAGCAGCGCGCTGATCTCCCGGGCCCGGGCCATAGTGGGGTTTTGCGCGGTGTAGAGGAAGCTGTGCTCAATGGGGATTTTCCGCTGGTCGAAAAACCGCCGCCCATACTCTCCCACAACAAACAGCTTCGTGTCCGGGTGCCGCTCCAAAAGCTCCTGGGCCACCCGGATGGCGTTTTGGTTATAGGCCCCCGCCAGGCCCTTGTCGGCGGTGATGAGGAGGCAGCCATAGGTCCCCTTCAGGGGCGCGTCGCTGCCCATCGGGTAGAAGAAGCGGCTGTCCACGTTGTAGGCCGTGCGGAAAATCCGCCGGATTTCCCCCCGGAGGGCCTCGAAGTAGGGCCGGGTCTGGTCCAGCTCCTGCCGGGCCCGGCGGAGCTTGGTGGAGGCGATCAAATACATGGCGTTGGTGATTTTCCGGGTCTCTCCCACGCTCTCGATGTGGGTCTTGATCTCCTTAGTCCCCGCCATGTCAGCCGCCCTTCTTCCCGCCGAAGCTCTCCAGGGCCCGTTTCGCCAGGGAGACGATCTCCTCCCGGTCCTCCGGGGCCAGCTGGCCCGTGCGGTCAATCCGGCCGCAGAGGTCCGGGGCCTCTCCCTCCACCTCCGCCAGCAGATGGGCCCGGAAGGCGTCCATCCGCTCCAGGGGCACGTCCTGCATCACATGGGCCATGGCGGCCGCCAGGACCACCACCTGCTGGTGCTGGGACAGCGGAGCGTACCGGGGCTGGCGCAGCAGGCGCATCAGGCCCTGGCCATAGGCCAGCTGGCGCTTGGTGGCGTCGTCCAGGTCGCTGGAAAACTGGGTGAAGACCTCCATCTCCCGGTACTGGGCCAGATCCAGCCGGAGGGTTCCCACGGCCTTCTTCATGGCCTTGGTCTGGGCGTCGCCGCCCACCCGGGAGACGGAGAGGCCCACGTTGACGGCGGGTCTCTGGCCCGCGAAGAACAGGTCGCTCTCCAGGAAGATCTGCCCGTCGGTGATAGAGATGATGTTAGTGGGAATATAGGCGGACACGTTCCCCGCCTGAGTCTCCACAATGGGCAGGGCGGTCATGCTGCCGCCCCCCAGCTCGTCGGAGAGGTGGGCCGCCCGCTCCAAAAGGCGGGAGTGGAGGTAGAACACGTCGCCGGGATAGGCCTCCCGCCCTGGGGACCGCTCCAAAAGGAGGCTCAGCGTCCGGTAGGCGATGGCGTGCTTGCTGAGATCGTCGTAGACAATCAGCACGTCCCGGCCCTGGCGCATGAAGTGCTCCCCCAGGGCGCAGCCCGCGTAGGGGGCGATGTACTGGAGGGCGGCGGAGGCGCTGGCCGGGGCGTTGACCACGGCGGTGTACTCCATGGCTCCCCGGCGGCTCAGGTTCTCCACAATCTGGGCAACGGACCCCGTCTTCTGCCCGATGGCCACGTAGATGCACACCACGCCCTTCCCCTTCTGGTTCAGGATGGCGTCCAGGGCGATGGCCGTCTTTCCAGTCTGGCGGTCGCCGATGATCAGCTCCCGCTGGCCCCGGCCAATGGGGAACATGGAGTCGATGGACAAAAGGCCCGTCTCCATAGGGGTGTTCACCGGCTGGCGGTCCAGGATGCCCGGGGCCGGGGATTCAATGGGGCGGTGGCCCTCCGGCATGATCTTGCCCTTGCCGTCCACGGGGACGCCCAGGGCGTCCACCACCCGGCCCAGGAACCCCTCGCCCACTGGCATGCCAGCGGTCTTCAGGGTCCGGCGGACCATGCTCCCGGCGGAGACCTCCTCGCCGCTGCCGAAGAGGATGCAGCTCACGCCGTCCCGGCGCAGGTCCTGGACCATGCCCTTCACGCCGGAGTTGAACACCAGAATCTCCCCGTACTGGACGTGGTCCAGGCCCTTGACGGAGGCGATCTCGCCGTCCACCGCCGTCACCTCGCCGATCTCCTCCGGGTTCACGGCCACGGTCCAGTCCTCCACCGCCTGGCGCATCAGGGGCAGGATGTCGTTGGACCCGCTTTCCAGTCCCCGGACGTAGTCCCGGAACTGCCGGACCCGGCCCTGCATGGTCCAGTCGTACATATCCGCCCCTACCTGGAGGCGGAAGCCCTGCTTCAGGGCCGGGTCCTCCTCCCAGCGGAGGGGAATCTTCCGCTTGTACTTCCCGGCCAGGAACTTCTCAAAGCGCCGGAGCTGTTCCTCCGTGGGCTTGACGGCGCTGCGGAGCTCCGCCGACAGCGCGCCTCTAGTGGTCCTCATGGGCGCCTCCTCCCTCCGCCAGGTCCAGGAACTGGTCGAAGAGGTCCGTGTCGGCCTTCACCGTCAGCTTCTTCACCGCGGCCACCGTCAGCTCCCGGAGTTCCCGCTGGGACTCCCGGATGATCTGCTCCCGGCTGCTGGCGGCCTCCTCCTTGGCCTTGGCGACAATCTGCCTGGCCTGGGCCATCTGCTCCTCCACGGACTGCTGGACCGCCGCCTGGGACTTGGCCCGCGCCTGGCGGATTTCCTCCTCCGCCCCGTCCAGCTTGGCCTGGCAGGCGGCTTTCAGCTCCTCCGCCTCCCGGAGTTTCCCGGCGGCCTGGTCCTCCATGGCCCGGTAATGGGCCTCCCGCTTCTCCATAAACCGCTTCACCGGGTCGTAGAGCAGGAAGTACAGTCCGCCCGTGAGAATGGCCAGGTTCATCCAATGCAGCAGGATCTGCTGCCAGTCAACATTCAAGGGGATATTCACAGCCTCCACCTGCCTTACAACACGAAGATGATGAGGATGACCACCAGCAGGGCGTAAATGATGGCCGTCTCAATAAAGACCAGGCCCAGCATCAGCATGGTCCGGATTTTGCTCTCGGCCTCCGGCTGGCGGCCAATGCTCTCCACCGCCTTGCCCGTGGCGATGCCCATGCCCAATCCGCCGCCCAGGGCCGCCAGGCCGATGGCCAGGGCGGAACCGATGGTTTTGCCTCCGCCGCTCTCCTCCTGGGCCTCCTCCTGGGCGGCGGGCGCTCCGGCGTCCTCCCCCGCCGCCAGGGCGGGCACGGCCAGGGCCGCCGCCAGCAGCAGCACCAAACCCAGCATCCACAGCTTCTTCCCCAACTTGCTCATCACAAAAAACCTCCCATTTTGTTCTTTATCCTTGATATAGTCCGGGCCGTGGTCAGGCGGCCTGGTGTTTTTTCCGCTCCTTCGGCGGGGCGGGCTCGGACACCTCGCCGTAATACAGGGCCGTCAGCATCGTCAGCACGTAGGTCTGGATCAGGGCGTGCAGCAGGGTGAAGAGCACGCCCACGATCACCGGGAGCACAAAGCTCAAGCTCACATAATAGTACACCAGCTCCGTTACCAGCAGCCCGCTGAGCAGGGCGCCAAAGAGCCGGAAGCTCATGGAAATGGGCAGGGAGAACTCCTTCAGCGTCTTCCCCACACCCTTCAGCCCGTTGGCCGCGACGCCGCCGGAGAGAATCGTCAGATAGGAGAACGTCCCCAAGGCGATGGCGGCGTTCACGTCGGACAGGGGGGCGGGGAGGGTAATGGGGTGTCCGTGGACCGTGACGGCCTGGAGTCCCAGCAGCTCAAACAGCGTCCCCACAAATATGTACGCCCCGGCAGCGAAAATATAGGCCCCCAGGAAGCCCCAGCGGTGGGGGCTGCTTCCTTTGGCCATGCCGCTGAACAGGCCCACGGCCTCCTCCAACAGCAGCTGGAATTTCCCCGGCGTATACCGGAACTTTGGAATTACGAACATCCGGATACAGGCGGCGGCCAGGAGCAGCAGCAGCGTCACCGTAAAGGCGGACACCAGCCCTGGGTTCACCTCCTTGAGGCCGAAGAGGCTGATCCGGTTCACGTCGTGGAGCACGGCGTCCCGCATCGCTTCCTTCACGGTCTCCGTCCGCCCGGGGGACCCGGCGGACAAGGCGCCCGCCAGCAGCAGCAAAACCACCCCCAGCCACAGCGCCAGGCCCTTCTTGTGTTCTCTCATCAAGCATCCCTTCTCTCAATCGGCTCCCCGCGCCCAAGGCCCCGGGCACGGCGGCGAATCGGTACGGTTTGATTATAGTAACTCCAGCGTAAAAGTCAAGAGTTCTAAGGACGAAAACGCTTGCGTTCCTCATTTTTTCTCCGGTTTCCTTAACAGGTTCTTTATGCGGGCATGGAAAAAGGAGGGAGGAGCCGGGAAATTCCCCGGCTCCTCCCTCCTTTTTCCCAGGGCGTCAGCCCTGCATATAAATCTGCGTGTAAATGCCCGCCCAGTGGAGGGCTGCCCCCGCCAGAACAAAGACGTGCCAAATGCAGTGGTCGTACTTCTTCTTCCCGGCAAAGGGGATCATCCCCAGGGTATAGGCCAGCCCCCCCGCGAAGATGAACCCCAGCAGGGTGCGGCTCTGGAGGTACATCCGGGGCAGGAACACCAGCCCGCTCCACCCAATGAGGAAGTACAGGGTGAAGTGCAGGGCCCGCCAGCGTCCCGGGCCAAAGGCCATCACCAGCGTCACGCCAGCGAGGATCACCGCCCACTGGACGCAGAACAGCGCCACGCCCAGGGCCCCTCCCAAATACAGCAGCAGGATGGGCGCAAAGGTACCGCCGATCAAAAGATAGATGGAGGTGTAGTCAAACCGGCGGAGGACCCGCTTGGCCCCGGACCCCGGGGGCATGGCGTGGTACACGCAGCTCATCAGCATCATCACCACCATGCCAATCCCATAGACGCAGGAGGCCAGCAGCTCCATGGCCCCCTGGGACCGGGCCAGCAGCAGCGCCAGCGCCGTCCCCGCCCCCAGGGCCCCCAGGCCGTGGCTCACAGCGTTAAAGACCTCCGCCCCCGCCGTCAGCCGGGGCGGCTCATTCCTAGCCTGGACCTTCGCCCGGCGGACCGCCCGCAGGCGGGCCCTTTGCAGCTCCTGCTTCCTCAAAACAGCTTCCATTCGGCGCCTCCCCAGCTTGTGCTGTTAATATCGTGTAATATAGTTTCTAAAACTATATTACACGATTCAAGTTTATATTGCAAGTAGTTTTTGCAAAATTTTTTGATCTATCCCAACGCCCCGGATTTTAGCACAAAGCGGGACGAAAATCTTTGGATAAACCGCCAAAATTTTTAATCTTCTCCAGCTCCCCGCCGCTCATTATACCCGTTGGCCCCAAGGGGGCAGGCTTAGGGGCCCAGCGCCGGCCCTTCTGCGCTGGCCGGGGCCTTCTGGGGAACCTGCGGGGAATGGGAGAGGAACGCCTTATATAAGGATGGCCGGGGGCGGTTCACTTCCCTCCCCCGGCCATCCGGCTTTCCGCAGAACCGGGAACCGGAACCACGCTGGACGCTGCCGAAAGAAGAAGCCGGGCCAGACGGCCCGGCTTTCCGGTTTTTATGGGTTTCCACCCTGTTCCAGCTCCGCCATGCTCCGCTTGAACTGGACGGCGAACATGGAGGCGGTGGAGGCCACCGCCAGGAAGTCCGCCACTGGCTCCGCCAGGAAGACGGCAAATGCCTTATTGGCAAAGAAGTGCGGCAGGATATAAATGAGGGGAATCAGCAAAATGATCTTCCGCAGCACCGCCAGGAACAGGGAGGTCTTGGCGTTCCCCAGGGCCACAAAGGTCTGCTGGCAGGCGATCTGGATGCCGAAAAGGCAGGTGGTGCCCATGTAAATCCGCAGGGCCCAGGCGGCGTAGTCCACCAGCGCCGGGTCATTGTTGAACACCTGCACGAAGACCCGTGGGAACAGCTGCACCACCGCCCAGAGCGCCGAAGAGTAAACCACGCAGGACTTCAGCAGGCAGCGGAAGGCGTCCCGGACCCGCTGGGCATTTTTCGCGCCGAAATTATAGCTCACGATGGGCTGGGCCCCCTGGCTCAGGCCCTGGAGGGGCATCATGGCAAACTGCATCATGCTGGTCAGCACCGTCATGGCTCCCACCGCCAGGTCCCCGCCGTATTTCAGCAGGGAGGAGTTGAAGCAGACGGCGATGAGGCTCTCTGTAGACTGCATGATAAAGGGGGACAGGCCCAGGGCCAGACAGGGCAGGAACACCTTGGGCTCCGGCCTCAGATATTCCTTCCGCAGCCGCCATTTGCTCTTCGGGCCAGTGAGGAAGCGGAGGACCCACGCGGCGGAAACCGCCTGGGAGAGAATGGTCGCCAGGGCCGCGCCCCGGACACCCATGCCCAGGCCAAATATGAAGATGGGATCCAGGAGCGTGTTCAGCCCCGCGCCGATGAGGACGGTTCTCATGCTGACGGTGGTGAAGCCCTGGGCGGTAATATAGGCGTTCATTCCCAGGGTCACCTGGACAAAAAGGGTGCCCAGGGAATAAATGCGCATGTAATCCAGGGCGTAACCGATGGTGTTCCCGCTGGCGCCGAAGGCCAGCAGCAGGGGCCCGGCAAAGCCCTGGAACACCACCGTCAGCACGGCGGCGGTGACCACCAGAAGGGTAAAGCTGTTGCCCATGATCTTCTGGGACCCCTCCAGGTCCCCCCGGCCCTCTTGGATGGAGGCCCGGGGCGCGCCGCCCATGCCCACCAGGGCGGCAAAGGCGGAGATGATCATGATGATGGGCAGGCAGACTCCCACGCCCGTGAGGGCCAGGGCCCCCACGGTGTCCACGGGCTTCATGTGCCCAATGTAAACCCGGTCCACCAGGTTGTACAGCATGTTGACGATCTGCGAGGTGATGGTGGGCAGGGCCAGGGAGAACAGGAGCCTGCTCACCTTACCGCTGCCGAGGTCCACGCTTTTCTGATTCATGTCCAACGCTCCTTTTCTGCGCCCAGCTCCTCCATCTCCCGCAGCACCCGCTCCAGCAGGCCCAGGAAGACGGCCTGTTCCTCCTCCGCCAGCCCCGCCAGCAGCCTCCGCCCGCAGGCGGCCTGGACCGCCTGGGCCTCCCGGGCCAGGGGCGCGCCCTCCCCGGTAATTTCCAGGTGGATGATCCTCCGGTCCTCCCCGTCGGCCCGCCGGGCCAGGAGGCCCCGGTCCGTCAGGACCTCCACCGCCTGGGAGACCTGGGACTTCGCCAGGCCCCGGAGCTCCGTCACGTCCCGGGCGGTGTCCTGCCCCGGGTGGTTGGCCAGGAAGAGGAGGACGTGGACCTCCCGCATAGAGAGCCCCGTTTTCTCCAGCAGGGGAAGAAACTGCTGGTCATAGTATTTCAAAAACCTCCGGGGCAGGCGGGTGAGCTGGGCAATGGTAATCATGGTCCCGGCCTCCTTCGTTCTTTTTTGAACTGTTCTTTTGAGAACTATCTGAGTATAGCACCACGCAGCCCCGCTGTCAAGGGGCGGTGAACGGCGGGGAGTGTCCTCTTCGCGCATTTTATAACGGTAATGATTTGTGGGGCGGCTCCCTGTGCCTACCCATTCATCAGGGTCCTGGAACGCAAGCCAAAACACGGCGCCTACAAAAAATCTTCGAATGGGACACTCCCGAAAGGGAGCGCCTGATTGCGCATTTTCTATTTGATTAGGAGGCACACGGCGCGGGGCGGACACACAGGCCCGCCCCATTTCCCTTACCCGGGGAGCGGTTTTTCTGGGCCCTGCCGGAACACCCGGCGGGTCCGGCTCCCCAGGCGGGAGAGCAGCTCGTTGGGGATAGTGCCGCAGCGTTCCGCCAGCTCCTCCGCCGGGAGGAAGGCCCCGCCGTCCCATCCAATGACGGTGGCGGTGTCGCCGGGGCGGGCCTGGGGGACCTCCGTCACGTCCACCAGGAGCTGGTCCATGCACATCCGCCCCGCCATGGGGCAGGAATGGCCGTGGAGCAGCACCCGCCCGCCCCGGCGGGCCAGCTCCCGGGGAAGGCCGTCGGCGTAGCCGATGGTGAGCACCGCCAGCCGGGTTTCCCGCTCCGCCTGGAACTCCAGGCCATAGCCCGCCCGGTCCCCGGGCTGGAGGGTCCGCACGCAGGCCACCCGGGCCCGGAGGGACAGGGCCGGGCGGAGGCCCGGCCACTGGCGGGGGGCCCCGCCGCTGGGGACGCCGTAAAGGGCGATCCCGGCCCGGACATAGGCGCAGGGCTGGGGCGGCAGGTTCAAAAGGCCGGAGCTGGCCTGGATGTGGACCTCCCCGGGGTCCAGGCCCTGCCGCCGAAGGCGGTCCAAAGCGCTGTAGAACCGGTCCAGCTGGGCCTGGGTGAAGGGCTCCCGCCTCAGGTCGTCGGAGACGCAGAGGTGGGAGAAGACCCCGGCGATCCGCAGCTCCCTCCGCCGGAAGAGCCGGGCCAGGGCGGCGGCGTCCTCCGCCGGGATGCCCAGGCGGTGCATCCCCGTGTCCAGGGCCAGGTGGACCCGGACGGGGAGCCCCATGTCCGCCAGGGCGTGGCCGTGGGCTTCGTCCACAACAGCCTGGGACAGCCGCCAGCGGCGGAGCAGGGGGACCAGGTCCGGCGGCGTGTAGCCCAGGATTAAGATGGTTCCCCGGACGCCCCCTTTCCGCAGGGCGGCTCCCTCGGCCAGGCAAGCCACGGCAAAGGCCCCCACGCCCGCCTTCTGGAGGCAGCGGGCGGTCCGGACCGCCCCGTGGCCGTAGGCGTCGGCCTTCAGCACCGCCATCAGCTGGCATCCTTGGGGCAGGAGGTCCTGGAGGACCCGGGCGTTGTGCCGGAGGGCGGAGAGGTCGATTTCCCGCCAAGCCCGGCTCCGGGCCGGGATGGGCAGGGGCCGGAGGGCGTCCAGCCCCCAGGCGGCCGCCAGGGAGGCAGCCAGTACGGCGGAGAAACGGAGGAGGCTGTTCTCCGCCAGGGGCCCGGCCAGCCAGGGGAGCCTGTTCCCGGCCCAGGCCAGGGCGATGAACCAGGGGTGGAGCAGGTAGGCCAGCATGGACAGCCTCCGGACCTTCCGGTCCTCCCCCTGGTTGCGGTCCAGCAGGAGGGAGAAGAGGAAGCTCATGCAAAAGGGCAGGGCCAGGTACATGCTGTCGTGCCGGGGCCAGCCCAGGGCGCGGAGGGCAAAACCCTCGGCGCTCATAGCCGCCAGGGAGGCGGCCAGGCCCGCCAGGGCCGCCCGCGGGTTCCACCGCTTTCCCAAGGCCCCCAGGAGGAGGAAGAGGGGAACGTAAAAGAGCCCGTTCCGGGCGTAGCCAAAGAGGGTGAACACCACGCCGTAGAACGCCGCAGGGCCGGGGAACCGGGCGGCCAGCCCATAGTAGCTGTCCCCGCCCAGACCCAGGAGGTACAGCCCGGCGGCGGCGGCCAGGGCGGCGGGCCTCCCCAAGCGCAGGAGCCCCCGGGTGAGGACCACGCCCAAGAGGACGGCGGGGAAGTACCAGAGGTGGTACAGCGTCCCCTCCAGCAGCAGCCGCTTCCCCCACTCCAGGGGGCCGTACCCGCCGCTGTAGAGATTCAGGGGCAGGTAGAGGAGGACCGCCGCCAAGTAAGTTTCCGCCGTTTTCGCCAGGAAGCGCCCCAGGCCCTTCCAGTGATCTTGGGCCAGGAAGTACCCGCTGACCATGAGGAAGAAGGGCACGGCGGTCCGGGCGAGGCAGCGGCACAGCCAGAAGTCCCCCGCCGCGCTGTAAGACGCCAGGGGCCCGGTGTGGATGCACACCACCAGCGCCGCCGCCAGGAGGCGGAAACGGTCCAGGGCGGGGCCCGTCCGGCGGGGGATCATACCGGGGCCTCCCAGGCGGTGAGGATGAATCCTCCGCCGTTGTCCCCGGAGAGCTGGCAGATGCCCTCCGGCAGCTCCGCCTCCACGGACTCCCCGGGACAGGCCAGCCAGGAGACCTCCACCCTCCGCCCGTTGGAGAGCACCCGGCGCTGGGGCCCGGCCCGCAGGAAGTCCCCGTACTCCTCCAGGCAAAGGCCGTGTTCCTCTATCAGCGCCGCGTGGGGCGCGCCCACGTAGCGGAAGTGCCAGGGCTCCTCCCCGATGCCGGTGACGGCTTCCTTTTCCCTCCGGTAGCGCAGGATGAAGCCATACCGGGCTGCCAGGCGGCGGAAGGCCCCGCAGGGCCCTTCGTCCGGGAAGTCCGGGCGGATGAAGTCCATGCGCTCCGCCCGCTTCCCCAGGTCGATGGCCAGGCCCGTCTGGTGCTCGCTGCACCCCGGCAGGGCCACGTAGCGGCGGGTGAAGCCCTCCCCCTGGGAGGCCCAGGTATCGTCCCAGATGGCCTGCTGCTCCGCCTGGCTCCGCCAGCCGGAGACGGGGACGATGTCCCGCCCGCCGCCCGCCGCCCGGACGCAGGCCGCCAGCAGCCCGGCGGTCCGGCGCTCCAGGAGGATGCCCGGGAAGCGGCTGTCCGGGGCCGTCAGCTCCGGCGCGGGGCCGGGGAGGAGGGGATGGGCGGGGTTCACCAGGATCAGGGGGCCCCGGGCGGCCTGTTCCCGCTGGAGCGTCACGGTCCTCATGGCCGCACCCCCAGTTCCACCAGGCGGTCCAGCAGGGCGGGGAAGTCCAGGCCCACGGCCCGCATCATGCTGGGATAGCGGCTGTGGGCGGTGAAGCCGGGAATGGTGTTCACCTCGTTGAAGACGGCTTCGCCCCCAGGGGTGAGGAAGAAATCCACCCGGGCAAAACAGCGGCAGTCCAGGGCCCGGTAGACGGTCCGGGCCGCCTCCTGGATTTCCGCCGCCTTGGACGGGGCAATCCGGGCGGGGCAGTAGATGGCGGAGGTTTTGAGGGTGTATTTCTCATCGAAGTCGAAAAAGCCGCCGGAGAGGGCGATCTCATCCACGGCGCCCACAAGGAGCTCCGTCTCCCCGGGGTTCCCCAGGACGGCGCAGCCCACTTCGAAGCCGGGGACCGCCTCCTCCAGGAGGATGCGGCTGTCCTGGCGGAAAGCGGCCTCCGCAGCGGCGGCCAGTCCCTCCGGCCCGCTCACCCGGCTGACGCCAAAGGAGGACCCCGCCCGGACGGGCTTTACGAACAGGGGCCAGCCCAGGCGTTCCGCCGCCTCCGCCAGCGCCTCCTTGGAAGCCCCGGCGGAGAAGACGGCGCCCTCCGGGACCCGGATTCCCGCCAGGGACGCCAGCTTGTGGGCCCGGTCCTTGTCCATGCACAGGGCGCTGGCCAGGGGGCCGCAGCCAACGATGGGGATTCCCGCCAGCTCCAGCAGGCCCTGGACGGTGCCATCCTCGCCGTTTTTCCCGTGGAACACGGGGAAGGCGGCGTCAAAATCCAGGGCCCGCCCGGAACCGTCCAGGAGCAGCAGGGCGGCGTGCCCCCGGTCCAGCCGGAGGGTGCAGGGGACGCAGCCCGGGTCCTCCTGCCAGCCCCCGGCGGGGAGGCGGTCCGGGGAACCGGGGAAATAGAGCCACCGGCCCTCCCGGGTGAGGCCCACCGGCAGGGGGCGGTACCTGCCCGGGTCCAGGTGGGACAGCACCGCGTGGGCGGACTGGAGGGAGACGCCATGTTCGCTGGAGCAGCCGCCGAATAACACCAGAATTGTTTTCATCATCCGTCATACCTTTCCTGGGACGGAAACCCCGCCCCGATCTGTTGTCCCTAATGGTAACAGACCGGGGCGGGGAAGGTTTGAAGGCTTTTGGGAAATGTTCTTAAGATATCCTTGGGAAATTCTTGCGATTTTCTTACGCCGCTGGGAGGCGGACGGTGAAGGTGGTGACGCCGTCCCTGCTCTGGGCGGAGATGGTCCCCCCGTGGAGCTCCACGATCTCCCGGGCGATGGCCAGGCCCAGCCCCGCCCCCCCGGTGCGGGAGGCCCGGGAGGCGTCCAGGCGGAAAAACTGCTCGAAGACGCGGCTTAGCTTGTCCGGGGGAATGGTGGCGCCCGTGTTGGTGAAGGTGAGGACCATCTCCCCCGCCTCCGTCCGGGCGGACACCTCCACGGCGGTGCCCGCCTCGCTGTAGTTGCAGGCGTTCCGCAGCAGATTGTCGAAGACCCGGGCCAGCTTATCCGGGTCGCAGGAGTAGGGCAGGGCTTCCGGCAGGTCCAGGCGGCAGGCCAGGCCCCGCTCCTCCAGCATGGGGGAGAACTCGCTGCACACCTGCTGGAGCATCCGGCTGAGGTCACAGGGACGCCGCTCCAGCTCCATGTGGGTGAGGTTGAAGCGGGTGATGTCAAAAAACTCGTTGATCAGGTCCTCCAGCCGCTCCGCCTTGTCCAGGGCTACGCCCGTGTACCGCGCCCGGAGGGCGGGGGACAGGTCCGGCTCGTCCCGGAGGAGGCTCAGGTAGCCGATGACGCTGGTGAGGGGCGTCTTCAGGTCGTGGGCCAGGTAGACCACCAGGTCGTTTTTCCGCTGCTCCGCCTCCCTGGCGGCCCGCTGGTCCCGGAGGGCCTGGCTGTGGGCCCAGTTCAGGTGTTCCTCTAAAATGGACAGCTCCGGGGAGAGGGCGATGGGCTCCCCCTCGGGCTGGGTCAGCTGCTCCGCCGCTTCCGCCAGCTCATCCAGGAAGTCCAGGGGCTTCCGGATGAAATGGATGGTGCATCCCAGCCAGGAAAGACCCAGGCAGAAGAGGAAGAGGAGGAGGATGTAGTCCCGGCAGAAATAGAGGATATAGGTCAGGACGATGTTGTTCCTCCAGAAAGGGAAGGTCCCGAAGAAGAGTGTGCAGGCCGCCGCCAGGAAGACGATGATGCCCAGGGAGCCGAAGAGGCTCAGGGCATACTGGGCCAGCAGCTTCCGGGAGACCCGGCCCGTGTAGTTGAACTCACTCAATGGTGTACCCCACCCCCCAGACGGTTTTGATGAACTTGGGCCTGCGGCTGGGCTCCCGGAGCTTTTCCCGGAGCCGGGCGATGTGGCTCATGACGGTGTTGTTGCTGTCCATGTACTTCTCCCCCCATACGGCCTCGAAGAGCTCCTCGCTGGGGACCACCCGGCCCTGCTGGGAGCACAGGTGCCAGAGGATGGAAAACTCCAGGGGCGTCAGGGCGACCTCCTCCCCGTAGAGGAGGCATTTGTGGGTTTGCCGGGAGATTTGCAGGCCCCGGATGTCGTACTCCTGGTCCTCCTCCTGGGGTGGGCGGTTGTACTGGGTGTAACGCCGGAGCTGGGTCTTGACCCGGGCGGTGAGCTCCAGGGGGTTGAAGGGTTTGGTAATGTAGTCGTCGGCCCCCAGGGTGAGGCCGGTGATTTTGTCCATGTCTTCCACCCGGGCGGTGAGCATGAGGATGGGGAAGAGGTACTTTTCCCGGAGCGTCCGGCAGAGGGTGAAGCCGTCCATGCCGGGGAGCATCACGTCCAGGATGGCCAGGTCCGGCGGGGCGTGTTCCACGTGGGCCAGGGCGGGGGCGGCGCTTTCAAATTTGTGGACGGCAAAGCCCTCGTTTTTCAGGTAGAGTTCCACCAGGTCGGCAATGGCGGCCTCGTCGTCTACGACTAAAATGTCTGCGGGCATGATCGGAAACCTGCTTTCTAACAATCTGCCCCCATGATAGCACAGAACGCGCCCCGGGGCAACCGCCCGGAGAGAAAAAGAGGCCGCGCCCAGGAAGGCGCGGCCTTGGCCGTCAGCCCCGCTTCCGGGCGGAGCGGCGGGAGGCTAGCGGCGCTGCTTCCGGTACTCCAGGGGGCTGACGCCCTCCACCCGGCGGAAGCATTGGGAGAAGTAGCTGAGAGAGGAGAAGCCCAGAATCTGGGCGATGAGGGAGAGGGTGTGGTCCGTCTCCCGGAGGAGAAAGCGGCTCTCCTCAATGCGGCGGGAGATCAGGTAGTTGATAGGGGAGACGCCGAACTCCCGGCGGAAGGCGTGGGCCAGATAGTACTTGTTCAGGTGGGCCAGCTGGGCCAGCTGGTCCAGGTTCAGGTTCTCCTTAAAGTGGTTGTCGATGTACCGCCGGACCAGGACGCACTCCTGGCTGGAGCGGGCCCCGGAGGGCTCGCCGGAAAGAGCCGCGTCCCGCTGGCGGTTCAGCCGGACCAGCACCACGTCCAAAAGGCTCCGGCAGACCTGCTCATAGCCCGGAAGGGACTCCTCCGCCTCCTGGAGCATCAGCCGGAGGCAGCCCATCAGCTCCTCCCAGCCAGTGTGGAGGTGGAGCAGGGCGTAGCCCTCGGCCCCGGCCATGGTCTCCAGCCCCTCCACCCCCAAAACGGCGTACTCCAGGGGGCTGTCCAGCTGGCTGGCCTCCGTGTGGGGCACGTTGGCGTTAACAATGACCGCGTCGTGGATGGCCACGGGAAACTCCTCCCGCCGGGTGCGGAAGCGGCCGTGGCCCCCGGTGATGAAGAAGAGCTCCGCGCAGCCGTGGGTGTGGAGGCTGGAGTTCCACTCCGGGCTGTACTGGGCCCGGGAGACATAGGCCAGCCTGGGGGCCCCGCCGGGGGCGGCGTTCTCCCGCTGGAACGCGTATTGACGCTGGCTCACGGACATTCCTCCCTCCGGGGCGCAATTTTTTGAAAATTGGCAGCATCTCGGCCTGTCTCTTATTATACCGCCTTTGCCCCGGCGGCGCAACTTTTGATAAAATATTTTTTCCATCCTGCCGGGATTTTGTCGAGGAGACGGAGGGCGGACGGAGGGAAGATACAAAATTATCAGTTTTGCCTAAAGCAGGGCAGGGCATCTCCTAAAAATTGGGACAAAATGCAAAGAGAGCAAGATTTCTAAAAAGTTGCGCAAGAAAGGGATTGCTTTGCCAGCGGCTAACTCGTTATACTAAATTTTACAAGGCCGGAAACCGGCCTGCGGAAGCCCCTATATTATAAGGAGGTAGACTTATGAAGAAGTTTTTCAGTCTCTTGCTGACTCTGGCGCTGGTGCTGTCCCTGGCCGCCTGCGGCGGCGGGAACGGCGGTTCCGACGCCGGGACCACCACCCCGCCCCCCGCCGACAGCGGCGATACCCAGACCCCGCCGCCCGCCGAAGACGTGACCATCACCGTGGCCGCCCTGGCCTCCGGCTATGAGGAAGCCTATCCCGGCATGTGGCAGGAGGTCTGCGACGCTTTCACCGCCGAGACCGGCGTGAAGGTCAACCTGATCTGCGACAAGAACCTGGAAGACGTCATCGGGCCCTCTATGCAGGGCGGCGACTTCCCCGATGTCATCCACCTGGCCACCGGCCGGGAGAAGGGCCTGACCGAGCAGTTCATCAAGGACCGCAACATCGCGGAGCTGACGGACGTGCTGTCCATGACCATCCCCGGCGAGAGCGCCAAGGTCTCCGACAAGATTGTCGGCGGCTTCACCGACACCTCTGTGACCAACCCCTACGGCGACGGCGTGACCTACCTGGCCCCCATGTTCTACTCCCCCTGCGGCCTGTTCTACAACGCGGGCCTCTTCGAGGAAAAGGGCTGGACCGTCCCCGCCACCTGGGACGAGATGTGGGAGCTGGCCGAGAAGGCCCAGGCCGAGGGCAGCTACCTCTTTACTTATCCCACCACCGGCTACTTTGACGCCTTCCTGTACGCCCTGATGTACTCCGTGGGCGGCGCCGACTTCTTCAACAAGGCCACCTCCTACGCCGAGGGCATCTGGGATACCCCCGAGGCCCAGCAGTGCTTCGACATCATCGCCAAGCTGGCCAGCTACACCAATCCCGTCACCCCCGCCCAGGCCAATGACCAGGACTTCACCCAGAACCAGCAGCTGGTGCTGGACAACAAGGCCCTGTTCATGCCCAACGGCACCTGGATCGTGGGCGAGATGGCCGAGGCTCCCCGGGCCGAGGGCTTCCAGTGGGGCATGACCGCCCTGCCCGCCGCCAAGGCCGGCGGAAACGGCGCCAGCTACTGCTGGCTGGAGCAGGCGTGGATTCCCGCCGCCGCCCCCAACCTGGACGCCGCCAAGCAGTTCGTGGCCTTCCTGTACAGCGACGCGGCCTGCGCCATCTTCGCCAAGGGCGGCGCGGTGCAGCCCGTGCCCGGCCTGACCGACAACCTGGAAGGCGACAACAAACTGTTCTACGCCATCTATGACAACGGAGCCGACGCGGCCATGGGCAACTTCGCGGCCTACAACGCCGTGGCGGGCCTGGGCACCGTCCGCGAGGTCTTCCTGGACCCCGTCAACGGCCTGGTGAACAGCAGTGTGACCGTGGACCAGTGGGTCAGCGACATCAAGGCCGCCAGCGACCAGATGCGGGCCAACCTCATGGGCTGAGAAGGGCCCTGTCCAAAACCGCATAGTCCGTAATCCGTGGGCGGCGGCGAGTGTTTCTGCTCGCCGCCGCCCGTTTTGTTTCCGCGACATGACCCGAAAGGAGTGGTTCCATGCGCAGCAGCAAGAGCCGTGGGCGGTTCCTGGCCCTGTGCGTCGCCCCGGCGGTAGTCCTGTACTTCGTCTTCATGATCCTGCCCACCCTGAACGTCTTCCGCATGTCCCTGTTTGAGCGGGGGGCCTATTCTCCCACGGAGACCTTTGTCGGTATGGCCAATTTCCAGGCCCTGGCGAAGGACGTGAAATTCATCACGGCCATGCAGAATACCATTCTGCTGATTGTCACCGTGACCCTCATCACCTTCTTTTTTGCCATCGTCTTCGCGGCGATCCTGACCCGGGAGAAGATCAAGGGGCAGAATTTCTTCCGCATCGTGTTCTACATCCCCAACATCCTCTCCGTGGTGGTTATCGCCGGCATCTTTTCTGCCATCTACAAGCCGGAGAACGGCATGCTGAACAGCATCCTCTCCTTTTTCAAGGGGGAGACGGTCATGGTCCTCTGGAAGGACCAGCCCATGGTCATCGTCAGCGTCATCATCGCCATGGTCTGGCAGGCCATCGGCTACTACATGGTCATGTACATGGCCTCCATGTCCGCCGTGCCGGAGAGCCTCTACGAGAGCGCCGGGCTGGACGGCGCGGGGCGTCTGACCCAGTTCTTCCAGCTGACCCTGCCTTTGATCTGGACCAACATCCGCACCACCCTGACCTTCTTTATCATCTCCACCATCAACATGGCCTTCCTGTTTGTTAAGGCCATGGTGGCCAAGGGCATGGCCGACGTGGGACTGAGCTTTATGTACGCCCAGAAGGACGCCGGGCTTTACGGCTACTCCATGGCGGCGGGCGTAGTGATCTTCCTGTTTTCCTTCCTGCTGTCCGCCCTGGTGAACTGGGTGACGAAGCGGGAAGTCCTGGAAATGTAAGGGGGCTGGGATATGAGAAACGAACAGAAAGGCATGTCCGGCGAGACGCTGTATAAAATCTTCATCTACGTGGTCCTGATTACCCTGGCGGTGGTCATCATCGTCCCGGTGGCCTGGGTGTTCCTGGCCTCCATCAAGCAGAACAGCGAGTTCTACGGCAACCCCTGGGCCCTGCCAGCCTCCTTCTACTGGCAGAACTTTGTCAACGCCTGGAATGCCGCCAGCATGGGCAGCTACATGCTTAACTCCGTCCTGGTGACGGCCCTGTCCCTGGCGCTGCTGCTGGTGATTGCCCTGCCCGCGGCCTACTGCCTGGCCCGGTTCCGCTTCCGAGGGAGCCGGTTTTTGAACACCTGCTTCATGGCGGGGCTGTTCATCAACGTGAACTACATCGTGGTACCCATCTTCCTGATGCTCCGGGACGGGGATGCGTGGCTGAAAAACCTGGTGGGGAACGGCTTTTTGCTGAATAACCTGGTGGTGCTGGCGGTGGTCTACGCCTCCACGGCCCTGCCCTTCACCATCTATCTGCTCTCCGGCTACTTCGCCACCCTGCCCCACGACTTTGAGGAAGCCGCCTACATTGACGGCGCGGGCTATGGGCAGGCTATGATCCGGATCATCTTCCCCATGGCCCAGCCCTCGATCATCACCATCATCCTCTTTAACTTCCTCTCCTTCTGGAACGAGTACATCATCTCCATGACGCTGATGAGCAGCGCCCAGGGCCAGAAGACCCTGCCTGTGGGCCTTTTGAACCTGATGCAGGCCCAGCAGTCCTCGGCGGAGTACGGCATCCTGTACGCCGGATTGGTGCTGGTGATGCTGCCCACGCTGATCCTCTATATGTGCGTGCAGAAGAAGCTGACCCAGGGCATGACCGTGGGCGGCCTGAAAGGATAAGGTGACGGCATGAAGTTTTGGAAAGAGCACAGCGGCCTCCGGGCACTGTTCATCGCGGGATTCTTCCTGGCGGGGCTGGCCCTGGTCATCTCCGGATGGACCCTCACCGGACAGATGAAGGGCTTGGGGCTGATGGTCCTGGGCGTGATTCTGCTGCTGGCGGCGCTGCTGGTCTACAACAAGCCCTTTGAGGGAGACAAGGGCCCAGGGCTGTAAGGGGGGAAACACATGAGCGATTTACACAACAAGGGCCGGGTGACCATCCCCACCGACGTGGACGTGGTCCCCGAGACCCTGGCCCTGCTGGAACGCTGGGGGGCCGACGCCATCCGGGACTGCGACGGCACGGACTATCCGGAGGAATTGAAGTCCGCCGACGCCAAGGTCTACGCCACCTACTATACCACCCGGAAGGACAACGCCTGGGCCAAAGCCAACCCGGACGAGGTGCAGCAATGCTATATTATGACGGCCTTTCACACCGCCTCCGGGGGGCCCCTGTCCATCCCGCTGCTAAAGGGCGTCAGCGGGGAGCTGCTGGAGGTCAACACCCGGGACGACATCAAGCGCTGGTGGGAGGTCATGGACCGCACCGCGGGAGCGCCCCTGGCCCCGGAGAAGTGGGACTACGACGCCGAAAGCGGCGCGGTGGTGATTCCCGCGCCGGAGGCCTTCCACGATTACACGGCCAGTTTCCTGGCCTACCTGATCTGGGACCCGGTCCATATGTACAACGCCGTTACCAACGGCTGGAAGGACTTTGAGCACCAGATTACCTTTGACGTCCGCCAGCCCAAGACCCGGAAGTTCACCATGGAGCGGCTGCGGAAGTTCATCCAGGACCACCCCTATGTGGACGTGATCCGCTACACCACCTTCTTCCACCAGTTCACCCTGGTCTTTGACGAGCTGAAACGGGAGAAGTACGTGGACTGGTACGGCTACTCCGCCTCCGTGTCCCCCTATATCCTGGAGCGGTTCGAGAGGGAGGCTGGCTACAAATTCCGGCCGGAATTCATCATCGACCAGGGGTATTATAACAACCAGTATCGGGTCCCCTCCCAGGAATTCAAAGATTTTATGGCCTTCCAGCGCCGGGAGGTGGCCGCCCTGGCAAAGGAAATGGTGGACCTCACCCACGAGCTAGGCAAGGAGGCCATGATGTTCCTGGGGGACCACTGGATCGGCACGGAGCCCTACTTGGAGGAGTTCAAGTCCATCGGCCTGGACGCGGTGGTGGGCAGCGTGGGCAACGGGTCCACCTTGCGGCTCATCTCCGACATCCCCGGGGTGAAGTACACCGAGGGGCGCTTCCTGCCCTACTTCTTCCCGGACACTTTCCACGAGGGAGGGGACCCGGTGGGAGAGGCCCGGGAGAACTGGGTTACCGCCCGGAGGGCCATCCTGCGCAAGCCCATTGACCGCATCGGCTACGGCGGGTACTTGAAGCTGGCCTGTGAATTCCCGGAGTTCATTGATTATGTGGAATCCGTGTGCAAGGAGTTCCGGGAGCTGTACGGCCATATCAACGGGGCCAAGCCCTACTGCGCCAAGACCGTTGCGGTGCTGAACTGCTGGGGCAGGGCCCGTTCCTGGGGCTGCCACATGGTTCACCACGCCCTGTACCAGAAGCAGAACTACTCCTACGCCGGGGTCATCGAAGCCCTGTCCGGCGCGCCCTTCAGCGTGCGCTTCCTGAGCTTTGACGACTTGAAGGCCGATCCCCATGCCCTGGACGGCGTGGACGTGCTGCTGAACATCGGCGGCGGGGACACCGCCCACACCGGCGGGGCCGTCTGGGAGGACCCGGAAATCTCCGCCACGGTGAAGCGCTTTGTCTGGAATGGCGGCGGCTTTATCGGCGTGGGCGAGCCATCCGGCCACCAGTACCAGGGGCGCTACTTCCAGATGGCGCCAGTGCTGGGAGTTGAAAAGGAGACAGGCTTTACACTGGGCTATGACAAGTACAACTGGGAGGAGCACCGTTCCCACTTCATCCTGGCGGATGCGGAGGGCCCGGTGGACTTCGGCGAGGGCCAGAAGGGCGTCTACGCCCTGGAGGGGGCCCAGGTGCTGGTCCAGCGGGACAAGGAGGTCCAGCTGGCGGCCAACGGGTTCGGAAAAGGCCGGGCGGTGTACCTCTCCGGCCTGCCCTACTCCTTTGAGAACAGCCGCCTGCTCCACCGGGCCATTCTCTGGGCTGCCCACGGGGAGGAGGCCCTGGAGAAGTGGTTTTCCTCCAACTGCCGGGTGGAGGTGCACGCCTATGTGGAGAGCGGGCGCTTCTGCGTGGTGAACAACACCTACGAGCCCCAGAGTACCACGGTCTACCGGGGGGACGGGTCCAGTTTCCCGCTGGAACTGGCCGCCAACGAAATTCTCTGGTACGAGATTTAACCATCTGCCCGGCGCTTCCGGATCTGGAGGCGCTGGGCGTTTTTTGGGAAATCCGGGCAAAGCCGAGGAACGTCCCGCTAGCGGATGGAAGGCCGGGGAAAGACACAAGGGGCCGCTGCCGCGGCGGGTTTTCCGGCATTCCGCGGGGAGGAAGGAACCGCCGGAAGAGGATGCCTCTTGTAAACCGGGATAGTTTGTGGTAGAATCAAAAGGAAATTTTGAGAGGAAACGGTGGCCTTATGGAGAATTATTCCTTTAAAAGCGTGGCCTTCGGCGGGTTTGACAAGCAGGACGTGGTGCGGTATCTGGAGCAGGCCTCGGAAAAGGCCGCCGCTGTGCAGAGGGAGCTGGAAGCGGAAAATGAGACGCTCCGCCGGGAGGCGGCGGACCGGATGGAGGAGCTGGACCGCCTCCGGGCCCAGGTGGAGGAACTGGCCGCCCAGCGGGACGGGCTCCAGGAGAAGCTGGAGTCCGAGGCCGCCGCCCGGGCGGACCTGGAGCCCTTGCGGGCCCTGGAACAGGACGTAGCCCGGCTCACCGCCCAGCGGGACGCCCTCAAGCCCGATGCCGAGGCCTACGCCCGGTTCCGGGAGCGCCTGGGGGCCATCGAGTGCGAGGCCCGGAAGCGGGCCGACGACCTGGAGGAAGAGGCCGCCGCCCAGACCCGCCGGACCCTGGAGGAGTTCCGCAGCCGCTACCAGCGCCTGATGAGGGAGTTTGAATCCGCCGCTGGGCACGTGAACGGCGAGCTGCGGAAGATCGAAGTGACCCTCAGCCAGCTGCCCCGGGCCCTGGACCAGACGGGGGCGGAGCTGGACAGCCTGTCCGCCCGGCTGGAGAGGAAGCCGGGGGACAAGCCGGAGGAAACGGACGGAAAGTCCAAGGGCCAGGAATGAAAAAACGCGGCGGGGGAAAGCTATTCCAAACCTTTGGAAGGAGCGATTCCCATGGCCCATTTGAGCACCTATTTCTCCCTGGAGAACGCCAGGGACAAGCATGATGAGAAGCTGCTAAAGCAGGGGCTGGACATGCTGCCCGGCGTCACCTCCGTCAGCCTCAGCGGGCGGGGCTGCGTGGCGGTGGACTACGATTCCTCCGGCGTCTGCCAGGAGCAGATCCGCCAGAAGGTCCAGGAGCTGGGCTACCAGCTGCGGGAGGAGGATTAGGGGAGAGCCCGCCCCGTACCTGCGGAAAATGCCGCTTGACACGCTGGACAAATCTTGCTAATATACTAAGAGAGTCAAGTAAATACCGCGATGACCGGAAAGAGTAACGGTTTACCTGAAGAGCAGAGAGGGCGCGCCACCGGCTGCAAGCGCGCCTGCGGAGGGGGCCGCGAAGTGCGTCCGCGAGCGGGAGGGAAGACCCCTCCGCCCGGCCCCCGTCAAGGGCCCCTTGAGTGATAAATGAGAGTGGAACCGCGATTCGTCGCCTCTCGTACTTCGGTACGGGAGGCGTTCTTGTTTCTTCCCGGCCCGGCAAGGAGTGAAGCATGATGTACCTGACTCGCCTGGGCGGCCTGCTGGCCGCCTATCAGCGCCGGGACCCTGCGGCCCGGAATAAGCTGGAGATTTTTCTCCTTTACCCCGGCGTCCACGCCCTGCTGTGGCACCGGGCGGCCCACTGGCTGTACCTGCACCATCGGTATTTCCTGGCCCGCTGGATTTCCCAGCATGCCCGGAATAAAACGGGTATCGAAATCCACCCGGGGGCCACCATTGGCCGGAGGCTGGTCATTGACCATGGCTGCGGCATTGTCATCGGCGAGACCGCCGAGATCGGGGACGACTGCCTGCTCTACCAGGGGGTGACCCTGGGGGGCACCGGGAAGGACCAGGGGAAGCGGCACCCCACCCTGGGGAACAACGTGATGGTGGGCTCCGGGGCCCGTATCCTGGGGCCCTTCAAAGTGGGGGACAACGCCCGCATTGCCGCCGGGGCGGTGGTGCTGCGGGAGGTGCCCCCGGGTTCCACCGCCGTGGGCGTTCCCGCCCGGATTGTCCGGGTGAACGGCTGCCCCGTGTACTACGCCGACGACGTGGACCAGATCAGCGTCCAGGACCCGGTGCGGGAAGAGCTGGAGCGGCTGGCCCGGCAGGTGGAGGCGCTGGAGCGGGCCCTGGAGGGCCGGAAGGAGCCCAACCGGAGGCGGCCCGCCTGAAAGAACGGGAATAGGAGGAGCGCGTATGCGGCTGGAGCATCTGCACCATGTGGCCATCATCGTATCGGATTACCAAAGGGCCCGGGAGTTCTACGTGGGGAAGCTGGGCTTCCCGGTGCTCCGGGAGAACTTCCGGGAGGAACGGGGAGACTGGAAGCTGGATTTGAAATTCGGGGACGGGGAGCTGGAGATTTTCGCCATCCCCGGCGCGCCGGAGCGGCCCAGCTACCCGGAGGCCCGGGGCCTGCGGCATCTGGCCTTCCGGGTGGAGAATATCGAAGAGGCCGTCCGGGACTTGGAGGCCCGGGGCATCCCCTGCGGGCCCATTCGCTGGGACCCTTACAGTGAAAAGCGGATGGCTTTTTTCCATGACCCCGACGGCCTGCCTTTGGAGCTGCACGAATAAAAATAAGGAGGATTACGCTGATGTATCTTTACAATTCCGCAACCCATAAAAAAGAGGAGTTCAAAACCCACACCCCCGGCCGGGTGGAAATGTATACCTGCGGCCCGACGGTGTACCACTTCGCCCACATCGGGAACCTCCGGAGCTATATCATGGAGGACGTGCTGGAGAAGTACCTCCGCTTCGCCGGGTACGACGTGAACCGGGTCATGAACATCACGGACGTGGGGCACCTCTCCAGCGACGCCGACACCGGAGAGGACAAAATGCTCAAGGGGGCCAAGCGGGAGAACAAGACGGTGATGGACATTGCCAAATTCTACACTGACGCCTTCTTTGACGACTGCCGGAAGCTGAACATCAAGACCCCCGATGTGGTCCAGCCCGCCACCGGGTGCATCAGCGAGTATATCCAGATCATCTCCAAGCTGGTGGACACCGGGTACGCCTATCTGGCGGGAGGAAATGTGTACTTCGACAGCTCCAAGCTGGAACGCTACTACATTTTCAACGACCACGACGAAGACGACCTGGCCGTGGGCGTCCGGGAGGGCGTGGAGGAGGACTCCAACAAGCGGAACAAAAACGACTTTGTGCTCTGGTTCACCAAGTCCAAATTTGAGGACCAGGCCCTCAAGTGGGACTCCCCCTGGGGCGTGGGCTACCCCGGCTGGCATATCGAGTGCTCCGGCATCTCCATGAAGTACAACGGGGAGTACCTGGACCTCCACTGCGGCGGCGTGGACAACGCCTTCCCCCACCACACCAACGAGATTGCCCAGTCCGAGAGCTACCTGGGCCATCCCTGGTGCCCCCACTGGTTCCATGTCCACCACCTGAACGACCCGGCGGGGAAGATGTCCAAGTCCAAGGGGGAGTTTTTGACCGTCTCCCTGCTGGAGGAAAAGGGGTACGACCCCCTGGCCTACCGCTGGTTCTGCCTCCAGAGCCACTACCGGAAGACCCTGGTGTTTTCCTGGGAGAACCTGGACAACGCCGCCGCCGCCTACACGAAGCTGCTGAACCGCATCGCGGCCCTGAAACCGGAGGGGAACGTGGACCAGGCGGTATTCGGCGAGTACCGGGAGAAGTTCCTCCAGCAGGTGGGGAACGACCTGAATACCTCCATGGCGGTGACGGCGGTCTTCGACGCGCTGAAAGCCAAGACCAATGACGCCACCAAGCTGGCCGTCATTGGGGAGTTCGACCGGGTGCTGTCCATGAGCCTTTTGGAAAAGGCGGCGGCCCTCCGGGAGAAGGCGGCCCAGGCCGTTCAGAGCGGCGGCGGGGACTACGTCATCACCGGCGAGGGAGACCCGGAGATCGACGCCAAGGTGCTGGCCCGCTATGAGGCCAAGAAGGCGAAGAACTTTGCCGAGGCGGACCGCATCCGGGACGAGCTAAAAGCCCAGGGCATTGAGGTTACCGACGTGAAGGGCGGAGCGGCCTGGAAGAGAGTGTAAGCGAGCAGAAAAGCCCCCGGCGCAGGCCGGGGGCTTCTTTTGCGAAAAAGCATGAAGGAAACTTCATATTTTTGCTTGACAAGGAACAAGTGGCGTGATACTATGAAGCTAGCTTCATAAGAAGTGGACTTCACATGCGGGAGGGATGGCGTGAAGACAAAGGTGAAGGAGCTGCGGACCGCCGCGGGCATGACCCAGCAGCAGCTGGCGGAGCGGGTTCATGTCTCGGCGCGGACCATCATCTCCATTGAGAAGGAGCAGTACAGCCCGTCGCTGATGCTGGCCTACCGGATGGCGGAGGTCTTCGGCGTAACGGTGGAGGAGCTTTGCTGTCTCCGGGAGAACCGGGAACGGGAGGACCGGAAGTATGGGGATTTGCCATAAGAGGCGGCGGCCCGGTCATTGGCGGGGCCGCGTCTGGAAAGATTTGCTTGAAAGAGGGGATTTGTCATGAAAATCTATCATAAGAAGAACTTTGCCTTTGGCCTCTTTGCCCTGTTTCTGGGGGCGCTGAACCTGGTGCGGGGCGCCTTGCAGGGCTTTGACTGGCACGACGGCGTACTGGCGGGGCTTTTGCTGCTCCTGGGCGGGGCCGGGGTCCTTCGGAGCCTGTCCCCCAAGTGGTCCCAGGAGGACAAGGTAGAGGAGCGGGACGAACGGAACCAGCTGGTGAAGCTGAAATCCAGAAGCCAGGCGTACTATATCAGCCAGATTGTGTTCCTGGCGGCGGAGCTGGTGCTGATTGCCTGGGGAAAGACGACGGGGCAGGAGACCCTGATTTACGTGGGCCTGGGGCTGATGGCGGCGTTTTTCATCTCGCTGGTTACGGATTTCTTTACCTGGGTGTACTATGATGAACATACCTGAATAAGGGAAAAGGCCCGCCTCCCATGGAAGCGGACCTTCTTTTTTAATTTCTCCCCACCGCTCCGGCGGAGTCCTTGAGGAGCACGTCGTGCGCCCCGCCCTCCACAATGGAAACGGAGCTGACGAGGGTCAGCTTGGCCTTCTCCCGGAGCTCGGGAATCGTCAGCGCGCCGCAGTTGCACATGGTGGAGCGGATCTTTGCCAGGGTGGTGGCCATGCCGTCCGCCAGGGCTCCGGCGTAGGGGACGTAGGAGTCCACGCCCTCTTCGAAGGAGAGCTTGGCCGCGCCGCCCAGGTCGTACCGCTGCCAGTTCCGGGCCCGGGCGCTGCCCTCACCCCAGTACTCCTTCATATAGCTGCCCCCAATGAGAATCTTGCTGGTGGGGGACTCGTCAAACCGGGAGAAGTAACGGCCCAGCATGCAGAAGTCCGCGCCCATGGCCAGGGCCAGGGTGATGTGGTAGTCCTGGACGATGCCGCCGTCGGCGCAGATGGGAACATAGACCCCGGTCTCCTCGAAATAGCGGTCCCGCTCCGCAGCCACGTCGATGACCGCCGTGGCCTGGCCCCGGCCGATGCCCTTGGTCTCCCGGGTGATGCAGATGGAGCCGCCGCCGATGCCGATCTTCACGAAGTCCGCCCCGGCATCCGCCAGGAAGCGGAAGCCCTCGCCGTCCACTACGTTGCCCGCGCCCACCTTCACCGTGTCGCCGTAGCGGTCCCGGATCCATTTCAAGGTCCGGGCCTGCCACTCGGAGTAACCCTCGGAGGAGTCGATGACCAGCACGTCCACCCCGGCGTCCACCAGGGCGGGAACCCGCTCCGCATAGTCCCGGGTGTTGATGCCCGCGCCCACCACGTAGCGCTTCTGGCCGTCCAGCAGCTCCAGGGGGTTGCCCTTGTGGGAATCGTAGTCCTTGCGGAAGACGAAGCTCACCAGGTGGCCGTCCTTTGAGACGATGGGCAGGGCATTGAGCTTCCGGTCCCAAATGATGTCGTTGGCCTCTTTCAAGCTGGTGCCCTCGGGGGCGTAGATGAGCTTATCAAAGGGTGTCATGAAGTCCGTGACGGGAGTGGCGGGGTCCAGGCGGCTGACCCGGTAGTCCCGGCTGGTGACCAGGCCTAAGAGCTTGCCCGTCCCATTGCCGTCGTCCGTGACAGCCATGGTGGAGTGGCCGCTGCGCTCTTTCAGGGCCAGCACGTCTGCCAGGGTGTCCCCAATCCGGAGGTTGGAGTCGCTGGAAACAAAGCCCGCCTTGTAGTTCTTTACCCGGCGGACCATCTCCGCCTGCTGCTCCACGGGCTGGGAGACGAAGATAAAGGCGATGCCGCCCTCCCTAGCAAGGCCAATGCCCATCTGCTCGCCGGAGACCGCCTGCATCACGGCGGAGACCATGGGCACGTTCATAGTCAGGGGGCACTCCTCGCCGCGTTTGAACTTTACCACCGGGGTCTTCAAGGTCACATTGGCGGGTACACACTCGGCGGAGGAGTATCCGGGGACCAGAAGGTATTCGCTGAAGGTGCGGGAGGGCTCGGGGAAAAAGTAGGCCATGGCGGACACCTCGTTTCTTTAAATTTTACGCAGTATACACGATATGGGAACGTTTGTCAAGGGGCGTTCCGCAAGGGGAAGTGTCCGGACACGTATTTAGTAGGAAGAATACGGCGCGGGGCGGACCGACGCGCCCGGCCGCTTATCGGATGCGCCAGGACCTGGGGGAAGGGGCAGCGCATAGGCCCGCCCCTACAGGAGGACATCTCCGTCCCGGACCCTCCCCAGGCGGAGGCATTATTTGCGGAGGCCGGGAATTCCCGGCCTCCACTCGTTCATGCTCAGCCCAGCAGATAGGCGTACTTGTTCAGCACCGTGAGGATGAACACCTCAATGTCCGCAGGCAGATCGTTCTTGCCGTTCAAGTCCGCTTCGAAGATCTTCCCCTCCAGCCGGACCAGGACCTTGCCCCCGCCCAGGGGCAGGAAGCCCTGGTTGTTCACGCTCTCTTCAAAGCCCTCCCGGGTTTTGAAGAGGGTGAACTTATCCCGGTAGGGGGCGGAGTCATAGGGGCAGAAGATGGCGCAATTGCCGCACTCGTTGCACATCCGGTCCACGTGCAAAATCTCATGCCGCCCGTCGGGCAGCTCCACCACCACGTTGGCCCGGTTGGGGCACACGTCGGCGCAGGCCTGGCACACTACGTTGCAGGCCAGGCAGCGGTCGCCCTCGCACTTGGCGGACGCACAGAGGATGCCCTTCTTGGCGATGGCCTCCCCACGGGTGGCCACGGCCTTGGCGGGGACCTCAAATTTGTGAGGCGCGCCAATGACGGCGTTGGCGAACCACTGGGCGTCGGCGATGCCCTCCACCACCGTGGCGGGGCCCCGCATGGCGTCGCCGCCCACATAAACGCCCTCCAGGTTAGTGCAGAAGTCCGGCAGGCCCTTGGCGTCCACCTCGATGCCGTTGGCGGTGAAGAGCCCGCTCTCCACCTGCTCGCCCACGGCGGAGATCACCGTGTCGCAGGGAATTTCCACAAATTCCCCGGTAGGCTCCGGCTTCCGGCGGCCCTTCCCGTCGGGCTCGCCCAGCTTCATCTTCTCGCAGCGGAGCGTTCCGTCCTTCTGTTCCACGGGGGCCACCAGCTCCAGGAACTTCACGCCGTCGGCCAGGGCCAGCTCCAGTTCCTCGGCATCGGCGGGCATGTACTTCTTCGTCCGGCGGTACACCAGGGTGGAGGATTCCGCCCCCGCCCGGAGGGCCGCCCGGGCGGCGTCCATGGCGGTGTTGCCGCCGCCGACTACCGCAACATGCCCCAGGGACACGTCCTTTCCGGCCTTCAAATCCTTCAGCCAGCCGATGACGGGCGCCACGTTGCCGGGGATATCCAGCCGTCCGGCCTTCCAGGCGCCCACGGCGAAGAAGATGTGGGTGTAGCCCTGGGCCTTCAGCTCGGCCACCGTGGGGGCCGGGGTGTTGAGCTTAATTTCCGCGCCCATCTTAGCCACCAGGGCCGCGTCCTTGTCAATGGCCCCGTCCGCGATGCGGAAGCCGGGGATCACCTGCCGGACGATGCCGCCCAGCTGGCCGGATTTTTCGAAAATCGTGACGGGGATGCCCGCCCGGCCCAAGAAGTAGGCCGCCGCCATGCCAGTGGGGCCGCCGCCGATGACCGCTGCTTTTTTGCCGTTATCGGCCGGGGCGGGGGCCTTCACCTTGGACAGGTATTCGTCATAGCCCCGCTCTGCGGCCACCAGCTTGGTGGCCCGGATTTGGACGGAGTCCTCATAGAAGTTCCGGGTGCACTTGGTCTGGCAGCGGTGGGCGCAGATGGTGCCCGTGATAAAGGGCAGGGGGTTCTTCTCGCAGATGAGCCGCAGGGCGGAGGCGTACTCGCCCTTCCGGCACAGCTCGATGTACTCCGGGATGTCCTGGCCGATGGGGCACCCGCCCTTGCAGGGGGCGGTGAAGCAGTCCAGCAGGGGCACCTTCTCGCTGAGCTTACGGTTAGGCAGGGGTTTCACGGCCTTAACGTGGTACTTGTCGGACCGGGCCGCCAGGGCCAGGGCCTCGATGCCCGCCACGTCCACGCCCGTGAAGGGCTTAAACTCCAGGGCGTCCAGCTTGTCGCCGATCTGGACGAAGCGCTGGTAGCCGCCGGGCTTGAGCTCCGTGGTGGCCATGGTGATGGGCCAGATGCCCAGGGCGAAGAGCTTGTCGATGTTCAGCGCGTCCGCGCCTCCGGCGTAGCTGATCCGCATACGACCGCCGAACTCCTTGGAAATCCGGGCCGCCATGGTGGTGGTCAGGGGGAAGAGGGACTTGCCCGCCATATACATTTCCTCGCTGGGGAGCTCCCCGGCCTTTACGTCCACGGGGAAGGTGTTGGAGAGCTTCAGGCCGAATTCCACGCCGGTCTTGTCCGCCAGGGCCTGGAGGCGGCGGAACATGGGCACCGCGTCCGCGTACTGGAGGTCCTCTTTAAAGTGGTGGTCGTCAAAGGCGATGTAGTCGTAGCCCATGCCGTCTAGGATGGACCGGGCGGTCTCGTAGCCCAGGATGGTGGGGTTGCACTTGACGAAGGTGTGGAGGCGCTTCTTCTCAATCAGGTAGCTGGCAATGCGCTCAATCTCGTCCGGCGGGCAGCCGTGGAGGGTGGAGAGGGTGACGCTGCCGGAGACATGGGGCGTGATGGAGCCGATAAAGGTGCTTTCGGCGGGGAAGAACTCCTTGAGGACCCGGATGCACTCCTGGAAAATGGGGGTCTGGGAGGCGTCGGCCATGCCGCTGAGGAAGCCGTCCACCTTCTCGCCCTGGATGCCCGCCAGGTCGTAGCCCACGGACATGTTGAAGACAAAGGCGTCGGGGTCGCCCAGGCCGTAGGCCTTGGCCAGGATTTTACAGGCGCACCAGGCTTTCACGTACTCTTCAAAGGCCTGCTGGACATACAGCTCCGTGGACCACTCGCAGTTGTAGCACTCGTCTTCCGCCAGGATGCAGGGGCGGTTGACGCAGGCGGAGAGCTCCGCGCCGTCCATCTTCTGGACGGTTTTCAGCTCGAAAAAGCGGGCTCCGGCGAAGTAAGAGGCGATGATGTTTTGGGCCAGCTGGGTGTTGGGCCCGGCGGCGGGGCCGAAGGGGGTCTCAATTTTCTCGCCGAAGATGGGCAGGGCCTTGACGCCCGCCTTGTAGGGCTTGTGGACGCCGAAGACGGTGCCGTCCTTCTGGTACTCGGCGGTTACCCAGGTCATGAGTTCCCGGAACGGGATGGGGGTCATCAGTTCGGACATTCTTTTTTCCTCCTTAAAGTATCTGGCTGGTTCTCCGCCGTTCCGGCGGGGGTAGGGGGTTCAGCCCTCTGAGGGCTGGTCCTTTTGCACCCCCCATTTCGTCGGGGCGAAATCCGTTTCGCTCCGCAGCCGCCTGACGGCGACGGCTGCGCTGCACTCCTTTGCCCCTCCTCTCCCCACAAAATCTTCGATTTTGCGGGGCCCCCTCTTTTGCAAAAAGAGAATGCGCCGTGCACGGTGGAAGAGAGAAAACGGGGGGCGCGGCAGGGTGCGGACGGTTTGTTACGCAAGGCTTCTGCCCGCGGCGTGGTGCAAGCGGGGGTTTGGCGGCCGGTGCAAGGACGGTTCTCCCCTCCCCGCTGCCGCTAACCTGGCGTTTGGGGAAGAAACGGCTCCTGTGGGGCCTGGCCCCCAGGTCAGGCCATTTCTGCAGAGCCTGCCCCTCTTTCAATCAAACACGCTATTAATACTCGCAGTGGTTCAGGGTTCCCCAGAGCTTCTTGGAGACCTGGAGAATTTCGGCGTTGACGGCCTCTTCGTCGATTTCCGTCAGCTGGCGGTCTTTCATCAGAATTTTGCCGTTGATCATGGTCGTCTGGCACTGGCGGCCCGTCATGCCGAAGAGCATGTGCCCGTCGATGTTTACGTCGGAAAACGGCGTGAAGGGCTTATAGTCCATGACGATCACGTCCGCCGCCGCCCCGGCCTTCAGCACGCCCGTCTCCGGGAATCCGGCCCGCTGGGCCATCTTGGCGTTGTTCTTGAAGAGCATGTCCGTCACCTCGCACCAGCCCACGCCGGGGAGGCAGGCGTTGTGCCGCTGGATGGCCAGGGCCACCTTGATGCTCTCCAGCATGTCGTTGGTATAAGCGTCGGTGCCCAGGCCCACCAGGATGCCCTTCTTGTAGAGCTGGAGCACCGGGGAGCAGCCCACGGCGTTGCCCATGTTGCTTTCCGGGTTGTTGACGCACATGGTGTCCGTCTCTTGGATGATGTCCATCTCCGCCGTGTTTACGTGGATGCAGTGCCCCAGGATGGTCTTGGGGCCCAGGATGCCGTGGTCCTGCAAGCGCTGGACGGGGCGGCGCCCGTAGTTCTGGAGGGAGTCGTATACGTCGTTCATGCCCTCGGAGACATGGATGTGGTAGCCCACCCGGCCTCCGTTGGCGGAAACCATCCGGTCGAAGGTCTTGTCGGAAATCGTAAACAGGGCGTGGCCGCCGAACATGGCTTTTAGCATTTCAGAGGGGTGGCTCTCGCAGTAGTCGATGAAGTCCTTGTTCTCCTGGACGGACTGGAGGGATTTTTCCTCGCCGTCCCGGTCGCTGACCTCGTAGCACAGGCAGGCCCGCATGCCCATGGACTCCGTGACCTTGGCGATTTCCATCAGGGACCCGGGGATTTCACAGAAGGAGGCGTGGTGGTCGAAGATGGTGGTGACGCCCTGCTTGATGGAGTCGATGACCAGGGCCTGGGCAGAGGCTTTGGTGGCCGCCAGGTCCAGGTGGCGGTCGATGTACCACCACTGGCCGTCCAGCACCTCGTAGAAGTTGGTGGGGGCGTAGCCGCTGATGGACAGGCCCCGGGCCAGGGCGGAGTAGATGTGGGTGTGGGCGTTGATGAGTCCGGGCATGATGACCCCGCCCTTGGCGTCCACGAACTCCGCCTGGGGATATTTCGCCTTCAGGGCGGCGGTTCCGCCCACCTCCACAATCTTTCCGCCGTCGGTGGCTACGCCGCCGTCGGGCAGGTAGCCTGTACCGCTGGGGTCCCGGGTGATGAGCCTGCCGTTTGCCAGTAAGATCATAGTTAAAATTCCTCCCTAGAATAAAATACGCTGGATTTTGGGTAAAAAAGAAAGGCGCCCCAAATCCACCCGGACTTGAAACACCTATCGGCCCGCACGGAGAGACAGGTGCGGGCCCGTGCGCTCGGCACTCCGTTGCAGCCATCTATCCTTGCTTACTGTTTTTATTGTACCGGAAGGCCCGCAAAAATGCAAGCCCCCAAACAGAGAACTTCCCCGCTTCTTTTTAGATAAAACGCCGGAAACTTCCTGCCCGCCTGGGATTCCCTCCTGGACGGCGGCTGGGGCCGCCATCACTGGGGCAGGTCCTCCACATAGGCGCAGATCCGCCCGAAGGTCTCTTCACTGAGATCGTGCTCCACCTTACAGGCGTCGGCCGCGGCCTGTTCCGGGGAGACGCCCATCAGCTCAAAGAGCTTGGTAATGGTCTTGTGGCGGCGGTATATGCGGCTGGCAATTTCCATGCCCGTGGCGGTGAGGGTGATGTTCCCATCCCCGGCCATGACAATATAGCCGCTTTCCCGCAGCTTCTTCATGGCGATGCTGACGCTGGGCTTGGAGTATCCCAGCTTGTTCACCACATCGATGGACCGGACCTGGCCGGACTGTTCCTGGATGATCAGGATGGACTCCAGGTAATCCTCTGCGGATTCATGTATGACCAAGACGATGCGCCTCCCTTCTGCTTAATTCTACCATGATAGCAAAGTTTTCCAGATAATGCAAGTTGCGATTGTCACAAGTTTCGGAAATTTTTGGAAATTCTTTCATTATTTTGCTGGGGAGCAGGGAAAACGGGGCGGAGCCTGACGGCTCCGCCCCGGGATTTGAGAGGATATTTAGGAGGGCGGGCCCTCAGATTTTGCCCGCCAGCACCAGGACCAGCAGGACGAAGGTGGCGAGCAGGGCCAGGGAGAACAGCAGGAAGCCCGCGTCAAAGCGGTCGGAATCCTGGGCGGCGGCGTCCCGCTCGGGGGCCAGCCGGGCCTTCCGCAGGGCGGTGACCACGGGCTTGTAGAGGATCAGGATCAGGGCCATGTTCAGTCCGCCCTTCACCAGGTTGAAGGGGAGGAAGACCGTGGGCAGCATGGAGGCGACGGTTTCCCGGGGGATGCCCATGTAGAGGGGGGTGATCAGGTAGTTCCAGAGGACCATGACCACCGTCAGGACCACGGTGCCCAGGGCCAGGCCCAGGACCGCGCCCTTCCGGGAGCGCAGCTTCTTGTAGACAAAGGAGGCGGTGCAGCAGAAGGCGCAGGTGGCCAGCACGTTCATCACCAGGCCGATGGGCCCGGTGTCGCTGACGGTGAACATCTCCACCAGGGCCACCACGATGGAGATGATGGCGGCGGAGAGGGGCCCGAAGAGGAAGCCGCCAATGCAGACCACCGTGTCCTTCACGTCCAGCTGGAGGAAGCCGGAAACCTGGGGCAGCAGCTTGCTCAGCAGCATGGCCACGTAGGTCAGGGCGGTGAGCATGGCGAGGGACGTGACCGTCCGGACGGTGACCCGGGGACGGGCGGCGGGGATGGCGCTGGTGTTGTGGAAGTCAGGCATAAGAAAACACTCCTTTACAAACTTGAAAACACCCTGGACGCTTTGACTTCTCCAAGGTGAACAAGCAGCAAAGAAGCGCGCAAACAACGCGCGGCCAAACCGCACTCATCTTCTTCCATCCAGACTGTCACTGTTGGTCCCGGAGTTCCACCGGGTCAGCGGGGGCCGTGCTCTCAGAAAACGGCCTCCGGTCGCGGACTATACCGCCAGTGGGGAATTGCACCCCGCCCTGAAGACAAAGTATTCAGTTGCGTTTCCTGAGCCTAGTATACGACGGCGGGGCGGAAAATGCAAGCCCTAATTTTTGATTTTTAGAAAGAGGACCCCGCGGGGGCGGACCTGCATGGCCGGCCTCCGCCCATAAGCCGTTCCACCGTAAAAACGCCTTGCGCCGCTGGGCGGGCGCGCCGCCCGGCGCCCCCGCCTTGGCGTTTGCGGGGCAGGGGGAACGCGGAGGGCCGCCCCCCGCGGGGTTCATCCTCCCCGGCCTTCTGCGCCCGGGAGCGTCCCGCGCCGGGTTTTCCCTCTTTTCAAAACAGAACGGATGTGCTATTATAAACGCGTCAAGCCGGAAGGAGGGACCCCCATGGACCGCGTGATTCTCCACTGTGATTTGAACAGCTTCTACGCCTCGGTGGAGCTGCTGGACCGCCCGGAGCTGAAAAAGCTCCCCGTGGCCGTCTGCGGGGACCCCTCTTCCCGCCACGGCATCATACTGGCGAAAAACGACCCGGCCAAGCGGTACGGCGTGCAGACGGCGGAAACCATCTGGCAGGCCAGGAAAAAGTGCCCGGAGCTGATTCTGCTGCCGCCCCGCCACAGGCTGTACCGGGAGTACTCCCGGAGGGTCAACGCCATCTACGATGAGTACACCGACCTGGTGGAGCCTTTCGGCATCGATGAGAGCTGGCTGGACGTGACCCACACCCTCCACCTCTTCGGCATGGACGGCGGGGCCCTGGCGGATACCCTGCGGCGGAGGGTGAAACAGGAGCTGGGGCTGACCCTCTCCGTTGGGGTGTCCTTTAATAAGGTTTTCGCCAAGCTGGGGAGCGACTACAAAAAGCCCGACGCCACCACCGTGATCACCCGGGAGAACTGGCGCGAGATTGTCTGGCCCCTTCCGGCGGGCGACATGCTCTATGTGGGCCGGGCGGCCAGGAAACTCCTGGGGCAGTATGGCGTCCGGACCATCGGGGAGCTGGCGGCCTGCCCCCGGGAGATGCTGGAGGAGCTGATGGGCAAGCTGGGGGGCCAGCTTCACAGCTACGCCAGCGGCTGTGACCGGGAGCCCGTCCGCTCCCGCTACCAGCCGGAACCCGTGAAGTCCATAGGGAACGGCACCACGTTTCCCAAAAATCTCACCACCCAGGCCCAGGTGGCGGCGGGCATCGGCCTGCTGGCGGACAGCGTGGCCGGGCGGCTCCGCCGGGCGGGGCTCTATGCGGGGGGCGTCCACGTGACGGTCCGGGACCCGGCGTTTCACGACCGATCCCGCCAGCGGCAGCTCCCGGCCCCCACTCATTTGATCCGGGACCTCTCCGCCGCCGCCCTGGAGCTGGCCGGGGAGCTCTGGAAGCCCCCCAGCCCCGTCCGGGCCCTGACGGTGACGGCCATCCACCTGACGCCGGAGGAGGAAACCTATGAGCAGGCGGACCTCTTCTCCCCCGGAGGGGACCGGGAACGGCAGGAACGCCTGGAGGCCGCCATGGACGGCATCCGGCGGCGCTATGGCAGCGGGTCCATCGCCTTCGGCACGGCGCGGCCAGAGGAGGAAGGCGGCGGAAGCTTTCAGAAATAAGCGGGCGGGGCCCCTTATCCGGAGGCCCCGTTGGCCTCTTCCGGTTTTTGATACTCCAGGAGGTCTTCCACCCGGCAGTCCAGGACATAGCAGACCTTCGCCAGGAAATCCAGGTCTACCATTTCGATTTGCTTGTTTTTGTAATAGCGGTCAACAATGGAATATTGGATGCCCGTCAAAGTTGCCAGGCGGTTGCGGGTGATTCCCCGGCTGTCGAGGACCTTTGCGAGCTTCACGGTGACCTTGCCATATTCTCCAACGCGGTACGTTACAATGCTTTTTATCTCGTTCATGCCTGTCTCCCCTTTGGGAGGTATTCTAACAAGAATATACCTTCTTGACATTTTATATATTTAGACTTATTATTTATATATTATGTAGATATCTGTATAATTATGCCTGTCAATTTATGAGGAGGAAATGATGAAAGGAACGAAACTCTGCACCATCTTGTTCAACGCGGTCAACGACGCGCTGTAGGCACTGGAAATGCGGAACTACGGCGAAGCGGAAGAAATCCTCCAGCATGCGCGGGTAAAAGCGGAGGCCATACTCCTGGCGGGCGGGGGACAGGAGGAACAGGAGTAAGCGCCAGGCGGCGCGCGGCACATGCTTACAATAGAAATAAAATAGGAAAGGAGCGGCTTCCCAGCCGCTCCTTTGGTCATTCCCGGTCGATGTGGTTTTGGATTCTCTGCATGATCATCTCCAGGGCCACCAGGTTGTGGCCCCCCTCTAAGACAATGATGTCGGCGTATTTCCGGGAGGGCTCCACGTACTGCTCGTGCATGGGCTTTACCGTGGTCAGGTACTGTGTCACCACGGACCGCAGGGTCCGGCCCCGTTCCTCCACGTCCCGGAGGCAGCGGCGGAGGATGCGCTCGTCGGCGTCGGTCTCCACGAAGATTTTGATGTCGAACAGCTCCCGGAGGCGGGGCTCGTGGAGGATCAGGAAACCCTCCACAATCAGGACCTTTGTGGGGAAAATTTCCACCGTCTGGTCCGTCCGGTTGTGGTCCACATAGGAATACACCGGGCACTGGACGGGACGGCCTTCCCGCAGCTCCTGGAGGTGGCGGACCAGCAGGTCCGTTTCAAAGGCGCTGGGGTGGTCGTAATTCTGGAGGGCCCGCTCCTCGTAGGTCTTTCCCTCCTGCCGCTTGTAGTAGCTGTCGTGGCCAATGACGGTGACGCTGCCGCCGAAGTGGTCTTTCAGGTGCTGGGCCAGGGTGGTCTTTCCGGAGCCGCTGCCCCCGGCGATGCCGATGATGATGGCGCTCATACCGTATTCCTCCCGTCGGTTCGATTCGATTCTCCAAGTTCCATTATATGGGTCCGGGGCGAAAAAGCAAGGAGAACCTGAAAAGTTCACAAATTTTGACGAACTCGTACTTGACGGCGGCCTGGAAAATGGATATGATAGAAAATGCGATGATAGCAGAACTGCATGGTTTTGACAAGGAAGATCACATACGGGAGGACCGACATGGCAATGAAACGCTGCCCCATCTGTGGGGAGAGATATTCCGATACATACCGAAACTGCCCATTCTGCGAGGAGGAGGAGTACTGGGAAGAGGAGCAGGAGCCCGCCCGCCGTCCCATCCTCCGGGAGGGCGTCCGGAGTCCCGGCGGCCGGGGCGGCCGGAGCGCCTACAGCATTGTGACGCCGATTCTGGTGGTGCTGATTGTACTGATGGCCCTGCTGCTGGTCTACCTGCTCTACGGGGACAAGCTCTTCAACAAGGACGGGAAGACGCCGCCCAGCGGCCCTGACCAGCCGGGCATCTCCACGCCAGTAGAGCCCCCGGTCTCCACGGATGAGCCCCCCGCCGGGGACCCCGGCGGAACCGATGAGCCCGATGGCTCCGGCGGGTCCTCCGGCGCGGATGCGCCGGAGGAGGAAACCCCCGATACCGACACCCCCAACACGGGAACCATGCCCGAGGGCAATGCCGGAAACTCCGGCACAGCCTCCAACGGGTCCGGGACCTCCAGCGGCGGCATGAGCTACGCCTCCGCCGCGGCCCTGCCCGGCGGGCTGACCCTCAACAGTACGGACTTTAGCCGGAAGCCCTCCGAGGGGCCCTGGAAGCTGCGGGTCTCCGGCGGCACCGGGACCTATACCTGGATCAGCGAAAATCCCGCCATCGCTACCGTGGCCAGTGACGGCACCGTCACCCCCGTGGCCAGGGGCATTACCAATGTCCTGGTCACCGACGGGGCGAAGAAGGCCGTCTGCATCGTCCGGGTCACCGGAGACCCGGTTTCGCCCTCCGGCGGCGGAAACACCTCCGCGCCCACCACCCCCACGGTTTCCTCCGGCGGGTCCCTGAAGGCGGGCAAGGCCGTGGTCATCAACGGCGGCAACGGCGTCCGGGTCCGGTCCGGTCCCGGCACGACCTATGACATCCTGGCCACTGTGCCCAACGGCGGCTCTGTCCAGGTGGTTGCCAGCGCGGGAGACGGGTGGTACGAGATCACCTTTACCGCCGTGGGCGGTGTCACTACCACCGGATATATGAAGGGCGAGTTCTTGGCGAACGCTTGAGCCTCCATAAAAAGGGCCTCCCCGGACGGAACCGTCCGGGGAGGCTTTTCTTCCCCCCTTTCCTTGCATCCCTGGAAAAATCATGCTATAATCACAGACTGTAAAATTATGTTCAGACAATGGAGGATTCGTTTATGACCACCCAGGAGTTCCAGAGAAAATCCGCCCTGCAAATTTTTCTCTCCTACTTCCGGCCCCACCGGAAGCTGTTCATCATGGACCTCAGCTGCGCCCTGCTGATTTCCGTGATCGACCTGGCCTTTCCCGCCGTGTCCCGGTGGTGCATGTATGAGCTGCTGCCGGGAAGCGCCTACAAGACCTTCTTCTGCGTGATGGCGGTGGTGTTTGCCGCCTTTGTCCTCCGGGCCCTGCTGACCTATGTCATCTGCTACTGGGGCCACACCTTCGGCATCCTGGTGGAGGCGGACATCCGCCACGACCTCTTCCGCCACATGCAGGAGCTGAGCTTCAACTACTACGACAAAAACCGCACCGGGCAGCTCATGAGCCGCCTGACGGCGGACCTCTTCGACATCACGGAGCTGGCCCACCACGGCCCGGAGGACATCTTCATCTCCGGCGTCACCATCGCGGGGTCCCTGGCCATCATGTTCACCATCCAGTGGCGGCTGGCCCTGGTGATCGCCTGCATCATCCCGGTGTTCTTCGCCGTGGTCTGGTCCTGCCGCCGCTCCATGAGCGAGGCCTCCGCCGCCGTGAAGCAGAAAACCGCCGTCATCAACTCCGACATTGAGTCCGGCCTCTCCGGCATCCGCACGGCCAAGGCCTTCGCCAACGAGGGGGCGGAGCTCCAGAAGTTCGACAGCTCCAACGCCACCTTCAAGACCTCCAAGCGGGTCTTCCACAAGGCCATGGGCCGCTTCAACGCCACCATGGAGTTCTTCCTCTGCATCCTCTCCGCCGCCGTCATCGCCGCCGGGGGCGTGTTCCTCATGCGGGGGGAGCTGAACATCATTGACCTGACCACCTTCAGCCTTTACATCACCACCTTTGTCACCCCGGTGCGGAAGCTCTCCAACTTCGCGGAACTCTTCGCCAACGGCACGGCGGGCCTGGGCCGCTTTATCGAGCTGATGCGGGAGGAGCCCGCCCTGAAGGACGCGCCGGACGCCAAACGGCTGGACCGGGTGGAGGGAAAGATCGACGTGGACCACGTGAGCTTTGCCTACCAGGGCGACGCGGCGGTGCTGCGTGACGTGGACCTCCATATCCGCCCCGGCGAGACGTTGGCGGTGGTAGGGCCCTCCGGCGGGGGAAAGTCCACCCTCTGCCAGCTGATCCCGAGATTCTACGACGTCACCGAGGGCGCCGTCCGGCTGGACGGCGCGGACGTGCGGCAGGTGACCCAGGAGTCCCTCCGGCGGAACGTGGGCGTGGTCCAGCAGGACGTGTTCCTCTTCGCCGCCAGCATCCTGGAGAACATCCGCTACGGCCGCCCCGGGGCCACGGAGGAGGAAGTGGCCCGGGCTGCCCGGCTGGCGGAGATTTACGACGACATTGTGGCCATGCCCGACGGGTTCAACACCTACGTGGGGGAGCGGGGCGTGCTCCTCTCCGGCGGGCAGAAGCAGCGGATTTCCATCGCCCGCATCTTCTTGAAGGACCCCCCGGTGCTGATCCTGGACGAGGCCACGTCGGCCCTGGACAGCGTGACGGAGGCCAAGCTCCAGGAGGCTTTCGACAAGCTCTCCCAAGGCCGGACCACCATCATCATTGCCCACCGCCTCTCCACGGTCCGGAACGCGGACCGCATCGCCGTCATCGAAAACGGCGAAATGGTGGAGCTGGGCAGCCACGAGGAGCTGATGGCCAGGGACGGGGCCTATGCCGCCCTGGTCCACACCCAGGAGCTGCGCCATGGATAAGGGCGCGCTGCTGGACCGTTTCGGGCTTTCCGGGGAGGACCGGATGGCCCTGGCGAAGGTCCTGGACAAGGCGGAGCAGGCGTCAGGGCGGAACATTCCGGCCTCCACGGACTTCCTGAGCCCCCAGCAGCAGGCCCAGGCCCAGGACCTGCTGCGGCTGGCGGGGATTTCCGGGGCGTCCTATGTCCTCCAGGGAGGCTATGAGGGGGCGGAGCGCCAGCTCCTTCTCTTCCTCCCGGACTGGATGGAACCGGAGAGCGCCGGGGCCCCCATCTGCTGCCTCCGGGCGGAATTCCGGGAGGAGGAGAAGCTGACCCACCGGGATTTCCTGGGGAGCCTGATGGGTATGGGCATTGTGCGAGAGAAGGTGGGGGACATTCTTGTGGCCCCCGGAAGCGCGGACCTTTTGGTTTTGGAGGGCGTTGCGGACTTCCTGCTGCAAAGCTGGAACTCCGCCGGGCGAGCGAAGCTCCGGGTTGCCGCCATCGAGCCGGAAAACCTCCATATTCCAACGGTTCAGCGGAAGGAGGTCCGGGACACGGTGTCCTCTCTCAGGCTGGACGCGGTGGCGGCCTCCGGCTTCCGGCTGGCCCGGGGGAAGGCCGCCGCCCTCATTGAGAGCGGCAAGGTCCAGCTGAACTGGCGGGAGTGCGTGAAGCCGGACAAGCTGCTGGAGGCGGGGGACGTGGTGTCTGCCCGGGGCTTTGGAAAATTCGAGCTTTGCGAGGTGGGGGGCCGGACCCGGAAGGGGCGGACTGCCATTGTCTTGCGGGTCTACGTCTGAGGCGGGAAGAAATCTGGCGCCAATTTGAAGAACGGCGGGCCGGAAAACCGTATAAAATAGGGGGAGGATTTGGAATGGTGGAATATGCGTTTGAGACGGTGGCCGCCGACGAGGGGTTTTTCGTGGGAAAGACCACCGGCCACCGGGAGGCCATTCTCCGGCGGGCGGCGGAGGGCTGGCGCTACGCCGGGTGGATTCCCACCCAGCAGATGAACGGCTCCATTTTGGAAATCGACTTGGTATTCGAGCGGGAACAGGGGGGACAAGCATGAAGCAGGAGCAGATCGACCGCATCAACGAGCTGGCCCGGAAGGCCCGGTTCGCGGGCCTGACCCCGGACGAGGAGAAGGAGCGGGCCTCCCTCCGGCGGGCCTATATCGACTCGGTGCTGGGAAATCTCAGGGACCAGCTGGACCACACCTATATTGTGGACGAGCAGGGGAACAAGCGGAAGTTGGAGAAGAAAGAGACGGAGGACTGACCATGGCGGAGAACAAGAGACAATCGTCCGGCGGCAGGGACTGGAGCTGGCCCCTGATTATCCTGGCCTTCTGGGCCTTCTGGCCCCTGGGGCTGGCGTTGCTGTTCGGCAAGCTCTTCGCCGACGACGAGAAGAAGCCCGCACAGAAGGCCCCGCCCCTCCAGGGTGCGCCGGGGCAGCCCGCCGCCCAGTTTTCCAGGGCCTCCGCCGCCCCGCCCCGGCGGCAGACCAAGGCCGCCAAGGCGGTCAAGAAGGTCACCAAGTCCCCGGCGGCAAAGAAGTCCAACGCCTGGTGGCTGAAAATTGGCGGCCTGGCGCTGCTGTTCTTCGGATTGAACGGGATGGTGGACGCGGTGGACAGCCTGCTGTGGGTCGTGCAGTCCGGAACGGCCGCCCTCTGGTGGCTGGAGGACCTGCTGGGCGGGCTGGCCATTACCGCCGGAGGCGGGGCCATGCTCTACAGCGGCTTTGCCATGGACCGCCAGCTGAGGCGTTTTTCCAAATACCTCCTGGTCATGGGGGACCGGGAGGCCATACCCATCGACGAGCTGGCCCGGACCCTGGGTTACTCGGAGCGCCGGGTGACGAAGGACCTGGAGAAGATGACCGACAAGGGCTACTTCGGCGGGAAGGCGTATTTAAACATGGAGCTGGGCTATTTCTTCCGGGGCGGAAACGCGGAGGCGGGCTTCCGCCAGCGGTTCGAGGAGGCCCACTCCGCCGCAGAGGAGCCCAGGGAGGCCCCCAAGGAGGCGGAGGAGGGATATTCCGGCATCCTCCGGAATATCCGCCGGGCCAACGACCAGATCGCGGACCCTGTTCTCTCCGCCAAAATTGGACGGCTGGAGGACATCACGGCCAGGATTTTCAAGGCCGTGGAGGAGGACCCCAGGAAGAAGGACCGCATCGGGACCTTCCTGAACTACTACCTGCCCACTACGCAGAAACTGCTGGACTCCTACGCCCAGTTCGAGGCCGCCGGAGTGGAGGGAGACAACCTCCGCCAGGCCAAGGAGCGCATTGAAAACACCATGGACTCCATCGTCAGGGGCTTTGAGCACCAGCTGGACGAGCTCTACCAGGCGGACGCCATGGACGTGGACTCGGACATCCGGGTGATGGAGCACATGCTCCGCCGGGACACTGGCAGCGCGGAGGAGGACTTCGGCCTGGGGGGAGGAAGCGCCCTTCAAGAGGAGGAGGAATGAGGGGAGCGCCCTGCCGCGCATCTTAATTTTAAGAGGAATGCGGCGTGGGGGCGGACCCACGGACCCGCCTCCCACAGGCTCATATCTTCTCTTCAAATTGGACCCGCCCGGGACGAGGCCCGGTCCCCCTGGAGGGAGGCGGGGCATCCCGGGCTGCCGCCGCTTCCGCTGGGGGGACCGCCGGACCTTAGAGCGGGATAAGGCCCGTGACACCGCCTTTTCCTCCCGGGAAAAAGGCGGTGTAAACCAGCGGTTAGCAGAAAGAAAGCCGGAAGTTGGTGGTAAAACCCCCGCCGGGCCTGCTACATTGGACCCACAAAGGAGGGATGCCCCATGACAACCGGACAGCGTGTGGCCCAAAAGCGGAAAGAGCTCGGCCTCTCCCAGGAGGCCCTGGGGGAGAAGCTGGGCGTGTCCCGGCAGTCCATTTACAAGTGGGAGTCCGACAGCGCCCTGCCGGAGGTGGAGAAGCTGGTGGCCCTCAGCCGCCTGTTCGGCGTGTCCGTGGGGTGGCTGCTGGGCGTGGAGGAGGAAGCCGCCCCGGGGGGCCGGGAGCTGGGCAAGGAGCAGTTGGCCCTGGTGGAAGAGATCGCCGCCCGGTACGCGCCAAGGCCCCGGCTGTCCGGGCACCGGAGGGAGGTGGTGAAGATGTCCGCCGTCACGGCGGCGGTGTGCTTATGCCTGGTGCTCTGGGGCTTTTACCAGAGGCTGGAGGACCTGACCCGGAATTACTCCTATCTGCAAACCGCCATCATCCAGGTGGAGACCGGGGTAAACAGCCAGATCGACGGCGTCTCCGGCCGGGTGGAGGAGCTCCTGCGGGAGCAGAACGCCGTCACCGCCGACTACGCCACGACGCTGGCAGACGTGGACCCCTCCGCCAGCCAGGCCTTTTTCCAGGCCCGCGCCGTGCCCAAAAACTATGTGGAGGGCATGACGGCGGAGTTCTACGCCAGGAAGGGGAGCGGCTACCAGGCCCCTGCCGTCCAGGCGGAGCAGAAGGAGGGCCAGAGGTTCACGGCGGATTTGAAGTGCGGCCTGGCGGAGGACATCGCCATCAGCGTGGCCTTCCTCTATCCCGACGGGACCCGGCAGACCCAGGTGCTGGACCATTATACGGGGCTCTATGGCCAGACCTTCCCGGCGGTCCGGGTGGACTATGCCCTGGGCTATAAGCCCGTGGAAAACGGGACCTTTGCCCTGGTGGAGGCGAAGGGGACCAGGGAAGAGTGCGGGCACCTGGACTGGAGCCCGATGGGGACCCAGCCGGGAGTTCCGGAATTGCCCCAGGCGGAACTGGAAAGCGTCCGGGTGGGCCTGTTCCAGAACAAGAAGCTGGTGGACTGGGCGGTGTTCACTGTGACGCCGGGGGTGATAGAGGAGGAGGCCGCCGTCCTCACCGGAGAGCAGTGGAAGGCCCTGGACAAGCTCCGGCAGAACGGCGGGGGCGGCGCCAGTGGCCACCAGTGGCTTAATTTCTGCTTTGCGCCCCAAGATGTTCCGGCGGAGGCCGGGGATGTGTTCCAGGTGGCGGCGGTTCTGCGGGACGTCTATGGCCGCACGGCGGTCCGGTCCGGCGGGGCCTTCGGCCTGGACGGGGGCTGGAAGGAGCTGGCCAACCTGGACGCGGTTCCTTCGGACGCCTACCCCGGCGGCTGGATGCTGGAAGACGGGTCCTCCATCTGCTCCTATATTCCCGCGTAACGAAAAACGGGACTGCTTTTGCAGTCCCGTTTTTTGGCTCAGCTGGCGGAGAAAACCTTGCGGCCTTCGCTCCAGACCGCCCGGATGGCGTCCCGCTGCCTCCGGTAGACGCAGCGCTCCAGCCGCTCCTGGGCCGTCAGGGGGTGGGGCTGGGGAAGATCCCCGTCCTCCAGCACGATGGCGTGGAGGCTGTTCCCCGGGGCAAAGCCCGGCTGCTCCCCAAAGAAGGCCGCCCCGGCGGAGGTCCCCAAATACCAGCCCTCCGCCACGGTGAGGAAATCCGTGTTCCAGCCGTCCAGAATCCGCCGGGCCTTGGAGGCCCGGATGGAGGCCGCCACCACGTCGAACATGCCCAGGTGGTCCCCCCCGGCGATGTCGCTGCCCAGGGCCACCTTCAGCCCCTCGTCCAACATCACCCGCACCGGGGCCGTGCCGGAGCAGATGTTCTGGTTGGAGTCCGCGCAGTGGACCACGGTGACCCCGGCCTCCCGCATGGCTGCCCGCTCCCGTTCGCCGGACCAGACGCAATGGGCCATGAGGGTCCGGCTGTTCCAGAGGCCGTATTTCGCGTAGGTTTCCCAATACTGTCCGCAATCAGGGTGCAGTTCCTTTACCCACTGGATTTCCCCGGTGTTCTCCGACAGGTGGGACTGGACCGGGAGGCCCCGCTCCGCCGCCAGCTTTCCCAGGAAGTCCATCAATTCGTTGGTGCAGGAGGGGGTGAACCGGGGGGTGAGGATGGGCTTGACGTGCCGGAAGTCCTGGCACTCCTCCAGCCAGCGGAGGGTTTCCCGCTTGGATTCCTCCGTCTCCTCCTGGAGGGCGGGGATGCCGTTGCGGTCCATGTTCACCTTGCCCACGTACCCGGTGACCCCGGCTTTTTCCAGCTCCTCCATCAAAACCAGCGTGGCCTCCCGGTGGAGGGAAGAGAACATGCACACCCGTGTGGTCCCGTTTTCAATGAGTTCCCGGGCCAGCTTTTGATAGGTCTCCCGGGCGTAGCCCGGGTCGGCAAAGCGGGCCTCGGTGGGGAAGGTGTAGGTATCCAGCCAGTCCAGCAGGGGTAGGTCCATGCCCATGCCCAGCATGGCATACTGGGGGGCGTGGAGATGGAGGTCCGCGAAGGACTGGAGGATCAGGGCGTCCCCGTAGTCCTCCACCGCCGCCCCGGCGTACCGCTCCGGCAGGGCGGGAAAGACCCCGATGATGTTGCCGTCCTCCGCCACCAGATAGCCGTTTTCCGTGACGTCCAGCTTCCCCAGGGCCGGAGCGGAAACCACCGTGCCCTTTAAAATGGTAATCGACATGCCAACAACCCCTCTTCTAATTTGCCGGTACAAAAACAAAAAGGACGCCTGCGCGGGCAGGGGGATTCCCCCCCTCCGTACAGACACCCATAGAGAAGCCTTCGGCGGCTTCGTAGAAACGCCCGCGCCATACAGCGGGCTTATATGAGGCCCTTCGCCTTGTATCCAGTTGCGTATAGTATACCATGTCCTTCGGAGGAAAGCAAGCACCATTTCTGACCTCTCCGCTTATACTGGCATACGGGCGGCCCGGGACCCATGCGCCGCCCGAATCAAGAATAAGGCGTTGATGTGTATGCTGCGGTCTCTTGGCTGGGCCGCCCTGGGCACGGGGTTCACCTTTTTGATGACCACCCTGGGCGCCGCCATGGTATTTTTCCTCTCCGGGGAGCCCAAACCCCGGTTTCAAAAGGCGATGCTGGGCTTTGCCGCCGGGGTAATGACGGCGGCCTCCGTGTGGAGCCTGCTCCTGCCCGCCATCGACCAGGCGTCGGAGGAGGGGAAGGTCCCCGGCTGGCTTCCGGCGGCGGCGGGGATGCTGCTGGGGGTGGTGTTCCTGGCGGCGCTGGACGGCCTGCTGCCCCGTTTGCGGCGGGAGAGGGAGGTCAATGACGCCTGGCGGCAGAACACCCTTCTCATGACGGCCATCACCCTACATAACGTGCCGGAGGGCATGGCGGTGGGCCTGGCCTTCGCCCTGGCGGCGGCGGGGGAGGGAGCCGCCGGGGCCATGGCCCTGGCCCTGGGCATCGGCATCCAGAATTTCCCGGAGGGGGCGGCGGTGGCCCTGCCCCTGCGGCAGGAGGGCCGGGGGCGGCTGAGGGCCTTTACCGGCGGGATGCTGTCCGGGGCGGTGGAGCCGGTATTCGGCATCCTGGTGGTGCTGATTGCCGCCTGGGCCCACCCTATGATGCCCTGGCTTTTGAGCTTTGCCGCCGGGGCGATGCTGTACGTGGTGGTGGAGGAGCTGGTGCCCCAGGCCCACAGCCGGGCGGGGACCTGCGGGTTTGTCGGCGGGTTCCTGATTATGATGGTGCTGGACGTGGCGCTGGGGTGAAAAACGCGGCGGTTTTAAAACCGCCGCGTTTTACTTCTTCTTCCGGTGCCGCAGGTCATAGAGGAACTTTAGGGTGCGTTCTCCCTCTACCACCCGGCAGAACTTCCCGCAGCCCTCGCAGAGGTCCCGTCCGTTGGACAGAACGTAGTCCCGCTCTGTCTTGCGGGTGCGGTGCATCCGGTTCCAGCAGTCTAAACAAAATTCAGCCATTTTTGAATTCACCTCAATTTTAATTATCTTTACAATAATATTACGCCTCTGCACATGATAATGTCAAGCAGAAAATACTCATCTTTACAATAAAGGCTTGGACAGTTCATGAAGCTATATGATTATCATGGCAGATATAATTGCTCAGGCGAGCGCATCCGGGAACAGAGGAAAGCGCCCCATCTTTCACAGGAGCAATTGGCCGCGAAAATGCAATTGGCTGGGTTGGATGTTAGCCAGCACATGATTAGCCGAATTGAGACGGGGCTGAGAATTGTGCCGGATTTTGAGATCCCCTTTTTCGCCGACGCCCTGGGCGTGTCGCCGCTTTGGCTGTTGGAAAGGGAAGACAACGAATGATGGATTTCTGCGAGCGGATACGCGCTTTGCGGGAGGACCGGGATTTGACCCAGACGTTTGTCGCGGAGCTGCTGCATGTGGGACAAAAAACCTACTCGGATTATGAACTTGGCAGGACCCGAATTCCTCTGGACAGCGTGATTATCCTGGCGAAGTACTACAATGTCAGTATGGACTATATCTGCGGTGTCTCAAATGAGTGCCGGCACTTTCCAAGAGCATAGAAAAGACCGAAGGACCTGCATCCTCCGGTCTTTTTATTCAGGTCTTCGCCTTGATCTCCGCCCCGCACTTGGGGCAGGTAATCACAATTTTCCCCTTGCCCGTGGGAACCCGGCAGATGGTCTTGCAGCTCTTGCAGGTAAAATACTTGTGCTCCTTGTCGGCGTGGCGGGCCCTGGCCCCGGCGCTGCGGTTTTTTACGCCGCAGTACCAGTTTACCCAACGCTGATTCTCCATCCGCCGCCGGGAGAGATTCTTGGAAAACGAGCGGAACAAAATCACAATCATCAAAAAGAGCAGCACGCTCTCCAGAATCCGCACGGCCAGCCCCTTCTTCATAAAAAAGCAGACGAGCTCCACCGCCCACAGGACCAGATACCCCCGGAACAGCGCCTGGTTCAGCTGGTCCCATCCGTTGCGCCCGTACATAAAGCGGGCAATCGCGCCGCCGATTCTCTGGAAGATGCTCATACCCTTGAACTCCTTTGCCGGTCCTGTCGTTTTCTGTTCCCTATATTCTACTCGCAACCAGGCGGACAAACAACCGCTTTGAGCGGAAATTTACAAAATGGTCATTTATTTTCCCCGGGGGCTGTGCTATATTTTAAAATTGTTAAAAAATATAAAGAAGGAAGTGCAAGCAAATCATGGCAAAAAAACAGTTTAAGGCGGAGTCCAAGCGGCTCCTCGATCTGATGATCAACTCCATTTATACCCACAAGGAGATTTTCCTCCGGGAAATCATCTCCAACGCCAGCGACGCCTGCGATAAGCTCTGCTACCAGGCCCTCACCGACAGCGCCTTGGGGATGGACCGGGGGGATTTCAAGATCGAGATCACCGTGGACAAGGACGCCCGGACCCTCACCGTCTCCGACAACGGAATCGGCATGGACAAGGCGGACCTGGAAAACAACCTGGGCATCATCGCCTCCTCCGGCTCCTACAAGTTCAAGCAGGAGCTGGGAGAGGACGCCAAGGACACCGACGTCATCGGCCAGTTCGGCGTGGGCTTTTACTCCGCCTTCATGGTCTCGGACCAGATCACCGTGGTGACCCGGAAATACGGGGCGGAGAGCGGGTATAAATGGCAGTCCTCCGGGGCCGACGGCTACACCATCGCCGAATGCGAAAAGGAAACCGTGGGCACGGATATCATCATGCACGTCAAGGCCGACACGGAGGACGAAAAATACGGCGAGTTCCTGGAAAACTGGAAGCTCCAGGAGCTGGTGCGGAAGTACTCCGACTATATCCGCTTCCCCATCCGCATGGAGGTCTCCAAAACCCGGAAGAAGGAGGACTCCCCGGAGGACAAGCCGGAGTATGAGACTTATACCGAGGTGGAGACCCTGAACTCCATGGTGCCCATCTGGCAGCGGGCCAAGAGCGAGGTCACCGCCGAGGAGTACAACAAGTTCTACCGGGACAAGTTCCACGACTACGCCGACCCCCAGCGGGTGATTCCCGTCTCCGTGGAGGGCAGCGTCACCTACAAGGCCCTGCTCTTCGTCCCCGGGGCCGCGCCCTTCGACTACTACACCAAGGAGTTTGAAAAGGGGCTCCAGCTCTACTCCAACGGCGTGCTGATCATGGACAAATGCGCCGACCTTCTGCCGGAGCACTTCCGCTTCGTCCGGGGCGTGGTGGATTCCCCGGATTTGAGCCTGAACATCTCCCGGGAACTTCTCCAGCACGACCGGCAGCTGAAGGTCATCGCCGGGAACCTGGAGAAAAAAATCAAGGCGGACCTGGCGAAGTTCCTGGCGGAGGACCGGGAGGGGTATCAGACCTTCTGGAAGAACTTCGGCCGCCAGCTGAAATACGGCGTGGTGAACGAGTATGGCCGCCACAAGGATCTGCTCCAGGACCTGCTGCTGTTTTACTCCTCCACGGAGAAAAAGCCCGTCACCCTGGACGAGTATGTCTCCCGGATGAAGGAGGACCAGAAGTATATCTACTACGCCGCCGGGGAGACCGTGGACAAGATCGACAAGCTCCCCCAGACCGAGGGCCTGCGGGACGCGGGGACGGAGATCCTCTACTTCACCGAGGAGGTGGACGAGTTCTGCGCCCAGACTCTGCGGACCTACAAGGAGAAGGAGTTCCGCTCCGTGCTGGACCAGGAGATTGAAGAAGGGGCGGAGAAAAAGGCCGAGGAGGAGGCCGAGGCCCACAAGGGGACCTTCGACTTTGTGAAGGAGGCCCTGGGAGACAAGGTCAAGGAGGTCAAAGCCAGCGCCCGGCTGAAATCCCATCCCGTCTGCCTCACCGCCGGAGAGGGCCTGAGCTTCGAGATGGAGAAGTACTTCCAGGCCGTTCAGCCCGACGCGTCCATCAAGGCGGACCGGATTCTGGAGCTGAACGTGGAGCACCCCGCCTTCCAGGCCCTGGAGGCCGCCGTGGAGGTGGACCCGGAGAAGGCGAAAACCTACGCCGCCCTGCTGTATAACCAAGCGCTGCTGATTGCGGGACTGCCCCTGGAGGACCCCTCCGGCTATACCGATTTGGTGTGCGGGCTGATGAAGTGAGCGTTTGCGCGCCCCGGCGGAAGCCGGGGCGCGCCTGGTAAGAACACTTGGGTGGAAGAGGAGGCTGGCATGACGGGAATCAAACTGGAGCTGCTGGGCATTGGCGTGATTCTGGCGGGCATCGCCATGAGCATACCTAGTTTTTACACCTATTATCTAGGAGCCGCCGGGCTGGCGGTTGTGGCCGGGGGATTTTTCTGGAAGGACAAGCGCCCGTAAGCGCAGGCATTTCCAGGAGCCTCCGATGGGGAGAGGGTCTTTTGCAGGGGCGGATCGGTGTGTCCGCCCTTCTTCTGAGGCCGGGAGCCCGGGTATTCTCTTTATAAAGTGCGCGTCCGGACACGCCCCGCCGCTTTGAATGCCTTGACAAACTGGCGTACTTGGGTATAATAGAGACAGAAGGGCACTACTGTATGGCGGTTAGTCCCTTTCTATGCTAACTTTGAAAAGCTAGCCGTTCGGGGGCTGACCGGACGGCTAGCACGCTTTTGGGGCGGTAAGCAGCATTACCAAAATAGTAATCACACACCCACCGCAAAACGCAGGATCTTTCTCCCGCGGTTCTTTCCCATGCAACCACCTCCCCCGCTCTGGATTTGTTCCTGGGTCATAACGGTGGACTAACCGCCTGTATACAGCAACGCTCCTTCTATCCCCCCTCGCGGGGGTATTTTTATGGTACACGCACCGTCGGTTTTCGTCAAATTCCCGGTCTTCCCAGCCGGGAGGACTTTTGGAAATATGACTGGAATTTACAGCCTGTCCGTGGTATACTGTATCTTACCCCAAAAATTCCCCAAGTTAGGAGTGTGAATCCCTTGACCCTGCTTTCCTCCGTCCTCCTGGGCGTTATCCAGGGAGTGACCGAGTTCCTCCCGGTGTCCAGCTCCGGCCATCTGGCCATTGCGGAACACCTGCTGAACGTCTCCGGCGCGTCGGCCAGCCCGCCCTTTTTCGACGTGCTGCTCCATCTGGGCACCCTGTTCGCCGTCTTCGCCGCCTACTGGGAGGACATCCGGGACATGGTCCTGGAGTTCTTCTACGGCGTGAGCGACCTGGTCCACAGGACCACCCCCCGCCGCGTCCCCCCCGCCCGGCGGATGATCCTGCTGATCATCGTGGGCACCCTGCCCCTTTTCGCCGTGCTGCCTATCAAGGACACCATCGAATCCCTGGGAGACAACATGTACTTCGTGGCCTCCGCGCTGCTCGCCACGGGCTGCCTCCTCTTCGCCAGTGACCATGTCCGCCGGGGACGGAAGACGGAGAAATCCGCCACTATGCTGGACGCCCTGCTGGTGGGCGTGGGGCAGGCCCTGGCCACCTGCCCGGGCATCTCCCGCTCCGGCACGACGATTACCGCCGGGTGCTTCGTGGGCTTCGACCGGAAGTTCGCCGTCCGCTACTCCTTCCTCATGTCCATCCCTGCCATCCTGGGGGCCAACATTCTGAGCCTCAAGGACGCGCTGGAGGGGGATATCCTCTGGGCGGAGGTACCCATTTACCTTGTGGGCGTGGCGGTTTCCGCCGTGGTGGGCTACGCCTGCATCCGCCTCATCCGGCTGGTGGCGGACAAGGGAAAATTCGGCTTCTTCGCCTACTACTGCTGGCTGGCGGGCATTGTCACCCTGGCTTTGATCTTTACCCAAACGTAACCCAAAACGGAGGTACATAACCGTGGCTTCCTCATCTCAAAAGAAACCCGCCGCCAAAAAATCCGGCGGCAGGACCGCGAAAAAGCCCCCCCAGAAGCAGCCCATCCGCCGGGAGGTCACAGGCGGCGTGCTGCTGGCGCTGGCCCTGTGCGTCTTCGTGGGATATTTCGGCGTCAACGCCCTGTTCCTGGACTTCTTCGCCAAGCTCCTCAAGGGCCTGTTTGGCTACGGCTACTGGCTGGCGGGGCCCGCCCTGGTGCTGGCGGGGCTCATCCTGGTCTTCCACCGGGGCCGTCCCGTCCAGCTGCGGACCACCTGCGCCCTGCTTCTGCCGCCGCTCTTCGGCTGCCTGGCCCACCTGGTCTTCTGCAAAAAGACCTACGAGCCCTCTTTCTTCAACATGCTGGGGGCCATCTGGACCGACGGCGTGGCCCTGGAGTCCGGCGGGGCCGTCTCCGGCGTGCTGGCCAACGGGTCCGCCGCCGTATTTTCCTCCCTGGCGTCGGTGATTTTGTTTACCGTGCTGTTCGTGGCCCTGCTCTTTGTGTCCCTGCGGCTGGTCCTGGCGGCGTTTTCCGACTGGCGGAGGGCGCGCCCCCCCTATGAGGAACAACCGGAGCCCGCCATCCGCCTGACCCCTGTGGACCCGCCCAAGCGCCGGGCCCCGGCGGGGCCCAGGCCACAGATCGACATTCCCCTGGACGGTGAGGAGCGCCCCAAGCCGGAGAAGTCCGGGAAGTTTACCAGCTTCTTCCGCCATAAGGCCGACGCCCAGCCCACGCCGGACCAGGTCCTCCAGGCGGTTCCCGCGCCGAAGCCGGACCCGGAGCCCGAACCCAGGCCGGAACCGGAGCGCCCCCGGGCGGCCATTCCCGTGCCCCCTCCCGCCCCGGTGCCCGAGCCCTTTTCCGCCGCTCCCTCCGTCCCCGTGACGCCGGAGCCTCCGGCGCCCGATCCAGAGCCGGAACCCCTCTCCCCGGAGCCCGCGCCGCAGGAGAAGCCCCTGCCCACGGCGGAGTCCTTCACCCGCAGCGGCAAGGCCGAGACGGCCAAGGAGGTGGCGGCCCAGACTGCCGCCGTGGCTGCGGAAATCGAGGAAAAGCTGGCCTCGGAGGAGGGGGAGTACCCCTACCCTCCGGTGGACCTGCTGCGGATGAACCAGGGGGAGAACCACGTGGAGGCCGGGGCGGAACTGCGGAACAACTCCCGCCGCCTGGCGGAGACCCTGACCAGCTTCGGCGTGGACGCCGCCCCCGGCGACGTAATCCACGGCCCCTCTGTCACCCGCTACGAGTTCATCCTGGAGCAGGGGGTCAAGCTCTCCAAGATCACGAACCTGGCGGATGACATCGCCCTGGCCCTGGGGGCCACCGGGGTGCGCATCGCCCCCATTCCCGACAAAATCTCCGTGGTGGGCATCGAGGTGCCCAACAAGCAGGTGACCCCGGTGCTCATCCGGGACGTGATTGAGTCCCGGGATTTTGCCTCCCACAAGTCCAACGTGGCCTTCGCCCTGGGGCGGGACATCGGCGGACGGAACGTCATCGGGGACATCGGCACCCTGCCCCACGTGCTCATCGCGGGCACCACGGGCTCCGGCAAATCCGTGTGCACCAACTCCCTGATTATCAGCCTCCTCTATAAGTCCACGCCGGAGGACGTGCGCTTCATCATGGTGGACCCCAAGATGGTGGAGCTGGCCCCCTACAACGGCATCCCCCACCTGCTGATCCCCGTGGTAACGGACCCGAAGAAGGCCGCCGGGGCCCTCCAGTGGGCGGTGTTCGAGATGATGAAGCGCTACAAGACCTTCTCCGAGCACGGGGTCAAGAAGCTGGAGGAATTCAACCAGCTTGCCAGAACGAAGGAGGGCATAGAGCCCCTGCCCAGCGTGGTGGTGGTCATCGACGAGCTGGCGGATTTGATGCTGGTGGCCGCCAAGGAGGTGGAGGAATCCATCTGCCGGGTGGCCCAGATGGGCCGCGCCGCCGGGATGCACCTGGTCATCGCCACCCAGCGGCCCTCCGCCGACGTCATCACCGGCCTCATGAAGGCCAACATCCCCAGCCGCATCGCCTTCGCCGTGGCCTCCTCCATGGAGTCCCGCATCATCCTGGACAACGGCGGCGCGGAGAAGCTGGTGGGCCGGGGCGACATGCTCTACGCCCCCCTGGGGGCCGGAAAGCCCACCCGGGTCCAGGGCTGCTTCATCACCCCGGAAGAGATCGACCGGGTGGTGTCCTTTGTCAAGCAGACTGGCGAGGCCCAGTATGACGACGACGTCATTGCCAAAATTGAGGAGTCCGTCCAGGAGAAGGGCGCGAAGGCCGGGAAGCCCGCCGCCGAACCCCAGGAGAGCGAGGAGGACGAGCTTCTTCCCGCCGCCGTGGAGGTCATCCTGGAGACGGGGCAGGCGTCCACGTCCATGCTCCAGCGGCGCTTGAAGCTGGGGTACTCCCGGGCTGCCCGGCTGGTGGACCAGCTGGAAGAGCGGGGATACGTGGGCCCCTTCGAGGGGTCCAAGCCCCGGCAGCTTCTCATCACCAAGGAGAAGTGGCAGGAGATGAAGCTGGGCGGCGGAACAGGGCCGGAGACGCCGCCGGAAGAGGTGTGAGGAGGAGCTGTTACGCGGGCCCGCCGGGAACCTGGCGGGCCCGGAAGGGCGGGCGGCCCACGGCTCCGTACAGAGGACGCTCTCCCCTTAAAAATGCGCCGGGGAAGTTCCCTCCCAGTGCCGGGGGAGTGTCCGTTCCGAAGAGGTAAGCCTGTAGGGGCGGGCCTGTGTGTCCGCCCTTCTCCCAAGGTCCGGCGCTTCCCATCGGCGGGCGGGCCCGCGGTTACACAGCATTCCTCTTAATAACATACGCAGCCGGACCCCCCGTGCGGATTTCCGCTTGACAGAAAGGGAAACCCCCTTTATAATCAGGAGCAACAACCGAATAGAAGGAATGTCTTCAAGGCAGGGTGCAATTCCCGATCGGCGGTAAAGTCCGCGAGCGCGCAGGCGCTGATTTGGTGAAACTCCAAAACCGACAGTATAGTCTGGATTAAAGAAGGTGTATGGGATTTGCCAGGGTATCCTGGCCATCCGCACTGTTCTGCCCCGTCCTGGCTGCCTTGCTGACATGTTCCATACCCCTTAAAATGATCACACCGAGAGGCATTCTTTGCTTTTCGGTGTTCATTTTTTAGGAGGTATGTCCCATGAACCGCAACACAAAGAAGCTCACAACCATCGGTATGCTCTGCGCCCTCGCTTACGCGGCCGCCGCCCTTGGCCGCGTCCCCCTGGTACTCTTTTTGAAGTACGACCCCAAAGATATTGTCATCGCAATCAGCGGGCTGGCCCTGGGTCCGTCCGCCGCGTGTTTCACCGCCCTGGCCGTCTCATTCGCCGAGATGCTCACGGTCAGCGGAACCGGAGTCCTGGGCTTTTTCATGAACGTCATCTCAAGCTGCCCCTTTGCCTGCACCGCGGCCTTTATTTACAAGAAAAGGCGGACGTTCCCCGGCGCGGCGGCGGGGCTGCTTTGCGGATGGTTCTGCATGGTCCCCGTTATGCTGCTCTGGAACTATCTAATCACCCCCATTTACATGGACCTTCCCAGGGAGGCCGTCGCGGAGCTGCTGGTCCCGGCCTTTCTCCCGTTTAACCTGATCAAGGGCGGCTTGAACGCGGGGGCTGCCCTGATTTTATATAAGCCCGTAGCCACGGCCCTAAGCCGCGCCCATCTCATGGAAACGAGCGAAGCGGAATGAACAGGCGGCGCCTCCCCTTAGCTGGGAAGGCGCCGCCTGTCCATCTAATTCAGCGTATCCGCCGCTTCCGCAAACAGCTCCGCCATCCGCTCCGCCGTGGCGGGGCAGGTCCGCAGCTCCGGGTCCCGGGCCAGCAGGGCGTCCGCCGCCTCCTGGGCCTCCCGGAGGAGCTGGGTATCACAGCCGATGTCCGCCACCCGCAGGCCCGGCAGGCCGTGCTGCCGCTGGCCAAAGAAGTCCCCCGGCCCCCGGAGGCGCAGGTCCTCCTCCGCGATTTTGAAGCCGTCCGTGGTCCTGGTCATGGCCTTCAAACGCCGCCGGGTCTCCTCATTCCGGTTGTCGGAGACTAGCACGCAGTAGGACTGCCACTCTCCCCGGCCCACCCGGCCCCGGAGCTGGTGGAGCTGGCTGAGGCCGAAGCGCTCCGCGTTCTCCACCACCATGACGGCGGCGTTGGGCACGTCCACCCCCACCTCGATGACGGTGGTAGACACCAGGATGTCCGTCTCCCGGGCGGCAAAGGCGGCCATCACCGCGTCCTTCTCCTTCGGTTTCATCCTCCCGTGGACATGGGCCACCCGCAGGTCCGGGAACACCTCCTGCTGGAGCTTCGCGGCGTACTCCGTCACGGCCTTCCGGTCGTCCCCCCCCTCTTCGCTCTCGGAAACCTGGGGGCAGACGATATAGGCCTGCCGTCCCTCCTCCACCAGCTTCCGCAGGAATTTGTAGATACGGGGATGGTAGCTGCCGTCTACCAGGGAGGTCTGGACGGTCCTCCGCCCCGGGGGCAGTTGGTCAATCACGGACACGTCCAAATCGCCGTACAGGATCAGGGCCAGGGTCCGGGGAATGGGCGTGGCCGACATGACTAAGGTGTGGGGATGGTCCCCCTTCCCCGCCAGGGCCGCCCGCTGCCCAACGCCGAAGCGGTGCTGCTCGTCCGTCACCACCAGCCCCAGGCGCTGATACTCCAAGCCGCCAGTGATCAGGGCATGGGTGCCCAGGATAAAATCCGTCTCCCCCGCCGCGAGGCCCGCGGCCAGGGCCCTCTTTTCCTTCGCGGTATGAGACCCGGTGAGCAGGGCGCAGCGGACCCCCAGGGGCTCCATCAGGGGAGCCAGGCCCTCGTAGTGCTGGCGGGCCAGGATTTCTGTGGGGGCCATCAGGGCGGCCTGGCGGCCGTTTTTCACGCAGAAATACACACAGGCGGCGGCCACCATGGTCTTGCCGGAGCCCACGTCTCCCTGGCACAGGCGGTTCATGGGCCGCCCCGAGGCCATATCCCCCAGGGCCTCCTCCACGCAGCGCCTCTGGGCCTCCGTCAGGGTGAAGGGCAGGGCGTTATAGAACGCCTCCATATCCACCGGGCGGAAGGGCTCCACCTCCGCCGTCTCCCGCCGCTGGCGCAGCCGCCGGAGCCCCAGGGTGAAGAGGAACAGCTCCTCGAAAGCCAGCCGCCGCCGGGCCAGCTCCAGGGCCTTGTCATCCGCCGGGAAATGGATGTTCTCATAGGCGTAGCCCACCCGGCAGAGCTGATGGTCCCGCCGGACCCCGTCCGGCAGGATGTCCGGCAGGATATCCCCGCAGGCGTCCAGCCCCTGGCGGATGGAGCGGGAGAGGATGAGCTGGCTGACTCCGGCGGTAAGGGGGTAGACAGGGACGATGCGCCCCGTGGCCTCCCGCCGCCCCTCGGGCTCCACGATGGGGTTTACCATCCGGCGGCGGAGAAGGTTCCCCTCCGCCCTGCCATAGAACACGTAGGCCTCCCCGGGGCGGAGGCTGTTTTTCAGCCAGGACTGGTTGAAGAAGGTCACATCCAGGGCCCCGGTCTCGTCCACCGCCCGGAGTTTCACCAGGTCCAGGCCCTTGCGGATGTGGGACACCGTAGGGGCCGAGGCCACCATGGCCAAGGTACAGGCGGCCTCGCCGGGAACCAGGTCCGCGATGCGCCGGGCCTCCCTCCGGTCCTCGTACCGCCGGGGAAACCAGGAGATCAGGTCCCGGAGGGTGCGGATATCCAGCTTCGCCAGGGCCTTGGCCCTCTGCTCGCCGACACCTTTGATATAGCGCACATCCGTTTTCAGGTCCGCCATGGAACCCCCTCCTCTCCCGCCAGCCCGTTCCCCCTGATTATACCCCGGGACGGGGCCGAAAACAAGGGACTTCCAGGAACCAGCGCTCCCAAAAGTCCCTCGCGGCTTCAGCCCGCCAGCTTCGTGTTGACGTACTCAAAGAAACGGAATTTCAGGCCGTCCTCTTCCATCAGCTCCCCCTCGGACACCACCTCCCAGTTGGGCAGCTTATCCAGGTTGGGAAAGAAGGTGTCCGACTCCTGCACCCGGGTCTCCACCCGGGTGAGGTACACCCGGCGGCACCGGGAGAGCAGGGCGGCATAAATGCTGCCCCCGCCGATGATCCACAGGTTCTCCGCCTCCGGGCCCCCGGCCAGGGCCAGGGCCTTCTCCGGAGAGGAAACGCCCTCCGCCCCCTCCGGCAGGATGGAGGGGTCCCGGGTGACAACGATGTTCCGCCTCTGGGACAAGGGCGTCCCGCCCGTGAAAAACTCCAGCCGCTCGGGGCCCATGATCACAGTGCCGTTCCGGGTCAGGGAGTGAAACCGCTCCAGGTCCGCGGACAGGGAGAACAGCAGCCCCCCGTTCCGTCCAAAGGCCCAGCGCTGGTCTGCGACTACGTAAGCGTTCATACATTCACCTCATACCGTACCGGGAAGCAGGTTCCCGAAAGAGCGGGGCCCGTCCCCGCTTCTATGCCAGATTATCTTACACATAACTATAGCAAATTTCAAGAAACCCGTGTGCCCAAATTTTCCGTTTCCAGGGCCCGGGTTTTTGCCGCTTCCGCCAAAGATGGGGGAAATCTTTTCCCAGGTTTGTTGGTTATTCAGATTGCGAGGGGGCAAAAAGTGCGCTAGGATAGAGGTCACAAACCAAGAAAGGAGGCCGCCGCCATGATCCTAGGGGAGACCGCCAGCAAGCGGGGCTACCTCAACGAGGGCTTCCGCCTCTTCCATCTGAAGGACAGCCGGGCCCAGAAGGTGGACTACCACTACCACGAGTTTGACAAGCTCATTCTCCTCCTGGGGGGAAAGGTGGCCTACCTGGTGGAGGGCGTCACCTACTTCCTCCAGCCCTGGGACGTGCTGCTGGTCCAGCACAACCTGATCCACCGTCCCATCATTGACCCCTCGGAACCCTACGAGCGGGTGGTCATCTGGCTGGGCCGGGACTGGCTGGCCGCCCGGAGCGACCCCGGGGAGGCCCTGGACGCCTGTTTTGACGCCGCCCGGCGCCGGGGGTTCCATCTGCTCCGGGCGGACGCGGAGCGGCGGCTCCAGTACATGGGAGCCGTCCAGCGGCTGGAGGAGGCCCTCCACTCCGCGGAATTCGGCGCGGGGCGCATGGCGGACACCCTCTGCCAGCAGCTGCTCATCGACGTGAACCGGGATATTCTCCGGGACCGCACCGCCCAGGAACAGCGGGACAGCTACCGGGTAGACCCCAAGATCGAGGAGATTCTGCGCTATATCGCCGGGCACTTGGACGCGGACCTGACGGTCAGCGCCCTGGCGGGGCGCTTTTACCTCAGCCGCTACTACCTGATGCACCGCTTCAAGGCCGTCACCGGATACACCATTCACCAGTACATCAGCCAGAAGCGGCTCCTCCGGGCGGGGGAGCTGATCCGGGCGGGGGTCCCCGTGATGAAGGCGGCGGAACAGGTGGGCTTTTCGGAGTACTCCACCTTCCTCCGTGCCTTCCGGAGCACCTTCCACATGAACCCCCGGGAATTTCGATAACGCCAGCAAGGAGAACCTATGGAACCCAAACCAATCCAAATTGATTTCACCAGCCGGGACCTCCGGCGTCTCATCGTCCCCCTGGTCATCGAGCAGCTTCTGGCCATTACCGTGGGCCTGCTGGACTCCGTCATGGTCTCCCAGGTGGGAGAGGCGGCTATCTCCGCCGTGTCCCTGGTGGACACGGTAAACGTGCTGCTGGTAAACGCCTTCGCCGCCCTGGCCACTGGCGGCGCGGCCATTGCCGGGCAGTACCTGGGCCGCCGGGAGCGGGACAAGGCCGGACACGCCGGGGCCCAGCTCCTGCTCTTCATGGCCGAGGCGGCCCTGGCCATCATGGCCCTCTTCTACCTGGGGCGGGGCTTTGTGCTGAACGTGGTTTTCGGCCAGGTGGAACCGGATGTGGCGGCCTACGCCAGCACCTATTACCTGATCGTGGAGTCCTCCGTTCCCTTCCTGGCGGTCTACAGCGCCGGGGCGGCCCTCTTCCGGGTCATGGGGAACTCGAAAATCTCCATGTGGGTCTCCCTGGTGATGAACGTCATCAACGCCGCGGGAAACGCCCTTTTGCTCTTCGGCTTTCACATGGGCGTGGAGGGCGTGGCCATCCCCACGGTGGCCTCCCGGGTCTTCGCGGCGGGGGCCATGCTGGTCCTGCTCCGGCGGCCGGGCCTGGCCCTCCAGGTGGAGAAACTAAGCCTCCGGCACGACCGCTACATTGTGAAGAACATCCTCCGCTTCGGCGTGACCAACGGGCTGGAGAGCAGCATGTTCCAGCTGGGAAAAATCCTGCTCCTCTCCACGGTCTCCGTCCTGGGCACCGCCTCCGTGGCCGCCAACGCCATCGGCAATACCTTTGCCACCTTCCAGTGCGTGGCGGGAAACGCCCTGGGCCTGGGCATCGTGACGGTGGTGTCCCAGTGCGTGGGGGCCGGGGACTACGGCAAGGCCCGGTTCTATACCAAGAAGCTTTTGAAGGCGGCTTACGTCTCCATGGACCTTTGCATCCTGCTGGTGTATTTCTCCATGCCCCTGGTCCTCCGGCTGTACAACGTCTCGGCGGAGGCGGAGCACTACGCCCGGCAGATTGTCTGGATGCACGGCTTCATGGGCATGCTGTTCTGGCCCCTGTCCTTCACCCTGCCCCAGGCCCTCCGGGCCGCGGGGGACACCCGGTTCACCATGGTGGTCTCCTCCGTCTCCATGTGGACCATGCGGGTGGGCTTTGGCATCCTGCTGGGGCGGGTCCTGGGCTTTGGCGTCGTGGGCATCTGGATGGCCATGTTCACCGACTGGTTCCTCCGCATCGCCTTCTTCCTCCCCCGGTTCCACGGGCACAAATGGGAGACTATGGCGCTCTAGGGCGCGTCCCATCCGGATCTACAATAATCCCACAGGGGCGGGCCTGTGAGTCCGCCTCTGCGGGTTTCCTCTTTAAAACTGCTCCACGGGACGCACCCGCGCTCTAACGCGCCTTGACAGGCCGGGTCCGGCGTGCTATAATCCCAATACAGGTGAGCACCTATCGGCAGCCAGGCTTTTGAGCTTGGCTGTTTTTCTATTGAGGAGGAAACGCGATGTCTTACATCTGGCCCATTGCCCTGGTGGTCGTATCCAACATTCTCTACCAAATCTGCGCCAAGTCCGTCCCCAGGGAGATGGACGCCATGGCGTCCATGACGGTGACCTACCTGGTGGGAGCGGCCTGCTCGGCGGGGATGTTCTTCATCCTGAACCCGGACGGCAGCCTGCTCCGGGAGTACGCCAAGCTGAACGCGGCCCCCGTGCTGCTGGGAATCTCCGTGGTGGGCCTGGAGGTGGGCTTTATCTACGCCTACAAGGCCGGGTGGCCCGTCAGCACGGCCTCCATTGTCCAGAGCGCCTTCCTCTCCCTGGCGCTGCTGGTGGTCGGGGCCCTCCTGTACCAGGAGGCCGTCACCCCCAGCAAGGTCCTGGGCGCGGCCATCTGCCTGGCGGGGCTCTACTTCCTGGGCAAATAACGAACGGCCGGACGGGGAGAACCCGGCCGGACGTTTCCGCTTATGGCTTCCGCCTCCCTACAAAGGACTCCCGGTACTTCCCCGGCGGCATCCCCACGTGCTTGGAGAACTGCACGTTGAAGTAGTTCTGGGTTTCGAAGCCCACCTGCTCCGCAATTTTCGCCATGGGCAGGTCCGTGGAAATCAGCAAGTTCTGGGCCTCGCCGATCCGGCGGCGGAGAAGGTACTGGGTGGGCGAGTAACCGCTGGCCTCCTTGAAGGCGTGGGAGAGGTAATAGGGGCTGACATGGAGGGCCCTCCCCATGTCCTGGAGGGTCAGGGGCTCCCGGAAGTGCCCGTCGATGAAGGCCTGGACCTGGCGGCCCAGGGTCCTGGGCTCCGTCTCCGCCCGGTCCCGCGCGTCTCCAATGAGGTGGAGGATGCGCCCCAGCAGGGCCAGCATCAGGTGGTGGCACAGGGTCTCGCAGCCCGGGCGGTCCTCCAGCAGATAGCGGTACATCATGTCCAGCAGCAGCCGCATATCCTCCGCCTCCCCCGCGTGGAACAGGGCCGGGGCCCCGTCGGCGGTAAAGGCGTTCTCCCGCAGGCCCGGCAGGCGCAGCCCCGCAATAGCGGCGCAGTAGCTGAAGATGGCGTCGTCAGCGCTGGAGAACTCATCGTGGACCACGCCGCTGTTGTAGAGGAGCAGGTCCCCGGCCTTTACGTCATAAAAGGTTTCGCCGATCAGATAGTGCCCGCTTCCGCCGCAGATCAGCAAAATCTCCGCCAGGTCCTGATGGGCATGGAGAATACGCGGGCGCCCCTGGTCCTCGGGCAGCGTCCGGGTGACATAGGCCAGCCGGGGCATGGTCTCCGGGGTAAACAGGGCGCGGGCCTCCCGTTTGACATAGCATAGGCTTGGCGGCTGCGGCATAGGCGGCTCCTTTCCTCCCGTCCGGGAGCGCAAGATGTTGTAAATCCGGCGGGCCCTCCCTCCCCGGGCCGGGCCCTTCCCCGGGAAAACCCGGCAAGATATTGAATGTCTTTTCCCCCCGGGCGTGGTATCATCCTATCAACGTCAAGAAAGAAGGAGGTGCCCCACATGCTGTACACGCTGCTTTCCATCGTGGTACTGGGCGGTGCCGTTTGCCTGAACCGCTGAACCACTGAACCGATCCGCCAAGCGGCCCCTGGAGGGGCCGCTTTTTCGCGCATTAATAGCCCCGGGCCCGGTCAATGAGGCCGCGCAGGGGCCGCCCGGCGGCGTAGTTCTCCAAATCCCGGCAGAACATTTCCACGTTCCGGTCGCAGGTGTAGCCCAGGGTCATGTTCCCGGAGACATGGGGGGTGAGGATGAGGTTTTTCGCCGTCCACAGGGGATGGTCCTGGGGCAGGGGCTCCGGGTCCATCACGTCCAGGGCCGCGCCCCCCAGACGCCCGGCGTTCAGAGCCTCCGCCAGGGGCTCCTGCTCGATGGCGGTGCCCCGGCCCACGTTCACCACATACGCCCCCTGGGGCAGCAGGGCCAAGCGGGCCCCGTTCAGGATGTGCGCCGTCTCCGCCGTGCCGGGGAGGGCCATAATGAGGTTCCGCGTCCGGGGCAGCACCTGGTCCAATTGGGAGACGGGCAGCACCTCGTCGAAGGCCTCTTGGGCCCGGCCGCTGCGGCTCAGCCCGGTGATCCTGGAGGCCCCCATTCCCCGGAGGCGCTCCGCCACGTTGGCGCCGATGTCCCCCGTGCCCAGAATGGTGAACGCATTGTCCCGGATGGACCGGATGGGAAGCTGGTTGCTCCACCCCCGGTTCCGGACGACCTCCTCATACTCCGGCATCCGCCGGAGGAGCATCAGCAGCACCATGACCACGTGCTCCGCGATGGTGACGCCGTAGCAGCTGGAGTTAGTCAGCAGGCAGTCCGGGTTTGCGAAGAGGCCGGGGTCCTTGCAGTAGGGGTCCACCCCGGCGTAGGAGCAGCAGTACCACTTCAGGGACGCCGGGGCCTCCCGGAGCAGGTCCGCTGAGTGGGCGTAGAGAACCTCGCAGCTTTGGAGACAGTGCTTCGCCTCCTCAAACTGGTCCAGGGTGAAAAACCGGGGGACAAAGCCCTGGGCCTCCGCCGTGTTCTGGATTTGGGCCCTGTGGGCCCCGGTGAGGAACTCCTGGTAAACGCATATCATTCTCATAACAGGTCGTCTCCTTGTTGTAAATGGTTCAGCAGGGCCTCGGCGGCCCGCATGCCGTCGGCGGCGGCGGAGAGGATGCCCCCGGCGTAGCCCGCCCCCTCGCCGCAGGGGTAGAGCCCCCGCAGGGCGGACTGCCCGTCCGGGCCCCGGAGGATGCGGACCGGGGAGGAACTCCGGCTCTCCACGGCGGTGAGGACGGCGTCCGGCGCGTCATAGCCCTGGAGCTTCCGCCCCAGGAGGGGCAGGGCCTCCTCCAGCGCCTCTGCCACGAAGGGAGGCAGACAGGCATGGAGGTCCGCCCAGGCGACACCGGGGCGGTAGCTGGGCCGGACCTGCCCCGGGCCCGCAGAGGGCCGCCGGGCCAGAAAGTCCTCCACCCGCTGGGCGGGGGCCCGGTAGCCGCCGCCCCCCAGGGTGAAGGCCGCCTCCTCCAGCTTCCGCTGGAAGGCTATTCCCGCCAGGGGGAAGCCCTCCCCGCCGAAGTCCTCCGGGGTGACGTTCACCAGAATGGCGCCGTTGATGTTCTCCTTGTCCCGGGCGAATTCGCTCATGCCGTTGGTCACTACCCGCTCCGGCTCTGAGGCGGCGGCCACCACCTCCCCCCCGGGACAGACGCAGAAGGAGAACACGCCCCGCCCATTGGGCAGATGGCAGGAGAGCTTATAGGTAGAGGCGGGAAGGCCCGGGTGCCCGGCGTATTGGCGGTACTGGGCGGCATCGCAGTCCGCCTGGCGGTGCTCAATCCGCACGCCCACGGCGAAGGGCTTGGCCTCCATGGGCACGCCCCGGCTGTACAGCATTTCAAAGGTATCCCGGGCGGAGTGGCCGGGGCAGAGGATCAGATTCCGGCAGGGCAGCTCACCGGGGCCCTCCAGGCTTTCTACGGAAATGCCCGCCAGCGTGCCGCCATCCGCCCGGACGTCCGCCAGGCGGGCCTCAAAGCGGATGTCCGCCCCCAGGGCGGCCAGCTCCCGGCGGAGGTTCCGGAGAACCACGTGGAGGTAATCCGTACCCACATGGGGCTTGGCGTCCATGAGGATGTCCGCGGGCGCGCCGCAGGACACCAGCCGCTCTAAGATGAAACGGTGCCGGGGGTCCTTGGTCCCGGTGTTCAGCTTGCCGTCGGAGAAAGCCCCGGCCCCCCCCTCGCCAAATTGGACGTTGCTGGCCAGGTCCAGCTCCCCGGTGGACCAGAAACGCTCCACGTCGGCCTTGCGGGCCTCCACAGGGCGCCCCCGCTCCAGGAGAATGGGACGCTGGCCCGCCAGCGCCAGCACCAGCGCCGCAAACAGGCCCGCCGGGCCCGCTCCCACAACCACTGGCCGTATTTCCGGCGGAAACCGGGGGGCGGAAAGGGGAACGCGGTAGCCCGGCTCCGGTTTCAGGCGGCTGGCCTTTTTGCCCCGGCAGCGGCGGAGGACGGCGGCTTCGTTGTCCACCGCCACGCAGACCGTGTAAATCACCGCCACGTCCTCCCGGGCGTCTACGCTGCGGCGAAGGACCCGGAGGTCCCGGATATCCTCCGGGCGGAGGCGCAGCAGCCTGGCGGCCTGGACGCGGAGGTCCGCCCCGCCGCCGCCGGGGGGAAGGCGGAGGCCTTCGAGCTTAATCATGGAAGGAAGCTCCTTTCAAGGGGTTTTCCATTGATTATAGCACATTTCAAGCGCCGGACGGAAGGGGGAGGGGGCGTATTTTCCCCGGATTTTTTACCAAAAAAGAAATTTGGAAAAAAAACTGAAAACCCCTTGACAAGACGGTATTTTTTAGTATAATGATAGCTGTTCCAACGGAATACAGCGGGT
>CAJTZK010000013.1 GCA_910583785.1 uncultured Oscillibacter sp.
AGGCGGTTGCTCACCTCCACATTGGTACGGTGGTTAAAGAGGTTGAGCGATCCCGTACAGTAAAGCTCCAGGGCGGACGCTACCCGCCGGGCCTCCGGCTCCGGCTGTTGGAGCAGTTCCTCGTACAAGTCCTGGAGAATGGGCATCCGCTCCGGGGCCGGGTCTGCCAGATAGGGGCGGTACACGTTCCGCACCGCCCGGTCAATCACAGTCTTTTCCACCGGGGCCAGCCCGCCCCTGCCGCCCACAATCAGCTCGCACAGGGACAGAATGAAGTCACTTTTCAAAGACAGCGGATCTTCATCGTCCGCATAGTCCGGGTTGATGTCCATATGATTGCTCCGCCTACACGCTTGGCAGGCAAAAGAGGCAGGGTGTGACTTGCAGCAATCATCACATCTCCACAAAAGCTCTGCGGGCGTTGATTTTAGAAACCATCAAGGTCACCAGCACCTACGCCATCTCCAATGAGGCCGAGTTCATTCAAAAGGTCCGGGCAGCGTCCGAGGTTCAGCAAGCGCAGGCGGCAAAAGACCTAAAGCGTAAGCTGAACAAGGACAAGCGGCGCTTTGACGAACTGGACACCATCATCAAGAAGCTATACGAATCCTATGCGGTGAGCCGCATTGGAGAGGAACGCTTTGACACCCTTCTTGCCGGATACGAACAGGAGCAGGTGACGCTCCGGCAGTCCATCGCGGAAGGTGAATCCGCGTTGGGCGACTTTGAGCAGGACACCGCCAATGTAGAACATTTTCCTGACCTTGCGAGGAAGTACACCAATTTTTCAGAGCTGACTGCGCCGATGATTAACGAGTTCCTTGAGAAGATCGTTGTCCACGCCCCGGACAAGTCCACGGGTGACCGGGTGCAGGAGGTGGACATTTATCTGAAGTTCATCGGCAAGTTTGATGCCCCCATGCCGGAACCTACCCCGGAGGAAATTGCGGAGCAGGAACGATTGCAGAAGGAGCGTATCCGCAGCCGGGATAGGTATCGGCGGTTAAAAGCGGGAGAAAACATGAGTCCTCCGTTTGAGAGAATCTGTGGGCAGTGCGGGAAAACCTTCATGGCGGGTATTCCGAACGCCAAATTCTGTCATCCTAACTGTCGGGCTAAATTTTACTGCCGCCAAGCGGCGGAAGGCAGGCGGCGTGATTGCACCTGCGCGAATTGTGGGAAGGTATTCTCGACCACGAGAATGGATGTCAAATACTGCTCTGACGATTGCAGGATGGAAGCCAAGCGAAGAATGCAACGGGAACGTAATGCTACAAAGAGAGTGACAAGTTCCGCAGAGGTAGGTACAAAGCCCACAACGGCGGCAAGCATTTGACAAATCATGGAGCGGCCCGTGAATGTTGCGGACCGCTCTTTTCCATCACAAAGGAGGTTGAAAATCCATGTGGAATTGCGATTGGGAGTACCAGAACCAGGATATTATGAAGAAAAATTATGACAGGCAGCTCAGTGGTCAATATAAGCCTGTGACCCCTATCCGCAAAATTATCTGTGAGGGCTGCGGGTGCGTTTTCTACACGCGCATCTGGTCCCAAAAATACTGCTATTACAAGAAATGCGGCAATATCGGTCATCGGAAGCAATTAAGGCAGCGGCGTTTAGCGGAGCCTCCCCGCACCCAAGTCTGTAAGATGTGCGGGAAGGTGTTCACGCCTAAAAGGTCGGACGCGCTCTACGTACCGTTGCCGATGCCGGCCAGCATATTCACCCCATGGAAGTCCCGCAGATGGTCAGCAGCGGCGGCAAAGCCCTGGGGGAAAATATCCGCCCCAACGAAATCAACGTGATAGTCCACGCCTCGGAATGTGAAGTCCGCGCTGTCCTTTTGCAGTAGATATTTTTTGAAAGCGTCCTTCTGCTCACTGACCCAGGTGAGGGGCAGGCCCGCCGCCAGATGGACACGGGCTGAAATCTGTTTGCGGATGTTCAGCTCCCGCCCAATAGCAGCGAGAGTCAGAATGTAGTAGTCACTGTCAGCCATCTTGTCGGCAGTGAATTCCTTGTGTTCCTCTCCGATCAGATAGTAGCGTCCCTCATAGACCAGCAGATTGCTCTTGAAGGTCGGTTCCTTGTCGAAGGAGGCCACGCCGGTTTTAAAACAGCAGTTGGCAGTTTTGATGTTGCCATAGCCATGGTCAATGCCGATGATGATCGGCGTATTGTGATTCAAGATGTTCATAAAATTCCTTTCTGCTGTATAACAGCAAAGGGCGGTCCGCAGACCGCCCAACCTAAAATATTTCTTCTTGTAACCATTATACTTAGTTATGTGAATTAAGAAGGGGCCCGCTGCGACATTTTTGGCGGGTCTCTTTTTTCATTTCAACGGGTTCCGTCAGGTGCCCCAAACTCCCGGAAAACCAGGGGAATCACCGACGGAAATGTCAAGAAAACGCCCATTGGAAAATAGGGTTTTCCCTCTCGAAATACAGACTTGATTTTCCTGGAGTTTTCATTTAGAATGAGCCCTATGGGGTTATGAAACCGCCCAGCAACAAGACAGGGAGGCTATCACATGAAAAAGCGTATCTTAGTCGTGGACGACGACGGAATGAATCTGACAAGGACAAAAATCATCCTCGGAAAGGATTACGACGTCCTTTTGGCAAATTCAGGAGTAGAGGCGCTGGTCAAGCTGAAGAGCGAGCAGGTGGACATGGTCCTTTTGGACATCGACATGCCCGAGATGAACGGCATCGAGACCTTCGAGCGCATGAAAGGCTTTGCCTCCGGGATCCCCGTCATCTTTTTAACGGCGTCAGGCCTGGAAGAGGACGTCCAAAACGCCATCAAACTGGGCGCGGTGAACTACCTGAAAAAGCCCTTCCGTCCCCAGGAACTGCTCAAACGGGTCACCCAGGAGTTTGAGCAGGCATGAGGGCAGAAGAACAAACAAGCAGGCACCTTCTGCTGGCCGTCATTGTGACCGTGTTCAGTGGAACGCTGAGCCTGATTACCATGGCCCTGGCGTGGGAGCTCTGGATGGTCCCGCTGACAGGGGCGGGCTGCCTGTGCATATGGCTCCTGCACATTGCCCGGGCGGGTTCGGACACGGCGTATGAAAACCTGTGTACCGGGCTGCTGCTGATAGAATTTTTCTTTTTTGGCGTGCACGAAACCATCCTGTTTGATATCCCCGCCGTAACCTGCATCCTGGTTCTCGCGCTCTTTATGCTGAACAAAAAGTGGATCATGCACGCCATTGAAGCCCTGTTCCTGCTGGAACTGCTATATCACGGCCTGATCCTCCATACCATCTCCCGGCAAATGGGGCGCCAGGACCTATTCCGCTTGGTCCTCGGCGTCATCGTGGCTTTTAGCGCAGCGGCCCTGGCCAGATACTGGATCAACCGGCGGAATGCGCAGCAGGTGCGGTATAAGCGCGTATTCGCAGAGCTGGAGACGGCGGGAAAGCAGAACGCCGTCTTCCTCTCGAACGTATCCCACGAGCTCCGCACGCCCATTAACATGGTAATCGGCATCAGCGAGGTGGCGCTCGGGAAGGAACTTTCCCCGGATATCCGGGCGGACATGACCTCCATAAAAATGGCGGGAAAGCGCCTGTCCAACCAGATCAACAACATGCTGGACTATACGGAGATCGTGGAGGGCACGCTGTCCCCTGCCAAGAAAGAGTACATGATCACCTCCGTGCTGAACGACGTGATCACCATGACCGCCCTGCAAAGCAACCGCCAGCATCTGGAGCTGGTGTTTGACATTGATCCCAAAATTCCGGCATCCTTGATCGGGGACGCGGAGAAAATCTCCCATGTGCTCAAAATCTTGGTGGAAAACTCCATTAAGTTTACGGAGGAGGGCGGCATAAACGTCCGCATCCGGCACCGCCGGGAGAATTACGGCATCAACCTGATTGTGGACATCCGAGACACCGGGATCGGCATGACGGACTCCCAGCTGACGCAGATGTACAACGTCTTTTACCAGGCGGACTCCGGAAGCAACCGCCTCGCGGGGGGGCTTGGGCTTGGGCTCCCCATCGCCCAGGGGCTCCTGACCGCCATGGGCGGCTTCATTCATTTTAACAGCAACGGGCAGGGGGGCTTGTCCGCCCACATTGTCATCCCCCAGGGCGTCGTGGATGAGCGGCCCTGCATCATGCTCAACCACCCGGACCGGCTCTGCATCGCGTGCTATTTCAGGCCGGAGAGGTACAGCTGCGACGAGGTCCGGGAGTACTACGACGGGCTGATCCTGAACCTGGTGGAAGGACTCGGCATCCGGGGGTACCAAACGCACAATTTCGAGGGCCTTCTCAAGCTGCAGCGCAGCTATGAGCTGACCCACATCTTCATTGCACAGTCGGAATATGAGGAGAATCCGGAGTATTACGAACAGCTGTCGGATACCCTCCGGATCGTGGTCATCGCGGATAAGGAGTACTCCCTCCCCAGCGGGAGCAAGCTTCTGATTATACATAAGCCCTTCTCCGCCCTCTCCGTTGCAAACCTCCTGAACGGGGAAACCGGCGAACGCGGGTTCGCGGAGGACCAGGCCGCGGGACGGAAGCCCTTTACCTGCGTGGGCGTCCGGGCCCTGGCGGTGGATGACGAGGAGATGAACCTCGTGGTCGCCAAAGGCGTCCTGGGAAGCTATGGCATCGAGGTGGACACCTGCCTGAGCGGACGGGAGGCGGTGGTCCAGTGTGCCAGCGTCCCCTATGACATCATTTTCCTGGATCACATGATGCCCGGATTTGACGGCGTGGAGACGCTGAAAAAAATACGGGAAATCCAAAACGGCGCCTATCAGGACCTGCCGATTATTGCACTGACCGCCAATACGGTCAGCGGCGCCCGGGAGATGTTCCGCAGCGAGGGATTCACGGAATTTGTCCCAAAGCCCATTGAGCGCACCGTTCTGGAGCGGGTGCTGCGGAAGGTGCTTCCCAAGAGCAGCATCCGATACAGCGCCAAGCCCCCGGCAGCGGACCTGTCCGCCAAAATACCCAAGCGCGCCCTGGAGATCGTGCCGGAACCTTGGCCCGTCCCGGCGGGCATCATGCAGCTCCCGGAGGAACCCCCTATGCCGGAACCCGAGGCCGCTCCCCCGCCGATTCCCTACGACCTGCTCGCCCAGGCGGGCATCAACGGGGAACTGGGGCTGGACTACTGCGCCGGGGACGAGGACTTTTACCGGGAAATGCTGCGGATATTCTGCACCCAGAGCGGGGAGAAACGGGCGGAGATCGTCTCCTTGTTCGAATGCGCCAACTGGCCGGACTATGCCATCAAGGTCCACGCGCTGAAAAGCACGGCGCTGACCATCGGCGCGGAGGCCCTTTCCGCCCAGGCGAAGGAACTGGAACTGGCGGGAAAACGGGGCGACGCGGACTTCATTCTGGCACACCACTCCGCGCTGCTGAACGCGTATGACAAGCTCTGCGCGCGCATTGCCGGAATCTAGCGCTTCCGGCGCTCTTTCCAAAAATACCACATTCTGAGGGGTCGGGGACTTCGTGATAAAAAAATGGTTTGAGATCGTCAGCGATCACAGGATCAGCCTGCGCGAGCGGATGTTCCGCATCGTGACGGGCGTCTGCATGATCGCCATAACGTTTACGCTGCCCATGGGCAGAAGCATTTGGAACATTCTGATCATGGTGGCAAGTCTTGTCCTCATGGCGGTGATCGTCAAGGCCAGCATCCGGAGAAAGCGTGTCCAAACGGGCGCCACGGTCATTGCCGTGCTGCTGCTCTCGCTGTTCCCCATCACATTCTTTTCCGCAGGCGGATTTTACAGCGGCGTGCCGGAGTGGTTCGTGCTCTGCTTCATTTACGTCTGCATCACCCTGCAAGGAAGGCGGAGGACCGTGTTCTTCGGGCTGTGCACCGTGGAAACCATGCTCTGCTATGGGACCGCCTTTTACTTCCCGGAAATCGCCGCGCCAAGCTCCTCCCATAACGCCCTGTTTGATTCCGCCTTTTCCATGATTATGGTCGGACTGCTCACCAGCATCCTGCTCATGTTCCTGAACAAGATGTACGAGGAGGAAAACGCCCTCTCCCAGCGGCAGAAAAAGGAGATCGAGGAGCTGAACCGGGCGGAGAACCACTTCTTTTCCAGCATGAGCCACGAGATCCGCACGCCCATTAACACCATCATCGGCCTGAATGAAATCATCCTCCGGGAGGATATATCGGAAGAGGTGGCGGAAAACGCCCGGAACATCCAGGGGGCCAGCAAGATGCTGCTCTCGCTGATCAACGACATCCTGGACATCTCCAAGATCAAATCCGGAAAGATGGAGATCGTCAACGTCTCCTATGAAACTGGCGCCCTCTTTTCGGAGATCGTCAATATGATCTGGATCAAGGCAAAGGAAAAGGGCCTGGAGTTCAAGCTCCAGGTGGATTCCTCCATCCCCAGCATGCTCTGCGGAGACGAGGTCCGCATCAAGCAGATTCTCATTAACCTGCTGAACAACGCGGTTAAATACACCAGCGAGGGCTCCGTCACCCTCTCCGTCCGGTGCGAACGCCAGACGGTCAACCGGGTACGCGTCTGGTACTCCGTGGAAGATACTGGCCAGGGCGTCAAGAAGGAAAACATTCCCTACATTTTCAACGCCTTCCGGCGGGTGGACGAGGAGCGGAACCGATACATTGAAGGCACAGGCCTGGGGCTGAGCATCGTCCAGCAGCTGGTGAACCTGATGGGCGGCGAAATCAGCGTCAACAGCGTCTATACCAAGGGCTCAAAGTTCATCGTCATGCTGGACCAGGACATCGTCGATGAGCGGGAACTGGGAACGTTTACCCTGGCCTCCCGGGCGAGGGCCCACGAGGGGGAGCCCTACCGCCAGAGCTTCGAGGCCCCGGAGGCCCACATTCTCGTGGTGGACGACAACGACATGAACCTGATGGTGGTAACCAAGCTGCTCGCGGATACAAAAATCCAGATCGACACGGCCTCCAGCGGCGCGGAGTGCCTGCGGCTGACCCAGAGCCACCACTACGACTGCATCCTCATGGACCACATGATGCCGGAGATGGACGGAATCCAGTGCCTCCACGCCCTGCGGATGCAGCCGGCGGGGCTGTGCCAGGATGCGCCCGTGGTGGCCCTGACCGCCAATGCGGGCAGCGACAACCAGCTCCTCTACCGGAAGGAAGGGTTCAGCGGTTACCTGGCCAAGCCAGTCAGCGGCGCGCTTCTGGAAGCCGCCGTGCTGAGCATCCTCCCCAAGGGACTGGTCCAGCGGAATGAAGAGGCCCGGCAGGCGGAGATCGAAAAAGATATCCTGATCTTTGAGCAGGCCCAGCGGCGCTCCATCCTGGTTACAACCGACAGCGTGTGCGACCTTCCGGCGTCCCTGCGGCGGAACTTCAACATTTCCGTGTGCCCTTATTACGTCTGTACGGAGGAGGGCCGTTTCCTGGATGGGCAGGAGATGTATCCGGATGAACTGCTGATGCACATTGCCGGGGGACGGAAGGGCTCCTCCCAGCCGCCCGAGGTAGAGGACTACGAGCGGTTCTTTGCCGAGAAGCTCACCGAGGCCCAGAACATCATCCACATTACCATGGCAAAGCATGTCAGCGAGGGGTACCAGAACGCCCTTGAGGCGGCGAAATCCTTTGAAAACGTCACGGTCATTGATTCCGGCCACCTCTCCAGCAGCATGGGGCTGGCGGTGCTGTGCGCCGCCTATATGGCGGAGCACCACGCCGCGAAGGCGGAGATCGTGGAAGCGGTGAAACGGATGGAACACTTTATCTCCTCCGCTTTCATCATAAACAGCACCCATATGATGTGCCAGTCCGGGCGGATCTCGAAGAAGATTCAAATCCTCTGCGACGCCCTGCTGCTGCATCCCGTCCTGGAGCTGAAGAAGAGCCGGATGGTAGTCGGGCGCATGGAACTGGGCAGCTTTTCCCAAGCGTCGAAACGCTACATCCGCCAGACGCTTCAGGATACCCGGAACATTGACCGGCGTATTTTGTTCATCACATACTCCGGAATGGAGGAGAAACAGCTCCAGCACATCCAGAGCCTGGTACAGCAATACTGCCCCTTTGAACGGGTCTACCTGCAAAAGGCCTCTTCCGCCATCGCCAGCAACTGCGGCCCGGGTTCCTTCGGCCTGCTGTTTTTGAGAAGGGACGACGCGGCGGTTCCTTTTTTCGAAACGCCTGACTGGAATGGGGCGGCCTGACCTGCGGCTCCCTTCCGGAACCATAAAGATGAAACCGCTGTTGGAAGGCCGGGGATTGATAACAATCCCCGGCCTTTTTGTTCCATGTCCCGCCGGAAGCGGCGGCCTCCCCGCGCCGTCACTGTGAACAGCCTTGAAACAGCGCAAGCCAAAGCGGCGCCTACGGACACACCCTCAACCACCCGTTAAAAGGCCAAATCCATGTCCACGTCCCCCTGGATACCATCCACCCGCCCGGTGTGCGTGTACTGCCACAGGTCGAAATGGTAGTAGAAATCCGGCACGGCGTCATACTCCGCCAGCCACAGCTCATAGTCCGTCAGGTCCCGCAGGTCATAGCGCAGGTAGCCCTGGGTCTGGTTGAAATAAACCGCCGCCCGGTACCCCGCGTCCTCCATCCGCTTGCAGAAGGCGGCGGCGCATCGGGTCAGCATCTCCCCGTCCAGGCCGTCGGTACGGGCCTCATCCCCGGGAATGGACTCCCAGTCAAAGGCCACGGGAAAGGCCAGCTCCTGCCCGTCCAGGACCTCCAGGACATAGTCCGCTTCCTCTTCCGCCTCTTCGGGGGTGACGGCCTGGGAGAAGAAATAAACCCCCACCTCCAGCCCCGCGTCCAGCGCCCCTTGGAGGTTCTGCTTAAAGGTCTCGTCCAGGAACAGGCCGCCCTCGGTATAGCCCCGGTGGCCCAGGCGGAGGATGGCAAATTCGATGCCGTCCGCCGCCACTGACGGCCAGGCGATGTCCTTCTGGTGGGTGGACACATCAATGCCCGCCCTGCCCCTCCGGCCATGTTTCTCATAGGTCACCCGGCCCTTCTCGTCCAGGCCAAAGGCCTCCTGGTCATAGGGATTGAGGGGCATCCCCTCCAAGGGCGTCAGAACCATATCGCCGAACTGGAACGTGACGGGCTCTTCCTCCGGAAGAGTGGAGGAATCTCCAGGTTCCCGGTATTCCCCCAGGACGAGGAACAGCGCCGTTCCAGCGGCGATCAGCGCCACAATGGAGATGGCCAGGGACAGGATGCCCAGCCCGTTTCCCCCTGGCCGCCTCCGGGCCGGGGGCGGCGCCTGCCGCCTCCCTGTGGGCGGCAGCTCCCCATTTCCCGTCCGGGCCGCTTCCCGCTCGTTGATATCTAATCCAGACAAGCCGTCGCGCATAATCTTTCCCTCCGCAATCCGACAATTTTCTTTAGTATACCACAAATGAGACGGTTGTGCACGGTAAATTGACTTGGCCCACGCCGCCCTATCTTGGGAGTTTCCGGTCACGCGTTTTATAGGAGGAACGCGGCGCAGGGACGGGTCCATGGGCCCGCCTCTGCTGCCTCCATCCCTTTCGTGGAAAGGGCGCGCCTGGGACGTCCAGGCCCGCTCCGGTTCTTCCGGATGGCCCGCTCTGTGATAACATCACGGAAGGAAGGGGAATTTCAAGTATAATGAGGTACATAACATAGAACACAAGGAGGTCAAGCAATGTCTGCTCTCAATATCAACCAAAGGAATTTCCAAACCGAAGTGATAAACTCCGACAAACCCGTCCTGCTGGATTTCTGGGCATCCTGGTGCGGCCCCTGCCGGATGGTAGCCCCCATCCTGGAAGAAATCGCGGCGGAGCGCCCCGACATCAAGGTTGGCAAGGTCAACGTGGACGAACAGCCGGAACTGGCGGGCCAGTTCGGCGTGATGAGCATTCCCACCCTCGTGGTGATGAAGAATGGCCGGGCCGTCTGCCAGTCCGTGGGGGCGCAGCCGAAAGAGCGCATCCTCTCGATGCTGTAAGGAGGGCGCAAAATGGGATTCTTTGACTTTTTACAGGGCGCTGATATTCAGCAGGGCGTGCGGGAATACGGCGAGACCCCCGGCGCGTTACTGCTGGATGTCCGCACTCCCCAGGAGTACCGGGAGGGCCATATCCCCGGCAGCAAAAACGTGCCGCTGCAATCCCTTAGCTCCGGAGACCCCATGAAAGCTGGCAAGGACACGCCCCTCTTCGTGTACTGCCACAGCGGCGCCAGAAGCCGCCAGGCGGCCGCCCTCCTGGCCCAGATGGGCTATACCAACGCGAAAAATATCGGCGGCATCGCCGCCTACCGTGGAAAGGTGGAACACTGACATGAAGGTTGTCATCATCGGAGGCGTAGCGGGCGGCGCAACGGCGGCCGCCCGGCTCCGCAGGCTGGACGAAACGGCGGAGATCGTCGTCTTCGAACGCTCGGGCTACATTTCCTACGCCAACTGCGGCCTGCCCTATTACATCGGCGGAACCATCCAGGACCCCGCAGCCCTGACCCTCCAGACACCGGAGAGCTTCTTCTCCCGCTTCCGTGTGGACATGCGGGTGCGCCATGAAGCCACCGCCATCCATCCGGAGCGCAAAACCGTCACCGTCCAAAACCTGGAAACCGGGGAGACCTTTGAGGAGCCCTACGACCAGCTCATCCTCTCCCCTGGCGCGAAGCCCACCCAGCCCCGCCTCCCCGGCGTGGGACTGGAGCAGCTCTTCACCCTGCGGACCGTGGAGGACACCTTCCGCATCAAGGAGTACATTCAGGCCCGCCATCCCCGGTCTGCCGTGCTGGCAGGGGGCGGCTTCATCGGTTTGGAGCTGGCGGAGAACCTGCGGGAGCTGGGGCTGGAGGTCACCATCGTCCAGCGGCCCCGGCAGCTGATGAACCCCTTTGACCCGGACATGGCGGCCTTCCTCCACAGTGAGATGCGGGCCCACGGCGTAAAGCTGGCCCTGGGCTATACAGTGGAGGGCTTTGAGGAGAAGGACGGCGGCGTGGACGTGCTGCTGAAGGACCAGGCTCCCCTCCACGCCGACATGGTGGTACTGGCCATCGGCGTCACGCCGGACACCGCCCTGGCCAAGGAGGCGGGCCTGGAGCTGGGCCTCAAGGGCAGCATCGTGGTCAACAGCCGGATGGAGACCTCCGTCCCCGGCATCTACGCCGTGGGCGACGCCGTGCAGGTCCGGCACTACGTCACCGGGCAGGACACCCTGCTCTCCCTGGCGGGGCCCGCTAACAAACAGGGACGCATCGCGGCGGACAACATCTGCGGCGGGGACAGCCGCTACCTGGGCAGCCAGGGCAGCTCCGTCATCAAGGTCTTCGGCATGACGGCGGCCGTCACTGGCATCAGCGAGTCCAACGCCCGGAAGGCGGGCCTGGAGGTGGACAAGGTAGTCCTCTCCCCCATGAACCACGCAGGCTACTACCCCGGTGGAAAGCTGATGACCATGAAGTTGGTCTTTGAAAAAGGGACCTACCGCCTCCTAGGGGCCCAGATCGTGGGCTACGAGGGCGTGGATAAGCGGATCGACGTGCTGGCCACGGCCATCCACGCCGGGCTGACCGCCATCCAGCTCAAGGACTTGGACCTGGCCTACGCGCCCCCCTACTCCTCCGCCAAGGACCCGGTGAACATGGCGGGCTTCCTGGTGGAAAACCTCGCCAAGGGCGTGGTGAAGCAGTTCCACCTGGAAGAAGTAGCGGACCTGCCCAGGGACGGCAGCGTCACGCTGCTGGACGTCCGGACCCAGGCGGAGTACGAAGGAGGCCATATCGGGGGCTTCCGCAACATCCCCGTAGACGAGCTGCGGGAACGCCTGGGCGAAGTGGAGCCCGGCAAGCCCGTCTACGTCATTTGCCAGAGCGGCCTGCGGAGCTACATCGCCTGCCGCATCCTGGCGGGATATGGCTACGAAACCTATAATTTCTCCGGCGGCTTCCGGTTCTACGGCGCGGTGATGAACGACCGCCGCCTGGACCAGCAGGCGGCCGCCTGCGGCATGGACCAATAAAGAGAGGCTCCCCTCCCCCGCGCCGCCAGGCGTCCGGGGAGGGGAGCTCTTACGCATCCCGCAGGGTTTCCAGCTTTCCCGTGTCCAGCAGCTCCACGGATCCCCGGGCCAGCCGGACCATGCCCTCGCCCTGGAAATAGCGCAGCATCCGGGTGACCACCTCCCGGTGGGTGCCCAGGTGGTTGGCGATGGTCTCATGGGTGAGCTTCAAAAGCCCCGTGCCCTCAATGGCGGCCTCCTCCAGCAAAAAGGCGGCCACACGCTTGTCCATGCTCTTCCACATGACCTGCTCGATGAGCCACATGACCTCCGAGAACCGGGCCGCCATGATCTCGTTGGTGTAGTTGGACAGCGGCGCGGACTCCTCCATGACCTGGCGGTACGCCTCCGGCGGGATGAGCCAGAGGTCCGTATCCTTCTCCGCCTCAATGGTGATGTCAAATTGGACGCTCCGCATCATGCAGGAGGCGGAAAACAGGCACAGGTCCCGGTCGAACAGGCGGTAAATCGTAACCTCCCGCCCCTCCTCCGACAAAATATAGGCCCGGAGCTGGCCGGATTTCACCAGCAGCACTCCCGTGCACTCCCCGCCGCCGCGGTAGAGTACGGTCCCCCTTTTCACGGCCCTCCTGGCCAGACTGCCCCGCAAGCGCTCCCGCTGGGCCTCCGTCAGCTGGCGCCATATGGGAAAGCACTGTTCAAAATCCATGTCCATCCTCCTTCCTCCTTCGGCGTTACCAATCCCTAAGACAAAGTATAGTGCCACCGCCAGGGAATTGCAAGCCGCCGGGGGAAAAATCCCGGGAATCCGCGCAAACTTCTACCCCGGCCCGCCTGCCGGGGAAACGTCCATTAAGAGAATCTAAAAAACAGTTGACGCGGAGGATTTTTTATGGTATGATGTCATACGGTTTAAGGCACAGCGGGACCCCGTCCTCCCCCTCCAGCGGGACAGGCAGGACCGTTCCGGCGGGGCCTGTTGCCACCGGGTATGCTAGCGTGGCTCAATGGCAGAGCACATCACTCGTAATGATGGGGTTGTGGGTTCGATTCCCACCGCTAGCTCCAGCACAGAAATTCCCTCCACAGCACGGTTCCCAGTGAAACTGGGAACCGTGCTGTGGAGGGAATTTCTCCCTTTTACCCTTCGTGCTGGTGAAAGGCCGCTTTCCGGAGGGTCCGCCAAATTAACGGCGCGGCCGTTCTCCATGGTGAATGACCGCCTGATAAATGCGCGTTCCTTTAACGGCCCTCTGAAACCTTATAAAAAACAGCCCCTCGCTTTGGGCCAACTCCAAAATGAGGCTCTCCAGGCCTTGGCTTGGGTGATAGACCCCCATATACAGATCATTGCCATTCAATATAAGCATGGAATTGCACTCCGGCAAAACAATATTGATATAATCCCTTGCCTTCCATTCTCCCGCAAAACAATGCTCAATGAGGCCTGCCAGCTGTCCCAAATCCGGATTTTCAAAAACCTCGTGCCCTGACAACCATGCCGAAACCCAAAAATCGTAGTAACTATATAACTTGATGAGCATGCTCGTAAATTTCCTGTTGATTTCCGCCCGGTTATGCTGAAAAAATTCCTCAACTTCAAAACAGCGGTTTCCGGGTTTTTGGGGACCTGTCCCCGGGAAAATATCAATGCGGTAAACCGGCCCTTCGATGAGCTCATCGATTTTGGAAATGACATCTGTTCGTTTCATTTCTGTACCCCATAAACCAAGATTGAATGCCCTGAGTATACCATAGCCAGCTTTCCGTTTCAATCTGAGATTCGTTCCATTGCGGCCGTTTCAAACCCGCAATGCGGACGGTGAACGGGGGAGCTTTTCCGCTTCCAGCCGCAATCCGCTTCGCGGGGCTCGCAGCTGGTTTCCGGTGTACCCCAACAACCGGGATTGTCTCTCCCTGCACTTGGAAAACATCCGCAGGAAGGTTCCTTCCTGCGGATGTCCAGTTTGTTCCCTTTTGGGTTGTTCCAGGCCAGGGTTCCTGCGGTTTACCGCTCCCCCTCCGCCGTCCGCTGCCCCGCCGCCCTGGCGGACCAGCCGTTGTGGTCCGTATGCAGCAGGTGGTGGGACCGCTCTCCCAGGGGCTTTTTGAGGTAAGTCCGGTACAGGGCCTGCACATCCGGGTTCTCGTGGGAGAACCGGATTGCGGAGCCCGCGTCCAGCTTCCACAGCTGGCTGCCCCGGGCCCCGGCGTACTCCTGCCCGCCGTGAATGGGCTGGCCGCCGCCCCCGGCGCAGCCGCCGGGGCAGGCCATGACCTCCACGAAGTCGTACTCCACGGCTCCCTCCTCAATGGCCTCCATCAGCCGCCGGGTATTGGCCAATCCGCTGACCACCGCCACCCGCACGTCCCCCGCGCCGGGGATGTTGAAGGCCGCTTCCTTCCAGGGCTTCTCTCCCCGGACGGCCTTGAAGGCGTCTGCGTCCGGGTTCTTCCCGGTGGCCAGATAATAGGCGCTCCGCAGGGCCGCGTCCATGACGCCGCCTGTTGCGCCGAAGATCACCGCCGCGCCCGTGCCCGTGCCCAGGGGGCTGTCGAACTCCGCCTCCTCCAGGTCCGCCGGGACAATGCAGTCACTGCGGAACAGGCGGCACATCTCCCGGGTGGTCAGCACCACGTCCACGTCCGGGTCGCCGCAGGCGTCCCGCATGGTGGGCAGCTCACTCTCCGCCTTCTTGGCGGAACAGGGCATGATGGAGGCCACAAAGACCTTCTTCGGATCCAGGCCCATTTTCTCCGCGAAATAGCTCTTTGCCACCGCGCCGAACATCTGCTGGGGGGACTTGGCTGTGGACAAATGGTCCGTATAACTGGGGTACTGGGTCTTGAGGAACCGCACCCAGCCGGGACAGCAGGAGGTAAACATGGGCCAGCGGTACTTCCCCCGGTGGGTGAAGCGGTCGATGAACTCGCTGCCCTCCTCCATGATGGTGAGGTCGGCGGCGAAGTTGGTGTCAAACACGTAGTCAAAGCCGATGCGTTTCAGCGCCGCCACCATGCGGCCCGTGGTGGCCTGTTTCGACGGGAGGTTGAAGACCTCCGCCCAGGCCACCCGCACCGCCGGGGCCACCTGGATAATCGTAGTAATCTCGGGGTCCGCCAGGGCCCGGAGGACCTTCGTCGTGTCGTCCCGGACCGTCAGGGCCCCGGTGGGACAGTGGGTAACGCACTGTCCGCAGAATACGCAGTCCGTGTTTTTGAGATAGCGGTTATAGCTCACGTCCACGGTGGTCCGGGAGCCGGTGCCCGCCACGTCCCAGATGTTCATGCCCTGGATTTTGTCGCAGACCTGGACGCAGCGCATGCACTTGATGCACTTGCCGGCCTCCCGGACGATGGGGACGCTCAGGTCCACGTTGGAGCGCTCCGGCTGGACCTTATAGGGCTGGTAGTGGATGTTCAGGTCGTGGGAGAGCTTCTGGAGCTCACAGTAGCCGCTCCGCACACAAACGGTGCAGTTGGAATTGTGCTGGGAGAGAATCAGCCGGAGGTTTGTTTTCCGGGCGTCACGCACTCGCGGGGAGTTGGTGTAAATCACCATGCCCTCCAGGATTTCCGTGTTGCAGGCGGGGACCAGGCGCTCCGTGCCCTCCACCTCCACCATGCACATGCGGCAGGCGGCGATCTCGTTCAGCTCCTTCAAATAGCACAGGTGGGGAATGGGGATGCCCGCCTTTTCCGCCGCGTTCAGGATGGTGGTCCCCTTGGGGGCGGCGAGCTCCCGGCCGTTGATTGTAAAGTTTACCATTTCTCCACACGTCCTCCCTTGAAGATTCCATAGCCGAAGTGGTCGCACCGCAGGCACCGGGAGGACTCCTGCCCGGCCTCTTGGTCCGTCATGCCGCATTCGATGCACTGGAAGTCGCCCTTGCGCTCACAGGCGCCCCGCTCGGTGGCGTTGACCCGGCCCCGGGGGCGGAGGTCCGTACACCGGGGGGTGGGGACCTTGACCTCGGACTCAATCTCGTGCTTGAAGCCCAAATACTCGTCGATGTTGGCGGCGGCGGCCTTGCCCGCCGCGATGGCCCGGATGACCGTGGCCGGGCCCGTCACGCAGTCGCCCCCGGCGAAGACGCCCACCATGTCGGGCAGCTGGGTGCTGGAGTCCGCCAGCAGGGCCCCGCCTCTTTGAATCTTGATGCCCGTCTGCTCCAGGCCCCGGGTCTCGATGCCCTGGCCGATGGCCACGATGATGGTGTCCGCCGGGATGCGCAGGGGCTCCACGTCGGCGGTGTTGGGCCGGGGACGGCCCGCCTTGTCCATCTCGCCGATGATCTGGGGCTGGGTCCAGAGAGCCGCCACGTGGCCGTTCTCGTCGGCCTCGATGCGCAGAGGGGCCTGGAGGGTCAGCACTTCCGCACCCTCGGCAATCGCTCCTTCAACCTCCTCGGCCTGAGCGGTCATATCCTCCTGGCGGCGGCGGTAGACGCAGGTCACCTTCTCCGCCCCCAGGCGGATGGCGGAGCGGGTCACGTCCATGGCGACATTTCCGCCGCCGATGACCGCCACGTTCTGCCCCGTGAAGTCCGGCATCTCGTTGTCCCCGATGTGGCGCAGCAGCTCCACGGCGGAGACCACGCCCAGGCTGTCCTCCCCCTCAATGCCCGTCTTTTTGTCGGTATGGGCCCCGATGGAGAGATAGAGGCAGTCGTACTCCTGCTTCAATTCGTCGAAGGAAACATCGGTGCCCACGTCCACCCCGGTATGTACCTCAATGCCCAGGGACAGGATGGAGGCGATCTCCCCGTCCAGCTTCTCCCGGGGGAAGCGGTAGCTGGGGATGCCGTAGCGCATCATGCCGCCCAGGGCCTTTTGTTTTTCGTAGACTGTGACCTTGTGGCCCATGAGGGCCAGATAATAGGCCGCCGACAATCCGCCGGGGCCGCCGCCGATAATCGCCACGGATTTCCCCGTGGCCTTGGCAGGCTTGGGCTGGGGCACGTCCCCGGCCTGGTCCACGGCGTAGCGCTTCAGCCCCCGGATGTTCAGGGCGTCGTCCACCATGTTCCTCCGGCAGCGGGCCTCACAGGGGTGCTCGCAGATATAGGCGCAGGCCGTGGGGAAGGGATTGTCCTTGCGGATGAGGCGCACCGCGTCCTCGCAGCGTCCCTCTCCGATGAGGGCGATGTAGCCCGGGATATCCACCCCGGCGGGGCACAGCGCCACGCAGGGCACGGGGTTTTTGAGGCTCCCCAGGCAGCGGTGGTGAAGGATATGCTCCTCGTAATCGTCCCGGAAGCCCTTGAGGCCCATGAGGACCAGGCTGGCGGCGTCGGTGCCGATGGCGCAGTCCGCCGTGTCCACAATGACCTGGGCGGTTTTCTCAATCCGCCGGAGGATGCCCAGATCCGGTTCCCCGTCCAGCACCTCCCGGATCATGTTGGAAAGCTGGGTCAATCCGATGCGGCAGGGCACGCACTTGCCGCAGGTCTGGGCCCGGCAGAGGTCCAGGAAATTCAGGGCCATGTCCACAGGGCAGAGGCCCGGCGGGCTGGCCGCGATGCGCCGCTCCATGTTCCGGTAGAGCTGCTCCACCACCGCCTGGGCCTGGCCGGGGGTCTTCACTTCCAGTCTGCTCATGACGTCACTTCTTTCCTAAAAATTTTTTTGGTTTCCTAAATATTATTATGGAGGCAGGGGTTGGAAATGTCAAGCAAAGTTATAAAATAGACAATCTTTTTTTTAATGAACCCGCTTTTCTTGTGAAAACTTTCTCAAGAGCGGCGCAGGCGCCCCGGCGCGAGGCGGAAAAAGCGGCTGCCCGCCTCTGGGCAGCCGCTTTTTTCCACGGAGCTTCAGGAGCCCTTCCGGGCCTTCCAGACCTGTGCCAGGATGTCTTTCAACACCAGGAAGGCCTCCAGCTCATTGTAGCCGTAGGTCCTTTTCAGCTCCTCCAGCAGCCGCTCCAGCTCCGCCTTGTAGGGGGCGGCGTCTACCTGGGACTGGTATTGGGCCAGAACAGGGTACTTTTGGCTCCACGCCTTGGTCCAGTCGATTTTGTCCGAGACCTTCTCCCGGGTGCGGCCGATGACCTCCTGGATTTCCCGGACCTCCAGGTCGAAGGCGATCAGCTCGTCCAGGGTCAGGCCGTAGAGCAGCGCCAGGTGCTTGGACTGGCGGATGTCCGGCAGAGTCTCGTCCGTCTCCCATTTGGAGATGGTCTGGCGGCTCACCCCCAGCTTTTCCGCCACGGCCTCCTGGGACAGGCCCTTCTTCTTCCGGGCGTCGGACAGATTGCTTCCCAAACTCATTCTGTGACCTCCTGTGTTGAAGTTAATTCTATTATAGAGGGTTTTCCCGGAGAACGCCAGCGGCGTTTCCTTGCACTTCCGCACGGATTCTTAACAGTCCGGCGGCGAAATTCGGGCTTGAACCCCGTGCGAGGATGGGGTATACTGGACCGTAAAGCGCCACAGCGCAGAAACGGGAGCATGAAAAAGAAGCATTCCAGGCGGCGCTCCTTGCTGCAGCTCCGCCGCCCGCGTTTCTTGAATGTTGCCTGATATAGAAAGAAGGAACTCCACCCATGATCCGCCTCATTGCCAGCGACATCGACGGGACCCTGCTCCAAAACGGAGCCACGGAGATTCCCCCGGAGATCTTTGACCACATCCACCGCCTGGAAAAGAAGGGCATCCTCTTTTGCCCCGCCAGCGGACGGCAGTACACCAGCCTCCGGCGGCTCTTTGCCCCGGTGGCGGACCAAGTGCCCTTCCTCTGCGAAAACGGCGCGGTGGTCTACGGCCCCGGAAGCCCTGGACCCATTTTAAGCAAAACCGTCATGGACCGCCGCCTAGCCGAGGAGCTGTGCGCCGGGATTCTGGCCCTGCCGGAGACGGAGGTGCTGATCTCCGGCGCCGATGTCAGCTACCTCTGCCCCAAGACCCCAGACCTGGAGGACCAGATCCGCTGGTTCCTGGGCAACCGCACCGCCGTCCTCCCCGCCCCGGCGGACGTGCCGGAGGACATTATTAAAGTATCCGCATACTGCCCCAACGGCATCGAAGCCGCCAAGGCCGCCCTGTTTCCCAAGTGGGAGCAACATTTCCGCTGCGCCGTGGCCGGAGCGGTCTGGGTGGACTTCACCCTGGCGGACAAGGGCCTGGGCATCTCCCGGCTCTGCGGGGCCCTGGGCCTCCGGCTGGAAGAGGTCATGGCCTTCGGGGACAACTACAACGACATTCCCATGCTGGAACAAGCGGGCCGTCCCTACCTGATGGAAACCGCCGCGCCGGAGCTCCGGGCCCGCTTCTCCACCCGCTGCCGGACCGTGGCGGAGGTGCTGGAGACCCTGTAGCGCCAGCAGCCTTCGCCCAAAATTTGAACGGTTCTTTAATTTTTGTCATTTTTGTTACTTTTTTGCTCCGCCCGCCTTTACAAGGCGGGCGAAATTCTTTATAATGGATGTCTGCCAAATCCGTCCCGTGACGGCGCGGCTGATCTCAAATTGGAAAAGGCGGCTGCCAGGCCGCCTTTGGAGGATTTATGAAACAGCTCATCAAGTGTCTGGCGGCCCTGCTGCTGCCGGGGGCGCTCTGCCTGTCCCTGCTGTCCGGCTGTGCCAAGGACGGCGAGGGCATGGCCCTGGCCGTCTGCGTGGGGTCCGCCCCGGAGTCCCTGGACCCCATCTACGCCGAGGACACCGAAGGCCAGACCGTCCTGGCCCATCTCTATGAAAACCTTATGCGGGTGACGGTGGACAGCACGGGGAAGACCAGTGTCCTCCCCGGCATGGCCAAAAGCGTGGACCAGGAGGAGGAGACCAAGGAGGGCGCCATCACCGTCACCTACACCTTCCGCCTCCGCAGCGCCCGCTGGTCCGACGGGCAGCCCGTCACCGCCGGGGATTTCGTCTACGCCTGGCAGCGCCTGGCAAACCCCGCCACCGGCTCCCGCTACGCGGACCTGCTGTCCGTGGTCAAGGGCTATCAGGAGGCCCGGGCCGCCAAGGACATGAGCCTCCTCCAGGTGACGGCGAAAAACGACTCCACCCTGGTGGTGACGCTGAACGGGCGCTACGACTGGTTCCTAAAGGAGGTCTGTACCTCCCCCGCCGCCATGCCCCTGCGCCAGGACGTGGTGCAGAAGCTGAAAGCCGCCTCCGGGGACAAGTCCTGGTGGGAAGGGGACCCCACCCAGCTGGTGACCAACGGACCTTACACCGTCGCCGCCCTGGAGGAGGGCCGACTCCTCCGGCTGGAGGCCAACAGCCGCTATTATGCCGCCCAGCCCGGTCCCCAGAGCGTCTCCTTCCACTTTGCCGGTTCGGCGGAGGAGGCCTGGTCCTTCTATGAGAGCAAGGCCGTGGACGCCGTTTGGCCCCTGCCGGACGCACGGCTGACAGAACTGGCGGCAGACCCGGAGTGGAGGCCCCTGCCGGAACTGGCCACCTATACCCTCCTGTTCAACTGCGCCTCGGAGCTGTTCAGCGACCCCGCCCTCCGGGAGGCCATGAGCCTGGCCATTGACCGGAACGCCCTGGCCCAGGCGGCGGGGGCCGCCGCCTTGCCGGGAGAGGGCATGGTTCCCCCCGGCGTGCCGGAAAACGAGGAGGGGGACTTCCGGACCCTCAGCGCCGCCCTGCTGGACAACGACCCGGACCGTTATGAGGAACGCTGCCAGCAGGCCCGGGCCATGCTGGACGAGGCGGGGTATAACAGCGGCGCGGACCTAGGGGAACTGGAATTCCTATACCTGAAAAACGATGTGAACGACGCCGTAGTCCAGCTCCTCTGCCAACAGTGGCAGAAGGCCCTGGGAGTCCAGGCGGTTCCTAAGGGCTTGACGGAGCGGAACCTGATGGCCGCCCTGCGCAACGGGGAGTACGCCTTGGCGGGCCGGACCCTCACCGCCTCCGCTAACGACGCAGAGTGCTTCCTGATGTCCTGGACCTCCGAGAGCCGGGAAAACCTGGTCCGGTACCAAAGCAGCGCCTACGACACGCTGATGAAAATTGTCGCCGGAGCCGCCGACGGCACCGCCCGGATGGGCTGCCTCCACGACTCCGAGGCCCTGCTGCTGATGGACTTTGCCTGTTCCCCCCTCTATACCAAGGGCACGGACTGGGAACTGCGGGAAACCCTTACCGGAGCCTTCCGGGACCCCAGGGGCTGGTTCAGCTTCGCGGGCGTGGTAAGCCGGACGGTATAAGCCCAAGCCTGGAGACTGCCGTCTCCAGGCTTTTTTCCGCAGGCGTGCCCTATCCGAAGATGTACCCCTGCCGGGACGGGCCTGTGGGCCTGCCCCGGCGCCGTTCCTCCTATAAAACGCACGGCCGGGTATGCCCTTTTTCCGCCCTCCCCTGGACATTTGCGGGGCGTTGTGCTATGATGGAGGAAACCAAAAAGGAGGGACTCTTTATGCAGTTAAACGGAATGGAATACCATGACCAGAGTCTCGGGACCTACACTGGGGAGCCCATCGGCGTCTACACCGCCAAGGCCTTCTTCTGGATGTTCCTGGGGCTGTTGACCACCTTTGGCGTCGCTTTCTTCGGCTACGCCACCGGGAGCATCCTCTACGTCTTTGCCATCCCCTATTTCCATATCGTCCTGCTGGTAGTACAGCTGGGCGTGGTGTTTTTCCTTTCCGCCCGGCTCCACAAGCTCCGGGTCGGAACCGCCAGGGCGCTGTTCTTCGCCTACGCGGCGGTAACCGGCGTGGTCTTCTCCGCCTACTTCCTGATGTTCAGCATGCTGAGCCTGATCCTGGTCTTCGCCATGACGGCGGTCTACTTTGGCGTTATGGCCCTGTATGGCTACCGCACCCAGACGGACCTCACCCGCCTGCGGCCCATTCTGGTGGGCGGGCTGATTTTCCTGATCGTCTGCGGCCTGCTGTCCATGTTCCTCCCCCTGGGGATGGCGGACCGGGTAGTCTGCCTCGTCGGCGTAGCCATCTTCCTGGGTTTCACCGCCTACGATACTCAGAAGATCAAGGCGCTCTACACCGCCTATCAGGGGGATCCCGCCATGCTGGAGCGGGCGTCCATCTACTCCGCCTTGGAGCTGTACCTGGACTTCATCAACCTGTTCCTGTACCTCCTGCGCTTCCTGGGGAAAAAGAAGTGAATACAGGAAAAGCCCCGCCGGAAGGCGGGGCTTTTGGGATGTCGTTCCGCCCTCCGGCGGCTTACTCCAGGGGAAGGCCGTGCTGCTTCAAGAAGGAGAGCTTATCCCAGTACCCCCTCTGAAAGAGGATTTTTCCTCTGCCACATGGAAAAATCCGCAGCCCCGGAGCCCGAGAGGGTCCCGCCACTCCAGGATCGCCCACTCCCCGTCTTCAAACAGGTTCTCCACGATGCAGGTCATGTCCGCCATGGAAAACTCCGCAGCGAACATCTCCCGGATGGCCGCGGCTCCGGACACCGGATCGTTGGCCACCTGATGTTAACCGCCGTATCATGGTAGAGGCTGGCAATTGCATCCACGTCGGCGCGGTTGAACGCCTCTACCCACTTCTGTACCACTTCTTTTGGCCGCAGCATCCCCTGGCCCCCTTTCATGTTAGATATGCCCCCATTATTCAGGCCAGGAAGCCCTTGAGGATACAGTCCTCCGCCTCCTCCTCGGTGAGGCCCAGGGTCTCCAGCTTCAGCAGCTGGTCCCCGGCGATCTTGCCGATGGCCGCCTCGTGGACCAGCTGGGCCTCGGTGCAGTTGGCGGTAATGGCGGGGATGGACTTGATCTTGGCCGTCCCCATAATAATCGAGTCGCACTGGACATGGCCGAAGCACTGGGCATTGCCCACCATCCGGGGATAGAACACCTGCTGGGATTGGTCCTGGGCCACGGAGCGGGAAATCACCCGGCCCTTGGAATCCTCGCCGTCCAGGATGATCTCCATGTCGCTTTCCGCCGTCTGGTCCCCGTGGGTCAGGAGGCGCTCCGTCACCACCGCCTCGGCTCCCTTGCCGCAGACGATTTTTGTGGAGCGCTTGGTGGAATCGATGCCCCGTATCTGGACCGTCTCCATCTGGATGGAGGCCCCCTCTTCCAAGTAGACCACCGTCTGGGGGTTCATGATCCGGCCTCCGGTTCCGTCCCCCTCGCCGTAGTGCTTTTCCGTATAGCGGACCTTGGCCCCCTTGCCCACGTAGAAGGTATGGACCCCGTCGTGGCGGGACTCCTCCCCGCCGCAGTTGTGGATGCCGCATCCGGCCACAATGCTGACGTCACAGCCCTCTCCGATGAAGAAGTCGTTATAGACCATTTCCCGGAGGCCGGATTTCGTAATGATGACAGGAATGTAGCAGGTCTCCCCCACGGTGCCGGGCTTCACCCGGATATCAATGCCGGGCTTGTCCTCTTTGGAGGTAATTTCAATGTGCTCCGTAGACTGGCGGCCATCGCAGCCGGAGTCCTTGCGGATGTTAAAGGCCCCCACGGGCTTGCCAATGAGGTCCGCGATCTTTTCCAACAAGCCGCGGTCGATCTCGGTATCCATCATTACGCCATCGCCTCCTTCCTCAGCACCGGGCAGCCGCCCAGGGTGTCCGCCAAAATCTGGGGCAGAATCTCCGCCGGGGCCCCCCGGTGGCGGAGCCGCCCCTCTCCTACCACAATGACCTCATCCGCCAGGGAGATGATCCGCTCCTGGTGGGAAATGATGATCATCGTGGCCCCTCCGGCGGCATGGAGCTGCTCAAAGGTTTCCGTCAGCCGGGCAAAGGACCACAGGTCGATGCCCGCCTCCGGCTCGTCGAAAATCATCAGCGACGCGCCCCGGGCCAGGATGGAGGCAATCTCAATGCGCTTCACCTCGCCGCCGGAGAGGGACGCGTCCACCTCCCGGTCCAAGTAATCGTTGGCGCAGAGGCCCACCCGGGTCAGGTACTGGCAGCAGCGGTCCTTGGACAGGGTCCCGTCCCCGCTGGCCAGGGTCAGCAGGTCCCGGACCGTCAGCCCCTTGAACCGGGGGGGCTGCTGGAAGCCATAGCTAATGCCCAGCCTCGCCCGCTCCGTGATACCCATGGACGTGATGTCCCGCCCATTCCAGAGAATCTGCCCGGCGGTGGGTTTCACCAGGCCCATGACGCTTTTCGCCAAGGTGGTCTTACCGCCGCCGTTCGGCCCGGTGAAGACCACCAGCCGCCCGTCGCCGACGGTGAGGGAGATATCGTTCAAAATGCCCAGCTCCCCGCCGTCCTCGTGAACGGCGTAGCTGAGGTGTTTCAGTTCCAGCATGCGGGTTCCTCCTTTGTGCGTGAAACGGTTCCAGCCAGTATTCTATCAGATACGGCAGGAAAAAGCAATGCGGCCTCTTGGGTTTTCCCCTACATTTTACCCAAATCCGCCCTTCTTATCTGTTGCAGGCGCAACAGGAACGGATTTTTTCCCCTCCGCATACAATGGGAGGAAAAGGAGGGACCCCCATGGAACATACGACCCAATCCACGGAAGCCTATGATTTCCGTCAGTATGACCGCATCTGGCAGCGGGTAGCCCCGAACCTGGAGCCCTACCCCGGCATGGCAGCGGCCCAGCCGGTGGCTCCTGCCCAGCAGACGGCTTCCGTCCAGGCGGAGGCTTCCGTCCGCTCCGAGGCCCCCGGCCTTCCCATATCCCCGGCGCCCGCCGTCCCCGCGGTCCCGGTCCAGCCGGAAGTTCCCGCCGTCCCGGTTCCGGCAATCCCGGGGAGCCAGCTACCCGGCGCAGAGCAGAACCCCTGCTGCATGGGCACCGAGGCGGCGGAGATGCTGGAGGTTATCATCGGTTACATGGAGGCGGCGCTGTCGGACCGGCGCTACCTCCTCGCCCTGGCCCGCCAAGCCCCCTCCTGGGCCCGGAAGGACCTGCGGGATATGGCGGCGGGCCTTCTGGACCAGGCCCGGCGGCTGATGGCAGCCCATTACCTCATCACCGGGCAGTGCTACCGCCCCAGCATCAGCGCCGAGCGCATCTACGTGGGCCGCTGGTGCCCCGCCCTCCGGGAGCGGTACCACGCGGCGGCGTGCAGCGGCCTTAACTACGCCCGCTCCGCCGAAGACACCATAGACCCCTGCCTCGCCAAGCTCTTTGAAGAGATGAGCCGGGAGTCCTACGCCCACGCGGAGACGCTGCTGGGGCTGCTCCAGCGGAGCCTGCAAAGCACATAACGGAAACGTCCCTCCGCCGCAAGACGGAGGGACGTTTTGATCTCCAAGCCTCCAGGAAGCATCCCGCCCGCGGGTCTCACCCCCGCAGGGGCGGGCCTCCCGGTGCGCTCCAGGGCGGCGGAGAGGCCCGCCTTTCCGCCGTCATCCCCAGGCCCGTTTAATCTCGTCCCGTTCGTGCTGGTTCTCCACCCAGTTTTCCAGGTACCCGCAGTCATGGCAGACATAGCGGGCCACGGGAATCCGCCTCACGGACAGCGCCCGGGTGATGCAGATGCTGTTGGCGAGGTAGCGGTGGGCGTCGTCCGGGACCCGGATGACATCCTCCGACCCGCAGACGGGGCAGCGTTTCGTGTTCTTCATTTATATTCGGTCCTTCCACAGTTTCCAAAGACGGTCCAGCAGCGGCAGCAGCAGGAGAAGCAGCAGCAAATGATTGGGTACATGAGGCATTGCGCATCTCCTTTCAGTTCACCTGATAGAGCTTTATGGATAGGGGGATGGAAACCACCGTGGCCACCACCGCCGCCACAAAGAGCAGGGCCAGGGCGGGCACGGGAATGCTGGGCAGCTCCTCCACCATCCCGGCGGCCGCGCCGCCAAGGAGAGCCACGCCGAAAACAATGATCATGAAGCCCCAGCGTCCCTTCTCCACGCCGAAGCGGAACACCATGGGCAGCGTGAAATCCAGGGCCAGGACCCCGCCCAAAAAGCTCACGGCCCAGGTGGTCAGAGCGGGGGCCTCATGGGTGAAGACAGCCGCCGCCGTCTGAAACACCAGGCTCAGCGCAATGGCCGCCGCCATACTCAGCCAGCCCAGCACGTACTTGCTCAGCACAATCTCCCGCTTGGAATAGGGCATCATAGCCGCCAGCTGGTCCCAGTGGCTGCGCTCATCGTAGGCGATGGCCGTAAAAGGCAGCATGGAGCACCAGACCGTCACGAAGACGCTGTTGAACACACCGCCTACCACGGACAGCAGAATCAGGATCAGCACAACCATCCGCATCTGCTTCCAGAGCACATAAAAATCTTTCCATATCAGGGCTTTCATTTCTTCGCTCCTTTCACCATAAAGAGGATGATATCCTCCACCGTCGCCCGCTCCAGCTCCAACCCCGCCGGGACCTCCTCCCGCCGGACCAGGGCCCGGACCCCGCCGTATCCGCTGGCCTCCCGGCCGATAACCGCCTCCTCCCGGAGGCTTTCCATCTGCTCCGCCGTCCCGGCGAACACGCCGTAGGCCTCCAGCAGCCGGTCCTTCTCATCGCAAAAGAGGAGCCGCCCCCTGTGCAGGAAGGCAATGTAATCACAGAGCTTCTCCAAATCGCTGAGGATATGGGAGGAGATCAAAATGGAGTGGTCCTCCTCCCGGGTGAACTCGTTGAAAATCTCCAGCACCTCGTCCCGGACGATGGGGTCCAGGCCGGAGGTGGCCTCGTCCAGAATCAGCAGCCTGGGCTGGTGGCTCAGGGCCACGGCGATGGCCAGCTTCATCTTCATGCCCCGGGAAAAGTCCTTGAAGGGCTTCTTCCCTGGCAGGTCGAAGCGGTGGAGGTAGCCGTCGTAGATCCCCTGGTCCCAGCGCTTGTAGGTCCCCGCCATGACCTTCCCCACCTGGACGGCGGTGAGGGTTTCGGGGTAGTAGGCCTCGTCCAGGACGACGCCCACGTCCTCCTTCACGGCCCGGAACTCCGGGGAGGACACATCCACCCCCAAAACCCTGGCGGTCCCGCCGTCGGAGCGGAGGGCGTTCATCAGCAGGCGGATGGTGGTGGATTTGCCCGCACCGTTCTCCCCCACCAGGCCGCAGATGGTGCCGCTGGGCACCGTGAGGCTCAGGTCCTGAATGGCAAACTCTCCGAAGGACTTGCAGATATGGTTCAGTTCAATGGCGTTCATACGTTCTCCTCCTCTAGTAAGACGCGCAGCATGCCGATTAACTCCTCCACCGTCACGCCGCAGCTCCCCGCCAGTCCGGCGGCGGCGGCCAGGTGGTCCTCCAGCTCCTTGAGCTGCTGTTCCCGGATTAGGTCCAGGTTCTTCTCCGCCACAAAGCAGCCCTTCCCGGCCACGGTGTAGAGGAAACCCTCGGCCTCCAGCTCGTCATAGGCCCGCTTGGTGGTAATGACGGAGATTTTCAAATCCTTGGCCAGGGCCCGGATAGAGGGCAGGGCCTCCCCCGGGGTCAGGACCCCGGCGATGATCTGGGCCTTGAGCTGGGAGTAAATCTGCTCATAGATAGGCTGGCCCCCGGTGTTGCGGATGATGATTTCCATGGAAGTTCCTCCGTTTCACTGTTCATATACAGTATACACAGAATGAACAGTTTGTCAAGGGGGTCGATGAAAAAAATTTTGGCTAGGAAATTGCTCCCGCCTGTGGTATACTACCTCTGGAAAAGCGGAAGGAGGCGCGGGCTTATGGAAACCGTCAGCGGCGCAAGCAATTGGAAGCTGGTTTTCCGCCGGGAGGGCGGCGGCGTCACCCTTCTCCGGGCCGGGACCCCCGACGCCCGGGCCGTCCTGCCGGAGGAGCTGCTCGGCCTGCCGGTGACGGCCCTGGGAGACCGGGCCCTGGCCCCGGACCAGCAAACGGCTCCCCTGCCCGCCGGGGCGGAAACCCTCCAAATCACCTGCATCCCCCCGGAGGAGGGGGCGGCCTGGGACAACCGGGCGCTCCAGGACCTGGCCCTGCCGGAGACCCTGCGGACCGTGGGGGACTACGCCCTGTTGAACTGCCCAGCCCTGAAGACCCTCCGTATTTCCGACGGCGTGTTCCGCTGGGGCGGCGGGGTTTTGATGAACTGCCGCAGCCTGGATACCCTCCACCTGGCCCGGACAGGCCCGGGCCAGGGAGAGTCCCTGGCCTGGTTTGCCGGGGAGCTCAGCCGGGAACTGGACGTGACCGTTTACGGCCCCGGCGGGGAAACCGCCCGGCTGCTGTTCCCGGAGTACACGGAGCTCTACGAGGAGAACTGCCCCGCCCACCACTTTGATTACTTCATCTCCGGCGCTGGCTATCCCTACCACCACTGTTTCCGGCAGAAGCACCTGTCCCTCAAGGAGTACGACGCCCTCTGGAAGGATTTCCTGGGCATGGAGCATGACGAATCCGCCGCCCTGCGCCTTGCTTGGCGGCGGCTCCGCTGGCCCGTGGATTTGGGAGCTGCGGCGGAGGCGGGCTACCGGGCCTATTTAAAGGAACACGCCGGGGAGGCCCTCTGCCTCCTGCTGGAGGAGGGGGACGGGGAGGCCCTCCCCTTCCTGCTGGAGCTGGCAGAGCCAGACCGGGAAGCCCTCTCCGCCGCCTGTGCCCTGGCCCGGGAACGGGGAGACACGGCAGCCCTGGCGGCCCTGCTGGAGGAACAGCACCAGCGGTTCCCTGCCGTACTGGGAAAAACCTTTACACTGTAGAAGGGCCAAGTGGTTTATGGAACAAACGGATTTTGCCGGGATTGGGCGGGACATTCTCTCTGCCTCCCGGAACGAACTGTATATGAGCCTGCCCTACCTGGACGCGGCCCTCTGCGCCCTGGCCTTTGCCCCCGGCGGCGGGGTGACCCTTTCCCTGGCCACCGACGGGGAGGCCCTGTACTACGACGGGTCCTTCCTGGCGGAACGCTATCTCCGGAGCCGGGTATGGCCCTGCCGGGCCTATCTCCATGTGATTCTCCACTGTATGCTCCGGCACTTGGCAAAGAAGCGGGGCCGGGTCCCGGAACTGTGGGACCTCAGCTGCGACGCGGCGGCGGAGAGCATTCTGGACGAGCTGGACTACTCCTGCCTGAACACCGGGCCCGTCCCCCGGAAGCGGAAATTCTATGGGGAGTGCAAACGGGACATGCCCGTGCTGACGGCGGAGGGCATCTACCGCCGCCTCCTGCGGCTGGATCTGCCAGAGTACGAAATTGCCCAGCTCCAGCGGGCCTTCCTGGTGGACGACCACGGCCTCTGGGACCCGGAGCAACAGAACGGCGGGGAGCAGAGCCGCCGCCAGGACCAGAAGTGGCAGGACCTCTCCAGTAAGGCCCAGACGGGCCTGGAGACGGTTCTCTCGGACAAGGGCGCGGGCGGCAAGGCCGTCCTGGAGCAAATCCGGGTGGCCGTCCGGGATGACGTGGACTACCGGGCCTTTCTCCGCCGCTTCGCCGCGCCAAGGGAGGTGGCGGCGGTGGACGGGGATGCCTTTGACTATGGCTTTTACTCTTACGGCCTCCGGCTCTATGGGAACATGCCCCTGGTGGAGCCCCCGGAGACCCGGGAGGAGAAACGGATTGAGGATTTCGTCATTGCCGTGGACACCTCCATGTCCACCTCCGGGGAGCGGGTCCGGCAGTTCCTGGCCTGTACCTATGCCATTCTGCGCAGCGCCGGGACCTTTACCCGGACGGTAAACATCCGGATCATCCAGTGCGACGACCAGGTCCGTTCCGATGATGTGATCCGCAGCCTGGAGGACCTCCGGGCCTATATGGAGAACTTCCAGCTCGCCGGGGGCAGCGCCACGGACTTCCGCCCGGTGTTCCGGCACGTGGCAAAGCTCCAGGAGGCAGGGGCCTTCACCAGCCTCCGGGGGCTGGTGTACTTCACCGACGGCATGGGAACCTACCCGGAGAAGCGGACGCCCTATGAAACGGCCTTCATTCTCCTGGGGGAGCCGCCCCTGTCCGTGAAAACACCCCCATGGGCCATCCGGCTGGTGCTGGAGGCCCAGGATTTAGACCGGGCCGCAGAAGAACTGCCGGAGGAAGCCAGCCTGGAAGAGCTGCCAGAGCTCTGAGGAGGAAATGATGCTGCCTGAAATTGTAAACCGGAGGAGCATCCGCGCCTATCTGCCCAAGCCCCTTCCCAGGGAGGACATTGAGGAGGTATTGCGGGCGGGGGCCCTGGCCCCCTCGTCAAAAAACCGCCAGCCCTGGCGTTTCACCGTCGCCGCCGGGGAGGGGAAAGCGGCGGCGTTGGCCGCTATGGCGCAGGGCCTGGAAGAAGAGGCCCGCCGTCCCCTCCTGCCGGAGAGCGCCCAATTCCTCAACGGGGCGGTCCAAACGCTGGCCGTCATGGAACAGGCTCCCGTGGTGATCTTCGTTGCAAACCTCCTGGGACGGGACCCAAGAGGAGCCCTGTCCACGGACGAACGGGTCTCCGAGCTCTGCAACGCCCAATCCCTGGGGGCCTGCCTGGAGAATATGGCCCTCCAGGCCACGGCGCTGGGCCTGGGCAGTCTTTGGATTTGCGACACCTATTTCGCCTATGACGCGCTGAACGCGTGGCTAGGCGGGCAAAGCGTCCTGGCGGCGGCCATGGCCCTGGGATATGCCGCCGGGAACCCGCCGCCCCGGCCCCGGAAGCCCCTGGGGGAACTGGCGGAGTGGAGAATGTGAATTCTGCCGTTTTTTCTATTTGGATAGATAACAACGCGGCGGGCCCTATGGCCCCCTTTCCCCGGGCAGCCCCAGCAGCGGAAAGAAGGACGGGCCTTTCCATGGCTGCCACTCCCCCGGCCTGCCAGGGCAGGTACGACCCCCGGCAGGGAAACAGGAAGGACAGACTATGAACATCAAACAAGCCAAGCAAGAAATTGCAAACACCCTAAAAGCCTACCTGGCCAAGGATGAATTGGGCGGCTACCTCATTCCCCCCATCCGCCAGCGGCCAATCTTATTGATGGGCCCCCCAGGCGTCGGTAAAACCCAAATTATGGAGCAGGTTGCCGCCGAGGCCGGCATAGGGCTGGTGGCCTACACCATCACCCATCATACCCGGCAGAGCGCCGTGGGCCTGCCTTTCATTGAGAAGCGCACCTACGGCGGCCAGGAGTACTCCGTCACCGGGTACACCATGAGCGAAATCCTGGCCTCCGTTTACGATCTCATGGAGAAAACCAGCCTCCGGGAGGGCATCCTCTTCCTGGATGAAATCAACTGCGTCTCCGAAACCCTGGCCCCCATGATGCTCCAATTCCTCCAGTGCAAAACCTTCGGCAACCAGCGCCTGCCGGAGGGCTGGCTCATCGCCGCCGCTGGGAATCCCCCGGAGTACAACCGCTCCGTCCGGGACTTCGACGTGGTAACCCTGGACCGGGTGAAGCGCATCGACGTGCAGGAGGATTTCGCCGTCTGGAAAGAGTACGCCCGGGCCAAGGGCCTCCACGGGGCGGTGGTGTCCTATTTGGACATCAAAAAGGAAAACTTCTACCGGGTGGAAACCACAGCGGAGGGCATCCAGTTCGCCACCGCCCGGGGCTGGGAGGACCTGAGCGAGCTTTTGGCCGCCTACGAGTCCCTGGGCCTTAAAGCGGGCCGGGAGGTAATCGGACAGTATATCCAGCTGCCCCAGATTGCCCGGGACTTCGCCAACTACCTGGAGCTGTACCACAAGTACCAGGACGTTTACCACGTGGACGAGATTTTGCGGGGAACCTGGCAGCCCATCACGGTCCGGGAACTCCGGGCCGCCCCCTTTGACGAGAAGCTGTCCGTCATGGGCCTGCTCCTCTCCCGCCTCTCCCGGGCCGCCCGGGAAACCCGCCGCCAGGACGCCCTGTGCGAAAACCTCCACGCCGCCCTGACGGCCTTTAAGGAGGCCATCTCCGCCGGGGAAGCGCCCCAGGAGGTCCTGGAGGCCCTGGCCCGCCGCCGCCGGGAGGACTTGAATCGCGCCCGGGACGCGGGCCAGCTGGAAAAGTCCCGCCAGGCCCCCGCCCAGCTGGAAATCAACGTCCTGGAGGACTACCGCCGCCGCCTCGTCCAGGAGGGCCCGGCCAGTTCCGGGCTGGCCATGGCGGCGGTCCGGGAGTGGTTCGGCCAGGAGGTGGAAAAACGGGCCGTCCTAGCCCGGGAGGCCAAGGAGGAACTGGACCATGCCTTTGCCTTCCTGGAGGAGGCCTTCGGCCAGGGCCAGGAGCTGGTGCTCTTCGTCACGGAGCTCACCGCCGGACCCGCTACCAGCTGGTTTATTGAGTCCTTCGGCTGCGGCGCTTACTTCCGTCATAACCGGGAGCTGCTGTTTGACGATACCCACCGCCGCATCCGGGAAAACATCGCTGCCGTGAAAGCGGCGGAACAGGAGAAACCGCTATGACGGAAGATTGGAAACGCATTGAGTCCGTGCTGGATGAGAAGGTCCGCCCTTCCCTCCGGGCCCACGGGGGAGAGATCGCCGTAGACCACCTGGAGGACGGCGTGCTGTACGTGAAACTGCTGGGCCAGTGCGCCGGGTGCCCCTCAGCGGACCTGACCAACGAAACCCTCGTGGAGGCGGAGCTCACCCGTGCCCTTCCCGGGCTGGTGCGGAAGGTGGCGGTGATCCAGACCGTCAGCGACGAGCTATGGGAGCAGGCGAAAAAGCTCCTCCGGGACCACCACCTGTAAAAAGCCGCATAAGCCCCCCTCCCCGCTCATAAGGTGTACCATGCCGAACATAGGGGAGGACGACATGGACAACTTACAGATGGACGAGAAACTGGCCCGTCTCCGGCGCTGCCGCCGGGAGATGGACACGCTGAAGCAGGAGGCGGAGGCCATTGAGGCCGAGGTCAAGGCGGAGCTGGAGTCCCGGGGCGTGGAGCAGGCAGAGACGGCCCACTACAAGGTCTCCTGGAAAACCGTCTCCAGCACCCGGCTGGACACCAAGGCCCTAAAAGCGGAACGCCCGGAGATTTACGGCCGCTACGCCGTCACCAGCTCCACAAAACGCTTTACCGTCACCTGACATGCCCCAGGCGGCCCCCGGTTTCCCGCCGGGGGTCATACCTGTTCACCTGGAATCTGTAAAAATTTGAGGAACTTTCGCTTTTCCCTTTACTTATAGGAAAACTGCCGCTATAATGAGGAAGGGAAACTTTGGGCCCCGCAGACCGCGGAGCCCTTCTTTTCGCTGGCCGGAGGCATCTATCCGCCGCCGCCAGGACCCCCGGGGCCGGACAGGCCCCCATCACCGGCTGGCCGCTGGCCGTGAGCAAGCGGAACGCCGCCTCTTTGCGGGCGGCGGCGCGGGGAGGTTTCATTATGTCAAATTGCGCCATTGTGGGCATCAACTGGGGCGACGAGGGCAAGGGCCGTATGGTGGACCTGATTACCCAGGACTACGATGTGGTGGTCCGCTACCAGGGCGGCGGGAACGCCGGGCACACCGTCGTCAACGAAAAGGGCAAGTTCGCCCTCCATCTGCTGCCCTCCGGCATTTTCCGGGACGGCGTGGTCAACATCCTGGGCAACGGCGTGGCCCTGGATTGCGAGAGCCTGTGGAAGGAAATCCAGGAGGTGGCCGCCCAGGGCGTGTCCATCACCCCGGACAACCTGATGGTCAGCGACCGGGCCTCCCTGCTGCTGCCCTGGCACCGGGATTTGGACGGCTTGGAGGAGGCCCGCCTGAAGGACAAGAAATACGGCTCCACCAAGCAGGGTATCGCCCCCTTCTACTCCGACAAGTTCCAGAAAAAGACCGTCATGGCTGGGGAACTCCTCTACCCCAGGCAGCTCCGCTCCCACCTGGAGGACCTGCTGGAGTGGAAGAACCTGACCCTGACCAAGGTGTACAACGCCGCGCCCTATACCATTGAGCAGCTGATGGACTGGGTGGCGGATTACGGCGAGAAAATCCGCCCCTTCATCCGGGACACCGGAGCTTTCCTCCGGCAGGCCCAGGCGGAGAATAAGCGGGTCCTCTTCGAGGCCCAGCTGGGCGCCCTCCGGGACCTGGATTACGGCATCTATCCCTACACCACCTCCTCTAACGCCGTGGCGGCTTACGCCCCCGTGGGCTCCGGCCTGCCCTCCGCCCGGATTGACGAAGTCATCGGCGTGGTGAAGGCCTACTCCTCCTGCGTGGGCGAGGGCCCCTTCACCTGCGAGTGGTTTGGCGAAGAGGCGGACAGGCTCCGGGAGGCCGGAAACGAGTACGGCGCGAAGACGGGCCGTCCCCGCCGGGTGGGTCCCATCGACATCGTGGCCACCCGCTACGGCGTCCAGTGCCAGGCGGCGACGAACATCGCCCTGACCAAGCTGGACGTGCTGAGCTATCTGGATAAAATCCCCGTCTGCGTCCGCTATGAGCTGGGCAGCCAGCAGACGGACCGCTTCCCCTTCCCCGCCCTGCTGGCGGAGGCGAAGCCGGTGGTGGAGTATATGGACGGCTGGGGCTGCGACATCTCCGGCGTGCGGACCTGGGAGGACCTGCCGGAGGCCGCCCGGAAGTACGTGGAATATATCGAAAAGGAAATCGGCTGCCGCATCGGCTATGTCTCCGTGGGCCCGGAGCGGGACGCCATCATCCTCCGCTGAGAGAACGCGCTATGCGGTTTACCGTCTCTGAGTTTTATGCTGTCTGCGGAGTGCTGTCCATAGCGGGCGCGCTGGCGGCGCCGTTCCTGCTGTACCATCTGGTCAAAAAAGCCGTGGAGCGCCGGAGGGCCCTTGGGGAGTGCGCGGCGCCGTGTTCGGGCTGGCTCCCTGTCTTTGCCTGTGGACTTCCCAGCTTCTGGCGTTTGCCTGATCCGTTTTTCTGAAACCCGGGCGGGGAGGCATAGAATGTCTCCCCGCTTTAAATAGAAAGGTTGATTCTTATGCCGAAAGACCGCTACGAATCCCCCCTCTCCTCCCGCTACGCGTCGGAGTTCATGCTGAACCTCTTCTCCGCTGAAAAGCGCATTGAAACCTGGCGGAAACTCTGGGTGGCCCTGGCCCGGGCGGAGCATGACCTGGGCCTCCCCGTGACGGCGGAGCAGGTGAAGGAGCTGGAGGACCATCTCACCGACATCGATTTCGAGCTGGCTGCCCAGCGGGAAAAGGAAGTCCGCCATGACGTCATGGCCCACGTCTACGCCTATGGCGTGGCCGCGCCCTCTGCGGCGGGCATCATCCACCTGGGAGCCACCAGCTGCTATGTCACGGACAACGCCGACCTCATCCTCTACCGGGAGGGCCTGCGGTATCTCCGGAAAGGCCTCCTGGCCCTGCTGGGGAATCTGGCCAAGTTTGCCCGGCAGTACGCGGACACGCCCACCCTGGGCTACACCCACTATCAGCCCGCCCAGCTGGTCACCGTGGGCAAGCGGGCCACACTCTGGATGCAGGATTTCCTGGCAGACCTGGAGGAGCTGGACTTCGTGCTGGAGAACCTGAAGTTCCTGGGATGCCGCGGCACCACTGGCACCGAGGCCAGCTTCCTGGAGCTCTTCGAGGGCGACGGGGACAAGATCGACGAGATGAACCGGAGGATCGCCGGGGAGTTCGGCTTTGAGAAGACCTTTGCCGTCTGCGGCCAGACCTACCCCCGGAAAGTGGACAGCCGGATTTTGAACTGCCTCAGCTCCATGGCCCAGAGCGCGTACCGGATGGCAAACGACATACGCCTTCTCCAGCACGACCGCCAGGTGGAAGAACCCTTCGAGAAGAACCAGATCGGGTCCTCCGCCATGGCCTACAAGCGCAACCCCATGCGCTGCGAGCGCATCTGCTCGCTGTCCCGCTACCTGATGGCGGATGCCATGAACGCGCCCATGACGGCCTCCGTCCAGTGGCTGGAGCGGACCCTGGACGACTCCGCCAACCGGCGCATCTCCATGCCGGAGGGCTTCCTCTGCGCCGACGCGGTCCTCCGCCTGGCCCGGAACGTCACCGACGGGCTCCATGTCAACGGGAAGATCGTGGACCGGACCTGCCGGGAGTACCTGCCCTTCATCGCCACGGAAAACCTGATGATGGAAGGGGTCAAGCGGGGCGGAAACCGCCAGGAGCTCCACGAGATCATCCGCACCTGCTCCATGGCGGCCACGGCCCGGATGAAGGAGGGCGGGCCCTGCGACCTGCTGGCCCGCCTGGCGGCGGAGCCCGCCTTCGCCATGACGGAGGCGGAAATGGAGGCCGTGCTGGACCCAAAGCTCTACACTGGCCGCTGCGCCGCCCAGGTGGAAGCGTTCTTACGGGAGACCGCCTCCCTGCTGGCGGAAGCGGAAACCGGGGATACCCCCGAAATCAACGTTTGAAAAACTGCCTGCTGCTCTCAGGAGGGCCCGGCTGCCTGCCGGGCCCTCCTGGCTGTTATTATCCGATGCCGTACAGCGAATCCAGTACCAGCCAGACCTGGGAAAAGGGCCGCATGAGGTTCCAGAACCCCGCTCCCCGGAAGCCGTATTCAGCGATGAGCCGGAGCTTAGCGTCCATACTCCGGGCGTCTTCAAACCAGACTTCATGGGCGGTTCCCCCGGCGTCGGTGTAGTGGAAGAAGGGGGACTGGGCGGTCTCGTCGTATTGGATGGGCACGCCGTACTGGACGGCCAGCTCGATGGCCCGCTGGTTGGAGATGGACTGGGCCCGGGTCTCCCCCTGGATGAAGGGCAGAGGCCAGTCGTAGCCGTAGTTGGGTACGCCCAGGAAGATTTTCTCCGCCGGGATTTCTGTGACGGCGTAGTCCAGCACCGCCCGGACATTGGGAAGAGGGGCAACCGCCATGGGGGGGCCGTAGGTATAGCCCCACTCATAGGTCATCAGCAGCACCCCATCCACCGCCGCCGACACGGCGGCGTAGTCATGCCCTTCGTACAGCAGCCCCCTCTGCCGGGTAGCCGTCTTCGGCGCCAGCGCCGCCCAAAGGAACTTCCCCTGCGCCGCCAGCAGCTGCCGCAGCCGCCCCAAAAACGCCGCGTAGGCCCCCGCCAGCTGCCCCGGCAGATACTCGAAATCCACATCCAGCCCCGCGAAGCCCTTCCGCAGCACCGTTTGCAGCACCTCCGCCGCCAGCCGCCCCTGGGCCTCATAGTCTGTCAGGATGAAGGCCGCCCGCCCCGTGTCGAACTGCCCCGCCTCCGTCAGGGTGGACAGGTGCATCACCGGCTCTGTCCCCCGTTCCCGGGCCGCCTCCAGCATGCTTTCGTCGTCCAGGGGCAAAAGCCCCCCCTCTGCTGTGATGCCATAGGTAAAGGGGGCCAGGGCGGAGAGGTAGGGCAGCTGCTCCGCCAGCAGCTCCGGGGAGATGAACGGATAGGCGTAGCCGTTGAACACCCCCTCCCCCAGCTTCTCCCCAAAATAGGTAACCACCAGCAGCTGGCCCGCCGCCAGCGTTTCCGACCCTCCCAGGGCCCAGTTGTTCCGCCACAGCTGCCGGACGGTGGTCCCGTACTGGGCCGCGATGGAGGACAGGGTTTCCCCCGCCGCCACAACGTGGACCGACCGGGGAAAGCGCACCACCAGCGTCTGCCCTACCGCCAGGGCATAGTCCGGCGGCAGCTCATTGTCCGCCGCCAGCTGCTTGGGGGCCACGCCGTAGCCAGCGGCAATGGAATCCACAGTTTCCCCGGGGCTTACTACATGGATCGTCATAGGACATCACCTCTTTCAAAAAACCTTATGTCCGGTTCTTTGTCCCCTATGCGGACTTTCCCGCATACCTGGCGCTTGGTCGCCATATGTATGTGCCAAAGGGACAAGGAGGCTTTGCGGATGAAAAAACGCTGGACCCGGTACCTGACTCCCGGCCTGGTCTTCCAGTCCGTGCTCATTGGCGGCGGCTACGGCACCGGGGCGGAGATCGCCCGGTATTTCGGGAGCTATGGCCTGCTGGGCGGGCTGCTGGCCCTGGGGGCCACGGCGGCGGCATGGGCCCTGCTCTGCGCCGTCACCTTCGAATTCGTCCGGGTCTTCCGGACCTATGACTACGGCTCTATGATGCGCCGCCTCCTGGGCCGGGCCGGGGCGCTCTACGACCTCTGCTTTTACGCCATGCTCCTCCTGGTGCTGGGGGTGGTCAACGCCACCGCCGCCTCCATGGTCCGCGCCCTGACGGACCTGCCCCCCTGGGTGGGTGTGGCCCTTCTGTCGTTCGGCGTGGTCTTTTTGGTGCTGCGGGGCACGGAAGCCATTGAGCGCGCCCTGTCCCTCTGGGCCTATGTGCTCTACGCCGTTTACCTCCTCTTCCTGGCTGCCGTCTTCCTGCGCTTCGGGGACGCCATTGTCTCCGAACTCCAAAAGGCGGAAATCCGCCCCGGCTGGCTCTTCGGCGGGCTGCGCTACGCCTCTTACAATCTGGTCTGCGTCTCCATGATTCTCTACACCCTCCGGGACCTGGACACCCGCCGGGAGGCTGCCGCCTGCGGCGTCCTGGCCGGGGTCCTGGGAGCCGCCCCGGCCCTGCCGCTGCTGCTGGCCATGGGCTGCAACCTCCCGGCGGCCCTGGCCTCGGAAACTCCGGTGACGGCTATTTTGGAACGGCTGGAACAGCCGTGGCTGTATGTTCTCTTTGAAATCGTCCTCTTCGGGACGCTGGTCGAGACCGCCGCCGGGTTCATCAAGGCGCTGGAGGACCGGATGGAGCGGGCCCTCTTCCGGGGGCGCTCCTTTGGGCTGGCCGGGTCTGCCGCAGGCGGTTCCTCCTGGCCCTGGCTGGGCCGCCCCCTGGTCACCGGGGCGGTAACCGCCCTTGGAATCTGCGTTTCCACCTTCGGCCTGACGGAGCTGATCGACAAGGGCTATGGCGCCATCTGCTATGGCGCGCTGTTCCTCTTCGCCCTGCCTATGCTGACGGCGGGGGCCCGCATGATCCGCCGGTCCAAACCCTAAAGCCCCTCCCCTTCGACGCTTTCCGCCCCGGTTCCCTCCCTTCCTTCCAAAATCCACCCCCTTTTTTTGGCAGCCTCACAGGGAGTTTGTCCCTTCCTGGACTTGTAATCTCCGCCGCATTATGGTATACTAACTTTAATTTCGCAAGCGAGGTGAATGAAATGGCTTTTTTTGGAGGGCAGCCCAAGAATACCCCTGCGGCAGAGTCTCAGGCCAGTGAAGAGCGCAGAGATGGCGCCGATATCCCCGAGCTTCCCGAGCCCCGGAGCAACACTGTCATTGCCAAGGACCTGCTTGTCACCGGAAAACTCAGCGGCGAGGGCGTAGTCCAGATCGAGGGCACCGTGGAAGGCGAGGTCAACCTGAAGGGCTATGTCATCGTGACGGCCACCGGCAGGGTCAAGGGCCCTGTGGAAGCCGATGTGATCCGCATTGCCGGACAGGTGGAGGGCAACCTGACCTCCCATGACCACGTACAGCTGGAGCGGACCGGGACCATCAACGGCGACGTGACCACCGTCTCCTTTGTCATTGAGAATGGGGGCCGCCTCAACGGCCGGACCACCATGGTTCCGGAACAGGCGTCCACCCCCCGCGTAGAGGGCCTGTCCCCCTCAAAGCCGGAGCATCCGGCCGCGGAGGACGACGGCTGAGCGCCTACATCGGTTCTGCCAGGCAGCCAAAAAAGAGAACTTGCCCCGTCCGGCGAAAATACTTTTCGCCGGACGGGGCAAACTTGATTTGTTCACACTTTCCCTGTAAAATACTGTGAAATGAGAGAAAGAAAGGAGGGCTCTTTATGCCCTTTACATTTCAATTCGGCGGGCCCGGCTCCTTTGGGGGCGGCTTCAACCCGGAGAACTTCCAGAGCGGTGGCCCCAATCCCCGACCCCGGAAGCCCCGGAAACCCCGCCGCGCCATGGGCAGCGCTTTTAGCCGCACCCTCACCAATCTGCTGGTAACCCTGGTGTTCGGCCTGGCCTATTTCTACCTGGAGCTTCCCGCCCTGAACCTCCACGCTGAGGAGTTTTATGTCTTCGTCTTCCTCCTCTGCGCCGTCTACTGCGTCTGCGCCACCCTCACCTCCGGCTTCCAGGGGGACGGCAGCGTCAAGGGCTATTTCCACTTTGTCCGCAAGCAGTGCACCGTCCCTTTCCTGACGGTGGCGGCCCTCATTGCCGTCCTGGCCCTGGGGGCCCTCAGCAGCTGGGTGGTCATCCGGGCGGGGAGCTATTCCAAGCTCCTTCCCATCCAGGCCGGGGATTTTACCGCCGAGGTGGAGGAAATTTCCTATGACCAGATTCCCATGCTGGATGCGGACTCCGCCACCCAGCTAGGCACCCGGAAGCTGGGCGAGCTGGCGGACATGGTGTCCCAGTTCGAGATTCTGCCCACCTACACCCAGATCAACTACCAGGGCCGCCCGGTCCGGGTAACCTCCCTGCGCTACGGGGACCTGATCAAGTGGTTCACCAACCGGAGCGGCGGCCTGCCCGCCTATCTCATCATCGACATGGTGAGCCAGGAGGCGGAGGTGGTCCGCCTGCCGGAGGGCATGAAGTACACCGTGGCGGAGCACTTCGGCCGGAACCTCTACCGCCACCTCCGGTTCAACTATCCCACCATGATGTTTGACGAGCCTGTCTTCGAGATCGACGAGGAGGGGACTCCCTATTGGGTCTGCTCCCGGATTGTGCGGACCATCGGCCTGTTCGGCGGCACGGACGTGAAAGGCGCGGTGCTGGTGAACGCCATCACCGGCGAATGCGAGTACTACGAGCAGGTTCCCAACTGGGTGGACCGGGTGTATTCCTATGATATCATCATGCAGCAGTATGACTTCTACGGCATGTACCACAACGGCTTCCTGAACTCCCTGTTCGGCCAGCGGGATGTGACGGTCACCACCGACGGATGGAACTATATTGCCATAGACGACGACGTCTATATGTACACCGGAGTGACCTCCGTCACCTCGGACCAGTCCAACATCGGCTTTATTCTCTCCAACCAGCGGACCAAGGAGACAAAATTTTATCCCTGCGCCGGGGCCACGGAGCAGTCTGCCCAGGTGTCCGCCCAGAGCCGGGTCCAGCAGATGAGCTATGAGGCCACGTTCCCCCTGCTTTTGAACATCGCGGGCCAGCCCACGTATTTCATGTCCCTGAAGGGCAACGACGGCCTGGTGAAAATGTACGCCATGGTCAACGTCCAGCAGTACCAGCTGGTGGAAACCGGGCAGACGCTGGCGGAATGCGAGAACAACTACCGCCAGGCCCTGGCCCATGCGGGCCTCATCGCCGCGGGAGAGCAGAAGCCCGCCGCCGGGGCCGCCCAGGAACAAGAGGGCATCGTGGCCGAAATCCGCAGCGCGGTCATCGGCGGCGACACCCACTATTACGTCCGCATGGAGGACAGCCTGGGCTACCTGGACTTCAACACGGCGGAGGTACCCCTGGCGGTGCTGCTGAACGTCCGGGACCATATCCGCTATTCCTTTGTGCTGGAGGGCGCGGAGTTCCCCGCCCACGGCATTGTCCCGGCTACGGGGTTCGAGTACGTGGACTGGGACAATTGACCCCTCCCCGGAAACACGGCTCCAAAGAATCATGGGACGCCCTGGCCATTCCCAGCCAAGCCGGAGCGGCAGAAACAAAAAACGGCGGGCCGGAGGCCCGCCGTTCCCTAGTTCCGTTATTTCCTCAGCAAAACCAGCCCCAGGGTGTCCGGCCCGCAGTGGCAGAAGATGGTACAGCCCGCCTTGGCCTCCAGAATCTCGCCGAAGCGGCCATCCTCCTGGAGCACCTCCCGGGCAATGCCCGCCAGCCCGTCTCCCGGACAGGTGTCCACCAGGAACACGCGGCTAAAATCCAGGTCAGTCCGGTCCCGGATCCGTTCCCGGACGTAGTCCGCTACCACCTTGGCAATACTTCCCCGGTACTTCTTGGTCACAGACATTTTGCCGTCGATGACCTCCACGCAGGGATGGAGCTTCAAGAGGTTCGCCCCTAGAGCGGTAACGGCGGAACAGCGCCCGCCCTTTTTCATGTAGTCCAGCCGGTCCAGAACGAAGCTGGTCTCCAGGCGGGAAACCATGCCCTCCAGCAGGTCCAGAATCTCTGTGACGGATTTTCCCGCCTGGGCGGCCCCGGCGGCGGCAAGTACCATCATGCCATGGCCCACGGTCAGGTTCCCGGAATCCACCACGTAGACCTCGGGCACCTCTTCCGCCGCCAGCTTGGCGTTCTGGTGGCAGCAGGAAAATCCGCTGCCGATGTTGAGGTGAATGACCGCGTCGTACTTCTCCGCCAGCGTCCGGAAGGCGTCCTCATAGTCCGCCGCATTGACGGCGTTGGTGGTGGTGATTTCCCCTCCAGCGTCCACGTGGGCGGCAATGTCCGCTGTGCGGATGTCCACGCCGTCGTGGTAGAGCTTCCCGGCTTTGACGATGCCCAGGGGGAAAACGATGATATCGTACTGTTCCAGCAGCCGCTCCGGCAGGTCGCAGGTGCTGTCGGTGGTAATTTTGATCATAGAGGGCTCCTTCCAGGTCCGGCAGCGTCTCCGGCCCCATAGTCTGTTGCGCTCCCGCCCCGGCGGAAGATGAGTTATTGTATCATAAATTTTTTAGAAAATCCATAGCGGGAAGTGGAAAAATTGAGGTTGTGGGTAAAACAGGAAAAATAGAGATTGACATTCCGGGGAAAATTCCTTATAATGATCAGGTCGGGTGGAGGCCGTCCATGGAAAACGGCTGACACTCTTCGATATCCGGGTGTAGCGCAGTTGGTAGCGCGCATGGTTCGGGACCATGAGGCCGTGGGTTCAAATCCCGCCACTCGGACCACAAATCCGCCGAAATCACATGATTTTGGCGGATTTTCGTAACTTTTTGAGGGTGTTTATGATGTTAGAAAATTGTTAGACCCACGCCGTGACCCACACGGCGAAATGACCGGAAAGGGTTAGAGAGGACGAAAGAGCGCCGGAGAGCAGGTTTCTGCCCTCCGGCGCTTGACCTTTTACATGACCTCCGCCATGAAGGCGACGTTTTTTCGACTCGAGTAGTGTTACGGAGTTGAGCGGATTGCCCCGGCTTGGCAGGAGCGGTCTCTTTCGCCGGGGATGTGGTTTTGCCAGCCTCCTCACGGGCGGCGTCAAAATGGTTTTGCCAATATTAGTTGACACAAAAAACTCAAAGAAATTAGCCAGCTAAGCGGCGGCTCGCAGAGCGGCAAAATAACTCTGGCGTTTCACGATAGGCAGGAGGCCGCCGTTGGCGGAGCAAATGCGCCGGCGGTTCCAGTAACTCATGAAGTACCTCCAGACAAAGGTCTTTAATTCCTCAACTGTCAGGCACTCCGGGTTGAGGTGGTCGTAGAAGAGCTCGCTCTTCATCCTGGCCCACGCGGGCGTTGTCGTGGCAGCGCCCGCCGTCGCTGTTCATGCTCTGGTGGATGCCATACTGCTCAACCGCCGCCCGGTAGACACCACTGGTGTATTGGGGACCCCGGTCCGAGTGGACGACAGCTCCCCGCAGGGCCGGATAGGCCTGCCGCTGCGCCGCGCAGTGTGCGCACGCACAACTGCGCCCTCATGTTCGTGTCCATCGCCAGCCCCAGGACGGTGATGTCAAAATAGTCGAACATGGTGACCTGCCGTTCCAGCTTATTCGGGCTGTTCTGAGATTGTCACGCCGGAAAACTCCGGAACATCCAGGAGAGCCTCGCCCATTTCAAAGAGGGCGACCTGTCCTTCATGCTCCAAAATGAGCTGTTCATCTACGGTCAACGCCTCCGACCCCTGCGGGGCGGTGGTGTCAGCCAGATCAGGAGCGGGACGGGGCTACTCCAGTGCCTCGGTGGGCATGCATACATCGGGGCCGAGGGCCTTTTTATCGTCTACTACTTAAATACCTCCTTAGTTGTGAAATAAAAAGCCAGCCCGATGGCTGGTGGCAGATAAGGGAACTCCTCCTTTCAGTTGTGGTATATGAAAATTCCTCCCATAATCTCTTTGGGTGGAATTTACAATTTATTATTTTCTTTTTCGACTCATTGTGATATAGTTATTTTGTCAGTACGAGCGGTCAGATCAGACTTCGTTTGGCTCGTGATCAAAACACGGGCGGCATCGTACCTATGTGTAAGGATGCATTTTTCTCCGGCAAAAGTGCCATCAGCACCTCTTCATCTCGACACAATGACACACAAACACGGTAACACTGTGACTGCACTTGCAGTCAATATGTATGTGTGTTTCGTTGTGACCGTGTTAAGTGAATCGGTGTTGAGCCGAGCAGAACAAACTGTTTGGGAAGTCGGATTTGTGCTGGTGTGAATTTAGGATATAAGGCTGCAATATCTCCTTGTTGTTGGCGGATGGGAAGTCCCCTCATTTTGAGGGCCAATAATAACAAGGAGGTGAATTCCGTGAAGAAAGCGGACAAGCCCAGTATTGTCATCAATATCAACGTTTACGGTGACAATAACAAGGTTTCCACGAATGAGACTCACTCTCATATCCCTGCTGCTGTGATCGTCATTGTACTGATTGCAGTAGCCGTACTGGCTGTATCCTTTTGCTGCCCTGAACTACTTCCCGATTTTGTCCGTTGGATAATCGGTAAAGTAGTCAACAGCTAACACCAGCACATTTTAAGAATTGAGGTGTAATGCCTTTTGAAATATACTGATTGTCCACTATACGGAATCCAATCTAAAAAAATACTAAAATACGTTCTACATATTAAAAATGGGGATTTATTAAAACAAGACTATGTTGTTTCAATGATTAGCCCCTATGTAGATAGATCTAAGAAACCTCGGCTTATCGAGCCTCCACAAGCCGAATTAAAAACTGTACAAAAACGAATAAAAACATTATTGGGAAAAATTGAAGTGCCCGATAATGTTTTTTCCGGTATTAAGGGAAAATCATACTCCGATAATGCTCGCCAGCATTTGGGCAAGAGCACTCGGAATCTATACAAGATTGATTTGACTGCATTTTTCCCTTCGATCAGCAGAGAAACAGTTTATCGCTTTTTCTTTGAAGATTTGTGCTGTTCTCCTGATGTTGCCAAGGTGCTGACAAACTTAACAACCGTCGATCTTAAAATGCTCGATCAAGAGGGCCTTTTGGAAGTTTACGATTTTTTGGCAGCGAAAGGGGTTAAATGTTATAATCATCTAATTTCCGGATCTCCAACAAGTCAAATTCTTTCATACCTGGTTAATCATAAAATGTTTGATGAATTACAGGCGTTATCAGATAAGAACAATGTGATAATGACTGTCTACGTAGATGATGTGGTATTTTCAAGTGAACATAAAATATCCTCGGAATTTAGAAAATCGGTATTGGCACTTATCCAAAAATATAATTACCAAGTTTCACGGAAAAAGGTGAAAGGATATTCCAGAGCATATCCCAAATTAGTGACAGGTGTTATTATAAATAGCGAGGGAAAAGCCACAGTCAAAAATTCACTAAGGAAAAAGATTGTGGCTGAGTATGAGTATCTTCGCAATAATCCTACTGATAAAAAAAGTCGCCAGCGTCTACGTGGCCTTGTTACTGCTGCCAGACAGGTTGACAAGTCAGCCTACCCTAATATCCGAAAATTTGCATTTAAAAAGTTTACTAAAGAATAAGCCGCCGCTCAAAACCGGGCGGTGGCGTAAAATTGTTTTCTCTTGGAATAAAAACCTCTTGCTTACTGCTTGAAAACCGTTGATATGACTACCGGAGAGCAGATTCCCTGCTCTCCGGCGCTTGACGTTTACATGACCTCCGCCATGAAGCCGCTGATTTTCTTCGCGGCGTCTTTCTGCATTTCCTTCGTCACGTTGGTATAGACGTCCAGCGTGAACTCCGCCGAGTAATGTCCCAGCATCCCGGAAACCGTTTTGATGTCCACGCCGTTTTGCAGAGCCATCGTGGCGAAGGTCCGCCGCAGGTCATGGAATCGGACATGCTCCTCGATGCCCGCCCGTTTCAGCAGCTTCTTATGGATTCTGCCCACGCAGTCCGGGCCGTACATCCCACCTGTCACTGGAGACGGGAACAGGTAGGGGCTGAACGGATGGTTTTTGCGGTCTTCTACCAGGAGGCGAATGGCTTCGTTGTCAATATAGACGGTCCTTACGGAGTTCTTTGTCTTCGGCTCCGTCACTCGCAACTCCCCTTTACCCCTGGCGACAGACTTGGAAACCGTCAGGCATTTTTCCTTGACGTTCAGATCTGTCCAGAGGAGCGCCAGCAGCTCCCCTCGTCGGAGTCCGGTGGTCAACTCCAGATAGAACATCGGGAGGACACCGCGCTCTTCTGCCGCCCGCAGATAGTCCCCCAGCTTTTCCGGCGGGATGATCTGCATCTCCTTCTTCTCCTTCGGCGGCAGCTTGCAGTTGGCGGCGGGATTGTACGGAATCAGCCGCTCCATCACCGCTTGGTCCAGGCATTGCCGGAGCATTGCGTGTAGGCTGCGGATTGTCTTGTTGCTGAGTCCCGAAGCCTCCATGCCCTCATAACGTAGGATGCGGCCGCTTTCCCGAGTCCGGTTGTAGAATTTCTGGATGTCCAGTGTTGTGAGTTTGCGGAGTTTGATCTTTCCGATGTCGGGCACGATATGGTTCTCGACGAAATTGCGGTAGTGTTCCGCCGTGCTCTCCCGGATGGAGGGCTTCGCGTAGTTCTCGAACCAGAGCGCGGCCCACTGACCTACCGTGAGGTCCCGGCTTTTGGCGGCGTCGATTCGCTCGTTGTCCTCCAGCGCTCGTTTGAGTTTTTCCTTGACCTCCGCCTGGGTTTTGCCCAGCACATTTTTCGTGATTCGCTTTCCGGTTTCGGGATCGTAGCCCGCCGTGTAGCGCCCTTCCCAGCGGCCATCCTTACGCTTGCGAATATTCCCTTCGCCGTTCGCTCTACGCTTCGCCACGATGATCCCTCCTCTCTTCTGCCCGATCTTCTTCATCGCTGGCGAAGGAGTAGGGCGTTATCTCCCCGGCGATCCCGAGGGCCAGTTGGAACCCTGACACGAAACTCGCCAGCGTGGTTTCCTCCAGCAGAGCCGCTTGCAGATCCACCAGCCCGAGGATTCGTCTTTGGTCCTCTTTGCTTACCCGTTCCGAAAGACTCCGCCAGCCTTTTTCAACCTCCTTCTGCAATGCCACATCCGGCTCCGTAAAAAATCTCTGGCGCAGAGCTCTCATGTATTCGTACTCCATATGTGCCACCTCCTGTCAGCGACACACATTACCATCTGCTGGCCTCAATATCCAGCAGCTTTCCCCGAGTTATCAGAAAGTTCAAATTTGTATTTCGGACTTTGGTGCCAGGCGTACTCTTTGTTTATAGCGGATCAGATTTTGAACTCGTCACATGGACATCGACGGACCCTGGTAGTCCTCATGATCGTCCACCTTATGCCCCATCGCAATCTTCTTCTCACGGATTCGCCGCATGAGCTTGCTCTCCACATGACCGCCTGCCGGATTGGGCGGCGGAAGCGTCTCCCAGAAAATGTTGCTCATGTGGTGGAAGAGCCTTACAGTACAGAGAAGGACAGACGGGTCACGTTGACGATGGTCCAGGAGGAACTGTGCATAGCTGTTGCCTTGATTTGCGGATTGCATCAGCCAGAATTCCGCCGCATCTTGATCTTGTCCTACTTCTTTCCCCTGGAGGTACAGCTTGCCGAGGACATACTGAGCGTATTGATTCCCCTGATTGGCGGAGTCGCTCAGCAACCGAACCGCCCTTTCGATATCTTTCGGAACCCCATCACCCAAAAGACACATCTTCCCGAGGCGGTACTGAGCATACTGATTTCCCGATTCACAGGCGCGCTCATACCACGAGGCCGCTTCGCCCATTCGTCCTTGCCGCTGGAGAAACCGTCCCAGCGCATACTGCGGCTGTGCGTCCCCTATCGCGGCAGAGCGTCGGAACCACTCCTCCGCCTTTTCATCATCCGGCAGCACGCCAAGACCATCCCGGTACGCCTTGCCCAAGTAATACGCCGCCGCGATGAATCCCTTGTCCCACAATAGCTCCAACGTTTTTACCGCTTCTCGTTTTTCTGCCCACGTGACATCGTCATCGTAGAGCAGTGCCGCCGCTTGGCGATACTCCAGCGCTTCGTTGTATTCAACGCCTTGCGGCAAAACTTCAGAGACCGCTTCCGGCTCATCGTTCATCTCCGCATCCTCAAAGCTGAACACGCCCAATCGCAGATTCTCCGCCTCCCGGATTACCAGATTCTTGATTGTGCGGAACTCTTTCTGCTGTGAGAGCGGCAGCCGCCGGCGAGGCGTATCCTTGTAGTAGTTCTCCAGTTCATCACGCAGACCGTTCCAGACCTCATAGCACTCCGCCACCTCCGGGAGCTTCGCCAGCTCATCTACGACGGTATCCACCTGAGCCTTGACGGACTTTTTCAAATAGCCGTAGACCTTTTTGCCCTTGACAGTTTCCAGCGACCGTGACAGCTCCAGCAGCTTGTTTTCAATCACGGGGCTGTCGCAGGAACCTGAACGCATTTTCTCCAGTAGGTCTTTCATGGTTCGGCGCGCCGCTGCGACAAGCTCCTTGTAGGAAACATCCTTCTCCTGATAGAGTGTGTACATCTCATCCTGAAAAATATCATTTGTGAGTTTGGAGCGAATCATCTTGACGCCCTCTTTGGTCAGTCGGCCCTGGCTCGGATCGGCAGACCAGACCATGGCGTGGACATGGGGGTGATGACCTTCATCGTGGAAGGCGGCGCACCAGCGCAACTGGTCCGGCGGAATTTTCATTGCCTCCGCTATCTCGACTTGATGAGCCTTGATCAGTTTTCGCCAGCTCTCCGCGCGGTCATAGCCAAGCCGGGCCGCGTCCTCCCGCCGCAGGGACCAGATAAACGTCCACACGTTTCCACTGTGCTGCTCGACTTCCCTGAGTGCGGCGTCCAGTGACACCGGCCGGCTGCTGAACAGGCCGTGCTCACCATGACGCTCCACTCGAGGCCGGGTGGCGATGTACCTCATGTAGCCGTCTCTGTCGGTGAGTTTGTGGGCGTTGGCGTCCAGCACCGCAGAGATCAACGAGGAGGCGCTGCCGGTGGTTGGCGCCGAGCGATAGTCACTGTACTCTTCCAGCTCAGCGGCGTCAGGAAAATCCCGAAGCAGATTTTCGATGAGCTGCCGCTGGCCCGTCGTCACTGGGCCGCTCCCCTCCAGCTTCTCTACCCGTTCACGTGTGGCGATATACTTCATATACCCGGAGGCGCTGCCGGCCTTGATGTAACCGCTCTTTTGAATCAGCCTGACCATTGATCATCCCATCCATTCTGGTACCTGACGGCGTCCTCAAGATTGATCACCCCATTAGTCTGTCGAATTTCTCTGATGCACCGCGCCCGCAGACGTTCCACGTCATCCAGGTGGACCTCATTCACCGCCGCTGTGATATTTGCGATCATGTCCTGCTCCACGACCAGCTTGAACAGCAGCTTGCCGATTCGAGTACCCAGCGCCCCCAGCTTTCCCTCCAGCACATCCGCAAGAACACGCGGGAGATAGCTGGCGGCGTTTTGCGTATTCAGATAGCCGGTATAGAATCGGATCGCCTTCTCGATGTACTCATTTTTGGTGGAGCAGTTGTCTTTTGTATAGCTGGTTTCTACCTGGCTCCACGCATCTGACGTGAGCCAGACAGTGTGCCGCTTTTTATCTTCGTTCATGCCGGAATTCCTCCCTCATTTCAAATTAGCGTCATGCGAAATCCTTCAACGGTGGGGCTTAGGAGGACCTTTGGAAATATCAGCGTCAATCACTCTGTTCCCCCGTCAAAAAAGCGTCAGCTTTCGTCTCCGCAACTGCCCGCACTGCGGGCAGAAGTACCCGCCCTGGCGCACGGAAAGCGCCAGGGCTTTCTCCTGCTTTCTCTTTCGTCCCTCGCTTTCTCTTTCGTCCCTCGTAAATCGCCGTGTTTTGGTGCGGGACTTCTTCCAGGGGAACTGCCCTGCCCTCGACGAAGAAATTGCACACGGCGGCTTACAGGCGCTTACGGGTGGCGTTCTCTGCTTGCCTCCAGCTTCCTGGTGACTCGCATTCGCTCGGTCGTTTCCTCCAGCCGACGGAGCTGACGTTGGTTGTGAAGGTCCACCGCATTTTGGATTGGCAGGATGGTGTAGCGCAGAGCACCGTTGCGCTTGCGTCCATCTCTTGTGGTGATGGACGTTGGCTCCGTGACAACCAGTCCCTGTTCCTCCAACTCTGCAACGTACTTCCGCACCGTGTTGACGCTCATGTTCACCGACTTACCGATACTGGTGTAGCTTGGGTAGCACTGGTACGTCTTTCGATCCTCGCAGTAGAGCAGGTAGGAGTAGACCGCCAGAGCGCCGGACGACAGCCCCAGAGAAAAAATCTCGTTTGGCAAAGGGAAAAATCTTTTTGCTGCGGGTTGCTTCGTGTACTGCCAGAGCATCAGTCGCCACCTCCTGCGTTTTGCGCTACCCACTGAATGAACTTCTCCTTGGGCACTATCATCCTGCTGCCGATTTTCAGGACGGGGAAATTTGATTCATGCATTAACTCATATGCGCTAGACGGAGCAATGCCCAGCACCTGCGCCACTATCCTTGCGTTGAGGAACAGCGGCAGTTCCTCGTAACTCTTGTAGACAGATTCTTTCATCTCTGTCGCCTCCTTGTGATTGCTTTTTGTTTATCCATCTGATACGATGAGGGTAACACTACGCGCCGGGGTTTTCAATAGCTCTGGGCCCGAACAGGCAAATCCCAAATCTCTATCGGATACAGGAGGGAGGCAGTTATGGCAGAGGAACTGACGCGCATCGAACTGGACTACACCTACACCTACGACCAGTTCACCGTATTCTTCTACGGCGACCGGGTGTTCGTAGGCAGGAAGGACTACCCCATAGGGCAGTGCTGCGTGGACATCATGAACCTGGGCGAGTCGATCCTGGATGAGATCGACCGGCGCGTCAGGCTGTTCATTCCCGCCGCCCGGAAGCTGCCCACAGAAAAAACAGACAGCGCCGCCGTCCTCGCGCAGGAACGGCTGAACGCTGTCTGGGAACTTATCTTTGCTTTGCCGGTCTACCGTGATCTGAAAATGGACGAGGCGTGCTGCTTCCATACCTTCCAGCGGCTTATGGCGGACAGGGAGAAGTGGGCGCAGGTGCGGGACCTGTCTTCCGAAGGGTACGCCATATACCAGGGGATGATGGCTGGGCTCGCCTGCTTCGCAGATTCTATCCGCACCTTCCGCCTACAGGTCACGGAGATGACGAGGACGTATTTCGAGCCGCTGAAGCGGAGAACTAGCGACGCCTACGCCCAGGCATACTCCCGCTTCTACTCCGATATGCTTTCCATCGGCGCGCACATTTTCAACGATGAGTTTGAGCAGAGCTTTCCCTTGGAGGTGGACTTCGTGCCCATGATGCATCCTACTGAGGAGGGCAGAGTCTTCGTGGCGGAGAAGTCGACGTTCAACAGCCTGGCGGACTTTTTACGGACAGAGTTCTATCGGGGCTTAGCCTTGGGCAACGCGCCGAGGCAGTGCCACAACTGCGGACGGTACTTCCTGCTGACCGCCGGGTACAACACCTGCTACTGCAACAACGTCGCCCCAGGCGAGCTGGAGCGCACCTGCCGGAAGGTAGGCGCTCACCGCAAGGAGGCTCTTGGAAAGGCAAACCGCACTCCGGCCCGGAAGGAGTACGACCGGACATACAACCGTTTGAAGGTCCGAAAGCAGCGTGGGAAGATCAGTGTGGATGAGTGGAATGCCGCTGTGGCAGAGGCCCAGGAGCTGCTGGAGCGTTCTGAGCGCGGGGAGCTGACAGACGAGGAGTTGAGGCGCCGGTTTGAAGAGTTCTGAGTGCGGAACGATTCTTTGTTTATAGCGGCGCAGTTTTTTGGCTATCCAGAATTTCCTTTTCCGCACAAATCTTATTCTTAATAAATGGCCAAACCCTTTTGGATGATGCTGTTGTTTTTGCAATCTAGTGAGAAATACTAGAACCTATTTTATTTGTTCGCCAGATGTATCCGGCACTTTTTCGTTACTTCTGGCTGAGTAGCTCATTAGGATTTCTACAAACTCATCATATCTCTGAAATTGAACTCTCTTTCTACATGTTTTAATATGGTGCTCAGGGATTCCAATTGCCTGGTAAATAATTGCGAGCATAATGAATTCAAGAATATGAACAGCTGCCAGCAATTCCTGATAGGATGGTTCCACTTGCCTTTTTCCATAGTGTGTGAAGAAATTTCTCATATCTGCTAATGCTTTTGAGATTTGGCATATTTTATCTTCACTTATTCCTATGCACTTCTTTAAAAGAGAGAAAATGTCCTCAAACCTATATCTCAAATATGCCGGGATTTGTTTTCGCCTTTTGTAAGGTATCTGCATATTGGTAATTTCTTTCGCCTCTTTTTCGCGATATTTACGTGAATAAATCTCTATTGCTTGAGTCAGATTCAAGAACCGATTTATGCCAGTTGATCGATTACAGATAATCTCATAGAAAAGTGTGGGAATATATTTCGTCTGTTCGTATAGGCTTAGCCACTTCTCCCAAATATCTGGAAAAGTTTCTGCAAACTCGGAAGTAGTAATTAAAAAATGCTCTTGCAATACAGGAATTTCGTCCTTGTGGTTCAGGATAAGGATGCAATCTTCGAAAGTGATACCATCTATTTTTCTCGATTGTTCGTCAGCAAACGAAAATGCTTTTATGGGCAAATAGTAATTCGCGAAAAAGGCAAATAAATTCCTCACGGCTGCTATTCGTCCCACCGCAGACATGGCTTCTATAGGTTGATAAAATTGATATTCAATGATTGGCTTGATTTGAAAAGTTACTTCATTTTGATCCCATTTGTGCCGGTAAGACTGATAAATCCTTAAATGACCATATTTATCATCTGCCAAAATCTCCTGTGGGTAAGTATCGTCGAGTACGGATGGACGTTCCTTTGAAGGAATCTTTAATATCAATGGAGGGGAGGAAAACATGTTGTTTAACGAAGGGATACACGTTAAAATTTGAGTTATTATAATTTCCGAAGAAGTAGCACGACCTATCACTATTTCTGATGGTGAAAAGGTTAACGTTTTATAGTTTTCTCCCCAAGTGTGACTGCCGCTTACGCAATATGCGTTCATAAGAGTCACCGGTGTACCATCAATGGTTGCCCAGACTTGAAACGGCTTGTAATAGTCAATCTTACGGCATTGATCAATACTTACTTTGCCTTGTAAATAAATTTCGTCATCCTCATTTTTTAATATCCCTGGAAATGTTACTTCTTCGCTGAAAATGCTACAATGAAAATCACCAATTTTCTCTAAAATACCTTTTAGCTCTCCCATTTCCTTCCCACCTTTTCGGTCACATCCCCTTCAAAATCTCCATAAACCGATCATAGGACACCGCACCCGGATAATCCGGCTGCTTTGTCTGGAACACCATGTAATAGCGGTAATTGCTCCCCGCCAGGGACGCCCACTTCGCCCCAATCCGGGCCTTTTCCTTGGACTCGTCGTTGTCCAGATGGTCTCCCTTTGTCTCGACCATCAGTATTTTCCCACTTACCGTCATGGCGATAATATCCGGGTAGGCGTGGGTCGAACCGTTGATCTGGAATCCCTGCCGGGAGATATTCCGGTGCCACCATTTGATCTGCTCCATCGATGACAGCGCCCAGACCACCTTCCGCTCGTACTCGTTCATGTTCCCTTCTTCTCCAGAATAGAGGGATTTGGGAATGATGGTGGTAGCGGTGGTGGGAGAGATCGAAGAGGGCAGGGCGTAGTTCAGCCTGCACACCACCTTGCCCTGCTCCAGCCACAGGTCAAAGACCCTCGCCCGGTGAGCCGCCAGCAGCTCCTTCACCTTGTTCTCCACTTTCACGACGTAGGGATACGGCGACTGTTCAAAATCGCTGACTTGATCCTCCGTCATGGTTTCCACCACGCGGTCAATGTACTCCTGTAATTCCCGGTCGTTGATGCAGTTGACCTTGGAGAGCTTTTGCCGGATGAGGCCCTTGCAGTGAACCAGCCGGAATTGGGAGGGGTGGGCGTTGAACCACTCCTTGAAATAGGCGCTGTCCATGCCCTGGAGCATCCACGCCCGGGGCTGGTCATCCCCGCCCTCTTCCACGTCGATCCGGGCCATCTCCGCGTCAATGGTCGTGAAGTCGATTTGAACGTCCTTGTCCTTCAGCGTAAAGCCGGGAGACAGGTGGTCCAGCTTCAGCTCTATGTACTCGTCGGAAAAGAAGCTGGCGCCTACCTCCTGCATAAACTGCGGAAAGCGCAGCTGAGCCGCTTCCTCCCGGAAGTCCTCGTTCATGCGGAATACGTTCATTTTCTCGCGCACCTCCATGGGAGCCCGGTCCAGCGCTGTTTCCCCGGCGTTTTTCAGTTCTTCCTCATAAGCGTCATTCTGCGCCAGGGCCGCCGCCAGCAGCTCGTCTGTTCCGCCGACGGTTCCGCCCTCTTCCGCGGCGGGCTCGATCCGCTCCCGCAGAGCGGCGGGGTCCACTGCGGGGATGTCCTCATCCGGTTTTGAAACCGGCTCAATGGGTATCTGCTGGGGCTGAGGCGGCTGCTCCTTTGGAGGCGCATCCTCGTCCTGGGCCCGGTAGTCCCGGCTGCTGAACCCCGCGCTGTTCAGACCCGACACCACCCGCTCAAGGGTCCCGTGGAAGTCGGCGGACGAGGTGATGACATAGGACAGGTTCAGCACATTGCTCTCATTCTTCTGCGTATAGGGAAGCCGCAGGACCCGGCCCAGAATCTGCTCCACGTCCACGGCGGAAGTCCGGTTCGCCACCGTTGCCAGCACGTAGGCGAAGGGACAGTCCCAGCCCTCTTTCAGGGCGTTGACGGTGATGATATATCTGACCGGACACTCCGGCGACAGCAGGTCCACGCCCTTCAGCTCGTCCTTGTCGGCGGTCTTGACGGCGATCTCTGCCCCGGGGATGCCCGCCTCCACCAGGGTGTCCTTGATTTTCTGATAGGTCGTGCTGTTGGCCCCGATATTGGACTGGGCCTGGAAGAGTACAATGGGCCGGATATACCGCCCGGAGGCGCGCTGCTCTGCCGCCGCCTGGGCCTCCAGCCGGTTTCGGATGTTGATGGCGTCGGAGTACACGTCGGCCTGGGATTTCCGGTTGTAGACGATCACCGGCAGCTTGACCATGTTCTCCCTCTTGAGCTGCGCCGCGTCAACAAAGGAGATGATATTGCTGTTTTTCCTCGGCGTGGCCGTCAGGTCCAGCACAAAGCAGGGATTGAAATTCCGCAGCATCTCCTCGCTGAGGGCCGAGCCCGCGTGATGGCTCTCGTCCACAATCACCACCGGGTTCAGATACCGGATCACCTGGATCAGGGCCGTCTCGTCGGTGTCCGCCAGGAGGATGGACGGGTCCCGGTAGAATTTCGCAAACTGGGCCAGATACCCGTTTTCCTGATACGCCTTGCGGCCCTCCTTCCGGCTGGTGCGGAAGGAGTCGTAAGAAAGCACAAATACAGAGAGCTGTTCCAGCACCGTCGTGGGATTAAAATTCTGCCCGTCCAGCATCTGCTGTTTGGAGTAGACCTCCACCTGGCCGCCGAAGTGCTCGTTGAGCTTCTGGCGGTATGGGTGCCGGGGGTCCTTCAGCGCCGCCAGCGTCTGCGTCAGGATGGCGTCGGAGGGCACCAGCCAAACCACTGCCTTGGCCCGGCGGGCGGTCATGGAGTCGAAAATGGGCTTCACGGCGTTGGCGGCGAGAAAAGTCTTCCCGCCGCCGGTGGGGACTTTGAAGCAGACCTCCGGCGCGTGTTTCAAATTGGAGCGATAGGGCGGTAGGCCGTCCGGGCCCACCTTCACGCCCTTTTCCTCCCACAGGGTCCGGTAGGCCCCGGCGGCGCTCTGCTTCTCCGTGAGCAGGGCCAGGAAGCGGGCCAGGTCCTGCATGACGGCCCACTGATAGCGTTTCAGTTCCATGTTCGTGCTCCTTACAGCTTGGCGATATCCCGGGGGATTTTCTTGAAGGTAATGTGGTTCGCCGACAGCTCCTCCGGGGGAATCACGCACAGGTCGGCGTAGATGAAGAAGCCCTCCGCGTCTCTGGGAAGCGTGGAGAGGAAGTCGTAGTCCAGGGTGGTGACCCGTTCCCGCTCATAGTAAAAGTAATAGGCGGTCTGCCCATGCTTCCCCAGGTAGTAGGGATTCCCGTTTTCCTCCCTGTGCCAGGGGCGTTTCGTCTCTGTGAACCAGACGTATTCCCGGATTACTTCCTCGTCCACGGTCTCGTTGAGATTGCCGTCGATCAGCAGAGGCTCGCCCAATTCGCAGAAGCGGAAGCCGCCTCTGGTCCCCTCTACGGCGGTTTTTCCCTCGCCGTAGCCGTCGATGACCCGCTTTACCCGCTCGGCGGTGATGCTCTCGGTGTAGTCCATCATTTCCACCAGGATGAATCTGCGGTTCCCGCCGTCGGCCTTGTTCATGTTCAGCACCGCGTGGGCCGTGGTGCCGGACCCGGCGAAGGAGTCCAGAATTAGGGTGTCTTTATCGCCCGCTATCTGTAAAATGCGTTCAATCAAGCGGGGCGGCTTTGGGGTGTCAAATGTGGCGTTACCCTTAAAAATAGCCTTCAGCATTTTTGCGGCTTCGTCCGTATGGCCGACATCGGCATACTGCCACAGATTTGTGGGAGGTGGTCCGTCAACACTATCTAAATAAGTTTTTCTTGCGATGCCGCCTTTGCCGTTTTGAGTAAAATAGTATCTGGGCCATTGTCCACGCTTCAAAACCTTTTGCGCTTGCGCAGATGCAATTTCTAAAGGATCTGCCAAAACAATGGCTTTAACCCCTTGCCGAACTTCATTTTCAGATACTCCACATATTTGCGCCCGCATAGCAGCATCGTCTAAATCACACAATTTGTAATTGGCCCACTCAGACATAATTCTCAGCATTTCATCTTGTTGGTAGCGCCAGTGGGCACTTTGGTAAGGATAAATTAGTTTTCCATTAAATGGATGTTGTATCGCGTAAACCATTCCTTGATGCGTTGCAGCGTCTGCGGCGAAAGCATCACTAGCTCTCCATGGCGCTTTATCATTGTCCGGGTTTTTATATTTTGCGTTCATACTGTCCGTACGAGGTAGCTTATTTGGGTTCCATCCCGGTTTTTTGCTGTATACAAGAATGTGCTCTACCTCACTAACAATGCCCTTGGAGTCGTTGCGGGTGGAGTATGTTCTCTGCCAGGACACGGTGGACACAAAGCAGCTTGCCCCGAAGATTTCATCACAGACGGATTTCAGATTGTAAAGCTCATTGTCGTCAATGCTGATAAATATGACTCCATCCTCCGCCAGCAGCTTTTGCAGCAGTTTCAGCCGGGGATACATCATGCACAGCCACTTGTCATGCCGGGTCAGGTCCTCGCCCTCCCGGCCTACGACCTCCCCAAGCCACTTGCGGATTTTCGGGTCGTTTACATTGTCGTTGTATACCCAGCCCTCGTTTCCCGTGTTGTAGGGCGGATCGATATAGACGCACTTCACCCGCCCCTCGTACCGGGGCAGCAGAGCTTTGAGCACCTCCAGGTTGTCGCCGTGGACAATGAGGTTTTCGCTCTCTGCGCCGTATGTATACCGCTCCTCCAGCACTCGGAAGGGGACCTCCTGGTGGTGGTTGATGACCTTGTCTTTTCCAATCCATTCAAGCGTCGGCATGGGCGGTGTCCTCCTGTGATGGTTGAGTTGTCGGGTTTGGACTGCTGGGCATAGATTGAAGCACTTTCTCGACGATCTCACCCAGTTTTGCTTGCCCGGTGATAATTTGAGAATTTAGTTCCCGCTGCTGGCTTAATCCTACAGGATAATATGGATTTTGGATAGTATCCCAGGTGATTTTCTTTTTATATCCAAGATTTTTCGCCATGAGTTCTAGTAGTTTACACTGCTCTCGTTCTCGCTCCTGTTTAGAGAATTCCGGGCGGTATTTTGAAAGCAATATCTTCCACTGCGCACGAACAGGCTCACAGTCCGAAAAGACAATATCAATTAAATTGAGTGCGTTGACAGAACTGGAATCCGTCCAACCGATCATCCTGTGGGTCATTAAGCACTGGAATATTGCCATTTTGTCTTTGCGTTTTTCTGCTCTGTTCTGCAAAAACTGTCCGACAAGCACTGCAATTATTGGACTCAGTACCACTGCAATCACATTTACAATAGCTAAAATCATGTCAAATTCCCACATATTCAAATCCTCTCTTTGTTTTCTCTGCCTTACTTGCTAATTCATCTAAGAATAAAACGATACTCAAATTATAGTTGTGATCGCAGGCAAAAGCAAGCGGTTTCCTTATTCTTTATTCTTTGGATGTACCAGCGCACACGCTGCTCTGAGGATAAGGGCTGATTTATGCCCCTGAAAATCTCCATTAACTGTTTCAGACCT
>CAJTZK010000014.1 GCA_910583785.1 uncultured Oscillibacter sp.
GAGCGGGGGCCCAGTTTTCCTTCCAGAAGGAAACGAGACTGCGCCCGCAGGCGCGTGCCGGAGGCCAACCGCCGCGAAGCGGCGGCTCTTAGGCCGGAGGCAAACGGGCCGTGCACGGTCCAAAAGAGAAAAAGAAGTACGGTCCCTGCGGGGGGACGGGGGCGCGCAAGGCGTGCTTCCTCCGGGTACGCAAGTCTCCAGTCCGCGGCGTAGTGCGGGCGGGGGTTTTGGAGGTTATCGAATGGACCAGCTCCTCTTTCCGCTGCCGCTCATCTGGTGCTAAGGGGTAGGTGTTTGCCTTTTCCGGGACTGCCCTTCTATCAATAGACCACCTGTGGGGCCTGGCCCCCAGGCCATTCCTCCAGGAATTGCTTCTTTCCCGGCGGGCCACTCCCCCCATCTCCCCGGCCCCGCCGCCGCTTCCTTTTTCTTGACATCCCCCCGGGAACCCCTTATAATGTTTTTGTGCGGCATGGATAATTTTGCCGGACACAAGGAATTAAACGTTGTCCAAATTCGTCAAAAACAGGGACAGCGTTCATCAAAGGAGGAGCAACGCTATGGACTTCATGAAAGAATATGAGAAATGGCTGTCCAGCCCTGCCCTGAGCGGGGCGGAGCGGGCGGAACTGGAGGCCATCCGGAATGACCCCAAGGAGATTGAATCCCGGTTTTACGGGCCCCTGGAATTCGGCACCGCCGGGCTCCGGGGCACCATGTACACCGGGCTTCACAATATGAACATCCACGTGATCCGCTGGGCCACCCAGGGCTTTGCCGACGTCATCTGCGCCGAGGGCGAGGAGGGCAAGAAGCGGGGCGTGGCCATCTGCATGGACTGCCGGAACCACTCCCTGGAGTTCGCCCGGGCCGCCGCCGAGGTCTGCGCCGCCAACGGCATCCACGTGCGGATTTTCGAGTCCCTCCGCCCCACGCCCGAGCTGAGCTTTGCCGTCCGGGAGTACCATTGCCAGGCGGGCATCAACGTGACGGCCAGCCACAATCCCAAGGAGTACAACGGCTACAAGGTCTACTGGCAGGACGGAGCCCAGCTTCCCCCCCGCCACGCCGACGCCATTGCCAAGCGGCTGGGGGAGATCGACATCTTTGAGGGCATTAAGCGCATGGACTATGACGAGGCGGTCAAGGCCGGGTTCATCGAGGTCCTGGGGGCGGAGACCGACGAGAAATTCCTCTCCAACGTCATGGCCCAGGCCAACGACAAGGAAACGGTGGAAACGGTGGCGGACCGCTTCAAGATGGTCTACACCCCCTTCCACGGCACCGGGCACAAGCTGATTCCCGAGGCCCTGGGCCGCCTGGGGATCAAACACCTCCTCTGCGTCCCGGAGCAGATGGCCATCGACGGGGACTTCCCCACCGTGGTCTCCCCCAACCCGGAGAATCCCGAGGGCTTCTACCTGGCGGTGGACCTGGCCGAGAAGGAGGGGGCGGACTTCATCCTGGGCTCCGACCCCGACGCCGACCGGGTGGGCATCATGGTGCGCACCAAGGACGGCGGGTTCAAGGTCATCACCGGGAACCAGACAGGCGTGCTGCTGCTGGACTACCTCATCGGCGCCCGGAAGCGGGCGGGCACCATGCCGGAGAAGGCCACGGCCCTGAAAACCATTGTCACCACGGAGATGGCCCGGAAAGTGGCGGAGGTCAACGGCCTCCAGTGCTTCGACACCTTCACGGGCTTCAAGTTCCTGGCGGAGAAGAAAGACAAGCTGGAAGCCTCTGGTGAGGGAACGGTGATTTTCTCCTATGAGGAGAGCTACGGCTACATGCTGGGGGATTATGTCCGGGACAAGGACGCGGTCACGGCGGCCCTGCTGCTGACAGAGATGGCCGCCTGGTACGCCGGGCAGGGGATGACCCTGGCGGACGCCCTGGAGGCCCTGTACGAGAAGTACGGCTATTACGCCGAGCACACCTACAACCTGGTCATGCCCGGCCTGGACGGCCTGAAGGACATGGCGGATTTGATGAAGGGCCTCCGGGAGAATCCCCCGGCGGAGCTCTCCGGCGCAAAGGTGGTCCAGTTCAAGGATTACTCCGACGGGTCCGTCAAAGACTGCGCCACCGGGGCCAAGAGTACGATGGAGCTCTCCGGGTCCAACGTCCTCCGCTTCGAGATGGAGGACGGCACCTCCGTCATCGTCCGCCCCTCCGGCACGGAACCTAAGATCAAGGTTTACATCCTCACCCAGGGCAAGGACGCGGCGGACGCCCAGGCCAATGTGGATAAATACGGCGCTTGGGTGAAGGGCTTGCAGAAATAAAAGGATGCCTGTCAGGGCGGACCTATGTGTCCGCCCTCCTCCAGGGAGTGCCGGGATTGCGGAAGGCGGACACACAGGTCCGCCCCTACGGTTCGTTTACCGGAGGAATGACGCGCGTCCCCTTGGGCGGTTTATCTGGAAGGGCCCGGCGGCTGTCCGCCGGGCCCTTCCTTCTTTTGCCATATGTAATTTGACGAATTTTTAACCAGCATTTTGGAGGGGAAGCATAAATGTGATTTTGCCCAAAATTTCTGTTGTAATCCGCCGCTAGGTGTTGTATAATTCATATATTGGACGCTTGCGGCCCCCAGGTCCGCCAGAAGGGGAACAAAAGGAGGCACCGTCTATGGGAATGACCGTCAAGCAATTCAACAGCTATGTGCGCTTTATCCTCTCGGCGCTGAAAGACATGCTGGAGGAGACCGACGAGGAGAAAAAAGCGGCCAAGGCGAAAGAGCTGATGGAGAACCTGCAAACCACATTGGAAGACTGAAACTAAGGAGTGGAACGAATCATGAGCTATTCTGTACAGAACATCCGCAACGTCTGTCTGCTGGGGCACAGCGGCAGCGGCAAGACCGCCCTGGCCGAAAGCCTGCTTTACATGACGGGCGTCATCGATAGAATGGGCCGGGCCGCCGACGGCAACACCGTCTGCGACTACGATCCCGAGGAGACCAAGCGCCAGATTTCCCTCTCCCTCTCCCTGGCTCCCCTGGACTATAAGGGCAGCCGCATCAACCTGATGGACACCCCCGGCGCGTTCGACTTCGCCGGGGAGGCCATGGCCGCCCTCCGGGCCGCCGACGCCGCGATTATCGTCTGCTCCGCCAAGGACGGCGTGTCCGTGGGCCTGGAGAAGGCGTGGAAATACTGCGAGGAGCGGAACATGCCCCGCTTCATCTACATCTCTAAAACCGACGAGGACAACTCCGACTACAACGCCACCTTCGAGGCCCTGCGCCAGCGCTTCGGCAAGAAGATCGCCCCCGTGGTGGTCCCCATCTGGGACGGCGGCAAAAAGGTCACCGGAATCATCGACGTTTTGAACAAGCGGGCCTATGAGATGCAGAACCTCAAGCGGGTGGAAATCGAGGTCCCCGCCGACAAAGAAGGCGTCATCGCCGAGTTCAACGACGCCCTCAAGGAGTCCGTGGCCGAGACCAGCGAGGAGCTGATGGAAAAATTCTTCGGCGGCGAGGACTTCACCTACGCCGAGATGATCCAGGGCCTGCGCCAGGGCGTCCGGGAGCTGAGCCTCTTCCCCGTCCTCTGCGGCTCCGCCATCAACTGCCTGGGCTCCTTGATGCTGATGGACAACATCGTGGACCTGCTGCCCAATCCCGTGGAGGGCAACTACCACAAGGCCACCAAGGCCGACGGCGAGACGGAAGAATTCGTCGTCTCCCCCGGCGGCGTGCCCACCGCCTTCGTCTTCAAGACCATTTCCGACCAGTACGGCAAGTACTCCTTCGTCAAGGTCCTCTCCGGCACCATTACGCCGGACCTGCCCATGGTGAACGCCCGCACCGGGGAAAAGGTGAAGCTGGGCCGCCTGTACACCATCCGGGGCAAGAAGAACGCCGAGGTCAAGGAACTGGTCTGCGGCGACATCGGCGCCATTGCCAAAATGGACATCAAGACCGGGGATACCCTCTGCGACGAGCGGAAGGTGGTCAGCCTGAAGAATATCCCCTTCGCGGAGCCCTGCTACTCCGTGGCCATCCAGCCCAAGACCCGGGGCCAGGAGGATAAGATTGCCCAGGGCCTGAACCGCCTCAATGAAGAGGACCCCACCTTCACCGTGGTAAACAACGCCGAGACCCACCAGATGGTGGTCTCCGGCGCGGGCGATATGCAGATGGACGTGCTGGTCAGCAAGCTGAAGGACCGCTTCAAGGTGGAAGCGGAGCTGAAGCCCACCCGGGTGCCCTACCGGGAGAAAATCCGGAAGACCATCCAGAAGCAGGGGCGGCACAAGAAGCAGACTGGCGGCAGCGGCCAGTTCGGCGACGTGTGGGTCCGGTTCGAGTACAACCCCGACGAGGAGGAGATGGTCTTCGCCGAGGAGGTCTTCGGCGGCTCTGTGCCCCGGAACTTCTTCCCGGCGGTGGAAAAGGGCCTCCGGGAGGCCTGCGTCCACGGCCCCCTGGCGGGCTATCCCCTGGTGAACCTCAAGGCTGTGCTGTATGACGGGTCCTACCACCCGGTGGACTCCTCCGAAATCGCCTTTAAGACGGCGGCCCAGCTGGCCTATAAGGCCGCCATGCCGGAGGCCAACCCCGTCCTGCTGGAGCCCATCGGCGAATTGAAGGTCACCGTGCCCGAGAGCTACACGGGCGACGTCATGGGCGATATCTCCAAGCGCCGGGGCACCCCCATGGGCATGGACCCCGTGGGCGACGGCACCCAGGTCATCACCGCCGAGGTCCCCATGGCCGAGATGGGCACCTATGCCATTGACCTCCGGGCCATGACCCAGAGCCGGGGCAGCTTCACCTTCCACTTTGTGCGCTACCAGGACTGCCCCCCCGCCGCCCAGGAGAAGGCCATCGCCGAGGCAAAGGCCATGGCGGAGGCGTAAGTCCCAAGGGCTCTGCCCCTGGACCCCGCAAGCCCTTTGAAATACCCCGTTCGGGGCACGCGAGGGCTTGACCCCAAACTTTAACAAAGGCCCCGCTCCAGCCGGAGCGGGGCCCTTTTAACGTTGACAAAATCTGTCGGATTGTATAAAATGTCTCTTGTGGAACCCAGCCACCACGTTCGTAAGATACGGTGGAGGTCATAGACGGCTGCCTGACATCCCGCGGGAGCGGAAGGGAAGGCGTGTGTAGAGCCCTCGCGGGAAATTCTTCCCCGGGAGGTGATACATATTACTCTTCAGGAAGTATTTTGGATTGTGTCCATCGCTTGGATTTTGTACCAGGCGTACGACAGATTCGATTCCCGAAAGAAGAAGTGAGCCGTCTGCCGCAACCAGATGGCTCACTAGGGGTTGGGGCTGAGCCCCGGCTCACAGTATAAGTATCCGTTTGTGGCAGCCGTTTGGGTTCCACACTATAATTATAACCCGGCTTCTCCTCCCTGTCAAGCCGTTTTCAAAGGAAGGGCCCCGCTCCAGCCGGAGCGGGGCCTGTTTACGGGCGCCTCTTTGGGGAATGTTATGTCCCGGGGGCGGCAATGGTCTCCGTCCCCTCCTCGTGGAAAAAATTGCAAGGAAAATTCTCGGGGTCCCCTGTAACGTTTCCCCCGCCCCGGGGATATATGGACAGAAACAGGCGAAAGAAGGTGAGCTCCTTGGAGGACATGGAACAGGCCTATCAGCGGCACGCCCGGACGGTTTACAAATTTCTTCTGGCCCAGTGCCGCGACCCCGGCCTGGCCGAGGAGCTGACCCAGGAAACCTTTTACCAGGCCGTCAAGTCCGTGGACCGCTTTGACGGTGGCTGCAAGGTTTCCGTCTGGCTGTGCCAGATTGCCAAGCACCTGTGGTACCAGCACCTGCGCAAGCGCAGGCGGGAGGCCCCGGTCCCGCCGGAGGACCTGCCGGAGGACCCCGGCCCCTCGGCGGAGGAGGGCCTGCTGGAGCGGGAGGGCCGGATGGACCTCCTCCGCCTGGTCCACGGTCTGCCGGAGCCCCAGCGGGAGGTGGTGTACCTCCGGGCCTTCGGGGGCCTCAGCTTCCGGGAGATCGGGGACGTCATGGGCAGGACGGAAACCTGGGCCCGGGTGACGTTTTACCGGAGCAAGGAAAAACTGCGGAATGGAGGCGCGGAGGATGAAAAATGATTTGACCTGCGGCGTGGTGCGGGATTTGCTGCCCAGCTATGTGGAAAACCTCCTGGGGGAGGAATCGAAGGAGGCGGTGGACCGGCACCTGGAGACCTGCCCGGAGTGCCGGGAGCGGAAGGAGGCCATGGCCGCGCCAACCGGGGCGGAGGAGACGGCGGAGGCCGCGAAGGAAGTGGATTTCCTCCGGCGGGTGAAGAAGGGGACGGTGAAGAAAATCGCCCTGGCGGTGGTGTGCACGGTGCTGCTGGTGGTGGGCGGATACCTGCTGAAGGAGTTCGTCATCGGCCGGACGCCGGACGCAGAGCATATCAGCATTGAGCTCGCCCAGGTGGACGAGCACAACAACCTTACCCTGCTGGCGGACACCTATTGGGGGGCCTATGAGCTCCGGGGGATGAAGGCCGTCACAAAGGACGGGGTCCTCACCTACACCGCCCGGGAGGTCCGGGTGAACCTCTTCCAGGCCCTGTTTATGCGGACAAAAATCGGAGATATGGAGGGATACGAGAAGCAGGTTCACCTGTCCATCCCCCTGGACGGCCTGACGGAGGTGTGGATCTGCGGGCGGCTGGTGTGGCAGGACGGCGTGGTGATTGACCGGGATACGCTGCTGCTGCTGGACGCCAAGACCCCCTACTGCGGCGACGCCCCGGCCCTGGGGAACATCGCCAAGCTCTTGCAGGTGGGGAGCCGGATTGGACGGTATAACATCTCCCTCCAGACCAGCGAGCGGCCCTACCGCTGGACGTTGGAGTTTGAGACGGCGGAGGAGACCACGTCCGCCACCTGGGGGATGTCCCGGTTCCTGGGCTATCAGATGCTGGCGCTGGTGGAGAACCTGGACGAGGTTTGTTTCCGCTACCCGTCCTCCAGCGGGGTCTTTACGGCGGAGCTGGCCTCCGCCTCCCTGGCCAGGTTGACGGAGGAGTACAACGCCGAGCACGGCACAAGCTGGCCCATCCACGAGAGCATCAAGGAGTACGCGGAGAGCCCCCTGGAGTACCAGCGCCTGGTGACGCTGCTGGAGATCATGTTCATCGGGACCAGCGGGACCACCGTCACCGTTGTCAAACCGTAACCGTAAAAGAAGGACCGCCCGGAAGGGCGGTCCTTCTTGTAATATTTTGTCGATAGTATTCAGTTAGTATTCAATCTCCCCCGTATACACCAGTTTGGCATCCCCCGTCAGGGTGACGCCCCCGTCGGTGTAGTGGACAATCAGCTCCCCGCCCTTCACCCGGACGGTGATGTCCCGGCCCTTCTCGCAAAGGCCGTTGGCCACGGCGGCGGCCACCGCCGCGCAGGCCCCGGTGCCGCAGGCCATGGTCTCCCCGCTGCCCCGCTCCCAGACCCGCATTTTGATGGTGCTGGGATTCACCACCCGGACAAACTCCGTGTTGGTCCGCTCCGGGAAGTAGGGCGCGTGCTCGAACCGGGGGCCGATGAAGTCGATGTCCACCGCGTCCACCCGCTCGCAGAACACCACGCAGTGGGGGTTCCCCATGTCCACGCAGGTGATGCGGTAGGGCCGTCCGGCGATGCGGACGGGATAGTCCACCACCTGGGGCTCCGCGATGGGGAATTTCAGCGCCGAGGCGTCCAGGGCGGCTTTTCCCATGTCCACGCTGGCGGAGGTGACCTTCCCGTTGGTGGTGTAGAGCGTGACGGCCCGGATACCGCTCCCGGTTTCCACCGTGAGGGTCTCCTTTGTGGAAAACCCGTTGTCATAGAGGTACTTCCCCAGGCACCGCAGGGCATTGCCCGCCATTTTTCCCTCGCTGCCGTCAGAGTTGAACATGCGCATTTTCACGTCCGCGGTTTCCGAGCGCTCCATGAGGATGATGCCGTCGGCCCCCACGCCGTAGTGGCGGTGGCAGAAGGTGACGCACAGGGACTCGGGGCAGGTGATCCGCCCGTCGAAGTTCTCCAGGAAGATGTAGTCGTTGCCGCAGGTCTGCATCTTGGTAAAGGGCAGCTTCTCCCGGTGGTCCCGGAGGTGGCAGATGTCCACCAGCTCCGTGTTCCCCTGGTTGTACCGGGACTCCAGGATGTCCGCCAGGGCCCCGGCGGTGTCCAGGGAGGTGAGGCAGGGGATTCCCAGCTGGACGCAGCGGTGGTTCAGGCGGATGAAGTCCCGGATGTACTCCGGCTCCGTGGACCCGGTGAGGATGACGTAGTCGATCTTCCCGTCCTCCAGGAGCTGGAAGACCCGGTTGTCCTGGCCCAGCTTGCCCACGATTTCCACGCTGGTGCCCAGCCGCTCGATCTCATGGGCGGTGCCGTCGGTTGCGTAGAGCCGGAAGCCCAGCTCGTCCAGCTTCCGGGCGGTGTCCAGGATTTCCGGCTGGTCCCGGCGGTTCACGGAGATGAGCACGCCCTTTTTCTCCTCGCTCTCCACCTGGTACCCGGCGGAGACCAGGCCCTTAAAGAGGGCCTCCTGCATGTTCTTGCCAAGGCCCAGGACCTCCCCGGTGGACTTCATCTCCGGGGAGAGGGCGGCGTTGGCGTCGGTGAGCTTCTCGAAGGAGAAGACGGGGACCTTGACGGCGGTATAGGGGGGCTGCGGGTAGAGCCCGGTGCCATAGCCCAGGGATTTTAAGGGCTGGCCTACCATGACCCGGGTGGCCAGGTCCACCATGGGCACTCCGGTGACCTTGGAGATATAGGGCACCGTCCGGCTGGCCCGGGGGTTTACCTCGATGACGTAGAGCTCCCCCTGGTAGATGAGGTACTGGATGTTGATGAGGCCCCGGGTCCCCAGGGAGAGGGCCAGCTTCCCGGAGCAGTCCACAATGGTCTTCAGCATCCGGTCCCCGATGGAGAAAGGGGGATACACGGCGATGGAGTCCCCGGAGTGGACTCCGGTGCGCTCAATGTGCTGCATGACGCCGGGGATGAGCACGTCCGTGCCGTCGGAGATTACGTCCACCTCCAGCTCCTTGCCCATCAGGTACTGGTCCACCAGCACGGGGTTTTCCACCTTCCCCGAGAGGATGACGTTCATATAGGTCCGCACGTCCTCGCCGTTGTGGGCGATGACCATGTTCTGCCCGCCGATGACGTAGCTGGGCCGGAGGAGCACGGGGTAGCCCAGTTCGCTGGCCGCCGCCAGGGCGTCCTCCATGCCCAGGACCCCCCGGCCCTGGGGCCTCTTGATATGGAAGCGCTCCAAAAGCGCGTCGAAGCGTTCCCGGTCCTCCGCCATGTCGATGGACTCGGCGGAGGTTCCCAGGATGGGGATGCCCTTCCCGTCCAGGAACTGGGTGAGCTTGATGGCCGTCTGGCCGCCGAAGGCCACCACGACCCCCACGGGCTTTTCCACGGCGATGATGTGCATCACGTCCTCGGGGTACAGGGGCTCAAAGTAGAGGCGGTCGGCGGTGTCGTAGTCCGTGGAGACGGTCTCCGGGTTGTTGTTGACGATGACCACGTCGTAACCCAGCTCTTTCAGCGTCCAGACGCAGTGGACGGAGGAGTAGTCGAACTCGATGCCCTGCCCGATGCGGATGGGCCCGGAGCCCAGGACCATAATGACGGGACGGCCGGACCGGGGGAAGGACCGGGACTCGCAGAACTGGTCGAAACTGGAGTAGAAATAGGGGGTCTCCGCGTCGAACTCCGCGCCGCAGGTGTCCACCATTTTGTACACGGCCTTCCGGCCCTCCTCCGGGAGCTTGGCCGCCCCGGAGAGGCGGAGCAGGGTCCCGTCGGGGTAGCCCAGGCGCTTGCCCCCGGCGTAATGCGCCGCCGTCAGGCCCTCCCTCTCCAGGGCCTTCTCAAAGTCCGCCATCCCCTGGAGCTTCCAGAGGAACCAGCGGTCGATCTTCGTGATGGAGAAAATCTCGTCCACGGAGATTCCGGCCTTCAGGGCCTCGAAGACGGTGAAGAGCCTCCGGTCGTCCACCCGGCGGAGCCGCTCCCAGATGGGGGCCGGGTCCGTGTTCTTCCGGTTCAGGGAGTCCTGCCCGGTCTCCGCGCCCCGGACGGCCTTCATCAGGGCCATCTCGAAGGAGGGGGCGATGGACATGACCTCCCCGGTGGCCTTCATCTGGGTGCCCAGGGTGCGGGAGGCGTCGGCGAACTTGTCGAAGGGCCACTTGGGCATCTTGACCACGATGTAGTCCAGGGTGGGCTCGAAGCAGGCGCAGGTCTTCCCGGTGATGTCGTTCTTGATTTCGTCCAGGGTGTACCCCAGGGCGATCTTGGCGGTGATCTTGGCGATGGGATAGCCCGTGGCCTTGGAGGCCAGGGCCGAGGACCGGGAGACCCGGGGGTTCACCTCAATGACGGCGTACTCGAAGCTGTCCGGGTTCAGAGCCAGCTGGACGTTGCAGCCCCCCACGATGCCCAGGTGGGTGATGATGTCCAGGGAGGCGGAGCGGAGCATCTGGAACTCCCGGTCCGCCAGGGTCTGGGTGGGGGCCACCACGATGGAGTCCCCGGTGTGGACCCCCACGGGGTCCAGGTTCTCCATGGAGCACACGGCGATGACGTTGCCCGCGGCGTCCCGCATGGTCTCGAACTCGATTTCCTTCCAGCCGAAGATGGCCTTCTCGATCAGCACCTGGGTGATGGGGGAGGCGTCCAGGCCCGTCTGGGCAATGACCCGGAGTTCCGCCTCGTTCTGGGCCGCGCCGCCCCCCGCGCCCCCCAGGGTGAAGGCGGGGCGCACGATGACGGGATAGCCAATCCGGGCGGCGGTTTCCAGGGCGCCCCCCACGGTCTCCGCGATGCCGGAGGCGATGACGGGCTGGCCGATTTCCGCCATGGCCTCCTTGAAGAGCTCCCGGTCCTCGGCCCGGGAGATGGCGGCGGCGTCCGTGCCCAAGAGGCGGACGCCCTGCTCCTTCAAGAAGCCCTCCTTGTCCAGCTGCATGGCCAGGGTCAAGCCCGTCTGGCCCCCCAGGCCCGCCAGGAGGGAGTCAGGCTTCTCCTTGCGGATGATGCGCTTCATGGTCTCCACGGTGAGGGGCTCTAAGTAGATTTCGTCCGCCATGGCCTGGTCCGTCATGATGGTGGCGGGGTTGGAGTTGCAGAGGACCACGTCCACCCCGGCCTCCTTCAGCACCCGGCAGGCCTGGGCCCCGGCGTAGTCGAACTCGGCGGCCTGGCCGATGACGATGGGGCCGGAGCCGATGACCAGGACTTTTTTAATGCGCGTATCCAAGGGCATTACAGGTCCCCTCCCTTCATCAGGTCCACAAAGCGGTCAAAGAGGAACGCGGTATCCCGGGGCCCCCCCCGGGCCTCGGGGTGGAACTGGACGGTGAAGGCCCGGAGGCCCGGGTAATCCAGGCCCTCGCAGGTTCCGTCGTTGGCGTTGGCGAAGGAGACCCGGCCGCGCTTTACGGAGTCCCCGTCCACGGCGTAGCCGTGGTTCTGGCTGGTGATGTAGGTCCGGGGGCCGCCCAGGTCCCGGACGGGCTGGTTGACCCCCCGGTGGCCGTATTTCAGCTTGTAGGTCCGCCCTCCCGCCGCCAGGGCGGTGAGCTGGTGGCCCAGGCAGATACCGAAGAGGGGGACCTTCCCCAGAAGCTTTTGGATCTGCCCGATCTGGTAGGCGTTCTCCGCCGGGTCCCCGGGGCCGTTGGAGAGCATGACGCCGTCGGGCTTCCGGGCCAGCAGGTCCTCTGCCGCCGAGGAGGCCGGGAGCACTGTCACCTCGCAGCCCCGCTTACGGAGTTCCTGGACGATGTTGTGTTTCGCGCCGTAGTCCAGCAGGGCCACCCGGAAGCGGGGGGCTCCCTCCGCCGGGAAGACGGCGGGTTCCCGGCAGGTGACGGCCTCCACCACTCCGGTGACGGCATAGTCCCGCAGGGCCGAGAGGTCCGCTGGGACCTGGTCGCAGATCATGGCGTTCATGACCCCGGACTCCCGGATGACCCGGGTGAGCTGCCGGGTGTCCACGCCGCAGAGGCCGGGGACGCCCCGCTCTTTCAAAAAGCCGTCCAAGTCCCCGCCGCAGCGGAAGTTGGAGGGGTGCCCGCAGGGCTCCCGGACCACGTAGCCTTTCACGTGGCACGCTCCTTCGAAGTCCTCCGGGATGACGCCGTAATTGCCAATGAGGGGATAGGTCTGCATGACGATCTGCCCCGCATAGCTGGGGTCCGTCAGGGTCTCCACATAGCCGCACATGCCGGTGGTGAAGACCAGCTCCCCCAGGGCCCCGGCCTCGCCGCCAAACCGGAGCCCCTGGAATACCTGGCCGTCCGCCAGTACCAAATAGCCGTTTTTCATGGATGCCTCCCTCGGTTTGATTGACGCGTTTTCTTCTATCTTATTATGAGGGTTTTCGTCCCTACCGTCAATCCTGGATTGTTTTCCGGGCGGCAAAGTTTGACGGCGAAAGGTATTACTTTTTGTGAAAAATGTGGAGGGTTCCGACAAGAAACGGGCCGCCCAGGGGGGCGGCCCCTACGGGTATTCTATCGGGAGACAAAGCCGTGGGGGCCGCCGCCCTGCGTCCGCCGTTGGCGGCTTTGCCGCTTACGGCGGCGGCGTACCCCTTGCGGGTGCTCGGCGGCCCGTCCCAGGCCCGGCGAAAAGGGACCGTTCCCCGCGGCAAAGGCGGAGGACGGTCCCAAAAAGTTAGGTGTTGTCCCGGCTGATGGGCTCCCGCACCAAGAGCCGCCAGAGGGCCTTCCCGTGGAAGGGAATCAGGGGATAGAGGTAGCCCCGGCCCACCAGGGGCTTGGTGGTGGCCAGCAGAATCAGGATGGCCAGGATTCCCAAGCCATAGCCCCACACGTCAAACACCGCCGTCAGAAGCAGGAGGGCCACCCGGAGGAGCTTGAAGGCGTAGCCCATCTCATAGCTGGGCTGGGCGAAGCTGGCCACGGACACGAAGGCCATATACACCAGGACCTCCGGCCCCAGCCACCCGGCCTGGACGGCGAAGTCCCCCAGGATCAGGGCTCCCAGCATGGAGAAGGAGTTGGACAGGGAGTCCGGCGTGTTCAGGGACGCCAGCTTGAGGACGTCCACCAAAAACTCCACCACCAGGAGCTGCCAGAGGAGCCCCAGGGCCGCAGGCTCCGGGGAGGAGAGGAACTCCAGCCAGTCCGGCAGCCGCCCGGATTCCTTCACCATCAGGTACCAGGTGGGGGTAATCAGCAGGGAAATCAAAAACACGATAATCCGCAGGAGGCGCAGGTAGGACCCCACCAGGGGCGGGAAGTAGAACTCGTTGGCCTCCTGGGTGAAGTCGAAAAAGGTGGTGGGCAGGATCATCACGGACGGGGAGTTGTCCACCATCAGCACCACGTTGCCCTCCATGACGCTGGCGGCGGCGCTGTCGGGCCGCTCGGTGTAGCGGACCTTGGGAAAGGGGTTGTACCACTGTTTGGGCCGGATGGCCTCCGCCACGCTCTCCTGGGCCATGGAGAGGGAATTGACGTCGATGCCGTTCAGCTTTTCCCGGATGGCGGAGAGGAGGGCCGGGTCCGCCTTGTCGTCCAGGTAGCAGAGCACCGCGTCGGTGTGGGAGCGCTTCCCCACCTTCAGGCCCTCCATGGTGAGATGGGGGTCCCGGATGCGGCGGCGGAGCAGGGCCATGTTGGGCACCACCGCCTCCACGAAGCCGTCGTGGGAGCCCCGGAGGACCTTGCCGTCCGGGGGCTCGTCTACGCCCCGGCTGGGGTAGCTCTTGGCGTCGATCTGGGCCCCGCCGGAAAGGCCCTCTACCAGGAGCAGGGTTTTTCCCATGAGGACGGAGGTAATAAGCTCCTCCTGGTCAAAGCCCACGTCCACCTCGGAAAAGGTGATGAAGCGGTTGGCGAAGTCCTGCATGTCCCGGAGGCCCTCCAGGGCGTCTCCGGGCCGGGAGAGCCAGAAGGACCCCATGCGCTCCAGGGTCTCGTCCAGGCCGTAGCCGTCAACCACCCAGATCCGGGCCCGCCGCCCGCCGATGAGATAGTCCCGGCTCACCATGTCCACGCTGCGGCCCACCCCCAGGGCCTTGTCAAAGAGCCGGACGTTTTCCGTGTAGTTATCCGATAAAGTTCCCATGCGCCACCTCCAAGAATGGGGGTAGTATGCGCGGGAGGGGGAAGGATTATCCATGAACAGGCGGCGGCGGAGAAATTTGACAGACCGCCCGGCGGATGATAAAATAAGCCCGCTCCTCCAAAAAGGAGCGGGAACGCTGCGCAGCGGATAGGTGGCTGGCCACATCCTCCGAAAGGAGGCGAGGCCGTATGCGGATTACGTTACATATCGGAGCCTTCACGGTGACGATGATCGTAAAAAGCAGAAACCGCCACTCTGGCAAGTGACGGTTTCTTAGTCTTTACTAAAAACCAAAACTAGGGCCAGCCGCCTTGCGCGGCGTTCCCTTTATCTGCATTATAGCAATTCTCAAAAGCGCTGTCAAGCCGGACGGCGCCTTTTTCACGCCTGGGGCCGGAAGCCCAAGCCCGTTTGGATGTCCTCCATGGTCTGCTTGTCGAAGCGGTAGCTCATGTCCCGGAGGCCGATGGTGGAGCCCTTCTTCCGGTAGAGCCAGAGCACGGAGGAATTGCGCATTTTCTGCGCCGGGGTAATGCCGCCGCCGGTTCCGGGAATGAAGGCCACATCCTTCAAGTTCTCATAGGACACCCGCTTTCCCCCCAGGACCAGGCCCCGCTCATAGAAGCGGGCGCAGTCCTTTCCCATCTTCTTGGGAAGCTCCACCAGCAAAGGGCCGAACTCCCCGTCCGCCGCCCCCTGGGCCCGGGGGCCGTTCCACTCCAGGACGAACTGCCCGCCGTGGCGGGCCGCCTGGGCCTCCGCCCCCGCCCGCCGCCGGGCCGCGCCCTTGTTCCAGGACTTCGTGATGGCCACGCACATCCAGATGAGGAACACGATGAACAGGACAATGGCAATATACATAAGCGCTCTCCTTCTTTTCGATTTCTCCGGGCGCAGTTTGTAACCTTCCTCCCTTTTCTGGGACGGGCCCCGGACGCCCGTCCCGCACCGAATTGCGTTTCACCGCAGCGGCCCGGGGGCAAAACGCCCCCAGACAGACCGCCGGGTGAAAAACAAAAACGCCGTGCAGGTCAAACCCCACACAGCGCGAGAAGCAAACGCTCTTCATGCGGACACGGCATAAAGAATGCAACGGCAAAACCCGCCCCTTGCGTGAAGGGCCGGATTGTCGTATAATATCCTCATGCGGTGCGGCCTTGCGGCCGTTGTGTAGGTGGTTCTGGCACCTGTGCAGGCCTGCGGGTGCTCCAACACCCGCAGACTGCCGCATTCTTGTTTTTCAGGTCGATTATAGCAGGATTTTTCCGGCAATGCAAGTCCCTTTCCGCCGGGAGAAGTTCCGCGGGCCTTCAGAGGCGGGCATGGAAAGCGGACGCCCGCTAAGGCCGCGTTTCCACCACCACGTGGACCAGGCCCCCCTGGCCCTTGCCTAAGGTCTTTCGGATGGCCTTCCGCACCCCGATGATATAGGAGACGTTTCCCGCCGGGTCCTTTACGCCCATGTTCACAATGCTGCCGTCGTAGGGAATCCCGTCAAAGAGCGCGCGGACCTTTACCCGGCCCGCGCCGAATTCCTCCCGGACGTCCCAGGGAAAGACGACGTAAGCTCCGCCGGAGCCGCCCGCCTCGTGAATGACGGCCTCAAATTCATAGCGGTCCCGCATCTGCCATTCCCCATTTCCAATCCGCTTTATCCGCTTTCCGCTTCCTTCCGCATGGACACCAGGGTGCCGTTGAGCTCCGCGCCCAAAATCAGCACGTTGGCGGACATGTAGAGCCAGATCATCAGCACCACCACCGTGCCGATGGACCCGTAGAGCAGGGAGTAGTTGGCGAAGTTTTCCACATACATGGCGTACAGCCAGCTCAAGCCCATCCAGGCCGCCAGGGCCGCCAGGGTCCCGGGCCACAGGTCCCGCCAGGGCCGCCGGGTATCCTGGGCCAGGGCGTAGAGGAAGAACAGGGCGAAGTAGCCCACCACCGCCGCCGCCGGGAAGCGCATCCGGGCCCACAGTTCCGCCAGGAACAGCGGCAGGCGGAAGTTCCCCACGGCGTAGCCCAGCAACCGGTCTCCAATGGTCATGAGGGCCAGGGTCAGGGCGATGGCGGAGATCAGCACCACCGTGTACAGCAGGGTCTTCATCCGGTGGACCACTGCCCGCTTGGGGGGGCCCAGGTGATAAGCCGTCCGGACGGAGACCATCAGGGCGTTGGTGGCCCGCATGGGGAACCAGATGGAGAAGAACAGGCCGAAGAGCATCAGCTTGGGGCTGGGGCTCCGGCCCACGTGGACCAGATAGGCCCGGACGATGTCCACCACGTCCCGGGGGAGGAACTCCCCCAGGACCAGAAGGATGGCGGTGACGTTCAAATCCAGCAGGCCCAGCAGGGCGCTGATGAAAATAAGGAAGGGGAAAATCATAAACAGCAGGTAGAAGGCTAGGGCGGCGCTCTGTACCCCCACGCCGTGGCGGAAATAGCGCTGGACCAGGAGGTAGGCTCCACGGGGCAGCTTGCGGGTCATGGGGAAATCACCACACTTTCCAGTGAAAATAGGGGGCGCCATTTTAGGCGCGCCCTCCCACGCTGGGCATAGATCGATAGAAGGTACGCGGCGCCAGGGCGGGTCCCTCTCCCGGGACCCGGACGCCCCTGGGGGACGCCCGCTGGACGCGCCCCGTCACTCCCAGGTTTCCCAGACCTCGGGGTGGTAGCCCACGGTGGCCTCCTTGCCATTGCGGACAATGGGGGTTTGGAACAGGACGGGGTTTTCCAGCAGTTTTTCCTCCTGGGCGGCGGGTGTGAGATAGGCCATGTACAGGTCCCCATAGGCCCGGCAGGCGGTGTCCACCAGGGCCTCGAAGCCAATTTTCCGCTTGACGGACTGGTACTCCCGGGGGGATAATCCCTTTGAGGGGAGATCGACGTACTGGAACTGGATGCGGCGCTCCTTGAACCAGCGCTGGGCCTTCTTGGTGTCAAAGCATTTGGAGGAGCCGAAAATCTGGATGTTCATGGGACCTTTCTCCTTTGATGTCACTCTATTATTGATTATAATCCGCAGGGAGGGATCATTATGACGGAAGCAGTCGAGACCTTAAAGACCTGGGTAAAGGAGGCCAAAGCCATCGCCTTCTTCGGGGGCGCGGGGGTCAGCACGGAGTCCGGCATCCCGGATTTCCGGTCCACCGGGGGACTGTACCATCAGGAGTGGAAGTATCCGCCGGAGACCATTTTAAGCCATACCTTCTACAAAAGCAACCCCGGGGAGTTCTTCCGCTTCTACCGGGCCAAGATGCTGGCCCCGGAGGCCCGGCCCAACGCCGCCCACGAAAAGCTGGCGGAGTGGGAGGCGGAGGGGAAGCTCACCGCCGTGGTCACCCAGAACATCGACGGGCTCCACCAGGCGGCGGGAAGCAGGCACGTCTGCGAGCTCCACGGAAGCGTCCACCGGAACTACTGCGAGCGCTGCGGGAAGTTCTACGGACTGGACTTTATCCTAAGCGGCAGCGGCGTGCCCCGGTGCGAATGCGGCGGGATCATCAAGCCCGGCGTGGTCCTCTACGAGGAGGGCCTGGACCAGGCGGTGATGAACGACGCGGTGGACTCCATCGCCCGGGCGGACCTGCTCATCATCGGGGGCACCTCCCTGAACGTCTGGCCTGCGGCGGGACTCATCAACTACTTCCAGGGAACCCGGCTGGCCCTGATCAATCGGTCCGCCGTGGCCCGGGACCTGGGCGCGGGCCTGGTGATTACGGACCCCATCGGCCAGGTCATGGCCCAGCTCTGAGCCTTTGGAGCCCCTCCGCCGCCCTGGCGGAGGGGCCTTCCCCAGTCTGGAGGAAAAAAATCGGGAAAAACGGAAAATGGGTGTTGACAAGCGGGGTGGTTCTGGCTATAATAATCAAGCAGTCTTTTTTAGGGGACGCAACTTTATGCGGCTGTGCTGGAACTGGTAGACAGGCCAGCTTGAGGTGCTGGTGTCGATTCGACGTGTGGGTTCAAGTCCCGTCAGCCGCACCACGGTTCTCTTTAGGAGACCATACGCCATGCGCGAGTGGTGGAATTGGCAGACTCGCTAGATTCAGGTTCTAGTGTCCTTTACGGACGTGCGGGTTCAAGTCCCGCCTCGCGCACCAGCTCAGAAATTCTCCTTACCGCTGCGCTTCCCGCCTTTGGCGGAAAGCTCCGCCGGACGGAGAATTTCTTCGCTTTCGGCCGAAATCCGCTCCGCTGGGTTTTCGGCCGAGGGGGACGGGGGACGCGGCTTTTTGGTGCGCGGCGGACCGCCTTGCGGACTGCCCCGCCGTTGGCGGGGTTTTATTGAACTTGCAGGAAAAACCCGCTGTGGTTTTTCCCGCAGACACCCCTTTCCCCGCGATATCTGGAAGTGCGCAGGGTTTCTTTCCTGCGGGAATGTGGGACATGGTGCATGCGGTTTTGAGGATGGGAGGCGTTATGGAATTTTCAAAAGAAGAATTGGCGGAGGCAAGGCGGCAGATTGAATCCACGCTCCATAAGCTGCGGGAAACGGCGGACACCCTCCGGGGAAAAGAACGCCCGGAGCGGTACAAGTCTCAGATTACCTTAGCGGAGCGGAGAATCAAGGCGTTTGAGATTGCGGCGGTTTTGATTGATAAGGAATGGAAACATCTATAAAGAAAGAGCGTCCGGCTGGACGCTCTTTTGCTTTTCCTCCGCCAGGGAGGATTCCAGGGCGGGAGGGGACGGAGCCCCTTTCCCTACAGGGTGATCTACCGGAAGAGGACAGTCCCGGAAAAAGGCGGATATGTACTCCCTGCCGCCAGATGAGCGGCAGCGGAAAGAGGAACTGGTCCATTCGCCGAGGAACACCCCCCTACAATTTCATTGCGCGGGGTAAGCCATTCCGGTTCCGCCGTTCATTCAGCCGCGTCCCCCTGTACTTCTTTTTCTCTTTTGGACCGCGTACGGCCCGTTTGCCTCCGGCGCGCGCCCGCGGGCACAGACTCTTTTTCTTATGAAAAAATGGGCCCCCCGCCCGAAGGGCAAGCGTCATTCCTCCGCAGGAGGTACCGCCATTTGAAACTTCTCCCAGTCATACCCTTGGATCTCCACAAGCGCCCAGGTAAACCCCGCCTCCTCACACTCCTCCCAGGTGAGAAACCGGAAGTAGAACTCCACCCCCAGGTGGCAGGGCAGGATGTCCAGCACGATTTTCTCAATCTGCCCGAACTCCGCCGGGACCCCCACTGTCCCAGGAAACACCACCCGGACCTGGTTGGTCCCCATCTCAATGGCCTGGGCCCGGATTCCGCAGCCCCGGATGGTCCGGCCGATGGCCTCCGGCGTCAGGCTGTCCCCGTCGATTTGCAGCAGGGCCGCGATGGCCGCCCGGCGTTCCTCCGGCGTGAAGGCGGCGGGCCGCCGGAGGAACAGGGCCTCCCGGCGGCGGAGCCCCTCGTCCTCCGCCGTGGCGGTGACGGCCTCCTGTTCCACGTTCTCCAGACGATCCGACACAGCGTCCAATCCCCTGCCCAGGGCGTACAGCTCCGCCCCGCTGAGGGAGTCCCGGTCCAGCCGGTAGACCCCCAGGGGGGCCAGCAGCCCCCGCAGATACTCCTCGTACATGTTACGCCTCCTCCAGCTCCGTCACCTCCAGCGTCCCCAGCACGGGCAGCGCCGTGCTGTCCGCCGGGATGTCCTCCGCCGGGGCGGTAAAGCGGTAGTTTTCCACGCCCTCCAGATCGTAGAGGCGGTTTCCCAGCTCCGCCAGCCGCACGGCCCGGCCCAGCAGCCGCCCCCCAAAGAAATCGGCGATGGCCCGCCGGGCGGACTCCAGCGCCGCCTCCCGGTCCGTCCCCTCCTTGGGAGTTACCGCCACCGCCACGTCCACGGTTTTGGCGGAAGGGGCCAGGGCCTTCACTGTTACTGCGATCTCCCGCTTCTCCTGGAGCTCCGCCTGGAGCCCCGCCAGCAGTTCCTCATCCGGGAGGCCCTTTTCCCCGGTGACGTAGACGTTCACCGTCCCTGGTCCCTCCGCCCGGCCCACGGCCTTGGCCGCTGTGACGCCGGGGTAGCTCATGGCTGTGGTTTCGTACCAAGCGGTGTTGGCCCCGTTGGGGAGGCGGCGGTAGCTCTCCAGGATGCGGGCGCGGAAGGTTTCGTCGTCCTCCTCCCCGGCCCCCCCGGTGAAGGCCCCTGGATTGGTCACCGCCGTCACCGCCGTGGGGCAGGCGGTCAGAAACCGCACCGCCCCTGGTACCACATTGCCCCCCGGCCCGGGCTCCACCGCCTCGGCGGGGGCGTCGGCGTACAGGGCCCCCGGGGGGATTACCGCGTCCGCCGTGGTCCGCACCCGGACCTCCTCTGCCGTCATGCACACCGTCCCCGCCGGGATGGATACCTCCATGGCCGGGGCCGCCTCTACGGAAAAGCGCAGGGAGCCCCCCGACCGGGAAGCCCCCAGGCGCTTCAGCCCCCGCATGTCCCCATGGCGGTCCAGGTAGACCCCCTGGGCCGTCTGGGGGAAGCTCTGGTCCAGCACCCAGTCCGCCTGGATTTCCAGGGCCTGGAGTTCCGCCGCTGCCGCCCACAGGCGCACTGCCAAGTCACAGCCCGCCTCCGGTGTGAAGCCCGCCCGCTCCGCGAAGTCCGCTAACAGCTGCCCGTATATTTCCTCAATGTTCCGCATGTCCGCCTCCCCTTCTTCTCACGGCAGGACCTCCACCGTCACGGGCAGGGACTCTCCCTCATAGCGCAGCTGCGCCGTTACCGCCGCGCTGCCGTCCCGTCCCGGGCCCACCGTTACGTCCTCCACCGTCACGGGCTCTTCCGCCAGGGCCTCCGCCACATACTGCCTGGCGGCGCTCCGCCGCTCCGGCGCGGGGACCCGGCCCAGTTCCCACAGGCGGCTCCCCAGGGTTTCCCAGAAGGGGAAACCGCCCCGCCGGGCCGACAGCCGGAAAAGGACCCGCTGGAGGAGGGCCTCCCGGCCCCCCACCCGCCGCAGGCCCCCCACGCCGTCGGCCAGATAGTCCCCGTTCTTCAGTTCCAGTTCCATGGTTCTGCCTCCCCTCAGCAGTTACAGGGCCTGTAGGGCTCCCCGTTGACGGAGAGCCGCCCGTCGATGGAAAGCTCCCCGGCCACGGATACCCGGCTCCCCCTGATTTCCACGCTGCCGTCCTCCTTCAAATATACCGAGTTTCCGCCGGGCCCGTAGATATAAACCTCCCCCGGCCCGATCTGCCGGGCTTCCTCCTGGGGCCGGGTCCCGGCGACGCACTGTTCCTCGCCGCCGGGGCCCCCTTTTACCACCAGCACCGCCGCCCCGTTGGCGGGGGCCCAGAGATACCCCCCGGGGCCGTAAACGGGCAGGTCCCGGACCTCGCCCCGGGTTACCACGCCCACCTTCCGCCCGCTGATGGTGGTGATTCCCAAGTCCGCGTCGGCCGCGGCTGGCGCGGGCTTGAGCTGTCTGGATAGCCACATCCTGTTTCCTCCTATGCCAAAGGCTTCAGCGTCAGCGTAACCGACGCCCCGTTCCGGTGGTCGAAGCGGTTCTCCGCCTCCGCCACCCGGAAGGTCCCGGAAAGGCCCATCCGCTCCAGGGACAGGGCCGCCCGGTCCCCCGGGAAAGCCAGGAAGCTCCCTGGCAGCGTTACCTCCGCTGTCCAGGCGTCCTCCTGGGACCGCTGAATCTGGTATTCCCCTGTGTACCGCATAGCGGCCCAGGTGCTCTGTCCCGGGGTGTAAACCACCCGGCGGCACTGGCCCCCCTTGCGGATCATCTCCTGGTTTTTGACGGAGAAGTCCTGATTCCGGGTCTTGTCGATGACCAGGGCCTCCGTCAGCACGCCGTAGTGGTCCTCCCGCAGGGTGCAGGCCAGGACCGGGCCCCCCTCCCCGATGGAGAGGGTCCGTCCCTCCGGCTCCGGCCCCGCCAGCAGCTCCCCCTCCCGGCTGAACCGGGGGACGAAGCCCCCGTAGGCCCGGCAGAAGCCCTCCACGGCCCTCCACTGGCTGGTTCCCGCCGCCACGGTGTACACGGATTCCGCCCGGACCGCCGCCACGTCCCGGCAGGTGATGCCGTAAGGCTGGACGTGGTTCGCCAGAATCTCCGCCAGGGTGGCCTGCTGGTAGGTGACGGGCCGGGACTCGTTGTCCAGCAGCCGGGCGGCGTAGCCCCGGCCGGAGATGGTGGCCGTCAGCCCGTTTGCGTCCAGGTCCACCGTGTACTCGTCCACGATGGCCCGGAGTACCGTCTCCCCCTCCGCCTCCGCCGCGAAGCCCGCCGCCAGCGGCAGGACCTCCGCCATCTCCTTCTGGTAGACGAAGGTGGCGGAGAAGCTGTCGCAGGGCACCGTCCCCGTGTGGGTGACCCGCCAGCTCAAAAGCGGGGGCAGGCGGAACATCCGGTGGTCCGCCGTGTAAAGCGTTCCCGTCATGGTACCTTCACCGCCTCTCCGGGGTAGATCAGGTTCGGGTTTTTGATCTGGGGGTTGGCCCGGACCAGGGCCGCCAGCTCCACGCCGTACTGCTTGGCGACGGCCCAGAGGGTATCCCCCTTCCGGACGGTGTGAACCCGCTGGTTCCCGGAGTCGCTTCCCGCCGGGGAGGCGCCTCCGGGGCCGCCCCCGTTTCCCGGTTCCACGGATTTCAGCCCGCCGTCATAGCCGCCCCCGTCCTCCCAGAACTCGAAACGGTAGCGCACAAAGTCCGGCCTGGGTTCTTCCATGGCTTCCAGGGCCGCGAAATAGGCCCGTTCTGCCTTCCATACCGGGTGGACCAGCAGCCCCGGCCCCTCCTGCTGGAAGACTCCGGCCAGCTCCTGGAACCGCTGGTAAGCGCCCTCCCCCACAAAGACGCCCTCTCCCTTTAAGACCCGGTAGGAGCTCCCCAGCTCCTGCATCACGCAGGGCCCGAAGGGCGCCGGGTGGACGGCGATCCGCCGCCGGTATTCCACTGTGTAGACCTCCGGGTTGTGGGGCCATGTGAACTCCTTAAACCGCATCGGCGCCAGCCGCATGCTGCCTCCCTCCTCTCACGGCCCCGCCGGAGGGGTTTCCTCCGGCGGGGCGGGTATCCGTCAATATATGGAAAATCCGCCGTCATACCGCCGGGCGTCCCGCTGGACCGCCCGGGACAGGGCCCTGGCCCCGTCCTCCGCCCGGAGGGCGGGGCTCTCCCGGCCCGTCCCCCAAGGGAGGGACCGGGGCAGCCGCTCTTCCCGGACTGCCCTCCCGGCCAGGCCTGGGGACCCGGGGGAGGCCTTCCCGGGGACGCCCCGGTTTATGGAAGACGCCCTGTCATGGGGGCTTTCCCTGCCGCCGGGGTTCTCACCGGACAGCGGGGGCCCGCCTGGGCCCAAGCGGGGAATTTCTCCGGCGGCCCGGTTTTCTCCAGGGGCGCTTCCGGCGTATGCCCCTCCGGCGGCGGCTTCCGTTTCCTCCGGGGGCCCCGCCGCTGTTTCCCAGGGCCCTTTTTCGGGTTCCCGCCCGCCGGAGGGTTCCTGGGGTTCCGCCGCGCCTGTCCCTCCGCGGCGGAGCGCCCGGGTCTCCTCCGGGGCCCTTTGCCTGGGGCTCTCCGGAGCGTGTGTCTCCGCGCTCCGCCCTTCCCAGGACAGGCCCTCCCCGTTTAAAAATCCCTCCCAGGCGTCCCCTGGGGCAGGCAAGCCGCCGGACCCTCCGCCCAGGGCGGTCCGCCCTGCCTCCCGGAGCATCTCCCAGGCCCCCGGGCCCCCAACCGGGGGAATCCCGGTTTCTCCGCGCCCTCCGGCGTATCGCCCGGCCTCCCTCGAGCCGCCTTCCCCCGCGTTCCCAAGGCCCGCCGGACTCCGCCGCCCGTCTTCAGCCGCTCCCCCGCCTTGGAGGGGCGCCCCGCCCTCTTTTGCGCTTCCACCGCCCAGCAGGGCCCGCAGCGCGGCTCCCTGCCGTTCCAGCTCCCAACCCAAATAGTCCACGCTTTTTATGCCCTCCAAAGCGCGGCGAAGCGCGCCGCGTCAAATTCCGGGTTCACCGTTCCCGCCTGGGGGCGGCGGTCCGGGAGGGGGCCGCCGCCCTCCGCCAGGCGGCGGAGGAGCCCGTCCATCTGCCGTCCCGTCAAATCCTCCAGGGCATCCGCCGGGGTCCCATAGACCCGTTCCCCCTGGCAAAAGCAGCATTCCGCCAGAATCCGCCCGTTGCACAGCAGAACCCGTTCCAAGGGGTCCTCGGTTTCCCGGCCCTCCCGCCACAGCTCCAGCAGCCGCCCCGCCGTCAGGGGCCGCAGTTCGTCCACGTCCCTCATGCGGAGGTCTCGATCCGCTTGGCGGCTACCACGGTGACTTTTTCCGCCACCATGGCGTTGAGCCGCCCGTCCTCCTCGATGCCGCTCCACTGGCAGTCGCTGTAGATGACCCGGCGGTCCGGTTTGCAGATCACCAGGGAGAAGTTGGCCATGTCGTAAAAGTTGATTCCGTCGGATACAGCGTTGTCGGTGGCATAGAGCCGCGTCAGTTCCAGGGTATAGCGCTTCTGCCCCTCTATGGTGGCCACGGGCTCGCTCTCGCCGAAGGCCTCCACGCTCTGCGAGGTCTTGCTGGCCTTGGCGGTGTAGCCCTGGACCACCGCCACCTTTTTGCCGTCCATCTCCAGATAGATGTCGGCGCTGGTGGGAAATCCTGTCATGTTCCTCACGCTCCCTTCTTCAAATCTCAATGTGTACCGTCAGCCGCACCTGGTTCAGCCCGTGGGCCACGGCGAAGCCGAATTCCACCAGGCACACCGTGGGGTCGTCCGGGGAGGCGGTGACGGATACCTCGCCGTAGCCGTCGATGATCTCCGCCGCCAGTTTTTTCTCCAGTTCCACGATGACCTGGGACCGGATGGCCGCCCGGTTCCGGGCGTTGTTCTTGCTCCGGGAGAAGCGGCTCCGCAGGGCGGAGCGCACCGCTGGAATCACGTCGTCCACGATCAAAATCGTGGTCAGTTCCCGCCACGTGGCGTCGGCCGCGTCCCCGGTCTTGGTCCGGGTCGTGATGCCCCGCACCGGGGAAACCACCCCCGCCACGCACTCCAGGGGCGTCACGCCGCCCCGGACCAGCAGGTCGATGTCGTTGTCGCCGTAGTCCTCCGCCAGGCCCGCCAGCCCCTTGAGTTTGGCCCCGTTCAGGGGTGCCGCCGGATCGGCGGCGGAAGCCGCCAGGGCCGCTACCGCCGCCGCGGCGAAGACGCCGGACAGGGGCTTTCCCGCGCTGTCCAGGGCGTCGGGCCCCACCAGGACCATCCGCTCGCTGTTCAGTTCCGCCGCCCGGTTTACCAGTTCGGATGCCTCCGCCCCGGCGCAGCCTGCCACGGCGATGCGCTCATGCCGGAGGCCGGAGGCTTCCTCCACCGCGTCCCGCAGGGCCTGGTGGACCGCCTCCTCGCCGCTGTCGCAGACCAGCACCTGGGCCTCCTCCCGCCCCAGGGCGGCGAAGGCCTGGGCGTAGTCCTCCGCCGTGCCGCCCTCCGCCACCCGGACCGCCGTTACGGTGGATGCGCCGTTTTCAAACAGCAGCCGCAGGATGGTGCTCATCCCCGGCGTTCCGTCCTCCCCGAAGACGGATGCCCCGGCGGCCCAGCTGGTCAGCGTCACGGGCTGGCCCACGGCGCCCTTTGCCGCCCTGGCCGCCACGCCGATGGTCCGGGCCGCGCGTCCTCCGGAGACCACCGAGGATGTGTCATACACCGAGTAAACTCCCGGCCGCTCATGCAGATTGCCCACCTTGCAAAACCCCTTTCAAGATAAAATCCAGAAACTCCGGTTCTTGGTCCCCGCGTTCCGCCAGGAACAGCGCCTCGCACCGGAGCTTCCCCCGCCGGAGGAAGAGCCCCGTCCGCTTTTCCCAGGCCAGGGCCTCCCAGCTCAGTTCCCCGGGCCGGATGCCCTCCGGCAGCTTTTCCAGAAGTACCGTGGCCGCCGTCTCGGCCCCCGCCTCGCAGGCCGCCGCCCCCTCTGCCCGGATGTCCAGGTTGACGATGCCCTCCAGCCGCTTGCCATAGACCTCCCGGACCTGTCCGTCCCTTCCCTGGGTTTCCCCCAGGTATCCGCAGAAGCCCAGGGCCCGGTCCTCCGCCGTACCCACGCAGACACTGGCCAGGGCCGTGTTCCGCCCGGCCGCCCACTTGCTGGGGAAGGCGGCTTCCGCCGCCAGCCCCCCGTCCCGGAGGGCGTGGATCACCGCGTCCCGCACCTGTCTCAGTTCCTTCATTCCGCCTCCCTTGCCCGCTCCAGCACGGCCCGCCAGTGGGAGAGTTCCGCGCCGATGTAGTGGGGCCGTCCGCTCCGCGCCCGGAAGCGCCGCCCCTTCCATAGGACCGTATCCCCGGTCTCCAGGGCGGTCTGGCCCAGGTAGAGCCATAGCCGCCCGTCCAGTGTTCCGATGGGGGAGGGCTCCGGCCCGTCCTCGTTCCGCTCCGTCAGGGGCTGGAGGAAGGCCCGGATGGTTTCCGCCGTCCCGTGCCGCTCCAGGGTGGCCTCCTGGCCATAGCGGGCCAGGATCCGCTGCACCCAGCGGGTCATGCCTCCACCCCCTGGGCCCAGAGGCCCTCCGCCCGGACGAAGGGCTCCATCAGCCGCTTTGCCGCCTGGCGGAGGCTTTCCGCCTGTCTCGCCCGGTCCTGGCCGCTCCCCAGGCTTACGGAGATGTCCCCGGCGGAGAAGGAGGCCGCGTTCCCGCCGCCTGCCGCCAGGCCCGCTGCCGCCGTGAAGGCGGCGGCGCAGGGCAGGGCCTGGCCGCAGTCCTCCGGTGCCACGCCCTCCCGGAGGCGGGCCAGCCAGGCTTGTTCCGCCGCGGCGCAGAGGGGGGCCAGGAGGGTTTCGTCCGCGCCCTCCCCCGCTGCGGCCAGGGCCAGTTCTAAAATCTGCGTTCTCACGGTTCCACCGTCAATTCTGCGTTCCCAGCTTCAGGACCCGGGATGCCCCGGTGAAGAGCTTGGCGAAGCCGGAGATGGAGGTGATGGCCGCCCGTTCCAGCTGGCGGTCGATGAGCTTGTCGTACTCCACCGTTACCTCGCCGCCCACTACCTGTTCCAGGGCGTAGTGCTTGTCCAGCCCGATGATGGTCCCGGCGGGCATGGCGCTGGTCCGCAGCAGCTTGGCCCCAAGGGGGGTGGACAGCGTCCCCGTGCCCTGGAAGTTCAGGCCCGTCAGGGGGTTTTGGAACTCCTTGAGCCGCAGCAGCTTTAGCATGGCGCCGCCGTCCACCAGCAGGGTGTTCATGGTGTAGGGGTCAAACTTGTTCCAGAACTCCAGCAGGGCGTCGTAGGTCAGGCCGCCGTCTAGGGCGTCCGTCTCCGCCGGGTTGTGGTTGCCGTCGCCCTCCATCAATACCTGGATGGCGTCCTGGAGGTGCATTTTCCCGATATAGGCCCCGATCTGCCGCAGGGTGACGGAGAAGAGGTCCAGCCGCTGGAAGCGGATGGCCTCATAGGAGGCCACCAGCATCCGGCCCCGCTTCCGGAGTTTCACCAGGTTTTCCTGGGTCCGCACAGAGGTTTCGGGAATGGCCGCCCCTTCCTCCACCGGGACCAGTTTTTTCTCCTCCTCCGTGGGCACGGAGGCGATGGAGCGGTAGTCCATGCCCTCGAACTTGGTTACCGTGGCGGTGATGTCCGGCAGGATGCCGCCCTCCTCCAGTCCCTGGCGCACCACCCGGGAGACGAACTCCGGGAACAGCACCGAGGACTCCGTGGTGTGGAAGAACGTTTCCACCTGGTCGCTGTCCGCGCCCTTGACCCGGATGCCGAAGCGCTTCAGCTGCCGCTGGAAGGCGTCCAGCCCCTCCACGGGGGTGCCCCGGTAGGCCTCGCTGGGGTCCAGGTCCTCCAGGGTCTGGGTGAAGCTGGTGCCTCCCCGGCCGTACATGCCCTTTTCCAGCCGCAGGTTCTCAAATTGATAGCTCATGCCGCGTTTCCTCCTTTTGTATATCCGGCGCGGGGCCCTTGCCCCGCGGGCCGTCCTCAAATCCGGAACGCCTCCGCGTCCTCCGCCCTCCCGGCGTCCCGCCTGCGCAGCTGCGCCGGGACGGGAAAGCGCTTGGCCGCCCGGGCCTCATAGGCCCGGCGCAGCTCCAGGAGCTCCGGTTCCTCCAGGCGCTCCGCCGCCTTGGCGAGGATGCCGCCGTCCAGTCCGTCGTCGGCCAGCATGGCCAGGCGCGCCACCTCCCGGCGCAGCGCTCCCAGGTACTTCCTCCCCAGTTCCGCCTCCCTGCGGAGGGTCCGGTCCTCCTCCCGCTCCTGGCCGAAGCGTTTGAGGACGCCCGCCGCCCTTTGGGCGGGTACGGCCACAAAGGACCACTCATAGGCGTCCGTGATGTCCCCCAGCTCCCGGAAGCACAGCTGTCCGTCGTAGGTCCGCCCTGGCACGTGGGCGCAGCCGCCGTGTTCCGACCCGCAGATGGAGCACGCGCTCCGCCCTGCGCTGCATCCCACGCTGACCTCCTTTTTGATGCCCCCCTCGATTTCCGCGATGAGTTCCTCGTTCTTTTCCGTCCGCAGAAGATAGGCCCAGCCCTTGAGCCAGCGGTATTCGTCTCCCGCCTGGGTGCGCGCCGCTGGGTCCCGTACCACCTCGGTTTTGTAAATCCGGGCGGTCTGTCCCCGGGTGCTCCACTGGTGGTCGAAGATGCCGCTCTTGCCCACGAACAGTTCCCCCAGGCGCTCCAGGGCCTGGTTGTCGAACCGCTCAAAATCCCGGTCCACCTCGTTATCGCACAGACGCAGGGTAAACACGTACACCTGCTCCGCCGTCAGCTCCGCCTTGGCCAGCCCGTTGATCAGGGCCAGGTCCTCCGCCGTGGCGGCCAGTCCCTTCCAGTCCTCCATATTCGCTCCTCCCAAACCTCACGCCTCCGCGCGGTCGTTTTCAATCCGCAGCTTCCGGGCCTGCTCCCGGTAGAGTTCCGCCCGGGCTTCCTCCACCTGGTCCTGGAGGTTGATGTCGTCCCATACCACCTGGAAGCCGCAGGCATAGCCCCGCATCCGCAGCCACAGGCGGCATACCCGTTCCACCACGGGAGTCAGGGTGCGCCGCAGGGCGGTGACCTCGGTGGTGAGCATATCCGCCTGCTGGCTGCTCATCCGCTCTGTGGAGTTCCAGCTCAGTCCCAGCATAAAGGGCGGGATGCCCGTCTTGGCCACGATCTGCTCCAGAATCTGCCGCACGGGCACCTGGCTGTCCAGTATGGGCGCGTCGGCCCCGATGACCCGGATGTCCACGTCTCCCGCCGCCACGAAGTCCCGGACGCTTCCGCCCCGGGTTTCCCGCATGGCCCGGGACCACTCTCCCGCCAGCAGCTTTCCCCGCTCCGCGGCTCCCTCACCCCCCTGGCAGGTGACAGCGAAGCGGAGGTTTCCGCAGCGCTCCCAGTTCACTCCCACGGTGTGGTAGATTTTCATCAGGATGTCCGCCAGGAAGGGTAGGGACCGCAGCAGGGAGACCCCGTAGGGGTTTTCCGCCTCCGGGTTTAGCGGCGTGAAGAGAATCAGGTCCTGATAGGGCAGGGCCGTCATCCGCCCGTCCTCGCCGGGTCCCCAGACGGTGAAGGCCAGGGGGCTTTCCCCCTCCCGGATTTCGATGTCCTCTACCCGCCCGCAGAGCAACGCGGCGATGTCCCGGTTTCCCACGGCGGGGACGATTTCCCCCACGGCCCGGCCGCAGGTCAGCAGGGAGTCCAGGTAACGGTCCAGGAAGCCGTTGAGCCCGAACTGCCCCCGCCCCGTGGGGACAGTCCGCAGGAATTCCCCCAGTTCCCGTTCCGCCTCCCGGTCCTCGCAGGAGACCGACAGCCCTCCCGCCATGCGGATGAGCTTGTAGATTGCCGCGTCTACCACGGGGACGGCTTCCCGCACCGCCCGGTAGAGCCGGGCCTCCCCGTTCCGCAGGGGGATGTATTCCCCCAGCGTCCGGAAGGGGTGCTGTTCCCCGTTCCGCAGCTGTACCGCCGCGGGCCGGGCTGCCGCCGGGGCGGCGTCCCGTTGTTTTCGCCACTTCAAAGCTCCATCTCCTCTCAAAAAACATCTTCCCGTTCCACCGCCAGGGCCAGGAAGCCGTCCTCCCCCCGGTCCGCCGCCAGGTCCATGGCGAAGTACCGCAGGTCGTCCATGGCGTGATCGTCCTTTTTCCGGGGCGTGTCCCGCTCTCCCCGCTGCTCCCAGCAGTACTGGGCCATCTCCCGGAGGCAGTCCGGACAGTCCCGGCAAATTACGATCCGGCCCTCCCGGAGGAGGTCCGCCGTTACCCGGATGCCGTCGGCTACGCCGTTGTCCGCCTTGACCGCCAGGAAGCCCCTGCGACGCAGGACCTCCAGGAAGCTGGCGGCGGAGGGGTCCACGATGACCCGCTGGATGTCCCGGTCCCCCGCCAGCCGCGCCAGGTCCTCTGCGTACTCCGCGTCGGTCCGCTGGCGTCCCGCCTTCCGGGAGTCGTAATAAAACTCCCGCACCCGGTACCAGGTTCCCTCCCGGAGGCCCCATAGTCCGAAGGAAGCGGGGTTTACCGTCCCGTAGTCCACCGAGATACGCCAGGCGGAGAAGCCGCCCTCCGGCGTTTTTACCGCGTCCCGGTCCGGGTCAAAGAAGTCGTAGACCCGCCCTTCTGCCGCGGTCCACTCCCCCAGGACGAACCGCCGGTAAAAGGTCCCGGAGTAATTCCGGCGGTACCGTTCCCGGATTCGTTCCGTCAGGGCCGGGTTGTCCTCCATGGTGAAGTGGAGCCGCAGGGCCCGGTGTTCCTCCGCCTTTAAGATCCACTCCTGGTAGAACCAGTGCCGGGGGCCCTCCGGGTTGCAGTTGAACCACAGGCGGCTGCCGGCCACGCTGCACCGGGCCACGGCCTGTTCCACGAAGGAACGGGGCATCAGGGCCGCCTCGTCCAGGAGAACGCCCGCCAGGGTGGTCCCCTGGATCAGGGCCGCGCTGGACTCGTCCCGCCCGCCGAAGAGCAGGAAGCGGTTCTCGTGCCCCCGGAAGCGTACCGCCAGCAGGTTTTCCCCCCGCCGCTCCCGGACCTCCATGCCCAGGCGCCGGAGGCAGGGGGCCAGTTCCGCCAGCAGGTTCCGGCGCACCGAGGCGATGGTTTTCCCGCAGATGCCGAACTGGCGCCCGTCGAAGCCCGCCTGGGCCCAGAGGAAGAAGCTCAGCCCCATGGCGAAGGTTTTCCCGCTCCGGACCGCCCCGTCGCAGATGATGGCCTCCCGCCTGGGGTCGTGCCACCAGGTCAGGACCCGCAGCTGCTTGGGCGAGAATTGGAGCCCCTTATCCCCCATAGCCCTCCTCCAGCTGCCCGGCGGCGTCCTCCAGGGCCTGGTACAGTTCCTCGGCCCCGCCGCCCCGTTCCTCCAGCAGGCCGCACAGGGTTTCCAGGGCCCGTACCCGGTCTACCAGCTTGACTTCCACGCCCCCCTTGTCGGTGACCTTCAGCTCCGCCACGGCGGAGAGGTCCAGGCTCCCCGGGTCTACCTCCTTGGGGCCGAGGGCCAGCCGGGCCGCGTCGTTGGCCCGGCCGAAGGCCAGCTGGGCCAGGCGCCGGAGGGCGTCCTCCCGCCGGAGTTCCCCTGCCGCCGCTCCCCGCATGGTTTCCAGTCTCCGCCGGACGCTCTTTAAGGCCAGGACGGCGAAGCCGTCCTCCCGGCCGGAGGCTGCCGCCGCCTGCTCCGGGTCCATGGTGCGAAGGTACGCGGTGCAGAACTTCCTCAGCCAATTCCGCTGTTCCATTTCTCACTCCCCCTCATAGCTCCCCTCGTTTTCCCGGATAGTTGCATGGCCCCGTACACGGCCAAAAAAATTTTCCCCCCTCCGGAGGAAACCGTGTTATACTGGTCTTATTAGTCAAACTCCCTCATGGGCAAGGAGGAATATCCCCATGCTGACGCTTCTGACTGGCCGGGCCAAGACCGGCAAATCCACGACGGTGCTGAACCGCATTGCCGCCCGCCCCGGCGGGCGGGGCCAGATTCTCCTGGTGCCGGAGCATGCCTCCCACCAGGCGGAGGTGGACCTGTGCCGCGCCTGCGGCGATTCCGCCAGCCGCTTTGCCGAGGTGCTGAGCTTCCGCCGCCTCTCGGACCGGGTGCTCTCCATTGCTGGCGGGGCGGCCCAGGTGACCCTGGACGCCGGGGGCAAGCTCCTCACCCTGGAGAAGGCCCTCCTAGAGGTCCTGCCGGAGCTGACGGTGTACCGCCGCCCCTCCCGGAAGTCCGCCTTCCTCCGCCAGCTGCTGGCCCTGTTTGATGAGCTCCGGTGCTACGAGGTGTCCCCCGGGACCCTTTATGAGCAGTCCCAGGCCATTGCCGGGGCCACCCGGGACAAGCTCCGGGACCTGAGCCTTCTTTACGCGGCCTACGAGGCCCGCCTCCTACGCCCCGGCCTGGACGCCCGGGACTATATGACCAAGCTCTGCGACAGCCTGGAGGCGTCGGGCTATGCCCTGGATAAAGATATCTACATTGACGGATTCACCTACTTCACGGCCCAGGAGCGCCGCTGCCTTTCCATCCTGCTCCGGCAGGCCCGCAGCCTCACCGTCACCCTTCTAGGGGAGCCCAACAGCCGGGAGGAGATATTCGAGGCCTCCCTGCGCACCCTGGAGCGGCTCCGCCGCCTGGCGGAGCGGGAGGGGAAGCCCGTCCGGATTGAGAATCTCACCGCCCGGGACCCCTCTGCCCTGGGCCATTTGGAGCGGCATTTCTTTGGCGGGCACGCCCCCTACGGGGGGGATGCCCCCCAGCTCCGCCTTCTCCAGGCGGACACGGTGTTCTCCGAGGTGGAGCAGGCCGCCGCCGCCATCCGCCGCCTGCTGGCGGAGGGGAAATGCCGCTGCCGGGAGATCACGGTGGCCGCCCGGAATATCGAGGACTACGAGGCCGTCATTGAGACGGTTTTCGAGCGTTACCAGATTCCGGCCTATCTCAGCCGGCGCAGCGACATTTTGGAAAAGCCGGTCCTCAGCCTTCTCACCGGGGTCCTGGCCTCCCTGGGCGGGGGCTGCGAGTATGACGACATGTTCCGCTGGCTGAAGACGGGCCTGGCGGGCCTCAGCCCGGAGGAGTGCGACGAGCTGGAGAACTACGCCCTCAAGTGGGAGGTCCACGGGGGCATGTGGCTCCGGGATGTTGACTGGGCGGAGAACCCGGATGGCTACGGGGCCCCCTGGACCCCTGGGAGGGAGGCCCGGCTGGCCCGGGTGAATGGCTTGCGCCGCCGGGTCCAGGTTCCCCTTTCCCGCCTGGCGGAGGGCCTGAAGGCCGGGGAGACCGCCGCCGCCAAGGTGGACGCCCTCTACGGTTTCATGGAGGAGCTCCGGCTCCAGGATGCCCTGGAGGCCCAAATGAGGTCCCAGGCCCAGGCGGGGCGCCTCCAGGAGGCGGAGGAGACCGCCCAGCTTTGGGAGATTCTCTGCGGCGTGCTGGACCAGTTTGTGGAGATCGTGGGGGAGGAACCCATGGAGCTGGAGGAGTTTACCCGGCTTTTCCGCCAGGTGCTGACGGAGTACAGCGTGGGGACCATTCCCGTCTCCCTGGACCAGGTCCAGGTTTCCGGCGTGGCCCGGAATGACCGGCACACCGCCAAATACCTCTTTCTCCTGGGGGCCAACGACCATGTGCTGCCCACTCCCGGCCAGGGGGGCGGAATTTTAAACGAGGATGACCGGGACGAGCTGGCCCAGCGGGGGATTGAGCTGGCGCCCACTGGCATGGACCAGATGGGCATTGAGCTCCAGAACCTCTACGCCGCCCTGGCCCAGCCCACGGAGGGCCTGGTGGTGAGCTGGCCCGTGGCCGATGTCTCCGGGGCGGAGCTCCGTCCCGCCTTTGTGGTGGAGCGGCTCCTGGCCCTGTTTCCCTCGCTCCGTGTCGAGCGGGAGCCTGCGGCCAAGACCTACCGGATGGCGGCGCCCCTCCCGGCCCTGGAGTCCGCTGTTCCCGGCGGGGCCCTTTGGAGGCGGCTGGAGGAGGAGCCCGCCTTCCGTCCCCGGCTGGAGGCCATGGCCCGGGCTGCGTCCCAGACCCGGGGCTCCCTGTCCCCCCGGACGGTCCGGGCCCTTTATGGGGATCGGGTGGCCATGACCGCTTCCCGCCTGGAGCGTATCCGCACCTGCCATTTTTCCTACTTCATGGAGTATGGCCTCAAGGCCAGGCCCCGGGCCCCCGCCGCCTTTGACGCCCCCCAGGTTGGGACCTTTCTCCACTTCCTCCTGGAGCGGGTCACCCGGGATGTCCAGGTTCTGGGGGGCTTTGCCCAGGTGGACCAGAAGACCCTGCGCGCCCTGGTCCGGAAGTACATAGACGAATACGTGGAGAAGGAGCTCCGCAACTTCCAGAACCGGAATGCCCGGTTCCGCTACCTCTTTGCCCGCCTGCGGGACACGGCCTATGCCGTCGTTGGCCAGGCGGCGGAGGAGCTGCGCTCCTCGGATTTTGTCCCCCTGGCGTTTGAACTCTCCTTTGGGGACGGGCCGGAGTCGGACCTTCCCGCCGTGGCGGTCTCGGAGCCGGACGGGGAGCTCCGGGTGGGGGGCAAAGTGGACCGGGTGGATGGCTGGCTGAAGGATGGGAAGCTCTACCTCCGGGTGGTGGACTATAAGTCGGGAAAGAAGTCCTTTGACCTCTCGGCGGTCCGCATGGGGCTGGACATTCAGATGCTCCTCTACCTCTTTGCCCTCCAGAAGACCGGGGCGTCCCGCTTTGGCGCCGGGATTGAGCCCGCCGGGGTGCTCTACCTCCCCGCCCGGGACGATATTCTCTCCGCCCAGCGGAACATCCCGCCGGAGAAGCTCCAGGCGGAGCGGGAGAAGCAGCTCCGGCGCTCCGGCCTCCTCCTGGCGGAGCCCCAGGTCCTCCAGGCCATGGAGCACGAGGCCCTCACCGGGCCCCGCTACCTGCCCCTCCGGGTGAACAAAAACGGGGACCTCTCCGGGAGCCTGGCCTCGGCGGCCCAATTGGGGAAGCTGGGCCAATACGTGGAGGACCTTCTCCATGACATTGCCCAGGAGCTCCGCCGGGGCGTCATTGACGCGGACCCCTGCTGCCGCACGGAGGAGGACAGCCCCTGCCGCTATTGCGACTGGGCCCCCGCCTGCCACTTCCAGGAGGGAAGGGACGGGGACCGCTTCCAGTACATCCGCCCGGTAAAGCCGGAGGAGTTCTGGCGGGAAATCGAAGGAAAGGAGGCGGAGTGACATGCCCCTCACCCCCCAGCAAAGAGCCGCCGTGGAGAACCGGGGCGGGAGCCTGCTGGTTTCCGCCGCCGCCGGGTCCGGCAAGACCCGGGTCCTGGTGGAGCGCCTCTTCCGCTATGTGACGGAGGAGCGGCATAACATCGACGACTTCCTGATCATCACCTACACCCGGGCCGCCGCCGCGGAGCTCCGGGGCAAGATTGCCGCCGAGCTCTCCCGCCGCATGGGGGAGGATCCGTCCAATGCCCACCTCCGCCGCCAGCTCCTCCGGGTCTACCAGGCGGATATTAAGACGGTGGACGCCTTTTGCACGGCCCTCCTCCGGGAGAATACCCACCTTCTGGTCCGGGAGGAGGACAGCCATGCCCTGACCCCGGACTTCCGCGTCCTGGATGACGGCGAGGCCGTCCTGATCCGCCGCCGCGTCCTGGACCGGGTGCTCTCCGGCTTTTACGAGAACCTGACCCCCGGCGCCGGGCAGCTGGCGGACACCCTGGGGGCGGGCCGGGACGATTCCGCCCTGGCAGAGCTGGTGCTGGAGCTTTATGACAAGCTTCAAAGCCACGCCTCCCCGGAGGGCTGGCTCCTCCAGAGCCGTGCCGCCTGGGAGACCCCCGCCGCCTCCTTTGACGAGACCCCCTATGCCCGGGTTCTTCTGGACTCGGTCCGCCGCCGGGCCGCCCACTGGGCGGAGCAGCTCCGCTGGGGTGCGGAGCGGACGGAGGGGGACCCGGCCCTTGCCTCCGGGTACGGCGCGAAATTCCTCACGGCCTCCCGGGGCTTCTATGCCCTGAGCCGGACCCCGGACTGGGGGGCCTCCCGGGAGCTGGCCTCCGCCGTGGCCTTCCCCAAGCTGGCCACCCCCAAGGGCCGGAAGGAGGACCCCCTGGTCCTGGCCCTGAAGCAGGTTTGGGAGGGGGCGAAAGACGCCCTGAAGCCCCTCCGCTCCTGGCTGGACGTCACCGGGGAGGAGGCTCTGGAGGACCTTGCCGCCGTGGCCCCCGCCATGCTGGCCCTGCTGGATTTGACGGCGGGCTTTTCCGCGGCCTTCCGGGCGGAAAAGCTCCGGCTGAACGCCGCCGACTTCTCGGACCAGGAGCACCTGGCCCTGGCCCTCCTGGTTAAGCCGGATGGCGCTCCCACGGACCTGGGCCAGCAGGTTTCCGCCCGTTACGCCGAGATTCTGGTGGACGAGTACCAGGACACCAATGAGGTCCAGAACGCCATCTTCCGGGCTGTCTCCAGGGACGGCAAGAACCTCTTCACCGTTGGCGACGTGAAGCAGAGCATCTACCGCTTCCGCCTGGCGGACCCCACCATCTTCCTGCGGAAGTACGCCGCCTTCCAGCCCCACACCAGGGCGGCGGAGGGGGAGGACCGGAAGATTACCCTCTCCCAGAACTTCCGCTCCCGCCAGGAGGTCCTGGACGCCGCCAACTTTGTCTTTGAAAATATACTTTCCGTAGAAATGGGCGAGCTTGAATACGATGAGGACGCGGCCCTCCACTTTGGGGCGGCCTACTACCCGCCCCGGACGGGATGCCAGACGGAGTTCCACCTTCTCTCCGCCCGCCAGAAGTCGGTGGAGAACCCCTACCCCGTCAAGAAGCTTACCGCCGAGGCCCGCTTCGCGGCCCGCCGCATCCGGGAGCTCTTGGACGAGGGCTTCCCCGTCACTGCCCCGGACGGAACCCTGCGCCCCTGCAAGCCGGAAGACATTGTCATTCTCATGCGTTCCCCCGGCAGCCGCGTCGCGGCCTTCGCCGCCGCCCTGGCGGAGCGGGAAATCCCCTGCTCCTTCCAGGAGGACTCCGGCTTTTTCGAAACCATGGAGGTCTCCACCGCCGTGTCCTTGCTGGAGCTCATCGACAACCCCCGCCAGGACGTGCCCTTGATCTCCGTCCTCCGCTCTCCCATCTTCGGCTTCACCCCGGACCGCCTGGCGGAGATTCGCGCCGCCGCCCCCGAGGGGGATTTTTACCAGGCCGTGGCCGCCTCCGGGGAGCCGGACTGCGCCGCCTTCCTGGAAACCCTGAACGCCCTGCGCCTGGCGGCCCGGGATATGAGCGTCCACCGTCTCCTCTGGCACATCTACAACACGCAGAACCTCCTGGGGCTCTATGGCGCCATGGACCATGGCCTGGAGCGCCGGGAAAACCTCATCACCCTGGCCCGGCAGGCGGAGAAGTTCGAGTCCGGGGGGTGCCGGGGCCTGTTTGCCTTTGTCACCCGGCTGCGCCGCCTGCTGGAGGAGGAAGAGGCCCCCGGGGCTTCCTCCGGCGGCGCGGCGGGGGGAGTCCGGCTCATGAGCATTCACAAGTCCAAGGGCCTGGAGTTTCCCATTGTCATCCTGGCGGACCTGGACCACGCCTTCTCCCGGCAGGATTTTGACGCCTCCGTCCTGGTGCATCCCGCCCTGGGCCTGGGGCCCCGCCGGGTGGACCTGGAGCGGAAGATACGCTATCCCACCCTGGCCCGTGTGGCGGTTGAGGAGACGGCCCGCCGGGAGAACCTGGCGGAGGAGCAGCGGGTCCTCTACGTGGCCATGACCCGCCCCAAGGAAAAGCTCATCCTGGTGGAGTCCCTTTATTTCGCGGAGACCCGGCTCCAGCGGCTGGCGGCTTCCGCCGCCCTTCCCGTCCCGCCGGAGGCCATAGCGGCCTGCCGGACCTTTGGCGAGTGGCTGCTGCTGTGCCTCCTCTGCCGCCCGGAGGCGGAGCCCCTCCGGGCCCTGGCCGGGGCGGAGGTCCCCGTGTCCCCTGGCTCCGGGGCCCCCTGGGAGGTGTTCCTCCACGACTGTGGGGAGTACCGGGACAGTCCTCCCCGCCCGGGGCTGGCGCAGGAGGCGGCTGTGCCCGAGGTCCCCTTTGACCCGGCCCTTCTGGCCTTTCAGTATCCCTACCGCCGGGAGAGCGCCCTTCCCGCCAAGCTGACGGCCACCCAGCTCAAGGGGCGCCCCCTGGACCAGGAGATTGCGGAAAACGCCGCCCACACGCCCTACCTCCGGCCCCTGTCCCAGCCCAAGTTCCGCCGGGAGGAAAAGGGCCTGACCCCGGCGGAGCGGGGGTCCGCCACCCATTTGGTCCTTCAATACCTGGACTTTGGGGACCCCGGCGTTCCCGGCCAGATTGCCGCCCTGGAACAGAAGGAGCTCCTCACCCGCCAGCAGGCCCAGGCGGTGGATGTCCCGGCCCTGGAGCGCCTCCTGGCCTCCCCCCTGGCGGAGGAGCTGCGGGCGGCGGAGGCGGCGGGGAGGAAGCCCCTCCGGGAGTACCGTTTTACCCTCCTGGTTCCCGCCCGGGAGTATGATCCCCAGGCGGCGGAGGAGGACGCCATCCTCCTCCAGGGCGTGGCGGACCTGTGCTTTGAGACGGAGGAGGGCCTGACAGTGGTAGACTTTAAGACGGACCATGTCTTCACGGGCCAGGAGGTCCTGGACCGGGCGGAGCGGTACCGCCCCCAGCTGGAGGCGTACAGCCTGGCCCTGACCCGGGTGCTGGGGGTTCCCGTTACCCGCCGGGTGCTCTACTTCCTCGCCCCCGGGAGGGCGGTGGAGGTGTAGGAGGTTGTCCGGCGTTTCCCCGCCTGCGTTTTGGCGGCGGGGGGCCGTCCTGGCTGTGCCAGGCGGGCCGCCGGGATGGCCCCGGAACTCTGGTTCAAAATTTTTCCAGCCCTAAAACCGCCGGATGCGGGCAAGCTAAGGACTATCTCGACAGGATTGGAGGGATTTCCATGGCAATCGATAAAATCGCCGTTTTGCTGGCGGTTATCGGCGCGCTGAACTGGGGCGGAATCGGCCTGTTCGGCTTTGACGCCGTAGCCTGGCTCTTCGGGGGCCAGACGGCGGTGTTTTCCCGGCTTATTTACGCCCTGGTGGGCCTGGCGGGCCTGTGGTGCCTGACGCTGCTGTTCCGCCTGGACCGGGAGACGGCCGCCCACCCGGCCTGAGGGCGCCGCCCTTTTGGCGGGAAGGACCGCGGAGAGGACGCCGAGTCCCTCCGCGGTCTTTTTCCGCTTTGCCGGGGCGGGGGAGCCCTCCGGGAACCTTCGGGGCCCGGAATTCGTGAACGTTTTTTAAATCCTGGCCCGTTCCGTCTTTACTTGCCCTGTAAAATGCACTATAATCGCACATACTGTTGACATAGAATTTCCATATAAACGGAAAGGAAGGACCCAGACAATGGAAAACAAGCTCCGCGAATACGCCCGCCTTCTGGTCCGGGTGGGCCTGAACCCCTATCCCGGCCAGCGGATGGTCATTTCCTCCCCGGTGGAGTGCGCCCCCTTTGCCCGCCTGTGCGCGGAAGAGGCTTACGGGGCGGGCTGCTGCGAGGTGGTGATGAACTGGACCGACGACGCCATGACCCGGATGAAATACCTCCGGGCCTCCGGGGAGGTTTTTGACACGGTGCCCCTCTGGCGGCGGCACTTTTTCAATGACCAGGCCCTGGAGGGCGCGGCCTACCTGGCCATTTCCGCCTCGGACCCGGAGAACCTCAAGGGTGTGGATTCCCAGCGCATCATCCGGGCCCAGCGGGCCAGCGGCAAGGCCCTGAAGGATTTTGACCGCCTCCAGATGTGCGGGGGCTTCCCCTGGTGCATCGCCTCTATTCCCATTCCCTCCTGGGCCGTCCGGGTTTTCCCGGACAAGGGGGAGGCGGAGGCCGTGGAGGCCCTGTGGGACGCGATTTTCTCCGCCGTCCGCATCACGGGCGGCGGCGGGGCCGTGGACCGCTGGCGGGAGCACCTGGAGACGCTGGAGCGCCGCCTGGGGAAGCTGAACGCCCTGAACCTGAAATCCCTCCACTACGCCAACTCCCTGGGCACGGACCTCACCGTGGAGCTGCCGGAGGGCCATATCTGGGAGAGCGGGGGGGACCGGACTCTCTCCGGCCGGAGCTATATCGCCAACATCCCCACGGAGGAGATTTTCACCTCGCCCCTGAAGACCGGGGCCAGCGGCGTGGTGTATTCCTCCATGCCCCTGGTCCATGACGGAAACGTCATCGACAAGTTCCGCTTCGTGGTGAAGGAGGGCAAAATCGTGGAGGCCCAGGCGGAGCAGGGGGAGGAGACCCTGCGGGCCGCCATATCCGTGGACGAGGGGGCGGCCTATTTCGGCGAGGTGGCCCTGGTGCCCTTTGACAGTCCCATTTCCAACCAGGGCCTATTGTTCTACAACACCCTCTTTGACGAGAACGCCGCCTGCCACATTGCCTTTGGAGAGGCGTACCCCTGCCTGGAGGGGGGCCAGCAGATGAGCAAGGACGAGCTGAAGGCCCGGGGCCTCAACGACTCCATCACCCACGTGGATTTCATGATTGGCACCCCGGACCTCTCCATCCTGGGAACCACCCGGGATGGCCGGGAGGTTCCCATCTTCATCGATGGGAATTTCGCGCCGGAATTTTGACCGTCCAACCAGCCGGGGAAATGACCCGCTCCGGGGACCGGCCCCACCATAATGCGATCCCTGCGGAAGCGGGAGGAACCTTCCCCTCTGCCGGGAGAACACCCCGTGGGGCCTGATCCGCAGGCCATTTCTCCGGGACTGCCCATTCCCCAGGAACGGGAACCGGGAAATCACATAAGGAAACGAGGAAATCACCATGGAATACAAACTTCGAAAGACGGATGAGTGCGTCCTGATCTGCGACGGCGCAAGGGTCAGCGGGGACGTGTCCCTGGGCCGGGGCGTGAACATCTGGTACAACGCCGTCCTCCGGGGGGACGACGGGGCCATTAGCGTTGGGGAGGACACCAACATCCAGGACTGCGCCGTCCTCCATGAGGAGACCCGGGTGGGCGCGGGATGCACCATTGGACATGGGGCCATTGTCCATGGGTGCACCATTGGGGACAACGTCCTGGTGGGCATGGGGGCGGTGGTCCTCAACGGCGCGAAGATTGGGGACGACTGCGTCGTGGGCGCCGGGGCCCTGGTTACCGGGAAGCTGGACGCCCCCGCCGGGTCCATGATCCTGGGGAGCCCCGCCAAGGTGGTCCGCCCCCTGACGGAGGCCGAGATAGAGGCGAACCGGGCCTCCACCCGGAATTACCTGGAGCTGGCGGCCCGGTGCCGCCGGGGCTGAGCCATGGACTGGAACCGGGATCAAATAAAGCAGCGCCTGCTGGTGGCCTGCGGCGGCGTGGCCTTTTTCTGCGCCCTGCAAAACCTCCCCAGCCTGGCGGGGGCCCTCCGCTGGGTGCTGGGGGTCCTGGCCCCCTTCCTGGTGGGCGGGGCCATTGCCTTCGTTTTAAACGTCCCCATGCGGGCCATCGAGGCCTGCCTCCCCCGGGGGCGGCGGTGGAAGCCCCTCCGCCGTCCCCTGGCCCTCGTCCTGACCCTGGCGGCTATGACGGGCGTGGTGGCCCTGGCGGCCTGCGTCATCAGCCCGGGGATTGGCGGCGCGGTCCGTTCCATCACCAGCCAGCTGCCCGCCGCCATCCAGCGGATGCAGGAGCGGCTGGAGGCGGTGGAGTCCTGGCTCCCCCAGCTGGAGACCCTCGCGGCGGGCCTGGAATTCGACTGGAAGGCTCTCACGGAAAAGGCGGTCTCCCTGGTCCGGGACTGGGGCGGTGGGCTGGTGTCCTCCGGCGGGGTTTTGATGGCGGGGGTGGTCAGCGGAGTCAGCACCTTTGTCATCGGGCTGATCTTCTCGTTTTACATCCTCCTGCAAAAGGAGCGCCTGGCCCGGCAGGGCCGCCAGGTCCTCTACGCCCTCCTGCCCGGGCCCTGGGCGGACAGGAGCCTGGAGGTTCTCCGCTTCTCGGGACGCACGTTTTCCAGCTTCCTCTCCGGCCAGTGCGTGGAGGCGGTGATTTTGGGGGCCCTCTTTGTGGCGGCCATGACGGTGTTCCGCATGCCCTACGCCCTGCTGGTGGGGGTCCTCATTGCCCTGACGGCCCTGATTCCCGTGGTGGGGGCCTTCATTGGCTGCGTGGTGGGGGCGCTGCTGATTGCCGTGACGGACCCCTGGCAGGCGGTGGGCTTTGTGGTCCTCTTCCTGGTGATCCAGCAGATTGAGGGGAACCTGATTTATCCCCACGTGGTGGGGAATTCCGTGGGCCTGCCCTCCATCTGGGTCCTGGCCGCCGTTACCCTGGGCGGCAAGCTGATGGGCATCGCGGGGATGCTGTTTTTCATTCCCCTGTGCTCCGTGCTGTATGCCCTCTTCCGGGGCTTTGTCAAGGCCCGCCTGGAGGCCCGGAAGGTCCCCCCGCGGAAATGGCGGGACCCCTGAGCGCAAAAAAAGCCCTCCGGATATCCGGAGGGCTTTTGGTTTTGTTACGCGGCCGCTTTCCGGCCCAGGCTGGAGAAGAACGCCGCCAGGGCGGGCACGGAGAGGAGGCCCCAGAGGACCGCCGCCCCCATCAGGAGGGAGGGCATGCTGCCCGGCACCGCATCGTGGGGAATGACAAACCACAAAAGCCAGGCAAAGACGGCACAAAGCGGCAGGGCCCGGGGCTTCCGGGAGGCCATGACGCCCCCGGCCAGGGCCGAGAACAGCGCCCCCAGGAGCAGCGGGCGCAGGCTGATGAACGTGAAGCTGAAAGCCAGGGAAATCCGCAGCCAGAGCAAACACGGAGGCAGGGCCAGGACCAGCAGCAGGGCCAGGACAACGCTCTGCCAGGTCGGCCGGATCTTTGCCATAGGGCACACACTCCTTTTGCCATTGGATAACATTAGTATAGAGCTCCGCCGGAATTTTGTCAAGAAAACCCTAAAAAATTGTATTTTCCTCCGGGTTTCACAATGCGGCGGCGTACCCCTTGCGGGTGCCCGGCGGCCCGCCTCCCCGGAACCTCCATGCTGCCCATGGCCCATTCCCCCGGGCCTTTTTTCGGCAGGCCATTTTCATAATGGGAATATTCCGGTAGAACGGAAACCTCTCTTTGTGGGGCCTGACCCCCAGGCCAGGCCATTCCCCCAGGGATTGCCCTTCTACCGATAGAACACCCTGCAGGGGCGGACCTCTGCACAGCTCTTGGCGGCGGTTAAAAACACCAAAATTCCAACTTGACAATTTTCCTTGTCAGTGCTATGCTATAGTTGACAATGATACTTGTCAATCTGACAACCGCCCTTGTCAAAGAAAGGAGCCCACCCATGCCCTTAACCAATCGGCTGAAAGAGCACCGGGCCCGCCTGGGGGTGAACCAGCAGGAGCTGGGACGCCTTGCGGGGGTCTCCCGGCAGACCATCAGCCAAATTGAGCGGGGGGACTATTCCCCCTCCGTGACGCTGGCCCTGAAGCTGGCGAAGATCTGCGCCGTGCGGGTCGAAGACATCTTTACCTATCAGGAGGACGAAACCCATGAATGAGAAAAGCGAGAACCGGAAGGCCCTGCCTAAATTCACCTTGTCCCTGCTGGGCTCTTTGCTGGTGGGCGGCGTAATCGGCTTTGCCATTGGCCTTTCCCGGGCCATGGGCCTGGATACCGCCGCCCTGGCGGAGGGGCTGGGGGCTATCCTGGCGGCGGTTACCCCCTGGGGCATCCCCGCTACCTCGGCGCTGACCCTGGGGGGCTGCTTCTTCCTCTACCGTTCCGCCGCGAGGAAGTTTGCCGCCTGGGACGGCGGGGACGAGGACGAGACCTCGGAGTCCATTGACGCCGCCTTGAGCTGGGTCCTGCTTCTCAGCGCGGTGCAGCTGCTGTTCAACCTGTTTTTCCTGTCCGCCTTCTGCGTCTATTGGATGGACAGGGACATCCGGGCCCTGTCCCTGGTGGGGGTCTTTCTTCTCTCCTGCGGGCTGGTGGTGTTCGCCCAGCAGAAGACCATTGACCTGGAGCGGAAGATGAACCCGGAGAAGCGGGGCAGCGTCTACGACTCGAAGTTCCAGAAAAAGTGGCTGGACAGCTGCGACGAGTCGGAGCGGCGCCAGATCGGCGAGGCCAGCCGCCGGGCCTATATGGTTACCAGCCGCGTGTGCCTGGGGCTGTGGCTGGTCCTGGTGGTGTTGAGCCTGGTTGTTGAGATAAGCCTCCTCCCCGTTTTTGTGCTCCTCCTGGTTTGGGGAACCATGCAGGTGACGTATACCCTGGAGTGCATCCGCCTGGGGAAAGGAAATTAAAAGCTGCTTACATAAAGTATATCATAAATTAATAAATAAACTATTAAATTAAAAAGGAGAAAGCAGTATGTACGAGTACAAGGTCCTGACCCTGACGCTCCGGGAAATGGAAAAGTGCTTGAACCAACACGCCAAGGAGGGCTGGCGTCTGGCGGCGCAGTCCCTCAATATGAGCGTGGGCGTCGTCGTGGGCGCGATAGTCACCCTGGAGCGGAAAATTGCGGAATGAGAAGGGCCCGCCCGGCCCCATCCGGTTCACAGCGGAAAAACCAGTGGGGCCTGCCCCCCTGGCCAGGCCATTCCTCGGATTTGGGAACAGCTTGGCCAGGGAAGCAGACCCCATATAGCACATAGGGATTGCTTCTTACATTCTGTTTGCGCTCAGGCCCCCTCTTCTGCTTCCGCTGGAGGCGCCTCCTCCGGCGGCGCTACCCCCGGGACCCGCTCAAAGGCGAATTCCCCGCTGGTCCTCCGCCCGTGGACTAGGATGGTGTAGTCCCCCGTCCGGGCAATCTCCAGGGACTGGTCCCCGTTCAGCACCGCGTCTTCCAAGAGGGTCTCCCCGTCCCCGCCGCTGATCTCCACCTCCAGCCAGCCGCCGTAGGTGTCAATCCGGCCCTCCAGCACATCGCCCCGGTTCAGCCGGAGGGTGTGGGAGTCAAAGCCGTTGAAGAACTCGTAGTCCATGCGGTAGCAGGTTTCGTCGGCGTAACGGGAGCAATTGCTGGCGTTGAAAAATTCCCCGTTCTCATAGGCCCAGGCGGCGGCGTAGAACACCATGGCCGCCCCCACCAGCAGAAAGCAGAGAAGCATCCCCAGCCAGTCGTACTTGACCCTTCCGCCGCCCCGGGCGGAGAACAGGGTCTCCGCCCCCAGGGCCACCAGAATCAGGGGCGAGGCCTTCAGCAGCCAGCCGATCTCCACCTGGGGCCACAGCAGGGAGGCCAGCATTCCGCACCCCGCCGCCACCAGGACGACCCCCAGGGTGAAGGTCCCCACCCGGCGCTGGGGGCGGACCGCCGTGGTCTCACTGGCCGTCATGGTCCGCCTCCCGGCCCTCGGCCTCTTCCCGCTCAAACTTCTCCACGTTAAACTCGGACTTCCACTCCAGGGTCACGGGCTGGGGCTCCGTCTCCTCCTGGGGGACCTCCGGGGCCTGGGGCTCCGGGTCCTCATGGAAGCGCTCCTCCGCTCTGGCCCAGGGGGTATCCGCCCTTCTGGGGGGCTCTGCCGGGCCCTGGGGAGGGGTGTAGGGGGGGTCCTCCTCGTCCCTGGGGGCCTTGGGCCCCTTGATGAACCAGATGCCCAGGGCGATGATCAGCACTGTGCCCAGGACGCGGGGCATATCCCAGACCAGCAGGTCGTAGAGCCAGTCGATGAGCCAGACATGCCGGAAGGGGGCCAGCAGACTCCTGGCGAAGATCATGTAAAGGCTGTACGCCCCCACCGCCACCAGCAGCCAGCCGATGAGACTCCCCCGGCGGTTGAGAATCCGGGTCAGCTTCCGGGCGTCCATGTCGGAAAGGCCGAACAGGAACTCGTCCTCCGGGGCCCCGCCGTCCCGGAGCTGGCGGCGGAGGTTGAAGCTGTCAAAGAACGAATAGGCCCACAGGGGCGCCACCAGCACCGTCAGCGCCCCCATCTCCAGAAAGACCGCGATAAAAGTCAGAGCGCAGAAGATGATCATCTGGGAGATGCCCCGCTTCATGTAGCCCAGGCACATCTGCCCGCAGCCGGGGACGCAGGACCAGATCAGATACCAGCAGTTCCAAAAGAGTTTCCGAATGGCTTTCATGCCTTGTTTCCTCCTTCTATCATGCGGCGGGTACTGAGCCCGTCAAAGAAATCCGAGAGTCCCCCCACGGCCTCCCGCAGGGTATCGCTGACCCCTCCGGTCAGCTCCGTCAGCTGCCGGGAGACGCTGGGCCGGTCCTCCGGCAAAGCGGGCCGGGTGAACTCCACCCGTTCCCCGCCCCAGAGCACCGTCAGCGCCAGGGCCACGGCGGCCGCCGCCGTGGCGTACCGGCTGGTGACCAGGCGGATGGCCCGGCTGCGGATCCGGCTCCGGAGGGCCTGTTGGCAGGACCGCTCCGGGACCAGCAGGGCCCCGTCCTCCAGGGCCAGGGTATACCTTTGTAAACACTCGTCGCAGAACGCCAGGTGCTCCGCGATCTCCAGCCGCTCCAGCTCGCTGAAGCAGTCCCCGTTCCGGGCCAGGGCCTCCAGGGCGCGGCTGCTCAGATGTCCGTCCTCACGGAATACCATGCCTTCCACTCCTTTCCAATGCCTCCCGCAGCAGCTTCTTGCCCCGGGAGAGCTGTGTATAGATGGTCTTCACGGGCCTGCCCAGGGCCAGGGAGGCCTCTTCCGGGGACTGCTCCTCCAGAAGGCACAGGCGGCACACCTGGCGGTAGGGCTCCTTCAGGTCCTGGATTGCCTTGAAAATCTCCGCCTCCCCGCTCCGCCGGAGCACGGCCTCCTCGGCGGGCGGAGCCAGGCCCCGGGCCAGCTCCTCCTCCCCGGGGAGCACCGTCCGGCGGTTCCAGGCGCTCTGGAGGTGGTCCTTGGCCTTGTTGGCGGCAATGCGGCTGAGCCACTGGCGTTCGTAACCCTCCGGCATGCCCTCCCGGTGGAGATAGGCGGAGAGGAAAGTCTCCTGGACCAGGTCCTCCGCCGCCGCGGCGTCCCGGACCAGCTGGTAGCAGACGGTGTACACCAGCCGCTCATATTGCAGGACCAGCTCCGTAAACTGGCCCTTTGTCATGACAGCCACGCCGTCTCACCACCCCCTCCTCAGGGCCGCCGGAATGTATTCCCGGCGGTCCTCTGTCGTCCGACACCCATCATACGGTACAGGGCTTCCGGATTCTTCAAAAAAGAGAAAAAATTTTTTGTGCCCCAGCCGGAGAGAGGACGGCCCGGCGGAAGTTCTATTCAGCAATGAATAAGTTCTATTCAACAATGAATAATCCGGCGGAATCCAGCGGGTTTTTGCACGGTTTACACAGAAAGCCCGTCCCCCGGGCCCGCAATTTACACAAGGCCGCCCCCTTGGGCCCGGCATTCCGTGCCCCAAGCTGCTATTCAAAAATGAATAGCGCTTCCAAATTCCGGAGGAAGCCCTCTCCCAAACGTAGAAATTTCCCTTCGTTTTTTTGGCAATCTGAACAGGAAACTGGCCGGAACGGCAGAAACTGCGGCTTGCGGAATTGGCACGGGAGTTGCTATAATTAAGCGTTGGACAAAACGGGGCCGGCCCCGAAAAATGAAGGAGGAACCCAATATGTACCAGACCATCCGCTATGAAAAGAACGGCAGCATCGGGATTGCCACCATCAACCGTCCCGAGGCGCTGAACGCCCTGAATTCCCAAGTGATCTCCGACCTGGAGGCGTTGATGAACGAGGTAGAGAAGGACACGGAGCTCCGGGCCTTCATCCTCACGGGCGAGGGCCGCTCCTTCGTGGCCGGGGCCGACATCGGCGAGCAGAAGCCCATGGACGTTGGGCAGGGCCGCAAGTGGGGCCAGCGGGGCAGCGCCCTGTTCCGCCGCATCGAGAAGCTGGAAATTCCCACTATCGCGGCGGTGAACGGCTTTGCCCTGGGCGGTGGCTGTGAGATTGCCATGGCCTGTGACATCATCCTGGCCGCCGGGCCCAACGCCGAGGGCAAGGGCGGCGCCAAGTTCGGCCAGCCCGAGGTGGGCCTGGGCATCACTCCCGGCTTCTCCGGCACCCAGCGGCTCCCCCGCCGGGTTGGAATCGCCAAGGCCAAGGAGCTGATTTTCTCCGGCAAGGTCATCGGCGCCGAGGAGGCCAAGGCCATCGGCCTGGTGAACGAGGTTTACGCCCCCGAGGAGCTGCTGGACGCCGCCGTGAAGATGGCCCAGTCCTTCGCGGCCAACGCCCCCATCGCGGTCAAGTACTCCAAGGCCTGCATTGACCGCGGGCTCCAGATGGACATTGACGACGGCATCGCCCTGGAAAACGAGCTCTTCGCCATGTGCTTTGCCACCGAGGACCAGAAAGAGGGCATGGGCGCCTTCCTGGAGAAGCGGAAAGAGAAGCACTTCCAGAACAAGTAATAATGGATAATTGATAATGGACAATGGACAATGAGGCGCTTGGGGGAGCTGGTCTTTCTGAGCGCGCGTTGTCCGTAAGGAGGCGGAAGGGGTCTGCGAAGGCTGGGCCCGCTGAGAGGGAGTGCCTCCAGGTTAACTCCCATTATCAATTGTCAATTATCCATTGTCAATTCAAAAAGCAAAGGAGTTCGGAAAGCATGAAAAAAGTTCGCGTCATCACTGCGGAAGAGGCGGCGCTGATGGTCAAGGACGGCGACACCGTCACCACGGGCGGATTCGTCAGCTGTGCCTGCCCCGAGGCGCTGACCAAGGCCCTGGAGCAGCGGTATGTGGAGACGGGACACCCCAGGGACCTGACCCTCTTCTTCGCTGCGGGCCAGGGCCACCGGGATGGCACCGGAGGCGACCACTTTGGCCACGAGGGCATGTGCAAACGGGTGGTTGGCGGCCACTGGGACCGGGCCGCCAAACTGGGCGAGCTGGCCCTGGCCAATAAGCTGGAAGCCTATAACCTGCCCCAGGGCGTCATCACCCACATGTACCGGGACATCGCGGCCCACAACATCGGGACCATCACCCACGTGGGCCTGTACACCTTCGTAGACCCCCGGAACGGCGGCGGCAAGCTGAACGAGTGCACGAAAGAGGACCTGGTGAAGGTCGTGAATATTGAGGGCGAGGAGCGGCTCCTCTACAAGCCCATCCCCATCAACGTCTGCCTGATCCGGGGCAGCTACGCCGACGAGTACGGCAACTGCACGGTGCACCGGGAAATCGGCCCCCTGGACGTCACCGCCCAGTGCCAGGCCACCAAGAACTCCGGGGGCATCGTCATCGTCCAGGTGGAGAAGATCGTCCAGGGCGGCACCCTGGACCCCCGGTTGGTGAAAATCCCCGGCATCTACGTGGACGCCATCGTCGTCGGCTCTCCGGAGGACAACAACCAGTGCTTAGGGATGCCCTATGACGGGGCCCTCAGCGGCGAGTTCCGCATCCCCGTGGACGACATTCCCTCCATCCCCCTGGACGCCAAGAAGATCCTGGCCCGCCGGGCCGCCATGGAGCTGCCCCAGGACGCCATCGTGAACCTGGGCACCGGGGCGCCGGAGAAGATCGCCAACGTGGCGGCGGAGGAGGGCATCTCCGACAAGATGACCCTCACCGTGGAGGCCGGGAGCATCGCGGGCGTGCCCTATGGCGGCACCCAGTTCGGCGGCGCGGCCAACTCCATGGCCATCCTGGACCACAACGTCCAGTTCGACTTCTACCAGGGCGGCGGCCTGGACGTGGCCTTCTTAGGGCTGGCGGAGACGGCTCCCAACGGGGATTTGAACGTCTCCAAGTTCGGCACCCGCCTGGCGGGCGCGGGCGGCTTCATCGACATTACCCAGAACGCGAAAAAAGTGGTCTACTGCGGCACCTTTACCGCCAAGGGACTGAAGACCGAGTGCCGGGACGGCAAGCTGGTCATCACCCAGGAGGGCGCGAAGAAAAAGTTTGTCAACCAGGTGGAGCACATCACCTTCTCCGGCACCTATGCCAACAAGGTGGGCCAGCCGGTGCTCTACGTCACGGAGCGGGCGGTGTTCGAACTCCGGCCCGAGGGCGTGACCCTCATCGAGATTGCCCCGGGCATCGACCTCCAGACCCAGGTGCTGGACCAGATGGAGTTCATGCCGCAGATCAGCGAGGACCTGAAGCTCATGGACGAGCGCATCTTCCGTGACGAGCTGATGGGCTTAGCGAACGACTGAGTCCAAGGGGGACTGCGTCCCCCTTAGACGCTCCGCCGCGCCGTTGACGCGGCTCCGCTGAACCCCCTCACATTCGCACGGCGAACGTGGCGCGCCCCATGGCGCGGGCAGTGGAGTTCCGGCCAGGCAAAGCCTGCCCCGGAACGGATTTGAGGGGTGTGGCAATGCCCCATTAAAACTAGGAGGAAATAAAAATGGCCTTAATGACCCCCCAAGAATACATCGAGAGCCTGCGCAAGCTGAAGACCCGCGTCTACATGTTCGGCGAGGAGATCAAGAACTGGGTGGACCACCCCATGATCCGCCCCTCCATCAACTGCGTCGCCATGACCTACGCCCTGGCCCAGGACCCCCAGTACGCGGATCTCATGACCGTGAAGTCCAGCCTGACGGGCCGCACCGTCAACCGCTTCACCCACCTCCACCAGTCCACCGAGGACCTCATCAACAAGGTGAAGATGCAGCGCCTGCTGGGTCAGAAGACCGCTTCCTGCTTCCAGCGCTGCGTGGGCATGGACGCCTTCAACGCCGTCTTCTCCTCTACCTATGAAATCGACGAGAAATACGGCACCCACTACCACGAGAACTTCAAAAACTTCATCACCATGGTCCAGGACAACGACCTCACCGTGGACGGGGCCATGACGGACCCCAAGGGCGACCGCTCCAAGGCCCCCAGCCAGCAGGCGGACCCGGACATGTACGTCCACGTGGTGGAGCGCCGTCCCGACGGCATCGTGGTCTGCGGCGCCAAGTGCCACCAGACCGGCTCCATCAACTCCCACTGGCACATCTTCATGCCCACCATCTCCATGGGCGAGGCGGATAAGGACTGGGCCGTCTCCTTCGCCTGCCCCACCGACGCCGAGGGCATGTACATGATCTACGGCCGCCAGTCCTGCGACACCCGGAAGCTGGAAGAGGGCGCGTCCATCGACGTGGGCAACGCCAAGTTCGGCGGCCAGGAGGCCCTGGTGGTGCTGGACCACGTGTTCATCCCCAACGAGTACATTTTCCTCAACGGCGAGTATGAGTTCGCGGGCATGATCGTGGAGCGCTTCGCGGGCTACCACCGCCAGAGCTACGGCGGGTGCAAGGTCGGCGTTGGCGACGTGGTCATTGGAGCCACGGCCCTGGCCGCCGAGTACAACGGCGTGGAAAAGGCCTCCGCCGTCAAGGATAAGCTCATCGAGATGACCCACCTGAACGAGACCCTCTACTGCTGCGGCATCGCCTGCTCCTCCCAGGGCTTCAAGACCAAGGCGGGCAATTACCAGATTGACCTCCTGCTGGCCAACGTCTGCAAGCAGAACGTCACCCGCTTCCCCTATGAGATCGTGCGCCTGGCCGAGGACGTGGCGGGCGGCCTGATGGTCACCATGCCCGCCCAGAAGGACTTCGAGTCCGGCACCGTGGTGGGCCGGAACGGCGAGACCATCGGGGACATCTGCAACAAGTTCTTCGCCGCCCGGGAGGGCGTCTCCACCGAGGACCGCCAGCGCATCATGCGCTTCCTGGAGAATATGTGCCTGGGCGCGGCGGCGGTAGGCTACCGCACGGAGTCCATGCACGGCGCGGGCTCTCCCCAGGCCCAGCGCATCATGATTGCCCGCCAGGGGAACATCCAGGGCAAGAAGCAGCTGGCCAAGGACATCGCGGGCATCCAGTGAGGCGGAAGAAATTCCGCTCTGCTGCGTCCCCGTCTAGCGGCGGGGACTCCGCCCGCTCCATTCCTTCCGCCTCTTTTCAAGAGGGGACTGGCGTCCCCCCCTTGAGCATTCCCCCTCCCCTGCGGGGGGACGGGGGCTTTAGGAAGCCTACAACGGTAGTCCCATTATTTTTATTCTACATAAAAGGAGAGAACATCACATGGATTTCAATCTGAGCCGTGAGCACCAGCTGATCCGGAAGATGATGGCCGAGTTCACCGAGAACGAAGTAAAGCCCATCGCCGCCGAGACGGACCTGAACAGCGAGTATCCCCGGGAGAACATCGAGAAGCTGTTCAACCTGGGCGTCATGGGCATGTGCGTGCCCAAGGAGTACGGCGGCACGGGCGCGGACCCCCTGGCCTCCGCCATCTGTATCGAGGAGCTGAGCAAGCAGTGCGCCTCCACCGGCGACATTGTGGCCACCCACAACGGCCTTTGCTGCGACCCCATCCTGACCCACGGCACCGAGGAGCAGAAGAAAAAGTACCTCCCCATGCTGACCACCGGCCATAAGGTGGGCGCCTTCGCCCTCACCGAGCCCAACGCGGGTTCCGACGCCTCCAAGGGCCAGACCGAGGCCAAGCTGGAAGGCGACCACTACGTGATGAACGGGTCCAAAATCTTCATCACCAACGGCTATGTTGCCGATGTCTTCGTGGTCTTCGCCATGACCGACAAGACCAAGGGCACCAAGGGCATCTCCGCCTTCATCGTGGAGAGCGGCTTCCCCGGCTTCTCCGTGGGTAAGCACGAGGTGAAGATGGGCCTCCACGGCTCCCCCACCGCCGAGATCGTGTTCACCGACTGCATCGTCCCCAAGGAGAACATGCTGGGCAAAGAGGGCAAGGGCTTCTCCATCGCCATGCAGACCCTGGACGGCGGCCGTATCGGCATCGCGGCCCAGGCCCTGGGCATCGCCGAGGGCGCGCTGAACGAGGCCAAGGAGTACACCAAGGGCCGCGTCCAGTTCGGCAAGCCCATTTCCAAGTTCCAGAACACCCAGTTCACCTTCGCCGACATGGAGATGGGCTGTGAGGCGGGCCGCCTCCTGACCTATCAGGCCGCCGTCCTCAAGGGCCAGGGCGTCCGCTACACCAAGGAGGCCGCCATGGCCAAGCTCTGGTGCTCCGAGCACGCCATGAAGACCACCACCAAGGCGCTCCAGATGTTCGGCGGCTACGGCTATACCAAGGACTATCCCATGGAGCGCATGATGCGGGACGCCAAGATCACCGAGATCTACGAGGGCACGTCCGAGGTCCAGCGCATCGTCATTTCCGCCAACATGGGTCTGTAAGAGGAGGAAGAAACGACTATGAAGATCATTGTTTGTGTGAAGCAGGTCCCCGATACCTCCGGCAAGGTGGCCGTCAATCCCGACGGCACCTTGAACCGGGCTTCCATGCAGACCATCACGAACCCCGACGACATGAACGCCGTGGAGGCCGCCCTGAAGCTGAAGGACGAAACGGGCTGCAAGGTCACCGTGGTCACCATGGGCCCCCCTCCCGCGGCCTCCATGCTCCGGGAGCTGATGGCCATGGGCGCGGACGAGGGCGTCCTGGTCTCCGCCCGGGAGTTCGGCGGCTCCGACACCTACGCCACCTCCCAGATTCTCGCCGCCGCCATTGACACCATCGGCGTGGAAAAGGACGACGTGGTCATGTGCGGCCGCCAGGCCATCGACGGCGACACCGCCCAGGTGGGTCCCCAGATTGCCGAGAAGCTGAACCTGCCCCAGGTGACCTACGCCGCCGACATCCACAAGGACGGGGAAAACATCACTGTCAAGCGGATGCTGGAAGACGGCTATATGACCATCAAAGTCAAGACCCCCTGCCTCCTGACCTGCATCAAGGAGCTGAACAACCCCCGTTATATGTCCATCGGCGGCATCTACGAGACCTACAACAAGCCCCTGGCGACCTTCGACTTTGAAAAGCTCAAGGACCACAAGCTCATTGACCCCTCCACCATCGGCCTGAAGGGCTCCCCCACCAACATCTTCAAGAGCTTCACCCCGCCCCAGAAGGGCGCGGGCATGATGCTGGAGGGCGACGGCAAGGAGACCTGCGAGAAGCTGGCTTCCATCCTGGCCGGCAAACACATTATCTGAGAAGGGAGTATATAGAACATGTCTACTTTCAACAGTGCGGATATCGCTGCCTTCAAGGACGTTTGGGTCTTCTGCGAGCAGCGCGAGGGCAAGCTGATGCCCACCGACTTCGA
>CAJTZK010000015.1 GCA_910583785.1 uncultured Oscillibacter sp.
CATGGAAAGGGTAAGGTGTTCCGCCTGCTCTGCCGGGCCGGTTGCCGTCAGCCTAAACCGACGATAGCCTGAATGAGCTTGTTTTCCAAGTGGTGCTTCATCCACTCGTCCAGGCAGACATAGGGGTTGCCGTACTCGTCATACAGCGTCCGGGTGCAGAGCTTGTTTATGTAGCCCTCATAGTACAGCAAGACTTGCTCCACGGCATCGGCGTCCCCGGCACGGGCCCCATCGCTCACCGCCAGCGGCAGCAGGAGATCGTAAGCGATATGGAGCTCAACGGCGAAGAGGCGCAGAAAACGGAGGTAGAGAAGACAGCGGCGGAGAGCCTCCTCCCCCCGCCGGTGGAACATAAGGGCGTGACCATCACGCCCCTGCGCCTCCTGGGCACGAAAAACAAGCTCTATTTGATTCTGGAGATCCGCGCGCCGGAGGGGACGGTATTCTCCCCGGAGGACCGATACGATCTGTTCGACGGGATACGGGTGCCCGAGGAGAGGCGCACGGAGATGCTTGGGAGTTCCGGGAGCTTCACTGTGCTGGAGGCCGGGACCAGGGAGCCCAACATATTGGTGGGCGCAGCGGATACAACGGCATCCTTCGATATCGGCGGCTGCTCCTATGTCGTCCGGGCCCTTTACCGAAAGACGCCGGACGGGGAGCGGGAAACAGTATTCGGCGGCTGGGACCCGGAAACGGGCCCCACGGATTCCTGGGAATTTCCCATCCCGGAAGACCTGAACCAGGACCAGCTGCTGGAGCCCGGCGTAGAGGGCCTGTCCATGACGGACGGGGGGAAAACCATGACGCTGCTGTCCATGAGCGTCTCGCCCCTAGGCGTCTGGTGGAAGTACCAGCTGGACGGCGAGGACCCCTGGCCCCGGGTCCGGGTGGCCCTGCGGATGCGGGATGGAAGCGAGGTGGAAGCGGCCTTGGGGCAGCTGACCATGGGCGACATGGGTTCGGGCTGTACAGCGTCGGTAGACTTCGCGAAACCCGTGGACCTCAGCCAGGCGGAGGCCATGCTGGCGCTGTGCGCCCCCGTCCTGGCGGCTCCCGCCAAGAGCAGCCGCCACTGGAAGGTGTACGTGGATCTTGGCAGCATCCAGTGGAAAGGCGCGAAGGCCGCTAAGGCCAATACGAAGCCCCCTCTCTGGCAGCCTTCCTGGCTTCCGGAGGGATGGGCTCTGGAAGCCGGGCAAACCAGGGACGGCGTGTGGCCGGAGACGCACTGGGAATATCTCTGCGGGGAGGAAACCCTGAGCTTCAGCCTCTGCGCTCCATCCGATTTCGGCTTCTGCCAATGGCTGGATCCGGAAGCCAGTGGGAAAACGCCGAAGAAGGCCGCCCAAATTCAGGGATATCCGGCGGACTTTTAGCGGGTGAACCAGAAAGCCGCCCTGGCCTGGGAGGATGCGCAGGGGAACTTGTTCCTCATGCTCCACAGCGGCACCCTGACCCAGGCGGAATTAGGGAAGATTGCGGGCAGTATGGAGGAACTGGGCGAACCCATGCCGGAGTACCGCCTGGGATGGACGCCGTCCCAGGACCGGGAGATGACCCTCAGCGCGGTTTTGCCCAGCTATGTGCGCAGCATCGGCGGGATGCCTGATTTCATCCGGTTTGCCTATGCAAGGCAGCCCCTGGCCGCACCCAAGGGAACCCCGGAAACCGTGACGGTGCAGGGAATGCCAGCCCAGCTCTGGCTGGGGGACCCCAAGGAGGCGGGCGCCGCCGTCACCTCCTCGGCCAGCGGTAAAGCAGCGGAGCTTCCAACGGAGAAAACCTGGAGCACCCTCCTTTGGACGGACCCCGGGACGGGGATTTGCTTCCGCATCCGGGGAAACAAACTGCCGAAAGAGGCCATGCTCCGCATGGCAAACAGCATTGTGAAAACATGAGGCACGCCCGTCATCCCGCGCCTCCCTCTGGCTTCACGTCCAGGAGCCAGGGAAGCGCGGGATGGAGGAGAACCTGAAACGGGCGGTGACGGAGATGCTGGTCCTGACCCTGCTGAGCCGGGAGGATATGCACGCCTCCCAAATTACCCAGTCCATCGAGCGGGAATCCGGGAGCACGCTGAGCCTGGCGTCTCCCTACATGCTGTTTTACCGGTTGATTGAGAGCGGCTATATACTGGAGGCCTATAAAAAAATTGCGCCGGACGGGCGGCGCAGGCAGTACTACCGGATTACGGAGGCAGGGGTGCGCTATTTGGCGGACCTGCTTTCCCTGTACCACCGGATCACAAACGGCGTTGCGCTGCTGCTGGGGGAGGAAGGATAGCGGGACGGAGAGGAACGATGCGCGGCGGTATTTCCGCCCGGATGAAACGGCGTCCCGCCTGCGGCGGGGCTGATAGCGGCTCCTGGCCCGGTGCGGGAGATGGCTGGACGCCTTCCGGCAGGAGAACCCGGAGGCGGCGTTTGATTCAGAGGGGAATCTTCGCGGCGATGATGGCCGGAGCGGCGCCTCTATTGGCCTTTTGGTATTGGAAGTTTCAGGGAGTCCATGAATTTAGCGGGGGCTGCATAGGTGTGACTGGTCCCGCAGTTGAAATTGCGGAAGAGGAGTATGGGGCTATGCGGCAAAGGGCGAATATGGGAAAGTAACAATAAGAGGAACCCGGGGAGGGTTCCTCTTATTTTGGCAAGGGAAACTATCAGTACGGCCGATAGTTATAATTCAGGATTGCTTTGCTTCTTTAACAAGCACTTCTGCCAGCCTTGCCCCGGCCCAGCCTACGGCAGCTCCCAGCAGGATGCCGCCTAGGACATCGGTGGGCCAGTGGACATAGAGGTAGAGGCGGGAAAAGGCTGTGACGGCGGCCAGGGCCAGCGCGGGGCGCCACAAAGGGCTTCCGGCGGTTTTCAGGGCGAAGGCCGCGGCAAAGGCCGCCGCCGTATGGCCGGAGGGGAACGAGGCGTCTCCCGGAGGCGGGACCAGCAGGGAGAGGCCCGGGCGGAGGGCGAAGGGCCGGGCCCGCCCGATGAGGGGCTTTAAGATCATATTGCAGGCAACGAGGTCCAGCGTCAGGGCGCAGGCGGTAGAGAGGCCGTACCGCCGCTGCCGCCGGAGAAGGAGCAGAAGGACGGACAGGAGAATCCAGACTTCGCCATGGTTGCTCAGGCTGCTGGCAAACGGCATCAGCCAGTCCAGAAAGCCGCAGCGGAAGTGGAGCTGGATCCAGTCCAGGACCGCCAATTCCAGTTGCATATGGTTCCTCCCCTATGTATGCCGGGCCGCAGCTGGCGGCTGCGGCCCAGTCGCGTTTTTAATGGGTATGCGTTTACTCCAGGACCGCGCCCCGGGCGGCGCTGGTGACCAGCTTTGCGTAGCGGGCGGCGTATCCGGTTTTGATCTTGGGTTCTGGGCAGGTCCATTTGGCCTTCCGGGCCGCCAGGGCGGTTTCGTCCACCTCCAGGGAGATGGAGCACGTGGTGATGTCGATGGCGATGGTGTCCCCGTCCTCTACAAAGGCGATGGGGCCGCCCTGGGCCGCCTCGGGACAGACATGGCCGATGGAGGCTCCCCGGGTTGCGCCGGAGAAGCGGCCGTCGGTGATCAGGGCCACGTCCTTGTCCAGGCCCATGCCCGCAATGGCGGAGGTGGGGTTCAGCATTTCCCGCATGCCGGGGCCGCCCTTGGGGCCCTCGTAGCGGATGACCACCACGTCCCCAGCCACGATTTTTCCGGCGTAGATGGCGGCGATGGCGTCCTCCTCGCAGTCGAAGACCCGGGCGGGGCCTTTGTGGACCATCATTTCCGGAGCCACGGCGGAGCGCTTTACCACGCAGCCCTCCGGGGCCAGGTTGCCTTTCAGCACGGCGATGCCGCCGTCCTGGGAGTAGGGGTCCTCAATGGGGCGGATGAGTTCCGGATTCCGGTTCTCCACGCCCTCCAGGTTTTCGGCAACCGTCTTTCCCGTGCAGGTGACCAGGGAGGTATCCAGAAGGTTCTTTTTCGTCAGCTCCTTCATGACGGCGTAGACGCCGCCCGCGCCCTCCAGGTCCTCCATGTAGGTATCCCCGGCGGGGGCCAGGTGGCAGAGGTTGGGGGTCCGGCTGGAAATCTCATTGGACATGTCCAGGTCCAGCGCAATGCCGCACTCGTGGGCGATGGCGGGGAGGTGGAGCATGGTGTTGGTGGAGCAGCCCAGGGCCATGTCCACGGTTTCGGCGTTGTGGAAGGCCGCTTCGGTCATGATATCCCGGGGGCGGATGTTCTTTTCCACCAGCTCCATGATCTTCATGCCCGTGTGCTTGGCCAGCCGCAGCCGGGCGGACCAGACGGCGGGGATGGTGCCGTTGCCCCGGAGGGCCATGCCAATGGCCTCCGTCAGGCAGTTCATGGAGTTGGCGGTGTACATGCCGGAGCAGGAGCCGCAGGTGGGGCAGGCGTTGTTCTCATAATCCTCCACCCCCGTTTCATCCAGCTTCCCGGCGTAGTAGCTGCCTACGGCCTCAAACATGTGGCTCAGGCAGGTGCGCCGCCCGTCGTTCAGCCGCCCCGCCAGCATGGGGCCGCCGGAGCAGAAAATGGCGGGAATGTTCAGCCGGGCGGCGGCCATGAGAAGGCCGGGGACGTTCTTATCGCAGTTGGGAATCATCACCAGCCCGTCAAACTGGTGGGCAATGGCCATGGCCTCGGTGGAGTCGGCGATGAGGTCCCGGGTGATAAGGGAGTACTTCATGCCCACGTGGCCCATGGCGATGCCGTCGCACACGGCGATGGCGGGGAACTCCACGGGCGTGCCTCCGGCGGCCCGGATGCCAGCCTTGACGGCTTCGGCAATCTTGTCCAGGTTCATGTGGCCGGGGACGATCTCATTATAGGAGCAGACCACGCCGATGAGCGGGCGTTCCAGCTCCTCCTTGGTGTAGCCCAAGGCGTAAAACAGCGAACGGTTGGGAGCCCGTTCGATACCCTGGGTGACGTTGCGGCTTTGTTCTTTCATGTGCGTTGCCTCCTATGTGTCCGGGATTGTTCCGGGAAAATGGCGTCCATACTGGCTTTTTATCATAATATAGAATCCCGCCCCTGTCAAGATGGAGAGGAGGGCTGGTGCGTGTCCCATGGCGCGTTTTATAGGAGGAAAGCCGGGCTGGCATGGGGGGAAAGATGACGGTGTGGTATCTGCAAAACCATGTGAGGCAAAGGGAAAACGCTCCATCGGTTTTGCCGGTGGAGCGTTTGAAATTTGGACGCAGCGGACGGGATCAAACCGTGCCCAGGAACCGGAGGAAGGCCTCCTTGCCCTCGGGCGTCCGCTTATAGACCCCGGCGTGCTCCAGGACTTGGGCGAAGACCAGCCCGGTTTCCTTCTGAACGATCTCCAGGGCGTTTTCCGCCGTAATGGTATAGTGGGGGGCGAAGCCTTCCGCCCAGTCAGCGTGCTTGGCGGTCAGCCCACTGGCCCGGAGGTCCTTGCCGCTTGCGAGGCCCTCCGCCACCGCCGCCAGTTCCTCCTTCAGGCGGGCGGGGAGCACCGCCAGGCCCATGACCTCAATGAGGCCAATGTTCTCCTTTTTAATGTGGTGCAGCTCGTCGTGGGGATGGTAGAGGCCCAGGGGGTACTGCTCCGTGGTCAGGTTGTTCCGCAGTACCAGGTCCAGCTCAAATTTCTCCCCCCGCCGCCGGGCGATGGGGGTGATGGTATTGTGGGGAACTCCGTCCGTCTCGGCGAGGATGACCGCCGCCTCGTCCGTATAGGCCCGCCACTTGCCCAGAATCCTGTCCGCCAGGGCAACCAGCCGCTCCGGGTCTTCGGAGCAAATCCGGATGACGGACATGGGCCACTTGACGATGCCCGCCTCCACATCCTCGAAGCCGGGGAAGGAAACCGGGGTTTCCACCGGGGAGGCCTCCATGGCGAAGGTGTACCGCCCGCCCTGGAAGTGGTCGTGAGCCAGGATGGAGCCGCCCACGATGGGCAGATCCGCGTTGGAGCCCACAAAGTAGTGCGGGAACTGGCCCACAAAGTCCAGGAGCTTCCCGAAGCAGGCCCGGTCAATCTTCATAGGGGTATGTTCCCGGTTAAAGCAGATACAGTGCTCGTTGTAATAGACATAGGGGGAGTACTGCAAAAACCAGGGGGAGCCGTTGATGGTGATGGGGACAATGCGGTGGTTCTGCCTCGCGGGGTGGTTCACCCGGCCCGCGTAGCCCTCATTCTCCGCGCAGAGCTGGCACCGGGGATAGTTGGACGCGGGGAGGTCCCGGGCGGCGGCGATGGCCTTGGGGTCCTTCTCCGGCTTGGAGAGGTTGATGGTGATGTCCAGGTCCCCGTACTCCGTGGGAGCCTTCCACTGCATGTCCCTGGCGATGCGGTCCCGGCGGATGTAGTTGGTATCCTGGCTGAAGGCGTAATACCAGTCCGTGGCGGCCTTGGGGCCCTGGGTATTATAGAGGGCCTGGAATTTAGCGGTGACCTGGGCGGGGCGGGGGGTGAGGCGGCCCATCAGCTCCGTGTCAAAGAGGTCCCGGTAGACCACGGAATTTTCCACCAGCACGCCCCTGGCGTGGGCGTCATCCAGCAGCTCCTCCAGCACAGGGGCCAGCCCGGTTCCGTCCCAGTCCTGGCCGGGGTCCGTATAACCGTCGATTTTCAGCACGTCCAGAATGGTGTTGACGGCCCAAAGGTACTCGCTTTCCTCGATCAGCCCCGTCCGCAGGGCGTAAGAGGCCAATTTGGATATGGCTTCGTTGACCATAATATAATTCCTCTCTTCAAAAATCTTTTGAAAAGCCTATTATAAAGTGATGTGCGGTTTAGGAAACAATAACACAGCCGCCCTGGGGACGGATGCGGAGGACGTGGCACATGCCGGGGCCCAGCAGGGCTTCCATGCCGGAGCGGAAGGCGTCCAGCTTTTCCAGGGGAACAAAGGCCTGGATGGTCCCGGCGAAGCCGCCGCCATGGACCCGGATGGACCCGGTTCCCTCCAGCAGCTCCCGGCCGAAGGCCAGGGCCAGGGGGATGGCCTGCTGCCGGGGGTCCGCCGTGGACCAGGTGTTTTGAAGGTGCAGGGAGGAGGACACGCCGGAGGCGTTCACCAGGGCCAGGAAGGCCGCGAAATTCCCCTGCTCCAGGGCGTCCGCCTCCTGGACGGCCCGGCGGTCGTCATCATAGAAGTGAAGGGCCCGGAGGACGGCCCGGTCGCCGCACTCCCGCCGCAGGGCGGGGATGGCCGCCCGGAAGTCCGCCTCAGGGACCTCCCGGAGGAGCTGCTTGCTGAAATGGACCGCCACGGAGCGCATTTCCCGGGTAATGTTGGAATAGTCCTCCGTCAGGTGCTTGGCGCTATGGTCGGAGCCCGTGTCAACGATGCAAAGGGCGTGGCCGGAGAGGGCGAAGTCGTAGGAGATGGGCCGGACTACCGGATTAGCGGCGTCTCCGAAGTCGATGGCCACCGCGCCGCCGACGGAGGAGCCCATCTGGTCCATCAGGCCGCTGAGCTTGCCGAAGTGGACGTTCTCGGCGTACTGGCCGATTTTCGCCAGCTCGATGGCGTCCAGCTTCCCCTGGCAGAAAAAGTGGTTGATGATGTTGCCAATGAGGATTTCATAGGCGGCGGAGGAGGAAAGGCCGGAACCGGAGAGGACGTTGGACACGGCGCAGGCGTCAAAGCCGCCCACGGTGAAGCCCCGCTGGGCGATGCCCGCCGCCACGCCCCGGACCAGGGCGGCGGAGGTATTGGCCTCCTCGGGACGGGGGCTGAGGTCCGTCAGGTCCACCTCCAGGGTGGGATAGCCCTCGGACTGGACCCGGATGGCGTTCAGCCCGTTGGGGGCGGCGCAGGCCAGCATGTCCATGTCCACGCTGGCGCAGAGGACGTGGCCCCGCTGGTGGTCCGTGTGGTTGCCGCCCAGCTCTGTACGGCCGGGGCCGCTGAAGAGGGCGGCGCTGCCCTTGGGGCCGAAGGCATCCGCCAGGGCCTGGGTGACGTGAAGGGCCCGGGCCCGGGCCTGGGCCAGCCCTCCGGCGGTGTAGACAGCGGCGAGAGGGGCGTCGCACTGGCCCGCCTCCAGGGCTTGGAGCAGTTGGTTGCAGGAATACATAAGGCTTTGCCTCCTTTCTTTTTTCAGTGTCCAGTATAGTGAATTTCCAGGCGGAATACAATGGTAATTTTATTGCGTTTCCCCGAAAATTCTAAGAAGGTTCCCCCGGGCGACCATCTCCCGCTCCGCCGGGCTCATCCCCAGGCGCTCCAGGCAGTCCAGGAAGGCCATGGCGTGGCCGCAGTCCTCCAGCCCCCGGGCCGCCTCGTTGCCGGGGGAGCCCATGAACTCGCAGAAGTCGAAGCCGCAGGCCACGTGCTCCACGCCCATGACCTCCGCCATGTGGGCGGCGTGAAGGGCCAGGGTCCCGGCTGTCTGCCGTTCCGGGTCCTGGTGGACGAAGTTGTTGTAGGCGTTTACGCCCACCACGCCTCCGCTGTCCCGGATGGCCCGCAGCTGCTCGTCGGTGAGATTCCGGGGGACATCGCACAGGCGGCGGCAGTTGGAGTGGGAAGCGGCCACCGGGCCGCGGGCCAGTCTCAGGACCTCCCAAAAGCCGCCGTCGTTCAAGTGGGACACGTCGGTGAGGATTCCCAGGTCCTCCATCCGCCGGAGGGCCCGGCGGCCCAGGTCCGTCAGGCTCCGGGCGGGGTCCTGGGCGGCCCCGGCGGCAAAGCGGTTCTCCTCGTTCCAGGTGAGCATCCCCAGCCGGAGGCCCAGGGAGGCCAGGCGGTCCAGGTCCTCCGGGCGCTCCAGGGCCTCCATGCCCTCGATGGCCAGGAAGGCGTAAATTTTTCCCGCCGCCCGGGCGGCCTCCGCCTCTTTGGCTGTGCGGACCACCGCCAGCCAGGGGCACTCGGCAAACTCCGCCTGGGCGCAGGCGAGCAGGACCTCCAGACGGTGGGAGGCGCTCTCCGCCCCGGGGACAGCTTCCCAGAAGGTCTGGCCCTGTCCCCGGCCATACCAGAGGGCCAGGACGAGGCCCTCGATGCCGCCCCGGCGGAGGCGGTCCAGATGGCGGCGCTCCAGCACCCGGGTCTCTCCCGCCAGGCGGCGGCGGGCCACATCGTAGAGAAGATCGGAATGTCCGTCAAAAATCATAGCAAGGCTCCTTTCACCCCGGCGGCAGGGCCGGGGCGCTTTATTGTATTCCAAAGGGGAACGGAAGTGCAAGGGGGTTTCCGCTTTTTTTCGGAAAATCTCGTCTACCCCCTATGCAAAACCAGAAAAATACGTTAAAATAAAAGCTGCTTTCCAATCCCAGAGGAACGACTGATATCGGAAAAGGGAGGTCACGCGATGACAAAACCTGTATACCGGAGGGTGCTGCTGAAAATCAGCGGCGAGGCCCTGGCCGGAGACAAGCGGACCGGGCTGGACTTCCAGGTCATCGGCCGGGTCTGCGACGTGGTAAAGGAATGCCTGGACATGGGCGTCCAAGTCGGGCTGGTGGTCGGCGGCGGCAACTTCTGGCGGGGGGCCAAGGACGGCGGGGGCCGCATGGAACGGACCCGGGCGGACCACATGGGCATGCTGGCCACCGTGATGAACTGCTTGGCCGTGGCGGACGTCTGCGAGCAGAAGGGCATCCCCGTCCGGGTTCAGACGGCCATTGAGATGCGCCCCATCGCCGAGCCCTACATCCGCTCCCGGGCCATCCGGCACCTGGAAAAGGGGAGGGTGGTCATCTTCGGCTGCGGCACGGGGAACCCCTTCTTCTCCACAGACACCGCCGCCGTGCTCCGGGCCGCGGAGATCGGCGCGGAGGTGATCCTGCTGGCGAAGAACGTGGACGGCGTCTACTCCGCCGACCCGGTGAAGGACCCCAGCGCCGTGAAATACGACTCCATCAGCTACGACGACGTGCTGGCCCAGCACCTGATGGTGATGGACACCACAGCCACGTCCCTCTCCATGGACAACCACATTCCCGTGCTGCTCTTCGCCCTGAAGGACCCGGAGAACATCGTCCGGGCCGTCTGCGGCGAGAAGGTGGGCACAATTGTCCGCGAATAACCTGCTTAGCTTGAGGAATCCCGGCGGGTGCGCCCATAAGGGAACCCACAGGCCGAAAGAACTTCCGCACGCCCTGGCAGCCCGGCGGTGGACCGGGCTGGAGGGATGGAGGAGTTACCATTTTGACACATTTTGAAAGGAGCAACCCAAGTTATGTTAAAGGACGAATACAAGGTATACGAGGACAAGATGAAAAAGAGCATCGACTCCGTGGCGGCGGACTTTGCCTCCGTCCGGGCGGGCCGGGCCAACGCCTCCGTGCTGGACCGGATCCTGGTGGACTACTACGGCAGCCCCACCCCCATCCAGCAGATTGCCGCCATCTCCTCCCCGGACGCCCGGACCCTGCTGATCTCCCCCTGGGACGGCTCCGCCCTGAAGCTCATTGAGAAGGCCATCCAGAACTCCGACCTGGGCATCAACCCCCAGAACGATGGCAAGGCCCTGCGCCTGGCCTTCCCCCAACTCACCGAGGAACGCCGGAAAGAGCTGGTGAAGCAGATCCGTAAATACGCCGAGAGCGGCAAGGTAGCGGTCCGGAACATCCGCCGGGACGCCATGGACAACTTCAAAAAGCAGGAGAAGAAGTCCGAGATCACCGAGGACGAGCTGAAACAGGTGGAAAAAGACTTCCAGAAGCTCACCGACGAGAGCTGCAAGAAGCTGGACGAGCTGCTGGCCAAGAAGGAAAAGGAATTGATGGCGGTCTGATGGCGGAATACGGGAACGAAACGGGGCGGCTGGCGCCGCCCCGCCATATTGCCATCATCATGGACGGCAACGGCCGCTGGGCCACGAAGCGGGGCCTGCCCCGGACGGCGGGGCACAAGGCCGGGGCGGAGACCTTCCGGAAAATTGCCACCTATTGTAAGGACATCGGCGTGAAGTACCTGACGGTCTACGCCTTTTCCACCGAGAACTGGAAGCGCTCCGAGACGGAGGTCTCCGCCATCATGGCGCTTTTGAAAAAGTATCTGCTGGAGGCGGTGGACACCATGGAGCGGGACCATATCCGGCTCCACTTCTTCGGGGACATGACCCCCATCGCCCCGGAACTCCGGGCCCTGGCCCGGGAGACGGACGAGATTACGGAGCACCTGAGCAGGGACGACTTCCAGGCCAACGTCTGCCTGAACTACGGCGGGCGGGACGAAATCCTCCGGGCGGCCCGGCGGTTCGCCGCCGACTGCGCCGCCGGGCAGCGGAGGCCCGGGGACCTGGACGAGGCGGCGTTTTCCGGCTACCTGGATTCCGCTGGGATTCCGGACCCGGAGCTGGTCATCCGTCCCAGCGGGGAGCAGCGCCTTTCGAACTTCCTGCTGTGGCAGAGCGCCTACGCGGAGTTTTACTACACGGACACCCTCTGGCCGGACTTCAACGAGGCGGAACTGGACAAGGCCATCGCCGCCTACCGGGGCAGGGACCGCCGCTTCGGCGGGGTGAAATAAAGTGTTTGGTCCAGCTTTTTTCAAAAAGCTGGCGGGGTGCAGGGGCAGGGCCCCTGCGGGCGCCGCAAAGGGAAGCGGGCGGCGCATAAAGGATGTGACGTTTCATGAAATCGAGAATTCTGGTGGCCGCAGTGGGCATCCCGGCGCTGCTGTACGTGGTCCTGGCCGCGCCGCCCATTGTCATGGCGCTGGCGTTGATTATCCTAGCGGGTGTTGGGGCCATGGAGCTCCAGCAGTGCGTCAGCGGCACGAAAAAAGCGGAGCTGGCCGCGTTCAGCACCCTCTGGGCTGGCCTGACCGTGGGCTGGTACTTCAACTCACCGGAGCGGGTCACGGTCCTCTTTTTGCTGGGAGCTGTGTTCTTCTTTGGCTACGCGATTTTGCGAGGCGGCGAGGTAAAATTCAGCCAGATCATGGCGGGGCTGTTCGGGAGCATCGCCATCGGCTGCTCGTTTTCCGCCTTCCTCCGGCTGGAGGCTTCCGGTGTCCACCGGGCGTATCTTCTCCTGCCCTTCATCCTCAGCTTTGCCTGCGATACCTTCGCCTTTTTTGCCGGGCTTACCCTGGGAAAGCACAAGCTGGCCCCCAAGGTCAGCCCGAAAAAAACCGTCGAGGGGTCCATAGGGGGCCTTGTGGGGAACGTTCTCTGCGGCCTGCTGTTCGTGTGGGTGATGGAACGATTTTTTGGTGGAGCCGCCATGGGCTACGGCCCCATGGCCCTGCTGGCCCTTCTCTGCGGCGTGGTGGCGCAGATCGGAGACTTGAGCTTTTCCCTTATCAAGCGGGAATTTGGAATCAAGGACTACGGGCATCTCTTCCTGGCCCATGGCGGCGTGCTGGACCGCTTTGACAGCGTACTGTTCGTGGCTCCGGTGATTGAGATTATTTTCAGCTTTCTGTAATAGAATAGAGATGGGACTATGACAAAGACGATTTCGATCTTAGGCTCCACCGGGTCCATCGGGCGGCAGACCCTGGAGGTGGCGGAGCAGCTGGGGTTGACGGTGGCCGCCATCACCGCCCACAACAGTGTGCAGCTGGCGGAGGAACAGGCCCGGAAGTTCCAGCCCCGGCAGGTTATCATGACCGACGAGTCGGCGGCAAAGGACTTGAAAGTCCGCCTGGCGGACACGAAAACCCGGGTACACGGGGGTACCGCCGCCCTCTCCACGGCGGCGACCCTGCCGGGGGTGGATACGGTGGTTACCGCCGTGGTGGGCATGGTGGGCCTCAAGCCCACCCTGGCCGCCATCCGGGAGGGGAAGCGCATTGCCCTGGCCAATAAAGAGACGCTGGTCTGCGCCGGGGAGCTGGTAATGGAGGCGGCGGAGAAACGGGGGGCGGAGATCGTCCCTGTGGATTCGGAGCACTCCGCCATCTTCCAGTGCGTCCAGGGCTGCCTGGACCGGGGGGAGATCCGGCGGGTCATCCTGACCTGTTCCGGCGGGCCCTTCTACGGGCTCTCCAAAGAAGAAGTGGCGGAGAAAACCCGGGCGGACGCGCTGGTTCACCCCAACTGGAAAATGGGCCCTAAGATCACCGTGGACTGCGCCACGCTGATGAACAAGGGCCTGGAGGTTATCGAGGCCATGCGCCTTTACCGCCTGCCCCTGACGCGGGTGAAGGTAGCCGTCCACCGCCAGAGCATCGTCCACTCCCTGGTGGAGTTCCGGGACGGGGCCTTGCTGGCCCAGCTGGGAACGCCGGACATGCGCCTGCCCATCCGGTACGCCATGACCTACCCCCAGCGGGCGGAGTCGGCGGAGGAGCCGCTGAACCTGCTGAACTGCCCGCCCCTGACCTTCGAGGAGCCGGACCGGGGAACCTTCCCCTGCCTGCGCCTGGCGGAGGTGGCGGCGGCTAAGGGAGGCACGGCCTGCGCCGTGCTGAACGCCGCCAACGAGGAGGCGGTCCGGCTGTTCCTGGAGGACCGGATCGGCTTCCAGGATATCTTCGACCTCACCGCCCGGGCCATGACGGAGCTGCCCGTCATCCGCAGGCCCAGCCTACCGGACATCCTGGAGGCGGACGCCGCGGCCCGGCGGGAGGTATGGAAAAACGTTTCAAAATAAGGGGCAAATTTCATGAGTTTTATCTATGTTCTGGCGGGTATTTTTATCTTCGGCTTCCTGGTGGCCATCCACGAGCTGGGCCACTTCCTGGCGGCCCGGCTCTGCGGCGTGCGGGTCAACGAGTTCTCCGTCGGCATGGGCCCGCTGCTGTGGCACCGGGAGACGGGAGAGACCCGGTATTCCCTCCGCCTCCTGCCCATCGGGGGCTTCTGCGCCCTGGACGGGGAGGACGGGGACACCGGGGACGCGCGGTGCTTCACCCGCCAGGGCTTTTGGAAAAAACTCGTCATCCTGGCCGCCGGGTCCTTCATGAACCTGCTGGCGGGGGTGGTGGTCATCGCCTGTATTTTCGCCACGGCCAGCGGCTTTTACGTGGACCAGGTGGCCGGGTTTTCCGAGGGCTTCCCCCTGGAGGGGGAGGAGGGCCTGATGGAGGGCGATGTCTTCTATAAAATCGACGGCTGGCGGACCTACCTCCGGGGGGACGCCGCCCTGTTCCTCCGCTTTAACGACGGACAGGGGATGGACGTGGAGGTCATCCGGAACGGGGAAAAAGTGGTTTTGAAGGACCTGCCCCTGTACCGGAGGACCTACGACGGCCAGGAGGGGCGGTTTGGCCTGATGGTGGGCGCGGCCCAGGTTCCCGCCACCTTTTTCACCACGGTGAAGTTCATCGGATACCAGACCCTGGACTTTGTCCAGCAGGTGTGGTTCAGCCTGGTGCAGCTGGTCCGGGGCAACGTGGGCTTCTCAGAGGTCAGCGGCCCGGTGGGCATTGTCTCCACGATGACGGAGGTGGGGAACGCCTCGAAAACCGCCCTGGACGCCGTTGAGAATCTCGCTTTCTTCGGGGCTCTCATCGCCATCAACCTGGCGGTGATGAACCTGCTCCCCATTCCGGCTCTGGACGGGGGGCGCATCTTCTTCCTGGCGGTCGATGGGCTGTCCCTGCTGCTGTTTAAGCGGAAGGTGCCGGAGAAGTACCAGGCGGCGGTGAACGCGGCGTGCTTCGTCCTGCTGATGGGCGTGATGCTGCTGGTGACGCTGAAAGACGTTGGGCAGCTCTTTATGCGGGGAGGGTCCTGATATGACGAAACAACTGATGGTGGGGACGGTTCCGGTGGGCGGCGGCGCGGCCGTGTCCATCCAGTCCATGTGCAATACGAAAACTCACGACGTGGAGGCCACCGTGGCCCAGATTAAGGCCCTGGAGGCCGCCGGGTGCGAGATCATCCGGGTGGCCATCCCGGACCAGGCCGCGGCGGAGGCCGTGGACAAGATTAAGGAGCGGATTTCCATCCCCCTGGTGGCCGACATTCACTTCAACTATAAATTCGCCCTGGAGTGCGCCCAGCGGGGCATCGACGCCATCCGCATCAACCCGGGCAACATCGGGGGAGAGGAAAAGGTCAAGGCCGTGGCGGACGCCTGCCGGGCCCGGGGCATCCCCATCCGGGTAGGCGTCAACGGGGGCTCCCTGGAAAGGGAGCTCCGGACGAAGCACGGCGGCGTCACCGCCGGGGCGTTGGTGGAAAGCGCCCTGGGACAGGCCCGGCTGCTGAACAAATTCGACTTTGACGACATCTGCATTTCCGTCAAGTGCTCCGACGTGCCGCTGACCATGGCGGCCTATTTGGCCCTCAGCGAACAGACGGACTACCCCCTCCACCTGGGGGTTACCGAGGCGGGCACGCCCTCCATGGGGATGGTGAAGTCCGCCATGGGCATCGGCGGGCTCCTCTGCCTGGGGGTGGGGGACACCATCCGGGTGACCCTGACCGCCGACCCGGTGGAGGAAGTCCACGCCGCCAAGAAGATTTTGAAGGCGGCGGGCCTGCGGAAGACGGGAGTGAACCTGATTGCCTGCCCCACCTGCGGCCGGACCCGGATCGACCTGATCCCCATTGCCGAGGAGGTGGAGCGGCGGCTGGCGGACTGTGAGAAAACGATCACCGTGGCGGTGATGGGCTGCGCCGTCAACGGCCCCGGGGAGGCGTCCGCCGCGGACATCGGCATCGCCGGAGGCAAGGGCGAGGGTCTGCTGTTCCGCAAGGGGGAGATTTTGTACAAGGTTCCCCAAGAGCGTCTGGTGGACGCGCTGATGGAGGAGATCGGGAAGCTGTGACGAAAGGATCGAAGGCATGAAAGCAGTCGTTTTGGCGTTGGCTCTGGGTGCGCTGCTCAATACGTCGATTGTTGAAGGCCGGGCGTGGTCCCTAGGTTCGGTTGTGGCGGTGGTAATTATGGGCGTGTGGATCAAAACCTCCATGGACCGGCATTTTGAGGAATTGAAAGAACAGATGAAGCAGGACGGCGAAAGCCAGAATGAGGAGAAGGAAGATCGGTAAAACGCCATGTCGAGAAACATTCCATTTTTTGAATTTTTCGCCGAGCTTTCGGCGTCTCCTGAGCTCCGTCTCCGGCTGGCCGGGGCGGAGCTGACCCATGGCCGCATCGACCAGGGGGAGCGGTCCATAGAGCTGGATATGACGGTGAAAAGCCCCCTGGACCAGGGGTGCGTGCAAAGCCTGGAGGAGACGCTGCGGGCGGTCTACGGCTTTCAAAAAGTGGCGCTGCACGTCACCTGCGCGGCGCCGCCGCCTCCCGCGCCCAGCCCGGCTCCTCAGAGCGGCGGAGGGGCCAAGGCGGCTCCTAAGAAAAAGCCGGGCAAAATTCTCATGGGCAATCCCGTCAAGGCCCGGCCCGGCCCCATGTCGGCGCTGAACGTGAAGATGGGCACGGCCACCGTGTCTGGAAAGGTCTTCTCCTTCGAGTGCCGGGAGACCCGGCGGGCGGGGATGTGGCGGCTCAGCTTTGACATGACCGACGGAACTGGCTCCGTCACCGTTCAGAAGAACCTGGGGGCCAGGGAGGCCCAGGCGCTGGAGAGCGCCGTCAAGCCCGGCATGTGGCTGGTGGTCCAGGGAAAGATGGAGCCCACCTGGGACGGCAAGGACATCCAGCTGAACCCCCAGCACATCAACGTGACGGACCACGAGGAACGGATGGACACCGCCCCGGTGAAGCGGGTGGAGCTCCACCTCCATACCCGGATGAGCAACATGGACGCCCTCACGGATACCAAGGAGGTCATCCAGGAGGCCATCCGCTGGGGCCACCCGGCCATTGCCATCACGGACCACGGCGTGGCCCAGTCCTTCCCAGAGGCGTGGCACGCCGCCGGGGACAAAATCAAGGTCCTCTACGGCGTGGAGGGCTATTTTATCAACAACGTGGATGACCGGATTGCCGTCCACGGCTCCCAGGACATCCCCCTGGACGGGGAGATTGTCTGCTTTGACATTGAGACCACGGGCCTCCGGGTGGACCGGGAGGCCATTACGGAGATCGGCGCGGTGGTTCTGAGCGGCGGGGAGATCACCGGGCGGTTCCAGACCTTTGTGAACCCCGGGAAGCGGCTGACGCCGGAGATCATCGGCCTCACTGGCATCACCGACGAAATGCTCAAGGATGCCCCGCCGCCCAAAGAGGCCTTGGCGGATTTCCTGAAATTCGTAAACGGGCGGCCCCTGGCGGCCCACAACGCGGAATTCGACATCGGCTTCATCCGCAAGGGCTGCCGGGAGGCCGGGCTGGATTTCCAGCCCACCTTTATCGACTCCCTGATCTTGGCCCAGAACCTGCTGCCGGGCCTGGGAAAGTACAAGCTGGACATTGTGGCGGAGCATTTGGACCTGCCCGCCTTCAACCACCACCGGGCCAGCGACGACGCGGCCACGGTGGGCTATATGCTGATTCCCTTTTGGAAAATGCTCCGCGAAAAAGGGGTGCACACCCTCCAGGCCGTCAACGGCGAGATGGAGAAACTGCGTCCCCTGGGGAACAAGTCCAACCGCTTCCCCAAGCACATCATCCTCCTGGCCCGGAACAAGACGGGGCTGAAAAACCTCTACCAGATGATTTCCGCCTCTAACCTGAAGTACTTCAAGCGGGTGCCCACCATTCCCAAGAGCCTGCTGAAGGAGCACCGGGAGGGGATCATCGTGGGCGCGGCCTGTGAGGCGGGGGAGCTGTTCCAGGCGGTGAAGGACCACAAGGACTGGGAGGAGCTGAAGCGCATCGCCTCCTTCTACGATTATCTGGAAATCCAGCCTCTTTGCAACAACGCGTTTATGCTCCGCAACGGCGACGCAAGGGACGAGGAGGACCTCCGGGAGTACAACCGGACCATCGTCCGCCTGGGGGAGGAGCTGGGAAAGCCCGTCTGCGCCACCGGGGACGTCCATTTCCGGGAACCGGAGGACGAGGTGTTCCGGCACATCCTCCTGGCCTCGAAAAAGCTCCCCGACGCCAACGAGGCCCTGCCCATCTATTTCAAAACCACCGATGAGATGCTGAAGGAGTTCTCCTACCTGGGGGAGGAAAAAGCCTATGAGGTGGTGGTGGCCAATACCCGCCTGGTGGCGGACCAGATCGAGCAATTCGAGCTGCTGCCCAAGGAGCTGTTCCCGCCCAAGCTGGAAAACTCCGAGGAGGATTTGAACCGCCTGGTCTGGGAGAAGGTTCACCGCCTCTACGGCGAGGACCCGCCCCAGCTGATTGTGGAGCGGCTGAACGTGGAGCTGGGCGGCATTTTGGGAAAATACGACGTGGTCTACATGTCCGCACAGAAATTAGTCCAGCGGTCCCTGGAAAACGGCTACCTGGTGGGCTCCCGGGGCTCCGTGGGCTCGTCTTTGGTGGCCTATATGTCCGGCATCACGGAGGTCAACTCCCTGCCGCCCCACTACCGCTGCCCGAAGTGCCAAAACAGCGAGTTTGTCCAAGACGGGTCCTATGGCTGCGGCGCGGACATGCCGGACAAGGTGTGCCCCAAGTGCGGGACGAAGTACGAGAAGGACGGCTTCGACATTCCCTTCGAGACCTTCCTGGGCTTTGGCGGCGGCAAGGTGCCGGACATCGACCTGAACTTCTCCGGCGAGTATCAGGCCCGGGCCCACCGCCACGCCATCGAGATGTTCGGCGAAACCCAGGTGTTCCGGGCGGGGACCATCGGGACGCTGGCGGAGAAAACCGCCTACGGCTTTGTGAAAAAGTACCTGGAGGAAAACCAGATGACCGTGGGCCGGGCGGAGGAAAACCGGCTGACCCTGGGCTGCGTGGGGGTCCGGCGGACCACCGGGCAGCACCCGGGGGGACTGGTGGTGGTCCCGGCGGACAAGAGCATGGAGGATTTCTGCCCCGTCCAGCACCCGGCGGACGCCGACGATTCCGACACCATCACCACCCATTTTGAATACCACTCCATGGAGGACAACCTCCTCAAGCTGGACATGCTGGGCCACGATGATCCTACCATGGTCCGCATGATGCAGGACCTCACCGGAGTGGACCCGCAGAAAATCCCCCTGGACGACCCGGATACTATGTCCATCTTTACCTCCAGCAAGGTCCTGGGCTATGAGAACGACGAAATCCTGGGCCCCACCGGGGCCGTGGCCATCCCGGAGTTCAATACCCGCTTCACCCGGCAGATGCTCATCGACACCCAGCCAAAGGACTTCAATACCCTGGTGCGCCTTTCCGGCTTCTCCCACGGCACCGACGTGTGGCTGGGCAACGCCCGGGAACTGATCGTCAGCAAGACGGCCACGGTTCTGGAGACGGTGGGCTGCCGGGACGACATTATGCTCTACCTGATTTCCAAGGGCCTGGACCCCAAGATGAGCTTTAAGATCATGGAGTCCGTCCGGAAGGGGAAGGTGAAAAAGGGGGGCTTCGAGCCCGGCTGGGAGGAGGCCATGCGGGAGCACGACGTGCCGGAGTGGTACATCGATTCCCTGGCGAAAATCGGCTATCTCTTCCCCAAGGCCCACGCCGTGGCCTACGTCATGATGGCCTTCCGCATCGCCTGGTACAAGGTCCACGAGCCCCTGGCCTTCTACGCCACCTTCTTCTCCGTCCGGGCAAAAGCTTTTGACGCGGAGTTTTGCTGCGCGGGGAAGGACGCGGTAAAGAAGAAAATCCGGGAGATTGAGAACAATAAGGACGCCACGGCCGTGGAGCAGAACCTGCTGACCACGCTGGAGGTCTGCTATGAGTTCTACCTCCGGGGCTTCCACTTTGACACCATTGACATTTACCGCTCCGGCGCCACGAAGTTCGTGATTACGGACGGCGGGCTCCTGCCGCCCTTCATCACGGTCCACGGCCTGGGAGAGGCGGCGGCCCTGGACACGGTGGAGAAGCGAAAGGGGAAGGAGTTCATTTCCATTGAGGAGTTCGCCCTGTGCTGCAATAAGCTGTCTAAGACCCATATTGAGCAGCTGAAGGCCCTGGGGGCCTTCGCGGGCATGGCGGAGACCAGCCAGATTACCTTGTTTTGATTCCGCCAAGACCGGAATAGGAGGAACAAGTGAAAAACCAATGGAGAGGAATCGCCCTGATTCTGCTCAGCATCACGCTGATGCTCGGCGCTCTAGGGGATGGGTGGAGATACTTTTTCGATTTGAGTATCAGCTGGCAGCATGTGTTTGCGGCGCTTGGCGTTATTGGGGCCGTGATGGTGTTCCTGCCTGAGAAAAAGGGGAAGAAGTAAAGACTTATAAAAAAGAGAGAGGACGGCACGTCCTCTCTCTTTTATTATGTATCCGCCTCCATGGCCCGTTTCAGCATCCGTTCCGTCATGCCTTCGCCCAACTGGCAGAGGCGGCGGAACTGCTTCCCCAGGTCATAGCGCATCCCATCGTTGAGCCAGGCCATGATCTGCCCGAAGCACTCGCACTGGTAGAAGCGGATGATAATCGCCCGGTCCTCCGCCGGGATGGGGACGCTGCCGATGGACACGGCGGCGTAGTCCTCCACCACCCGGCGGCACACGTCCATCAGGCTTTGCTCGAACAGGCAGCGGTGGGCGGACTGGTTGATATGGAGGACTGCCTGGCGGTGCTCCAAGGCGAAGCTGGCGGCGGTCTCCAGGCAGTCCGCCAGGGACAGGGCCGGGCTCTGGGCGGCAATAATGCGGTCCGCCTGGTCCGTGACCAGTTCCTCCAGCAGGGCGGGAATGTCCTTGAAGTGATAGTAAAAAGTGTTCCGGTTGACCCCGCAGCCCTGGACGATGTCCTTGACGGTGATTTCCCGGAGGGGGCGTTCCTCCAGCTGGCGGAGGAAGGAGGCCTTGAGGGCCTCCCTGGCGGGAGCGGTCATAAGGGCCTCCTTTCTCCGCTGGGGAAGAGCCCGGCGGCGGCGCTGTCCGCCATGCGCTGGGCGGCGGAGAGAAGCTCCGCCTTCGGCAGGGCCATATCCTTCTCAAACCACTCCGACAGCAGGCCGATAAAGCCCCAGGCCAGGAAGTTCAGCAGGTAGTCCGCCAGCCGGGGGTCCGCGGGGTGGAACCAGGTTTTGACTAACGGCGCGCCGTTCTCCTGGACCAGCCTCTGGATGGACTGGAAAAAGCCGCTGGCCTCGCTGCTGGCAAACAAAACCGCGCAGATCTCCCGGTGCTCCACGGCGAAGTCCAGCACCGGCTCAAACACCGGGGCCACGCTGCCCACGGCCACGGTTTCCTGCATGTGCGCGTCCACCAGGGCCTGGAGCTCCGACAGCAGGTCCTCCTCCACGCTTTGCAGCAGCTCTGCGGTTCCGGCGTAATGCAGGTAAAAGGTAGCCCGGTTCATATCCGCCGCGTCGGTCACGTCCCGGACGGAGATTTCGGAGAAGGCCTTCCGTTTCATCAGTTCCAGGAGGCTTTCCTTTAATAGTTTGCGGGACCGCCGGGCCCGGCGGTCTTCGGGGTTTTTCAACATCATCGCCCTCCTTCGGACAAGCTAGGCATTTGCTTCCTTTTGCCTATTGACTGGATTTCCTGCTTTTACTATAATCGACTCAAGTTAATAAGTCAACACAAATCTTTTATTTGACAGAAGTTGATTATTTGGGGGAATTACGATGACTAGGCAAACCATGAGGAAACGCGTGTCCGCCCTGGCCCTGGCGGCGGTTTTAACTGTGACACTGAGTGTACCCGCTGGAGCGGCGGAGGCCATCGGCAACGGCGTGGCCCCCGTGTACGATGAGGCGTACTACGCCACGCTGGATTACTACGGAAACCTGCTGAAGGGCAGCGTGGTGAAAAGCTACGCCATGAACGGCCTGGACTGCCTGACAGACTACGGCGCTTACGACGAGGTGGTAAACCTCACAGACAGCTCCGCCCCGGTGGCCGGGGAGGAAGGGTGTACCTCCTTCCAGTTCCCCGGCGGTGCACCGGACCACTTCTACTTTGAAGGCAAGACCAAGAAGCCCTTTGAGGACCTGCCCTGGACCATCGCCCTGCGCTACACCCTCAATGGGGTCCCGGCCAGGGCGGAAGACCTGGCCGGGCAGCAGGGTGTGGTGGAAATCCTCCTGGACATAGTGCCCAACGAGAGCGCCAGCAGCTACGCCCGGTATAATTACACCCTGGCGGCCACGGCCCTCTTTAACCAGGACGACATCCTCTCTTTGGAAGCGGAAGGGGCCCAGGTCCAGCTGGTGGGCAACCTGCGGACGGTTCTCTTCCTCTGCCTCCCCGGGGAAGAGCAGCACTTTACCATCCGGGTGGGCAGCAACGATTTCTCCTTCGGCGGCCTGACGGTACTGATGATGCCCGCCACCCTGGCCCAGCTGGAGGAGATCGCCAAGCTCAGCGAGCGGAAAGACGACCTGGAGGAGGACTACCGGGCCCTCTCCGGCAGCCTCGACGAGCTTCTGGACGCCCTGGCGGACATCCAGAACGGCCTCTATGCCTCCGCCAAGGGGCTGGACCAGCTGGACGCGGCCCGGGGCACCTTCTCCGGCGGCAAGGGCGCGCTGTACAGCGGCACCAGCCGCCTACGGGAGGACCTGGGCAATCTGGCGGAGGTCCTGGCCCCGGTGGAACAGCGGGTCCAGGTTTTGAGCCAGACTGTAACGGACTCCAAGGCCGTCCTCAATGAGATGACAGACGCCACCGTGACCCTCCAGAGCCAGCTGGCGGACATGGAGGAGGCCCTTTACGGCCTGGAACAGGGAACCTATGACCTGCGGAGCGTGATTCGCTTGGCGGCGGGCATGGAGAACAGCCTCCTCCGGCTGGAGAGCGCCCTGGGCGGCGTCCACGTGGGAGGCGGCAGCGTGGCCACCGACAGCCGGGGGCTGGTGGAAAAGGTGAAAAACGTCCATGGCGCGTATGCGGCGGAGGACACGGAGACCTTCCTCCAGAAAATGCTGGAGGCCCAGGGCGTGGGCAGCGCGGAGGCCCGGGCCAAGGCGGCGGGGATGAACCAGCTGCTGGAAGCGGATAAGGCGGGCCTCCCGGTGCCCCCGGAACAGCAGGGGGCCCTGTCGGCGGCGAAGCAGATGGAAGCGCTCCACCAGGCGAAGAAGCAGACGAATATGGGCTTCCGGGACTTCTGCGGCCAGGTGACCCAGGACCCGGATACGGCCAAGCAGATGAATGACCTCTGGCTGATCTACAGCAGCGGCGGCTCTGTCTCCGGAAAAGCGGCCCTGCGGAACCGAGCGGCCTCTGAGATTCCGGTCATCGTTCCCCCGGTTTCAGAGCAGGCTCAGCCTCCGGCGGGGCCTGAACCTGGGGAACAGCTTTCCGGGCCCTCTCAGTCCCCGGACCAGTCCCAGGAAACGACGGCACCCGAAACCTCCGGCGGAACGCCGGAGACGCCGGAACTGCCGGAAAAGCCCGCCGTTCCGGAAGGACCAGAGCAGCCTGGCCCGGAGGAAACCGGGAAGTCCGGCCCGGAGGCAGAAACTCCGCCAGAGGCTTCCCAGGAGCAGGAGGCCTCCGAGGCCCTGGATATGCTTAAAAAGGGACAGATGTCGGCCCGCCTGGTTGTTTACGAGAGCCTGGATGGCGGAGACAGCGGAGATTCCGATGGAGACAGCAGTTCCAGCGGAGACAGCAGCTCCAGCGGAGACAGCAGCTCCAGCGGAGACAGCAGTTCCAGCGGAGACAGCAGCTCCAGCGGAGACAGCGGCTCCAGCGGAGACAGCAGTTCCAGCGGAGACAGCGGCTCCAGCGGAGACAGCGGTTCCAGCGGAGACGGCGGTTCCAGCGGAGACGGCGGTTCCAGCGGAGACAGCGGCTCCAGCGGAGACAGCGGCTCCAGCGGAGACAGCGGCCCCTCCGGTCCCAGCAATCCTTCCAACCCCGATACTCCCTCTAATCCCAGCAAGCCCCCGGAGGATGGCACCGTGGGCGGCGCGGTGGTGGACTTGATCACCAGCGGCTTGGATAGCGCCACCGCCCGGATCGATGCGATCCAGAGCCAGCTCAACGCCTCCCTCAACCAGATCAAGCGTCCCACCGCTGCCGTGGCGGGGGACCTGGCGAACCTCTGCGGGGAGCTGGACATCCTGCTGCGGGACCTGGACGACGCGGAGGACCTGATGGCCGCCCTGGGCCAGTCCGCCGGGACCCTGCGGGAGATTCTGGAGGACGTAGACGCCCTGCGGACCGTGCTGGACGGCTATGAGCCTACCCTTCAGGAGGCCCTGGCCAACACGGGGACCCTCAGCGCCTCCGCCGTCACCACCATCCGGGACACGGAGGCCCTGCTCACCGATGCGGAAAACCTGGCCCGCTCCACGGGGAAGGACCTGGACGCGGGGACGAAGCAGTCCCTCCGGGGCCTCTCCGCCGCCCTGCGGCAGACCGCCAAGGCCCTGGCCACCACGAAACAGGTGAAGGAGGCCAAAAACACCGTCACCCAAATTATCGAGGATACCTGGAACGAATACACCGGAGACGTGAACAACATCCTGCTGATGGATGCCACGGCGGAGCCGGTCTCTCTGACGGACGAGCGGAATCCTGCCCCGGAGAGCATCCAGGTTCTCATCCGCACCCAGGAGATCAAGGAGGAGAAGGCGGAGGAGGACGGGGCGTCCGCCGCCGACAAGGAGAAGTCCACCTTCTGGGGCCGTGTGGCCCGGATGTTCCGGGATTTCTGGAGCGCCGTCACCGGCGTCTTCCACTGACGGGAGGGAACCGCCATGATTGATCGGATTGCCCATAAGCTGACCCGCAGGCCCAAGCTGGTGGCCCTGATTGCCGTGCTGATGCTGATTCCCTCCGTCATCGGCTATGCCGCCACCCGGATCAACTACGACATCCTGTCCTACCTGCCCCAGGACCTGCCCTCCTCCCAGGGGGAGCAGCTGCTGGAAGAGCCCTTCCAGATGGCGGCTACCAGCATGCTGATTGTGGAGGGGATGCCTGCGGGCTACACCAACAGACTGATTCAGGACATCCAGGACATCCCCGGCGTGTCCAGCGCCGTGTGGCTCAGCAACCTGGTGGGCATCCAGGTCCCGGTGGAGATGATCCCGGCGGACCTCCGGGAGATGTTCTTCTCCGGCCGGGCCACCATGATGCTGATTCAGTACGACCATCCCGGGGCCTCTGACGAGACCATGAAGGCCATCCAGCAGGTGCGGAACGTCTGCAACGAGCGCTGCTTCCTGGCGGGCTTCTCCGTGGTCATCAAGGACACCCGGGATGTGATGGACGGGGAGCTGCCCATCTTCGTGGGGCTGGCGGTCCTGCTGGCCCTGGCTGCCATGAGCGTCACCCTGGAATCCACGGTCCTGCCCTTTGTGTACCTGGCCAGCATCGGTATGGCCGTGGTCTACAACTTCGGAAGCAACATCTTCTTAGGCCAGATTTCCTACATCACCAAAGCCATCGCCGCCGTGCTGCAATTGGGCGTGACCATGGACTACTCCATCTTCCTCTACCACCGCTACGAGGAGGAGCGGGAGCGCTATGACGACAAGCGGGACGCCATGGCCCAGGCTATCATCGCCGCCTTCCGCTCCCTCTCCGGCAGCAGCATGACCACCATCGCGGGCTTCCTGGCCCTGTGCTTCATGCGGCTGACCCTGGGAAGGGACATCGGCATCGTCATGGCCAAGGGCGTGGTCCTGGGGGTGGCGACGGTGATCCTGGTCCTGCCGTCCCTGGTGCTGATATTCGACAAGCAGATCGGAAAGCACAAGCACAAGACCCTGATTCCCTCTTTCGATAAGGTCAACGCCTTCATCCTCCGGTATAAGGTTCCCCTGGTGGTGCTGACGGCGCTGCTGTTTTTCCCGGCGGTCTACGCCCAGCGCCACGCGGACATCTACTACAAGCTGGACGAATCCCTGCCCCGGGACCTTCCGTCCATCGTCAGCAACGAGAAGCTGAAGGACGATTTCGATATGGCGACCAGCCATTTCGTGGTCCTCCGGGACGGCCTCAGCGCCGCCGACATGGGGGAGCTGGAGCGCCGGATGGAGGAGGTCCCCGGCATCACCTCCGTGGTGTCCTTCCACAAGATGCTGGGCGTGGGCATTCCGGACTTCTTCATCCCGGAGGACGTCAAGAACATGCTCCGCCAGGAGGGCTGGCAGCTGATGATGGTCAACTCCAGCTGCGCCCCGGCCACCAGCGAGGTGGCGGCTCAGCTGGATGCCATGAACGAGATTCTCCACAGCTACGACCCCTCCGCCATGATCACCGGGGAGGGAGCCATGTACCGGGACCTGATTGACACCTCGGCGGTGGACTTCCAGGTGACAAATTATATTTCCATCGCGGCCATCTTCCTCATCATCGCCTTTGTGTTCAAGTCCGCCTCCGTTCCCCTGGTGCTGGTGGCTACCATTGAGCTGGCCATCTTCATCAACCAGGGCTGCTGTTACTTCCTGGGCACGGAGATTCCCTTCATCGCCCCTACCATCATTAGCTGCGTCCAGCTGGGGGCCACGGTGGACTATGCCATCTTGATGACTTCCCGTTTCCAGGAAGAGCTGAAAAAGGGCCTGAGCCGGGAAGAGGCCATCCGCATTGCCGCATCCTCTTCCGACGCGTCCATCGTCACCAGCGCCCTGGTGCTCTTCTGCGCCACCCTGGGGGTGTCCTTCGTCTCCTCGATTGACCTCATTGGGGCCATCTGCGTCATGCTGGCCCGGGGAGCCCTGATCTCGGCGCTGGTGAGCATCTTCCTCATGCCCGCCATCCTCTGTGTCTGCGAGCCGCTTTTCAACAAGACCAGCTGGCACTGGAGGACGCCGGACGCCGCCCCGGCCCTGCCCTCGTTGGAAAAGGAAGCGCTTCCCGGGGCGGAGGACCCGCCTGCCCCGGAGGGGGAGCCCGCCTCTTCGGAGGCGGCGCCTGGGGAGGAAGTATCCGTGGAAGCGGTTCCCCTTCACGCGGAATAGCGGAACCTGCAATAAAGCCCCCGGAGGATTTGTCCTCCGGGGGCCTTTCGGCATATTCGTCAGCCTTCCTCCTTTGCCCAGGCCATGGCGCAGTTCACGGCCCGCTTCCAGCCCTTCAGAAGTTCCCGCCGCCGCTCTTCAGGGATGAGGGGGGAGAAGCTCCGCTCACAGGCCCAGTTATTCCGGATTTGCTCCTGGCTCTCCCAAAAGCCGGAGGCCAGCCCCGCCAGGTACGCCGCCCCCAGGGCGGTGGTTTCGATGCACCGGGGCCGCTGGATCTGGGTGTCTGACAGGTCCGCCTGGAACTGCATGAGGAAGTTGTTGGCGCTGGCCCCGCCGTCCACCTTGAGGGACCCCAAGGCCAGGCCGGACTCCTCCTTCATAGCCGCCAGCAGGTCGTTGGTCTGGTAGGCCAGGGATTCCGTTGCCGCCCGGATGAAGTGTTCCCGGGTGACGCCCCGGGTGAGGCCTACCACGGTGCCCCGGGCGTAGGGCTCCCAATAGGGGGCCCCCAGGCCCACGAAGGCGGGAACCACGTAGACGCCTCCGGCGTCCTCCAGCCTCTGGCAGATGTCCTCCGTCCTGGCGGCGCTGTCCAGCAGCCGCATCTCATCCCGGAGCCATTGGATGGCGGCCCCGGCGATAAAGACGCTGCCTTCCAGGGCGTAGCGCACCGATTCCCCGGCCCCGGCGGCGATGGTGGTGAGGAGCCCCCGCTTGGAGGAGACCGCCTCCGGCCCGGTGTTCATCAGCAAAAAGCCTCCGGTGCCGTAGGTGCTCTTCACGTCCCCCGGCGCAAAGCCGCACTGGCCGAAGAGGGCGGCCTGCTGGTCCCCCGCGGCGGCGGCGATGGGGATGGACCCGCCGAATTTATCCGTCTCGCCGAACACGTGGCTGCTGGGCAGGGCCTGGGGCAGCAGGGAGGCGGGAATGCGGAAGTAGTCCAGGAGCTCCTGGTCCCACTGGAGCTTGTGGATGTCAAAGAGCATGGTCCGGGAGGCGTTGGTGTAGTCCGTGGCGTGGACCCGCCCGCCAGTCAGGTTCCAGATGAGCCAGGAGTCCACGGTGCCAAAGCGCAGTTCCCCCCGCTCCGCCCGCTGCCGCACTCCCGGGACGTTGTCCAGAATCCACTCCAGCTTGCTGGCGGAGAAATAGGCGTCGGGGATCAGCCCCGTCTTTTGCCGGACGGTTTCCTCCAGCCCGTCCCGCCGGAGCCGCTCCATGCGCTCCGCAGTCCGGCGGCACTGCCAGACGATGGCGTTGCAGACGGGCTTCCCGGTGGCGGCGTCCCAGACCAGGGTGGTCTCCCGCTGGTTGGTGATGCCGATGGCGGCGATTTCCCCGGGCCGGGCGTCGGCTTTCTGCATGGCCTCCATGGTGACGCCCATCTGGGTGGCCCAGATGTCCATGGGGTCGTGTTCGACCCAGCCGGGCTGGGGATAGATTTGGGGGAACTCCTTTTGGACCACGGCGCGGACCTCCCCCCGCTGGTCGAAGAGGATGCACCGGGAGCTGGTGGTCCCCTGGTCCATGGCGATTACATATGCTTTCCCGTTCACGTCCGCACCTCCCCGCGGGTTACAGGGCGGCCTGGAAGAAGCGGAGGATGTCCTGTTCCACCTGGTCCTTGAGGCCGCTGTAATTGTGAATCTCGTGGCGGTAGCCGTCATAAATTTGGGTGGTTACCTTGTGGCCGGAGTCCTCCAGCCAGGCGGAGACCTGCTTGACGCCTGCGCCGTACTGGCCCACCGGGTCCTCGCCCCCGGCGATGTTGTAAATGGGGAGGTCCCTGGGGACCTTTGCCGCCCAGGCGGGTCCGGTGATGCAGTCGATCATCTGGCAGAAATAGAGGAAGGAGCGGTTATTGGTGGGCCGGGAGAAAGCGTCCAGGGGGTCCAAGGCGTGGTCCGCCTGGACGTAGGGGTCGGAGCAGATCCACTCGTTGCCGAATTTGATCTCCTCCGTGCACCGCTCGCACATCCAGCCAAGCAGGGCCCCGGCGGCGTTGGGATCGGAGGCGTCCCCCTGTCCGGCGTCCACGGCGGCTTGGAGCATAGCCATGCCCTGCTCCAGGCCGGGGAAGACGCCGCTGGTGCCGCAGAGGGTGACGGCGCTGAGCTCCCCGCCGTAGGCCGTGATATAATCCCGGGCGATAAAGGAGCCCATGCTGTGGCCAAAGAGAACATAGGGGAGGCCGGGGTATTGCTCCTTGACCAGCTTCGTCAGGGTGTGCTCGTCCTCCATCATGGTATGGGGGCCCTTGTCCCCCCAGTCGCCCCAGGTGCCGTTGACTACAGCGGTCCTGCCGTGGCCCACGTGGTCGTCCGCCGCCACAATAAACCCGGCGTCCAGGAATTTGGAAATCATGTGGAGGTACCGCCGGGAGTGCTCCCCAAAGCCGTGGACCAGCTGGATAATGCCCACGGGCTTAGCGGCAGGGACGTAGATCCACCCCTGGACCTGGTCCCGCTGGTTGAAGGACTGAAAGCTGATCTCGTGTAACATCGCTGCTCCTCCTGTTCCGGGCGCGGGAAGCGCCCTGTCATATCGTATCGCCGGAAAATTAAGGAATTAAAGAAAGTATACCGTGCCCCGCCGTCCCTGTCAACCAAAAGCGGCGGAGTTCCCGGGCGGGGGAATTTTTTGAAAAGGGGCTTGCCATCCGGCGGGGAATCCGCTATGCTATTCATAAAGCCTTTATAAAATAGACAGGAGATGTGAAGCCATGACCACAACGCCTGCCAACAACATGGACGTCAAACGGCGCAACCGGGTGAACACCCTGCGCTGCATCCTGGCCAGCGGCCGGGTTTCCCAGATGGAGCTGACCCAGAAGCTGGCCCTCAGCTGGCCGACCATTCTGCAAAATGTAAAGGAGCTGGTGGAGCTTGGCCTGGTCCGGGAGGATGGGATGTATGCCTCCACTGGCGGCCGGAAAGCCAGGGCTTACGCTCCCGTGCGGGACGCCCGGGTGGCGGTGGGCATAGAACTGGCCCCGGATCATGTCGGCGTGGCGCTGGCGGACCTGGGTGGGAACCTGCTGCGCCAGGCCACGGGGGCCCTCCGCTTTTCCCTGGAGGACATCTATTTCAAGTACCTGGGGGGCCTGCTCCAGCGGTTTGTGGAGGCCAGCGGGGCGGCGGACCGGATTCTCGGGGTGGGAATCGCCCTCCCGGGCATTGTGGACGGGGAGCGGGGCGTTCTGCGGAATTCCCATGCCCTGGAGCTGCGGAACGTGCCTCTTGGCCGCTTTACACAGCAGATTCCCTGGCCCTGCCGCTGCCTCAGCGCCGCCCACGCCGCCGGGCTGGCGGAGCTTCGCGGCACGGAGGGAGACATGGTCTACCTATCCCTGGACGACACGGTGGGCGGGGCCATTCTCCGGGACGGGGAGCTCTGCCTGGGGGACCACCTCCGGGCGGGGGCGTTCGGCCACATGACCCTGGTTCCCGGCGGCCGCCGGTGCTGGTGCGGGAAGGAGGGGTGCCTGGACGCCTACTGCTCCGCCAAGGTCCTCTCGGACCATGCCGGGGGCAGCCTATCCGCCTTTTTCGAGGAGCTCCGCTCCGGGGACACCGGGAAGCGGGAGCTCTGGCGGGAGTACCTGGAGCACCTGGCGGCGGCGGTGAACAACCTCCATGTCAGCTTTGACTGCGGCGTGATGGTGGGAGGCCGGGCCGGAGCCTGCCTGGAGGAGTTCGGGGAGCTGCTGCGGGCCCTGCTGGCGGAGCGGAACCCCTTTGAGCCGGACGCCTCCTATTTAAAATATGGGCTCCGGCCCAAGGAGGCCGCTGCCGTGGGCGCGGCGCTGACCCAGGTGGAGGCGTTCCTCCAGGAGCTTTGAGTACACAGGCTGGACCGCTCCGCCCAAAGAGCGGCAGGCGTAAAGTCTAAGATGGGTGCAGCTGGTGGCGGGGCAATGCGCCATATCCTAGAAAACCAGCCGTACCGGAAAGCGAACCCGCCAACCGTGTCCGGGGCCCGTTTCTCCGGACACGGTTGGCAGAGCGGCAAAAGACGGGGGACAGGACCTTGCATCCTTTCCCCCGTCTTTTCGGCGGCCTGGCCCTATTGATGTCCGGCCCGCTCCGCGCCGAAGACGGCATGGCAGGTTTCCAGGGCCGTATTCAGCTTCTGCCGCAAAGCCTCTCCGGTTTCACTGGAATCCAGGGCCGCGTGAATATCCACCAGCTCGAAGCGGGGAGAGGCCCCCGCCGCCCGGTGGAGCATGTACATGGGAACGTAGGCGTAATCCGTGACCTGGGTTTCCCCGGTTTCGTTATCCCGGGTGAGGGTCAGGGTCAGCACCGCCGTGGTGTCGGTATTGGGCTTGGTTTGAGAGGATATGAAGTTCCCCAGGGAGTAGCAGACGAAGCCCTGCCCCCCGCCGGGGAGGGTCCGGAGTTCCATGGGCTGGGGCACGTGGGAATGGCCTCCCAGGATGAGGTCCGCGCCGTGGTCAAAGAGGAAGGCCGCCAGTTCCTCCTGGTGCTGGTTCTGCTTGGTTTGGTATTCCAGGCCCCAGTGGATCATCACCGCGACCAGGTCTGTCTCCATGGCCTGAGCCGCCTCCAGGTCTGCGGCCAGGCGGTCCCAGTCCGGCTTGGAGAGGGTGGTCAGGTAGTCGGTGTGAAAGACATTGAGGGCGTAGGGGTGTTTCTTGGGCAGGGGGATGCCGTTGGTGCCATAGGTATAGCCCAGGAAGGCCACCGAGATGCCGCCCACACCGGCCACGGCGATGCGGCGGCTGTTGTATTCCTCCTGGGTGCGGCTGGAGCCCACGTGGGCCAGTCCCGCCTTATCCAGCGTGTCCAGCGTCCGGCTTAGGCCGGAGAAGCCCCGGTCCAGGCTGTGGTTGTTGGCGGTGAGGCACAAGTCGAACCCCAGGGCCTTGAGGTCATGGGCCAGATCGTCGGGGGAGTTAAAGGCGGGATAGCCAGAGTAGGGAGGGCCGCCGGAGAGGGTGGTTTCCAGATTGACCACCGCGTAGTCCGCCGCTTCCACATAGGGCTTGGCGGCGGACATGATCCTGGCGTAGTCATACCGCTCCCCGTTCCAGGCGTCGTTGGTGACAGGCATATGGCTCATGGCGTCGCCGCAGACCGCCAGGGTGGCCACAGTAGGCTCCGGGGGCGGGGGGTCCCCCGGAACAGGGGGGTCTTCAAAAGCTGCGGGGACAGGGACTGCGGATTCTTCCTGGGCAGGCGGGAGGCCGGGGGCCGCTGTTCCGGCGGGAACGCCGCAGGCGCTCAGCAGCAGGGGCAGGCAGAGCAGGAGGGCGGTAAGCTGCCGTTTCATGGGAGGACCTCCTTGTTTAAAAAATCCATGGAAGCTGGCTGGGGGGGAAGCTCCCGCTTTTCGGGGGCTTCCGGCCTGATTATAGAGCTTTTTCCCCGTTCTGTCAACGAGAGGCCCCTCCGGCGCACCCCCTGCCCTGGCGGCGCCGTTCCGGCCGCTTTTTTCAAGGGATGAAAATGAGAGGAAAGCATTGACAAAAGGGCTTCCCGCCTCCTATAATGGAGCCATGCAAATTGGAGCCGGAGGAGTCTGGACAAAAAATAGGGGTGGAGAGATGAATAGTATCCGGAAAAAGATTACGGTATGCTTGATAGCGACCGTCCTGATCGCGCTGTTCGTAGTAGGGGGCGCCAGCATCGGGCTGAATTACAGAAGCACGATTGCCACGGTGGACCAGATGATGAGAGAGACGGCCGTCCTGGCGGCGGAGCGCATTGAGGAAGAGCTGATTGCCTATAAAAATGTGGCGATGGATACGGGGCGCATTTCCCAGCTGGCCAATTCCTTCACCTCGGTGGAGGAAAAGAAGGCCATTATTGACGAGCGCGTCAGCCTCCACGGCTTCCAGCGGGGCAATCTGATCGGCCTGGACGGTGTCAGCGTTTTTGACGGGAAGGACTATTCCGACCGGGAATACGTCCAGCAGGCCATGGAGGGGAACGTCTATGTCTCCCAGCCCCTGGTCAGCAAAATCACCGGGGAGCTGTCTATCATGGTGGCCGCGCCCGTCTACTCCAACCGCGGGCTTATCGCAGGCGTGGTGTACTTCGTCCCGCCTGAGACCTTCCTGAACGACATCGTCTCCTCCATCCAGGTCAGCGAGAACAGCCGTTCCTATATGATCAACAAGGATGGAGATACCATAGCCGACATCACCCTGGAAACCATCACCACCCAGAATGTTGAGCGGGAGGCACAGAGCGATTCCTCCTTGAAGCAGCTGGCCGCTATCCACGCGGAGATGCGCCAGGGGAAGGTGGGCTTCGGCAGCTTCCATGACTCCGACGGCCCCCGCTTCGCGGCCTACGCCCCGGTGGGCGGCACCGACGGCTGGAGCGTGGCGGTCACCGCTATGAAAAAAGACTACCTTGCGGATACATACTTCGGCATGGCCATCGATGTGCTGGTGATCATCGCCTCCATCCTGGCCTCCATCGTAGTGGCCCTGAAGCTGTCCAGCAACATCAGCGATCCCATGCGGGCCTGCGCTGGACGGATGAAGCTGCTGGTAGCGGGCGACCTGTCGGCCCCGGTTCCGCAGACGAAGGGGCAGGACGAGACGGCGGAGCTGACCCGCTCTACAGCGGAGATGGTGACGGGCCTGAATACCATCATCAACGACATCAGCTACCTTCTCACGGAAATGGCCAACCAGAACCTGGACATCCGCTCCGCGCACCGGGAGGCCTACGTGGGAGACTTCCGGAACATCCTCCAGTCCATGCGGACACTGAAGCAGGAGCTCAGCGGCACCATGCGGCAGATCAACGCCTCTGCGGCCCAGGTTTCCTCTGCCAGCAACCAGGTGTCCATGGGCGCGCAGACCCTGAGCCAGGGCTCCATGACCCAGGCCAGCTCCGTGGAGGAATTAGCGGCCACCATTACGGATATTTCCAACAACGCCAAAAAGACCTCCGCCGCCGCCGAAGAGGTGGGACGCTTTGTAAACGAAGCCGGAGGATACCTGGGAATCAGCGTGGGGCACGTGAAAGAGCTGAACGCCGCCATGGAGAAGATTTCCAATTCCTCCGAGGAGATTTCCAAGATCATCGCCACCATTGAAAACATCGCCTTCCAGACCAATATCCTGGCCCTGAACGCCGCTGTGGAGGCCGCCCGGGCGGGCAGCGCCGGAAAGGGCTTCGCCGTAGTGGCGGACGAGGTGCGGAACCTGGCCACCAAGTCTGACCAGGCCGCCAAGGCCACCAAGGAGCTGATCGAGGGGTCCATCGCCGCCGTTGCGGAGGGCAGCCAGGCGGTGGGGAAGGTCACCGAGTCCCTGGAGCAGACCAGCGTCTCCGCCGGACATGTCACCGCGCAGATGGAGATTGTGGTGGAGGCGGTGGAGAACCAGACTGCCGCCATTACCCAGGTCACCGAGGGCATTGACCAGATTTCCTCCGTAGTCCAGACCAACAGCGCCACCGCCCAGGAGAGCGCCGCCGCCAGCGAAGAGCTGTCCGCCGAGGCGGCCAGCCTGAAACAGCTTGTGGACCGTTTTACCCTGGCCAAGGACTGAGGAGAGCTGGTTTCCGAAAGGGCGGAAGATGCCGCTCACTGGCAATTTAGTGTAAAAAAGGGCCCCGCGGCATGGCTTGCGGGGCCCTTTTTGTGGCTACATCCACGAAAATACGGCAAATCCCGAAAAGGCAGTTGACAAAATCAGGATTTTTGCTACAATAGATAGCGTTCGAAAGGCGTACGCCTTTTTTTCATGGTTTGAAGACAAACCATGAAAAGGGATTGTGTGCGCCGGAGATACAAAATTATTTGGAGGTTTGCAATGAAGAAGTTTTTCAGCATGCTGCTGGCGCTCGTGATGCTTCTGGCTCTCGCGGGCTGCGGCGGCGACAACAAGACCCCCGCGCAGGATCAGGGCGGCTCCTCTGACGCCGGCCAGACCCAGCAGGACGGGGACTCCGGCGATTCCGGAGAAGCGGCCGCCAGCCTGGAGGACGGCATCGGCGACTACCACATCGGTATTGTCACGGGTTCCGTTTCCCAGTCCGAGGACGACCGCCGGGGCGCCGAGGCCTTCCAGGCCAAGTACGGCGAAGATAAGGTCATCCTGGGCATCTATCCCGACAACTTCACCGAGGAGCTGGAGACCACGATCCAGACCATCGTGAATATGTCTGACGACCCCCTGATGAAGGCCGTCATTGTCAACCAGTCCATCCCCGGCACCACCGAGGCCTTCCGCCAGATCAAGGAGCGCCGTCCCGACATCCTCTGCATCGCTGGCGAGGCCCACGAGGACCTGCCTGAGATTGGCTCCGCCGCCGACCTGGTGTGCAACAACGACTTCGTTTCCCGCGGCTACCTGATCATCCGCACTGCCCACGAGCTGGGCGCGGACACCTTCGTCCACATCTCCTTCCCCCGCCACATGGCTTATGAGACCATGAGCCGCCGTGTGGCCGTCATGCAGGAGGCCTGCAAGGAGTTTGACATGGAGTTCGTCCTGGAGACCGCTCCCGACCCGACTTCCGACGTGGGCATCCCCGGCGCCCAGGCCTATATCCTGGAGAACGTCCCCGCCTGGGTCCAGAAGTACGGTGAGAACGCCGCTTACTTCTGCACCAACGACGCCCACACCGAGCCCCTGCTGAAGCAGCTGGTCGAGTACGGCGGCTACTTCATCGAGGCCGACCTGCCCTCTCCTCTGATGGGTTATCCCGGCGCCCTGGGCCTGGACCTCACCGAGGAGGCCGGAGACTTTGAGAAGATTCTCGCCAAGGTGGAGTCCGCCCTAGTTGAGAAGGGCGCCGCCAACAAGTTCGGCACCTGGGCTTACTCCTATGGCTACACCCTCTCCGCCGGACTGGCGGAGCACGCCAAAAACGTCATCAACGGCGTCAGCGAAATTACCGATATGGACGCGGTGGCCACGGCCCTGAACGTCTACTCGCCCAAGGCCCAGTGGAACGGCGCGGGCTATACCAACGCCACCACCGGAGTCAAGAGCGACAACGTGTTCCTTATCTATCAGGACACCTATATCATGGGCGACCCCGGTCGCTTCATGGGTAATGCCGACGTGGAGATCCCCGAGAAGTACTACACCGTCAGCTGATCCGGTTTTTCAAATTGCTTGCCGCACGGGGAGGAGGACCTGTCCTCCTCCCCGCGCTGGTTTTAACCTGGCTGCGGGCGGCAAAGGTCCCCGCCTGAGCGCCCGGCTTTTCTGGAAAGGGCGCACTGAACAAATGAGATAGGGTGGATGTATGACAAACAACGTGAACCCCCTTCTGCAAATGCAGAACATCAAAAAGGACTTCTTCGGCAACCAGGTCCTCACCGATATTAACTTTACGCTGGGTGAGGGCGAAGTCTTGGGCCTGTGCGGCGAGAACGGCGCGGGCAAGAGCACTTTAATGAAAATCCTCTTCGGTATGGATGTGATCCGGGAGACTGGCGGCTACGGCGGCGACATCCTGATCAACGGCCAGAAGGTGGAATTCAGCACCCCCTTTGACGCACTGGAAGCGGGCATCGGCATGGTGCACCAGGAGTTCTCCCTGATTCCCGGCTTCACGGCTACGGAAAATATCCTCCTGAACCGGGAGCCTTGCAAAAAGAATATTGTTTCAGAGGTGTTCGGGGACCGCTTGAACACGCTGGATTATAAAGAGATGGAACGGCGCTCCGCCGCCTCCATCGAAAAAATGGGGGTCGCCATCGACGCTGATATGGTTATCAGCAACATGCCCGTGGGCCACAAGCAGTTCACGGAGATCGCCCGGGAGCTGAGCAAGGACCAGCTGAAGCTCCTCATTCTGGACGAGCCCACCGCCGTGCTGACGGAGAAGGAGGCCGAGGCCCTGCTGGAGTCCATCCGGGGCATGGCCGCCCGGGGCATTTCCGTCATCTTCATCACCCACCGCCTCCACGAGATTCTGGCGGTGTGCAACAAGGTGGTGGTCATGCGGGACGGCTACGTGGTCCGGGACGTTCCCGCTAAGGAGACCAGCGTAGAGGACATCACCAAGTGGATGGTGGGCCGGGACGTGCAGAGCTCCGTCCGGAGCGAGGTCCGGTCCAACGACGGGGCCCGGACCATCATGTCCGTCAAGAATCTTTGGGTGGACATGCCCGGCGAGACGGTGCGGGACGTTTCCCTGGATATTAAAGAGGGTGAAATCCTAGGCATCGGCGGCCTGGCGGGCCAGGGCAAGCTGGGCATTCCCAACGGCATCATGGGCCTCTATGAGGCCGGGGGCCGGGTGGAGTTCAACGGCCAGGAGATTCCCCTGAACAATCCCCGGAAATGCCTGGATTCCTCCCTGGCCTTCGTGTCAGAGGACCGGCGGGAGGTGGGCCTGCTGCTGGACGAGAGCCTGGAGTGGAACGTGGCCTTTCCCGCCATGCAGATTCAGGAGAAGTTCCTGAAAAGGCTGCTGGGCGGCTTCGTCAAATGGCGGGACGAAAAGGGTATCCATCAGGTGACCCAGAAGTATATCGACGAGCTGCAAATCAAGTGCACTAGCTCCAAGCAGAAGGCCAAGGAGCTCTCCGGCGGTAACCAGCAGAAGGTGTGCCTGGCCAAGGCCTTCGCCCTGGAACCCAAGTTCCTCTTCGTGTCGGAGCCCACCCGGGGCATCGACGTGGGCGCCAAGGCCCTGGTGCTGGAGGCGCTGAAGAAGTTCAACCGGGAGAACGGCGTCACCGTCGTCATGATTTCCTCTGAGCTGGAGGAGCTACGCCAGACCTGTGACCGCATCGCCATCGTCTCCGGCGGACAGGTGGCGGGCATCCTGCCAGCGGCGGCATCCTCCGAGGAGTTCGGTCTGCTGATGGTCAGCAAGGTCATATAAGGAGGTGGGTCGTAATGAGTGAGAAAAAAGATTATAATTATAACAGTCCATCCAAATTCAACGATGAGATGAAAACTATTCAGCCCGCGCGCCGGCCTACAGAGCTGGAAAAAGCGCAGCTGGGCACCATGACGGCAATGGTGTCCTCTTTCGGCCTGCCCCGGATCATCATCTCCGGGTTCTTATTGGTCCTCTTTATTCTGACCCCCTTCGTCGGGGTTGACCTGCCCACCCAGATTACCAACATCATCAACCGCTTCAGCTGGAACGCGGTGCTGGTCCTGGCCATGGTGCCCATGATCCACGCGGGCTGCGGATTAAACTTTGGCCTGCCCCTGGCGATTATCTGCGGCCTCCTGGGCGGCACGCTGTCCATCCAGCTGGGCTTTACCGGCCCCATGAGCTTTGTGATGGCGGTGCTGATTTCCACGCCCTTCGCGGTGGTCCTGGGCGGGGGCTACGGCCTGCTCCTGAACCGCATCAAGGGCGGCGAGATGATGATTGCCACCTATGTGGGCTTTTCCGTCATGTCCTTTTTCTGCATGATGTGGCTGCTGCTGCCCTATTCCAGCCCCACGATGGTCTACGGCCTGTCCGGAAACGGCCTGCGGCCCACCATCTCCCTGGACGGCTTTTACAACCAGGTGCTGTCCGGCTTCTTGAACATCAGGATCGGGAATATCGCGCTTCCCATTGGCGCCCTGCTGGCCTTTGCCCTGCTGGCCTTCCTCATGTGGGCTTTCCTCCATACCAAGACTGGCACGGCCATGACGGCGGTGGGTTCCAACGCCGCCTTTGCCCGGGCCGCAGGTATTAATGTGGACCGCACCCGGATGCTCTCCGTCATCATGTCCACCTGGCTTGGCGCCATCGGCATCCTGGTTTATCAGCAGGGCTTCGGGTTCATCCAGCTGTACAACGCCCCCAACAACCTGACCATGCCCACGGTGGCAGCCATCCTGATTGGCGGCGCCTCGGTAAACAAGGCCAGCATTCCCAATGTCATCATCGGAACGATCCTCTTCCAGGGGATTGTGACCATGACCCCCACGGTGATGAACTCCATGATCCACATGGACATGAGCGAGGTCATCCGGATTATCGTCTCCCAGGGCATGATCCTGTACGCCCTGACCAGAAAGATAGAGGGTGCGAAATGAGCAAGAAAACGAACCTCCCCGCCGGAAAGCGGGCCTTGGACCTGGCGCGGAACAACGCCGTGCCCATCATGTTCATCATCATCTGCGCCGTCTTCATCCCCATGGCGGGCTTCTCCCCCAGCTACCTGCTGAACGAGATCATCACCCGCATGGGCCGGAACCTGTTTTTGGTGCTGTGCCTGCTCTTCCCCATTATGGCGGGCATGGGACTGAACTTCGCCATGACCCTGGGAGCCATGGGCGCGGAGATTGCCGTCATCCTGGTGGCGGACTGGCAGATTTGGGGTATCCCCGGCGTGGTGCTGGCCATGATCCTGTCCATTCCCTTCTCCGCCCTGCTGGGCTTCATCTGCGGCACCTTGCAGAATATGGCCAAGGGCCGGGAGATGATCACCAGCTATATCATCAACTTCTTTATCAACGGCTGGTACCAGCTCATCGTGCTGTATATCATGGGAGCGGTCATCCCCATCATGCATGCCAGCATCATGCTGCCCCGGGGCTATGGCATCCGGAACACGGTGAGCCTGCTGAACATGCGCCAGTGCCTGGACGACCTGCTGGCCATCCGAATTGGCGGCGTGAAGATTCCCGTGTTTACCTTCCTGCTGGTGGGCCTCTTGTGCCTGTTCATCGTCTGGTTCCGGCGGACCAAGCTGGGCCAGGACATGCGGGCCGTGGGCCAGGACATGGAAGTGGCAAAGGCCGCGGGCATCAACGTGGACCGGACCCGGATCATCTCCGTGGTCATGTCCACCGTCTGCGCGGGCTTCGGCATGGTGATCTACCTCCAGAACATCGGCAACCTGCCCACGTACACCGGGCACGCGCAGATCGGCATGTTCTGCATCGCGGCCCTGCTGGTGGGCGGCGCCTCCGTGGAGAAGGCCGCCATCGGCAACGCCTTCCTGGGCGTGATCCTGTTCCACTTGATGTTCATTGTGGCCCCCGGCGCGGGCGCGTTCATCACGGGGGACTCCATGGTGGGCGAGTACTTCCGCGTGTTCCTGTCCTACGGCATCATCACCCTGGCCTTGATCATGTATGAGGCCAAGAAGCGTATGGCGAGGAGCAAGGCGGGCCAGGAACTGGCCGAGGCCCAGAAGAAGGAGGAGGACGCGTGATGAAAGCGAAAAGAAGGATGCTCTTTTCCCTCCTGTTGGTCCTGGTCCTGGTGGGCATTGCCGCCGCCATGATGGTCATCGGCCGGGGGCACACGGTCTACTTTGACAACAAGACCCTGGAGGACTACCAGGGACAGGAGTACAAAGCCGCCGATAAAATTGTGGTAACCGTCAAAGGCGAAGAGGTAGCCAAGCTGAGCAAGCGGGACCGGGGCATGGCCACCTGGATTGGCCAGAATTTTAAAATGATTCTGGAGGTCACCCAGGAGAAGGGCGGCGAGTCCGAGATTCGTGAAATTGACCTGAAGCTGCCCTACAATATGGACGGCATCATCATCAACCTCCCCGCCATCCTGGCGGACCTGCCCGAGGAGGCGTGGCTCAGCGAGTTTATCCCCGCCGTAAAAGAAGAGCCCGCCGAGGAAGAGGTTCCCGGCGAGGGCGATGACTTCGGCCTGGGCGGCGACATGGGCTTGGAAGGCGAGCTGGGCCTGGAAGACGGCCTGGGCGGCGTCTAAGCTCCGCGGTATTGGGAAATCATAGGACCGCCCCGCCAAAGGCGGGGCGGTCATTCATTTAATGGATTAAAAAAGGAGGAACCCCCTATGTCAGTGCTATCCGGCCTGGAGCCGAAGGTGGTATTTGAGTACTTTGAAAAACTCTGCGCGGTGCCCCACGGCAGCGGCAACACCAAGCAGGTCAGCGACCTCTGCGTGTCCTTTGCCCAGGAGCTGGGCCTGAAATGGCGGCAGGACGAGGTGAACAACGTGGTCATCTGGAAGGACGCCAGCCCCGGCTGCGAGGATGCCCCCGCCGTCATTCTCCAGGGGCACATCGACATGGTCTGCGTGAAGACGGAGGACTGCGCCAAAGACATGGCAAAGGAGGGCCTGGACCTTTGCACCGACGGGGAGTGGGTTTGGGCGGACCGGACCTCCCTGGGCGGGGACAATGGCATTGCCGTGGCGATGATTTTGGCGATCCTGGCGGACGGCAGCCTGCCTCATCCGCCTCTGGAGGCGGTGTTTACCGTGGACGAGGAGGTGGGCCTGGAGGGGGCCTTTGCCCTGGAATGCTCTGATTTGAAGGGCCGGAAGCTGGTAAACCTGGACTCGGAAGAGGAGGGGGTTTTCACCGTTTCCTGCGCCGGAGGCGTGCGGCTGGATGGTTTCCTGCCCGGCGTGAAAGCACCCCTGGAGGGAGAGGCGGGCTATGAAATTTCCCTGGAGGGCCTCCTGGGAGGCCACTCGGGCGGGGAAATCCACAAGGGCCGGGCCTCGGCCAACCAGGTTATGGGCCGGGTGCTGTACGGCGCCCTGGAGCGCGTCCCCGGCCTGCGGCTGGCGGATATCCGGGGCGGGCGGTTTGACAATGTGATCTGTTCCCGGAACCACGCCAAGGTTGCCCTCCCGGCGGACCGGGCGGGGGAGTTCGAGGCTTTCATCCAGGAGTCCGGCGCGGCATTGAAAAACGAGTATACTGGCTGTGACGACGGCATCACCCTGGCCTGCGAAAGGACCGCGCTGGATGGGGCGCTGTCCCCGGAGGCCACCGCTGGCATGCTCCGGACGCTGCTGTCCATTCCCCAGGGGGTCCAGGCCATGAATGTGGATTTCCCCGGCCTGGTGCAGACTTCCCTGAACATGGGCGTCATGGAGCTGAAGGAGGATGGTCTTCACTTCGGCGTTTCCATCCGCTCCTGCATCGCCTCCCAGAAGGAGATGATGGTCCAGCGGCTGAAGGCCATCCTGGAGCTGGGCGGGGGTTCCTTCACCCTGCGGGGTGACTACCCCGGCTGGCAGTACGACCGGAATTCCGCCCTGCGGGAGGAGGTCCTGGAGGCGTACCAGTCCGTCTGCGGCAAGCAGGGGACCATCGAGGCCACCCACGGTGGCCTGGAGTGCGGGCTCTTCATGGAAAAGCTGCCAGGGCTGGACGCGGTGTCCTTCGGCCCGGAACTCCACGATGTCCACTCCGTCAAGGAGCGGCTGAGCGTGGGTTCCACCCGGCGGGTGTATGAGGTGACCCGGGAGCTCTTGAAACGGGAGAGCGCCGCCCGGAAATGAGTGAATACAGCCGGAGGGCCATTCCTTGGGAATGGCCCTTGACTTTCCTGGGATAAGGTGTATCATTTCAGTAGGATTTATTTGCGGGAAACGGGGTGTAAACCACGAGACGGAATCGATATGGACGGCGGTACACGGGCTGGAAGCCCCATGCCCGGCGGACCCGGGGGCAAATCCAACGGCTGGTCAGGAGCTGGACGGCGGGAGCGGTCCTCCTGCTGGCGCTGGCGGCGGCGTTCCTGCTCTTCCAGGGCGGCGGGCGGCCCGGCTTTGAGAAAGGGGACCTGCTGGTCTGCGTCAATGGGGATGGACGCGTGGAGTTCTACTGGCCCGGGACCTCCCATGACTCGGCCTTGTACCGGGTAGATGTTACCTGCGGCACGGAGCGGATGACGCGCATTTCCTCCGAGCCCTCCTTCGGCGTCTCCGGTATCCAGGAGGGAGAGAGGTTGGAAATCCGGGTCTGGGCCGTGGCCGATGGGAAGAGCCTCTTTGGTAAGCCCAAGGAGGTCAAAAGCTGGAAGTGCTTCCACGCGGAACTGGCCCTGCCCGGTGGCCTGGAGGCCCCGGAGGTCACCGGGGCCCTGGAGGACGGCGCCGCCTCTCTCCGCTGGACGGGAGAGGGGGACGTCTACGAGGTTTTCAGGGACTACGGGGCGTTCAGCGTCTTTGCAGGCGAGGCCAGGGAGCGGGAGATAGCCCTCCCCCTGGGGGAAGGGGATACGGGCCCGCAGCAGTTCACCGTCCGGTCGGGCTGGAAAAAGCGGGGGTTTGTCCTTTGCGGCCCCGCCGCTTCCCCGGCGGAATTCAGGGGAGAGGACCTTCCCAGCGGCGGGAAGCTGACCCTTACATACCGGGAGACCGCCCCCCGCCTGTGCGCCCTGGAGTGGGAGGGGGTTCAGTGCCACCACTTTGAGGTCCAGCGCTGGATGGGAGAGGGCTGGGAGACCAGCGCCCGCCTGGCGCCGGAGGAGCATATGCGCTATGACGCCGGGCGTCTGGGCTCCGGGTCCTGGAACCGCTTCCGGATTGCCGCCGTAAACGGGGACGGCACGGAGCTCCAGGCGGGGGAGGCCTCCTTCTGGGCCTCGGTTTCCCCTCTTTACAGCACCGCCTGGCCGATCCAGACCCTGCCGCTCTATGAAAATCCCGGGAAGGGGGACCGACTGGCCTCCGTCCCCGGCGGGACGGCCCTCTGCGTTCTGGCGGAGGAGGGAGACTGGTTCCGGGTCCGCTATGGGGAGGAATACGGCTGGGTAGACAGCCGCTTTTGCATGATCAACCTGCCTGAGTACATAGGGGACCATTGCTCCTACGACATTACCAACAGCTACGACTCCCTCTTCGCCGTCCATGGCTCCCCCATCCAAGCGGTTACCCATGGGACGCTCCCAGGCTACGAGAACGTGCGGCTGGAAGACGGAACCTTCCTGGTTCCGTACCTGTATCCCTCTGCGAAGAAGCTGCTCACCGCCGTCCGGGCGGCGGAAGCCGACGGCCTCCGCCTGAAGATTTACGAGGCATTCCGCCCCCAGCGGGCCACCCGGTACTCCTACGACGAGACGGAGAAGCAGCTGAACCGTCCCGCCCTGACGGAGTCCGGCGGACAGGTGGGGATGACCCTTTCCAAGCTCATGACGGACAACGGCCGCTTCCATCTGGGCAGTTTCCTGGCCCGGACCATCTCCTCGCATAACCGGGGCATCGCCTTGGACTTGACCTTGGAGAAGATTGACGGCGGCGGGGAGCTGGAGATGCAGAGCGGGATGCACGACTTGAGCTGGTATTCCGAGACTTACCTGAACAACTTGAACGCCAAGCTGCTGGCGGGCTACATGACCGCCGTGGGAATGAACGGCCTGAACTCGGAGTGGTGGCATTTTCAGGATGACGATACCCGGAAGGCCATCGGCCTGAACAGCAGCCTGGAGCAAGGCGTCAGCCCCCAGGGCTGGACCCAGGATGACGGCGGCTGGCGGTACCGGAAAGCCGACGGGAGCTTTGCCCGGGATACCGCCCTCACCATAGACGGCAGGGCCTATACCTTTGATAAGGCGGGCTACGCGGCGGGCTGAGGGGAAGCGTTTTGGAAAATAGACCGGACCTTTACGGCCCGGTCTGTTTATTTTTTGTAAAAGTGCCCATATGTCCTTTTCCGGCAGGCCCCGGGTAGGGTATCATGGAGCCATCAACGAAAAAGGAGTGGGCCCCATGAAAAAAGCCGAACGCGCGTATGCCTCCCTGAGGGAGCGGGTCAGGACGGAATGGATCCTGTATCTGCTGGCCTTCGTCTTCATTCTCATCGCGGACTCCATTGGACAGATCAAGATTCCCGTTTGGAAGGGCACCTTCATCATTTTCCCCATTTTCTACGCCCTGTTCCTGGGCATCCTCACGGGCCCCAGCGTGCTGAAAATCCTGGATGACAAGAAGGTGAAGGCGGCCTCCGGCCTGGTAGGCGTGGCCATCCTTCCCTTTGTAGCCAAGCTGGGCATCAACGCCGGGGCCAACATCTCCATCGTCATCTCCGCCGGACCCGCCTTGCTGCTCCAGGAGTTCGGCAACCTGTGCACCATCTTCCTGGCCATGCCCATCGCCCTGATGCTGGGGTTGAAGCGGGAGGCCATCGGCGCCACCCACTCCATCAACCGGGAGACAAACCTGGCCTTAATGCAGGACATGTTCGGCGCGGATTCCCCGGAGGCCCAGGGCAGCCTCTCCGTGTACATTGTCGGTGGCATGGTGGGCACCATCTACTTTGGCTTTATGGCCTCCATGGCTGCGGCCACAGGCGCGTTCCACCCCTACGCCCTGGGCATGGCCTCCGGCGTAGGCGCGGGCATCTTGATGAGCTCCGCTGTGGCGGCCCTGTCCGAGGTCATGCCCGCCTACGCGGACCAGATCGCCGCCATGGCGTCTGCCAGCGAGACTATCTCCGGGATTGACGGTATCTACATGGCGATTTTCATTGGCGTGCCCCTGTGCAACTTCCTGTACCGCAAGCTGGAGCCCACCTTGGGCCGCCTGACCAAGTCCGGCCGGGAACTGGCCGGAAAGAACTGAGGAGGACGCGCTATGACCATTAAGGATTGGATTTTCGTCCTGGCCATTTCCGGCCTGGGCATGATGACCGCCAACTTCATCGGCTTCGACGTGGCCTTTACCGAGTCCCTGCCCGGCGTTCTGGTGCTGCTGCTGATTGCCCTGTGCGCCGCGGGCCTGGCCCACGTGATTCCCCTCAAGCTGCCCACGGTGGCCTACTGCTCCATCCTGGGGCTGCTGTGCGCCTGCCCGCTGTCTCCCGTGTCCCAGTTTGTCATCGAGTCCGCCGGGAAGATCAACTTCACCGCGCCCCTGACCATGGTGGGCGCCTTCGCCGGAATGTCCATCAGCAACCAGCTGAAGATGTTCTTCAAGCAGGGCTGGAAGCTCATCATCATCACCATCCTGGTGATGACGGGTACCTTTTTCGGCTCCCTGGCAGTGGCCCAGGTGGTGCTCCAGCTGACCCATGCCATTTGAGTTGATGCTGGCGGCCCTGGGGAGCTGTGCCGTGGGACTCTTCATCGGCTGGTGCGGCGTGGCGGGCTTCCTGCTGCCCATTCTCTTCACCAGCGCCTGCGGCCTCCCGGTGACGGAGAGCTTGCTGCTGAGCTTTTTGTGCTTTGCCGTCTCCGGGGCCATTGGTTCCGGGAACTACTACCGCCGGGGGGAGCTGCCCCTGCGGCCCGCCCTGGTCCTCTCCGCCGGGAGTTTGGCGGGAGGCCTGCTGGGGGCAGCCCTGGGGGGCCTGCTGGCGGCGGAGACCGTGAAGGTGGTCCTCTATGTGGTGGTGTTTCTCTCGGGCCTGGCCATTGCCCTCCGGGAGCTCCGGCCCCCAAAGGGGCCCCAGGGCGGGGATTCCTTCCCCAGGCCCCTGCCGCTGCTGGCCCTGGGTTTTGCCACGGCCCTGCTCTGCGCCCTGTCTGGGGCGGGGGGCCCGGTGCTGGTGATGCCCCTGCTGGTAGCCATGGGCGTCCCCGCCAAGATGGCGGTGGGCGTGGCCTTGCTGGACTCCGTGTTCATCGCCCTGCCCGCCATTGCCGTGTACGGAAGCCGCTGCGAAGCCCTGGCCGCCCTGCTGCCCATGCTGCTGGCGGCGGCGCTGGGCCACGCCGCCGGGGTTTCCGTGGGCAGCGTCACCGCCGCCCATGTGCCCCAGTCCCTGCTGAAGCGGGGGGTGGCCGTGTTTTCCATCTGCTTTTCCCTGTTTATGCTGCTGAAATAGAACGGGAGGTTTTTCCATGCCTGACCAGCTCCGCTGTGATCTTCTGCTTACCAACGCCCGGTATCTCGCCCCGGATATGGCCATTGTCTCCGGGAAGGCCGTCGCCGTCAAGGACGGCCGGATTTTGGATATCCTGGACCAGGACGCCTGTTCCTACCAGGCGGACACGGTCCTCTCCGGTTCCGGGCTCCTCTGGATGCCCGGCCTGGTGGACGGGCACCTCCACACCAGCCAGCAGCTCCTCCGGGGGCGCCTGCTGGACGAGAAGCCTGTTATTTGGAAACGGGTCAACGTTCCCTTTGAAAGCCGCCTGGACGAGGAGAGCTCCCGCCTTAGCGCGGAGCTGGCGGCCATGGAGATGATCTCCTGCGGCACCACTGGCTTCGTGGACGCGGGGGGGAAGTACCCGGAGATTTACGCCGGAGTCTACCAGGCGGCAGGGCTCCGGGGCCGCCTCAGCGTCATGACCAATGACAACCCCTTCTGTCCCGGGAGCCTCCGGGCCCCCTCCGTCCCGGCGGCAGTGGACCGGCTGCGGGCCATGAAAGGCGCGCTTACCGGGCCTTTGAAGCCCATTTACTCCGTCACCACCCCCACCGCCGTCAGTGAGGAGCTGCTCCGGGCGGTGTTCCAGGCGGCGGTGGAGGACGGCGTGCCAGTGGAGACCCACATGAATGAGTACGCCAGCGAGGTAACGGATTTCATCGAGCGTTACGGAAAGCGCCCCTTTGTCTGGCTGGAGGACGAGGGCCTCCTGGCGGCCCCCATGACCGCCCCGCACTGTATCTTCCTCAGCCAGGAGGAAACCGCCGTCATGGCCCGGCGGCAGGTGCGGGTAGTCCATTGCCCCTTTTCCAACTGCGGCAAGGGCGCGCCTCCCGCGCCCCAGCTGCTGGCTGCCGGGATTCCCGTGAGCCTGGGCACCGACGGCTCCGCCCACGGCGGGTTGGACCTCTTCCGGGAGATGCGGCTTTTCCGGGGGGTGATGAACGTGACCCGGGGCGTTGGGACGGCGGACTCTTGCATCATGCCCGCCGAGACCCTCTTGAAAATGGCCACCCATGGCGGCGGGCTGGCGCTGATGGAACCGGGGCTGGGCGTCATGGAACCGGGCGCTCCTGCGGACCTCATTGCCCTGGATACGGATGCGCCCCACCTCTGGCCCACCCAGAACCTGGTCCACACCCTGGTGGAGAGTGCCAGTGGCGCCGACGTTCGGCACACGATTGTGAACGGGAAGCTGCTGATGCGGGACCGGGAGCTGCTGACCATCGACCGGGATCGGGTCCGCTGGGAGGCGGGGCGGCTGTTTGCGAAACAGCCCTGGCTCCGGGAGTGGAAGTAAAGAAAAGAGCTTGTGCGCCCCATGAAACCATGGTATCATGATTTCATGGGGCGTTTTTTCAAGGCTGGAAAGGGAACAGGAGGGATACCGATGCGCTACGCCGAGCTGCTGGAGCTGGCCCCGGAACTGCGGGAGTTTACCAGCCGGATTCCGGAGGATTTGGATGGGCGGTTCCAGCTCAGGACCTATCCCGCCCATACGTTTATCCACCAGAAGGACAGCCCCCTGGAGCGGATCGGCATTCTGCTGCGGGGAACCTTCCGGGTGGTAAATGAGTTTGAAAACGGGAACGTGTTCATGATTGAGACCAACGAGGCGGTGTCCTTCATCGGGGAGGTAACCCTGCTGGCGGGGGCGGCCACCACGTCTGTGACCATCGAGTCGGTGACGGACTGCCTGGTGGCCTCGGTGACGGTGGCGCTTTTTGACGCGTGGCTCCAGCGGGACATCCAGCTGCTCCGGGCCGTCAGCCGCCACGTGGCCGCCAAGCTATACTGCTCCAGCTACAGCAGGGGGGAGCGGCTCTTCTACTCCGCCAAGTACGTGCTGTTGAAATACCTGGTCCGCCAGGCCGAGGAGCAGGGGGTGCGGAGTGCGGGCCAGGTGGTGCTGAGTAAGACCCGGCGGCAGATCAGCGAGGAAGTGGGCCTGACGGAAAAGACCATCAACCGCACGCTGACCCAGTTTGTCAAAGACGGCGTCCTCTCCATCCAACGGGGCAAGGCCTCCTTCAGCGCCGGGCAGTACCACCGGGCCCAGCGGGAGCTGCGGGTCTACATGTCCCAGAGCCGGAACGGCACGGCGGCAGGCAGCCAGAACCCGGATATGTAATTCCGCCCAGCCTGGCCTTCCCGGGGAAGGCGAGGGGATGGGAGGGAACCTTGTAAAAAGAGAAATATGGCCTTGTAGCTCCGCCCGGAACGTGCTATGATGGAGGGCAAGCGCCGCCGGAGCGGGCCGGATCTGGCATCCGCCCCGGCAAAGAAGGAGACACGCATATGAAAGAGCTTACCCCCCAATTGATTCACTCCCTTAAGCACTATACGAAAAAGGACTTGTTCCAGGACCTGACCGCTGGAGTCATCGTGGCCATCATCGCCCTGCCGCTGTCCATCGCGCTGGCGCTGGCCTCCGGCGTGTCCCCGGAGCAGGGGCTTTATACCGCCATTGCCGCGGGCTTCCTGATTTCTGCCCTGGGCGGGAGCAAGGTCCAGATTGCCGGCCCCACCGCAGCCTTTGCTACTATCGTGGCGGGCATTGTGGCCCGGAATGGCATGGAGGGCCTTGCCGCCGCCACGGTTCTGGCGGGCCTGATGCTGATTTTGATGGGCGTCTTGCGGATGGGCAGCATGATTAAGTTCATCCCCTATACCATCACTACGGGCTTTACTGCGGGCATCGCGGTCACCATCCTCATCGGCCAGCTGAAGGATTTCTTCGGCCTGTCCTTCCAAAATGCCCCGGTGGAGACCATGGAGAAGCTGGAGGAGGTATTCCGTACCTTTCATACGGTGAACCCCGCCGCCGCGGGGGTGGGATGCCTGGCCCTGGCGGTGCTGGTGCTCTGGCCCAGGGTCTTCCGGAAGGTTCCCGCCTCCCTTGCCGCCGTGGTGGTGACGGCGGCGGCGGTGAAACTGCTGGCCCTTCCGGTGAACACCATTGGGGACCTCTATACGATTTCCAGCGCCCTGCCGGAATTTACTTTGCCCGCGATGTCCTACGGCACCATTGCGGCGGTGCTGCCGGACGCCTTTACCATCGCCGTGCTGGCGGCCATTGAGTCCCTGCTGTCCGCCGTAGTGGCCGACGAGATGATCGGCGCCCGGCATAACTCCAACATGGAGCTGGTGGCCCAGGGTGTGGGTAACGCCGCCTCGGCGTTCTTTGGGGGCATTCCTGCCACCGGAGCCATCGCCCGGACAGCGGCGAATATCAAAAACGGGGGCAGGTCGCCCGTCGCCGGCATGGTCCACGCCGTGGTGCTTCTGCTGGTGCTGGTGCTGCTGATGCCCTATGCCGCCCTGATTCCCATGCCGTGCATCGCCGCGATTTTGTTCCAGGTGGCCTATAACATGAGCGGCTGGCGCACTGTGGTGAAGGTGGTGAAGCAATCGCCTAAGAGCGACGTGGCCGTGCTGGCGGTGACCTTCCTGCTGACAGTGGCGTTCGACCTGGTGGTGGCCATCGTGGTGGGCCTGTCCCTGGCCTGCCTGCTGTTCATGAAACGCATGGCGGACGTGGCCGTGGTGAAGGAGTGGGAGTACGTGGAAGACACCGGAGACGATCAGGGCCGCCTAAAGCCCGTGCCCGCTCATGTGATGGTTTATGAGATCAGCGGGCCCATGTTCTTCGGGGCGGCGGACAAGATTCCCCACATAGAGCGGAGTAGTGGGCGCCGTGTGCTGATTTTGCGGATGCGCTCCGTGCCGGCCATGGACATCACGGCCCTGAACAGCCTCCAGCGCCTCTGCCAGGAGTGCCAGGACAAGGGCATTCAGGTGATTTTCTCCCACGTGAACGAGCAGCCCCTGTCGGTGTTCCGGAAGTCCGGCCTGTATGAAGAGGTGGGGGAGGAGAACTTTGCCCCCAACATCGACGCGGCCCTGGCCCGGGCCCAGGAGCTGGAAGCTGTGTGCCAGGGATAATTTCCGTGCCCGCAGGGCGTTTCAAAGAGAGCGGCATTTTTGCGGAGGACTGGCTTGGGGCCGCAGGGAGAGGCATTCTCTAGAAAGACGGTCATGGAAACCACCCCAAGATGTGCAGACAGCACATCTTGGGGTGGTCTTAGTTTAGGAGCCTAGCTGAAAAACGAGTTGTGGAAGGGCGGGTATTCCTTTTTGGTTAACTTCCGGTACGAAAGAAGCCGGCGTCGATTTTGTAAATCGATACGGTTTTGTCGATGCATACTCCGACTTCATATCGGACTAAAAGTTCCGACAAAAATTGTCCATCAATTAATTTAATGCTCTTTATAAGCCAGTTCAGCAACTGCACCAATGCGTCTAACGTGTCCTGTGAAAATTGGCCGGTATCATCAGAATGACAGCACTCAATAGAAATCGTATCGTCATTCCTCTGATTGGAGCAATATGCAATTTCATCCAAGGGAACGCATTGAATAATTTTATCATCCATCCCAATGACAAAATGGCTGCTTGCATACGTTTCCTTTGTTTCAGCCAAGTTCTTGTAATAGCTTCTATTCTGTTCCGCCGTTGTTCCCGGATTGCCGGTGTAGTGTACGACAACGCCGTTCACCTCGCTCAATGCAATTCCAGGACGGGAGTATTCATTGATCGGCAAGATGTCCTGAACGATCCAATCGGGAATTGTGATTTCTCCAGGAATGGCAGGCTCTATCGGAACAATGGGCGGTTCTGAAAGAGCGGGATCATCTGGCTCCATATTCCCACCAGGCAATTCACTGTTAGGCGCAGGAGCCAGATGCTCCCTGATATAAAGCACCCCGCATACCATAAGAACAATCATCAGAGCCAACAGAAAGAAGATCGCACCGCGCAAAGCATAGGCGATCATCAGCCTTCTGCCTCGTTTTTTTCGTCTTGCTTTGACGGATGCTTGCTGCTCCTGTACCGTCACGGCTCAAAAACCACCTCTTTCCCGTCTGATTTTAGAATCATGGTAACTTTCTCACCATCATAACCAACAGACAGGGCCGGGGCATTTGAAACCTTCAGACTGTGGGCGCCATCCCTGCCGCATAGATAAACGCAGTCGGAATCCATACGGTTGATAAAATACAGCCCCTGATCGGTCAGGCAGAAGTCGTAAGCAACAACATTCCGAAACGGTCTTGTTTTTTGGGTCTTGGTGTCATACGCTGTCAGCAGAGAATTTTCGTTGATGAAGTAGATCGTCCGCCCATCAAACGCTATATTCCCCTTGGTGGGGATGTCCAGCATTTGAGTTCGCTGAATCGTCCTGCTTACTTCCGTAATCCCATCATTCGTAATGAAAAAAAGGCTGTCGTTGTTCAAGAAAAAGCCATAGCAGTATTGCAGAAACATCCAGGTATCCCCCACGGTATAGTCAATTCCCAGCAGAGATCGCCCGCTGTCCGTTATTTTCTCGAAAATAACCTGTTCCTCAAAGGTTTCTGTATCAAGCTGGACGATGGACACCTGAGTAGCTGTGCTGTTGTAGCTGCCGACCCGATCCACATACTGTTCTGTGCGGGAGGTCATATAGTAAATATACGGGGCATCCATATAAACGGCCTGGATGGATTCCCCATCCGAAAAGGCCCCGAACAGCGGAGAGAGGGCCAAATCCGTCAAAGCGCCGGCTGCCCGGTTTTCCAGAGCGTATGTCCGCGTCTGGTCATCGTAGATCACGCTGTAAGTTTCCGACACACTTTGCGAAGATGAATTGAATATCCCATTTGCGGATTCTGTGACAGAGCAGCCGGACAGCGAGAGCAGCACCAGCAGGCAGAGCGCGGCAGCCCCGCGGCCTCTGACAGATTTTCTTCCAGACTGCCAGCAGTTTGTGTTTTGCCGCAGCACCCACCATACCATGAGGGCGCAGCACACAGCAGACAGGCCCAGCAGGGCCAGCAGCTCCTGGGGGGAACGCTCTGAAAAAGTCACGATGGGTTCTCCTGTCAGCGAATCCTCCACAGAGGAAGTCCCCTCCAGAAAGCCGGTTGCCAGCAGGAACGGCAGGGGCAGCGGCAAGCGGTAGCAGATCTGTCTGGACAGGCCGATATACGGGATCAAGGTGGATGCCACCCCGATCACCACCGTCAAAGCATATTTCTTCACCAAAACGGAGGTAAAGAGCAGCAGGGCGGCGAGATACACCGAGCCAAAACAGCGCAGGACGGTCAGAATCAGATACGCAGCCAGCAGGGAGATGTTTTTTGTACTGCCCCCAAAGCTGGCGATGCTCTGGACAGGGTACTCCCCGTGAGGCAAGCCGTATTTTATTCCGAAGAAAGCAAAGCGAATCAGGGCCAGCCCTCCGCAGAGAGCGAACACGGCGC
>CAJTZK010000016.1 GCA_910583785.1 uncultured Oscillibacter sp.
GACACCGTCACCGTGCCGGGGAAGAAGTTCCGCTACGCGGGCATCCCCACCTTCGAGCCGGAGCACTTCATGCGGGTGTCCCCCAAGGACACCATGAAGCGCAAGCAGTTCATCAAGGGCACGGAGCAAATCGCCCAGGAGGGCGCCATCCAGATCTTCAAGCGCCCCGGCGGCGGCATGGAAGAGGTCGTGGTGGGCGTCGTCGGCACGCTGCAGTTTGACGTATTCCAATACCGCATGAAGGCGGAATACGGCGTGGACCTCTACATGGAGGGCCTGCCCTTTGACCACCTGCGGCTGGTGGCCGAGTGCCCCTGCAAGCCCGACGAGCTGGTCCTCTGCACTGGCGCGGCGGTGCTGGAGGACTTTAAGGACCGCCTGCTGGTGGCCTTCGGCGGCGAGTGGTCCGTGGGCTTTTTGACCAAGCACAACCCCGGCCTCGTGCTGGAGGACGCTTTGAGCGTATCATGAGCCGCCCAAAACCCCGCCTGCACCTAGCGGCGGAAGCTCCCGCGGCCCCGTTTCACCCGACTCCTCCCGCCAGGGGCCCCGCCGCCGCCCGGGGGCGGCCGCTGGTCCGCGCCGGACGTCTGGGAGGCAGGATATGAAATCGATTTTGATTGTGGAGGACGACCGGGCCTTGGGGGACGGGCTGCGCCTGGCCCTACGGGGCCCGGAGGCGGAGATCACCCTCTGCCAGACCCTTGCCGCCGCCCGGTCCGCCCTGGAGGCGGGGAGCTTTGACCTGCTGGTGCTGGACTGGAACCTCCCGGACGGCAGCGGGCTGGACTTCCTCCGGCGGCTCCGGGCCGGGGGCGGAACCACCCCCGTCATCCTGCTGACCGCCAACGACATGGAAACGGATATTGTAGCGGGGCTGGAGTCCGGGGCGGACGACTACGTGACAAAGCCCTTCTCCCTGGCGGTGCTCCGGGCCCGGGTCAACGCCCAGCTCCGCCGGGGCGGGGAAGCGGCCCAGGCCGGGCCCGCCTCCCTGGGGGCCTTCTCCTTCGATTTTGACCGCATGGAATTCCGGCGGGACGGGCGGCTCATCGACCTGAGCAAGACGGAGCAGAAGCTCCTCCGCATCCTGGTGGAGAACCGGGGGCGGACCCTGCCCCGGGAGCTGCTGGTGGACCGGGTCTGGAGTGGCGGGGCGGAGTACGTGGACGAAAACGCCCTGTCCGTGACGGTAAAGCGCCTCCGGGGAAAGCTGGAGGAGACTCCCTCCAAGCCCCGCTACCTAAAAACTGTCTACGGCATCGGCTACACCTGGACCACCGGGGACCAAGAGGGCTGAGGCATGACAAGAGCGGGATGCGGGCTCCTGGCCCTTTTGCTTCTGGCGCTGGCGGCGCTGTTCCTCTGGGACCGCTGGCGGATGCGCCGCCTGCTCCGCCGCCTGGACCAGATGCTGGACGAGGCCGCCCGGGGAGACTTCCGGCAGGAGGCTTTCGACGAGACCCTGCTCTCCGCCGTGGAGACCAGGCTGGCCCACTACCTCAGCGCCTCCGCCATCTCCGCCCGGAATCTCCAGGAAGAACGGGACAAGATCAAGTCCCTCATCGCCGACATCTCCCACCAGACGAAAACCCCCATCGCCAACGTGCTGCTCTACACCCAGCTTCTGGAGGAAGCGGCCCCGGCGGACTGCCAGGCCTATACCGCCGCCCTGGGGGAACAGGCGGCCAAGCTCCAGTCCCTCATTGAGGCGCTGGTGAAGACCTCCCGGCTGGAGGCGGGTGTACTGGTCCTCCAGCCCCGGCCCGGTCCCCTGGGGCCCATGCTGGAGGAGGCGGCCAGCCAGTTTGCCCCCAGGGCGGCGGAGAAGGGACTGGCATTGATTCTGGAGCCCTGCGGGGCGGAGGCGGTCTTCGACCCCAAGTGGACGGCGGAAGCGGTGTGCAACCTCATCGACAACGCCGTGAAATACACTCCCGCCGGAAGCGTCACCGTCAGCGTCCGGGCCTATGAGCTCTTCGTCCGGGTGGATGTGGAAGACACCGGGCCCGGCATTCCGGAGGAGGAGCTGGCCAAGCTCTTCCAGCGGTTCTACCGGGGCGGGGCGGCCTCTGGCGCGGAGGGCGTGGGCGTGGGGCTCTACCTGGTCCGGCAGATTGCCCAGGGCCAGGGGGGCTACGTGAAGGCCTTCTCCCGGCCCGGGAGGGGGGCCAAGTTCTCCCTCTTCCTGCCCCGGAGTTAAACGGGGCATCCCCCAGTCCTGGAGGCAGGTTCTAAATGCAAAGCAAAGGAGCGTCCTTATGAAATGTGAGTTTGTGCCCGTGGGCCGGATCGTTGGCGTCCACGGCATCCGGGGGGAACTGCGGGTCCTGCCCCTGGAGGGAGGCGCGGACTTCCTCTCCGGCTTCAAAACCTTCTATCTGGACGGGCAGGCCGCCGTTCCCGCCGCCTGCCGGGTCCACAAGGGCATGGCCCTCCTCAAGCTGGAAGGCGTGGAGGACCGCACCGCCGCCGAAGCCCTCCGGGGCAAAGAGCTGCTGGTCCGCCGGGGGGACGCCCGCCTCCCGGCGGGGGAGTACTTCGACGCCGAGCTCCTGGGCCTGGACGTGTACGACGGGGAAACCGGGGACTGCGTGGGGGAGCTGGTCCGGGTGGACCGCTACCCCGCCAGTAAGGTCTACACCGTCCGGGGGGTGAAGGAGTTCCTGGTCCCTGCGGTGAAGGACGCCTTTATCCTGGGCGTGGACCTGGAGAACAACCGGATGGACATCCGGATGTGGGAGGGGCTGGCGGAGTGAATATCGACATCCTGACCCTCTTCCCGGACTCCGTGGACGCCATGCTGAACGCCAGCATCCTGGGCCGGGCCCAGGAGCGGGGGTACATCGCTATCCGGACCCACCAGATCCGGACGTACACCACGAACAAGCAGATGCAGGTGGACGACTATCCCTACGGCGGGGGCCGGGGGGCCGTCATGCAGGCGGACCCCCTCTACCGCTGCTGGGCCCATGTGACGGAGGCCCACGGGCCGGGGCGGACCATCTTTCTCTCCCCCTGCGGGCGGACCTTCACCCAAGGTCTGGCCCGGGAGTTGAAGGAGAACTACAGCCACCTGATCCTGGTCTGCGGCCACTACGAGGGCGTAGACCAGCGCTTCCTGGACGAGTGCGTGGACGAGGAGATTTCCATGGGGGACTTCGTCCTCACCGGGGGGGAGATTCCCGCCATGGCGGTGGCGGACGCGGTGTGCCGCATGGTGCCCGGGGTCCTGCCGGATGAGGAGTGCTTCCAGGAGGAGTCCCACTGGAACGGCCTTTTGGAGTATCCCCAGTACTCCCGGCCCGCCGTGTGGCACGACCGGGCGGTACCGGAAATCCTCCTCTCCGGGGACCACGGGAAGGTGGCCGCCTGGCGGAAGAAGGAGAGCTACAAGCGGACCATGCGCCGCCGCCCGGACCTGTTCGCCCAGTTCGACGAGAGCCAACTGACCACCAAGGCGGAAAAAAAGGTCCTCCAGGAGGCCAGGGACGAGCTGGCCCGGGAGGACGGGGAGACGTAAGAAGACCGTCCGGCGGAACTCCGCCGGACGGTCTTTTCACTTAGGGAATCTCAGGAAACCAGGGTCCCGGAAATACCTGTCGGGCCATCGGCTCCGCCGATGACTTCCTCAAAGTCCGAGAAATCGGGGAAGCTGATCTTCACCGCAGAACCACTGGACAGGATGTCCATTTTCATGTCCATGCTCATCCCGGCCATGACCGTTCCCTCAGCCTCGCCCCCGTCGATCTTCATGGAAAGCGCCGTGTCCGCAGACACACTCTTGAGGGTGCCTCCCTTGACGGTGTACCGGATGGTAAAGCCCTTCATGTCCATTTCGCCGCCGGCGCTCCCGGAGACATGGTTGGCCTCCAGCACCTGGGCGGTGATGTCCTTTACCAGGCTTTCATAGGCATCGTTCATATCCATTGTGTAGACCGCCTCGTCGCCGGAGGCCTGCTTGGAGATGTCGGCCACAAAGGGAAGCAGGGAGGCGCCAGCTTCCTTCTGCGCGCTGTCTTCCAGCAGCTTCCAAATCTCCTCGCCCGTCTCCATCTTGACGGACGCCTCTCCCGTCTGCGCATACACCCAGTCGCCCTTGAGCCACAGTTTGACGTTCTCCTCCTGGCCGTCCGCCTTCATCGTAAGGTCCAGGGCCATCTCGGGATACCGCTTCATAGCCAGCTTGACATCGCCGCCGCAGGCCAGGGCCACCCGCTCAATTTCCCCGCTGGGCTGCGTGTCGCCCGGCGCAATGCGGGAGACGTCCATCTCCATATTCAGGTTGATCTTGGCGGACACGCCCTCCCGCAGGGCGGAGGAGGCGCTGTTGATGTCCCGGTAGTACTCAATCTTCTTCGTCAGGGTCCGGGCTCCGCTGACGTCAAGCTCGCAATCCTCGATCAGGTGCTCCAGGAGGTACATCTTGCCGTCCTTCATATCGGTCCCCAGGGCCTGGTAGGTCAGGGCCACCAGGTCGTCCCGGAGGAAGGTGCCCGTAAGGGCGGAGGTGTCCAGCAGGCCCAGGCTCTGGGCGAACTCCTGGGCGTTGGCGGTGGTGAAGTCCTCCTTGTCCTGGTAACCCAGGGCCCGGAGCAGGAAGATGGTGTAGGCCTTGGCGGTGCAGGGCTCGGCGGCGCCAAAGGAAGTCTCGGTGATGCCGTTGGCAAGGCCCTCGTCCACCAGCCAGGCCACATAAGGCGCGGCGGTCTCGTTTACATCGGCAAAGGGGCAGGTGATGCGTCCGGAGCTGTACAGGCCCTGGGCCCGCTCCTCCGCGCCGTAAAGCCGGACCAGCATGATGGCGGCCTGGGCCCGGGTGGGAGCCTTGTCCAGGTCGAAGCCGTCGGCTGTCCCCTTGAGCATGCCGATGGTGGACAGTTCCCTGGCCGCGCCGTCAAAGCTGGACGCGGAGGCGCTGACGCACAAGGCTGCGCTCAACGCAAGGGTGGCAAGCAGGATCGTCAGGAAGCGTTTCATAATACTAGGGTCTCCTTTCTTTTTTGGGCGCTCTGCGGTGATTCCGGTTACCATTATATACCTCAGTGGAAGATTCGTCAACTGGTCTGGGGAAAGGGGCACGCCCGGTTACACATTTTATTTGGGAGGCATATGGCACAGGGGCGTACTTTCGTGCCCACCCCTCTGCCGGAAGCCAGGGAAAAGGGAGGGCGCATAGGCCCGCCCCTACAGGCTCAAATCTCCCAATGAGACACACCAAGGGAAAGGCCCGCATCCCAAGGCGCATGTTTCGTATAGGAATATGGCGCGGGGCAGGCCCGCCCCGCGCCACATTCCCATTTCCTATGGACGCGTCCCTCAGAATGCGCACAGCGCCGTGAAGCAGGAGCCATGGGGGCCCAAGCCCTCCACCAGGTATCCCGCTTCACTCCGGAAGCCCTCCAGCTTCAGCACATCCCCCAGGACGGCCTCCCGGCTGTAGTTAATCTGAAACTCCCGGGGGGCCCGGGCTTGCAGGTCCTCCGGCAGGGCGTCCCAAATGATGTCCCCGTAATTCCCGCTGAACAGGTGCCCGTTGCCGTCCAGGTCGGACCAGCGGACCCTCCGGGTGCCCAGGGCCTCCCGCCCTTCTTTAGGGAGGACGACCTTCCTTGTCTCCGGACAGTCCAGGGGACGGTCCGAGGCCAGCAGGGGCTTGGCGGTGAAAGCCGAGGGCCGCAGAATCTTCCGGGTCCCGGGGTCCACCAGGATCCAGTCCGTCCGGGCAGAAACCCGGAGGCGGCCCTGCTGGTCCTTCATCTCATAGTTCCGCCGCATGTGGGCGGCCTTGGGCCCGGCCTCCCAGGTGGTGATGTCCAGCACGTCCCCCGCCCGGGGACAGGCGTGGATACGCAGGGAGGCCCGGGAGAGGAGGAACACCTCCCGGCTGGCCCACAGCACCTCGTGGGTCAGTCCCCGGGCGTCGTAGTCGTACCCGGCAAAGGCCCCCAGGCGGCTCAACAGAGCCGCCACCCGGACCTGCTGGTCCCGGTCACAGTCCCAAAAGACCAGTTCCTCCTGCCGGAAATAGCCGTTTTCATACAATTCTTGTTTGAAGTTTTCCATGGTGAAACCACCTCCTCCGTTGTTCACTTCTCCGGCGGGCCGGGCCGCAGGCGGGGGAACACCGCCCGGAACACCGAGGAGGCCAGCATGGCCCCCACCGCCAGCGCCGCCGCCATGCCGAAGGTGTGGAGCAGGGTGCTGAGGAACAGGTCCGTCTCCCCCGCCACGCCGTGCCGCATGGCGTAATAAATGCCGCCTCCCGGGACCAGGGGCAGCAGGGCCACCAGCACGTAGCCCGTCACCGGGCAGCGCCGGACCCGGCTCATCACCTCGGCAAAGACGCCGATGGCCGCCGCCGCCAGGAAGGCGGCAAAAATGGTCTTCCCGCCCAGCAGGTACACCAGCCAGCCCAGGGCCCCGCCCACCCCGGCGATGAGCTTTCCGTAGCCGTGGATGTTAAACATCAGCGTGAAGCCCACGCAGGCCAGAAAAGCGCAAAGGCAGGGCAGGGCGTATCCGAAACATACCGTCTCCATGCCGCCCTCCTCAAAAAAATCCGCCCAGGGCCTGTCCCGCCGCCGCCCCCAGGGCGATGGCCGAGGCCACTAAAATCGCGTCCGCCGTGCGGCTCAGGGCGGAGAAGGTGTCCCCGGCCATGATCTCCCGCATGGCGTTGGTCAGGGCCACGCCGGGTACCAGGACCATCAGCGTGGCGATGGTCACCACGTCCACGCTCTCCCCCAGCCCCGCCTCCACCAGCGCCAGGGCCAGGAAGGCCGCCAGGGCGCTGCACACCGCCGTGCGGAAAAAGCCGTTGGCCCCAATGAATTTCCCCCCGTAGAGCAGGCACAGGCCCACCGCCAGCCCGCAGAAAAAGGAACAGCCCGTGTCCCGCAGCCCGCCGCCGAACAGCGGGGCGAAGAAGGCGGGAGCCACCCCGTAGCCCAGCAGCATCAGCCGGGCAGAGTACCGGGGGATGGCATCCGGCAGGGCGTTGACCGCCGCCTGGGCCTCGTCCAGGGGCGGAACCTGGGCGCAGAGGCGGCGGCACAGGCTGTTGCACCGCTCCAGCAGCTCGATGTCCGTGCCGTGGGCCGGGACCCGGCGCATCCGGGTGACGGGCTGGCCCTCCGGGGTCGCCACGCTGACAATCAGGCAGTTGGGTATGGCGAAGACCTCCGGGGCCTCCACGCCATAAGCCTGGAGCAGCCGCCGGGCGGACTCCTCCACCCGGTAGATTTCCGCCCCGCTGTACATCAGCTGGTACCCCAGCTCCGCCGCCATGTTCAGCAGCTTTTCGTAGTCCATAACCTAGTCCAGTATCTCCTTAAAGTCCCCGCAGAAATTAGGACGGTGGACATCCAGCACCACGGGGAGCTTTTTCTCCGCGAACCGCTGGCTCAACTTCTCCATGCCGTACTTCAGCTTGTACTCAATCTCCTCTTTATAGGCGGGAATGAGCAGGTAGAAGCTGATCTCCCGTCCCTCCCCTGTCTTCAGGGGCGGAACCAGGGTAAGGCTGTCCAGCACCGCGCCGCCGAAGCCCAGCCCGTCGCAGATGGGGGCGTACTCCGGCCCGTTGGGGATAGTATGCCCCCAGCCCAGCCAGGTCTTATACTCATGGGGGAAGCGGGCCAGGAATTTCAGCATCTGGATGGGCCAGAACCGCTCGTAGGGCAGGTCCTTAGCGCTGGTTCCCGCCCCGCCCAGGTCCCAGTCCCCGGGAAGGAGCATGTACAGCTCCGCGTACTTCAAGTCCTCCCGGTCCGAAATCTCCGCTGGCAGGCTCATGGGCAGGTCGCTCATGCCCGTGGTGTAGAGGACCGTGCAGTCATTGGCGCTGGGGCCCCGGAGGACGTGGACATCGATGTGGACCAGGTCGCTGATGATTTCATGATAGACGAAGCCCTCCCAGCCCGGGAAAAGTTCCTCCATGTGCTTTTCGATGGCCTCCGTGGAGACGCACACGTCCTCCGGGGGCCGGAAGCCCTGGTCCTCCAAAGCTTGGTAGCGGTAGACGGCGGAGCCGCCGGGGGTGTATTCCTCTGTCTCCGGGGCGGCGCCCTCCTTTTGGGGGCGGGGACGCGCCTCGTGTTTCTTTTTGAACCGGTCCAGGAATCCCATAGCTGAAACCTCCTTGCGAAATTCACGGAAACGCTTCCTCTATCCTACTCCTTTTCCGGCCCGCTGGCAATTGTTTTTTTGGAGGAGATGCGGTACAATAGAGGGCGCCAACAATCTCAGATGCAAACGAGGTGTTTTTATGAAACTGGTTTCCTGGAACGTCAACGGCCTCCGGGCCTGCCTGAAAAAGGGCTTTCTGGACTTCTGCGCCTTTGCCGACGCGGATGTCATCTGCCTCCAAGAGACAAAGATGCGGCCGGAGCAGGCGGAGTTCGACCTCCCTGGCTACACCCGCTTTTGGAACAGCGCGGACAAGGCGGGCTACTCCGGCACCGCCGTCTTCACCCGGCGCCAGCCCCTGAGCGTCACCTACGACTTTGGAATCGACGAGCACCGCCACGAGGGGCGGATCATCACGGCGGAATTCCAGGATTTCTACCTGGTCTGCTGCTACACCCCCAACTCCAAGGACCAGCTCCTCCGCCTGGACTACCGGATGGCCTGGGAGGACGACCTCCGGGACTACCTCTGCGGGCTGGACGCCGTCAAGCCCGTGGTCTACTGCGGGGACTTGAACGTGGCCCACCAGGAGATCGACCTGAAGAACCCGGGCCCCAACCGCCGGAATCCCGGCTTTACCGACGAGGAACGGGAGAAAATGACGAAGCTCCTGGAGGCGGGCTTCGTGGACAGCTTCCGGGCCCTGTACCCGGACAAGACCGGGGCCTACTCCTGGTGGAGCTACCGGGGCCGGGCCCGGGAGAACAACACGGGGTGGAGAATCGACTATTTCATCGTCTCCGAACGCCTCCGGAGCCGCATCCGGAACGCCGACATCTGGAGCGAGGTCCACGGCAGCGACCACTGCCCCGTGGTGCTGGAGCTGTCTGAAGACTGATTCCGGGGAATAACAAAGAGGAGGGGACAGGCCCCTCCTCTGTTTTTCCGCTTAGTCCACCGCCTCGTCCAGCTCCAGGGTGACCTCCAGGGCCTCCCCGTCCCGGAGGAGGGCCAGCGTCAGGCGGTCCCCCACATAGAGGGTCCGCCGGACCCGGAAGAGGTCCTGGGTATTCTGGACCCCCCGCCCCTGGGCGGCCACGATGTAGTCTCCCGCCCGGACGCCCGCCCGTTCAGCGGCGGTGCCGGGGTCCACGACTTTCACGAACAGCCCCTGGGCATCCGTGAGGACCTGGATGCCCAGCCGGGGCTCCGGCTGGACCTCTCCCCATTTTAAAAGGTCGTTGACGATCCGCTCCAGCTGGGCGGAGGGGATGGCAAAGCCCAGGCCTTCCACGCTGTCCCGGTTCCAGTCGGACATATATTTGGCCACGTTGATGCCCACCACCTGGCCCCGGTCGCTGATGAGGGGTCCGCCGGAGTTGCCGGAGTTCAGGGCGGCGTTGGTCTGGAGGAGGGTCATGGTCCGTCCCTCCACCTCAATATCCCGGTCAATGGCGGAGATGATACCGTTGGTCAGGGTCCCCCGGAGCCGCCGGGGAGCGCCGATGGCATAAACCGGGTCCCCCACCTCCAGCTTCTCCGAGTCCCCGAAGGGGGCGAACGGCAGGACGTCCATGGGCATCAGCGCCAGTTCCCCCGGGGGGACCTTCAGTACCGCCAGGTCGCTGTCCTCGTCCCCCGCCACGAAGCAGACGTCCACGGAGTAGCCGCTGTCCAGGGTAACATAGCACTCGCTGCCTCCCCGGACCACGTGGTGGTTGGTGAGGATATAACCATCTTCGGAGAAAATGACGCCCGTGCCGATGGAGACGCCCTCCCCGGTGAGGCACTGGACCGTCACCACCGCCGGGTTCAGCTGGCGGTAGACCTCCTGGGCCGTCAGAGCCTCCCCCTGGTCCCGGGCGAGGGCCAGGGACGCGCCCTGGTCCACGGGCCAGGCGGGGATGGTAATTTCCCCCGCCGCCTGCGTTTCGTAAACGGCATCCCCCGGCTGCCACTCCTCCTGGAAGGCGGTGTGCTCTATGATCTTAGCCGCCGCCGTCAGTCCCACCAGCGCCGCCACGCACAGGCAAAAACGGTACAGTCCCCGCCTCCGGCTGGGACGGCGGCCGTCCCGCCGCCCCTTTTTCCCGGAAGCGGCCTGGCCCGGGGATGCCTGCTTTCCAGCGGGGACAGGGCGGCAGTAGGATTCCACCACCTCCCGGGGGTCCGGCTGGCGGTAGGCCTCCACCACTTCCCGGGGGTCCCGCGCCTCCCCGGCGCGGAAGGGGCCGCGGTAAACCTCCACGATCTCGCCGGGCAGGCGCCCGGCCTGTTCACGTTCTCCCATGCTCCCTCACTCCGTGGTCAGCGAGAAGGAGAAGGTGGTCACGCCGCTTTCGCTGGCGACGTTGATTTTCTCCTTGTGCTGCTCCAAAATCGTCTTGACGATGTAGAGCCCCAGGCCCACGCCGTCCTTGTCCTCGCTGCGGGATTTGTCGCTTTTGTGGAACCGCTCGAACAGCAGGGGCAGCTCCCCGGCGGGAATGGTGTCCCCGCAGTTGCGCACCAAGACCCGGGCCCTGCCGTCCCGGAGGCTCAGCCCCAGGTACAGGGTGGACCCCTTGTAGGCAAACTTGGCCGCATTCTCCAGCAGGTTGTAAATCACCTGGGTGATCAAATCGTTGTCCCCCAGGACCAGGATGGGCCCCTCGGGGATGTCCGCCTCCACGTCCAGCTCCCGGTCGGTGATCTTTTTCTCCATGGAGATCAGCACCCGGCGCATGCTCTCGCAGAGGTCGAAATGGGCTCCGCCCCGCAGGGGGTCGATGGCCTGGAGCTGGCTCACGTCCAGCATCCGCCGCACCAGGCGGCTGAGGCGGCGGCTCTCCCCGGAGATGATTTGCAGGTACTGCTTCTCGTTCTCCGGGGGGATGGCTCCGTCCAGGATGGCGTCCGTGTACCCGGCGATGGTGGTCATGGGCGTTTTCAGCTCGTGGGAGATGTTGGCGATGAACTCCCGGCGCTGCCGCTCCGTCTGCTGGAGGGACTCCGCCATGGCGTTGAAGGAGGCGGCCAGCTCTCCCACTTCGTCGTTCCGGCCGTAGTCGTTCATGCGGATGTCAAAGTCCCCCTCGGCGTAGCGCCGGGTGGCTTCCACCATCTCCCGGATGGGTTTCACCTGCCGCATGGCGGTGACGGAGGAGGCCATGAAGGCAATCATCAGGACCACGAAGGCCGTCATGAAAAACAGGCCGATGAAGCCCTGCCACATGGAGTCCAGGGAGGCCATGGTGGACACCGCCACCACCTCTCCCGCCGTTTCCCGGGTGACGGGATTCACGGCGGCCACCCCCACGGAAAAACGCTTCTGTGGATAGAGCCCACCGAAGTCGTCCCGCCAGGAGGCGCTGCCCTGGCCCATGATCTTGGCCGTCCGCTCCGGGGGGACGGTAAGGATTTTCCCATCCAGGGTCTCGTCGGTGGAGAGGAGCACGTGGCCCTCTGTGTCGCAGATCATGAAATGCACATCGGAGACCAGGGCGGCGAAGCTGGCCAGGCGCTGGAAGTCCAGGTCGTTCTGGAGGTCCTCTATGTCCAGGTACCGCCCGTTTTCCAGGTAGCTCAGGGAGAGCTGGCTCATGACCTGGGCCTTGGCGGCAATTTCCTCCCCCTGCTGGCTCCGGGCGTAGTTATAGCTCAGGGAGAAGAAGGAGGCCCCCAGCAGGCACAGGGTCAGAAGCACCATGCCGGCGGTAACAAAGAGCTGCCGCCAGTAAAGGCTCTGTGTCCGTTCCCGTAAACGCTTCATCCCTCCGCCTTCTCCGTGACCAGCTCGAATTTATAGCCCACGCCCCACACGGTCTTCAGCGCCCATTTGGCGCTGACGCCCTCTACCTTCTCCCGCAGGCGTTTAATGTGTACGTCCACCGTCCGGCTGTCCCCGAAGTAATCAAAGCCCCAAACCTCGTCCAGGAGCTGGTTCCGGGTGTAGACCCGGTTGGGTGTGGAGGCCAGGTGGTACAGGAGCTCCAGCTCCTTGGGAGGGGTGTCGATCTTCTTTCCGTCCACGATGAGCTCATAGGAGTCCAGGTTGATCACCAGCTTGTCGAAGGCCAGCTTCTTGCTGGTATCATTGGGAATCTCCGTCCGGCGGAGGACGGCGTTGATCCGGGCGATGAGCTCCTTCATCTCAAAGGGCTTGACGATGTAATCATCCGCCCCCATTTCCAGGCCCTGGATGCGGTCGAAGACCTCGCTCTTGGCGGTGAGCATGATGATGGGAACCTGGGAGGTCTCCCGGATTTTGGCGCAGACGGCCCAGCCGTCCATGACGGGCAGCATGATATCCAGCAGGATCAAGTCCGGCGCGGCCTTCTGAAACTCCTCGATGGCTCTTCCGCCGTCCCCGGCGGTACGGACGTCGAAACCCTCCTTCACCAGGTACATGTGGATGAGATCGGAGATGTTGCGGTCATCCTCGACCACTAAAATATTGCGTCCCATGGCGGACCCTCCCCAGTTTTCCAAATCTTTCTTCTATTTATTATACCCTGTCCCGTACGGGGTTGTTGAATTTTCTGTAAAGATTCCCGGCGTTCACCGGAGCCCGGCCTCCCGGTAGGCGGCGCACACGCCCCCCGCCTCCCTGGCGGCAGAGAGGAAGGACCGCAGCCCCGCCGGGCTGGCCCCGTCCCCCAGCCACACGGCGGCGTCCCCCCGCCAGGCGGCCAGGCGCCGGACCAGCTCCTGGGCCCCGGAGGCGCTCCGCAGGTCGTACCCGCTCCGGTCCAGCTCTGGCTGGAGGCAGCGGAAGCCCGCCTCCCCGGCGGCCTGGAGCGCCTGGGCCCCGCCGCCCCGGACATAAGCCAGCCGGGTCTTGCCGCAGGTGGCCCGGAAAAGGGCGGCGTTGCCCGCCTCCAGCTGCTCGGCCACAGTCCGGTCCGGATGGCCGGCGTCTGCCAGGATGCCGATGCCCTGCCCCTGGGCGGTCAGGCGGCGGAGGGTTCCCCCCTGCCGCTCCATCTCCTCCGGCGTGAAGAAGAAGGCGGCCCCGGCACCATAACTTTCCAGGGCGTCCGCCATGAGGGAGGCGTCGCTCCCCGCCTGGAGGCACAGGGCGATCCGCTTCCCCTCCAGCCCGGCGGCGGGCTCCTGGGACCCGGAGGGCACGGAGGGATTGGCGTTTTCCCCGGGGGACCCGCCCTCCGGCCTGGCGGACTCCTTGGCCCGGATGTAGTCGGCGTAGATGGAGCGCATGGTATACCGCGCCGCGTCGGCGTAGAGCTTGTCCGACGCGCCGTAGCTGGGCTGGCGGAGCCAGACCATGCTGCCGTGTTCCACCTCAATGACGGAATAGACCAGGTCAAAGTACCGGGACACCGTGTTGGCGGGGACGAAGACCGTCCCGTTCCGCTGGATGGCCCCGGGGTAGTAGGCGGCGCCATCGTTGTCCAGCGCGCAGTTGGCGGAGAGGGTGTAGGTCAGGGACCGCCCGCCGCTGTATAGGACCAGGCGCCCCTGGTCGCTGTTGAGCACCTGGGAGATGCCCAGGGATTCCCGGCCCGTGCCCGTGAAGATGGAGCTGGCGATGTAGACATAGCCTCCGCTCCAAAAGGGCATGGTGTTGTCCGACAGGGGCAGGACATAGCTGCCCACGGCGGTGAAATAGACACGCTCCGCCGCCCGGGCGGGAGGGAGGGCCAGCTGGAACACCAGCAGGAGCCCGAGGATGAGCGCCGCCCGCCGTTTCATAAGCTGTCCCTCCTTCGTAAAACCAGTTGAAAACGAGTATATTTTATCACACCAGGCTGGGTTTTGTAAAGCCCGCCGTCAGCCCTGGTAGGGCTCCACTGTCACGCCGGTGTAATAATGGGTCAAAATCTCCCGGTAGCCCGCCCCCGCCGCCGCCATGGCGCTGGCCCCGTACTGGCTCAGGCCCACGCCGTGGCCGTAGCCAGTGACGAAGAAGGCCATGCCTCCCTTCTGGGCCTCCCAGGTAAAGCAGGCGGACCGGAGCCCCAGGGCCGCCCGCACCTGGGTTCCCTTCGCCGCCACGCCGCCCACGGACACCGTGCCCACGTTTCCCGCGCTGTCGGCGGCGGGGTCCTTCAGCCAGCCCTCCATACCGCCCGAGAGGTCCGCCTCCGGGAAGGCGGCCAGCAGCTTTGCTTTCAGCTCCTCCGCCGGAAACTCCACCCGGCTGTAGTAGTTGGGAATCCGGTCCCCCGGTTCCGGGGAGTCCACTGGCCGGAGGTAGGGCAGGTCATTGACCCAGACCTCCCCCGCCGCCCGGGTCCGTCCCGCGGAGGAGGAGTGGAACACTGCCAGGATGGGCACGCCGCCGTAGAGGATGGCCTCCCCATCGGTCTCCCGCACCGCCGATTCCACCTTGGCTTCGTAGGCGGCGGCGCGGTCCCCCCAATTGGCCCGGGCGGCCTCTGCGTTAAGATAGGCCTGGCAGCAGGTGTGGTCCGTGCAGACGTCGGCGGTTTCCCCGTGGTTCCCCCCGGACTGGAGCTTGTACAGCGTGTAAGTCCGGGCGGCCACCGCCTGGGCCTTCAGGGCCTCCATTTCAAAGGCGGCGGGCATCTCCGCCCGGACCACCCCCGCCAGATAGGTCCCCAGGTCCATCTCCAAAACCGCCTCCCCGTCCAGCACCCGGAGAGGCCTGGCGGCGTCCAGCCCTCCTCCGCTGGGAACGGGGGGCGGCGCTTCCTCCTGCTCCGTCTCGTCCACGGGCTCCTCCCGCCCGAAGAGGGCGGAGCGGAAGGGGACTACCACCGCCAGCGGCAGCAAAAACAGCGCCGCCAGCAGCAGGGCCGACACGGCGATGGCCTGGTGGACCTGGCTTCTCCGGCTGGTTCGTCTCATGGGGCTTCCTCCTTTGTAACGGGCAGAGTGGGTTCTTCCAGACTATGTGCCGGAGGGACAAAACATGCCTGGCATGGGGGATTTTGGAAAACCCGCCGTATTACCTTCAATAGTATATGCCAAAGCGTATGGGCTTATCGACCGGATTTCCGAGATTTCCCCATCGGGCGCGGGACGGCGGAGCGGGCGCGCCCGCCGCGAAATAGGGACTTGAAACCGCCTTCCGTATTCGCTATACTAAACCTTATCGAACCCACCGACAGAAAGGATGGATTTTTATGAAGCCTTACGCCACCCTCACCCCGGCGGAGCGGAACGGGGAGTATGCCCGCCTGCAAGGCAGATTTGACGCGCTGAAGGCCAAGGGCCTCAGCCTGAACATGGCCCGGGGCAAGCCCGGGAAGCAGCAGCTGGACCTGGCCAGTGACATCTTCGGCCTGATGCAGGACCCCAAGGATTATGTCTCCGGCGGCATGGACGTGCGGAACTATGGAGAGATGCGGGGCCTCCCCGCCGCCCGGGCGCTCTTCGCGGACATCCTGGGCTGCAAGCCGGAGCAGGTCTTCGCGGGGGGCAATTCCAGCCTCCAGCTCATGTACGACACCATCGCCAAGGCCTACACCCACGGAATGCTCCACAGCCCCCGGCCCTGGTGCAAAGAGGAAACCGTCAAGTGGCTCTGCCCCGCCCCTGGTTACGACCGCCACTTCAAGGTCACGGAGACCTTCGGCTTTGAGCTGGTCACCATCCCCATGACAGAGTCCGGCCCCGACATGGACGCCGTGGAGGAGGCCGTCAAGGACCCCGCCGTCAAGGGCATCTGGTGCGTCCCCAAGTACTCCAATCCCGAGGGCGTCATCTACTCGGAGGATACCATCCGCCGCCTGGCGGCTCTGTCCCCCGCCGCGCCGGACTTCCTCATCATGTGGGACAACGCCTACTGCGTCCACGAGTTCGAGGGGGACTACGTGCCCTTCCCAGACATCCTGTCCCTCTGCGCGGAGGCCGGGCATCCCGACCTGGTGTTTGAGTTCGCCTCCACGTCGAAGATTACCCTCCCCGGCGCGGGCGTGGCCTGCTTCGCCTGCTCCGAGGCCAACATGGCCCACATGGAAACGCTCCTGGCCCCCCAGGTCATCAGCTTCGACAAGGTAAACCAGCAGCGCCACGTCCTCTACCTCCGGGACAAGGCCCACACCCTGGAGCTGATGAAAAAGCACGCCGCCATCATGGGCCCCAAGTTCCGCTGCGTGGCGGATACCCTGGACAGGGAGATCGCTCCCCTGGGCATCGCCTCCTGGCGGCGGCCCAAGGGCGGGTACTTCGTCTCCTTCAACGCCATGCCTGGCACGGCGAAACGGACCCTGGCCCTGTGCGGGGAGGCGGGCGTCACCATGACCAGCGCCGGGGCCACCTTCCCCTATGGCAAGGACCCCCAGGACAGCAACATCCGCATCGCCCCCTCCCTGCCCCCGGTGGAGGAGCTGGAACAGGCCATGGAAGTTTTCTGCGTCTGCCTGAAAATGGCGGCATTGGAGAAATTAGGCATATGAGATACTATGGCAGCGTATACCGCCCCCCCTCCGAGGCCCGGAGCCTCATTATCCAGGTGACCTACGGGTGCAGCCACAACACCTGCGCCTTTTGCAGCATGTACAAAGAAAAGCGTTTCGCCGTCCGCCCCTTGGATGAGGTGCTGGAGGACTTCCGGGTGGCCCGGCAGGTCTACCATCACATTGAGAAGGTCTTCCTGGCCGACGGGGATGCCCTGGTGCGGAAAGCTCCGGAGCTTTACACCATCCTGGACACCGTGCGGGAGCTGTTTCCCGAGTGCCGCCAGGTAACCAGCTACGCCTCTCCGGCCTCCATCCGCATCCGGACGGATGAGGAGCTGCGGACCCTCCGGGAGAAGGGGCTGACCATGGTCTACATGGGCCTGGAGTCCGGCAGCGGCGAGGTGCTGAGCCTCATGCGCAAGGGCCACCCGGCGGCGGAGATCGTCGAGATGGGCCGGAAGGTCCGAAATTGCGGCATCGCCCTGTCCGTCACGGCCATCACGGGCCTGGGCGGGCCGGAGCTGCTGGAGCGCCACGCCCTGGACACCGCCGCCGCCTTCAACGCCATGAACCCGGAGTATATCGGGATGCTGACGCTGATGGTGGAGCCGGAAACGCCCCTCTACGACTGGGTCCATGAAGGGAAATTCCAGCTCCTCACCCAGCCCCAGGTGCTGGAGGAGACCCGGCTGCTGGTGGAGAACCTGGACAGCCCCGGCAGCGTGTTCCGCATGAACCACGCCAGCAACTATCTGTCCCTTCGGGGGACCTTGAACAAGGATAAAGCCGCCATGCTGGCGGAGATCGACCGGGCGGAAAAGGACCTCTCCCGCCTCAAGCCCGAGGCCTGGCGGGCCCTGTAACGAAAAAACGGACTCCCCGAGAGGGGAGTCCGTTTCTTATCTTGGAAGAGGGGCTTACAGGGTGTTCGCCTCGTCCACGACCTTCTTGATAGCCGCGGCGGCGTCCTCCGGCAGCTTGTTGAAGCCGCCTTCCTCGGTGTCCAGGTTGGTGACGTAGTTCAGCCGGTCCTGCATGCGGGCCTTGAGCTGCTCGACATACGCCTTGTCGCTCAGGTCGGGCACGAAGCCCTCCCACTTGAAGATCTCGATGTCCTCGAAGGGGCCCCAGGTCTCAAACTTGGCCTTGCCCTCGACCACGGCCTCGAGAATGCCCAGGGTGTCTTCCTTCTGGACCTTTTTGCCCATGAAGTCGCCGGTGTTGATGATATAGCAGGCCACGTTCTTTTCCGCCACCAGCTTCTTGAACTTCTCATAGTCGTTCACCAGCGGATAGGTGCGGAAGGGGTTGGCGTAGGGCTCCACCACCAGGGCGTTGGGGTCCACGCCCTCCTTCAGCCGCTCGGCGCTGGAGCGCTTGGTGGCCAGGGTGGCGCCCATGACAGAGGCCAGGGACGCTCCGCTGAGCTTCACGATGGGGGGGATGGTGGGGTCCTTCATGATCCAGAAGATGGCGTTGACGGGGGAGTCAATCTTATCCACCCGGTTGGGGGACCAGAGCTTGGATTTGATGGCCCGGCCGTTGCCGTTGCGCACATCCTCGGTGACCAGGACGATTTTACCCTCGTCGTCCAGGGTGGCGGAGCAGTTCTGGGCGGTCAGCAGGTACTTGTTGTCCTCGGAGGGGACGGGATAGTCGGCGGTCTTGTCGAAGTAGGTAGGCTCCAGGGCGATGGAGGCACAGGTGTCGGAGTTGATGATGAAGGCGTCGTCGTGGAGCACCTTGATGGAGGGATATTTCCCGCTGTGCTTGGCGTGGGTCAGGGTGGACTTGCCGGAGCCGGACAGGCCGAAGACCGCCGCCACGTACTTGCTTCCGTCGTCCAGGGTGTACTCCTTCTGTCCGCCGTGGCAGGAGGCGTAGCCGTTCCGGTTGGCGATGGCCCAGGCCAGGGTCAGCGTGCCCTTCTTGTGCTCGCCGAAGTAACGCATGCCCAGGATGGCGGCGCAGTTGGTGTCCGTGTTGAAGTAGCACAGGCACTTGGGATCGCAGATGTCCTCCCGGCCCGGTGCGCCAGTCCACTGGGGATCGGAGAAGATATAGATGTCGGGCTCGGAGCCGTCGCCCACGGGCTTGGACTTCTTATACATCTTGACGTACTCGTCGGACTGGTACTGGAAGTTCAGCATCCAGTTATAGAGGAGGTTCTCCTCCCCCTCGGGGATCAGCAGGTGGGCTTTCACCATGAACTCGGGGTCCAGGCCGATGAAGACCTCGGCGTGGTACATGGTCTTCCAGCGGGTGTCATACACGGCGTCCATGACGATCTTGTCCAGGGCCGTGGTGTCCACGCCGGGCTTTCCAGTGATCCGGCGGGCGGCGGCGTAACGGCCGGTGATGGAGCCGTCGTTGAACAGCAGGACCTTGGCGTCGGGCTCCAGGCCGAACTCCTCGCCCCGGTAGACGGGCATGTCGGTGACCACGGTGCCGGGGGAGTTCTTGGCCATGTCATAGGCCTCCCGGAGGGAGTTGATCTTCACGACGTTGTTGCCGTAGAAGGGGGCCTCGATGATGGAGCGGGTTTTGGAGAACCCAACCTTGCCGGGCCCGATCTCGGTTCTGGGATAGTAGGCTTTCGTAGACATATCTTGTTCCTCCTTTAAGATGTCAAAACGCCTGCGCCGGGTGAGGTGCAGGGCCGCTGGATTTACCAGTTTACTATACCCCGTTTCCCCCGAAAAAGCAAGAGCCAAAACGGCCTTTGTGAAAAAAACCGCAGGTCCTGGACCATGGCCGGACGGGTTTCCCTTGACACCAGCTGGCCCGGGTGCTATACTGCAAACAGACCAATGGTTTGTTTGAGGGGAGGGGCGGCCCTGTGGCACGGAACAAGTACCCGGAGGAGACGGTGCGGAAAATCCTGGACACAGCGGAGCGGCTGTTCATTGAAAAGGGGTATGACCGGGCCTCCCTCCAGGAGATCATTGAGGAGACGGGCCTTTCTAAGGGGGCCATCTACCACCACTTTGCCTCGAAAGAAGACATATTCTATTCCGTCTGTGACCGCATCGGCCAGCGGAACGGGGAGATGCTGTCCCAGGTCCGGGACGCCCCGGCCCTGAGCGGCCTGGAGAAGCTCCGGGCTATGTTTAAGGCCTCCCTCCAGCCGGAGCGCCAGGCCAAGATGTTCTGCATGATGCCCTATTTGATGGACAATCCCAGGTTCCTGGCCACGGAGCTGCACAGCATCTTCAAGGAGGTGGTGCCCTGCTTTGTGGAACCCGTCATCCGCCAGGGCGTGGCCGACGGCTCCATCCGCACGGAGCAGCCCAAGGAGCTGGCGGAAGCCATGATGATGCTGTCCGATGTGTGGATCAACCCCATCGTCCAGCCCTCTACGCCGGAGGAGGTCCGCGCCCGGTGCGCCGTATACAACCAGCTGTTCCTCGGCTTCGGCATCGACGGGCTGATTGACCAGGAGATCGTGGACACCCTGGTGCACTACACAGAAATGGCCCATCCTCCGTCTTCGGACGGGGGAACCCACGGCTGAAAAAGAACTGCCGCGCGCGGGCAGTTTCTTTTTGAATATATAAAGACCGACGGTCGGTTTTTAAAATCAAACAAGAAAAGGAGCATATCTATGAACACAACCCAAGGGCCCCTGTTCCGCCGGGATTTCACCCTGGTGGTCACCGGGCAGGTCATCTCCCTCTTCGGCAGCGCCATCCTGCGCTTTGCCCTGCCGCTGTACCTGCTGCGGCAGAGCGGCTCCCCCGCCCTCTTCGGCGCGGTGGGGGCGGCGGCCTTTGTCCCCGCCGTGCTGTGCGCCCCTCTAGGCGGCGTGGTGGCGGACCGGGTGAACAAGCGGAACATCATGGTGATTTTGGACTTCTCCACGGCGGGCCTGGTTCTGGCGTTCACCCTTCTTTTGGACCGGGCCCCCCTTGTGCCGCTGATGGCGGCCTGCCTCATGCTGCTCTACGGCATCGCCGGGGCCTACCAGCCGGCGGTCCAGGCTAGCATTCCCCTCCTGGCCCAGGCGGAGCAGCTCACCAGCGCCAACGCCGTCATCAATATGGTGGGCACCTTGTCCGGCCTGCTGGGCCCGGTGATTGGCGGCGTACTGTTCGGGGCCTTCGGCATCCGGCCCATTCTATGGGTCGGCATTCTGTGCTTCTTCCTCTCCGCCGTCATGGAGCTGTTTATCCGCATTCCCCACTGTCCCCAGGCGGCGGCGGGAGGCGTGCTGTCCACCGTCCGGCGGGACCTGGGGGAGAGCTGGCGGTTCGTCCGCCGGGAGCGTCCGGTGTTCCTGTCCGTCATGCTGGTGCTGGCCCTCTTCAACCTGGTGCTGTCCGCAGCCCTGGTGGTGGGCATTCCGGTAGCGGTAGTCCAGGCGCTGGGCATGAGCGACAGCCGCCTGGGGGTAACCCAGGGAGCCCTGGGCCTGGGCGGGCTCTTCGGGGGCGTGCTGGCCGCCTGCCTGGGGGAACGCCTGTCCCTCCGGCGGGGCAACCTGGTGCTGCTGGCCGCCAGCCTGACGGCGGCGGGCATGGGCGCCGCTCTGCTGCCGGGGGTCCCGCCCGCCTTGGGCTGGTGGGGGGTGACGGCCATGAGCTTTGCCGTCATGGCCCTGTCCACCCTGCTGGTGGTGGTGCTCAGCGCCGCCGTCCAGGGGCAGACGCCGCCGGGCCTGCTGGGGAAGGTAATGGCCTTCATCATGGCGGTGTCCAACTGCGCGGCCCCCGTGGGCCAGGCGGTTTACGGCGCCCTGTTTGAGAGCTGCCCGGCCTGGGCCGTACTGCTGGGGGCCGCTGGGGCCGCGGCGCTGGCGGCGGCTTACTCCCGGCGGGTCTTCCGGGAGCTGGCGGGGGCCCAATAGCCGGGAGCGGCGGAGGTTCCGCTGCTCCTCCGCCGTTCCCCCTTCATCCGCCCCGGAGCTGCCGCTCCTTGCAGGCCAGGCCCCGCTCGTAGTTCTCGATCTTCTCGTCCAGGCGGTCCAGGGACCGCCGCATGTCCTCCATCCGCTCCAGCAGCTGCCGCCGCTGCTCCACCAGGAGGGCCTTCCGGGCCTCCTGGGTCTCCTCCCCCTGCTGGAACAGGCGGCAGTACTCGGTCAGGGCCTCGATGCCCACCCCGGCGGAACGCATGCACTTGATCAGCTCCACCCAGCCCAGGGAGGCGCCGTCATAATCCCGGACGCCTCCCCTGGTCCGGGGCACTGGCGGAATCAGGCCCACCCGCTCGTAATACCGGAGGGTATCGGCGGAAAGGCCGTACCGCTCGCTCACTTCCCGAATCGTCATGGCTCTGCCTCCTCTGGCTCTCTTTTCCCCCAGCATAGCACCTGGAGCGGGCTCTAAGTCAAGAGCTTTGCCAAAAAAATCTCTGCCGGACGGGCCTTCGACAGCTTGCGTTTGACGGGCGGGGAAAAATCTGTTAAGATAGGGGGACCAAGCCATACAATAAGGAGCTGAACGATATGAAACGACTGAAACGGGCCCTCTCCTGCCTTTTGCTGTACGCCCTTCTGGGGGGCGCGCTGGCCGTTCCGGCATCCGCCCTCTCCGACGTGCCGGAGGATTTCTGGGCCAAAGAGGACATTGACCGCTGCGTGGCCCTGCGGTATTTCTATCCCGAGTCCGACGGGAGCTTCGGCGTGGGGAAGGAGATGTCCCGGGCCGAATTCGTGGTGGTGCTGTGCCGCTGCCTGGGCTGGAAGCCTACCTCCCCCGCCCGGGCGGTTTATGAGGACGTGCCGGAGAAGGAGTGGTACGCTGGCGCGGTGGAAACCGCCTATCACCAGGGGGCCATCACCAGCCAGGACGGCAGCTTCCGTCCCAACGACCCCGTCACCCGGAGCGAGGCCGCCTCCATGCTGGTCCGCGCCCTGGGCTATGGCAGCATCGCCGGGCTGATCCAGGACATGTCCCTGCCCTTCCGGGACGTGAAGGCCAACAACGGATACATTGTCATGGCCTACGGCCTGGGCCTGATGGACGGGGCCTCCGTCACCGCCTTCTCCCCGGGCGGCCACGTCACCCGGGAACAGGCCGCCGCCATTTTGATGCGGCTCCATGACAAACTCCACGAGCCCACCACCAGCCGCATCGGCATCGCCGTGGCGGCGGAGGGCCTGCCGGAACTGGCGGGATACGAGGCCGTGGGCGTGGCCGCCGCCAAGCTGGCCTACAACGGCGAGCCCCAGGTCTCCCTCTTCATGGGGAAGCCGGAGTCCCAGGCCATTTGCGCCGCCGCCTCCGCGGCCGGGGCCAAATCCCTGCTCTACATCACAGGGGGAGCCTACCACGTCCGGGAGGGCGAGTCGGAAAAACTGGCGGAGGTGCTGTTCCAGGCGGTGGAGGAGGGCGGCTACGACGGCCTCTTCCTGGATGTCACGGGCCTCACCGCCGTCTCCCAGCGGGACACCCTTACCGCCGCGGCACAGACCCTCCGGGAAAAGCTGGGAGAGCGGTCGCTGTACATCGCGGTGGAAGCCCCCTCCTGGAAGGGCACCATTTTCGGTTATGACTACGCCGCCCTGGGCGAGGCCGCAGACCGCCTGGTCCTCCGTTTCGACTACAAAAAGACAACCGCAGGCGGCCAGGCCATGGCGCCTATGGAGCCCCTGGAGCAGATTTACTACGCACTGAACCGCCTCCGGGGCGTGGTGGACGCCGATAAGCTGACCCTGCGCCTCACCTCCACCGGCTCCATCTGGGAGGGCCGGGAGCCCGAATTCCTCACCGGGGAGGAGATTGCCGCCCTGGCGGCGGAGCGGACTACCCGGAGCCACTACTCCGACCGCTACGCCTGCGCCTACCTGGTCCGGGAAAACGCCCCCGACGTCTGGTATCTCAACGGCCAGGCCATCCGGGAGCGGATCCAGCTTGCCCGGCTCTTCGGCGGCGGGCACCTGTGCCTCTCGGATTTGAACCACACCCTGCCGGAAGTGCTGGAGGCCATGCCCTGATTCATTCATAAACGCAGAAAGCCCCCGTCCAGCGGACGGGGGCGTTTTTTAACAAGGCAGAACCGCTTACAGGAAGCGCTGCATGCCCTCAGTGGCGGAGGCGGGGTCAGCGCTGATGGTGACGGTGAATTTGATGTTGTTCCGCTCGCCAAAAGCGTCCAGCCAGTTCAGGAAGGTCTCGGTCTCCCCGTCCATGTCTCTGCCCACGATCTTGCAGAAGTTGTCGATGAACATGTGGGAAATGTCGTAGTTTCCAGCGTGGAGCCCGCTGATGAACCCCTGGAGCAGGTCGTAGCCGTTGAGCTTGTATTCATGCGCGTCGATCAGGCGGATGTGATAGTGGATATCGTAGGTCATATTGCGGTTGGCCTCGATGCAGACTACGTTTCCGGGCTCGTCTTTCGCCGCGTTGTTAATTAATTCGATGAGCTGCTTGGTTTTGCCGGAACCTTTCATGCCCATAATCAATCGAACCATAGTAAAACACTCCTGTCATTTTAAATTGCTGTGGCCTTGTACTTTAAGGATACCACACTCCGCCGGAAAAAACAATCCATAATTCATATTTTGCCAATTGTTCACAGAATGGGCAGGGCCTGGCCCTGCCCACTCTGTGAAACACCTCCCGGCGGGCCGGAAGCCTTTTGGCCCCCTCAAACACGGGGAAATCCCCCCGGGCTGCCGCCGCGCCGGGAGCCTCCGCCAGCGGCGCGGGCGGGGGCTTCACCCCGCCAAGCAGGCCGTCCGCAAGAGGCGCAGGAACATCTGGCCATAGGTTACCCGGGGGACCTCCTCCCCCGCCAGCAGGGGAATCTCCGCCACGGTTTCCTCTCCCGAGATTACCGTCAGGGTCCCCAGGCGGTCCCCCAGGGCCACGGGGGCGGCCACGGACTCCTCCAGGGCCACGGACTGGGCGAGGTTCCCCGCCTTGGCTTTCTCCAGCAGCAGCGTGCCTCCCTCGCCGGGCACTGGCTGGACGGTGGCCTGGGCCCCCAGCTCCACCGGGACGGGGGGCAGGGCCTGGTCCGGAACGACCTTCCGCAGGGCATAGCCCGCGAAGCCGTGGCTCAGCAGGGTCTGTGCGTCCTCAAACCGCTGGGCAGAGGTGGCTCCCTTCATGACCACGGCAATGAGCTCCATGCCCTCCCGCTCCGCCGTGGCGGAGAGGCAGTAGAGGGCGCTGTCGGTGGACCCGGTTTTCAGGCCCGTGGCCCCCTCGTAAAAGCGCACCAGGCGGTTGGTGTTTACCAGCTGGGACTCCCCATTCCGCAGGGTATCCATCCAGATGGTGGTGTACTGCCGGATATCCGGGTGGTTCAAGACCAGCTCCCGGCTCATCAGGGCAATGTCATAGGCGGAGGTGACGTGCCCCGCCGCCGGGAGGCCCGTGGCATTTTTAAAGGTGGTGTCGTTCATCCCCAGTTCCGCCGCCCGCTGGTTCATCCGCTCCACGAAGGTGTCCTCGCTGCCCGCCACGGCCTCCGCCAGGGCCACGGCACAGTCGTTGGCGGAAACTACGCAGACGGCCTTCAGCATGTCGCTGACGCTGAGCTGCTCATGCTCCTTCAGCCAGATCTGGGACCCGCCCATGGAGCAGGCGTGGGCGGAGGCGGTGACCATGTCGTCGTAGCCCAGCTGCCCGCCGTCAATGGCCTCCATGGTCAGCAGCAGCGTCATCACCTTGGTGACGCTGGCGGGCTCCAGCTGCTTGTGCTCGTCCTTGGCAAAGAGGACGGTCCCCGTTTCCTTCTCCATCAAAATGGCCGACGGCGCGGAGACCTCCACCGCCCGGACGCTGGTGGACAGCAGCAGCACGGCGCACAGCAGCGCCATTCCCCCTCTTTTCATGATGATCCCCCTTCTATTGGTCGCTTGTCGGTTAAGCCTATGTTCGAAAGGGGACATTCATGCCTCACCACCGCAAAGTGGGACCGGACCTATGGGCCCTCCTTTCTCCCAGGCCCCGGCGCTTCCGAATAAGCGGGCGGACACGCAGGTCCGCCCCTGCGCCGCGTCCCGCCTATCAAATGCGCGTCCGGGCACTCCCCACAGGGCCCCCAGGATTGACCGGGCGGGGAAAATGTGCTATGCTGGTTCCATCTTGCAAACGAGAAAGAAGGTATTTTCATGCCGTCTCCCATCCCCTTCGGCCTTATGCCGGACGGTACTCCCGTAGAGCTCTACACCCTGTCCGCCGGGGCCCTGTCCTGCGGCGTCATCACCTTCGGCGGCTCCCTCCAGTCCCTCCGGGTCCCAGACCGGGCGGGGAAGCCCGTGGACGTGCTCCTGGGCTTTGACAGCCTGGAGCCCTACCGGACCCACGGCAAATCCCTGGGGGCCCTGGTGGGCCGCTACGCCAACCGCATCGGCGGGGCGGAATTCACCCTGAACGGAACCACCTATCCGCTGGCCGCCAACGACAACGGGGTCAACCACCTCCACGGCGGCCGGGTGGGCTTCAACCAGCGGGTCTGGACCGTGGAGGACGCCGGGGCGGACCGCCTGGCCCTCTCCCTCTTCAGCCCCGACGGGGAAGAGGGCTACCCGGGAAACCTGACGGTCCGGGTTACCTATGTTCTGACGGAGGAGGGCCTGGCCATCGAGTACCGGGCGGAATGCGACCGGGACACCGTGTGCAGCCTGACAAACCACGCTTACTTCAACCTCTCCGGCCACGGCAGCGGCCCGGTCCTGGACCAGACCATCCAGCTCCTGGCGGACCGCTACACCCCCACGGATCCCCTGTCCATTCCCACCGGGGAGATCGCCCCGGTGGAGGGTACCCCTATGGACCTCCGCCAGCCCATTCCCATCGGGGCCCGCATCGGGGAGGACTTCCCCCAGCTCCGCCAGGCGGGGGGGTATGACCACAACTGGATTCCCCATGGGGACCCGGGGACGCTCCGGCCCATCGCCCGGGCCGCCTCCGCCGCCACGGGCATCTCCATGGAGGTCCTCTCCACTCTCCCCGGCGTCCAGTTTTACACCGGGAACTACCTGGACGGCTGCCCCGCCGGGAAGGGCGGCGCACCTTACGCCAACCGCTGGGGCTTCTGCCTGGAGACCCAGTTCTACCCGGATACTCCCAACCACCCGGACTTCCCCTCCTGCGTCCTTCATGCGGGAGATACGTTTGCGCATAGGGCGGTGTTCCGCTTCTCCGCAGGGTAAGCAAGCAGGCCCGGCCTCATCAGGCCGGGCCTGTCCGTCTGCCGCAAGCGCACGGCTGGCAGGCTGCGCACGCTTTCCGCGCTCCGCAGGGAAGCCCTGAACGCCTCTGATTGGAAGGGCGCGGGAAAGAGCCCCTTCCCGGCGGAGCGGTTTTCCCCGCCGTTCCCCAGGCTGGCCCTCAGTCCTCCCAAAAGCCATCCAGGTTCTCCAGGGTTACCTGCCGGTAGGGGAGCCACACATAGTTCCCCTCCGCCAGCTCCACCGCCTGGGCGGGGTCCTCCCCGTTCCAGAGGGCCAGGGCCAGGTCGATCATAGCCTGGGCCTGGCCCTGGCCATCGTTGTGGACGGTGCCGTAGAGCTGCCCCGCCGCCACCGCCTCCAGGGCCGGGGCCGTGGCATCCACCCCTACGATGAGGGGCCAGCGGTCCCGGGGGGTGTCCCCCAGGGCGTCGATGGCCCCCAGGGCCATGTCGTCGTTGTTGGAGAAGACCACCTCGATTCCGTCCCCGAACTCCTCCAGCCACTGGGCCATCCGGGCGGCGGCCTGGGCCCGGTTCCAGTTGGCGGTCTCGTTGGCCAGTTTCTCCACCTCCACGCCCCCGTCGGTAACGGCCTTGATGGAGTACTCCGTCCGGAGGAGGGAGTCCTGGTGCCCCGGTTCCCCCTCCAGCATCACATACTGAAGGATACCGTCCCCGTTGCGGTCCAAGGCCTCCCGGCCCGCCCGCCAGGCGTCCAGCACCAGCCGTCCTTGGAGCTCGCCGCTCTCCCGGGCGTCGGCGCCCACGTAGTAGATTCCGTCCCACCGCTGGATGTCCTCCGCCACTGGCTGGCGGTTGAAGAACACCAGGGGGACTCCCTCCGCCTCTGCCTTGTCGGCGATGACCGCCGCCGCCGTCCGGTCCACCAGGTTTACGCACAGCACGTCGCACCCCCGGGCCAGGAAGCGGTCCACCTGGTTCATCTGGGTGCTCTGGCTGCTCTTACCGTCGGCGATAAAGAGGGTAATTTTCTTCCCGGTTTCACGCTCCGCCTCCCGGACCAGGCCCTCTAAGTCCTGGGCCATGGCGGAGATGAAGGTGTCGTCCTGGGTATAGAGGGCCGCGCCGATGCGGAGGCTGTCCTCCTTTCCCCCGCCGCAGCCGGAGAGGGCCAGCAGCGCCGCCAGCAGGGCGGGGAGGGCCCGCCTAGCGGCTGGAGGACGACATGATGGGGAACAGCAGCTTTTGGTTTTCCGGCGCATAGATATCCTCCTCTCGCAAAATGAAGAAGGGCAGGGGGGCCAGGGTTCCCCCCGTCCCCCGGACGGCGTTCACCGCGCGGCGCACGGCGAGATACCCGGCGGCATAGTCGCTCCAGGCGGCGGTGGCGGCGAGGTTCCCCCGCTCCAGCTGGGCGGTGACGGCGGCGGCGCTGCCCACGCCGTAGAGGGCGAAGTCCCGTCCCTCCGCCTCCCGCCGCTCGGCGGCCCGCTGGGTCACCGGGGGCTCAAAGGCCATGACCCACCGGGGGGGCTCCTCCGGCAGCTTCGGCTCCCGGCGGACGGGCGCCCCCGCCGCCGCCAGGGCCGCCTCCGCCGCCGCCAGCCGGGCTGCCACCCCGGCGCAGCTCCCGGCGGTGTCCAGCAGCAAAACCTCCCCGCCGTCCCAATCCTCCAGCAGGGCCCCCGCCAGCTCCTGGCCCAGCCGGGCGTTGTCTGGGGACACCACTCCCGCCGCCCCCTCCATGGGGGACTCCAGGGTCACCGTGGGGCAGACCACCAGCCAGGGGTCCAGGGCGGCGGACAGGGCCCCCGGGTCCGCCGGGACCACCACCAGGGCCGCCGCCCCGTCCTCAATCTCCCGGAGGAGCAGGGCCTCCTGCTCGCCGCTGTCATTGGCGGCGGTGAGGGTGAGGAAGCGGAGCTCCGCCCCCAGCTCGTCCGCCGCCTGCTCCATGCCCTGGCGGGCCACGGTCCAGCTGGAGCTGTCCGTGTCCCGGAGCATGACGGAGAGGGACAGCAGCTGTTCCTCCCGCTCCCCCCGGAGAATCTGGGGCAGGACCAGGGACAGCACTGCCGCCAGCCCCAGGGCCGCCAGGATGGCAATTTGTATGAGCCTGCTCTTTTCCGTCTTCATAGCTCCTCCTCCCGGCGGCGCTCCGCCTCCTCCCGGTCCAGGGCCGGAAGGCGGATGCGGACCAGCGTGCCCTCGTCCGGCTCGCTGAAAATGGCCAGGCCGTAGCCCTCCCCAAAGGTGAGGCCCACCCTCTGGTGGACGTTCCGCACGCCAATGCCGGACCCCTTGGTCCGGACCTCGGGCCGCTCCCCGTCCAGAAGGGAGGACGCCACCTCCGGGCGCATCCCCAGGCCGTTGTCCTCCACGTCGATGAGCAGATCCTCCCCCTCCCGGTAGGCCGTGACCCGGATGACCCCGTCGTCCTCCGCGCTGGCCATGCCGTGGTAGATGGCGTTTTCCAGCAGGGGCTGGATGATGAGCTTCAGGGTGTACAGCCCCTCGGTCCCGGGCCGGGCCTCGATCTCCGTGGTAAATTTGTTCTTGAAGCGGATCTGCTGGATGTTCATGTAATGCCGGGCGTGCTCCAGCTCGTCCGCCAGGGGAATGATGCTCTTCCCCCGGCTCAGGGAGATGCGGAACAGCCTCGCCAGGGAGGTCACCATCTGAATGGCCTCCTGCCGCTGGCCGGACTCCGTCATCCAGATGACGGAATCCAGGGTGTTGTAGAGGAAGTGGGGATTGATCTGGGACTGGAGGACCTCCAGCTCGCTGCGGCGCTTCTCCCCCTCCTGGCGGATGATGTCGTCCATCAGGTGGCGCATGGTGGAAACCATGGAGGCCACGGCGTGGCTCAGCCTCTGGACCTCATAACAGCCCCCCTCCTCGATCTTCACATTGGCCAGGCCCTTGTCCAGTTCCCGGATGGAGCGTTCCAGCCGGAGGATGGGGTCCGAAATCCGGGCGGAGATCAGGAAGTTCAGAAAGGCCATGAGGAAGATGGAAAACAGCAGCAGGGTCAGGCCGAACAGGGGCAGCTGGGGCGAGGCGGCAAACCAGCTCACTCCCGGGGCCACGCCCACCAGCTTCCAGCCCGTGTACCCCATGGTTTTGACGGTGACCTGCCGGGTCTGGCCCTGGAATTTCTCCTGGTGGCTGCCGTCCCGGTACTCCGCCGCCGCCCGGTTGTTCTCCGCCAGCAGCCCGGTGTAGATCAGCTGCTGCCGGGGGTGGTAAATCAGCTCCCCGTCGCCGTCGATGAGGTAGAGGTAGCCTCCGCTGCCCAGGGTCACGTCCCGGCAGACCTGCTCGATGCCGCTGAAGCTCATATCCACCAGCAGCACGCCCCCCTCCGTGGCCCCGTCCCGGGTCAGCTGGACGTGGCGGCTCAGGGAGACCACCCAGCGGTAGGGGTAGTCCGGGTCGTCGAAGATATTCTGGACGTGAGGCGTGGAGAAGTGGAGGTTCTCCATGCTCTGGGCGGCCGCCTGGAACCAGTCGCTTTCCTCCGGGGCCGCGTCCCGCTTCAGGGATGTCAGGGGCACGGCGGATACCAGGCTCCCCTCCCCGTCGAAGACCGCCAGGGACACCAAATCGTCCCGGTTCTCCTCATAGAGCAGGCTCAAATCCCCGGTGAGGTCGTCCTCCGCCAGGTCCATGTTTTTAATGCTCCGGTAGTACACCGTGTCAGAGATGCGCATCATCCGCCGGAGGTAGCTGTCCAGGTTCAGGTTCGCCTGGGCCAGCACCCGGCGGCTGTTCTCCGCCACCAATTGCTCGTTGGCAGAGGAGAAGCGCCAGATCATGCTGACGCTCATCAGCAGCATCCCCGCCGCAGCCACGGCGGTGAAGGACAGGGAGAGGACCATCTGGATGCTCATCCTGCGGTATCGCTCCCCCCATTGGGCGGCCAGGCGGCGGAAAAAGTTCATGGGGTCCCCTCCCTTCTCTCAAGGTACATTGCTTTTCCCTGGGAAAAGCAATGCCGGGCCATGGCCCGGCATTGAAAACGCCTGGGCTCCGGCTCTTTGGTTTTCGGTTATTCGCTCCGGCCGTCCGGGACCGCCCAGGGCTGGAAGAAGCCCTCCGGGGCGTTTTTGTAGTCCAGGCTGATGATATAGCCGTTTCCCTCTCCCGGCAGACTTCCCGGCGGGAAGTCCACGGACACATGCTCCGGGAAAAAGACGAACCGCTCCGGATCCAGGGCCCCGCCCATGGCCTGTCTAAGCTCCGGCTCGTCCACCCAGCCGCACAGCTCCGGGAAGCGGCGGCGGACCTCCTCCGGGGAAACGGCGAAGAGTTCCCAGTTGTCGATCTTCTCCCCGGTCTCCCGGTCGAAGGCCGCGCCGGACTGCCGCTCATAGGAAATCCGTCCGCCATACTCCTGGGGCAGGGTCAGGCTGGACACAAAGTACATAATTTTATCGTTGGAGGCGGTGGGAACCGCGTCCTGCTGGATCCAGTCGCACGAAAACGCTTCCCCCAACTGGAGATAGGCGGCATAGGACTTCTCCAGTTCCTCCAGCTCGTCATACAGGGGGCCCTGGGCCTCGTAGTAATCCCGGACTCGTTCCTTTGCCGCTTCGCTCAGGTCGTCGAAGCTCTCCAGGTTCATAACGTAGTGGTTTTCCGGCCCGCCGTTGTCCCTTACCCGCAGCAGCTCCGTCCCGTCGGAAAGCCGGTAGGTACGGTCATCGCCATGGTAATCCTCTTCCATAACGTCCACAGAGGTCCCATCCCGGAGGGTCAGGGCGTTCCGCTTCAGAATGCCGGAGATGGAAATACTCTGCCCCCAGTAGGCGGGGATGCTTTCCCCCTCCGCCGTCTCCAGCTTCTCTTTTCGGGAATAGCACCAGGCGCTGAGCTCGTTGCCCGGCTGGAGGTCCCTTCGGAACGCCTCCATCACCTCCTGGCTGGACCAGCTTCCGCTGCCCCTGGGCCAGACCTGGGTCTTCTCCGCCAGCAGCACGCCGGTACGTTTCCCGTCCGACTCCAGCACCAGGGCGGTGAGGGCCCCGTTTTCGTCCGTCTGGACCTCCGCCAGGGAGCCCGTGACGCTTTTCTCATCCTGGCAGGCCGTCAGGCCCAGGGCCAGCAGGACCGCCAGCGCCAGCGCAAACATCCGCTTCATAGGAAACCTCCTAACTCTTCTGCCCCGCCCGGAACTTGGACGGGGACAGGCCGAAGTGCCGCTTGAAGACGTAGCTGAAGTAGTTGGGGTCCGAGAAGCCCGTGGCCTCGGCGATGCGGTAGGTCTTCTCGTCCGTCTCCCGGAGGAGCCGGGCCGCCTCGTCCATCCGGACCTGGGTGACGTAGGCGGTGAAGGACAGGCCTACTTCCCGTTTAAAGAGGGTGGAAAAATACGTAGGGGACAGGTGTATGTGGGAGCACAGGGCCTCCACGCTGAGCTGCTCGTCGGTGTAGTGCCCGGCAATGTAGTCCTTGGCCCGCTCCACCATCTGCCAGGCGGAGTCGCTGCGCCTCCGGCCCAGCAGGTCGTGGAGCCGCCCGCAGCGCTCTCCCAGCCAGCGGCCCAGCTCCTCCAGGCTGGAAAAGTCGGAGATGGACACCGCCCCGGTGAACCCCTTCCCGAAGACCTCCTCCACCGGGAGGCCCCCGGACCGGGCCAGCCGCACCAGGCAGGTCACCACCTCCAGCAAAAAGAGGTCGCACTGGGAGAGGGACGCGTGGCGCAGCCGCTCCATCAGCCCCCGGACCACCGCCTCCGCCTGTTCCTGGGTGCCCAGCTTCACGGCGGCGGAGAGGGCCCGCTGGTCCTCCTCTTCAAAGGAGGGGGCGGCGGCGGACTGGGGCTCCAGGTCCCCGATGTAGATGACCCGGCCCCCGCCCGCCAGCACCCGGTAGTCCAAGGCCGACCGGGCTCCTCCGGCGCTGTGGTTCAGCTCCTCCGGCCCCTGGCAGGGCAGGCCAACCCCGGTAGTGAGCCGCAGGCCCAGGTAGCTCTGGGACAGGCGGCTGAGGCGCTCCAGTTCTTCCAGAAGGGGGTAGAGCCGCGCCTCCCGGTCCAGGTGGACCAGCAGGGCCGCCATGTCCCCGTAGAGCACCACCCGGGCGGCGCAGCCCTCCAGGGCGAAGTGCTTTTCCAGGAAGGACTGGACGGACAGCAGCAGAAGCTCGTCCCGCTCCCCCTCGTCCCCCAGGCCGTCCACGTGGACCAGGGCCGCGGTCCACAGGCCCTGGGGCAGGTCGATCTCATACCGGGCCGCCCGGTCCTGGACCTGCTCCGGGCGTATCTGGCCGCTCAGGAGCCGGGTGTAGAACAGCTCCCGCAGCACGGGGAGGCTCTCCTCATACCTCCGGCGCAGGGTCTCCATGTCCCGGCGCTCCAGCCTCTGGCGGTCCAGCTGGTCCCGGAGCTTCTCCAATACCTGCCGGAGCTCCGGGGCGTTGATGGGCTTTAAAATATACTCGGACACCCCCATGCCCACGGCCTGGCGGGCATACTCGAAGTCGTCAAAGCCGGAGAAGACCACCAGCCGGGCCCCGGGCAGGGAAACCCGCAGCCTCCGGCACAGCTCCAGGCCGTCCAGAAAGGGCATCTTGATGTCGGTCAGCACCACGTCGGGCCGGAGCTGCTCCGCCAGCTCCAGGGCCTCCTCGCCGTTTCCCGCCTCCCCCACCAGGGCAAAGCCCAGAGAGGCCCAGTCGATTTTCCGGCTGATGCCGGAGCGGATTTCCTCCTCGTCGTCCGCCAGCAGGACCCGGTATTCCTCCATGGAAGCGCCCCCTTTCTTCGTTTGTACTCAGTATACCGTAAAAACGCCCGCTTGAAAAGAAGGTCCGGCGCAAAAACGCGCCGGACCTTTCCGTTTTTCCCAGATAGGGAAACCGCTTACTTTTTCGCCAGGTACTTCCGCAGGTCCAGGGCGACGGCCACGATGATCACCAGGCCCTGGGCAATGAAGGTATACGCCGGGTCCACACGGAGGAACTGGAGGCAGATTTTCAGAATCTCGAACACCAGCACGCCGATGAGGATGCCCCCCACCTTGCCCACGCCGCCGTTGGTAGACACGCCGCCGATGGTGCAGGCCGCGATGGCTTCCAGCTCATAGCCGAAGCCCGTGGCGGTGGAGGCGCCGCCAGCCTTGGCTCCCACCAGGAAGCCCGCCACGGCGTACAGGATAGAGGCCAGAACGTAAATGCGGATCAAAGTCGCCGGGACGTTGACGCCCGCCACCTGGGCGGCGTTTTCATTGCCGCCGATGGCGTACATGTATTTGCCGTGCCGGGTCTTGTTGTACAGGAACAGCATGTAGGCCCCCACGGCCACGGCAAAGATCGCCAAATAGGGGATGGGGCCCAGGGAGCCCAGGGCCACCTGGGAGTAGGAGTTCTTGAAGCCGCCCAGGGGGTCGTTGCCCGTCACCACGGAGCAGAGGCCGTAGACAATGGTCTGCATGCCCAGGGTGGCGATGAAGGGGGGGACCTTCAAAAAGGCGATGACGCAGCCGTTGATGGCTCCGAACACGGCCATGATGAGGATGACCACCAGCAGGGCCACGAACCACGGAAGATCCGGCATCCAGGGCAGGGCCCGGGCGGCGTAGTCCACGCTCTGGAGCATCATGGCGGCGAGGCAGGCGGAAAGACCCACCTGGCGGCCCGCCGACAGGTCCGTGCCCTTGGTGATCAGGCAGCCGGAGACGCCGCAGGCGATGATGAACCGGGGGGACACGTTGACCACCAGATTCTTGAAGTTAGCGGGCTTGAAGAAGTTATCCGTAACGCAGCCCACCACAAAGGCCAGGAGCAAAATGAGAATAATGATGGCGTTGTTGGACAGGAAATTCATGACGGACTTCGCGGTAATTTTTCTATTCTCCATGGTTTCTCTCCTCCTTATTCAAACTGGGTGGCCAGGGCCATGATGTTCTCCTGGTTGGCGTCTTTCCCGTCGATGAAGCCGGTGACCCGGCCGTCGCACATGACCATGATCCGGTCGGACATGCCGATGAGCTCACTCATTTCGGAGGAAATCATGATGACGCTCTTGCCCTGCTTCGCCAGCTCGGCGATGATGCAGTAAATCTCGTATTTCGCGCCCACGTCGATGCCCCGGGTGGGCTCGTCCAGGATGAACACATCCGGGTCGTTGGCCAGCCACCGGCTGATGAGCACCTTTTGCTGGTTGCCGCCGGAGAGGGACTGGATCAGCGTCTTGGACGAGGGGGTCTTGATGGAGAGCTTGGCCACGTTGTCCTGGACCAGCTGCTCGATCTTCCCGTCGTCCAGCATGAAGCCGCCGATGAGGTACTGGTTCAAGGAGGCGATGGACACGTTGTCCGCGATGGAGAGGAC
>CAJTZK010000017.1 GCA_910583785.1 uncultured Oscillibacter sp.
CGCGTGCCGGAGGCCAACCGCCGCGAAGCGGCGGCTCTTAGGCCGGAGGCAAACGGGCCGTGCACGGTCCAAAAGAGCAAAAGAAGTATTGCCCCTGCGGGGGCCGGGAGACGAGGGGACGCGCAGGAGGTGCTTCCTCCGGGTACGCAAGTCTCCAGCCTGCGGCATAGTTTGTGCGGGGGTTTTGGAGGTTATCGAATGGACAAGCTCCTCTTTCCGCTGCCGCTCACCTGGCTGCAGCGGGTAGATGTCCGCCTTTTTCCGGGACTACCCTTCTATCGGCAGGCCACCTTGTAGGGGCAGACCTATGTGTCCGCCCTCTTCCCGGGCCCGCCTTTCTCCCAATAGAACCTCAGCTCCGCTCAAACCCCAAATACCGGGTCCCCTGGAAGGTGAGGCTTCCCTGGTCCCCTTCTGCCAGCATACCGTACTCGGCCCCGCTGACGCTGAACTCCATCCGGTCCCCGCTCTCCACCTGGAAGGTGGCGAAATAGGCGGTGCTGGTATGGCTCATGCTGTCCTGGTGATGGTGGTGGGAAACCTGCGTCCGCTTGGTTACAACCTGGGCGGATACCGTCAGCCGGGGGGAGGCGTTGTTTTTGCTCCAGGTCCCGACGCCCCGGACCGCCATCACAACGAACGTGCCGATGACAATGACAAATACCGTGATAAACAGAAATGGGAAAATCGAAAACATCAGGTCAAATCCACCCATTCCAAACCCCATGCTCATAGCCTCTCTCCTTTCTCAAACGGCGAAAACGCCCCCAGCCTGCGCGGCCAGGGGCGTGAACACACGCGGTACCACCCTGTTCAGCCGCCAAAAGCGGCCCTTGAGGCCCGGTAACGGGGGCAAACCGCCCCGCCCTACCTCTCGGGCGGGAGACTCCGGGACCAGTCATGCACAGGGGCTCCCCCTCCGGCTTGCACCATCCGCCGGCTCTCTGAGGGCGGGACATCCCCGTCTTTTTTCCCTTCATCGTCGTTCAACAGGCCCTATTGTACGGGGGGAACCGGGTTTTGTCAAGGGGGGAAATGACCAAAAACCGCCCGGGAACGGCCCCCGGACGGTTTTCGGATGAGAAAGGGGCCGCCGCCTCCGGCGGCCCCTTTTCCTGGGACTGACGGTTTTTTACTTCTCCTTCACCTCGTTAAAGAGCTTCTCAATGCCCGCGTCCGGGGCCGGGGTCAGGAGGCTCACAATCACAATGGCCGCCAGGCCCACAATGAAGGCGGGCAGCAGCTCGTAGATGTCCCACGCGCCGCCCATAGGACGCACCAGGAACTTCCAGATAAAGATCATGGCGCCCCCGGCCACCAGCCCGGCCATGATGCCCTGGCGGTTGCTCCGCTTCCAATAGAGGGCGCAGAGGATGGCGGGGCCGAAGGCCGCGCCGAAGCCCGCCCAGGCGAAGGACACGATCTGGAACACGTTGCTGCCCGGGTCCGAGGCCAGGAAGAGGGCGATGACGGCGATGACCACCACCGTCAGCCGGGCAATCAGCATGGTCTGCTTCTCCGTCAGCTTCACGCCGAAGACCTCCTGGACGATGTTCTCCGAGAAGGCGGAGGAGGCCGCCAGCAGCTGGCTGTCCGCCGTGGACATGGTGGCGGCCAGGATGCCCGCCAGGATGCAGCCCGCCACGATGGCGGGGAAGATGCCGTAAGTGGACAGCAGGTCGGAAAGCTTGACGATGATGGTCTCCGTGGCGCTGCCCTCCAGGAAGGGGACCCGGCCCGCGGCGGAGACGGCGTGGCCCACGATGCCGATGAACACCGCCACGCCCATGGAAATCACCACCCAGGTGCCGGCGATGCGGCGGGAGAGGGTCAGCTCGTTTTCATCCCGGATGGCCATGAAGCGGACCAGGATGTGGGGCATGCCGAAATACCCCAGGCCCCAGGCCATCATGGAGACGATGCGGATGATGCCGTAGGGGTCCGCCGCCCCGGTGGCGGCGTTATACGTCTCCGTGAAGCTGAAGAAGCCGGGGAGGGTCTGGGCGTGGGCGATGACCGCGTCCATGCCGCCCGCCTGGACCACGCCGAAGACCACGATAATGGCCAGGGCCGCCGTCATGATGACAGACTGGATCAGGTCCATGGTGGCCACGGCGTTAAAGCCCCCGATGGAGGTATAGCTGATGATGACGATGGCCCCGACGATTACCGCCGCCATGTAGTTCCAGCCAAAGAGGCTGTTGAAGAGCTTGCCGATGGCGGCAAGGCCGGAGGCTACATACGGCACGAAGAAAATCAGGATAATCAGGGCGGAGATACACATGATGACGGGCTTCTTCTCCCCATAGCGCTTGGAGATGAAGCTGGGAATGGTGATGGCGTCCAGCTTCACGCTGTAGCGGCGGAGCTTTTTGGCCACCAGCAGGAAGTTCAGGTAGGTGCCCACGGCCAGGCCAATGGCGGTCCAGCTGGCGTCCGCCACGCCGCTGAGGTACGCCAGGCCCGGGATGCCCATGAGCAGGTAGCTGCTCATGTCGGAGGCCTCGGCGCTCATGGCGGTGACCAGGGGGCCGATGCCCCGGCCGCCCAGGTAGAAGCCCTCGGCGCTCTTCTTGGAGCGGCGGCCGATCATCACCCCGGTGAAGATGACGAAGCAGAGGTACAGGATAATCGTACCCATGATACAGATTTGTGCGGTAGTCATGAAATCTCTCTCCTTTTCCGTTCTCAGTGGGTGCTATCATAGCACACTTTTCACTAGAACGAAAGACAGAACGAAGTATAGAATACAGTCTATACCCCGTTCTGTAAGATATCCATAAAATTCTGAAATGGCAAGCCTTTTCAGCCGTACAATTTTTAGGGGGAATTTCCGCCTGAAAATAAAATTGCTTCTTTACGCCGCCCGGCCTGGTCCTGCCGGAAAGGGCCCGCGGTCACTCCGGGTTCTCCGAAAAGGCCTCCAGCGCCCGCTCCAGGGTCTCCTCCACGTCCGTCTTCCCATCCGGTTCCCCAATGATGTGGACACAATATAGCACGCCGTCCCGGACCAGGTAGGCCGTGCGGGAGCAGTACCGTTCCGTGTTCTCCGGGATCACGTGCAGCACGCCGTCCGCCGCCTGCTTTCCCAAGTCCAGGGTCCAGTCCCTGTCCGAGAGCCTGGCCTTACTGGGGTCCCCGTACAAAAGGGCCGAGATCATCACCCGGGTCCCGCCGGCGCGGTATCCGGCCCCGGCGCTGACCCAGTCCACATAGCCCTCCTCCGTACCGTCCCACTGGAGGTCCACCCGGGGGGCGTCCCGGAAGCCCAGAGGCATGGCCACGTAGGTCCCCTTTTCCAGCCAGCCGCTCTCCTCCAGGGGATTGGGGACGGAGAAGCCCAGGAAGTCCTCGCAGGCCGCCCAGTCCTCAAAGCCCCGCTGGCACCAGCCGGGCACGTGACTGGAGAGTATCTGTCTCTCCTCGCTCAGGGCGTTCCAGGCCTCCCACTCCTCCTCCAGGGCCTCCCGCAGGTCCTGGGACAGGGCCTCCTGGGAGATGGGGTCCACGACGGTGGCCATCTCCTCCGGCCTACCTTGACACCCGGCCAGCAGCGCGGCGCACAGCAGCCAGGCAAGCACATGCCGTTTTCTCATTCCACCCCCTCCTTTTTATCCGCCCCCCCGCCAGCTCTCCAGGAAGGTGGGGGTCATGGCGTCCGTGTAGGCGACCAGGGAGTAGTCCCCGCCGCAGAGGCACCAGTCGTACAGCAGGGCCCGCTCCCAGAGGGCGTAGGCCTTCACGATTTCGTTCACCGTCTTGTCCGCCCGGAGCTGGCCCGCCTTCTGGCCCTCGGCGATGATTTTCCGCAGCAGCTTGAAATACGTGCGGTTCCGGTCCAGGAGGTGCTTCTCCCCCCGGGTCAGGAGCTGGGTGGAGAGGAGCCGGGCCAGCAGGTCCAGGGAGATACCCCCGTCGATCATGGCGAAGAGCTCGTGGTTTAAAAAGGCCAGCTTGCCAATGGCGTCCTGGTCCGGGGAGAGGGCGGGAACCAGGGACTCGTACTTCTCATCGAAGACGTTGGACAGGGTGCCAAGCAGGGCGTCCTTGCCATCGAAGTAGTGGTAGAAAGAGCCCTTGGAGGTCTCGGACTCGAAGACGATATCCTCAATGGTGGTGTCCTCGTAGCCCTGCTCGTAAAAGAGCTTCCAGGCGGCGGCGATGATGCGGCCCTTGGTATTCCGGGCATTCTTCCGGGGCATGGCGGAGCCTCCTTTCCGGGGATTTATTGGTTGACAGCCCGGGGAAGGGCTGGTATAATCAGGGTAAGAGGGGCAACCTGAGCACACAGGTCCGGCTCTTCCTCACAAGATTTAAAATCTGTAGAAATGCCGGTTTCCTATGCGGGGGGCCGGTTATTTCTTTTTCGTTACGTTAATAACGCCAAAGATCACAACGGCTAGCAGGTTCAGTAACGCCAGGGTTTCCAGAACCGTCACGTTGTCACCTCCTATGTACGGAGGCCAAGCCCTTCCCCTCTTGCCTGTTACTGATATATCACACTTCCCCAGCGCTGTCAACGGCGGGCCCTGGCGGAAGGCGCACTTTTTGCAAGGTTTCCAGCACATTCTCCGGTGTTCATTTGCGGAGAGTGCGATTATAATAAGAAGCAGACAAGGAGGAAGGACCCATGAAATTCTGGAAGATGAACGGGGCCGGAAACGACTTTATCATCCTCAACAACCTGGAGGAGCACCTGCCATTGGAGGCCATCCCCCAAATTGCCCGGACGCTGTGCGAGCGGCGGCTGTCCCTCGGGGCCGACGGGCTGATGGTGGTGGAGGCGGCGGACCAGGGCGGCGACTACAAGATGCTGTTCTTCAACTCCGACGGCAGCGTGGGCGAGATGTGCGGCAACGGGGCCCGGTGCATCTGCCGCTACGGCTTCGAGAACGGCCTTGCCAAGGAGGCCCAGGCCGTGGAGACCACCGCCGGGATGGTATTCGGGCGCCGGATCAACAAGCGTCTTTACCAGGTCCGGCTCAACGATCCCACCACCGTAAAGCTGGACTGCCCGGTGGAGGCGGACGGCGTGCGGTACGCCTGTTCCTACGTGGAGCTGGGGGACCCGGGGCTGCCCCACGCGGTGGTCCCCTATCACGGCCTCCAAGACGCCGACGAGCGGGAACTGCGGGAGCTGGGCCGGAAAATCCGCTGGAGCCCCGTCTTTCCCAAGGGGGCCAACGTGAACTTTTACGAGCTCACCGGGGAGGACCGCTTCTACGAGCGGACCTTTGAGCGGGGAGTGGAGGATTTCACCTACGCCTGCGGCACGGGCACCGGGGCCGTGGCAGCGGTGCTGGCCCTCCAGGGGAAGGCCAGCGGCCACCAGGTCCGGGGGGATATGGCCGGGGGGAGCCTGTTTGTAGAGGTGGAACGGGTCCACAGCCAGATCACGGAGCTGCTGCTCACCGGGCCCACCAACGTGGTCTGCAAGGGCGAAATCACGGATGAGGAATTGATAATGGACAATTGACAATGGACAATGCGCGGAGAGAGACGCCGCCTTCATCATTGGCCGAAGGCGAATTCCTTCCTTGTCAATTATCCATTATCCATTGTCCATTTATGAAAAACGGGAGGTTATTATGGAAAAGAAATCCATCGCGAAGAACTACGCCTTTTTAGCCATTATGCTGGGCGCCATGATCCTGGGCGCCATCCTGGGCTGGGCCTGGCCCGCGGAGGTGGACGGGGAGGGGAACATCCTCTCCGGCACCGGGGCCACCGTCCTCAAGCCCCTGGGCACCGTGTTCATCAATATGATGTTCTGCGTGGTGGTCCCCATGGTTTTCGCCTCCATCTCCAGCGCCGTGGCGAACATGGAGAGCCGGAAGCGGGCGGGGAAGATCATGGGCACCACTGTGGGGACCTTCGTGGCCACCGGGGCCATCGCCGCCGTGATTATGTACGTGCTGATGATGGTGTTCCCCCCGGTGCCCGCCGCCTGGACGAACCTGGCCGCCGAGGAGATGGGGGAATACGCCACCCTGCCGGACATGATCGTCAACTTCTTCACCGCCAGCGATTTCAGCGGCCTGCTGACCCGCCGGGCCATGCTGCCCCTGATTGTGTTCTCCCTGCTCTTCGGCTTCGCCGTGAACCTCAACGGCGGCAAGGAGACCCCCGTGGGGCGGTTCCTGGATGACCTGGCCGGGGTCATGCTGCGGTTCGTGAAGATCATCACCTACTACGCCCCCATCGCCTTCTTCGGCTTCTTCGCCGACCTGGTGGCCACTTACGGGCCCCAGATCACGGAGAACTACGCCCGGGCCCTGGCGGTGTACTATCCCCTGTGCTTTGTCTATATCTTTACCGCCTGGCCCCTCTTCGCCTGGTTCGGCGGGGGCCGGGGCGCGGTCAAGGTCATGTTCCAGCACATTACCAAGCCCGCCGTGGTGTCCCTGGGCACCTGCTCCTCCGTGGCGACGATTCCCACCAATATGGAGGAGGCCGCGGACACCGGAATCCGCAAGGACGTGGCGGACATGGTGCTGCCCCTGGGGGCCACCATGCACATGGACGGGTCCTGCTTCTCCTGCGTGCTGAAGATCGCCTTCGTCCTGGGGGTCTTCGGCCAGCGGCTGGACCTGGGGATGCTGATTCCCGTGGTGCTGGTGGCGGTGCTCAGCTCCGTGGGCATGAGCGGCGTCCCGGGAGGCGGGTACATTGGCGAGTACATTATCTGCTCCATCTTCTTCCCCGCCCAGATGGAGATTGCCTTCCCCATCCTGGTGGTCATCGGCAACCTGGTGGACCCCCCGGCTACCATGATCAACGCCGCCGGGGACTACGTGACCTGCTTCGTCGTCTCCCGGTTCGTGGACGGGAAGGACTGGCTCCAGAAGCAGCTGGCTAAGTAAGCGGGCTCTGGAGCGGCCCGCGCCAGGGACTGGAAAGCGTCCCCGCCGGGAAACCCGGCGGGGACGCTTCTTTTGGCTTCCGGCGCGCTTTTCCTTCCGGGCCCGGAGCCTCATTCCGGGGCGGCGCCTTCCGCGGGCTTCCCGGCAGGCTGGCCCGGGGCCCTGGTTTGGTCCTCCCCCTTGATGATTTCTTCCACAATGCCGTCAATGATGCCCTGGATATGCTGGCTGAAGCCCTTGGCGGCCTTCTGATCCCAGGCTTCCCCGCTCCCCTCCAGGGCCCGCTGGAGGGCCCCCCAGTCCGTGCCGCTGCCCGTGTGGATGGGGCTGCACGTGGCCATGGCCCAGACCATCTTCTCCTGGGTGGCGTTGTCCGTCTCCAGGATGGGAGGGTCCTCGAGCTGCCTAGCCCCCGTGGCCAATTGGACCAGCTTGGCCCGGATATAGGTCAGGGTTCCCTGGATGGCCTCCTGGTCCCCCAGGCCGCAGGTTTTCAGCTCCTGGAGCACGCAGGCCTGGGCGGCGAACCCGCCCCCGTACCGCCGGGAGGCGGCCTGGGCGGCCTCCCCGTCCGTCATGCCGGGATAGTAGGCCTCCCGGTGGAGGCGGGAGATGTCCTGGAGGCCCTGGCTGTCCCACTGGCGGGCCTGCTCCTTTTGAATCAGGGTGGCTGTGCCCGTAACGGGCCGGGCCATGCCGCCGGCGCCGAAATAGTGGGCGCTGTCCCGGCCGATTACCCCGCTCTCATAGGCCCCCAGGCAGGGAAACGCCGCCTCGAAGCGGTCCCGCATCAGCTTGTACTTCTCCACGTCCGTCATGCCGCTGTAGTCCGTGGCGTCGTGAAGGGTGGCCAGGGCGGAGAGCTTCTGCCTGTCCGTCATCTTGGCGAAATTGGGCAGGTCCGGCGTCCTGGCCGCCTGTTCCGCCCGCTGCTCCCTGGTCAGCACCGACTGGAACGTATCCATCTTGGCGGGGGCGGCGGCCTTTTTTGCCTCCGCCGCCGGAACGGCCCGCTGGACGGGAGCGGCGGCCTGCCGCCGGAGTCCTTGGATTCCTTCCATTTTCCCATCTTCTTTCTGCACAAAATTTTCCAAGAAAATGGGACGGGGCCCTCCCCGTCCCTTGTTCATTCTATCGGCATGTTTCCCCGTTTCTTTAGGGGCTCTCTTCCATCCGCAGGCGGAGGGCCCCATTTTCCAGGAGGTACCGGGGGTTCCCTGCCCCTCCCAGGAGGGGGCTGCCCTCCGGGTCCGCCGGGACGAAGCCCTTTTCCGGGTCCATAACCGCGCCCTGCGGGGCCTCCGGTCCCACGGGCAGGAAGTAGCGCCAAAGCCGCCCCTCCCCGTCCCGGTCGTAGAGGGACCACCCGGCCTCCCCGTGGTTATAAAACTCCCAGGCCTCCCCCTGGCCGTCCCCGTCCAGGTCCAGGACCTGGGCGCTCCCGCTGCTGCCCACGTCGAAGAGGAACTCCGCCCCCTGGGCAGAGGCGGCGAAGAACCAGCTCTTCACCGCCGCCGCGCCGATGGCCAGGGAAACCTGCCAGCCCTCCCGGCCCAGGATATCCGGCACCCGCTCCGCCACGTCCAGGCCAAAGTTCCCCACGTAGTGGTTGTAATCCGCCAGGCGGCCCAGGACGGTCCAATCCCCCTCCGGAGCCCGGGTGAGGGCGTAGACGTCATAAAAGATGGTCCCATTATCCGGCACGGGGCTGGCCCGGCGGATCTCCAGCTCCACGCCGGAGTCCATCCGGTCCGAAAACACCACGTCCTCCGAGGCCAGGGCCGCGTCCGGGTCCCCCGCCTCCAGGGCCGGAGGCGGCTCCTCGCTGGCCTCCAGGGGAATCACCTGGGGAAGCCCGTCCGCCGGGGGTTCCTCCTCCGGTTCTTCCACCGGGGACTCCTCCCAGGAAACGGCGGGAAGGGCCTTCTCCGCCCGGGGCGGCTCCTCCGGTCCAGAGACGAATCCCCCTCCGGGGGCGGAGCAGGCCGCCAGCGCCAGGGCCGTCCCCAGCACCAGAGCCCGCAGCAGGACCCGCTTGCCTGGTTTTCCCAGGTCAGTCATTGTGGTGCTGGGCGTAGAACTGGTCATAGTCCTTCAGCATCTCCACCAGGAGCTCCGGCGTGTCCAGCCCGTAGGGGCAGCGGCTCTTGCAGGCGTTGCAGCGGACGCAGTTTTCAATCTGGTGCATCTTCCCATACCACTCGTCCGTCATGAACCGCTGGTAGGGTGACCGACGCAGCAGGGCGGACATCCGGGCCGCCTGGGGGATGTCGATTCCGGCGGCGCAGGGGAGGCAGTACCCGCAGGAGCGGCAGAAGCTCCCCGCCAGGTCCTTCCGGTCCGCCTCGATGACGGCCCGGAGTTCTGGCGTCATGCGGGGGTCCCGCTCCGCCAGCTCCAGCCACTGGTCCAGCTCCCATTCGTGCTGGATGCCCCAGATGGGCACCACGCTGGGATACTCCCGCATGAAGGCGTAGCACGCCTCGGCGTTGTTCAAAAGGCCGCCGGAGAGGCCCTTCATGGCGATATAGCCCATGTCGGCCTTGGCGCAGTCCTCCACCAGCCCCAGCTCCTTCTCGGTGGTGAGGTAGCAGAAGGGGAATTGCAGGGTCTCAAAGTTCCCGGAGGCAATGGCCTCCTGGGCCACGAACAGCCGGTGGTTGGTAATGCCGATGTGCCGGATATACCCCTTCCGCTTCATCTCCAGGGCGGCGGCAAAGGGCCCCTCCGGGTCGTGGATATCCGGCAGCTTGGCCGGGTTGTGGAACTGGAAGAGGTCGATGTAGTCCGTCCGCAGGGAGCGGAGGCTCTGCTCAATGTGGGCCAGCACCGTCTTCTTGTCCTCGCCGCCGCTTTTGGTGGAGATGACCACGTCCCGCCGGACGGGTTCCAGGGCCTCGCCCAGCTTTTCCTCGCTGTCGGTGTACATATTCGCGGTGTCAAAGTAGTTGATCCCGCCGTCTACGGCCCGGCGGACCAGCTTTACCGCGTCGGCCTTGGGAATCCGCTGGATGGGCAGGGCGCCGAAAGCCGTCCTCGTCACCATCAATTCCGTGCGCCCCAGTCTGATCTTTTCCATACCATTCTCCTATATGTATGTATTTACCGGGGCCAGGGGCGCGATGCCCCCAGCCCCTAAATTTATGATGTATCCGGATGCGCGGACGCCCCGGGGGAAAGCCCCGGCCCTTTGGCCCGCCGCCCTGGGGTTCCCCCTCTTAGAAATCAGGGCCGCAGCTGTTGGTCAGGGCCTCCAGAATCTGGTAGCGGTCCATCTGGAAGGGCTTGGTCATGGCCAGGGCCTCCTCCATGTCCAGGTCCGCCAGGCGGCCGTCCAGGATGCCGATGATCCGGTTCCCCGCGTCCTCGGCCAGGACCTTCACCGCCTCGTAGCCCATGCGGCTGGCGGTCTCCCGGTCCCGGGCGGTGGGGGAGCCGCCCCGCTGGATGTGGCCCAGCACCGTCACCCGGGGGTCGATGCCCAGCTCGTCGTGAATGCGCTGGCTGATCTCGATGGCGCTGCCCGCGCCCTCGGCCACCACCACCATGTAATGGGTGGTGCCCGCCAGGCGGGCCCGGCGGATTTTTTCCACGATGTCCCGCTCAAAGTCCGGCTCCCGCTCGGGGATCAGCACGGCGGTGGCGCCCACGGAGATGCCCACATAGAGGGCCAGGTAGCCCGCGTGGCGGCCCATGACCTCCACCACGGAACAGCGCTCGTGGGACTGCATGGTGTCCCGGAGTTTGTCGATGCACTCGATGGCCGTGTTGCAGGCGGAGTCGAAGCCTATGGTGTAGTGGGAGCACCCGATGTCGTTGTCAATGGTGGCGGGGATGCCCACCACCCGGAGGTTCATGCCGTCCTTGGCGGCTTGGCGGGAGATGGCCAGGGCCCCCCGGAAGGTTCCGTCGCCGCCGATGGCCACAATGCCGTCCAGCCCCAGCAGGCGGCAGGTGGCCAGGGCCTTGGCCCGTCCGGCCTCTTCCAGGAATTCCAGGCTGCGGGCGGTGTAGAGCATGGTGCCGCCTTTGTTGATGATGTGGCTGACGCTGGAGGAGTTCAGGGTGACAAAGTCGCTGTTGATCAGGCCGTTCCAGCCCCGGCGGATGCCGATGCAGCCGATGCCCCGGCTGGACGAGGCCCGGACCACCGCCCGCACCGCCGCGTTCATACCCGGCGCGTCGCCGCCGCTGGTGAGGACGCCGATTCTCTTTACCTTTTTCTCCATAGGAAAACCCTCCTGACGAATTTCACCGGCGGGCCCTGCCCGGCGTGGCGCAGAGGGGCCCCAGCCGATTTTTTCCTGTATAACATGATACCGCCAGCGGGGCGGGATGTCAAGTGGGGGCGGACCTATGTGTCCGCCCTTCTCCCGGAACCCCGGCACTTCCAATAGAAGGGCGGACACGCAGGTCCGCCCCTACGGGATAAAATCTCCAGATAAGACCCCATCAATATGCCTCCGCGAGGCATTCCATCGGTGGAAGGGGCGCGGGAGCCGAAGCCAAAAATTGTCACCCATTTGTTACCCCTTTCCGCCCTGGAAGCTGGTATACTGAGTTTGTAAAATCTTATATGGAAAGGATATTGAGCGATGCGCCGAGTGATGATTCTGCTGGCAGTTTTGCTGATGCTGCCCGCCTGCGCCGCCCCGGCGGAGGTGACGGAGGAAGGATCCCCCGCCCCGCCGCTCCGGGAGGCCCCGGAGCAGCCCGCCACGGCGGAACCCTCCCCGGAGGAGGAGGTCCCTGTGGAGAAGGTCCCCTCGGAGGACCATGTGCTCTTGACCCTGGAGGCCCCTCTGGCCGACGGGCGGACCCTGACCCTGGAGGCCGTGGGGAAGCGGCTGGACGAATACAGCGCCGGCGTGCGGGAGGTCCGGGTATACGACGGGGACGCGCTTATCCAGACTGTCCAGGCCCGGGAGGGCATTGTAAGCGAAGGGGTTGAGGACAGCGACTACACCGACTGCTGGAGCACGGAAGACTGCATGGACGAGCTGGACCTGAACTTTGACGGGGATACAGACTTCGGCCTCTTCGCCGGGCGGTGCAACAACATGATCCCCTATTACTATTGGACCTGGGACCGGGAGGCGGGGCAGTATCAATTCGCCTGCATCCTCCAGGGGGCGGAGGCCCATCCGGAAAGCGGGGAAACCACCGCCGAATATAAATCCGGCTCCGCAGGGTCCCAGTGGGTTACGGAGTACTACTGGCCTGACGGGAACGGAAGCCTGTATTTGCACCGGGTGGAACGGCTGGTCCGGGACTTCCAGCCCGATTCCGGCTATCTGGACGTAGAGCGGGAGGGCGCACGGGAAGTCTGGCTCCCCAGGGAGGGAGATTTCCTCCGCCCCCGGCCCGCCGAGTGGAGCATTGAGGCAGACCTGGTCCTGGCCAGCCGGGAGGTCCCGGTCTATGAGGGCAATGGGGATGGCACCGTCTCCTATTTTACCGAGCTTTGGGAGTTCTGGGACGGCGAGCCCCAGCTGGTGGAGCGAAAGGAGTATATCCCATGAATCACAGTCCTGACCTGCGCCTCGCCGTCACCCTCCGCCTCCTGGACGATGAGGGCCAGCGGCGCTTCGGCCCCGGCATCGCCGCCCTGTTGGAGGAGGTCCGGGAAAAGCGCTCTCTCCGGGCGGCGGCGGGGTCCATGGGCATGGCCTATTCCAAGGCCTGGCGCATCGTCCGCGCCGCCGAGGAGGCCCTGGGCCATAAGCTGCTGGACTCCACCACCGGGGGGCGCCACGGCGGCGGCGCGGCGCTGACGGAGGAGGCGGAGGCTTTGCTTGCCGCCTACCAGGCCCTCCGGGACGAGGTGTCCGCCTATGCCCAGGAACGTTTCCAGGAACATTTCCGGGACCTTTGAGGGGCTCCGCGCATAGGATGGAGTACATCCGAATGTGATAGGAGGTCCTCTTATGGAACCTGTTTGCAATGAGTGCGCCCAGGAGCTGGAGCGCCGGGAGCCTGTGGTTATGCGTGCCCGCGTGCTGCGGGTGAACTGCTGCGACCTGCTGGTCTGCGACCTGTGCGGCTGCCAGGAGGTGCTGGTCCATAGCAACGAAGCCTGCTGCTTCCGCCCCGGCGAGTGCGTCTGCATTGAGTACAGCGGCGCCATGACCATGAGCATCCCGCCCCAGATCAGCGCGGACTGCATCAAGCGCATCCCCTGCGGCGGCTGCTGCTGCTGAACCAAAAGAGCGCCGGAGGGCCATCCTCCGGCGCTTTCTTTACGCGTCCAGCTTTTTCAAGTGCTTCGCCGCCGCCTTCAGCATCAGCTTCTTCTGCCCCGCGCCCTCGAAGTCCACCTGGACCAGGGCGTCGCCCCCCATGGGCTGGACGGACAGCACCGTCCCCCGGCCGAAGGCCCCGTGCTCAATCCGGTCCCCCTTGGCCAGGGTGACGGAGGGGGCAGGCGCCTGGCTCACCGCGGTCCGGCGGGCCTCCTGATAGGCGGGCCGGGCCGGGCGGGCGTAGGACGGGGCGGGCCGCTGGGCTGCTCCGCCGGGGGAGCCGCCGCCATACCCGCCGCTTCCATAAGCGCCATACCCGCCGAAGCCGCCGCCGGGCTGGAGGTCCTTCCCCTCCCACTCCAGGTTCCCCTGGGGAATCTCCTCCAGGAAGCGGGAGAGGCGGTTGCTGGCGGTCTTGCCGTAGAGCATCCTCTGGCGGGCATGGGTCAGGGTCAGCCGCTCCTTGGCCCGGGTCATGGCCACGTAGCACAGGCGGCGCTCCTCTTCCAGCTCCTCCTCCTCAAACTGGGCGGAGCTCCCCGGGAAGATTCCCTCCTCCAGGCCCACCACGTAGACCAGGGGGAACTCCAGGCCCTTGGCGGCGTGAATCGTCATCATGGTAACGCAGTCGTCGCTTCCCTCCAGGGAGTCCAGGTCCGTGTACAGGGCAATCTCGTTCAAAAAGCCCGAAAGGGTGGCGTCCTCCGGCTGGCGTTCCAGGAAGCCCAGGATGTTGGACTTCAATTCCTGGACGTTCTCCAGGCGGCCCCGGCTCTCCAGGTCGTTTTTGTCCTTCAGCGCCTGGGTATAGCCGGTCTGCTCGCACACCGCGTCGTAAAACTCCGGCAGGGCCAGGGTTCCCCCGGCCTTCCGGAGGCCGTCGATGAGGTCCGCGAACTGGAGGAGCTTCTTCGCCGGGGTTTTCAGCTCCGGGAAGAGGTCCGCGTTGCGGCAGATTTCGTACAGGGACGCCCCCTGCTGCTCCGCCAGCAGGGCTACCTTGTCCATGGTGGTGCCGCCGATGCCCCGGGCGGGGCTGTTGATGATCCGCCGGAGCCGGAGGTCGTCCAGGGGGTTGTTCAGTACGCACAAGTAGGCCAGCATGTCCTTTACCTCCGCCCGGTCGAAGAACTTCATGCCCCCCACAACCTTATAGGGCACGCCGCTGCGCTTCATGGCGTATTCCAGGGCGTTGGACTGGGCGTTCATCCGGTAGAGGACGGCGGCGTCCCGGAAGCGGGCCCCCCGGCCCACCGCCGAGAGGATGTCCCCCACCACGAAGGCGGCCTCGTCGCCCTCGCTCAGCGTGGTGCGCACCGAGACCTTCTCCCCGCCGCCGTTTTCCGTCCAGAGGGTCTTCCCCTTCCGCCCGGTGTTGTGCCCGATGACGGCGTTGGCCGCGTCCAGGATGTTCTGGGTGGAGCGGTAGTTCTGTTCCAGGCGGATAATCCGGGCCTCCTCGTACTGCGTTTCGAAGTTCAGGATGTTCTCAATGTTGGCCCCCCGGAAGCGGTAGATGGACTGGTCGTCGTCGCCCACCACGCAGAGGTTCCGGCGTCCCCCGGCCAGGAGGCTGGTGAGAAGGTACTGGAGGTGGTTCGTGTCCTGGTACTCGTCCACCAGCACGTAGCGGAACTTCTTCTGGTAGTACTCCAGCACTTCCGGCTCCCGTTGCAGCAGGGTGACGGTGTGGTAGATGATGTCGTCAAAGTCCAGGGCGCTGGCGGAGGCCAGCTTCTTCTGGTAGGCGGCGTAAACCTTGGCGATGCGGCCCATCCGCCAGTCAGTTTCGGCGCTGTGCCGCCGGGCGAACTCCTCCGGCCCCAGGTACTGGTCCTTGGCGGCGCTGATGACGGAGAGGACGTTCTTGGGCGGGAAGGCCTTGTCGTCCAGGTTCAGCTCCTTCAAGACGTCCTTTACCACCCGGCGGGCGTCGTCGGTGTCATAGATGGTGAAGTCCTTGGCAAAGCCCAGGCGGTCAATGTCCCGCCGGAGGATGCGGACGCAGGCGGAGTGGAAGGTGGAGGCCCACACGCCCTCCGCCGCCGGGCCCAGGCGGTCCGCCAGGCGGTCCTTCAGTTCTCCCGCGGCCTTGTTGGTAAAGGTGATGGCGATGATCTCCCAGGGCCGGGGCGGGTCCACGGCGCAGAGCCGCCGGGCCCGGTCCGCCTCCAGGGGAGATGGGTCCTCCGGGAAGGACTCCAGGAACGCCAGGTCCTCCTCCGTGGCGGACTCCGGGACGAAATCGGAGTCGCCGCCCCGGCCATAGGTCAGCAGGTTGTAGACCCGCTGGATCAAGACGGTGGTTTTGCCGCTGCCCGCCCCCGCCAGGAGGAGGAGGGGCCCCTCGGTGGTCATGGCCGCCTGGCGCTGGGCCGGGTTCAGCCGCCGGAGGTCCCCGGCGATGACCCGCCGCCGGGCGGCGGTGTAGCGTTGTTTGAAGTCGTTCATAGCGTCACCAGTTTCCTTGTCGTTTGAATGTGGAATCCCGTCTATTTTAGGGCAAAATCCGCCCCAGGTCAAGAGCGGGACGCCGGGGCGTGTAATCCGGCGGCGCGTTTTCATAAGGGGCCTGGGGCGCAGGGGCGGGCCGCCTGGGCCCGCAGCGGCGCGCTTCCAGCCCCTCCGGGGGCCCGGGAGGGCGGTGCCGCCCCCCGCTGGCCGCGTCCCGCCGTGGAAAATCCCGGGCGCTCCGGAATTCTTCCAAGTTTTTATTGACACCTTTTAAAGAATTATGGTATACTGTCCCATGCGTCCCCGTGACGCTGTCAATTTGTCTGCCGCGCCGCCCGCTTTTGAAAGCCGGGCGGTGTTGGGAAAGCGCCGCCCCGGGCCTTCCGCGGGCGGACGGAATATGGACAGGAGGTGTCTCAGCATGGCAACGAAACGTACCTATCAGCCCAAGAAGCTCCACGGCCAGAAGGTCCACGGCTTCCGCAAGCGCATGGCCACCGCCAACGGCCGCAAGGTCCTGGCCCGCCGCCGCGCCAAGGGCCGCGCCCGCCTCTCTTATTGAGCGGCAGGAGACACTTGAACACGAGTCCTGACAGGGGCGGCTGGAATTGTTCGGATTCCTCCGTCCCTTGTGCTGGTTCTCCAGACTGGGGGAATGGGTCATGAAAGCCGCGGTAACCCTGAAAAAAAACCACGAGTTCCGCCGCCTGTACCGCAAGGGCGCCTCGGCGGTGTCGGGGAGCATGGTGCTCTACTGCCGGAAAAACCGCCTGGGCCACAACCGCCTGGGGATCACCGTCTCCGTGAAGCTGGGGAACGCCGTGAAGCGGAACCGGGCCCGCCGGAGGCTGCGGGAGGTCTACCGCCTGAACAGCCCCCGCCTCTCCCAGGGATGGGACCTGGTCCTGGTGGCCCGGGGGAGGACCCCGGACGCCTCCTGGAAGGAGCTCAACGACTCCTTCCTCCGCCTGAGCCGGAAGCTGGGCCTCCTGGGGGACAAGCCGTGAAGCGGGTTTTGATCTGGCTGGTGAAGTTTTACCGGAGGAACATCTCCCCCGGGCGGCCCCCGTGCTGCAACTATATCCCCACCTGTTCCCAGTACGCCCTGGAGGCCCTGGAGAAATACGGGGCCCTAAAGGGGAGCTGGCTCGCGTTCAAGCGGATTTTACGCTGTAACCCTTTCCACAAGGGGGGTTACGATCCCGTGCCCTAGGGGAAGGGGGAAGCCCCGGCCAGCTCCCGTTTTCCCCCAAGGGGGACGCGGCGGGGGCCGGGAGGCGCGCGCGCTTTGCCCCCCTTCCGCCCGGGCGGCTGTTCCTCCTTCCGGAGGCGGCGTCCCCCTTCCAGGGGGACAGCGGAACATTTTTCTCCCTGCGGGAAAGGGGCGGACGGTCCGTCCTTCCCCCCACTGAACAAAACGAGAGGAACAAATTATGTTTTCTACCATCGGATACTTTATCTGTATCCCCTTCGCCTGGCTGGTCCGGCTCTTTTACAACCTGACGGGCTCCTACGGCATGGCCATTATCCTCTTCACCCTGGTGGTCAAGCTGATTATGCTGCCCTTCCAGATGAAGTCCAAGAAGAGCATGATGCGCATGAGCCGCATGTCCGGCCGGCTCCAGGAAATCCAGAAGAAATACGCCAACAACCAGGCCAAGCAGACCGAGGAAATGCAGAAGCTCTACGCCGAGGAGGGGGTCAACCCCATGTCCGGGTGCCTTTGGAGCATGCTGCCCTTTCCCATCCTGCTGGCTTTGTACTCCATCATCCGCCAGCCCATCACCCACTTCATGATGCTGGGCCGGGACGTGGTCCAGCAGATGGTGGACGCCGTGACCAGCGCCGGGCTGGACATCACCAGCATCGTCCAGATGAAGGACGGCGCGCCCGTCATCGAGGACGGCTTCACCAAGCTGCTGCCCTACGGCCAGATCAACCTGGTGAAGGCCGTTGTCTCCGAGATGCCGGAGCTGGGCAGCACGGTGGACGGCTGGATCAACATGAACTACACCTCCTTCGGGCTGGACATGGCGGCCAACCCCTGGAGCATGGTGACAAACTTCGCCTTCACCTGGGCCGCCATCGGCCTGATCCTGATTCCCATCCTGGCCGGGGGCAGCCAGTGGCTCATGACCAAGATCACCATGAAGCACCAGCCCCAGGCGGACCCCTCCGCCGCCAGCGCCAACCGCATGATGATGTTCATGCCCCTGTTCTCCGTGTATATCGCCTTCACCATGCCCGCGGCCCTGGGCGTGTACTGGATTGCCCAGAGCGCCTTTGCCGCCGTGCAGGAGTTCTTCATGGGCACCTTCTTCAACAAGAAGCTGGAGGAAGAGGAAAACGCCCGCTATGAGGCCCGCCAGGCGGAGCGGAAGCGGAGAATGGAGGAGGCCAAGGTCCTCCAGGAGCAGCAGCGCCAGCAGGCCGCCCAGAAACAGACCCTGAAAGAAAAGCAGCAGGCCGCCCGGGAGGCCAAGGCCGCCAAAGCCGCCAAGGCCGGGTCCGCCACCACGGAGGCCGGACGGGTGGGGGACAGGCCCTACGCCAGGGGCCGGGCCTACAAACCGGACCGCTATGACGAAACGTAAAGGTGGAAGCCGTTATGAGAGACTATATTGATGTCACGGGCAAGAACGAGGACGAGGCCATCTCCAAGGCCCTGGCCCAGCTGGGCCTGGACCGGGACGACGTGTCTGTGGAGGTCCTGGAGCGGGCCAAGTCCGGCTTCTTAGGCCTGGGCGCCTGCCCGGCGAAAATCCGCATGTACTACGGCCCGGAGGAGGAGGCTCCCGCCGCCACGCCCGCTCCCGCCCCTGCCCCCGCGCCCAAGCCGGAACCCGCCCAGGAGGAACCCAGGCCCCGCGCCGCCGCCCCGGAGAAAAAGGAACGCCCAGAGCGTAAGGAGCGGCCTCCCCGGGAGAAAAAGGAGCGCCCCGCCGAGCCCTGCCGGGAGGAGGCGGAGCCCTTCCAGCCCGCCCCCCTGGGCGAGGAGGCGGACGACGAGAAGGCCGCAGCCGTCAAGGCCTTCCTCACCGGGCTGCTGGAGCATATGGGCAGCGCCGCCCAGGTGAAGGTCTACCTCCCCGAGAAGGGCCGCTATAAGGTCATTCTGGAGGGCCAGGGCCTGGGGGCCCTGATCGGCCGCCGGGGAGAAACCCTGGACGCCATCCAGCAGATCACCAGCTACGCCGTGAACCGGGACGGCGGGCCCCGGGTCCGCATCCACCTGGACGCGGAGAACTACCGGGCCAAGCGGGAGCAGAGCCTCCAGCACCTGGCCCGGAAGGTGGCGGGAAAGGTGGTCCGCTACCGCCGCAGCGTCACCCTGGAGCCCATGAACGCCTACGAGCGGCACGTGATCCACACGGCCCTCCAGGACTTCGAGGGCGTGACCACCTACTCCACCGGGACGGACCCCAACCGCCGGGTGGTGGTGGCCTTCGACCGGGGCGAGCGGCATTGACAAAAAGAGAGGCCCGGGCAGGTCCGGGCCTCTCTTTTTTCGTGCGTTCCGGCGGACGGAACCTCCGGCGGCGGGGAGCGTCCTGTTGGAGGGGGACTTCGGTAATCTGCCCCCGCCGCCTGGGCGTCCGCCGGAAACATAAGGCGGGGCCGAGTTTTAAGAACCCAGCCCCGCAAAAACGCGGACGCACAGCTTAGAACGCCCCTTGCAAAAACAAGCAGAAGGGGGTATAATAAGGCTGTGGTGCAGTTGTAAAACTGCTGTGCTGAGTGCTTCCTTCACTCATACAGGGCCGTCGGGTGGTTGTGCGCCCGGCGGCCTGCCGCTTTATGTTTCCAATTCTCATTGTACTCCCTTCCGGCGGAAATTGCAAGAGGCTTTGCGAAAAAGGACGCGGCGGGCGGCGCATTTTTAATGGGGGGACCCGCAGGGGCGGGCCCGCGCCCCATGCCCCCTGACGGAACCGGACCCGCGCGGAGGGGAGCGCCCCCATCTTTATTTTTCCGCTTGACTCTTGCCCGCCCTGGGACTATGCTGTACTTGAACTTGTGAAGCCAAAAGCGGAGCGCCCGGAAGCCTGTACCTTCCGGGCGCTCTATTTTAGGCTGCCGCTGTCATCTCTTCCCGTCCAGCCATTTGCAAACAAGGTATGTAACCACGTTTGCCGCGAGGGAAGCCAAAACGTCCATATACACGTCCGCCTCCTCCCACCGCGGGGAGCCGGCAGCGGACTCATGATAGCATACCTGCCGCCAAAATCCGGCAGCCTGAAAAAATTTTTAGAAGACCTCCCGCCAGGCCGGACGTCAGCCCCCCAGCCACCCCCGGAGGGTCACCGCCGCGCACAGGCACAGCAGGACCGTCAGGGCCCCCTGGCCCCAAAGGCGGCTGCCGCTCACCGCCGCCTTGTCCCGCATCCGCCCCGCCGCCACAGAGGCGAAGACGTACAGGGCCGCCAGGGCAAAGGCCAGGGACAGAACCTCCGCCCCGGCCCGCCACCCCAGGGCCGCGGCTCCCAAATACAGCAAAAAGCCCAGGCCGGAAACCACGGTCCCCAGGTCCAGCTGCTTCCCACCCTGCAACAGCAGGGAGTTTTTTCGCTTCATTTGTATACCCTCCGTTGATTTTTTATCTAATATTACAAAATATCTTCATTTCGTATAGCCATTGACGATGACGTCCAAGGTTTTAGCCGCCACGTTTCCCGCCACGCTGCTGCCGCCGCCGCCGTGCTCCACCAGGGCCACGAAGGCATAGGGGGCGTCCTCATTCCGCAGGAACCCGGCGAACCAGGCGTGGGGGGCCAGGCCCTCTCCCACCTCGGCGGTGCCGGACTTGGCGCAGAGGTCCATATTGGGGAAGCGGTCCTTGCCGTAGGTTTTTTCCACATTGCCTGCCATCAGCTCCGCCAGGGCCCCCGCCGTGTCCCGGCTGATGAGGACCCCGGTCTTCCGGGGCCAGCGGGGCAGGGAGGGAATGCCCAGGCCGCTTTTCGTCTTGAGAACCAGGCGGGGCTCCGCCGCCCGGCCGCCGTTGGCGATGGCCCCCATGTAGACCATCAGGGCGCAGGGGTTCACCAGGTCCTTGTCCTGGCCCACGCCCGCCCAGCCCAGGCGGCCCCCGGTGAGGTTCCAGTCAAAGGAGCCCTTGGCGGAGGCGAGGCCGTCCAAGCGGTAAGAGGAGGTGAGGCCCGCCTGTTCCGTGTACTTCCGCAGGGTTTCCGCCCCCAGTTCCACGGCGATTTCCGCGAAGGCGGCGTTGCAGCTGTTGGCAAAGGCGGCGGCGATGTCCTGTTCCCCGTGGACGCCGGAGCAGATAATGGTCTCCTCCCCGATTTGGACGGACCCGGCGCAGTCCCAGGTCCGGTCCTCCAGGCCCGGCAGGTTTTCCAGGGCCGCCGCCAGGGTGACGGTCTTGTAAACGGAACCAGGGGTAAAAACGGAGGACAAAAATCGGTTCACGTAGGCCCCCTTCCAGCGGCCGTTGGTCTCAATGTCCTCCGGGACATTCAGGGGATCGTAGCTGGGGGCGGAGACCATGCAGAGAACCTCCCCGGTCTGGTAGTTGTACACCGCCACCGTCCCGGCATGCCCGTTCAGGGCCTGGTAGCCCTCGTAGTTGTACCGGGCGTCGATGGCCAGGGTCAGCTCCCCGCCCCGGTCCGCGCCAAAGGCCCCGTTAAACAGGTTCCAGCCCGTCAGTTTGTCCGCGAAGGCGTTCAGCGCCCCGGCTCCGATGTTCCCCTGCAAATCCCCCACGGCGTGGAGGGTGGCCTTGCGGACGACTTCGCTGTCATAGTAAGTCCGCTCCCCATTTTCAGCGGAGGACAGCACATCCCCGTCCCGGTCCAGCACGGTCCCGGCGGTAAGCTGGCCCTGGGAGTTGTAGAGGTGGCGGTTAAAGGCGGCGGAGGCCCAGCTTCCCCCCTGGAGGAGATAGCGGACCAGGAAGAGGCCCATCCCCGCCGCCAGCAGCAGGGCCAGCAGCAAGCAAACAAACGCCCGGTTTTCAATTTTCTTCACAAACATCCCCCTTCCTCGTCCCTCGTCCCTCGTCCCCCGTCCCTCGTCCCTCGTCCCTCGTCCCTCGTCCCTCGTCCCTCGTCCCTCGTCCCCCGTCCCCCGTCCCCCGTCCTTCATCCCCCGTCCTTCGTCCCTCGTCCCCCCCCGCAGGGGAGAGGGGGATGCTCAAGGGGGGACCCGTCCCCCCTTGAAGGAGGCGGAGGAAACGGAGCGGAACGGATGCCCGGCCATCAGCCGGGCGGAGTGGAGCGCAGTTTTTGACGCCGGATGGCGAAGCTGGCATTCTCCCTTGTATCCGCCGCCTTCAAAAAGGCCAGCAGGCCCCAGGCGGACATCATGGCGGAACCGCCGTTGGAGACAAAGGGGAAGGTCACCCCCGTCAGCGGCAGGATATCCACTGAGCCAAACACGTTCAAGCAGGTCTGGAACACCAGCAGGGACCCGGCGGCACAGGCGGCCAGGCAGTAAAAGCTGCTCCGCCCCGCCCGGCAGGCCCGGACCGTGAAGAACGCCAGGGCCGCGATGGCCCCCACGGCGAAAAAGGCAATCACCAGCCCCCACTCCTCGCAGAGCATGCCAAAGACCAAATCCGTGTCCGCCGCCGGAACCCGGTGGAGCCAGCCGTTGCCCGCCCCCATGCCCAAAAGGCCCCCGGAGGCCGCGGCGGACATGGTGCGGGTCTGCTGGTAGCCCCGGCCCGAGGCGTCCGCCCAGGCGTGGCCCCAGGCGGCGAAGCGGTCCAAAATGTAGGGCTTGAACTTCACAATCAGCCCCGCGCCGAACACCGCCCCGCCGCAGATGAGGGAGAGGGTGGCGAAGTCCCCGGAGCGGAGGTAGGCCAGCACCAGGAAGGTGACGAAGAACACCGCCGCCGTGCCAAAGTCGCTCATCAGCCCCAGGAGGCCCACGCAGACGCCGGTGAGGACGATAAACAGCGTCAGGTTCCGCTTGCGGAACAGCCGCTCCAGCGTGGCGGACCCGGCGAAAATATAGCAGATTTTGGCAATCTCCGAGGGCTGGAAACTCAGGGGCCCCAGGGAAATCCAGTTCACCGCGCCATACTTCCGGTTTCCCAGGACCAGGGTCACGGCCAGAAGGGCGATGGACGCCGCCGCCATGGCCCAGCGGTTCCGCTGGACCCGGCCCAGGTCCCGGAGAAAAATCCCCAGGGTCAGGAACAGCCCCAGGCCGAGGACCACCGCCAGCAGCTGCTTATAAAGGCTCCCCGGCGCGCTGGAGGCGGTAACGGCCAGGGAGAGAGTGGAGAGGAAAAACGCGATGGTCTCCATCTCGAAGCCCACGCAGCGGGAAAGGCGCAGGGCCCCGGCGTAGAGCCACATCACCGCCGCCAGCCCCAGGAAGGCCAGGGGCACGGCGGGGGATGCCTCCCCTCCGGCGGCCACCATCAGCTGGACGCAGGCCAGAAGCTGGAACACGGTGAGCCAGAGGAAGGAGGGCCACATGGCGGCGGGGCGCTCCGCCCGGCGCTTTTCCGCCAGCTCCTCCCGCTCCTCCACGGTCTGGGGAAGGAACAGCAGCGGCACGCCCCCCAGGCCGATGCTGTCCCCCATTTTGACGGGGGCGGAGCCTTCCACCTTCTCCCCGTTGAGCAGGACCCCGCCCTTGGAATCCAGATCGTAGAGAGTCCACTCCCCCTCCTCATTCCGGCACAGGGCGGCGTGCTGGCGGGAGACGCTGGGGTAGTTCAGCCGCACGTCGGCGCTCTTTCCCCGGCCCAGGATGTTCTCCCAGTGGGCCAGGGGCACGGAGCCCCCGCCGGGGAGGCTCAGCTGGCCCCAGGCCTCCGGCGTGTGGGGGGCCCGGAGGAGGGACCGGGCGGCCCGCCAGAGGATGGCCCCCGCCAGCACCGGGAAGAGGAAACGGACAAACGCGGTATAAAAAACGCCGGCGGCGGGGTATGCCGCCAGGAGCTCCGGTAACGCCATGGATGGGCCTCCTCTCTGGAAGATGATAGTACAGCATACCACGGATTGGGGAAAAAATCTACCGGAAATCCGGCCAAGCGTGGGAGCCGCCAAAAATTTCCGGGGAAACCTTCACTTTTTCGGCGTTGTGCCGATATATATACTATAAGAATCTTGGCAAAGGAGCCTTGGAATGTATGGATCAGGCCAGCGGTTCCGTCGGGCTTGGCGGGTATGTGCAGTTCGGGAAGCGGACCTTCCAAAGCATCAGCGGCCAGCTTCAGAAGGTCACCGGCCCGGAGGAAGCCCGGAAATTCCAGGAGAACTGCGTCGTCTTCAACCCCTCAGCGGAGGAGCAGAAGGACAAATTCCGGGCGGAGTTCAGCGGGGCCGCCATGGACAAAAGCCCGTGATCTCCGGCGTGAAGCGGGAGGCATACCATCAGGCGGAAGCGGCCATCGGCCAATTTTATGACGGAACGGTGTCCGCAGAGGAACTGGCCGATACCTACCAGCGCCTGTCCGACCGGCTCATGGACGCCTGTAAGGACCGGGGATACCCCATGCCCCTTTGGGGCGGGATGATGGGCCCGCCTTCCAGGAGACCTTTTACGGCGAATTCCGCCGCATGGTCCTGGACGGGGCCGCGAACCGGAACAACGCCGAGGGAAAGCAGTATATCACCGGGGAAATGACCGCCCAGCGGAACTGGAAGTATTACAACTCGGACTACTACCAGAGTGAGAAGGCCATCTCCGCCCGGACGGAGCGCTTCACCGCCATGGCCAAGGAGCGGGGCTGGGAGGACACGGCCTCCATCCCGGACTACAAGGCCAAGGGGCTGAACCTCTATTACAATTTCCCCTCCGCCCTGTCCAGCCACTTCAACGTGGACGACCAGTTTGTCAAGGACCCAGACCAGGTCCCGCCCAGGGACTTCCGCTGGTTCTACCAGTCCGGCGGGAACAGAGGGGACAGGGGCTTCGTCACGTCCCTGACCATCGAACACCCGGATGGCACCACCACCTTTATTGATTACACCAAGCCGGGCTTCGATCCCTCGGACCCCGCCAAGGGAACCACCTGGGCCGCTTATAAGGACGAGGGCGGAACGTGGCGGTATCAAAGCGCCGATTTTGCCCATGACTTCTTTAAGGGCGATTTGAAAAGCGTGGCCAGCCTTCCGAACTTCTCCGGGCAGCCCGGCAGGGCCCAGGAGGCCGCGAACCGCTTTTAAAGAACTTCCATCTCTACCCCGGCGGCTATTTCAGCCGCTTTCCCCAATACGGAAATCTGGGCATGAACCTGCGGGCGTAGCCCCGGGCGGCCCGAAAGGAGGCCCCGCCATGTCCGGCATGCAAGTGAACAGCACCCCCGCCTCCGCGGCCTCCTCCTGGCAGGAACGGAGCGCCCCGGAAGCCTCCCGGGAACAGGAGGACGCCTCCCTCACCATCTACGAAATGATGAAGGAGGCCCGGGAGAAGGCCGACGCCACCCGGGAGAAGTTCAACTCCATCAAGCCCAAGCCCCGCTATGGCGACGCGCCCATGGAGGCGTATGCCCGGCTGGCCCGGGCCAAACGCCCTGCGGAGGTCAACACCGCCGCCGGGTACGCCCGGCGGCAGATCGCCCGGCTGAAGGCCGCCAAGCAGACGGACCCGGACAACGCCAAGCGCATCCAGGCCGCCATCAACCAGCTCCAGAAGGCCGTCCAGCGGGCGGGGAAGAAGAACCGGGACCTGGAGCGGGAGCGCGTCGCCCAGGCCCGGCAGAAAAAATTACAGCAGGAGAAGCGGAGCCGGGAGGCCCGCCGCCAGAAGCAGGAGCTTTTGCGCAAGCAGGCCATGCGGCGGATTCGGGAATCCGGCTATCTCCGGGAGGCGGAAGTGGACAATCGGATGCAGGCGCACATCGCCGCCGTAGACATGGAGCTGCGGGAACAGGCCCAGAAGCTGGCCTCTTCCTTCCAGCCCTCCATGGAGCTGGTGGCGAAGCAGTATGCCGCGGACAGCGCCGCCATGGCGCTGCCGGAGGAGCTGCCCGCCGCCCCCGCCAGTGGGGAAATTGATTTGCAGGCTTGATACGTTCTTGAAAGAAAGTATCCAAAGAACGTTAGGTCCGCTCTGGCAGTCTGGAAATTTACCAAGCTGAAGCGACGGCAACCAGGCCTTGTTTGAAACATGGCCTAAGATAAGAGCAACCCCTGAGAAAATCAAGGGTTGCTCTTTACTTTATTTCTTCGGCTTCTCTGCCGCCGCCGGATTCCCCTTCAAGAAATGACAGCGGACAAACTGGACCGTACCCACAAGGAACAGCAGCAGGGTTCCGCAGGAAACAACCGTGCTGGCTATGTCCCAAAACACGGGCCTGTCTAGGCTCCAAGACGCGGGCCTGGTCAGGCCCCAAATCTTGGCCCTGTCCAGACCTCCGGCGGTGAGGAGTAATACGTTGAACAGATTCCCCAAAAGGTCCCACCCGCACCTTATCATAAGTCCGGCGGCAATCAGGCCTACGGCGCTCTTCTCCTTGGGTGTGGTCTCGCCGTGGGCGGGGACGGTCATCAGAAGCGCCAGCCCGGCAAGGCTTATTCCGTCCGCCACCATGAGTATAAATACGTAGAGGATGCTCCCCCACACCCATGAAGATTGAGCCCCCAGCCCGGCCGCACAGATACACAAACTGCCAAGAATCCAGAGAACGAAGCCCCCCGTCCCTTTTTTGCCGCCCCGTCCCCGGTTCTTGGACAGCATCATCAGGCAGAGGGCGTAGGGACCGGCCAGCAGAAGCGGCTGGTAGAGCCAATTATTGTTCGTCTTGAAAAACCAATTGCTGACCGGCGGCAGGAGCAGGAGCACGTAAACCGCCATGGCCGCCGCGCCATAGCTTCGGCACTTTGCGGGGTTTGTGACAGCCGCCGCCGCCTGCTGGAAGAGGCTGACGAATATAACGAGTCCAAAGACCAGCAGCACAATGGGGATGGCTACCATAAGCAGCGTGGCGGCGGTCCCCAGCAGGATGGGGGCAAACACGACCGCCAGTATGATTGCGATGATCCAAAGAGCCATGCAGTCCACACCTTTCCCTCTTTGGCTCACCCGCCCCGGCAGGGTGGATGGCCGATAATATGTGCCATGTTTTGCGGTTGCCGCTGTTTACAGCGGCGAGCAAAGCGGCTTGAATCAAATTCATTATTTCCGAGCTTTGAGCTCGGAAATAACAACACCATCCATACTATATTTTGTATATATATTGTCAAGGCTTTTTGGCTTTTTGTCACGGCAAAATCCCCCCGGCGCGCCCTTAATCCAGGGCCTCCTCCGGCTCCTCCGCCGTCACCTCCACGGGAAGGCCGTTGACCTCCACGTCCTCCCCGGCGGGAATGAGGAGGTACTTCCGTCCGTCGATGACCCGGGTCTCTACCAGATAGCTGTAGGCCGGGTCCAGGGAAATCGTGGCCTGTTCCGTCTTCACGTCGAAGCGCTTGGCGTCGATGAGGTTCTCCGGGTTCAGCGCCGCGCCGCCGAATGCCTCGCCGCACTGGGCCTGGAAGGCCGCCGCCCGCTCCTCCGGCACGCCGCAGTCCCGGAGGATGCCCCCGATCTCCCCGGCGGAGAGGGCCAGGGGCTCCGCCTCCTTGTCCTCGCGGTTCGCCTCGATTTTCTCCAGCAGCCGCCCGTGGACCGCCTGGACCACCTCCAGGCTGCACGCGTCCTCCAGGGCCCCGGAGAGGGCCCCCTGGAAAGCCTCCTTCTGCTCGGCGGCGGACATGGGGGGCTCCGTGCGGAAGACGGCGTCCAGGAACTCCTGGTGAATCTGGTCCGGCTTCCGGGAGTAAAAGAGGGCGTTGTAGATGTTCGCCGCCCGGTCGTCGAAGGCGGGGAAGAGGAAGCCCAGCTCCGGGGCGGAGACCACCTGCCCGGCGGCACAGCTGTGGAACTCGTTCTCCCCAGGGAAATAGCCCAGCTCCATTTTGCAGGTTTTCACCGGACAGACGCTGCATAGGATGTAGGAGAAGACCTCGTCCGCGCCGTCGGGGTCAATTTCCCCGTCCCGGCCCCGGCGGGGCACGTCGTAGGCGTCGTGGGCCAGGAGAACGAGATAATTCTCCTCCCCCATGTCCAGGGCCTGGATGACCGTCCGGTAGAACTCCTCCCGGACCCCTCCGTCCTTCAGCCCGGAGTCCCGCAGGGCGGAGAGGAGGCGGTGCTCATCGCTATCCGCCACCTGGGCCGTGGAGAAGACCACGTCAATGAGGTGCTTCCCCAGGGAGCCGGAGAGGGATTTTTTCAGGAGGCTTAAGTACTTCTCCGCCTCCTCCAAGGGCATGTTCCCCAGGGACTCATCCAGGTAGGAGATGATCTCCCGGCTGGAGCCGTTGACATAGCAGCCGTAAACCCGGCTGACGGCGGATTTCTCCGGCCGGAAGCGGCGGCGGAGCTCGCTGACTTCTTTTACATTCATAGCGTTACCTCGTGTTTCGGCGGCAGGGCCGCCGGAATAATCCGACAGTGTTGTCAAACATACATTCTACTGGAAAGCGCGGGGAATTGCAACCGCTTTTTTCACCGGCGGCGCACCGTGTAAATTTCTTGTAAAGAACCCGGCGGTTCCTTGCGGAACGGGCGGGTTTTGTGCTAAAATGGGCCAATGTAAACCAGAACGCGGAAAGGGAGGCGGAACCCGTGGGCAGAATTGGACGCTGGAAGGACCGGATGGGCCGGACCAAGACCGTCCTGGGGGAGAAGGTCCGGGAGGCCCTGGCCTCCGTGCTGCCCATTACGGCCATTGTGCTGGTTTTGTGCTTCACGGCGGCCCCCCTTCCGGTAGACGTTTTGATGGCCTTCCTGGCGGGGGCGGTGCTGCTGATCCTGGGCATGGGCTTTTTCACCCTGGGGGCGGAGGCCGCCATGACCCCCATCGGCGAACAGGCGGGCACCCACATGGCGGGCTCCCGGAAGGTCTGGGTCATCGCCTCCGTCAGCTTCCTCATCGGCGTGGTGGTCACCATCTCGGAGCCGGACCTCCAGGTCCTGGCCTCCCAGGTCCCCGGCATTCCCAACGCGGTGCTTATCGGGGCCGTGGCCGCCGGGGTGGGGGTCTTCCTGGTGGTGGCCCTGCTGCGGATTTTGTTCCAGGTGTCCCTCCAGTGGCTGCTGGTGGGGTCTTACGCCCTGGTGTTCCTCCTGGCGGCCTTCTTCGTGCCGGGGGACTTTTTGGCGGTGGCTTTCGACTCCGGGGGCGTCACCACCGGGCCCATGACGGTGCCCTTCATCATGGCCCTGGGCCTGGGCGTGTCCTCCATCCGGAGCGACGAGAACGCCGCCCAGGACAGCTTCGGCCTGGTGGCCCTATGCTCCGTGGGGCCCATTCTGGCGGTGCTGGTCCTGGCCATGATCTTCCCCGCCTCCGGGGCCTACAGCCCCTCCGCCATGCCCCAGGCGGCGGACAGCCGGGAGCTGGGGGGCCTCTTCCTCTCCGCCTTCCCGGAGTACGCCCTGGAGGTTTTCAAGAGCCTGTTCCCCATCGCCGCCTTCTTCGGCCTGTTCCAGGCCGCGGCCCTGCGGCTGAAGCGGAAGAAGGTCTTGAAAATCCTCATCGGCCTCCTGTATACTTACATTGGCCTGGCCCTCTTTCTCACGGGGGTCAACGTGGGCTTCCTCCCGGCGGGCACCTACCTGGGGCGGCAGATTGCCTCCCTGCCCTTCAACTGGCTGCTGGCGCCCGTGGGCATGCTGATGGGCTGGTTCATTGTCCAGGCGGAGCCAGCGGTCCACGTGCTGAACCGCCAGGTGGAGGAGATCACCGCCGGGGCCATTCCCGGCGGGGCCATGAGCGCCAGCTTGTCCATCGGCGTGGCGGCCTCCATCGGCCTGGCCATGGTCCGGGTGCTCACCGGGGTCTCCATCTTCGCCTTCCTGGTGCCGGGGTATCTTCTGGCGGTGGTCCTCAGCTTCTTCGTGCCAAGCATCTTCACCTCCATCGCCTTCGACTCCGGCGGCGTGGCCTCGGGACCCATGACGGCCACCTTCCTGCTGCCCTTCGCCATGGGGGCCTGCGAGGCCCTGGGGGGCAATATCGTCACGGACGCCTTCGGCGTGGTGGCCATGGTGGCCATGACGCCGCTCCTGACCATCCAGCTCTTGGGCCTGGTATACCAGTGGAAGCTCAACAAGGCGAAGCTGGCCCAGGCGGTGGAGGGCGAGGAGGTCATCGACCTTGTATACTGAGTTTCAGCGCCCAGGCGCTTTGAGAAAGGGGGCCCGCCCATGGACAAAGCCGACCTCATGATTGTCATCACGGACCGGGGCCGGGGCGGGGAGTTCGCCTCCTGGTTCCAGGCCCAGGGGGCCACGCTGGTGCTCTCGGCCCTGGGGCAGGGCACTGCCGCCACGGAGGTCCTGGACTACCTGGGCCTGGAGGCCACGGAGAAGGCCGTGCTGCTGCTGGCGGCCCCCCGGTCGGGGCGCCTGGTGCGCCGGGCGGCCCGGGAGCTCTGGCTGGACGTGCCGGGCCGGGGAATTTTGATGGCCGTGCCCATCTCCAGCGTCGGCGGGGCCCGGGCCAGGGACTACCTGCTTTCATGGCAGGCGGAGGAGGAAGACGACATGGACAGAGAGATTACCCACGAGCTCATCGTGGTCATCGCCAACCGGGGCCACACGGACCAGGTGATGGACGCCGCCCGCTCCGCCGGAGCCGCTGGGGGCACCACCATCCACGCCAAGGGCACCGGGACAGAGCTGGCCCGGAAGTTTCTGGGCGTGTCCCTGGCGGCGGAGAAGGAACTGGTCTTCATCCTGGCCAAGGAGGCGGACCGGAAGCCCATTATGAAAGCCGTCATGGCCCAGGCAGGCATGCAGACAAAAGCCCAGGCCGTGGCGTTCTCCCTCCCGGTGACGGACCTGGCGGGCCTGCGGCTGCTGGAGGAGGACGGGTGAGGAAGCTCCCCAGGCTGGCGGCTGGAGGGATGGCCTGGCCAGGGGGGTCAGGCTTCACAGGAGGGGTACCCCGGCTGCCGGAGCGGCCGCGTTTTGAGTAAGATGGAGAATGGGAGGCCCGGCGCGGAGTTCCGCGCCGGGCCTTTTCCAGAAACTCAGGTCACCAGCAGCACCACATACCCCGCGTACAGCCCCAGCATGAGCACGCCCTGCCAGCGGTAGAACCGCTCCGCCACCAGAGGCGGGATAACCGCCACGCAGCACAGAAGGAGGCAGGCTGGCATGTCCAGCAGCGTGGTCTGGGCCCCGATGGTCAGGGCTCCCCCACTGACGGCGGAGCACACCGGGAGAATCATGGTCAGGTCGATGACATTGGCCCCGATGATGTTCCCCACGGACATGGAGGCCTCCTTCTTGGCGATGGCCGTCAGCGTGGTCACCAGCTCAGGCAGGGACGTGCCGATGGCCACCATGGTGACGCCAATAATGCTGGCGGGAACCCCCATCAGCAGGGCCAGCTCGCTGCCGTAGTTGATCAGCAGCTGGGACCCGGCGACAATGGCCCCGATGCCCAGGACGAAGAGGAACAGCTTTTCCACCATCTGCCGCCGGGAGACGGTGCGCCGCTTGGGATGGGCCTCCCGGTTCTCCGCCATGCCGCTCTTCGCGTCCCGGAGGTTGCTCCAGATGTAAACCCCAAAGATCACGAACAGCGTGAGGCCCGGCAGGGTCTCCAGAATCCCCCCGCGGCTGAGGACCAGCAGCAGCGCCGCGCCAAAGACCATCAGCAGGGCCTTGAGCTGGAACTGGGCCCGCTTCACCGCCGAGGGGATGCACACCAGGGAGATGCCCAGGATGAGCCCCAGGTTGGCCGTGACGGAGCCCACGGCGTTGCCCACCGCCAGGTCCACCTCCCCCTGGAGGGTTCCGGTGACGGAGACCGTCAGCTCCGGCAGGGTAGTGGCCAGGGAGACGATGGTGGCCCCGATGATGAACCGGGGCACGCCGGTGGCCTCCGCGATCCAGACGGCCCCGTCCAAAAACCAGTCGCCGCCCTTGATGATGAGGAGCAGCCCTAAGAGAAACAACAGCACCGTGATCCAAATTTCCATACCATCCACCGCTTTCCAAAAATTCAGCGAGACTTCTATCCCCCGGGCAATGCCGGAAACCCGGCAGTTGTCCCACGGGATAAAAGTCTCGCTTTTCAGCGGGCCCGGGCAGCGGAAGGACCGCCGCCGTGATGACGAGCCGCGCCACGTTGAAAACGTAAGCTACTCCCTTTTATGAAGCCATAAGCTGTGAGACCACTATAAGGAAATCATACACGTTTTGTCAACACTAACTTTGTCAAACCCTGGCGGGCGGACAAGGAATTTACAAAGTCTTAGCGCGTCCCTCAAACCGAGGGGTCGAAGCCGATGTGCTTCCGCCAGAGGGTCCGGCCCTCCGCCGCCCCCTGGGGGGCAAAGCCGCAGTCCCGGAGGTACGCCTCTCCCGGACTGCCGGGGAAAAGGGCGGCGGACAGCTCCTCCCCGCCCTGGGCCCGGGTGTGCAGCACCGCCTGGCCCAGGAGCTGGATCCCCAGTCCCCGCCGCCGGAACTCCGGGCGGATATAGGCCAGGTAAATCCGCCCCGTCTCCGGGGCCATGTGGAGCAAACCCGCAAGCTCCTCCTCCAACAGGCCCTCCAGGGCCAGGGAGGCCCCGGGGACGGGCCCCGGTTCCCCCGCCTCGGCCCAGGCGGCGGACAGGCGCTCTGCGGCTCCCGGGCCCTCCAGGGGCCGGAACCACAGCCCCGGCTCCAGGGCAAAGGCCCGCTTGGCGCGGCCAGGCCTTTCCCCTTCCAGATAGGCGGGGGTTTTCAAATGGCTGTTGTCGTTCTGCCACACCACCCGGAGACGCTCCCCGTCCCACTCCAGGAGGGACACGGCGGTGTTGTCCCCGGTGGGGGACTTCTCCCCGGTGTCCCGGAGGGAAATGCCCTGGAGGTCCGCCAGCAGGAGGCGGATGGCGTAGCCGTGGGAAAAGAGGGCCAGGGTCTTCCCCGGGTTCTCCCGGGCGATGTCCTCCACGGTCCTCCGGACCCGGGCCAGTACCTCCGCCGGGGTCTCCGCCCCGGGGATGGACCAGCGGTCCATCCGGCCGCCAAAGTCCGCCATGGCCTGGGGCGTTGCCCGGGCGATATCCCCCCAGGTGCGCCCCTCCCAGTCTCCCACGCAGATTTCCCGGAGGCCCGGGCAGCGGTGGAGGGGGAGCCCGTGGGCGCGGTAAATAGCGGTGGCGGTGGCCCGGGTACGGTAGAGGTCGCTGGCGTAGACGGCGTCGATGTGGACGCCCGCGAAGCGGTGCTCCAGGGCCTTCACCTGCCGCCAGCCCCGGTCCGTGAGGCTGCTCTCGTGCTGGCCCTGGGCGATGCGGTAGAGGTTGCCCTCCGCCTCGGCGTGGCGGATGAGGTAGATGGTGGTCATGGCGGTTCCTCCCGGAAAAGATTGATTTTCCATAGTATACCGCGTTTGGCGGGTTTTGGCAAAGGGTCCGGCGGATTTTTTCCCTCCTGCCGGGCAAACTGTTGGCGCACGGAAAAGGAGTGAATGAAGCATGAAGAAAAGCACCGGGTTTCTTTTGGGCATCGGCGCGGGCGTGGCCGCCGGAGCGGTGGCGGGGATGATGGCTCCCCAGAGCAGCCGCCGGACCGTGAAGCGCCAGGTGGATCAGGGTATCCACAAGCTGGGCGCCGCGGTGGACCAGGCGGTGGACAGCGTGGTCCAGGACATGCGCTGAGGCGGCGGGGCGGGGGTTTCCCCGCCCCGTTTTCCCCAGCGTGAAAAAAAGAAAATTTTCTGAAAAAACCCCTTGACATTTCCGGCAGGCTTTGCTATTATAATCACTGTTCTGATGCGGAACACCTGACACGGGGGTATAGCTCAGCTGGGAGAGCGCTTGAATGGCATTCAAGAGGTCAGCGGTTCGATCCCGCTTATCTCCACCAGGACAGAGAAAAGCCTTGGAACTTCGGCTTCCAAGGCTTTTCTCGCGACCCGTATAAAATTGGATAGAGTTGGGCCTGTAGCTCAGTTGGGAGAGCGTTCGGTTCGCATCCGAGAGGTCGAGAGTTCGAATCTCTTCAGGTCCACCAGTTTCGAAATTCCCGCCGCCGTTTTGTTTCCGGTTTTCCCGGAAGCTGCGCGCTGGCGGGAATTTCCGCGCTTCCGGCCCCTCTTTTTTCTGGTTATGTTTGACGGTACCGGGTTCCCATACGGCCTCTCCTGGCAGAACGCTGGTAAAATAGCCGCATTTTATCAAGGTCCGCCGGTTTCCCACCAGAACCTTGCCGAAAACGGGCCTCTTTAATCAAATCCTTTTTCTTTTCAACGGGGCCTCCATCCTTGACAAGGTAATCGTTTACCGATATAATATGAGGCGCGCGAAACTCCGGGAGGCCCGCTGTTCCAGCGGGAGCCCGAAAAAATACAAAAAGGAAAGGATTGGACGACTATGATCTATTCCACCGAAGTGCAGAACATGTGCCCCGTCGCCAAGGGCGCGTACCACGGTCCCGCCCCCATTCCCGAGGAGGGCAAATGGGTCCAGGCCAAGGAGATCCAGGACATCTCCGGCCTCACCCACGGCGTGGGCTGGTGCGCCCCCCAGCAGGGCGCGTGCAAGCTGACCCTCAACGTCAAGGACGGCATCATCGAGGAGGCCCTGGTAGAGACCCTGGGCTGCTCCGGCATGACCCACTCCGCCGCCATGGCCTCGGAGATTCTCATTGGCAAGACCCTGCTGGAGGCCCTGAACACCGACCTGGTGTGCGACGCCATCAACACCGCTATGCGGGAGCTGTTCCTCCAGATTGTCTACGGCCGGACCCAGACCGCGTTCTCCGAGGGCGGCCTGCCCATCGGCGCCTCCCTGGAGGACCTGGGCAAGGGCCTCCGGTCCCAGGTGGGCACTATGTTCGGCACCAAGGAAAAGGGCCCCCGGTATCTCGAGATGGCCGAGGGCTACGTCACCCGCATCGCCCTGAACAAGGACAACGAAATCGTGGGCTACGAGTTCGTGAACCTGGGCAAAATGATGGACGCCATCAAAAAGGGAACCGACGCCAATGAGGCCCTGGAAAAGGCCAAGGGCCACTACGGCCAGTTCGACGGGGCCGCCAAGTATATCGACCCCCGTCACGAGTAAGAAAAGGAGGAATTGAGAAATGGCTCTGTTTGAAAGCTACGAGAGAAGAATCGACAAGATCAATTCCGTCCTGTCTCAGTACGGAATCAAGAGCGTGGAGGAGTCCCGGGAACTCTGCAAGGCCGCCGGATTCGACCCCTACGAGATCGTCAAGGGCATCCAGCCCATCTGCTTTGAGAACGCCTGCTGGGCCTACTGCGTAGGCGGCGTTTCCGGAAGCCTCAGAAAAGGGGCCGTTCCTGGGCATCAAAGGCGTAAACCACATAGGACGCCCCCCCGAT
>CAJTZK010000018.1 GCA_910583785.1 uncultured Oscillibacter sp.
GGCCATCGCGCTGAAGAAAAACGTGGCCACCGCCGCCGAGGCCGCCGAGGCCATCGGCGAGGGCCTCCAGGCCTTCTGCATCTCCGGCTCCGTGGCCGAGGACCGCAAGGTGGGCCTGGGACACGGGAACCTGGGCGCCATGCTCCTCCGGGACGAGACCAAGTGCTTTGCCTTCCTGGCGGGCCACGAGTCCTTCGCCGCCGCCGAGGGGGCCATCGGCATCGTCCGCAACGCCAACAAGGCCCGCAAAGAGCCCCTCCGGGTCATCCTCAACGGCCTGGGCAAGGACGCCGCCCAGATCATCAGCCGGATCAACGGCTTCACCTACGTCCAGACCCAGTTTGACTACGGCACCGGAGAGGTCAAAGTGGTCAAGGAGACCCGCTACTCCGAGGGCGAGCGGGCCAATGTCCGCTGCTATGGCGCGGACGACGTCCGGGAGGGCGTGGCCATCATGCACCTGGAGGGCGTGGACGTGTCCATCACCGGCAACTCCACCAACCCCACCCGCTTCCAGCACCCCGTGGCGGGCACCTATAAGAAGGAGTGCGTAGAGCTGGGGAAGAAGTACTTCTCCGTGGCCTCCGGCGGCGGCACGGGCCGGACCCTGCACCCGGACAACATGGCCGCGGGCCCCGCTTCCTACGGCATGACCGACACCATGGGCCGGATGCACTCCGACGCCCAGTTCGCCGGGTCCAGCTCCGTCCCCGCCCACGTGGAGATGATGGGCTTCCTGGGCATGGGCAACAACCCCATGGTGGGCGCCACCGTGGCCGTGGCTGTGGCCGTGGAAGAGAGCAAGAAGTAAACAGCCTGTAATAACAGCTGCAAAAACTCCCCGGAGTATCGTGCTCCGGGGAGTTTTTATGTGGGAACCTCCAGCGGGCTTCAGCCCCCCGCCAGCAGGGCCTCCAGCTCCTCTTTGGAAAATGCCTGCACATTGCCGCAGAAACGGCAGGACAGCTCCGCGCCGCCCTGTTCGTCAATCATGGACCGCAGCTCCTCCCGGCCCAGGCTGATGAGGGCCCGCTCCATCCGCTCCCGGCTGCAGTCGCAGCGGTACCCGATGGGCCGCTTCTCCAGCACCTCCAGCGGAAGGCCCGGCAGGGCCGCCCGGAGCAGGGCCTCCGGGTCCGGGTCGGCCTTCAGCAGCTCCGTCACCGGGGCCGCGGACCGGAGGGATGCCTCCAGCTGTTCCGCCGTCTCCTCTCCCGCCCCGGGGAGGAGCTGGACCAGATAGCCCCCGGCGGAGAGGACGCTCTGGTCCCGGTCCACCAGCACCCCCAGGCCGCAGGCCGTGGGAACCTGCTCAGACTCCACGAAGTAGAGGGCAATGTCCTCGGCAATCTCCCCCCACAGCAGGCCCACGCTGCCCACATAGGGCTCCTTCATCCGCAGGTCCCGGATCACGGTCAGGGTGCCCCGGTTTCCCACGGCGGAGCCCACGTCCAGCTTGCCGTCCTCCCGGAGGGGGATGTCCACCGCGGGGTTTTCCACCGTGCCCCGGACGCTGCCCTCGTGGTCCGAGACGGCCAGCAGGGTCCCCAGGGGGCCGCCGCCCTTGATTTGCAGGGTGAGGCTGGCGGCCTCCTCCTTCAGGGCGCTGCCCATCATGGACGCCGCCGCCAGGAGGCGGCCCAGGGCCGCCGTGGCCACTGGCAGGGTCTTGTGAATCTGCCGGGCTTGCTCCGTCAGGTCCCGGGTGGACACGGCGGAGACTTTGATCAGGCCGTCCCTCGAGATGGCCCGGATAAGTTGGTCGCTCATAGGTTCTCCTCGATTTTCATGATATTGGACGGTACCGCCCGTCCCCAGCCCTTGATTCACGGGGGCCCGGTTCAGCGGCACTCAAACTGCCAGCGGTCCTCGTTCAAACGGGGAGGCTTGTCCGTCAGGTCCCCCGTCAGCCGCAGGGCGGAGAAGCCCGCTTCCTCCAGGCTCCGCCGCAGGACTTCCTCGCTCCAGGCCCGCTCCCGGTGCTCCTCGAAGGACCGCGCCCAGGCCCCGCCGGGCTGGAGGCGGAACAGGTCCACCTGGTAGGTGCAGACCTGCTTTTTCTCCGAAAAAAAGGTCCGCCAGATGCAGACGCTGTCCTCCGTCTCATCCATGTAGAGCTGCCCGTCCATCCGCCGGAGCTTATAGGGGGTATTCACGTCAAAGAGGAACAGCCCCCCGGGCTTCAGCCAGCGGCGGACCCGGCGGAAGGTCTCCCGCAGGTCCCGCTCCGCCGTCAGGTAGTTCAGGGAATCCAGGGTGGACACCACGGCGTCCACGGGCTGGGCCAGGCGGAGCCGGGGCATGGCCTGCTGGAGGAACAGGGGGCGGCGGGCCAGGCCCTCCGCCTTCGCCGCCGCCTGGGCCAGCATCTCCCCGGAACCGTCGGCCGCGATGACCTCATAACCCCTCTTTGCCAGCAGGCAGGCCATGGTCCCCGTGCCGCAGGCCAGGTCCAGCACCGTCTCCACGGGGATGGGGCTTTTTTTCAGCCGCCGCTCCAAAAAGGCCGCCCGGCGGCGGTAGGCCCCGTCGGCCATCAGGCCGTCGTAACTGGCGGCCAGGGCGTCATACGCGCTCATGACGGCCTGTCCTTCATCCGTGCGAAGAGCTGGGCATAGGCCCCGGTGCCGTAGTTCAAGGAGCGGTTCACCCGGCTGATGGTGGCGCTGGACGCGCCCGTGCGCTCCAGAATCTCGTTGTAGATCATGCCGTCATCCAGCAGGGAGGCCACCTCAAAGCGCTGCTCCATGCTCCGCAGCTCCGCAACGGTGCACAGGTCCTGGAAAAACTGATAGCACTCCTCCTCGTCCCGGAGCTGCAAAATGGCCTTGTAGAGCTGGCCGCTTTTTTCTTTTTTGCCGATCTTCACGCTGAGACCTCCTGTCGTCATTTTAGGCACCTCTATTTTAACCTTTCAGAGCGCGAAAGTAAAGGGGGCTTGTAGGGAAAATTTCGGGAAATATCCCCCCATATTCCCCCGGAAGGGATTCCGCCCGGTTCCCACCTTCCGCCCCTCCCCGCGAACCCCGTGGATTTCCAGGGGCTGCCTGCGGGCGCGAGGGGAACAGGCCCCGTGTTTATAGTCTATGGAAGCAGCCTTGCCGCCGGGGCCTTATGAGCGCTGTCACCTCCGCCTCCTCCGGCGCATAGGCTGGAGAAATACGGGGAAAGGAGCGGTGGCTGTGGGAGAGCGTCTGGAATCCCTGGAGACGGAGCCCTTCGCGGCGGAGCGGGAGTGGACGGTGGAGGGCGTGCCAGTGCTGTCGGCGGCGGCGCAGGTTCCGGAGCCGGCGGGGAAGGACCGGACGGCCCGGCGGATCCGGCGGTTTTACCAATTACAGTGCCGCGCCTTCCTCCGCTACTGCGGGCAGTGCCTTCTGCCCCAGGCGGCGGCGGAGTACCGCCTGGCCCTGGAGGCCAGCCGCCCCCTGCCCGCCTTCCGGGCGGAGCTGGAGTACCGGGTGACGTACAACGAGGGCGGGCTCTGGAGCCTGTACACCCAGGTCCGGGAGACCCTGGGCCCCGGCCCGGCCCTGGTGACCCGGCGGGGGGACACCTGGGACCTGGCGGCGGGCTACCCGGCGCCCCTGGGGGATTTCTTTCCCGCCGGGACGGCCTGGAAAAAGAGGGTCCTGGCCTGCGCGGCGGAGGAAATCCAGCGGCGGGAGCGGGCCGGGGCGGGCCGCTGGCGGGAGGACTGGCGGCGGGAGCTCCGGCGGCGGTTCAATCCCCAGAATTTTTACTTAACGGCGGAGGGCCTGGCCTGTTTCTGGCCCATGTACGCCATCGCCCCGGCTTCGGAGGGGGTGCCCGTGTTCCTCCTGCCCTATGGCGGGGAGGTGTCCCCGGAGCGGAGGGGAACCCCTCCCTCCGCTTCGCGGCCAGCTCCCTTTGCGAAGGGAGCCCAGGGGGAGTAAGCGCCAGCCCTGCCCCTTTCGCCAAAGGGGGTGGCGCCAGCCGACCTCATGGCTGGCATCCACTCCCGCCCGCCAGGGCACATGCCAAAAGAGGCGGCCCCTCATGGGCCGCCTCTCTTCCTTTGCTCTGGGTTTTACTTGGAAATGTTCCACCGGAACCGAGCCCCGGCCCGCCGGGGGGAAGATGGGTTCTCCCGGAAAACGGGGCGGGCCGAAACCCGCCCCGTGCGCCAGTTCCTTTGATAAAACGCGCCAGCGGACACGCCCGCTTCACTTCACCGCCTTGACCACCAGCCGGGTCAGGGCAAAGAGGCCAATGGCGTTGGGAATCACCATCAGGTTATTAAACATATCCGACAGCTCCCACACCAGGTCGTTGGAGGCCAGGGTCCCCAGGAAGATGAATACCAGGGCAATCAGCGTATAGGCCACGATGGACTTCCGCCCGAAGAGGTAGGTCATGTTGATCTTGCCAAAGAGGTTCCACCCCAGGATGGTAGAGAAGGCGAAGAAGAACAGGCACACCGCCACAAACATGGCCCCCAGGTTCTCCCCGAATACCACGCCGAAGGCCGTCTGCGCCAGGTTGGCCTTGCCGATGGCCTCCGTGACCGAACCCGTGTAGCCCCCGGCCAGGGGGCCCCCCTCGGTGTAGAGGGTGGAGATGATCACCAGGGCGTTGAGGGTCAGCACCACAAAGGTGTCGATGAACACGCCGATCATGGCCACCACCCCCTGGTCGTGGGGGCAGGCCACATTGGCCAGGGCGTGGGCGTGGGGCGTGGAGCCCATGCCCGCCTCGTTGGAGAACAGGCCCCGCTTGGCGCCCTGGCTCAGGGCGATCTTCAGCGCCGCGCCGAAGCCGCCGCCCAGGATGGCCTGGGGCTGGAAGGCATACTGGAAGATCATGCCCACGGTGGCGGGGAGGTACTTGGCCCGGACCACCAGCACCACCAGGCCGCCCAGGACAAAGAGGGCCGCCATGATGGGGACGACCTTCTCCGTGACGGAGGCCAGCCGCTGCACGCCGCCCAGGAAGATGACGCCGCAGATGGCCACCAGGACCACGCCCACAACCCAGGAGGGCACGCCGAAGGCCGTCTGGAAGGTGGAGCCGATGGAGTTGGACTGGACCATGCAGCCAAAGAAGCCCAGGGCCAGGATAATGGCCACGGAGAAGAAGCCCGCCAGGAACTTGCCAAAGGCCCCCTGGAAGGCCGTGGTGATGTAGTACACAGGGCCGCCCTGGATATTGCCGTCCCGGTCCTTCACCCGGGTCTCCTGGGCCAGCACGGCCTCGGAGTAGATGGTGGCCATGCCGAAGAAGGCGATGATCCACATCCAGAAGATGGCCCCGGGCCCGCCTGTGAGAATCGCGCCGGAGGCGCCCACGATGTTCCCGGTGCCCACCTGGGCGGCGATGGCGGTGGCCAGGGCCTGGAAGGAGCTCATGCCCCCCTCATGCCGCCCCCCGGCCAGGGAGAGGTTTCCGAACACCTTCCCCATGCCCTCGCCAAAGCAGCGGATCTGGACAAAGCGGGTCTTGATGGAGAACCAGAGGCCCACCGCGATGAGAAGGCCCACCAGAATGTAGTCCGAGAGGTAGGCGTTGATGGTCTGCACAATGGGCAGAAGCGTGGCTTGCACTTGCTGTAACATACGATTGTTTCCCTCCTAAACGTAAAAAGGAACGGCTGAACGCCGCTCCGAACCCATAGACGGAAACACCTGCGGGTATCCTCCCGCGCCCGTCCACTCCGTCCTTTTACCTGAGAGATTCGGCGGGCGCTCCCACGCGCCGCCTTGCACCTTCGGTACCCGTTGCCGGGGTTCTCCAGAGCCGCATCCGTCCCCGGTCCCTTTGCCTGAGCGTGTGGCGCCTTCGGCAGGCCGATGCCTTTTCCCGGGGATTTCCTTTGCCGTTATCCAGTTTGGTATTACCTTAACACGCCGGGCCTCGGTTGTCAATCGTGCATTTTCACAAAATGTCCGCAATTGGGGGACTTATATTTTTCAGCAGCGGACAAAACGTTAAGGGGGCGCAGCGCGCCCCCTGGCAAAATTCCTGCGAACCCGGCCCGTCCGCCCCAGGCGGAAAGCCGCTTCCAGGGACGTATCAGAGCTCCCGCACGGAGACCACCCCGGCGGTGGCCAGAATCTCCTGCTTCAGGTGCTCCACGTCCAGCCCCTTGTGGAGCCGCAGGGTGAAAATGGCGCAGGCGTTGTGCTCCTCGTTGGACTTGGAGTGGATGATGCCCATGTTGAGGATTTTCAGCCCGTGCTCCCGGAACTCCTGGAGCAGCACATCCATGGTCTTGTTGTCGCTGTATTCCACGTAGAGATTGACCTCCGGGGCGTTTTGCAGCATCCGGTACTCCACCCGGGAGAAGAAGAGCTCCGCAATCAGAATCAGGAAGGTGGCGAAGAGGCCCCCCTCGTAGAAGCCGCCCCCCAGGGCCAGGCCGATGATGGCCGCCGCCCAGAGGCCCGCCGCCGTGGTCAGGCCCTTTACCCGCTGGCGGCGGGTGACGATGATGGTACCCGCGCCGATGAAGCCGATGCCCGCCACCACCTGGGCCCCCAGGCGGGCCATGTCGGTGTACTGGCCCAGGACCAGGTAAAGGTACTGGCTGGTCAGCGTGGTCATGGCCGCGCCCAGGCAGATCAGAATATGGGTGCGGAAGCCCGCCGGGCGGCGCTTGTACTCCCGCTCGATGCCGATGACGCCGCCGCAGACAACCGCCAGGGTCATCCGCAGGGCCACGGACCAGATGGTCACGTCCCGCAGGCCGTCAAATAACGTCAACATCCCGTCTCTCCTCCTATCCGCTTAGATGTCATGGACAACATACACGTCCTCCAGCTCCGAGATGGCGGCCAGAATTTTGGCGTGGGTGCCCGGCCGGTTCATCCGCAGGGAGAAGATGGCGTTGGGGTGCTGGGAGGGCGTCTGCTTTCCGTGGTCCACTTCCACCTCGTAGATGGTCACGTCCTTGGCCTTGATGCGGTTGATGATTTCCGCCACGTTATCCAGGGACTGGAACTCCACGTAGATATTCATGTTTTTCGCATTCTCCACAATGTACAGCTCCACCGCCGGAAGCAGGTGGACCACCAGGAAGATCAGCAGGAACGCCAGGCCCACGCACTCATAGAACCCCGCCCCAACGGCCAGGCCCATGCAGGCCGAGGCCCAGAGGCCCGCCGCCGTGGTCAGGCCCTTCACCTTCTGCTGGCCCGTCACCAAAATGGTGCCCGCGCCCAAAAAGCCGATGCCGTTGATGACCTGGGCGCCAAAACGGCTGACGTCGGTACGGATGCCGATCTCCGCCGCCCGCTCCGCCCAGACGTGGTGGAGCATATAGGACTCATACTGGCTCAGCAGCATGGTCAGCGCCGCCGCCATGCACACCAGCATGTAGGTCCGGAAGCCCGCCGGGCGGTGCTTCCGGGCCCGCTCCAGGCCGATCATGCCGCCGCAGAACATGGCCAGGGTCAGCCGCAGCAGCACGGAGACCGTGTTGACCTCCCGCAGGTAATCCAATTGGTGTAGCACTGGACTCGCTCCTCTCCAAATAAGTGCCCCTCCGGGCGTAAAGAAAAGGGAAGGAGCGGCGGAAACCGCTTCTTCCATCACCTGTTCAAAAAGGCCGGAAACGTTTGCGATGCGCCAGCCACCCCGGCCGCTGAGTTGTTAATTATTATAGACAGCCCGGGAAGCATTGTCAACGTTTTCTGCCTCAAAGAGCGGCTTTTCGGCGGGTTTGACAAATAGAAACCGGGGTTTTAGGCGTTTTGCCAGATAGAAAAGGCGGGCATTCCAGCCGACTGTACGCAAACGTTGTCCCTGCTTTTCAGCGGATGACGGCGAAGTACAGCCACAGGCCGAAGGGGATGATGATCTGAAGGGCCAGAATCACGGGCACGCCGATCTTGAACGCCTTGTGGAGGGTCTTGTGGTGGAAGGCCTTCATGCCAAGCAGGGCCCCGATGCTGCCCCCCGCCGCCGCCAGCAGGAGCAGGTTCTTCTCCGGCACCCGGCGGACGGTGTCCTTCTTCTCCTTCCGCTTGGCCTGGAGCTTGTCCGCGCCGAAGACGAAGAAGGTGATGACGTTGATGAACACCAGCCAGATGGCCAGCAGGCCCCAGGGGGAGCCGACGACGGCCCAAATAAAGTCGTTGCGGACCTCCGGCAAAAACAGAGCCTTTTCGCGGTACCCGGCGGAGAGAAGGGCGATGTTCATGATGTACACCTCGTTTCAAATATGGAGATAGGAGCTGGGCGCCGAAAGGAGAAACGGGCGATTGATAATCGCCCCTACGGTCGGTGGGTCCGCCTGCGTAGGGGCGGCTATCAGCCGCCCGCCGATTTTGGAGCCGCCCGAGGGAAAATGGACCGGCTGGGTTTCCAGCCGGTCCATTTTAACACAGGTTTCAGTTCTTGGCAAGGGCCGCCAGCTCCGCCGCCGTCTTGGCGGCGAGGCGGGCATTATTGAACACCAGCTGGATGTTGCTGTCCAGGGAGCTGCCCCCGGTGAGCTCCTTGATCTTCGCCAGCAGGAAGGGGGTGGTTTCCTTTCCGTGGATGCCCTTTACCTTGGCCTCGTCCACCGCGTCGGAGATGGCTTTTCCGATGACGTCCGCGTCCATGGAGTACTCCTCCGGAATGGGGTTCGTCACCAGCATGCCGCCGCCCAGGCCCATGTCCTGCTTGACATAGAAGGTCTTGGCCAGGTCCGCCGGGGTGTCGATGCGGTAGTCCACGGCGAAGCCGGACTTCCGGGTGTAGAAGGCGGGGAGCTCCCCGGTGCCGTAGCCGATGACGGGCACGCCGTGGGTCTCCAGGTACTCCAGGGTCAGCCCCAGGTCCAGGATGGACTTGGCCCCGGCGCAGACCACCATGACGGGCGTCCGGGCCAGCTCCTCCAGGTCGGCGGAGATGTCCATGGTAGTCTCGGCGCCCCGGTGGACGCCGCCGATGCCGCCCGTGGCGAAGACCTGGATGCCCGCCATGTGGGCGATGATCATGGTGGTGGTAACGGTGGTGGCTCCGTCCTTCCCCTGGGCCACCAGGATGGGGAGGTCCCGGCGGCTGGCCTTGGCCACGCCCGCGCCCGTCTTGCCCAGGTAATCAATCTCCTCGTGGGAGAGGCCCGCCTTCAGGCGGCCGCCCAGGACGGCGATGGTGGCGGGGACGGCTCCGTTCTCCCGGATGATGGCCTCCACCTTCAGGGCGGTCTCCACATTCTGGGGATAGGGCATGCCGTGGGAGATGATGGTGGACTCCAGGGCCACCACGGGCTTTCCGGCGGCCAGGGCCTCCTTGACCTCGGGGGCGACGTCCAGATACTTGTTCATGTTCATAATGATGACCTCCAAATATGATAAATGTCTGAATGGATCAACGGGTTAAAGGGCGGCTTCCAAGCGGGTCCGCAGGGCCTCCTCGCCCAGGCCGGGGTTGATAGTCTCCCTGCTCTCCATGGCGATGGAGGAGGCGGCCAGGCCCGCCCGGGCGGCGTCCGCCAGGTCCGTGCCCTGGAGATAGGCCCAGGTGATGGCGGCCATGAACGCGTCCCCGCAGCCAGTGGCGTTCACCAGCTCCGCCGGGAGGCAGGGCAGCCGCACCCGGCCGCTGTGGTCCGCGGCGAAGACCCCGTCCGCTCCCAGGGAGATGAACACCCGGCGCAGGCCGGTTTCCAGCAACGCGCCGGCGGCCCGGTTCAAGCTGGCCTCGTCCGTAATGGGCACCCCGGAGAGGAGCTCCGCCTCCAGGCGGTTGGGCTTCAGGGTGTGGAGCTTCCCCAGGACAGGCTTTAATTTCACGGCCTTGGCCGTGGACACCGGGTCGGCGAAGAGGGGGGCGGCGCAGTTCTCCGCCAGCCAGGCGATGCTCTCCTCCGGGATGTTGGTGTCGAGGACCACCACCTGGCTGGCGTCCAGCAGCTTGTGCCGCTGGGCCAGGGCCTGGGGCGTCAGGTGCTGGTAAATCTCCATGTCGCTGACGGCCAGGGCCATGTCCCCCCGCTCGTCGTTGATGAAGAGATAGGTGGAGGTCCGCCCGCCGGGAATGACGGGGGACTGGGAGATGTCGATGCCCAGCTCCCCGCAGCTGGCGGCCAGCTTCTGGGCGTTCAGGTCGTCCCCGAAGGCGGTCAGCAGCCGCACGTCCAGGCCCAGCAGGGCCATGTTGTGGGCGATGTTCCGCCCCACGCCCCCCAGGGAGGAGTTTACGGTCCCGGGGTTGGAATCCCGGGAGACCAGCGCCGCCTCCGGGCGGCCCCCGATGTCCACGTTGACGCCCCCGACGACGGTGACATAGGGCGCGGTCTGGACAATGTAGCCCTTTCCGGTGATATAGCCCTTTTTCATCAGGTTGGAGATATGCACGGCGACGGAGGAGCGGGTAATCCCCGCCTTGTCCGCCAGCTCCTTTTGGGAGATGAGGGGGTTTTCCTCGATCCAGTTGAGCAGCTGCCGTTCCCGCTTGGTCATGGTCCACCTCCGTATAAGCAATCATTTAGTTTATTAATCTAATGTTTATTATAGCGGATATTTCCCATTTGTCAAGGGGAATTTTTCAAAAGCGCAGGAAATTTTTGGGGGAACGCCTTGTAAAGACCGCTCCTCCTGGCATGCGGCACACCCCTCTTGCGGCGGGGCGGAAAACGTGGTAACATAGAGCCATCAAATAAAAAGGAGGGAGTCCTATGCGCCAGAAGCTGACCGCCTCCCAATGGGCCATCCTGGTCCTGGGCGCCGGGCTGATGATTTCCCTGATCACCAACCTCTATCTCTTTCAGCAGAGAAACGCCCCCCTGCCCCATCTGCGGGGCACCTACTGTACCAACGCCTCGCTTCCGGGAGGGGTGTATCTGATTTTTGACGGCCAGGGCCGCTTCTGCCGCTATACCCAGACGGAGGGCGTCCTGGACGACGGGACCTGCCAGGACCTGGGCGAGGGGCGGTACACCCTCCGCTCCGAAGAGGGCCGGGGGTTCGGGGCCGTGCAGAACCGGGACGGCGTGTACCTCTTTGACGGTGAGGAACAGGACGTCTCCTTTTTCCCGAAGCTGAAGGAATTCGGCGGCGCCTATATGCTCTTTGGCATCCCCGGCGAATACCCGGACTGGCTGCGGCCTCCGGCCTGAAAACGCGCCTCCCCCGCCAAACGCGGGGGAGGCGTTTTAATTGTGGAAGTCCCGCCGATAGGAGGGTGGGCCCGGAGGGAATGGCCTGGCCAAGGGGGCAGGCCCCACAGTCCACATCAGGTTAGCGGCAGCGAGGAGGACCGGACAGTCCTTACATCGGCCGCCAGGGCAAGTAACCCCCCCGTCCCGGCAAGGGGCGCTCCACCTGTCCCTCCAAAGGGACCAATCATCCGTCCCCCCTGGACGGCGGGGCGCTCTTTGGGTATACTGAGGGCAGAGAGGAGGCGGGCGCTTTGAAAATTGACGTGACCCTGGACCCGGCCCTGGAGGAGCTGCTGGTAAAGGTGCTCTCCCCAGGGGAGACGGAGGAACTCCGGGCCCTCCTGCGGCGGCTGGAGGAGCCCCGGCGGCTGACGGGCTTCCGGGAGGGCTCTGCCGTGCCCCTGGAGGCGGCGGAGGTCCTGCGCTTTTATGGCGAGGACAAGGAGGTCCGGGCCCAGGCCCTGGACGGGGAGGTCTACACCGTCCGCCTCCGGCTGTATGAATTGGAGGAGCGGCTGGACCGGAAGGCCTTTGTCCGGGTGTCCCACTCGGAAATCGTCAACTGGAAGCGGGTGACGGCCCTGGACCTGAGCCTGTCCGGCACCATCCGGGTAACCCTGGAGGGGGGCGTGGCCACCTACGTCTCCCGGCGGTACGTGAAGAAAATTAAGGAGGTGCTGGGGATATGAGCAAATCCGAAGTCCGGCGGGAATTTCTCCGGCGGACCAAGGCGGGCTTCCCCTGGGGAATCGCCCTGGTCTATCTGGTGTTTGTGCTGGGAAACGCCTTCACCATCCCCAGGCCGGAGGGCGGAAATCTGCTGGTGGTGCCCGGGGCCATGGCGGAGGCCTATGGAAGCCCGGTGGCGGCGGCCCTGGCCCAGTTTTTCTGGTCCGGCCTCCTGGGGGCGGCGCTGAACACCATGGAGGTTCCCTTCCTTCTGGAGCGGCGGACCCTCCTCTGGTCCGGGGCCCATTTTCTGGGGACGGCGGCGGTGTTCTCCCTGGCGGGGTGGCGGTGCCGGTGGTTCCCCATCCGGGAGAGCTGGCTGTGCCTTCTGGGCCTGCTGCTTTTGCTGTACGTGCTGAAATGGTCCGTCCGGTTTCTGGAGTGGCAGTCCGACGTGTGGGCCATCCGGAAATCCTCCGGCCTGGAGGGGGCGGACCCGCCCTGGAAAACCCTGGCCCCGTACCTTCTTCTGGCGGCGGCGGTGGAGCTGCTGCTGCCCCCGGGCCTGCGGCTGGCGGACGCCCGGGATTTCCCGGTGCTGACGGGAATTTTTTACCCCTTCCTGGTCCTGCCGCTGTTCTGCTTTTTCAGCGCCTGTCCTCTGGGAACCCGGCTCCGCCGCTGGTGGCTTCTCTACCCGGCGGCGTGCGCGGCGCTGACCCTGCCCTGCGTGTTTTGGCTGTACAACTACACGGCCCTGTTTCAGGCGTGGGCGGCGGGAGCCGCCGCCCTGGCGGGGGGGCTGCTGGGCGTGGTTTTGCGGCGGCTGAAAAAAAGGGAATAACCCTGGAACCAAACCGCCTCCCTTTCCGTCTAAACGGGAAAAGGAGGCGGTTTTATGAAGCTCTGGAAACGCGTATTTATTCTGGCCCTCTGCCTATTGCTGACGGCCTGCGCCCCGGCGGCGGAAACGCCGGAGTCCCCGGCCCGGACGGAGGGCCCTGCGGCCCCGGCGGACCCCGCGGGCGTCCCGCCCTCTCTGGCGGAGGACGAAGAGCCCACGGTCCTCACCTGCCGCGTTGTGGACGGGGCGGAGGACGGAAATCTGCTTTTGGCGGAGCTGGACGAAGGGCTCTACGGCGGGACCGGGGTTTACCGGCTGAACGTAAAGGACGTGCCCGTGACCCTGGACGGCGAGGCGGCGGAGCCGTCGGTCCTGGAGGACGGCATGGCGGTGGACGTGGCCTTCAACGGCCATGTGCTGGAGAGCTTCCCGGCCCAATTGGGGGAGGTGTATTCCGTCTCCGCCTGGTCCCGTGGCCGGGGGCGGAACGGCGGCGGGACTATGTTTGATCTCTGCGGGCTGTACCTCCAGGTGCTGGACGACCTCTGGCAGAAGGACCCTGGGCTGAACGACGGCATTACCCTGGCAGGGCTGGACCTGTCCCAGGCCCCCGGAGATTTGACGGAGAGCGAGAAAGCCGCCCTGGCCTGGCGCTTCGGGGAGCTCCACGGCGTGGAGGTGGTGACGGGGACCTTTGACGAGCTGAAGGAGCAGGGCTATTTCACCGCCTCCGCCATCAGCACCCCCGCCCCGGAGGAAGGGGAGGACTACAGCCGCCTCTGGTATCAGTGGGAGGACGGGTGCCTGTTCTCCATCACGCCCAACGAGGACCACGGGGGAGAGGCCGGGTCCCTGCCCACGCTGTTCTTCAACGCGGAGAAGTGGCGGTCCTCCCTGGGGGCGTATACCTTTTACGGCTGCTCCGCCACGTGGCCGGAGTCCGGGCCCTGGACGGGCTACCACATAGGCAGCGAGATGATTTCGTGAGCGCCCAGCCCGCGCCCGCCCGTTAGGGCGGGTACATGCTGCCCCCGGGGTTACTCGTCCAGCTTCAGCACCGCCAGGAACGCTTCCGTGGGAATCTGGACGGAGCCCAGGCTCCGCATTTTCTTTTTGCCCTCTTTCTGCTTTTCCAGCAGCTTCTTCTTCCGGGTGATGTCGCCGCCGTAGCACTTGGCCAGCACGTCCTTCCGCATGGCCTTGACCGTCTCCCTGGCGATGACCCGGCCGCCGATGGCCGCCTGGACCGGAACCTCGAAGAGCTGGCGGGGAATGTTCTCCTTCAGCTTCTCGCAGAGCTTCCGGGCCCGGGGATAGGCTTTATCCTTGTGGGCAATGAAGCTCAGCGCGTCCACCTGGTCCCCGTTCAGCAGGAGGTCCACCTTCACCAGCTCGCTGGGGCGGTAGCCGGAGAGCTCGTAGTCCAGGGAGGCGTAGCCCTTGGTGTTGGCCTTCAGCGTGTCGAAGAAATCATAGATGATCTCATTCAGCGGCATCTGGTAGTGGAGCTCCACCAGGTGGGTGTCCAGGTACTGCATGTCCTTGAACTCCCCCCGGCGCTCCTGGCACATGGGCATGATGTTGCCCACGTAGTCGTTGGGGGAGATGATGGAAACCTTCACATAGGGCTCCTCCGCCCGCTCGATGGAGGCCGGGTCCGGGTAATTGTGGGGATTGTCCACCCGGACCAGACTACCATCCGTTTTATAAACATCATAGATTACGGAGGGTAATGTGGTTACCAGGTCCAGGTCAAACTCCCGCTCCAGCCGCTCCTGGATGACCTCCATGTGGAGCATGCCCAAAAAGCCGCAGCGGAAGCCGAAGCCCAGGGCCACGGAGGACTCGGGCTCAAAGCTCAGCGACGCGTCGTTGAGCCGGAGCTTCTCCAGGGCGTCCCGCAGGTCCGGGTACTTGGACCCGTCCTCGGTGTAGATGCCGCAGTAGACCATGGGCTGCACGGGGCGGTAGCCCGGGAGGGCCTCCGCCGCCGGGTTTGCCCCGTCCGTCACCGTGTCGCCCACACGGGTGTCCTGGACGTTTTTGATGGAGGCGGTGAAATAGCCCACCTCTCCCGCCCGGAGGCACCCGCAGGGCTCCATGCCCAGAGGCAGCAGATGCCCGCACTCCACCACCTGGTAGCTGGCGCCGGAGGCCATCATTTTTACCGTCTGCCCGGTGCGGAGGGTGCCTTCCATCAGGCGCATGTAGACGATGACACCCCGGTAGCTGTCGTACTGGCTGTCGAAAATCAGGGCCTTGAGGGGGGCGCTCTCGTCCCCGGATGGGGGGGGCACGTTTTTCACAATGTCCTCCAGCACCGCGTCGATGTTGACCCCCTGCTTGGCGGAAATCTCCGGTGCGTCCAGGGCGGGGAGGCCGATGATGTCCTCCACCTCCTGCTTGGCCTGGGCGGGGTTGGCGGCGGGGAGGTCGATCTTGTTGAAGACCGGGAGAATCTCCAAGTCGTGCTCCATGGCGAGGTAGGTGTTGGCCAGGGTCTGGGCCTCCACGCCCTGGGTGGAGTCCACCACCAGCACCGCCCCCTCGCAGGCGGCCAGGGAGCGGGACACCTCGTAGTTGAAGTCCACGTGGCCCGGGGTGTCGATGAGGTTCAGGGCGTACTCCTCCCCGTCGGCGGCGGTGTAGTTCAGGCGCACGGCCCGGGCCTTGATGGTGATACCCCGCTCCCGCTCCAGGTCCATGTTGTCCAGGAGCTGGCTCTCCATCTCCCGCTGGCTGACGGCGTTGCACTTCTCCAGAAGGCGGTCCGCCAGGGTGGACTTGCCGTGATCGATATGTGCGATAATGGAAAAGTTTCGGATATGGTCTTGGTGAATCATATAGAAAAGCCTCCTTGGGGAAGTCTTGATGGTGTCATACTTGCGGAAGATGGGGGTACACCGCCGCCCACACGCCGGTGTCCGGGTCCCGCTCCAGGACTAGAACGTCGGGACTTGTCCCCCGGTCGAAGTATATCCGTTCGGCGGAATCATCCGGTTGAATGTCAAACCTGTATTCTGACCCAATGCCGCTGTTCAGCCCGCCGAAGCAGCTGTAAAAGGAGCAGTGGATCTCATCGCCGAACTGCTTGGCCTCCATGGCCCGGATGAAGCCCATGGAACCCTCGGGAAACGTCTGTACCGTGACGATGGACCCGTCGTCAGAGACGGAAAACTTTTGCAGATCGATGTCCGTTCTCTTATGAAAGCCCGGCAGCACGAACAGTATCCCGGCGGCCGCGCCGATGAGGAAAGCCAGGACAATGGGCAGGATTTTTTTCATGGGGCCCTCCTTTTTCAGCTCTTGCACCACTCCGGCGGCGCGTCATGGGTTTCGTACCACTGGTCCCAGAAGTCCTGGTCCCACAGCGCGTCGTAGTCATAGTGCAGCACAAACTCCCGCCAGTCCGCCAGGGTCTTCTCCACGTCCTCCTCCCGGAGGAGGAACTTCTCAGCGCACACGTTCCCCAGCACCCACTTCCCGGCCTCGCCGGAGTGGTGGATGTAGTCGCAGTAGTTGTTCAGCTCCGTCACCATGTCCTTGGCAAAAAGCGGCGCGTGGAGGCGGACGTTGGGCCAGCGGTTCAGGGTGTGGCACGCCTCCCGCAGGGCCGTAAGCCGGGCGTCCAGGTCCCCCCGGCGGAGAGCCCGGTCCCAGGAGAGGATGCTGTAGGGGGAGAGGAAAATCTCGAACTTCGTCTCCGGGTGGTCCTGGAACCAGTCCTCCATCACCATCAGGTTCCTCTGGGCGAAGGCCAGGTAGGCGTTTTCCGGCGTCCGCTCCTCCGAAACCGGGGGGCGGTCATAGGTCCGCAGGGCCTCGTACTTCCCCCAGAGGGAGGTTTTGTCCCAGGTGAAGCCCTCGTCCAGGGTCTGCCCGCCGCCCTGGCGGGCCGTCATGAGTGCGTAGAGGCTGTAGTAGAGGGAGTCCTTGTTCAAAAGGTACTTCACGTCATCCAGGGGATTCCGGTTGTAGAAATAGTCCGGCATGGCGTCCGTCACGCCGCCGTCGTCCCGGATAAGGGTGTTCAAATCCAGGGCGAACAGGATGCGCTCCGGCGGGTGCTCCCGGAAGAGCAGGTCCACCACCTGGCTGAACTCGGAGAAGTACCCGTCGGGAATTGTAATCCGCAGGCCGGGGCCGTGGTAGAACTCCTCAATCCAGCTGGCGCGGTAATTGGCCGCCATGGAGGTACCCAGGAGGACGGTGTCCGCCGGGACATTCCGGGCCATGCCCGCCGCCTGATACCGCTCGTTGAAAAAGGCGGGGAGGCGGTCCTCCGGCATCCGGTAATAGAGGCAGGGGTCCACGGCGTACACAATCCCGCCGCACAGGGCCAGGGCCGCCAGCAGGACCGCCAGGAAGCGGCGGGCCCAGCGCTCATAAGTCTTATTCATGGCTCAGCCTCAGAAATTGGAATAGATGAAGGTGGCCACCCCGGTGAAGGACAGCACGGACCAGGCCGCAAGCAAAGCCAGGACCGCCGCCCGCCAGAAGGCGGGCTTAAAATGGTCCATCTGCCCCACGGCGTTCCGGGGCCACAGCGCCGCCGTCAGGGCGGCGGCAAAGAGCCCATAGGCCAGGGCCGGGGCCGTCCAGCCCCGGAGGGCGGGAAACACCATGCCGAAGGCCTTGGCCTCCTTGGCGAACACGTCCGCCATCAGCCACTCCGCCGGGGGGCGGAAGTCGGCGGTGACGGCGGTTTTCAAAAGCGCCAGCGCCTGGGGAACGCCTGGGGCACGGAAGAAGACCCAGGCGGCGTTGACAAAGGCGAAGGTCACGGCCCAGCGCAGGAGCCTTGGAAGCCTCTCCCGGCCCTTCCCCCAGGCCCGCTCCACGATCTGGCCCAGGCCGTGGAGCCCGCCCCAGATGAGGAAGGTCCACCCCGCCCCGTGCCAGAGGCCGCTGGCGAGAAAGACAATCAGAATATTGAGATAGGCCCGCCCGGTTCCCCGTTTGCTCCCCCCCAGGGGGAAGTACAGGCATTCCCGGAGGAAGGACGTCAGGGTGATGTGCCACCGCTTCCAGAATTCCCCCACGGACAAGCTCCGGTAAGGGGAGTCGAAGTTCACCGGGAGGCGGAGCCCGAAGAGCCGGGCGCACCCAGAGGCGATGTCGCAGTAGCCGGAGAAGTCAAAGTACAATTGCAGGGTATAGCCCAGAATCACCATCCAGGCGGCAGGGGCGGACAGCTGGTCCAGGTGGGACCAGCCGCTGTTCACCACGGCTCCCAGGTTGTCCGCCAGCAGCACCTTCTTCGCCATGCCCGAGGCGATGGCATACCCGGCGGCGGCGAAGTCCCGCCCGTCCGGGCGGAGGAACTTCTCCCCGTGAAGCTGGGGGAAGAAGGCCTGGGGCTTCAAGATGGGCCCGGAGACCACCGTGGGGAAGAAGAAAGCGTAAAGGGGCAGGTCCTTCCGCTCCGGGCGGAAGCCACCGGTATAGGCTTCCTTCAAGAGCCAGAGCTGCTGGAAGGTGAAAAAGCTGAGGCCCAGGGGAACCCAGCCGACGGACAGGCGGCCCCCGGTAACAAAGCCCGTGTACTTGAACACCGCCAGTACGCCCAGGTGCCAAGCCGCCGCCAAATAGAGGCAGCGGCGGCGCCGGGCGGCGGTCCGGGGATAGGCGTGGGCGGCGGGGCCATCCCCTCCCGGCTGGATGCAGACGTCCGGCGTGGCGAGATACCGGAGGGCGGCGGCGGATACCGCCATCCCCAGGACCAGCACCAGCAGGGCGGCCCAGCCGCCCCCGAGGATGTAGAAAACCAGGCAGGCCAGGGCCAGGCACTCCGCGGCGGCATGCCGGTCCCACCGGGCCATTCCCAGGCAGACGGCGGCGGCGGCGGCGAGGAAGGCCAGGAAGCCAAAGGATTGAACATTCATTTTTCCGGCTGCTTGGACAGGGCGGCGAGGCGGGCGTCGGCGGTGCTGAGGACCTGGGTCAGGCTCTGGCAGCGCCCCGGGTAGGCGGCGTTGATGGCCGGGGAAGAGAGGTCCGGGAACTCCGCCTTCTGCGTCCTGAGGTCCCGGAGGGCGGCGGCGTACCGGGCTTCGGACAGCTTCCGGTCCGCGTCGGCCAGGCCCAGGACACAGGTGGCGGAGTCCAGGGCGAAGTACCCCTCGTTGGCCCCGGAGGCCCGGTAGAGGTGCCGGTAGAGGTGATAGACGGCGCTGCCCAGGTAGGCGGCGGCGGCGTTGATGACGGCCTTGTCCCCCAGCTTGCCCAAAAGCTCGAAGAGGACCCCCACCGCGCCGGAGAGCAGCTTGCTCTGGAGGGTGGCCAGGACGCTGCCCCGGAGGCTGCTCCTGGGCTCGGCGGCGTCCAGAATATCCTGCTCCGTCAGCATGTTCCCCTCCCGGGAGAGGGTGCGCCCCAGGATGAAGTCCGCCGAGACGCCATAGTAATCGCAGGCCCGGACCACGAAGCGGAGCCCCGGTTCCCGGATGCCGTTCTCATAGTGGGAAAGCAGGGCCTGGGAAATGCCCAGTTCCCCGGCGGCCAGGCGCTGGCTCACGCCTTTTTCCTGCCGCAGCAGGGACAGGGTGCGGGAAAATTCTGAACTCATACTCGGACGCTCCTTTGGTTTGTTTTCAATTACGCAACGTATAGTCTACCAAAAGGGTTACGCGATGTAAAGATATTTTTTGCGGAAATCCCGGAATTTCCCAAAAGGCCCCCTTCCGCCGCCCTCACCGCCCCGGAAGGGGGAAGGAGCGGAGGATCACCCGGCCAAAACAGGCCAGGGAGCGCCCGCTGGCGGAGGGCAGCACCACGTCCGCGTCCGCCCGGGCCCGGTTCAGGGAGAACAGGTACACGATGCCCGCCGGGTCCCGGTAGTACTGCTTGCAGAGAATGTCCCCGTCCACGCAGAAGATGCCCACGTCCCCCGCTTTCAGCGGGTCCCGGTTCACGTAGGCCACGGACCCGTCGGCGATATACGGGGCCATGGAGTCCCCCTGGATGCGCACGGCGAATTCCGCCGCCGGAGGCACGTCCCCCGTGACGGGGATGTAGTCGAAATCCTCCCCAAAGGCAGGGGAGGCGTACCCTGCGGCGGCGGGGGTGCGGTACAGGGGGATCATCCGGGGCTCCGGGGCCCCGGGGCCCGCCTCCGCCTCGTCCCGGTATGCGCACAGGGCCTCCACCATGGTCCGCACCGTCTCCCGCCCCAGGGCCGACAAGCCCCGGTAGCCCTCCAGCAGCTTCTGCTCCCCGGAAGCCAGGGCCTGCTTGTTGTATTGGAAGCTGTCCTGGAACAAGGTGTTGGGGTCCACCTCCAGGGCGTCGAACAGCCGCAGCATAATCTCCTCCTTGGGAAAGCTGACCCCGGTCTCATAATTTCCCACGGCGGACGGGGACACCCCCAGCAGCGCCGCCAATTCCACCCTGGTCATGTCCAATTCTCCCCGCCGGGCCCGCATCCTCTCACCGAACGGCATCCCCGTCCCCCCTTTCACGCTTCCCATCTTACCAGCCCGCCAAGACCCTGTCAATCTTTTTCACAAGTTTCTTGTAAATTCCCTCTTGACATCATCGAACATATGTGCTATTTTAGATTCACCGCCAAGTTTCTTGTAATTCCACCCATCCCATACCCCCTGGCAAACCCAAAGCCCCGGCACCTGGAGAAGGAGGGGGCCAGCCCGCTCTCCATTCCCCAAAGCGCCCGCCAGAAAAAAGGAGGCAGCACCCCCGGTCCCCGCCGCCAGCGCAGCGCCGCAGCGTCCCCCGTAAAAGAACTCAGCCGTGAACCCAACCACGTGGTTCACGGCTGAAGGCGGAGAAATTCCCACCAGAGTGCAGTTTTCGGCGGAGCCGGAAACGGAACGGTGGCGGGAATTTCTGAGCTGGTGGGGGAAGGTGGATTCGAACCACCGAAGTCAGTGACAACAGATTTACAGTCTGCCCCATTTGACCGCTCTGGAATTCCCCCAGATAAAATGATGAACTTGTGGAGCTGGTGGACGGACTCGAACCCCCGGCCTGCTGATTACAAATCAGCTGCTCTACCAACTGAGCTACACCAGCAGTTCCAACAGCATTGCCTATTCTAGCAGACCGTTTCCCATTTGTCAACAAAAATTTTTCCTGTTTTCACGGTTTTTTCAAAGGAGAGGATTTACATGTTAAGAACCAGCCGCCGCCCCGGGACGCGGGCCCTGCGCTGCACCCTCTGCGGGCGGGAAATTCTCCGGGGCGAGGAGTACTGGGCCTGCAACGGCCATCTTTCCTGCGGGGCGTGCTTCCCGGACCTGGCCCGGCGGGAATTGGCCCCCTGCCGGGAAATTCTAGGAAGGGAGGAGCGGCTGTGACCCTTTTGGAAATGTCCGCCAGCTACCGCAGCAGCGCCGCCGCCATCCACGGGCGCATCGTGGAGCTGCGGGGGCAGGAACGGGCCCAGGCGGACCCGGAGGCGGCCTTCCGCCTCCGGCGGCGCATCGACGAGCTGACCCCCCTCTGGCGGGAGGCCCGGGAACTGGCGGACCTGACCGCCCACTACTACGACAGGAGGGACCGGACCCATGAGAACACGTTCGCCTTATGAAGGCGCCTTCGACACCCGGGCCAGCGAGTGGATCGGGGACCTGGCCGCCTGGAACCGGGCCAACGCCGGGGACAACAGCGAGCGCCTGGAGCGCCTCCGCCGGAACCTCCGCCAGGCCCGGGAGCGGGAGCTGACCCCCCGCCAGCGGCAGCTGCTGGAGCTTTATTACGACCAGGGGATGAACATCCCCCAGATCGCCGGGGAACTGGGAGTGAACCGCTCCACCGTCTCCCGGACCCTCCGGCGGGCCCGGGAGCGGCTGTACCGCTGCCTGCGCTACGCTTTGTAAACTTTCCACGGGAAAACCCAGGATTTTCCTGGGTTTTCGTCCATTCTGCCCCGCTTTTCCCCTTGCGGTTTCCGGCGGAAGCGTCTATAATCATAGCCAGCATTTCAAAAAAACGGACTGCTGCGGCCTCCCTCCGGAGCGCCGGGGCGCGGGCGGGGACGGCGGGAGCGCCGGACCAGGAGGAACGACATGAAGGACATGATGTACAATTCCCTGCACCACCGCTGGCTGCGGCTGCTGGCCGCCATGCTGGGGGAGGGCGTGGTGGCCCTGGCTTTGAACCTCTTTATTGTGCCCCTGGGCCTGTACTCCGGCGGCCTCATGGGGTTCTGCCAGCTGGTCCGCACCCTGCTCCAGGAGAACATGGGCCTCCGCTTCGGCGGGGCGGACATCGCGGGCATCCTCTATTTTCTCTGCAACATCCCCATCCTGCTCCTGGGCTGGAAGACCCTGGGCCGGGTCATGACCTTTAAGACCATCGCCTGCACGGTGTCCTTCTCCTTCTTTTACAGCATCATCCCCTCGCCCTCAGCCCCCATTGTGGAGGACTACCTCACCTCCTGCCTGCTGGGGGGCATCATCGTGGGCACGGCCAGCGGCATCGTGCTGACCTGCGGCGGCAGCGGCGGCGGGCTGGACATTGTGGGACTGTGCCTGAGCAAGCGGGGCAGCCGTTTCACCGTGGGCAAGTTCTCCCTGACGGTGAACTTCTTCCTCTACGCCGCCTGCTTGGTTCTCTTCGTGCCGGAGGTGGCCATCTACTCCGTCATCTACAACTTCTTCTCCGCCATGGTGCTGGACCGGATGCACCAGCAGAACGTCAACGTCCAGGCCATGATCTTCACCAAGGAGGACGAGAAGGAGCTGGGCCGCTTCATCATCGAGAAGCTGGGCCGCAGCGTCACCTACTGGGAGGGCACCGGGGCCTACAGCGGCAAGGGGCTCCACGTGCTGGTGGTGTGCCTGTCCAAGTTTGAGATCGAGGAGCTGCTCCACGCGGTCCATGCCCTGGACGGCCACGCCTTCGTCACCGTCCAGGAGCGGGTCCGGGTCTTCGGAAACTTCGTGCGGAAGCTGGAGTGACCGGGGCGCGGCGTTTGACCGGGGCAATACTGTTAAAAGAGAGGACCGCCCTGGGGCGGCCCTCTTTTTGCGCGTGATTTATGCTCCTGTCCGGTTCATCCGCTCCGCCACGGCCCCCTTGCCTCTTATCAGTTCCGCCGTCAGCTGCGCCCCAACATGGAAGGCGAAGCGGAAACGGTCAAAATGCAGCATATCCTCAACCTTGCTTCTTGTGTCTAAGTACGCGTCCAGCAGTTCCTGCTGCTCATCCGTCATAGCGGCGGCGAGCCGCTCCAGCTGTTCGCACCGGATGCGCGCTGCCCGGACAAAGGACGGGTCCTGTTCGCAGGTATTTCCCAGGAGCAGGTTATAGAGCATTTCCAGAATGTTTTCCATCTTTGCACGGTCCTTTCTTTTTTGGTCGGTACCGCTTGAAAGGAAAGGCGGCGTATGGTATTATATTTACGTCGTTTTGCCTTTGGGCAATATCGGCCTGGGGGGAAGCGGTGTGGTCTGTGGTGGGCTGAGCGCCGCTTCCCGTCATTTCGTTTTGAGATCGTCATGCACCTTGTGGACACCGCGCCGAATGACTTCCGCTTTTGATACGTTGAGTTCTTCGATACACTCGTCCAGCTTCTCGGCTGTTGCTTTATCAAGGCGGACTTTGAGGGAAATGTCCTTCGGATTGTCGGTGGGACGTCCCATTTTTTTATTCCCCAACACCATCACCTCACTTTTTGGGGTCGCTAATAATATAACTTATAGACGCCGCAAAGTCAAGAAGATTCTGCTATTTTGTAGGGGCCGCCGAGGGCGGCGGCCCCTACAGGGCTTAAACCATTGGCCGATGTGGCTTGAAAGGAAAGACGGCGCATGATATAATATTTACGTCGTTTTGCCTTTGGGCAATATCGGCCTGGGGGGAAGCGGTGTGGTCTTGGTTGGAGTACGCCGCTTCCCGTTATTTTTTCAGGTCGTCCTTTAACTTCCGGATCCCTCTCCTTGCCGCTTCCATACGGGGAACCTTTTCTTGTTCGCAATATTGTTCCAGAATCTCTTTGCATTCCTCATCGTATTTTACGGTCATATGATAGGGCTTTGGATTGTCGGTAGGGCGGCCCATTTTTTTGCCCCCCAAGATCACCACCTCCTACTTTGGGACTCCTTAAATATAAACTAAAGGAATCCCAAAGTCAAGAAGATTCTGCTTGGGGGATGCAATCTTGTAGGGGCGGACCTATGTGTCCGCCCTTCTTCCGGGACCTTGGCATTTCCGATGGAAGGGCGGACACGCAGGTCCGCCCCTACGGCCCGTCTCCCGATAGCCCCCCATGTCCAGGAATTGGCCCGGTCAGGGGACCGGGCCCCACAAAGAAGAACCCGCTCCGGCAGGAAAGCGGACCGCCCCCCTGGGCGGCCCGCTTTTTGCGTCCGGCAGATTTTATGATCCCGTCCCCCCCAGAATCTCCCGGACCCGAAGCACGTCCCCCTCCACGGAGAACCGGACCTCCAGCCCGGCGAAGCCGAAGCCATAGACCCGTTCCGGGTCCTCCTGGTACCGGGGCCGGGGGTCCAGGGCCAGCACCGCCCGGAGGGCTTCCCGCCGCCCCGGCGGGACCCGTTCCCAAAGCTCCGGCGGGCACTCCACCGCCAGCGTCTCCCCGGCGGGGGCGGCGGCAAAGCCCCCCAGGGCCCCGGGGCGGCAGTCGGCGTAGGGCAGGTAGGGCTTGATGTCCAGAATCGGCGTGCCGTCCACCAGGTCCGCCCCCCGGACCCGGAGGACGGTCCCATGCTCCTTGGTTTCCTCCACGCCCGCCAGGGCCACGGCGGACAGGGCGATGGGATTGGGCCGGAAGGGGGACCGGGTGGCGAAAACCCCCAGGCGGGCGTTGCCCCCCAGCCGGGGCGGGCGGACCGTGGGGGACCACGTTTCCCGGGCCGCCTGGTGGAAGACCCAAAGAAGCCAGATATGGGAAAAGCCCTCCAGCCCCCGGAGGGCGGCGGGATTCCGGAACTCCGGCTCGAACACCACCAGGGCCTCCAGGTCCTCCACCAGGCCGCTCTGGCGGGGCACGCCGAACTTTCCGGCAAAGTCGCTGCGGATATGGGCAATGGCTCTCATGGCAAATTCCTGGGGCATGGGCGGGCCTCCTCTCCAACAATACGCCTCCATTATACCGGAGGCAGGCGGAAAAGGGAAGCCCCGATGTAAGCCGGGCCGCCGGGGCCCCGGGATGCCCACGGCGGTCCGGCGGAGGGTTAAAACGCCCGGTCGATGGCGTCTTCCGCGCCGTCCACGGCGTTACGCACGGACCGCCCCGCGTCGTCCAGGGCGTCCCGGGCATCCGGCGTCCGGCCGTCGTCATAGCCGTCGTTGTCGTAATCCCCCTGGTAGTCTCCGCTTCCGTTGAGGGCGCCGTCCGTCCGGCTTCCCTCGGTGGAGCCATAGGTGTCCGCCGTTCCGGTGGTCTGGCCGCCCCCGCCGCAGGCGGTGAGGCTGAAGGCCAGCAGAAGGGCCGCCAGCAGGAACATCAGAGTATTTTTCATCAGATACTCCTCCTTCGATCTTTCCGGCGCCGGGCTCCGCCCTGCGGCGGGGCCCGGCGCCTCCCCGTCAAAGAAACCCACGGGCCCAAGGCCCCTGGGCCGCTTTGACGGCCCACGGGACGGAACCAGCCGCCCCATGTCCACGATACCCAAGCCCTATTGTCCCCAGCCCGGCCCGGCCAAACCCCGGAACCTTCCGGGAACCCGGGAATTTTTTGGGAAACCCCCGGGACGCCGTCATGAAGCGCCGCCCTGGGGCATACATATAAAGAGGAAGCGGCGGGCCGGACCGCGGGCCGCGCCGCCGGATTTCCGGGGATCACTCTTGAAATTTCAGCGAAATGACGTATAAGTTTCCACAAAATTGGAGTAAACTAACAAAAAGAATTTTACTGCCGAGGAAAATTTCTTGAAATGTTTGTGCAATTGTCCATTGACGGGAGACGGAAAAGCGGTTATGATGATAAAGTAATGACTCGTGGGCATCCAGTTCCATTTGATTCGATACAAAAAGGAGAGCTGCAACATGTATACGCAGGAAATCACGGTCAACAACGAAGTTGGTTTGCACGCCCGCCCCGCCACGTTCTTTATCCAGAAGGCCAACGAGTTTAAAAGCGGCATCTGGGTTGAGAAGGAGGATCGCCGCGTCAACGCCAAAAGCCTGTTAGGCGTGCTGTCCCTGGGCATCGTGAAGGGCACCCCCATCACCCTGATCGCGGACGGCAGCGATGAGAAAGAGGCGGTCACCGCACTGGTGGACCTGGTGAAAGACAACTTCGGAGAGTAACGAACCCTCCCCGTGCTGCCCGTCAGCGCGGGGTGGTCTTTTTTTATTGGGCCGGATCTGGAAGGAGAACGGACCTGGCCAAGCAGCCGGGGTGTCCTGCCGGAAGAGGGGGAAGCCCCCGGGGATTGGCCTGGCCAGGGGGCCAGGCCCCACAAGGATGACAAGCCCTTCTGCCGGGGCGCATCCCACTTTAAAAGGAGGCGGACCATGACCAAGGACGAGCTGAAAGAGAAGGCCAATGACCTGCCGCTTTTGCCGGGGGTCTATTTGATGATGGACAAAACCGGGAAGGTCATCTATGTGGGCAAGGCGAAGAGGCTGAAAAACCGGGTCAGCCAGTACTTTCAGGACAGCGCCTCCCACACCGCTAAGACGCGGCAGATGGTCTCCCAGATCGACCACTTTGATACCATCTTCGTCTCCAGCGAGTTCGAGGCCCTGGTGCTGGAGAACTCCCTCATCAAGCGGCACATGCCCCGCTATAATATCCTGCTCAAGGACGACAAGGGCTATCCCTTCGTCCGCCTCTCCCGGGGGTCCTATCCCCGGTTTACCATGGTCCACAAGTGGGCCAACGACGGGGCGAAGTACTTCGGCCCCTTCGGCGGGCGGTTCGAGACCCGGCAGGCCCTGGACGCCGTGTGCGCCGCCCTGCGCCTCCCCACCTGCAGCCGGAAATTTCCCCGGGACATCGGGGCGGAGCGGCCCTGCCTGAACTTCCACATGGGCCGGTGCGACGGCTTCTGCCGCCCGGAGATGACGGAGGCAGAGTACAACCGCCGCATCCGCCAGGCGGCCCAGATGCTGGAGGGCAAGGCCAAGGAGCTCCTCCGGGAGATGGCCGGGGAGATGGAGGCGGAGGCGGAGGCCCTGCGGTTCGAGCAGGCGGCAGCCCTCCGGGACCGGATCAACGCCATCAGCGCCCTCTCGAAAAAGCAGACGGTCATCGCCGGGCTCTGCGCCGACACGGACATCTGGGGCCTGTACCGGGGGGCGGGGAAGTGCTGCTACGCCGTGCTCCACATGGAGGAGGGGAACCTGGCGGGCCGGGAGACGGAGCTGTTTACCGCCCCCATGGAGGAGGGGCAGGAGGAGATGCTCTCCGCCCTGACGGCCCAGTACTACCTGCCCCGGGCCATTTTGCCCCACGAGATTCTCCTGCCCTTTGAGACGGAGGGCTACTGTGAAAACCTCTCGGAGGTCCTGACGAAGCGGGCGGGGCACAAGGTCTGGGTCCACGTCCCCCAGCGGGGGGAGAAGGCGGAACTCCGGGCCATGGCCCAGCGGAACGCCGCCGAGGAGGCGGAGCGGGCCACCACCGCCGAGGAGCGGGTGGCCCACACCCTGGAGCTTTTGACGAAAATGCTGGACCTTCCGGCTCCGCCGAAACGGCTGGAGTCCTACGACATCTCCAACACCGGGGGCAGCGACATCGTGGCCTCCATGGTGGTCTACAGCGGCACAAGGCCCTTAAAGAGCGCCTACCGCCGTTTCCGCATTAAGGACCTGGAGGGAAAGCCCGACGACTACGCCTCCATGCGGGAGGTGCTCCGGCGGCGGCTCCAGCGGGCGGCGGACGGGGACGAGAAGTTTCTGCCCCTGCCGGATGTGTTTTTGATTGACGGCGGCGTCACCCACGCCCAGACGGCCCTGGGCGTGGCGGAGGAATTCGGGGTGGACGCGCCCATTTTCGGCATGGTGAAGGACGACCGCCACCGGACGAGGGCCCTGGTGACCCCGGAGGGCCGGGAGATCGGCATCGTGGGAAACCAGGCGGTGTTTTCCCTCATCGGGCAGATCCAGGAGGAGACCCACCGCTTTGCCATCACCTACCACCACGAGAGCCACGGGAAAAGCGCCCTGCGCTCCGCCCTGGACGGCATCCCCGGCGTGGGGCCGAAGCGGCGGGAGGAGCTTAGGAAGAAATTTGGGACCATCAAGGCCATCCGGGAGGCGGAGGTGGAGGCCCTGGCAGCGGTGGTACCCAGGCCCGCCGCAGAGGCGGTTTGGAGGCATTTTCACTCCAAGGAGGGGGAGTGATGCTCGCCCTTCGGGCGGGGGGATTTCAGCCATGAAGATGGCTGGTCCTTTGCACCCCCCATTTTCTCTTTTTCTTGCCAGAAGAAAAAGAGAAAACGGGCCGTGCACGGTCCAAACGAGAAAAAGAAGGATCGCCCCTGCGGGGGGGGGCGAAGGACGGGGGACGCGCAAGAGGTGCTTCCTCCGGGTACGCATGTCTTCTGCCCGCGGCGTGGTGCGGGCGGGGGTTTTGGTGGTTGACGAATGGACTTTCTCCTCTTTTCGCTGCCGCTAACCTGGTGTATGATGAGAGAAAACGGCCGAAGGGCTTACGCCCTCCGGCCTTTTGTTGCGCTGAGACTTGGTTGCCGCCGCTCCAGCCCGGTTCCTCACCAGACTGCCGGAGCGCGCGGACG
>CAJTZK010000019.1 GCA_910583785.1 uncultured Oscillibacter sp.
CTCCAGGGGGTCCCGGCTCTCCCGGTCCATCTTGTTGATAAAGGTGAAGATGGGGATGTGCCGCAGGGCACAGACCCGGAAGAGTTTTCTTGTCTGGGGCTCCACGCCCTTGGCGGCGTCGATGACCATGACGGCGGAGTCCGCCGCCATGAGGGTGCGGTAGGTGTCCTCGGAGAAGTCCTGGTGGCCCGGGGTGTCCAGGATGTTGACGCAGTAGCCATCGTGCTGGAACTGCATGACGGAGGAGGTGACGGAGATGCCTCTTTGCTTCTCAATTTCCATCCAGTCGGAGGTGGCGGCCCGGGCCCGCTTGCCCTTGACCTCGCCCGCCTGGGCGATGGCCCCGCCGTAGAGGAGGAGCTTTTCCGTGAGGGTGGTTTTGCCCGCGTCGGGGTGGGAGATGATGGCGAAGGTTCGCCTCCGGGCGATTTCGTCCTTAAAAGCGGCCATGGCACAGCCTCCTGGTTTTTAATGATGAGAGTGTTTCCACAAATTTAATAATATAGCATAGATTTGAGCGGTTTGCAAGCCCGGCGCATTGACGGGGCTTTGCCTTCTCAGATGAACACAGGTTCTTACAAAAATCCAAGGGAAACCAATTGACGGTTTCCTTCCCTTATGTTAAAATGAAAACAATGTGTCAATGGCAGGACACGGGCTCTAACATCACGACCATGACAGGATCGGGAAAGAAGGAAGCATATGTACAAAATCGTCAGAAAAGAGGCTCTGCGCCCCACCGTCACCCTGTACGAGATTGAGGCCCCGCTGATCGCCAAGAAGGCCCAGCCGGGACAGTTCATCATCCTGCGGGTGGACGAAAAGGGCGAACGCATCCCCATTACCATCAACGCCTACGACCCGGAAAAGGGCACCGTCACCATCATCGTCCAAACCGTGGGCGCGACGACGGAGAAGCTCAGCCACCTCAACGAGGGCGACTGCCTCCAGGACTTCGTGGGCCCCCTGGGCAAGGCCACCGAGACCGAGGGCAAGAAAAAGGTCTGTGTGGTCGGCGGCGGCGTGGGCTGCGCCATCGCCTATCCCGTGCTGAAAAAGTTCCACGACGACGGGGCCGAGGTCCACGCCGTGGTGGGCTTCCGCACCGAGGACCTGGTGATTCTCGAGGACGAGTTCAAGAAGTCCTCCGACAAGCTCATCGTCTGCACCGACGACGGGAGCTATGGCCGCAAGGGCCTGGTCACCGAGGCTTTGAAGGAGCTTATTGAAGAAGGGAACCAGTACGACGAGGTCTTCGCCATCGGCCCCATGGTCATGATGAAGTTCGTCTCCAAGACCACGGAGCCCTACGGCATCCCCACCACCGTCTCCATGAGCCCCATCATGATCGACGGAACGGGCATGTGCGGCGGCTGCCGCCTGAGCGTGGGCGGCGAGATGAAGTTCGCCTGCGTGGACGGCCCCGACTTCGACGGGCACAAGGTGGACTGGGACCTGGCCGTGAAGCGGAACCAGATGTATATGGAATTCGAGAAGCACAAGCACGAGGAGACCTGCAACCTCTTTAAGAAGGAGGCCGAATAATCATGGCCAATATGTCTTTACAGAAAAACCCCATGCCCTCCCAGGACCCCAACGTCCGGAATAAGAACTTCCAGGAGGTGGCCCTGGGCTACACCGAGGAACAGGCTCTGGACGAGGCCCAGCGCTGCTTAAACTGCAAGAACCGCGCCTGCATGCAGGGCTGCCCCGTCATGGTACATATCCCTGAGTTCATCGCAGAGGTTGCCAAGGGCGACTTTGAGGCGGCCTACCAGATCATCTCTAACACCTCCGCCCTGCCCGCCGTCTGCGGCCGGGTGTGCCCCCAGGAGACCCAGTGCGAGATGTACTGCGTCCGGGGCAAGAAGGGCGACCCCGTGGGCATCGGCCGTCTGGAGCGGTTTGTCGCCGACTGGCACAACGCCCACTGCACCGAGGCTCCGGAAAAGCCCGCCTCCAACGGTCACCGTGTCGCTGTCGTCGGCTCCGGCCCCGCGGGCCTGACCTGCGCGGGCGACCTGGCCCGGAAGGGCTATGACGTCACCGTGTTCGAGGCCCTCCATCTGGCGGGCGGCGTGCTGGTGTACGGCATCCCCGAGTTCCGTCTGCCCAAGGCCATCGTCCAGAAGGAAGTGGACGGCCTGAAGGCCATGGGCGTGACCATTGCCACGGATACCGTCATTGGCCGGACCATCTCCATCGACGAGCTGATGGAGGAGCAGGGCTTCGAGGCCGTGTTCATCGGCTCCGGCGCTGGGCTCCCCATGTTCATGGACATCCCCGGCGTGAACTACCGGGGCGTCTACTCCGCCAACGAGTTCCTGACTCGTATCAACCTGATGAAGGCCTATCTCCCCGACTCCGACACCCCCATTCAGCGGCCCAAAAAGGTGGCCGTGGTGGGCGGCGGCAACGTTGCCATGGACGCGGCCCGCTGCGCCAAGCGCCTGGGGGCCGAGGTGTACATCGTCTACCGCCGTGGCATGGAGGAGCTTCCCGCCCGTAAGGAAGAGGTGGAGCACGCCGAGGAAGAGGGCATCATCTTCAAGACCCTCTGCAACCCGGTGGAAATCTTCGCCGACGAAAACGACGACGTGAACAAAATCCGCTGCATCCGCATGGAGCTGGGCGAGCCCGACGCCTCCGGGCGGCGGCGGCCCATCGAGGTGCCCGGCAGCGAGTTCGACCTGGACGTGGACTGCGTCATCATGTCCCTGGGCACCAGCCCGAACCCGCTGATCAAGTCCACCACCAAGGGCCTGGAAATCAACCGCAAGGGCGGCATCGTGGTCAACGAGGACGGCCTGACCTCCCGGGAGAAGGTCTACGCGGGCGGCGACGCGGTGACCGGCGCGGCCACGGTCATCCTGGCCATGGGCGCGGGCAAGACCGCCGCCAAGGCCATTGACGAGGCCCTGAGCAAGTAATATGAAGACGAACGTCACGGGCACCCCCGTTCTGGCGTTGGCGCTGTGCCTCCTGCTTGCCGCTTGCGGCGGGCAGGGGGCTTCGCCGTTTGAAGCGCCGCCGGAGGACCTGCCGCCGGAAGAAACAGTTCTGGTCCCCTCCGGCTTCCCGGAACTGCTGGACGTGATGGAGCGGGAGCACGCCGCCTCTATGGAGCGGAACCACGGACAGAGCCAATGAACAGCGCCCCGGAGAGGGAGGTCCTCTCCGGGGCGCTGCTTGCGTATCTCTTCCGAATCTAATGTCCCTTCCGCTTCTCCCTCCGTTTTTCCTGCCGGAGGGCGAATTTCCGCTCCTCCTCCGCCTCCCGTTCCGCCCGGCTGCGGCGGGCCCTAGCGGCTTTGCCCTCCTCACGCTGAAGGGCCAGGGCCTGTTGGGCCTTGGTGCCCATAGACGCGGGGCGGACGGCCCTTTGGGCCTCCCGGCGGGCGCGCTTGGGGCTGACCTTCCTCTCGAAGGGGTCCCTGGCGGCGACGGGAGGGCTGAAGCGCAGGCTCCGCCAGTTCTCCAGCAAAAAGGCGTAGACCTCCTGGTCCCCCGGCTCGGCCCCGAAGGGGAGCTTGCAGGCCTCATAGACCCCGCCGCCGCCCCGCTCATAGAGCAGGACCCAGAAGGGGTCCTCAAAGCGGACGGTCAAATTTGCGTATCCGGTTTCCATACGCGGTTCCTCCTTTTCGTGTCTCTCACGGAGAACGGACAACCAAAGGAGGCAGGTTACTGGTACTCCCCGGAGGGGGTACGCCCGGACTACCGACCGGGCCGTGTTTTTATCTCCGCAGGTTTATTGTAGCGGAAAGGTACGCAAAATGCAAGGGAGCTTGTACTCGCCCTTCGGGCGGGGGAGCAGCTTCTTTCAACTCTGTAAGATTTGAGAAAGAATCTGGACAGATTCCTATGGTAGAGTATCTACAGTAAAAGCCCCATGGCTTGAAAACACTTTACCTTGGAGGTATCAGAATATGACAATCTTAGAGACAAAGGCTCTGCACAAGCACTACGGCTCCGGCGAGACGGAGGTCCGCGCCCTGGACGGCGTGGACCTGACGGTGGAAAAGGGCGAATTCGCCGCCGTGGTCGGCACCTCCGGCTCCGGCAAGTCCACCCTCCTCCATATGCTGGGCGGGCTGGACCGGCCCACCTCCGGCTCCGTCAGCGTGGACGGGAAAGACATCTTCTCCCTCAAGGACGAGGCTCTCACCATCTTCCGCCGCCGGAAAATCGGCTTCGTCTTCCAGAACTACAACCTGGTCCCCGTCCTCAGCGTCTATGAAAACATCGTTCTCCCCATCCAGCTGGACGGCCAGAAGCCCGACGCTGCCTACGTGGACCAGATCATCGAGACCCTGGGCCTGGAGAAAAAGCTCCGGAACCTGCCCAACAACCTCTCCGGCGGCCAGCAGCAGCGGGTGGCCATCGCCCGGGCCCTGGCGGCCAAGCCCGCCATCATCCTGGCCGACGAGCCCACCGGCAACCTGGACTCCAGGACCAGCCAGGATGTCATGGCCCTGCTGAAAATCACCAGCCAGAAGTTTGTCCAGACCATCGTCATGATTACCCATAACGAGGAAATCGCCCAAATGGCGGACCGCATCATCCGCATTGAGGACGGGAAAATCCGGTCCTCCCGGACCACCGGGGAGGAGGCGTAACCATGATCCGTGTCGCCAACAAGGGCTGCGTCCGCCGCCTGGGCTTCCGGTCCATGCGGGCCGCCCGGACCCGCAACATCGTGGCCGTCCTGGCCATTGCCCTAACCACCATCTTGTTCACCTCCCTCTTTACCATCGCTTCCTCCATCAACTATTCCTTCCAGCAGGAGAATTTCCGCCAGGCGGGCGGCGACTTTCACGGCACCATCAAGGGCCTCACCTGGGAGCAGGTGGAGGAAATGCGGACGGACCCGCTGATTCAAGGGGACTTCGCCCGGTTGTTCGTGGGCATGCCCGTGGACCCGCCCTTCAACAAATCCCATGTGGAGGTCTCCTACCTGGAGCCCGCCGCCGCGCCCCACTACTTCTGCCAGCCAGTCGAAGGGACCCTCCCCCGGGAGGGCACCGGCGAGGCCGCCACGGACACCCGTGTTCTGGCCCTTCTGGGGGTGGAGCCGAAGGTGGGCGCGAAATTCACCATTTCCTTCTACCTTGACGAAAACACCTCCAGCCGGAAGCTGGTCACCCGGACCTTCACCCTCTCGGGATGGTGGGAGTACGACAGCGCCCTGGTGGCCAGCAATGTGCTCCTGCCCCGCTCCGCCGCCGAGGAGTTAGGTGCCCAGGGCAGCGGGGACCCCTACTCCATGACCGGAGAATGGAACCTGAACATGATGTTCAAAAGCGACCTCCAGATCGAGGAGAACATCCTTCAGATCCTGGAGAACCACGGCTATCAGCACGACGACCCCCAGGGGGAGAATTACTTGAAAATCGGCGTCAACTGGGGCTACTCCGGGGCCCAGCTTTCCAACAGCTTTGATATCTCCACGCTGATCGCCATTGTGGTTTTGCTGCTGCTGATTATCTTCACCGGCTACCTGATTATCTACAACGTCTTCCAAATTTCCGTCACCAACGATATCCGGTTTTACGGCCTTCTGAAAACCATCGGCACCACCGGCAAGCAGATCAAACGCGTCGTCCGGCAGCAGGCCCTGCTTCTCAGCCTTATCGGCATCCCTATTGGACTGCTCCTGGGCTTTGTCATCGGCAACAAGCTCACCCCGGTCATCATGACCCAGCTGAGCTACAAGAACGCCTTCGTCTCCTTCAACCCCCTGATTTTCATTGGAGCGGCGCTGTTCGCCCTGCTGACCGTGTTCCTCTCCTGCGCCCGTCCGGGCCGCATGGCGGCGAAGGTCTCCCCGGTGGAGGCCGTGCGCTACACCGAGGGCGGCGGGCCGAAAAAGGCGGGGAAGCGGGAGAAGGTCCGCAAAGCCCGGAGCGGCGCGTCCCTTCCGGGCATGGCCTGGGCCAACCTGGGCCGGAGCCGGGGGAAAACCGTGGTGACGGTCATTTCCCTGACGTTGGCGGTGGTGCTGGCCACGATTACCTACACGTTCTCCACCGGCTTCGACATGAACAAGTACCTGGCCCATATGGCCGACGTGGACTTTATCCTGGGGGACGCGGCCTACTTTCAGACCAGCGGCGGCTTCCGCACCGCCGATCAGGCGGTGCCGGAGAGCATCATCTCCGACGTGAGCGCCCGGAGCGGCGTGGAGGAGAGCGGACGGGTCTACGGCGGCGTCTCCGCCATAAAGCAGTTTGTCACCGAGGATTGGCTTCGGATGGGCTATGGAACGTATAATACCCCGGAGCTTGTGGATGAAATCATCGCGGGAACGGCCCGGCTGCCCAGCGGGCTTTTGGAGGCCGGCGTGCAGATGTACGGCATGGAGGACTTTCCCCTGAGCCTGCTGGACGTGCTGGAGGGAGACCTGGCCCCCCTGTCGGACCCCAGCCAAAAGGCCATCGCCGCCGTGTACCGGTCCGACGACTACAACGCCACCCAATGGGGCAGCAATTGGGCCAAGCTGGGGGACACCGTGACGGTCCGCTATATCACCGAGATGGAGTATTTCTACCGGGACACCGGGGAGATCGTTGAGGACCTGGACGCCGCCATCGAGGGAAACCGCCCCTGGGGAGAGCGGGCCAAGGTCTACGAGGACATCGACTACACCGTCTGCGCCCTGGTGCAGGTTCCCAGCAGCATCTCCTACCGCTACCGGGTTGTGGGCTGCGATGATTTCATCCTGGGGGCGGAGCGGTTTAAACAGGACACCGGCACCGACAGCGTCATGACCTATCTCTTCAACACCACCGACGAGGCGGAGGCGGACATGGAAGCCTTCCTGGGGTCGTACACCGAGAGCGTCCAGCCCCTCTACGACTACGAGAGCCGGGCCACCTACGTCGCCGAGTTCGAGGGCTTCCGGAGCATGTTCATGACCATGGGCGGCGCGCTGAGCCTCATCATCGGCCTTGTGGGCGTGCTGAACTTCGTCAACGCGGTCCTCACGGGCATCCTCACCCGGAAGCGGGAGCTGGCGGTGCTCCAATCCATCGGCATGACCGGGAAGCAGCTGAAAACCATGCTGGTCTATGAGGGCTTGTATTACACGCTCCTGGCCCTGGCGGTGTCCCTGGTGATGACGGTGTGCATCGGCCCCCTGATGGGGACCGTCCTGTCGGACGTCTTCTGGTTCTTCTCCTACCGGCTCACCGTGACGCCCATCCTGGTGATCCTGCCCATCTTCCTGGCTCTGGGGGCCCTGGTGCCCCTTTGGACCTACCGCTCCGTGTCAAAACGGACCATTGTGGAGCGTCTGCGGGAGGCGGAGGGATGAAGAAGCTGGTTTGCGCTCTGAGCCTCCTGCTCCTCCTGACGGCCTGCGCCCGGCGGGAGGAGTCGGGCAACCTGATTCTCACCAACTACGCCCCGGAGGCCATCTCCAACATCACCGTGGAATACGGCGGCGAAACCCTCTCGTCGGAGGCGGCCATTTCCGACACCCAGCTCTGTTCCTTTACCCTGCCGGAGGAGGACGGCCTAACCTATACGGTTTCCTTCGAGACGGCGGAGGGCGAAACCGTCCGTGAGAGCTTCACCGACAGCTTTGCGGGGGAAACGGCTGTGTACCTTCGGGCGGACCGGGCGGAGGGCTTCTGGCAGCTGGAGTACGACCAAGCATCCTGAAAAAACGCAGGGCCCGCCTTTGGGCGGGCCCTGCCGCTATTGACAAAAATATACCCGATATTCCCCACGTTTTTCGTGAATTTTTCCCAAAAAAGAGATTGCATTTCCGCGGCGCTTTGCTTATAATCAAGGGAACAACTTCAGAAGAGGGGGCTCCTGCCATGCGCACCGAACAAAAGCTGAACATGACCATGCTCTGTGACTTCTACGAGCTGACCATGGGCAACGGCTATTTCCAGGCGGGCTTTCAGAACCGGATGACCTATTTCGACGTGTTCTTCCGGGACGTGCCGGACAAGGGGGGCTTTGCCATCTGCGCGGGCCTGGACCAGCTCATTGAGTATATTCTGGATCTGCATTTTGACGAGGAGGACATCGCGTACCTCCGGGACCGGAATCTGTTTTCCGAGGAATTCCTGGCCTATTTGAAGGATTTCCGTTTCACCGGGGACATCTGGGCCATCCCCGAGGGGACCCCCATTTTCCCCCAGGAGCCCGTGGTGACCGTCCGGGCCCCCGCCATCCAGGCCCAGCTCATTGAGACCTTTACCCTGCTGGCCATCAACCACCAGAGCCTCATCGCCACCAAGGCCAACCGCATCGTCCGGGCGGCTCAGGGGCGGACGGTGCTGGAATTCGGCTCCCGCCGGGCCCAGGGCACCGACGGGGCCATCACCGGGGCCCGGGCGGCCTACATCGGCGGCTGTGCCGGGACGGCCTGCACCATCTCCGACCAGCTCTACGGCGTGCCCGCCGGGGGCACCATGGCCCACGCCTGGGTCCAGATGTTCGACACCCAGTATGAGGCGTTTGAGACTTACTGCAAGCTCTATCCCCACAACGCCACGCTGCTGGTGGACACCTACAACACGCTGAAATCCGGCGTGCCCGACGCCATCCGGGCCTTTGACGCGGTGCTGAAGCCTTTGGGGATTAAAAAGTGCGGCATCCGCCTGGACTCGGGAGACATTGCCTACCTGACGCGGAAGGCCCGGAAGATGCTGGACGACGCGGGCTGGACGGAGTGCCGGATCTCCGCCTCCAACTCCCTGGACGAGTACATCATCCGGGACTTGCTGATCCAAGGGGCCCAAATCGACATGTTCGGCGTGGGCGAGCGGATGATCACCGCCAGCAGCCAGCCGGTTTTCGGCGGGGTGTACAAGCTGGTGGCCCTGGAGGACGAGGCGGGGAAGGTGGTTCCTAAGATCAAGGTCAGCGAAAACGTAGATAAAATTACCAACCCTCATTTCAAAAAGGTCTACCGCATTTTTGACAAGGCCACGGGCAAAGCCGAGGCGGATTATATCACCGTGTGGGACGAGCGGGTGGACGAGACCCGGAGCCTGGAGCTCTTCGACCCCCGGGCCACCTGGAAACGGAAGACTTACACGGACTTTACCGCCAAGCCTCTCCAGCTGCCCGTGTTCCTGGGGGGGGAGCTGGTCTATGAGCGTCCCAGCCTCCAGGAGATCCAGGCGTACTGCAAGGAGCAGGTGGACACCCTGTGGGACGAGGTCAAACGGTTTGAGAATCCCCATACCTATTACGTGGACCTCAGCCAGCGGCTATGGGACATCAAGCAGGGCCTCCTGCGCCAGAGCGAGTGAGGGGGATTTCAAAGAAGGGCATGTCCTATTCGGAGAGGTTCTCCTGTAGGGGCGGGCCGGTGTGCCCGCTCTTCTCCCGGGCCCCGGCGCCTCCCATAGACGGCCGGACAAGAAGGCCCGCCCCCGCGCCGCCTTCCACTTAATACCATGCGTGAGCGGGTATTCCCGGTTTCAGCATCTCCCTTGCGGGGCAGGGGGAGCATCTGCCATCGTTACGCCATCCAAATGCTATGAATGAGAACGTGCGTACCCGCGCGAACAGCAGCCCCTGGAGAGGTGCCAGCTCTCCGGGGCTGCTTTTTAGGCTGCCGGCCCCAGCCATACCGGGCGGCCCGCCTGCAAACGGGGCGGGCCGCCGGGGGCTGCGGGGAATGGAATGCGGGAAGCCCGGTACTTCCCCTCTTCCGCCGCCGGAACCGGGCGGGACAGGGAGATTGATTCTCCCGGCGTTTCAGGAAAGCGGCCAGATCGGACGCCTGAAAGACCCCGCCCGAATTTTATCTATTTTTAATATTTTGCTGTTGAAGACAGCGGCATCTTTTTGTATAATAGAAAGGTCAAACGTTGAGACTGTCCGTGAGGAGGCGAGGCTTCGTGCATAAGAACATCCCCTATATTCCCCCGGTGGAGGAGCGGATCGAGCGGAAAATTTCCGCTGTCACCAGCCTCTCCATGTGCGTGCTGACCGTGATTGCGCAGATTGGCACCTCCCTCTTGATTTCCCACCTTTTGGCGGAGTATTCCAGCTATGTTTACGCCCTGCTGCTCATCGCCGGGGCGGCGGTGGCCATATGGGTTTACCAGCGGCCCGGCAGCCCCACTTATAAGCTGGTGTGGATGTGCCTGCTGCTGGCCATGCCCGTGTCCGGCATGATCTTGTTCTGCCTGTGGGGCGGGGCCCACCAGGTCAAGCAGCTCAGCCTCCGGAAGGTGCCCCCCATCCCCTGCGGGGAGAGCCAGCGCTTGGCCAGCGGAATCGGCCTGTCCCGCCTCCGGAGGCAGTCCCCGGCCTGGGGGCGGATGGCGGCGTATCTGGAAAAGCGGGGGTTCCTGCTCTACCGGAACACCGGGGCCGTCTATTTCAAGGAGGGCGCGGAGTTTTTCGAGGACCTGATTGCCCGCCTGGAACAGGCGGAGATCTATATCTTTCTGGAATACTATATCCTGGCGGAGGGGAAGCTCTGGGACCGCATCTTCGCCGTCTTGAAGGAGCGGGCCGCCGCCGGGGTGGAAATCCATATCACCTTTGACGATTTCGGCAACCTCACCCGCTTCTCCGACGAGACCCTCCAGGCCCTCCAGAACGCGGGCATCGAGGTGAAGGCATTCAACCCCGTCCACCGCTATGTGAACCGGATTTACTTCAACTACCGGGACCACCGGAAAATTGCCGTCATCGACGGGCAGTTTGCCTATACCGGGGGCATCAACATTGCCGACGAATACGCCAACCTCATTGTCCGCTTCGGCCACTGGAAAGACACCGCCGTCCGCATCGAGGGCGAGGGGGTATGGGGCTTTGCCACCCAGTTTATGCAGATGTGGAAAATGATGGGGGGCTCCTTCCACAACGAGGACGACTACTACCGCCCCCGCCATCCGGTGGAAAACGCCCAGGGCTGGTGCCAGCCCTTCACCGACGGGCCGCTGAACAACCCGGATAACCCCATTGAGGAGATTTACCTCCAGCTCATCGCCTCCGCGCAGAAGATGCTCTACCTAACCACACCCTATTACGCCGTGGAGGAGTCCATGCAGAAGGCCCTGTGCATTGCCGCCGACGCGGGGGTGGACGTGCGGCTGTTTATTCCCGGTGTTCCGGACCACCACAAGTTCACCTACATGGTGGCCGAGACCTACTGGGGGGAGCTCCTGAGCCACGGCGTGAAGATTTACAAGTATACCCCCGGGTTCCTCCACGCCAAGAGCGTCATGGCGGACCGGGAGGTGGCCTTGATCGGCAGCACAAATATGGACTACCGGACCTTCCAGCTCCACTATGAATGCGGCGTGCTGCTGTACCACATGCCCGTGGTGGAGGAGCTGCTGGAAGACCTGGACGGCATCCTGGCGGAGAGCCGGGCTTACACCTTGGAGGACTGGAACCAGCGGTCCTGGTTCCGCAGGATGTGCGCCTCGGTGTTCCGCCTGGGGTCCATCTGGCTGTAAAACGCCAAGGGGGAGCGGGCTCCCCCCTTGAGAATCCCCCACCACCAGTCTGCGGACTGGTGACACCGCCTTGGGCAGCCGTTGGCAGCTTTGCCGCCTTACGGATGCCGCATACCCCTTGCGGGTGCGCGGCGGCTGGAGTATTGGAATTTTGTGACGCGCATGCCGTCACAAGAATGATTCCATTTTGGCTAGGAGAGTCACATATGTCCCGTGAGCTTACTCCCCGGGAGGCTGCGGAGCGCAGCCTCATTAAGACTTACCGCAAATCCCTGTGGAATCCCTTCATCGCCGCTGTGAAGCGCTATGAGCTGGTCTCCCCGGGGGACCATATCGCCGTCTGCGTCTCCGGCGGGAAGGACTCCTTCGTCCTGGCCAAGCTGATGCAGGAGCTCCAAAAGCACACGGACCGTCCCTTCCAGCTGTCTTTCCTGGCTATGGACCCGGGCTACAACCCGGCCAACCGCCGTATGCTGGAAGAGAACGCCGGACGGCTGGGCATCCCCCTGACGCTGTTCGAGAGCAACATCTTCGACGTGACGGTCCAGGTGGACAAAAACCCCTGCTACCTCTGCGCCCGGATGCGCCGGGGCTGCCTCTACGCCAAGGCGCGGGAGCTGGGCTGCAACAAAATTGCCCTGGGGCACCACTTCTCCGACGTGATCGAGACGACCCTGCTGGGCCTCTTCTACGGCGCGCAGCTCCAGGCCATGCCCCCCAAGCTCCGCAGCAGGAATTTCCCCGCCATGGAGCTGGTCCGCCCCCTGTACTGCGTCCATGAGGACGCCATCGTCCGCTGGCGGGACTGTAACGGCCTTCGTTTTCTCCAGTGCGCCTGCCGCTTCACAGAGAGCCGGGACGCCTCCGGCGACGGCGTGGGGGAGAGCAAGCGCCAGGAGGTCAAGTTCCTCCTGCGGGAGCTGAAAAAGACGAATCCCAACATTGAAAAGAGCATTTTCCGGGCCATCCACGGCGTCCAGCTGGACACCTTCCCCGGCTTTAAGCGCCGGGGGCGGGCCTTTACCTTTACCGATTTATACAATGGCTCCCCGGTTTCCGACGGCGGAGCGGACCTATAAGGGAGGAATACACCATGGATTTCTATCGCTGTGAAAACCCCGACTGCGGCTTTGTGGCCGAAGAAGAGCCGGACGTCTGCCCCCGCTGCGGGGGAACCTTCTTCACCGCCCTGACGGAGGAGGAAATGACTGCCTCCGACTGGGTGAACCTGGGCAACCAGGCGGTGGACGAGAAGCGGGAGACCGACGCCCTGGCCGCCTATCAGCGGGCGGCGGCGCTGAACGACCCCCTGGGCCTGACGAACCTGGGCTGGTGCCTGGAGGCGGGCATCGGCATTCCGGCGGACCCCAAGCAGGCCGTGATGCTGTACGCCCAGGCGGCGGAGCAGGAGTACATGCCTGCCCTGACGAACTTGGGCTACTGTTATACATACGGCATCGGCGTGGAGACGGACTATGGCAAGGCGCTGAAGTGCTTCCAGAAAGGGGCGGAGCAGGGCTTCCCCCGGGCCCAGTTCCTCCTGGGCGAGGCATACCGCCGGGGCAGCGGCGTGGAGGCAGACGAGGCGGAGGCCGCCAAGTGGTACCAGTCCGCCGCGTGGCTGGGGTATCCCGGCGCACAGACGGAGCTGGGCCGCTGCCTGGAGTTTGGCGCGGGCGTGGAACTGGATTTGGAGCAGGCAGTGAAGTGGTATTCCGCCGCCGCCGAGCAGGGCAACGCCCCGGGGATGTGCTGCCTGGGCTTTATGTACGAGTCCGGCCGGGGCGTGGAGCAGAGCTGGGAGACGGCGGTGGAGTGGTACCGTAAGGCCGCCGGGAAGGGCTATCCCCGGGCTCTGTGCAACCTGGCCTGGTGCTATGAACACGGCGAGGGCGTGAAGCGGGACTTTTCCGAGGCCGTCCGGCTCTACCGGGCGGCGGCGGACCAGGAGTACCCCCGGGGCCAGCTGTGCCTGGGCCTCTGCTATGAGCGGGGCCGGGGCGTGCCCGCGGACAAGGCCGCCGCTGCGGAGTGGTACCGGAAAGCCGCCGAGCAGGGGGACGAGGACGGCGCGTGCTGCCTGGGCTTTATGTACGAGTCCGGCGAGGGCGTGGAGCAGAGCTGGGAGCTGGCGGTGGAGTGGTACCGCAAGTCTGCCGACGGCGGGCTGGCCCGGGGCATGTGCAACCTGGCCTGGTGCTATGAACACGGCGAAGGCGTGGAGAAGAACCTGGAGGAGTCCTTCGCCTGGTACAGCCGGGCGGCGGAACAGGGGGACCCCCGGGGGCTGTTCAGCGTGGCCCGGGCCTATGACTACGGCATCGGCGTAGCCCAGGACGCGGAACAGGCCGCCCAGTGGTATCAAAAGGCATCTGACGCCGGGTCCGCGCCCGCTACCTGCGACCTGGGCGTGTGCTACGAGCGGGGGGAGGGCGTGCCCCAGAGCTATGAGAAGGCGGTGGAGCTGTACCGCAAGGCCGCCGAAATGGGCAATGCCCCGGGCCAGTGCAACCTGGGCTTCATGTACGAGTCCGGCCGGGGTGTGCCCCAGGACTGGGAAGAGGCGGTGAAGTGGTACGGCGCCGCCGCCCAGCAGGGGTTCCCCCGGGCCATGTGCAACCTGGCCTGGTGCTATGAGACCGGAAGCGGCGTGGAGCGGAACCTGGCCCGGGCCCTCCATTGGTACCGCAAGGCCGCAGACACGGGGGAGGCCCGGGGCATGTACTGCCTGGGACTCTGCTACCGGTATGGCAAGGGCGTGGACCGGGATGACGCCGGGGCCGTCAAGTGGTTCCAGCAGGCGGCGGACCGGGGCTATACCCGGGCCATGTGCGACTTAGGCGTGTGCTATGAGTTTGGCGAGGGCGTGGAGGAGAGCCTGGAGCGGGCCGTGGAGTTCTACCGCCAGGCGGCGGAGCGGGGAGACCCCCTGGGCCGCTGCAACCTGGGCTACATGTATGAGACGGGCCGGGGCGTGAAGCAGGACTACGGCGAGGCCGCCCGGCTCTACCTGCTGTCGGCGGAGGGGGGGCATCCCCGGGCTATGTGCTGCTATGGCTATTGCTGCGAGTCGGGCCAGGGCGTGGAAAAGAACCTGGCTGCCGCTGCGGACTGGTACCGCCGGGCCGCCGAGGGCGGGGACGCCACCGGGGCCTGCAACCTGGGCTATCTCTACGAGACTGGCGAGGGCGTGGAGCAGAGCTGGCAGGACGCCGTGTTCTGGTACAACCACGCCGCGGCCCAGGGCCAGGCCCGGGGGCAGTACCTCCTGGGGTGGTGCTATGAGCACGGAAAGGGCGTGGCCGCCAGCGTGGAGAAGGCCCGGGAACTCTACGAGGCTTCCGCCCAGCAGGACTACAAGTATGCCGTGGAGGCCCTGGACCGGTTGAAGAATCCCCCCAAGCCGGAGGCGTCGAAAGCCCCGGCGGGGAAGGCCCCGGAAAAGAAGGAACGGAAGCCGGAAAAGGGCGGGTTCCTGAAAGGGCTCTTCGGCGGGAAAAAATGAGCCGCAGGCGGCGCACCGATTCGTCCGGTTGTGGAAACTGTGAAACCGATCCCATGGAAGGCTGCAAACGCTCCTGGAGGCTGGACCTCCAGGAGCGTTTTTGATGCCGGACGGATTTATTGGATACGGAAGCGGCTGATGAGGCTGTTCAGCTTCCGCGCCTGGCTGGAAAGTTCCATGGAAACCGCGGCGCTTCGCTCGGCGGCGTCAGAGTTTGCCTGGACCACGGCGGAAATCTCCTTGATGCCGTTTTCCACGGAGAGGATCATTTGGGATTGCTGGACGCTGGCAGCGGAGATTTCGTCCATCAGGTTTTTGATGGACTGGATGCAGTCGTCGATGACCTGCATGGCGGAAACCGCCAGTTCGGTGGACTCTGTTCCGCTTTTCACGTCCCGGATGGAGCGGTCAATAAAAGGTTGGTGCTCTGGACGGCATCTTCCGATTTGGCCGCCAGGTTCCGGACCTCGTCCGCCACCACGGAGAAGCCCTTCCCCGCCGTGTAGCCCGTGGCTTTGTCCACCAGCTCGCTGGCGCTGCCGCAGCGGACGGTGCTGGACTGAAGCTGGGAGGTGATGCCGGTGACGTTGGACAGCAGCTCCTGGATGGAGGCGGCCTGTTCTATGGTGCCCTGGGACAGGGCCTGGGCGCCAGGGGAGACCTGGCCGGCGCTGGTGTCCACCTGGCTTGCCACCTGGGAGATATCCCGGATGACCTTCATCAGGTTTGCGTGAATGGACTGGAGGCTTGCAAACAGGGCCTTGAAGTCGCCGATGTAGTAGGACTCGTTGGCCATCACGTCCACGGCGAGGCTGCCCCCGGCAATTTCGCCCAGGATGCGGACCACGCCGTCAATGGTTTTCCGCAGGCAGCCGCAGACGCGGTGGGTTGTCCGGGCGATCATGCCGATCTCGTCCGACCTGCCGTAGAAGGGTTCCAGTTCCTAGTCCGACGAGAGATTCAAATCCCCCAGGCGGCCGATGGCCTGCTCCACAGCCATGAGCTCCCGGCCCTCCCGGCGGAGGATCAGGAGGGTGATCAGGATGATAGCGGCGGCCATGGCTGCGCACAGCACTCCGACGAGGACCCGGACTGCCGTTACGGATCCGTACACCTCCGGCGCGTTGTCCCGGACCATGAAGACCCAGCCGCGGTCCTTCAAGTATTTGTAGACCACCAGCTGCTGCTCGCCGCTCTCGTCCCGGTAGGAGTAAGTGTTGGCCTGGGTGCCGCCGCCCTCTTGGATGCGCCGGATGATTTCCTGGTATCCGGCGTCCGTAGTCTCGGTATTGAGAAGGCTGCCGTCCTCATGGTAAAGGTAGACCCCGGTTTCCACATTTAAAAATACGTACTCGCTGTCCGGCAGGCCCCGGATATCCAGGTTCAGCAGGGCGTCCATCAAATGGCTGGCGAAGACGCCGGCCCCCACGTAGCCGATGCAGCGCTGTCCCTCAAAGATGGGGTAATACATGGAGAGGATCATGCTGCCCGTGCCGGGGGATTTCATAATTCCCAGGTTTGTCAGCTGCCGCTGGGAGAGAATGGAATCCTGGAAGGATTTCAAGGAGTCGCCCGACCGGGTGGTGATGCCGATGGCGCCCTGAGAGGTGTGGGTCAGCACGTAAGTATCGGGAGTGGCAATGTAGAGCCCCTCGAAAATGCCTTTGATCGAGGCGAAGTCCTCCGCGTATGCCTGGGCTTTTGCAGCAGCTCGGGGTCCCCGGGGGAGAGGAGGAGGTCCTGGACTTCGCTGCCCAGGGCAAAGGCGGCCATATATTCCTCCGCAGAGGCCACGTATTCGTTGATGATAGCGGCCCGGGATTCCACGGCGTCCGTCATTTGGTTGGTGATGTCGTTTTTGACCATAGAGGCGGCATTTGTGGATACGACGATCCAGAGCAGCAACAGTCCAACCAGGGTAACGGCCGATGTAATGATACTGATGCGGGTGGCAAGTCGTTTGTTTGCAAGAAATTTCATAAAGCACGCCTCCGTAGGAAAATTTTGAGGAATGGACTGCCTGACTAGCAGACAAGACCCTGTGCAGGCGGACCGGCCAGGCGCTTTGCAAAGGATGCCATAGAATTGGAGCAAAACATTATAGCATAGTATTCCTAGCGTGTCGAAAGGTTTTTACGGTGGATTTCTACGCAATGAACTAGGCGGCTAAACGCAAAAAATGAGCGGAGAAAGGATAAAATTCCACTCTCCGCCCAATTTTTTCTCAAAAATGAGTGCACGTGCTGTAATTGTAATTTCTACAGATGATCGCTTTACGGACACCCGCCGATTCCACGCCAGGCTTTTTCCACATCTTGTCACGCGCCCCAAGCACCCATCCCACGGCCATCCAGCCCGGGAGGGCGCGCCTGTTTCCCCTGCCGTTCTTACGAGGAGAACAGGTCCTCCGCCAAGGCGTCCGCCAGGGCCTCCAGGCCCTGCCGCTGGCTTTCTTTCACGGAGGACTTCAGGCTGACGGAGCCCTCCAGCACGGTCATGTCCTTCATGGTTCCCAGCAGTTCCGACATCTGCTTGCCGGATACCGGGGCCCAGGTGCCGTTTTCCACAAGGCCCACCGTCCGGTTGCGCAGGCCGTGGGACTTCAGGTCCCGGAGGAAGTTGTCCATGGGGGTGAACACCTCCCCGTTGTAGGTAGCGGAGGCGAAGACCAGATGGCTGCACCGGAAGGCCTCGGCCACCAGGTCGGAGACGTGGGTGTGGGACACGTCATAGAGCCGCACGTCCCGCACGCCCTTGTCCGCCAGGCGGGCCGCCAGGATTTCGGAGGCGTTCTCCGTGTTGCCGTAGATGGAGCCGCAGAAGATGGCAACGGTTTTATCCTCGGGGGTGTAGCTGCTCCACCGCTGGTACTTCTCCACGAACCAGCCGATGTTCTCCCGCCAGACGGGGCCATGGAGGGGGCAGAGGTACTCGATGCCCAGCCCCGCCGCTTTTTTCAGCAGGGTCTGCACCTGGGCGCCGTACTTGCCCACGATATTGGTATAGTACCGCCGGGCATCGGGGAGCCACTCGGCCTGGAAATTCATCTCGTCGGCAAAAATGTTCCCGTTCAGCGCGCCGAAGGTGCCGAAGGCGTCGGCAGAGAAGAGGACTTTGTCCGTTGTGTCATAGGTCACCATGACCTCCGGCCAGTGGACCATGGGAGCCAGGACGAAGGTGAACTTGTGCCGCCCGGTGGAGATCGTGTCTCCCTCTTTCACTACCATGCAGCGGTCGGTGACGTTGGCGTTGAAAAACTGGCCGATCATGGAGATGGCCTTGGCGCTGGCCACTACCTGGGCCTTGGGATGGGTGCGGAGCACCGCGCCCAGGGTGGAACAGTGGTCCGGCTCCATATGGTTCACCACCACATAGTCCAGGGGACGGCCCTGGAGGGCGTACTCCAGGTTCTCGTAAAAGTGGGCGCCCACGGCGCTGTCCGCCGTGTCCAGCAGGACGGTCTTCTCGTCCATCACTAAGTACGCGTTGTAGCTGACGCCCCGGGGAATGGGGAACACGTTCTCAAAGAGGCTGAGCCGCCGGTCGGACCCGCCAATGAGCAGGATGTCGGATGTGATATTACGTATGTTGTACATTCCGCTTTTCTCCTTTGCGCGTTATGATGTTTGCAAAGTTAATCTATACTAAAATCGTCGCTTTGTCAAGGCTTCATCCAGAATAGGGCGTGTTCGGCCGTGCATTTTATAAGTAGGCACGCGGACTAGGGGGCGGACCCGCGCGTCCGCCCGTCTATGGGAAGCGCCGGAGGCCCGGAAGAAGGGCGGACACATAGGCCCGCCCCTACAGGAGAACACCTTCGCTCCGGACACTCCCGCCGGAATCAGAAAAGGACGCGCCCTTCCGGCGCGTCCCTTTGTACTATTCCAAAAACTGCCCGGGGTCCCGCAGGGCCTCCGCCGTCTCCGCCGGGATGTCGATGGTGAAGGTCAGGAAATCCCCCAGGTCCACGTTCAGCAGGGAGGGCAGGTCCTCCAGGATCACCAGGGTCACCACGTCCTCCGACGCGGAGACGGTGAAGCGGACCAGCTCCTCATACTTCCGGTCCTCCTCCTTCTGGCCCGCTTTCAAAGTCTCCTGCTGGCAGTAGATATAGCTGTACGCCGGGTCTCCGGGGTCCTCGGCCAGCCGGTCTCCCCAATGGCCGTCGTCGTTGAGGAGATCGTCTATGGCCTTGACCTGTTCCGGGTCCGTAACGGTCCCGGCTTCGTTGTCTTTCTCGTCCAGGACCTTCCAGTAGTGGTCCTTTTCCACGCCGTTCTCGTCCTGGGTACTCCAGGATCGCGCGGCTTCGTCAATGGAGTCCACCCAGTCCTGTGCCCACTCCCCGGCGGCCTCTTCCATGGAATCCGCCCAATCCTCCTGAAACTCCTTATCATTGGGAGAGGTAATCACGACGCTGGACATACAGCCGGACAGCAGGGACATGGACAGGGCCAGAACGCAGAAGATCGCGAATCGTTTTTCCATCATGTACTCCTTATAATCAAATCAGCAGATTAAATACCCCCAGGGTGACGGCGGTGGTAATCCCCGCCGCAATGACCAGGCCCAGGAAGATGGCGGGCAGGGCGTGGCGCATCCGGATGTCCAGCACCGAGGCCACCAGCGCCCCGGTCCAGGCCCCGGTCCCCGGCAGGGGGATGCCCACCAGGATCACCAGCCCCGCCAGACGGTACTTCCGCACCAGCCGCCCCTTGAGGTGGGCCCGGCGCTCCAGCCAGGCGATTTTCGGGCCGAAGAAACGGGTGCCCCGGAGCCAGTCGGCTACCCGCCGCCCCAGCAGAATGATAAAGGGGGCGGGGACCAGGTTCCCGGCAATGGCGGCGGCGCAGGCCAGGGCCGGGGGGAGCCCCGCGGCGATTCCCGCCGGGATGGCCCCCCGGAGCTCGATTACCGGGACCATGGCGACCAGGAAGGCCATCAGCAGCTCGTGGGTCTGGGTTTCGAAAAGGCTCTCTGAGATCAGCATAGGGTTCCTCCATAATGAGTGGCATTATGGAATCTAGTTTACTCCAGGTTCAGGTGCTTTTTCAAGAAGAACGTGGTGATGGCGTAAAAAATTGCGCCGTAGACGATGACACACCCAATGGCCATCAGCAGAGCCACATGAATCGCCACGGTGGGCGAGGGGTCCCAGTGAGAGAAGAGGCGATTGAACACATCCAGCTCGTTCGAGCCGATTATCAGCAGGGAGCCCGCGAACTGCAAAGCAAACTGAATCCCGAAGAACCAGACCACAGACCACAGCAGCTTGTGGTTCGCCTGGCTGTGCCCCGCGGCCAGGGCGGCGTAGAACTGGAGGGAGAAGGCCACCAGGGACAAAAACATCAGGACGGCAAACTCCGCCAGATAGATGGTGCCGTTAAACGCCTCGCTGACTTCCAGCTTCCGCAGCCCCTCCAGGAAATACCTGAGGAGGTCCAGCAGCTCCCGCAGGAAGCCTCCCTGATAGGCCACCACCAGGCTGGCGGCGATGATGGCCAGCACCGTGGCGATGAACCACACGGAGGAGACAATGAGCTTAGACCAGATGTGCTGGTGGACGGAGGCCGGGAGGGTGAACATCAGATAACCCTCGTCCTGGAGGAGGTTCTTGTAAAACCGCTGGATCATCAGCACAAAGGACATCAGCAGCGCGCCGCAGATGGCGATGCCGAAAGCCGTGACAATCAAAACGCCCAGGATATTCAGGATGTGGTACCGTCCGTCCAGCATCCCCCGGCCCGCCAGGTTGGAGCCCACGGCGGTCACCAGCAAAATCAAGTACATGGGCAGCATGATCCGCCCCGTGGCACGAAACTCGTGCTTCAGCAATTTCCTCAGCATTTGAACACCTCCCGGAACAGCGCGTCCACGCTCATGCCCTTCTCCTCCCGGATATCGTCCACGGTGGACTGGAGGGCCACGCGGCCCTGGCTGATAAAGATGACCTCGTCCAGCACCTTCTCCACGTCGGCGATCAGGTGGGTGGAGATCACCACCGCCGCATCGGGGTTGTAGTTGCCGATGATGGTAGAGAGAATGTAATCCCGGGTGGCGGGGTCCACGCCGCCGATGGGCTCATCCAGCAGATAGAGCTTTGCCGCCCGGCTCATGACCATGATGAGCTGCACCTTTTCCCGGGTGCCCTTGGACATCTGCTTCACGGCCTGCCGGGGCTGGATGCCCAGGTGGTCCAGCATTTCCTCCGCCGCCTCCCGGCGGAAGTCCTGGTAGAAATCCCCGTAGAAGTCCAGCAGCTGCCGGGCTGTCATCCAGGTGGGGATGGCCGTCCGCTCCGGGAGGTAGCTCACCAGGCTGTGGCTCTCCCTCCCCGGCGCCGTGCCGCACACGGCGATGTAGCCCCCGTCCGGGGTCAGCAGGCCGTTGGCCAATTTAATGAGGGTAGTCTTGCCGCTGCCGTTGGGCCCCAGCAGGCCCACGATGCGGCCCGGCTCAATGGAGAGGCTCACCTCGTCCAGGGCCGTGGCCCGCCCGAACCGCTTGGTCAGTCCCTTGCACTCAAGCACTGGCATGGTCCGCTTCCTCCTCTCCCAGTTCCTGTTTAATCAGGCTGATGATCTCATCCTTTTGGAACCCCAGCTGGAGCATGGCCTCCAGAAAGGTCTTTACGTGCCGCTGGGCTAGGCTCCGCTTCGCCGTGTTGATCATGGTATTATCCTCCGTCACAAATCTTCCCGCGGTCCGCTGGCTGTACACCAGCCCGTCCCGCTCCAGCTCCGCCAGGGCCCTCTGCATGGTGTTGGGATTCACTCCGGCCTCCGTGGCCAGGTCCCGCACCGAGGGCAGCCGTTCCCCAGGGGGGAACGCTCCGGTGACGATGCCCACTTTTACCTGCTGGATCAGCTGGGTATAGATCGGGGCGTCGTTGGAAAACTGCCATTGCATCTTGCGCACCTCCTGTTTTTGTTCTGTTGTCTTATGTAACTAATACAATAGCACGTTTTCCAGAAATGTCAAGAGCTTTTAAAAAAAATTTCAGGCTGGACACGATTTCGGAAGGGGATTCCCCTTGGGAGACGTTCTGCGGGAGCCGCCAAGTCCCCAGGGCTTCCTTTCATACTTTAAGTAAGAGGATGTTCTTCCTTAATTAAATGTGCGGGGGAACACGCCCCAAGGGGGCCTTCCCTTGCAAATATTCCCATTCTATGCTATAATTGCCGGAATGCCGCAACATACCCTGCGGTTTCCCCGCCTAAAATAAAGGCGTTATCAAAGGAGGCCCCCATGTCCAAACTCAGCAAGCAAGAGCAAAAGCGCGCAAAGCAGAGAGAAAAGAAGAATTTCCGCCAGGCCATGGAAAAGGAGCTGCGGGAGCACAAGAGCTCCTTCATCGTCTTTTACACCCTGCGGCTTTTGGTCATCGTCATCTTTGTCCGTCAGATCTTCATCGGCGGCTATGAGAGCGCGTTCTACTGCGCCCTGGCCTATCTGCTCCTCTATGTGCCCAGCTGGATTCAAGTGAAGTTCCACATTGAGCTGCCTCCCGCCCTGGAGATCACCGTCCTCTGCTTCATCTACGCGGCGGAGGTTTTGGGAGAGGTCAACGCCTTTTACGTGGTGGTCCCCCATTGGGACACCATGCTCCACACCCTCAACGGCTTCCTGGCGGCGGCGGTGGGCTTCGCCATGGTGGTGCTCCTCAACGACGACGAGCGCCTCACCTTCGACCTCTCCCCCGTCTTCCTGGCGCTGGTGGCCTTTTGCTTTTCCATGACCATCGGCGTCCTCTGGGAGTTCTTCGAGTTCGGCATGGACATGTTCTTCCATACCGATATGCAGCGGGACACCGTCATCAACGCCATCTACTCCGCCAGCCTGGATGCAACCCGGTCCAACAAAGTGGTGTCCGTGCCCGGCATCCAGGAGGTCCTGGTCAACGGCGAGAGCCTGGGGCTGGGGGGCTATCTGGACATCGGGCTCATCGACACCATGAAGGACCTCTTCGTCAACTTCATTGGCGCGGCGGTCTTCTCCTTCACCGGCTTCTTTTACGCCAAGAGCAAGGGCAAAAAGCGCACGGCGGCCCAGGGCTTTGTCCCCAGCAGGAAGACGGCGGACCGGGACTATCTCAACCAGGCCCGGGAGGAGAACGGCGGCCAGCCGGAGGACTGAGGGTTTTCTGTTAAATTTTTGTAACCCGGTTGCATTTTCCCAATTCAGTGGTATGATATGTGCGGAATCAAAATAAAAGCAAAGGATTTGATACCATGACAAAGATCGACATTATCTCCGGTTTCCTGGGGGCGGGTAAGACCACCCTCATCAAAAAGCTTCTGGCGGAGGCATACCAGGGGGAGAAGCTGGTCCTCATTGAAAACGAGTTCGGCGAAATCAGCATCGACGGCGGCTTCCTCAAGGAGTCCGGCGTCCAGGTTTCCGAGATGTCCTCCGGCTGCATCTGCTGCTCCCTGGTGGGGGATTTCAACAAGGCCCTCCAGGACGTGGCGGCCCAGTTCCAACCGGACCGCATCCTCATTGAGCCCTCCGGCGTGGGCAAGCTCTCCGACGTCATTGTGGCGGTGGAGAACACCGCCCAGGAGGTCCCGGAGCTGAGGCTCAACAGCTTCGTCACCGTGGCGGACGCCTCCAAGGTAAAGGTCTACATGAAAAACTTCGGCGAGTTCTACAACAACCAAATTGAGTCCGCCGGGACCATCGTCCTCTCCCGGACCCAGAAGCTGAGCCAGGAGAAGCTGGAGGCCGCCGTGGCCCTGCTCCGGGAGAAGAACCCGGACGCCGCCATCCTCACCACTCCCTGGGATGAGCTGGAGGGCAAAACCATCCTCTCCGCCATTGAGAAGGTCTCCCTGGCGGACGAGCTGCTGGCGAAGATGCGGGCGGAACACGAAGCCGGGGAGGCGGAGCACGCCCACCACCACCATGACCACGGGGAACATGGGGACCACGAGCACCACCACGGCCATGGGGAGCAGGAGGCGTGCTGCCATGGGGAGCATGGGCACCATGAGCACCACGGCCATGGGGACCACCACCATGACCACGAGGAGCACGGGGCCCATGAGCACCACCACGGCCACGAGTGCGGCGACCCGGATTGCTCCTGCCACCACCATCACCACCACGCCGACGAGGTCTTCACCTCCTGGGGCAAAGAGACCCCCAAGGCCTTTACAAAGGCGGGCATTGAACAGATCCTCGCCGCCCTGGACTCCGGCGAGTACGGCAGCATCCTCCGGGCCAAGGGCATCGTGAACGGCGGGGATGGCGCCTGGATTGAGTTCGACTACGTGCCCGGGGAGCACGAGGTGCGGGCCGGGCGCCCCGACTACACGGGCCGCCTCTGTGTCATCGGGGCGGAGCTGAAGGAAGAGAAGCTCTCCCAGCTCTTCGGCCTGTGAGCCGGGAAAGGAAACGCGCTTTACAATGGATATTCCCGTTTATCTGGTGGCCGGGTTCCTGGATTCCGGCAAGACCAATTTCATCAACGGCGTCCTGGAGGACGGCTTTGCCCGCCAGGACAAGACCCTCCTCCTCCGCTGCGAGGAGGGGGAGGAGGAATACAACCCCAAGGCGCTGGACAACGTCACCGTTGTGGACATCGGGGACGAGGGGGAGCTGTCCTGCTCCCGGATGAAGGAGCTGGAGAAGAAAGTCCGGCCCAAGCAGGTCCTCATCGAGTACAACGGTATGTGGCAGATGGAGCGCTTATACCGGGAGGTTCTCCCCGCCAACTGGGTGCTCTATCAGATTATGACCTTTGTGGAGGCCGGGACCTTCGAGCTTTACGCCAAAAACATGGGCCAGCTGATGATGGAGAAGATCACCAACGCGGACCTCCTGGTCTTCAACCGGGCTACGCCGGAACTCCGGGAGGCCCTGCGGAAGCGGAACCTCCGGATGGTGAACCGCCGGGCGGACATCTACTTTGAAAACACGGACGGCACTAGCGAGGACTACCTCACCGGGGACGAGTGCCCCTTCGACCTGGACCAGCCCGTGGTGGACATCCCCGACGACGACTTTGGCGTGTGGTACGTGGACGTGATGGACCACCCGGACCGCTGGATGGGGAAGGAGGTCCATATGAAGCTCCTCATGTGCCATTCCAAGAAGTACCCCGGCATCCACTGTCCGGGCCGCTTCGCCATGGTCTGCTGTGAGAACGATATCCAGTTCCTGGGACTGGTGGCCAAGGGCATGGGCCTGAAGGACTATAAAAACCGGGACTGGGTGGAGGTCACCGCCCGGATGGCCGTGGAGAACCACGACGCCTACCAGGGCAAGGGCCCGGTGATGCACGTTATGGCCATCGCCCCCTGTGGGAAGCCCGCCCAGGACGTGGTGACCTTTTGATACGGTTTGTAATAAGAGGCAAAAAGGCTCCCCTCCGTTGTCCAACGGAGGGGAGCCCTTTGTTATTTCATATCCCGGGGAATATAAGCTCCGTTAACGTCGTAGAGCGGAAGAGGGATGCCGGAGGGCTGCTCCTGGTTCATGGGCAGGGCCGTGACAAAGATGTCCAGCGCAGTTCTAAGGTCCGTGTTTACCCAGCTTCTCAGTGTGTAGTGGTCTCCCCCGTATTCGTAGAAGTACGCCTCCTCCGGCAGATCCACCCCGGAGGCCACAAGGATGGGCCGCTCCTGGGTGCCAAAATTCCACTCCAGCAGCCCCCAGGCCCCCGGATCGATCCTGGAGCGCCCGCCCGCGACACGGAAACGCTCCGGGTACACCTCATCCCTCTGCCAGAAGCTCATGCACCACTCTCCCTCCCGGTCCGAGAAGAGGAAGGCCAGATAGTCCCCCTCGGCGGCCCAATCCCGGACCTTCAGGCTATGGGGGTTAAACCGGGTTTTCGTGCCCTGTTCCTCAAAATAGGCCACCGTGGCCTCCACCAGGTTTTCCTGGGAGTTGGGATTGACGGAGCTGGCGTAGTGGGCCATGCGCTCTGCGCGCTCCTGCTCCGCCTCCCGCTGGGCCTGGGCGGATACGCCGGCACCCCAGACGGCCAGCGCCGTCACCGCCGCCATGGCCAGCCAGGCCAGCCACTTCCACTGCTTTTCCCGCTTCATGCTCTCCATAATCTGCCCTCCCGCCGCTTTCGGCAATTCCTCCGTGGTCAGCTCCTTCCCGCTGAGCAGCTCGCTGACCGACAGGCCCAGGGCCTCGGAGAGGGGCTCCAGGCTGTCCAAGCCGGGCATGCCCCGCCCGGTCTCCCAGCGGCTGACGGCCTTGTCCGTCACATGGAGGCGCTCCGCCAGTTCCGCCTGGCTGAGGGCCAGCCGTTTTCGCCGCTGGGCGATGAGCGCCCCGGTGGCTTTTGTGTCCATTGCGATCAACTCCTTATGGCGGTAGTATGGCACAAAGGCGGGGAAATGTCACCCTATGATTCGTAGAGCGGAGGGGGGAGTGGGGGATTTTTGAGGATTTTGAAAAGTCCCTCTTGAATTTTCCGGGAAGAGCTTGTATAATGATTAAAGATTTGCCGGTGTGATGGAATTGGTAGACGTGACGGACTCAAAATCCGTTGGTAGCGATACCGTGTGGGTTCGAGTCCCACCACCGGCACCATGATAAGTTGACAGACCGCCAAGGGAGTGGTCTGTCAACTTTTATATAAAGTAATGTAGCAAACACTTTGCGCCGCAGTAATTTCACTGTGGTGTTCTTGTTTATAGGAGGAAATTTTAATGAATGTGATACAAAAAAGCGAAGCAATTAAGGCTGGCCTTCGGAAAGGCTTCCAGGATGGCAGTTCTAAGATGGCTCGCCGCAAATGCTATGGGTATGAAGTTGGCCTTAACGGTGATCTGACAGTAAATCCTGACGAGGCACAGGTAGTGCGCTGGATATTTGAACGGTATCTTGCTGGTGACAGTCTGGGGAAAATTGCGGCTGGTTTGGAGCGGCAGGGCATTCTCTCCCCTACCGGCAAGCCCAGGTGGAATCGTGAAGC
>CAJTZK010000020.1 GCA_910583785.1 uncultured Oscillibacter sp.
CCGGAAAAGAAAAAGGTGAAACAACTGGGACTCTAAGCGTTCAGCTCAGAATATCCAAATTGTTTCACCTTTATGGTACGCCCTGAGGGATTCGAACCCCCGGCCTTCTGGTCCGTAGCCAGACGCTCTATCCAGCTGAGCTAAGGGCGCATGTCCTATCTCTTCATGCAGCTTCATAATAATAGCACACCCCCCCTGGAAATGCAAGCCTTTTTTTCGATTTCTCTTAAATTTTTTCAATGCCGCACCCAGGCCTCTTCTCCTCATAGCCCACCGCCGCAGCCCCCCGGCCGCTAAAGCAGCGCAGGCACTCCCCAAAGCCCCCTGCGGACCCCTAAACAGTCCCTCCTGGAAACGCCGTCCCCATTCCCGTCGGGAAATCCGGCAGCGGCCCTCCCCCCCTCCTCAAAAAATCGGAAAACTGCCTAGCCCAGCTTGCATCTCCGCCGGGTCTGTGGTATAAACAAAGATATAACATATGTAACGTTCCATCCCGCCGCACCTGCCCTTCCTTTTTCATTTCCACTGTGGGCAACCAAAAGTTACCATCAAACCCTCCGGCTAAGCCGGAGGATTGAACAGGCCCTACCGGCGGGCAACGCAAAACGCACGGAATATCTTCCACCTGTATTCCACGCCCCGCCGCCCGTAAACGGGCAAACCAGTTTCTATTTTCTATCGGGAGCCCCGCCGTCACCGGATAAGCCGCCCACCCGCTCCGCCCGCAGCCTTTGCTAAGGCACACGGAGAGAGCCCGCCAGCAGGGCTGGTATTTTTCTCCTCCCACCCAATAGGCAAAACGCACCGGGTGGATAAGAGACCCTATCCGGCGGAGTGCAGAATGGCCGGAAGAGCCGGATGCGCGGTTCCACGATGCGGGCAGTCAGACCGGAAACCTCCGGAATGCTGCCCCAGAACCGCTATGGAAACCTTAAAACCGCAGTCCGCTCCCATGCGGGCTTCTTAGAAATGAATCCCACATTTGGCCAAAATCCCCCTATGTAAGCGTCCAATCAATTTACCGCCCCGGCGTCCCCGCCATCAAACTACAACCGCAAACGGAGCAATTTGAAAGAGGCGATTGTGTGAATGCAGGTCTTGAAAAGCAAAAAAAGCTGTCCTACGTGGCCCGGCGTTACTACCTGGAGGGCCAAAAGCAAAGCGACATCGCCCGGGAACTGGGCGTGTCCCGCCCCCTGGTCAGCCGGATGCTCTCCGAGGCCCGGGAACTAGGCATCGTGGAAATCACGGTCCATGAACCAGGAGCCAGGGCCGCCAGGCTCTTGGAACGCCTCCGGATGGCCAGCTCCATCCAAGGGGGCGTCCTAGTAGAGGAGGGCCCGGACAACGACTCCACCAACCGCCTCCTCTCCCAGGGAGCCGTGGAGCTGCTGCGCCAGCTGGGCGCCCGCCGCCTGGGGGTCGGCTGGGGCTACCTGATCGGCCAGCTGGTGACCTGGCTGGAGGAAAACCCCCAGCCCGACAGCACCGTCACCGACATCTGCCCCCTGGTGGGCAACGCCAGCATCCCGGCCCGGAACTACCAGTCCAACGAAAACGTCCGCCTGATGGCCCAGCAGCTGGGGGCCTCCCCCCACTTCCTCTACCTCCCCGCCCTGCCGGACAGCCTGGAGGAAAAGCAGATTCTCTGCTCTACCGAAGTCTACCGCCAGATTCATCACCAGTGGGAAATCCTGGACACCGCGCTGGTCAACATCGGGGACTACCCCTCCAGCCCCGATTTCGCCTCCCTGGTCCGCTACGGCGGCCTCCTCCAGCAGCAGCGGGCCTGCGGGCGGATGCTGGTTTATTACTTCAACGAGACAGGCGCCGTTATCCAGCCGGAACAGGATTTTGCCATCCAAATCCCCATCGAAACCCTGAAGCGCTGCCCCAACATCATCGGCGTCTGCTCCGCCAACACCAGCGCCAAGGCCCTGGGCGGAGCCCTCAAATCCGGCTTCTTTACCCATATCGTGGCCCGGCAGGAACTGCTGCGGGGCCTCCTGGAATGAATACGCCCCGCTTTGTGCTTCTCAGGCGGCGTCTGCCGCCCGGGAGGCCTTTTTGTATATTTTCCACAGTTTTCCAGCCTTCTTTCTGTCCATTATAGGGGAATCTGATTTTTTAGTTGATTTATGTAACCTGTTGTGATATCATTTTTAACAAATGTAACACATTTGAGTAAGGAGGCGCACACACATGACAAAGGACGCATTTGCCGCGCGGCTGAAGCAGGGCTGCGCGGCCGTGGCGGCGGCGGAACAGGAGCTGACGGAGATCGACTCCCGCTTCGGCGACGCGGACCACGGCCTGACCATGGCGAAGATTGCCGGGGCCATCTCCGGCGCGGTGGACCAGGCGGAGGGCGGCATCCAGTCCATGCTGGACGACGCGGCCACGGCGGTAATGGCCCTCAACGGCGGCAGCGCCGTGCCCCTGTGGAACACCTGGCTGGACGGGATGCAGGAGGCCGCCCCGGAGGGCGGGGAAATCGATATCCCGGGAATCCAAGCCCTCTTCGCCAAAGCCCTGGAGGAGCTGGACGACATGTCCGGCGCCAAGGTGGGGGACAAAACCATGATGGATGCCCTGATTCCCGCCAGCGCGGCCATTGCCGCCTATGCGGGATGCGACGAAGCGGCGCTCTTCCGCGATGCCGCCCGGGCCGCCATGGAGGGAGCCGAGGCCAGCAAGGGATTTGCCTCCAAGTTTGGCCGGGCCAAGAGCTACGGTGATAAGACCCTCGGCACCCCGGACGCCGGGGCCATGTCCATGGCCTATTTCTTCCAGGGGCTGGCACAGCCCTGACCCAAATGATCAAACACTTTTAGGAGGTACGCAATATGAAAATGAAGAAGTTTATCAACGCCCCGGAAACCATCACCGACGAGGAGCTTGTGGGCCTGGGCCTGGCCTACCCCGGCATTCTGGACGTGGACGGCCATCTGGTCATCAGCAAGGACCTGGCGGACGCCGACCGGGTCACCATCGTCACCTACGGCGGCTCCGGCCACGAGCCCGCCCAGGCCGGGTTTGTGGGCAGGGGCATGCTGGACGTCCAGGCCGTGGGCGACATCTTCGCCGCCCCCAACGGCCAACTGGTCTTCGACGCCATGAAGCTGGCGGACAAGGGCCACGGCGTGCTGCTGCTGACCCTGAACTATGCCGGGGACCAGCTGGCAGGCAAGCAGGCCATGAAGCTGGCGAAAAAGGCGGGACTGAACGTCCGGCAGGTGGTCACCGGGGAGGAAATCCAGTATGACCCCAACGGGGAGGACAACAAGCGGGGCCTGGCGGGTGCCGTAGCCCTGTACCACATTGCCGCCGCCGCCGCCCGGGAGGGCAAAACCCTGGACGAGGTGGCGGACATCGCCCAGCGGTACGCGGACAACATGGCCTCCGTCACCGTGAAGTCCACCGACGCCACCCATCCCCAGAATGGCATGTCCTTCGGCGACCTGGGCGAGACGGACCTGATGGAGATCGGCGCGGGCCAGCACGGCGAGGGCGGCGGCGTCCGGGTGCCCATGATGAGCTCCAAGGAAACCGTGGCCACCGTGGCCCAGGCCCTGTGCAAGAACCTGGAACTGGCATCCGGTGACCGGGCCTTCGTCATGATCAACGGCTGCGGGGCCACCACTATGATGGAGCTGCTGGTGCTGTTCAAGGACACCGTGGAGTATTTGAATGCCATGGGCGTGGAAGTCGTGGCCAGCATGGTGGGCGAGATTCTCACCGTCCAGGAGGCCGCAGGCTTCCAGATGAACATCGCCAAGTGGGACGACGAGTTCATCCGCCTCTGGAGCGCCCCCTGCCACACGCCCGCCTACAGCAAGGAGTGAGGCATGGCGGACAACATCGGAAACAAGGCCGCCCACGACTACCACTTGGACGTCCCCACCGTCCAGGAGGGCTTCTACGTAAAGGGCGCGGCCCACTGCGGCTGGGGCATGCAGGCCCGGCTGGCCCGGATGTTCGACCCCAGGTCCGGGAACACCGTCATGCTGGCCTTCGACCACGGTTACATCATGGGGCCCACCGCCGGGCTGGAGCGGATCGACCTGGTGATCCCTCCCCTGATTCCCTACGTGGACGTGCTGATGGGCACACGGGGCACCTTCCAAGCCTGCATCTCCCCCGCCGCCCAGGTGGGGCGGTGCCTCCGGGTGACCTATGACTCCACGGTACTCTACGATGACATGTCGGGCGGCGGAGGCTTCGCCAGCGACATGGAAAACGCCCTGCGGATGAACGCGGACTGCGTGGCGGTGCAGACCTTCATCGGCTCCCCCGGCGAGAGCCGCTCTTTAGAGCTTCTCTGCCGGGCCGCCGACGCCGGGGCCCGGTACGGCGTGCCCACCCTGGGTGTGGTGGCTGTGGGCAAGGAGATGGAGCGGACGGAGAAGTTCTTCCTCCTGGCCACCAGAGTGCTGGCGGAGAACGGGGCCAGCATCGTCAAGAGCTACTACTGCGAGGGCTTTGAGCGGGTGGCCGCCGCCTGCCCCGTGCCCATCGTTATAGCCGGGGGCAAGAAGCTGCCGGAATTGGAGGCCCTGGAAATGGCATACAAGGCCATTCAAGAGGGGGCCCATGGGGTGGATATGGGCCGGAACATCTTCCAGTCCAGCTCCCCGGCGGGCATGGCCCAGGCCATCGGCAAGGTGGTCCACGAGGGCTATACCCCCAAGCAGGCCTACGAGGTCTATCAAGAGGTCCAACATCAAAAATAGGAGGAACCGCTATGTCCGCCGAATACATGCACATTGGAATCCCCGTCACCAACCGCAAGCCCAACATGACCTACCAGGAGGGAGGCAAATTCTGGGTCAGCAATGTGGACGACTACGACTACAAAATCGAGTACCTGAAATTCGAGGAGGGTACTCCCTTCCCCGAGGACATCCACCGCCACCCCCATGTGGCCTATAAAGTGGACGACCTGGAAAAATACGTGGCCGACGCCGACCGCGTCATCTGCGGCCCCATGGCGGCCAATGAAAAAGGCGACCGCCTGGCCTTCGTCTGGAAGGACGGAGCAATTTTGGAGCTCTATCAAGAGGCTTGAGGACCTTCCCGCTGCGGCCCAGGGCCCGGCCAGGCATTGTGCCTGGCCGGGCCCTTCCCTGCTTCCGGCGGGAGAGGCGCCCAGTGGGGGCATAATACGGGCCCGCCGGGAACCTGGCCGTCCCGGGCGGACGGGTGCCCTATAGCTTCCTAATAAATGTGCCGGGGGCGCTCCCCCGGCGGGGAAACCGCTTGCAATTTTCAGGGCCGCTTGCTATACTGTATGTCGTTAAAAATACCCCGGCGGGACGGCACATGGGAGGCAGGCGCCGCCCGGCGGGCAAGGAGGAATGACAGCATGGATTACGCAAAAGAATCCCTCCGGCTCCATGGCGAGTGGAAGGGAAAAATCGAGGTCGTGGCCACCGTCCCCGTGGAAACCAAAGACGACCTGAGCCTGGCCTACACCCCCGGCGTAGCCCAGCCCTGCCTGGAAATCCAGAAGGACATCCGCAAGAGCTACGAGCTCACCCGGCGGCACAACCTCTGCGCCGTCATCACCGACGGCTCCGCCGTCCTGGGGCTGGGTGACATCGGCCCCGAGGCGGGCATGCCCGTCATGGAGGGCAAATGCGTCCTCTTCAAGGCCTTCGGCGGCGTGGACGCCTTCCCCCTTTGCGTGAAAACCCATGACGTGGACGAGTTTGTCAACGCCGTCTACCTGATGTCCGGGTCCTTCGGCGGCATCAACCTGGAGGATATCGCCGCCCCCCGCTGCTTTGAAATCGAGCGGAAGCTGAAGGAAAAATGCGACATCCCCATTTTCCACGACGACCAGCACGGCACCGCCATCATCACCCTGGCGGGCCTGTCCAATGCCCTGAAGGTGGTGGGCAAACGGAAGGAGGACGTGAAGGTGGTCACCTCCGGCGCGGGGGCCGCCGCCGTCTCCATCGTCAAGCTGCTGCTGTCCGCAGGCTTCCGGAACGTCACCATGTGCGACCGGAGGGGCACGGTCTACCAGGGCCGGGAGGGCCTGAACTGGATCAAGGAGGAGATGGCCCAGGTGACAAACCTGGACCGGCAGGCCGGAACCCTGGCCGACGCCCTGGTGGGCGCGGATGTGTTCATCGGCGTCTCCGCCCCGGGGACCGTCACCACCGGGATGGTGAACACCATGAACCGGGACGCCATTGTCTTCGCCTGCGCCAACCCCACGCCGGAAATCTTCCCCGATGAGGCCAAGGCAGGCGGCGCGGCGGTGGTTTCCACCGGGCGCAGCGACTATCCCAACCAGATCAACAACGTCCTGGCCTTCCCCGGCGTATTCCGGGGGACCTTCGACGTGCGGGCCAGCGACATCAACGAGGAAATGAAGATGGCCGCCGCCGAAGCCCTGGCGGGCCTGATCTCCGACGAGGAACTAAGCGCCGACTATATCATCCCCAAGGCCTTTGACAAGCGGGTGGGACCCGCCGTGGCCAAGGCCGTGGCCGCCGCCGCCCGGAAGTCCGGCGTCGCCCGGCTGTAACCATGCTGGACCTCTCTAAAAAGAAGCTCTTCCTCCTGGACATGGACGGCACCCTCTACCTGGGGGACCAGCTCTTTGACGGGACCTTGGACCTGCTCCGCCGGGTGCGGGAAAAGGGAGGCCGGTACCTCTTCGCCACCAACAACTCCTCCCGGAGCGCCGCAGCCTACGTGGAGCGCCTCCGGCGCATGGGCATTGACGCCGTGGAGGAGGACTTCCTCACCTCCACCGACGCCCTGATCTGGTACCTCCGGGGAAAGTACAGCGGGGCCCTGATTTACGCCTTCGGCACCCGTACCTTCCGCCAGCAGCTCCAGGAGGCGGGCTTCCACGTCACGGACCGCTTGGAACCGGGAATTTCCCTCCTGGCCTGCGGCTTTGACACCGAGCTGACGTTCCAGAAGCTGGAGGACGCGTGCATCCTCCTGGGGGATCCCCAGGTAGGCTTCCTCGCCACAAATCCCGACTGGGTCTGCCCCACAGCCTGGGGCTCCGTGCCGGACTGCGGCTCGGTGTGCGAGATGCTCTTCCGGGCCACGGGCCGGAGGCCCAAGGTCCTGGGCAAGCCGGAACCGGAGATGGCCCTGCTGGCCATGGACCGCTGGGGCTGTTCCAAGGAGGAAACCCTGCTGGTGGGGGACCGGATTTACACCGACATCGCCTGCGGCGTCCGGGCGGGAATCGACACCGCTTTCGTCCTCTCCGGCGAGGGCGTGCCGGAGGACATCGGACGGTACGGCTTCCAGCCCACGGAAACCTTCCGGGATGTCCGGGAAATTTTAGACAACCTGGGCTAGGCCTTGTTTGAAACATCCCGGGGTGCCCCAAGACGGTCTTTTGCCCTTTTCCTGGCAAGACCTTAAAAACCCGCCTGGAGGAACTCTCCAGGCGGGTTTTCTTCCGTTGTCCTTTAGCGGCGGGGCTCAGCCCTCTTCCGCCAGCTTCTGATACCGGGCGCAGCGGGCCTTGACGTCCGCCAGAGCCTTCTCATAGAGGGCGTCGGCCTTGCCGGGGAAGTTATTCTTCAAGGAGGCGAAGCGGTTCTCCCCCATCAGGAAGGGCAGCAGCTTCTCCGTGTCCGGCTCGGCGGAGTCCAGCTGGAAGGGGTTCTTGCCCTCCGCCGTCCGGCGGGGATCGTAGCGGTACAGCTGCCAGTAACCGCACTCCACCGCCTTCTTCATCTCATCCTGGGAGCAGCCCATACCCTTTTTGATATGCTGTTCCAGACAGGGGCAGTAGCAGATGACAATGGACGGGCCGGGATAGCTCTCCGCCTCCCGGAGGGCCTTCAGGGTCTGGGCCTGGTCCGCGCCCATGGCCACTTGGGCCACGTACACGTAGCCGTAGTTCATGAAGATGGCCCCCAGGTCCTTCTTGGCAATCTGCTTGCCTCCAGCGGCGAACTTCGCCACCGCCGAGGTGGGCGTGGCCTTGGAGGACTGGCCGCCCGTGTTGGAGTACACCTCGGTGTCCAGCACCAGCAGGTTCACGTCCCGGTTCTGGGCCAGCACGTGGTCGATGCCGCCAAAGCCGATGTCATAGGCCCAGCCGTCGCCCCCCACGGCCCACACGGACTTCTTGGCCAGGAACTCCTTGTTCTCCAGGATGTACCGGACCTCCGGCGTGGGCTCCGCGGCCTCCAGGGCCTGGACCAGGGCATCGGTGAGGGCCCGGGATTTCTCTGTGTCCTCCCAGCCCGCGAGATACGCGCTGACGGCCTCGGCGGCCACGCCCGCCTCCTTCAGGGCCTCCAGGCGGATGAGGAGTTCCTTGCGCAGGGCGTCCTGGGCGTGGAAGAAGCCGTAGGCAAACTCGGCGTTGTCCTCAAACAGCGAGTGCTCCCAGGCGGGGCCCCGGCCCTGCCCGTCCCGGCAGTAGGGCAGGATGGGCGCGCCGCCGCTGTAGGCAGAGGAGCAGCCCGCCGCGTTGCCGATGTACATGCGGTCCCCCGCCAGCTGGCTCACCAGCTTGAGGTAGGTGGTTTCCGCGCAGCCCGCGCAGGCGGCGGAGAACTGGAAATAGGGCTTGGCAAACTGGATGTTTTTCACGCTTTTGCTGTTCACCACGTCCGGTTTCAGGTATTTCTCGTCCATCGCCACGCCGTCGAAGAGCTCCTGCTCCGGCTTCATCTCCTCGAAGGGGGTCATGACCAGGGCGTCGGCGCTCTTTTCGCTCTGGTTGGCGGGGCAGGCCGTCAGGCACACGCCGCAGCCCAGGCAGTCGTAGGGGCTCACCTGCATGCGGAAGCTGTAGGACGGCGCGTCCTTCCCCAGGCCCTTGGCGGGGACGGTGGCGAAGGCGGCGGGAACCCCGGCCTTCTCCTCCTCCGTCAGCAGCACCGGGCGGATGGCCGCGTGGGGGCAGGCCATGGCGCAGCGGTTGCACTGGATGCAGCTCCCGGCGTTCCACTTGGGCACCGTAACCGCCACGCCCCGCTTGGAGTAGGCGGAAGTGCCGTTTTCCCAGGTGCCGTCCAGCACGCCGTACTTCTTGAACACGGACACGGGCAGCTTGTCGCCCTGCTGGCGGTCCATGGGCAGCACAATGTCCCGGACGAAGTCCGTGACCTTCCGCTCCGGCGCGGGTACGTCGGCGGCGCTGGCCCAGTGTTCGGGAATCTCCACCTTCACCGCCGCGCTGATGCCCACGTCCACGGCGGCGTTGTTCATGTCCACGATTTTCTGCCCGGCTTTTTTGAAGTAGGAGTTGTAGTTGTTTTTCTTCATGTCCTCCACGGCCACGTCCAGGGGAATGACCTTGGTCAGGGCGAAGAAGGCGGCCTGGAGGATGCTGTTGGTCCGGTTGGCCCCCAGGCCCACCTGCACCGCCAGCTTCGCGGCGTCAATGGTGTAGAACTGGGCGTGCTTGCTGGCCAAGTCCCGTTTCAGCTTCCCGGGGAGTTTTTCCTCCAGTTCTTCCACGCTCCAGGGGCAGTTGAGGAGGTACACGCCGCCCTCTTTCAGGTCCCCGGAGGTGTCGTATTTGTTGACATAGGTGGGGGCGTGGACCGCCACAAAGTCTGCGGCGGAAACTAAGTACGTGGACCGGATGGGCTCGTCGCCAAAGCGCAGGTGGCTCTGGGTCAGGCCGCCAGACTTCATGGTATCGTAGGAGAAATAGGCCTGGGCGTATTTCCCCGCAATGAGGCCGATGGTGGAAATGGCGTTCTTGTTGGCTCCCACGGTGCCGTCGCCCCCCAGGCCCCAGAGCTTGCAGGAGACCTGCCCGGGATGGGGCAGCTCGACCTCCTGGTAGTCCAGGGAGGTGTGGGTCACGTCGTCCACGATTCCGATGGTGAAGTTATTTTTCGGCGTCTCCTGTTTCAGGTTGTCATAGACGGCGATGAACTGGCCCGGGGTGGTGTCCTTGGAGCTGAGGCCGTACCGGCCACCCACCACCTGGATGTTCCCCCGGCCCGCCTGGCTCAGGGCCGTCACCACGTCCAGGTAAACAGGCTCCCCTACGCTGCCCGCCTCCTTGCTGCGGTCCAGCACGGCGATTTTCTTACAGGTGGCGGGAATGGCGGCGGCAAAGTGCTTCACAGAGAAGGGACGGTAGAGGTGGATCTGAACCAGGCCCACCTTCCGGCCCTGCTGGTTCAGGTAGTCCACGGTCTCCTTCACCGCCTCGGAGGCGGAACACATGACCACGATGACTTCCTCGGCGTCTGGCGCGCCGTAGTAGTTGAAGAGCTGGTAATTCCGGCCCGTCAGCTGGTTGATCTCGTCCATGTAGTGCTGGACGGTATCCGGCAGGGCGGCGCTGATTTCGTTCACGCCCTCCTTGCACTGGAAGTACACGTCCGGGTTCACGTTGTTGCCCCGGTTGGTGGGGTGCTCCGGGTTCAGGCACTGGCGGCGGAACGCCTGCACCGCCTCCCAGTCCACCAGGCCCCGCAGGTCCTCGTAGTCCAGGGCCTCGATCCGCTGCATCTCATGGGAGGTGCGGAAACCGTCGAAGCAGTGCATGAAGGCGTACTTGGAATGGATGGCGCTGAGGTGGGCCACCGCGCCAAGGTCCATGGCCTCCTGGGGCGAGGCGGACATGAGCATGGCGTATCCGGTGGTGCGGCAGGTCATGAAGTCCGTGTGGTCCCCGAAGATGGAGTGGTGGTTGCTGGTGACCACCCGGGAGGCGATGTGCATGACGTTGGGCAGGAACTGGCCCCCCATGGCGTACATGGCGGGAATCATCAGCATCAGGCCCTGGGAGGAGGTAAAGGTGGTGGTCAGCGCGCCCGCCTGGGCCGCGCCGTGGCAGGTGCCCGCCGCCCCGGCCTCGGACTGCATCTGGATCACGTCCACCGTGGACCCGAACAGGTTCTTCCGCCCCTTGGCGGACCACTCGTCCACCTTCTCCGCCATGGGAGAGGAGGGGGTGATGGGATAGATGGCCGCTACCTCGGTGAACGCGTAGGCCACGTGGGCCGCCGCTGTGTTGCCGTCCATGACGGCGTATTGTTTGTTCATACCAGAATCACTCCTTACTTATACGTAGTTGCAGACCCGGGCGATGGCCATTTCCGTGAAGCCCAGGGCCTCGGCCTTGGTCTGGCGGCCGCAGGCCACCTGCCGCACCAGCTCGTAGAGCTCCCCGCCCAGTTCCTCCAGGGTCTTTTCCCCGTAGATGAGGGGGGAGGCGTCCAGGTCGATGTTGTCTTCCATCTTGGCGAAGGTCAGCTTATTCCCGGTGATCTTCACCACGGGGACAATGGGGTTGCCCGTGGGGGACCCCCGGCCGCTGGAGAAGACCACCACCTGGGCCCCCCCCGCCGCCATGGCGGCAACCGACGAGGGATCGTTGCCCGGGGTATCCATGATGACCAGGCCGCTCTTGGCCTTCACCTGCTTGGCGTAGTCGTAGACCGCCATCACGGGGCTGTGGCCCCCTTTGTGGATGCATCCCAGGGACTTCTCCTCCAGGGTGGTGATGCCCCCGGCCTTGTTGCCGGGAGAGGGATTGCCCTCCCGGACCTCCTCCCCTACCAGCCGCAGGGCCTTCTCGTAGCGGCGGACAATTTCCAGAATGCGGTCGTGGACCTCCGGCGTGGCGGCCCGCTTCGCCAGGATGTGCTCCGCGCCGATAAACTCGGTGGTCTCGCTCAAAATGGAGCAGCCGCCGTCCTTCACCAGCCGGTCGCTGAGCTCCCCAATGACGGGGTTGGCCGCGAGGCCGCTGGTGGGGTCGCTGCCGCCGCACTCCGTGCCCACAATCAGTTCCGACATGGGGAACTCCTTCTTTTGCAGCAGCGACGCCTCCGCCGCCATCTCCTTGGCATAGCGCACGGCGATGTCCACCGCTTTCAAGGTGCCGCCCACCTCTTGGATAATGACCTGCTTGAGGGGCTTGTTGGTCCGCTCCTGAATGGCCTTGACCACCAGGTCCATCTGGCAGTTCTCGCAGCCCAGGGAAACCACCACGGTGCCATAGACGTTGGGGTTGGCGGCGTAGCCCGCCATGACGTCCATGGTCAGCTGCTGGTCGGACTCCACCTGGGAGCAGCCCTGCTGGTTGTTGAAGGTCACCGCGCCGTTGACCTGCTGGGCCACAATCCGGGTGGTGTCGGAGGCGCAGACGCTGGCGGGCAGAATCAGCACGTAGTTGCGCACGCCCACCCGGCCATCGGGCCGCTCATATCCAAAGAATGTCATTCGATTCCCTCCTCAAACGTTGGTGGAGTGGCTTTCCACGTTGTGGACGTGGACGTGCTGCCCGGCCTTGATGTCCGTGACGGCGGAGCCGATGTGCTGGCCGTATTTGACCACTGGCTCCCCCTTGGGGATGTCCCGGCAGGCCAGCTTGTGGTAAATGGTGATGTCCTCCAGGGCGGTGAGCTGCCGGACTTCGCCGCCGGCGTCAAATTCCACCACTTCGCCCTTGGCGATGGGTTCGATGGCCACCACCACGTTGTCGGCGGGGTCAATGCGCATTGCGTTTAGCATATGGTTTCACTCCTTAACCCGCGGCCAAAGCCGCGAAACGTTTCGCTTACAGCGGAATCACCAGCGCACCAATCAGCGCCAGCAGGAAAATGAACACGGAGGAAATGAAGGAGCCCAGGGTGTAGGTCTTTAGTCCGCCGGTGATGGTGAGGCCAGACATATTGGTGGCCACCCAGAAGCCGGAGTCGTTCACATGGCCGATGGAGTTGCCGCCGGAGAGGCAGGCCAAGGCCAGCCACACGGGATGACAGCCGATGGCGGGGGCCACGGTGGCCATGATGGTCATGGAGGTCATGCCCGCCACTGTGCCGGAGCCTTGGGCCACCCGGAAGATCATACCGATCAGATAGCAGAGGAACATGGCCGGAACCACGGAGCTGGCCCCCGTGCTGAGCAGGGAGACAATGGAGTCCCCGATGCCCGTGGCGGCGATGACGGAGGAGAAGCTTCCGCCCGCTCCGGTGATCAGCAGCACCACGCCGGCGCTTTTCAGGGCCTCGCCGGCGGACTTCTCGAAGTTCTCCCGGCCGATGAATCGGATGCTCACCAGATAGGCGCCCAGGGTGCCCAGCAGCATGGCGATGACCTTCTCCCCCAGGAATCGGCAGATCACGGGGGACTCCTCAAAGAGGGCCGTTCCCACGGTGCCTGCCAAGATGCAGACAATGGGGATGACGATGGGAAGCAGGCTCATGGCGAAGGAGGGGCGGGGGCGGTCCGCAGCGGCGTCTCTCTTGGCGGACTCCAGCAGTTCCGTCACCACGTTGGAGCTGTGGTTCACGTCCTTTTCCTCGTTCCAGATGCCCCGGTCGTGAATCTTGATGAACACGAAGTCGCTGAGCAGCACGGTGATCAGACCCACCACCAGGCCCACGCCCATCATGACGCCCAGGTCAAAGCCAAAGATATCCGCCGCCGCCAGAGGGTTGGGCGTGGGGGGCACGACGCAGTGGGCGGTGGTGGCTCCGATGGTCAAACAGCCGGTGACATAGCACATTTTCTTGCTGATTTTCGCGGCGATGGTGATTCCAATAGGAATCAGGATGACAAAAGTCACATCGAAAAACACAGGGATAGACAGAACGAAGCCCGCCAGGGAGATGGCCCACATGGCCCGCTTCTCCGGAAAGGCGGAGACAATCTTGTCGGCGATGACTCCGGCGGCTCCGCTGTCGTTCAGCAGTTGGCCGAGAATCACGCCGAAGCCGATGGGCAGGCCGATGCCGGTCATCATATTGCCGAAGCCGGAGGAGATGGTGGACACGGTGTCCATCAGGCCCAGGCCGCCCATACCGCCCATGTACAGGCAGGCCAGCACCATTCCGATGGAGGCGTTGAGCTTCAAGACGATGATGCACACCAAAATGATGGCAATGGCGATGGCCAAGTGCAAAATCAGCATTGCGGGTGTAACCATAGATGTTTCTCCTTTTTAAACACACACACGGTTTCGCCCCGGAGGAGCGTCCCCCCGGGGACAAGGGATAAGGGATTTTAGAACAGATTGCCCTGTCCGTCGAAGGGCAGGTCGTACAGGTCCGTGAGAATCTCAATGTTGGGATTGGCTTTCGCCAGGGGCAGCAGGCCCTCGGAAATTTCAATCTCCCCGATATGGGCGGTGTTGGGAATGCGGATCAGCTTCATGTGGTCGTGGTCCTCCGCCTCGGGGCAGCACATCAGGGCCAGCTGGAGGGCCTCCCGGTCGTTGTCCATGATCATGGGAATCTTCATCAGGTGCAAAAAGGTGTTGGTCACGCCGGTGGGATAGGTCATTTCCAGCTTCATCCGGTCCACCAGCCGCCGGGTGGTCACCTCCGCCAGGCCGATGCCCTGGGCGTTGCCGTGGGTTTCGTCGGTGATGTCCAGGACGACCACCTTTTCCGCGTCGATGCCGCCGGAACAGTACTGGGGCAGGACGAAGCGGCCGGAGATGTTGGGGTCCATGCCGTCGCCGGAGATGTTCTTCCCGATTTTGTCCACCACCAGCACGTCGCACTCGTCAAAGAGGAGCTTGGCGATGGTCCGGTAGGAGATTTCCTTCAGCTTGGGCTCCTCGTCGATGATCTCCTGGGGCGTGAGACCCTTGATGAGATAGGTGTCGTCATAGGCGTTTTCGATGACGGCGATGCCCCCCAGCACGGGGCAGTTCTCCAGGATGGTCCGGCCATACTCCTCCACCAGCTCATGCATGATGGCGGGGCTCTGGTGGTGGATGGACTCCGCCCCCTTCTGCTTGCCCAGGCCGATGGCCATCATCTTCATCAGGCCGCTTTCATAGGGGCCCCGGAAGGAGGTGTGGGGCTTGATCCGGTTGAAGAGCAGGATGCCGTCCGCCTCCGAGGCGTTCTTATCGATGAACACCGGCTGCTTCCGCACGCCGGAGAGGCCGATCTGCACCGTCTCCATGGAGCTCTTGACGGGGCAGCCCATGGCCTCCTCCGTGATGCCGTAATCCTTGAGAATCTGGGTCTGCCCCTCGGCGGTGGCGCCCCCGTGGCTGCCCATGGACGCCACGATGTAAGGCTCCGCCCCCTTGGATTTGACGAAGTCCACCATGGCCCGGGCCATGAGGGCGTTGTTGGTCATGCCCCGGCTGCCGCAGGTGATGGCAATTTTCATGCCGGGCTGGATCTTCCCGCCCAGGGCCTCCCGGTCCAGCTCCCGCCGCACGGTGGAGGCGATGTCCTCCACGGGAATGTGGCTCCGGTCGAAGTTCTGCCGGATGCGGACCATTTTGGGAATGGGCTGGTGTTTGATGAGATCGGTAATGGTTTCCATGGAAAGACTCCTCTCAAAAGTTATGGGCTCCCCTTACCCGCCGAAGGCCCGGGCAATCACCAGGCACAGGTGGGGGAAAATCGCGGTAGCAATCAGCAGGCGGTAAATCTGCACCAGGATCAGCCGGGGGCTGCTGACGCCGATGTCCGCGGAAATCAGCGCCATGTCCCCCGCCCCGGCCGGGGTGAGCATCAGCATCCCCTCCCGCAGGGGCACCTGGAACCGCTTCTCCATCCACTTGCCGAAGAAAAAGGCGTTGGCCAGCAGGACGGCGATGGTGATGGCGGCGGCGGAGAGCACCGTCACCGGATTTCCAAACTTACCGGGGTCCAGGAGGCCCCCTATGTACGCGCCGGAAACCACCTGCGCCGCCTGCCGGAGCCAGGAGGGAAAGGGAACGGAAAATCCGGAGAGGTTCAGCGCGAAGGTGATAAACAAGGGGACCAGAATGGAGGCGGCGGGAATGTCCAGCCAGTTCCCCAGCCAGGCCCCGGCGGAAGAAACCCCCAGCGCCAGGAGCAGCCGGGCCGCGCCCCGGCGGTCCAGCTTTCCACCCTTCCGGACTGCGGGCTCTCCCGCTCCTTCCGGCATGGGGGGCGTGATGCGCTGCACCACTGTGGGAAACACAGCCACTCCCACCACCAGGCGGCAGAAATGAACCAGCAGCACCTTGGACGCGTCCGTCCCGAAATCCACGGCAATCAGCGTCACATCGGAGATGCCCCCGGGGACCGCGCAGACCAGGCAGGTCAAAAGATCGGCGTATCCAGCGAAAAACAGCAGCACGCCAATGACCACATTGACCAGCAGCAGCGAACAGGTGATCATAATCACGGGCTTCCAGAAGGTCTTCAGCTGCCGGAAATCATCCCGGCTGGCGGAACAGCCGATGAAGACCCCCGCCACCACCTGGGCAGCGTGCTTGGAAATGGGCAGCACTCCGCTGGATGGGAACCCGGCGGCCAGCGCCGCCGAGGCTGTTACCGCGCCGATGAGCATTCCCGCCGGGACGCGCCTCCGGTAAAAGAGAAAGCCCACGGCTGTGCAGAGCGCCAGGGTCAGAACCGTTTGGAGCATGCAATCCCCCTTCTGGCATTTGGTTGGTATGCCGGACTATTTCAGCCCCTCCTGCCGCTTGCCCATCCGCCAGAGGGTGGTCCGGCTGACACCCAGCTCCCGGGCGATCTCCTGCTTGGTCTTGCCCGGTGGGGAGGGGGGCGGGACTGGCGGCGGGCAGGCCGCAGGAACGCTGGCGGGAGCCATGGAAAAGCTGTGCAGCTCGTTGAGGTCCTCCACCGTCACATCCGCCGCGTCGGACAGGACCACCAGCCGCTCGCAGATGTTCCGCAGCTCCCGGACGTTGCCGGGCCAGGCGTAGTGCCGCAAGAGCTCCTGGGCCTCCTGGGTGAGCTTGGGCACCTGTTTGCCCAGGCCCGCCGCCAGGATGCGGAGCTGGCCCTCCATCAAGGGGATCACATCGTCCGGCCGTTCCCGCAGGGGAGGAATGGAAATCTCCAGGGCGTTGAGGCGGTAGAGGAGGTCGCTCCGGAATTTCCCCAGGGCGATCTGCTCCCGGATGTTGACGTTGGTAGCGGCAATGACCCGCACGTCGATGGGGATAACCGCCGCGCTGCCGATGCGGCGGATCTCCTTCTCCTGGAGGACCCGGAGCAGCTTTGCCTGGAGGGCCACGGGAATCTCCCCGATCTCATCCAGGAAGATGGTCCCCCGGTGGGCCAGCTCGAAAAGGCCCATCCTCCCCTCCCGGGAGGCGCCGGAGAAGGAGCCCGGCTCATAGCCGAACAGCTCGCTCTCCAGCAGGTTTTCCGGCAGCGTGGCACAGTTGATGGCCACAAACGGCTGGGACATCCGCCCGCTGGCGGAGTGGATGCTGTGGGCGAAAAGCTCCTTGCCCGTTCCGGTTTCCCCGGTGATCAGCACGTCGGAATCGGCCCTGCTGAATTTCTTGGCAATCTCCACCTTTTTCCGCATCTCCGGGTTCACGGCAATGATGCTGCGGAACGTGTACTTGGCGGCGGGGCCCTTCCGGACCAGGCTCTTCCGGATTCTGCGCTCCTCCTGGAGGATTTTGGACGCGGCGCTGGTGGTAATCAGCGTGCCCACGCCGGAATCCTCGCCGGAGATGAGCTTATAGCGGACGTAATACTTCTGGCTGCCAATGGCCACTACCTTCTCCTCTCCGTCCCGGCAGGGGGCCTCCCGGCTGCCGATGAAGGTCAGCCCGGCGTCCAGCTGCTCCACGGAACCGCCCCGCCAGCCCGGGATAAAGGCCAGGCCGTAGAGCTGGTAGGCCCGGTCGTTGGCCTCCAGAATGTGCCCGGTTTCATCCACCGCCATCACCGCGTCGTCGCTGTTGTCCAGGATCATGCGGATGATGTTGGTTTTTGTCCGCTCGGTATTGATGAGCCGGGCGGCGTTCAGGGACTCCTGGATCGCCCGCTCCAGCGTGGCAGGCCGGATATGGATGTAGGTACAGGGGAACCCCTGCTCCCGGCAGATGTTGCTGACGGTCCCGCCGCTGACAATGGCCTCCATGCCGTCCTGGCGGCAGGCCTCCACCGCCTCATGGGCGGTCTGCTCGTCCACGACCTCATAGAGCTTCAGCTCCGCCTGGCAGAGCTCGCTGAGCCCGGGGAGCACGGTTTCCAGCCCGTCATGCTGGAAGCACAGCCCGATCTTCCTCGGGTGGAAGGCCTCCCGGCACTCCAGCAGGGCGGAGAGGATGTCCGTTCCGTCAAAGCCCAGGTGGGTGATATTCTTCCCCGGGTACAGCCCGCAAAGCATCCGGTAGGTGATGCCCCGGGCGATGATGACGTCGTAGTGGTTCAGGTGGTTTAGAATTTCCGGGCTTCCGTAATGGTGGATCGCGTCGATGCGCACCTCGTCGGTCTGTAATTTCCGCAGCAGGTCTCCTATATAGCCCAGCTGGTCCGGGGAGGGCGCGAATACGATGACATTAACCATAGCACTTCCCTTTCTTCACAAGGCGCAGGAGCTCCCACCGGGCCCAACGGGTCCAGGCGGGCCTGAAAACAGGCCCGCCTGAGGAAAGGACTCAGCTGATGCCGTTCTCCGCCATGTAATCGGCCTCGTAATCCGTGACATAGGTGGTAGCAGCCGCAGTATCCATGTACTGGTCCAGCAGCTGGTTGGTCTCCAGGTACTCCTTGTGCCAGGCGTCCGTGCCGGAGACCTTACCCAGGGCCTCAGACCAGAAGGCCACGGCGGCGTCGCTCATGCTGGCGGGAGCGGCCACGCCGCGCCACACGGGAACTTCCACGTTCTCATAGTCGCCGATCTCGGAGAGGGTGGGCGCGTCGGCCAGGTTGCCGCTGTACCGCTCGGTGGACAGGGCCAGGACGGGATTCAGGTCGCCGGACTCCACATACTGGGAGGCGGCGGCGGGCTTGGAGATGACGAAGTCCACGTTGCCGCCCAGGGCCGCGGTGATGGCGTCGGAGGTGGAATCGTAGGTGATATAGCTCATCTGGGCGTCGGTCAGGCCCACCTCGGCCAGCAGCTTGTTGTAGGTGGTGATGTCATCTCCCTTGGAGCCGCCGATGACCACGAAGGTTCCGTTTTTCGCGGCCTCAATGGCAGCGGCAAAGTCGGTCTGGTCTCCGCCAGCCTTGGCATAGTCCGTCTTGGAGTCGGAGGCGGGGCAGGAGAAGAGCAGCTGCTTGTCTACCGCCATGATGGCCAGGATGCGGAAATTAGCGGCCCGGTTCTTGGTGTTCTGGACCATGGGCATCAGGTCGCCGGAGTTAAAGGTCAGCAGGTTGTAGTCCGCGTCGCCCGCCTTCATGGTGGCGATTTTGTTCCGGCCCACTTCGCCCGCGCCGTCGGTCTCGTTGGAAACCACGATGGTCTGGCCGTTTACCAGGCCCTCGTTGGTCATGATTTCGCTGATCTTGCGGGAGAAGATGTCGGAACCGCCGCCGGCGGAGGAGGTGCAGGTCCAGGTGACGGTCTTGCTGGGGGTGAAGGTTCCGGAATCGCCGGAGCCGCCGCCGGAACCGCCGGAGCCGCCGCCGCAGGCGGCCAGGGCCAGGAGCATCAGGGCTGCAAGAGTCAGGGCCATCAGTTTTTTCATGGTAAATTCTCCTTCTTTTCAACTGTGTTTATTTTATTTCCATTTGGATTGGAAATCAAACAAATCCGGCACCTTACACCGGGGTCTTTTTCCCGGCGCCCATCTTCCGGCGGACAGCTTTCACCGTCGGGGTCAGGATCAGAACCAGGAACACGGCCAGGAGCACCAGCTTCAGCGGGGAGTCCGCGAAGATGCCCAGGCTGCCCCGGGAGGCGATGAACGCCTTGCGCATGTTCTCCTCCAGCATGGGGGCCAGGACGAAGGCCAGCAGCATGGGAGCCGTGGGGAAGCCGTTTTTATCCAGCAGGTAGCCCACGATGCCGGAGATGAACATGATGATCACGCCGTACATGGAGTTGGAGGTGGAGTACGCGCCCACGATGCACACGCAGGTAATGATGGGGATCATGTACTTCACGGGGACACTGAGGATTTTAATGAGGAACGGGATCACCAGGATGGCCACCAGGAGCGTGAAGATATTGGCGACGTACATCGAGGAGATCAGGCCCCAGCAGAAATCAGGATTCGTGTCAAACAGCAGGGGGCCGGGGTTCAGGCCCCACATCATCAATCCGCCCAGCAGCACCGCGCCAGTGCCGGAACCGGGAATGCCCAGGGCCAGCAAGGGGGCGAAGGCGCCCGCCGCCGCCGCGTTGTTGGCCGCCTCAGAGGCGGCGATGCCCTCAATGGCGCCCGTGCCCATGGGTTCCTCGCTCTTGAATTTCTTCTGCATGGCATAGCCCACCATGGAGCCCGTCGTCGCCCCGGAACCGGGCAGGACGCCCACGAAGGTGCCCACAAAGCCGGAACGCAGGGTCGGGGGAAGCATGCGCTTGAGGTCGTGCCCGTTGGGCATGGACTCCTTGATGGAGAGCTTTTGCTTGCTGTCCTCGCTGGCCCGTTTTTCCTCGTCGGCCTCCCGCTCGTTGATGAGCTTAATGACCTGGGCAAAGCCCACGCAGCCGATGATGAAGGGGGTAAAGGGAATGCCGCCCAGCAGGTACATGTTGCCAAACTCATACCGGGGTGCGCCGGAGAGGGTGTCCATGCCGATGGAAGCCACCAGGATGCCCAGCATAGTGATCACAATGCCCTTGATGGGACTCTCCCCGATCAGCCAGCTGATGGAGGTCATGGCAATCAGCAGGATGATGGTCATTTCCGCATAGCCGAACATGAGGCCGATGGTCGCCAGGCCCGAGGCGGTGAGGGTCAGAATCAGGATGCCGATGGTACCGCCGATGAAGCTGGCCAGGTTGGCGGTCATCAGCGCCTGGCCGGGACGGCCCTTCCGGGCCATGGGGTAGCCGTCCAGGGCGGTGGTGATGGCCGGGGAATCGCCGGGGATGTTCAGCAGGATGGCGCTGAAGGAGCCGCCGTACATGTTGGCGTAGTATAGCGCGCCCAGCATGATGATGGCGGTGGTGGGATTGAACTTGTAGGTCAGGGGCAGCAGCAGCGCGCAGCCCGCCAGGGAGCCGATGCCGGGCATGGCGCCCACTACAAGGCCCAGGACCGCGCCCAGGAGGCACACGCCGATGTTCTCAGGGGCCAGGGCCACCTGGAAGCCCGCCAGCAGAGACGCAAAATTTTCCATACTTCACGGCCCTCCCTTTACAGAATCATGTCCAGCAGCAGACCCATGGGGAACCGGATCTGGAGCCAGAAGGTGAAGACGCCCAGGATGATGGCCGCCATGATCAGCTCGATGACCAGGATGACCTTCCAGGAAGCGCGCTCCACGAATTTCAGCCAGAGGAAAATGTAAATCAGGCAGCTGGGCACCAGGCCGATGACAAAGGTGCACAGGATAATGCCCGCCGCGCCCAGCATGACCATCAGCTCGTTGCGGTTGTACCGCACCGTCCCGCTGTCTTTATCCCGGGCAATCTGGAGGAAGCAGGCAATGCTGGAAACCAGCAGCACCACGGCAATGATGATGGGGAAAAAGCCGGGGGTGGGCTGGCCCTTCCAGAAGCCATAGTCCTTCAGGCCCACGATAATGAACACCAGGGAAAAAACGATGGTGGCCAGGGGAATCACGGTCCGCAGGTTCAGTTTTTTCTTTTCCAAAACGATTCGCTCTCCTTTCAGCGGCCTCAGCCGGAGGTCTTTTCCCGTTTCGCCAGGGCCATCTTCGCGGTGGTGCGGACGGCCCGCTCAAAGGAATCCGTGGTGACGCTGGCCTTGCCCACCTTGTCAAAGGCGGTGCCGTGGGCGCAGGTGGCGATGGGATAGGGCTGGCCCCCGGCCACGGTGATACAGCGCTGGAAACCCACCAGCTTCAGGGCAATCTGGCCCTGGTCGTGGTACATGGTGACCACCACGTCGAAGTCCCCCGCCAGGGCGCTGATGAAGAGGGTATCGGCGGAATAGGGGCCCGTGACGTTCCATCCGGTCTCCTTCACCACCTTTTCAATGGTGGGGCCAATGACGTCCACTTCCTCCCGGCCGCAGAGGCCGAACTCGCCGCAGTGGGGATTCAGGGCCGCCACGGCGATGCGGGGCTTGTGGCCCAGGCTCTCTCCGGTGATCTCGCCCAGCTCGATGGCCTCCCGGAGGGTAGTCTCGGTGAGGTTGGCGCTGACCTCGCTGATGGGGATGTGGCTGGTGGTCCGGACGGTCATGAGATCGTCCATCATGTTGACCTCACAGAAGGGGGTGGTGAGGTTGAAGGCGTGGGCCAAGTATGTATGCTCGCTCTCGTCGTGGAGCCCCGCCATCTTCATGGCCCCCTTGTGGAAGGGCCCGAAGACAAAGCCCTCGATCTTCCCGGCCTTGCAGAGCTCAATTCCGGTGTCCAGCTGCTTGAGGTCGCTGGCCCCGCAGTAGGCGTTGGCCTCGCCGTAGGCCACCTGGGCGGGGTCCTGGTCCTTCAGGTCCAGCACGGGGAAGCCCTTGGTCCAGTCGCATTCGCTGAGGTCGCTGACCACGTAGTGGGGCACGCTGCCGCCCACCACCTTCAAGCCGTGCTCGAACATGCGCAGGTCTCCGATGATGACGGGGCGGCAGTAGTCCTTGTAGTAATCCCGCAGGGCCAGCATAGCCACCAGCTCCGGGCCAACGCCGGCGGAGTTTCCCAAAAGGACGCCGAGGATAGGCTTTTCACTCATAAATCATACCTCCACAAATCATCTCTTTATCCGCGAAACCCGACCGATTTCCGCGAACTTGCTTCGGCTTTATATTTAGCAAGTTATGTGCCAAAACAGCGGACATTCCGTTTCCCTCCAGGAATCCCTCCCCTTTTTGTGAATTATGTGTGAATTGATTGTCAAAATTTGAGCAAAGTCACCAGGGAAAAAGCGACAAACGGACACCCACTTTCCAGAGGATTTCCATCCAAATTATACAGGATTGAAAATTTTAGGAAATGGTTGAAACACTTATTTGAAACATCTGAAACGCAAATGTTTCAAACGTTTCATTTGAAACACGCCACCGAACGTTTCAATGAAACGTCAAAAAACCGCCCTCTCGGGCGGTTTTTTATAAAGGCTCTGTTTGATCCCCGCCAGCGGGGCATCTTCCGGCGGAAGCCAGCCCGTCACGCAGGCGCGGCTCTTCCCTGGCGCCGTTACTTGCCCGCTTTTCCTGCGGGCTTCAGCTCTTTGCGCATACGGCTCAGCTCTTCATAGTGAAGATTCACCAAGCCCTGAAACAGTTTGCGAAACATCAATCTCACTTCTTCCTTTCCTTGCGTGTACCCATAGGATAGCACGTTTTCAGAAGAAGTCCAGCGTTAAAGTAACCGTTTTCCTTGGTGCGGAAGAATTTTATTTGTACTGTTTGCACATAAAATCAAAATATGTTTTATGCAATGTAAACAATTTCAAAATTCCAGCAGCCCTGGAGTCATACCTCGTGAAGCCATGTGTACCGTTCGTCCTCGCAGCGGTCTGTCTGGAGCCAGGGATTACCCTCCAGGTGCCGGATCATCCAGGTGGTATACATCTGGAAACCAGGGGCCACGGCCTGGGGATGGAGGGCCCCGCCGGGGATGGCGGAGAAGCTGTGGTCCACGCTTTTGAACACCTCGCCGCCCACAAAACTGGCCCCGAATCCCTCGGGCCGGTCGAAGAGGAAGAAGTAGGCTTCCGGCTGGGGATGCCGGTGGGGCAGGTAGCCGGACCAGTTACCCCGGTCGTTCAGCACCTCCCCCAGGACCATGTTGGAGGCCGGGCAAGTGCTGTGGTCAAAAATCGTGTTGACCCGCCGCTGGGCCACACCGCCAAACTTGCCCACGCAGGAATACGTCCAGGGAGCATCCTCCGGACGGCAGAGGCAGCTGGGAAAGCTCTTCTCATTTTGGGTGCACTGGACCAGAATTTCCGCCCCGGTCTCCGCGGCAACGGAAATCTCCACGCCGCCGGAGGCATGGACGCACCAAGGGCCCCCGGTAAAGACGTTCCGCCGGGCAGCGGCGGCACGCCGGGTCTCCCAGGTGAAGGTAACCCTGCCGCTGAGGAGGAGCACGGCAATTTCCTCCCCCGCCCGGCAGAATGCCCGGGTCTCCCCCGCCTTCATCTGGTAGACCCGCACGTCCATCCGCATGGCGGCATAGTCGCCGTCGTAGGTGGTGAGAACCATCTCGCCGGAGGAATCGAATTTGGGATAACCGAATACCTTGCTCATCATCATGCTCCTTTCAACGGTTTTAAATGACGCCGGAAGCCCCGGCGCCGCCGGGGCTTGGCTTGTTAAAAATGCTAAGAACGCCCATCCGGCGGGAAGGAGGGGTTTCCCGTGCCCTTTCAATCCCGCCGCAATCATCGTCATACCTGGCAAGCGTACGGGGCCAAATGCCGCAGGGCTGTCCTTGGCGGGCATCGGCCCGCCTCCTCCGCTTTGCCCCGCGCCATTTGGCCTCCCGTGCTGTTTTGCCTTGTATTTTATAGTAGGGCGCTGTCAGTTTCCGGAGCTCTTCAAAGCCCTGGAAACCTGCCCGGGCGGGCGGCTTTGCGCGGCGCGCGCCTTACCAGTATGTTTCTACGTGGGCCCGGGTAACTTCGGCGGCCTTTTTGATGTTCTCCTCGCTGGAGAGCTTATAGTAGTCGGGCCGGAAGACCTCGATGGTACAGACGTCCCCGTCGAAGCCGATCTTTTTCAGGGTGTCCGCGAAGCGCTTGTGGTCCAGGCAGTCGCCGGGTTCGCCGGGCCAGAGGCGCTTTTCGTCGGTGTTGTAGGACGCGCCGCAGGGCATGTTCTCCGTGCCGTTCAGGTGCCAGACGAAGATTTTCCTGCCGTCAGCCTTCTCCAGGGCGTCCCAGCCGGAGGCCATGGCGTTGAAGTGGAACTGGTCCAGGGTTACGCCCACCAGGGGAGAGCCCACCTCCTCCACGATAGCGTAAGCGTACTCAAAACGGTTGATGGACATAGTGGGCGCGCCGCAGAACTCCAGGGACAGCTTGATGCCGTAAGGTTCCACCTTCTTGACCATCTCCTTGAGGACGGCCACGGCGTCGGCTTTGATCTCGTCCACGGTGGCGTGGACCGTCAAATCCATGGACGGGACGACGACGATCATCTTGCAGTCCAGAATCTGGCAGCGGCGGATGATCTCGTCCATCTGGGCCATGACGGCATCCTTCTCCGCCTGGGTCTGCTTCATGTTGAAGAAGACCAGCGCATTGTAGGACAGCATTTTCAGCTTGTGGCTCTTGAAAAAATCCCCCAGCTGCTCCAGGGTGTATTTCCCGGCAGCCAGCTCCCGGTCCAGGCACTCGGACTGGACGTCAATGTAGTCAAAGCCGTATTTCTCGCACAGGGCCAGGTCCTCCAGCACGGAGTGGTTCCCGCAGAAGCGGTTGCAGCCTTCATTAAATCCGATTTTCATGGCGTGAATCTCCTTATTTTTTACATTATATACAAGGCTCCGCAGTTTTTCAAGTGTGCGGAACGCCCAGCCGCTGCCGATTGGGCGTCCTGCGGGAAAACAAAGCAGGTAAGCGGCTTCCCGTTCCGCTTGGGCGGCGTCCCCTTTTGGATGCGCGCCGCGCCGCCCGCCCCCTAGGGGCAGGCATCCGTTCCGCCGCATGTTCTCCGGCTCCCGCTCAAAAAACCGGGGGGTTGAGAGGACGGAACCGCCTTGGCGCAGCCTTACAGCAGCTCCCGCTTAATGCGCTCGAGGGCCTCGGGGGCCTGCTGGTCCATCTTCTCCGGGAAGCCGAAGTAGCTCAC
>CAJTZK010000021.1 GCA_910583785.1 uncultured Oscillibacter sp.
CTTCCTCGTGACTGATAGCTCCGGGGCGGTTGTTGGCAGCAGTAACGGTGAATACATTACCGGGGAGGACGGGCGTATCGTCATCCCCAATCTGGAGCCGGGAATCACTGTGACCGCGAAGGAACTCAAGGTCCCGGACGGCGTGGTGCTGGACTCCACACCCAAGAGTATTGAGATTAAGGGCGGCGAAGGTGGGCAGACGCTCCGCTTTGTCAACCAAAAAACCGGGTATCTTGTGATCAAGAAACTGGATAAGCTGACTTCCGAGCCGCTGGCCGGAGTGGAGTTCAAATTGAGCTACGCCTCCGGGGAGTATGTGGACGACAATTTTGGGCATCTGTCCTCCCTGGGGCTTTTTAAAACGGACGCCAATGGTGAAATTCGGGTCCCCGTCGTCGGCACGGTGGTGGTCGAGGAAATCAAAACGCTGCCCAATTACACCATTGACCCCGGAACCAAACGGCAGGTGGTCACGGTCAATCCGGCGGACACGCAGACCTTGACGGTCTACAACACCCCCGACACGAATTTAACGATCCAAAAGTACATTGAGGACCCGAACGCCAAAGGAACCGGCACCGAGCCGCTGGCTGGCGTTACGTTCCTGATCTGCGACAGCGGCGGGACGCCGCTGGGACCCAATAACGGCGAGTTTGTGACGGACCAGTACGGGCAGATTCGGTTAAGCGTGGCTCCCGGAACTACCGTCACCGCCAAAGAAGTCAAGACCGCCAGCAATGAATTTGTGCTGGATTCCACGCCGCAGAGCATCCTCATCAAAGAGGGCGGCGAGGGTCAGCAGCTCACCTTTTATAACAAGCGCGTTGGCGGTTTGGAGCTGATTAAGGTCAGTGCATCCGATGAAACCAAGCGCATTCCCAACACCACCTTTGAGATTCGGAAGATGGATGGGGCCTTGGTTGAGACGGTCACCACGGATTCCACGGGCCGGGTACATGTCGATCTGGACGCCGGCGACTTCTATGCCGTCGAGATCAAGGCCGGGGAGGGTTTCAAGCTGGATTCCACACCCCACTATTTCTCCGTCCAGGACAACCAATGTACCACTTTGACGGTGACTAACAAAGCCTTCTCCGGCATTTTGATTCACAAGGTTGATTCCGTCACCAAGAAGGGCATCTACGGGGTTTCCTTCCTGCTCTACGACAGCACGAATACCCCCGTGGGCCAGTACACCTCTGATAATCAGGGATATGTGTACATCGAGAGCATCACCACGGCGGGCCGCTTCTACCTGCGGGAGCTGGAGAACGAGGGCTACATCACGGACACGCAGATGAAAACCGTCTATGTGAAGCCCGGAGAAACCACCCTCGTGGAGTGGGAAAACACGCCCATTTCCGGCCAGATCCAGATCACAAAGAAATCCGCCGACTACAATTCCACCAACGGACTCCCCGCCGGGACTCTGCTGGAGGGGGCGGTCTTTGAAATCTACGACAAGGCCAACAACCTCGTGGACACCATCCGAAGCGATGGCCGCGGGCTGGCCGTCTCCCGTCAGATCCCCTTGGGACGCTATACCATCCGGGAGGTCAAAGCACCGGCCAATTATGGCGTGAACGAGACGCCTCTGACGGCATACCTGGAGCACGAGGGACAGATCGTCCGCTTCGAGGTGACGAACAAGAGTATGTCCACCGGCGTGTCCATCACCAAGACAGGCCCTGCCGAGGTTATGGCGGGCCAGCCCGTGCGCTATGTCTTCTCCAACATCGCCAACAGCTCCAACGTGCGCCTCGACAATTTCTATTGGAGAGACACCCTGCCTGCTGAGGTGAGACTGGAGAAGATCGTCACAGGCACCTACAACTTCCCCGGCGTTTACAAGATCACCTACCGGGTAAACGGCGGAGAGCCTCAGACCCTGGCGGACAACCTCTCCACCCAGAAGAACTACACCCTGGCCGCCTCCGCAACGGCCCTGGGCCTTGCCAGCAACGAGCGGGTCACGGAAATTATGTTTGTCTTTGGGCAGGTCCCCGGCGGTTTCGCTCGGGTGGAGAAGCCCATGATCCACTGCAAGGCCGTGTCCAGCATCGCCGCCGGGTCCTTCGTGAACAAGGCGGATGTGGGCGGCACCTACCAAGGCGTATGGGTCCAGGCGGTCAGCCGCTGGGTGACCACCGTTTACGGAAAGAAGCCCTCCGTGCCCAAGCTGCCCCGCACCGGCTACTAATTCCTTTTCCCCAGGCGGTCCGCTTCCCGGCGGGCCGCCTGGAGTCCTTACATTTATATATATATATCATCAAAAAAGGAGACTGTCTATGCTGAAAATTGCCGCAACCGGAAACCTGACCAACGACGTGGAGCTGAAGACTCAGGAGGACGGCAGACCCTACGCCATCCTGCGGATCGCCTCGGACCGGCGCTACCGGGCCAAGGACGGGACCCGCCTCACCGATTTTATCTCCATCAAGGTCCGCGGCCCCCTGGCGGAGCGCTGCGCCGCCTTCGCCTATAAGGGCTGTAAGCTGGCCGCCGTCGGGGACTTCGAGACTGTTGTGCCCTCCGAGGACCCCGCCCGCCAGCCCGGCTTCCTCATCAAGGCCAGCGATGTGGAAGTGCTCTCCCCCAGAAAGGCGCGGGAAGCCGCCGGGGCCATTGACGCTGCCAGAGCAAACCAGGAGGCCGCCGGGATACCTGAGAGCGAAGCCATCGCGTAATGCGGAACACCGGAACCGAGTACGGCAGCGCGGACCGGACTCCGGTTGTGCTGCCGGAACTGGCGGAACTGCTCCCCCCTCTCACGGGGGAGCAGCTGGCCGCCCTGGAGGCAGACCTGCTGAAAAACGGCTGTTATTCGCCTGTCATTGTCAACGAGGATATGGTCATCATCGACGGACATAACCGCCAGAGGCTGTGCGAGGAGCACGGGATTCCGTATAAAATGGCGGTGTTCTCGTTTGAGGACCTGCTGGAGGCAAAATGCTGGGCCATTGAGAACCAGCGGGGCCGCCGGAACCTGGAGAAGTGGGAGCTGGGCAAGATCGCCTTGAAGCTGAGGCCGGATATTGAGGCGAAGGCCAGGGCCAAACAGGCTGCGGCCGGAGGAGACAAATCTGGAGAGGGAGCGCTTTTGACAACATTGTCAGAAGCGCTCCCTCCTGTCAGCACGAGGAAGGAACTGGCTGAGTCGGTTGGCATTGGCGAGGTCACCATGGGTAAGGTCATGCAGATTGATGAGCACGCCCCATCCGCCGTGAAGGAGGCCCTGGACAGCGGAGACCTGTCCGTAAACCAGGGCTACAACATCACCCGGCAGGTCCAGGAGCTGCCGGAGGAGGAACGGGAGGAGGCCGCCTCCCAGGCGGTGGAGCTTCTAAAGGCAAAAAAGGAGGTCCAGGCCATCGACGCCGAGGCGGACCGCCGGGACAAGATCGCTTCTCTCTTCTGTAAAGCCTTTGAGCGGGCCGTGCTGCTCACGCCCACGGAGGAAAACGTCCGTATCTGGGTGGAGAATACCCGTATGCGGCCCGACGAAATTGAGGATTCTGTCAAAGAGGCCCGCGAGCTGGCGGAGGTGTTCACCGCCATCGCAGACGTCCTGGAATGTCTTCTGCCGCAAGGAGAGGAGGCGTCTTCGTGAAAGAAGAAATCTCCGTCCGCCAATGGCAGGAGCAGTTCAAGGCCGGATTTTACGACAGCCCGGACATTCACACACAATGCGGGGCGGGCTGGTACGACTGGTTCTGCCAGGATAAAGCTCTCGCCGGACGGCTGAAGAAAATCGCCAAGGTGGTCATGGGAATTACCTCCCCCTTCATCCTGGACAACTACTATGTCTGGTTCAAAAATAACGCCCTGACCACTGGCCAGATGTACGACGACGTCCGCTTTGAGCCGCTGTCCGGGAAACGGGATGGGAAGTGTTTTCTAATCACCCTGGATCATCCCTGCCAGTCTGGAAAATGGGCGCTGACCACAGAGCGGTACGGCTTCGGAACGCCGGAATTTGTGTGCGGCAATGTGCGGGAAATGCTCCGGTACATTGATAAGCTGGGCGCGGAGCTGGAGAAAGAAGTCCCTGGGCCGCTTATTCTGGAGGAAAAGGCCGTCGCTGAATTCATCTCCAGCCAGCCGGATCTCCAGCACGCCGCTTTCCTGCACCGGATAAGTGAGCACACCTACAGCGTTTTCACGCCTAAAGAAAACCGAAAAGAGTTTATCCATGCGGCCCTGAATCCGGATGCCGCCCCCGTAGGCTTCCAAAAAGGTCAGGCGGTGCAGATCAACGGAATTTATGTCAGCCGCCATAACCATGAGGCGGTGGTGCCCCCCGATTTTGACCATAACGGGAAGAAACCGCCGAAAAAGAGAGGAGGAAAGGAACGATGAGCAAAGAATATCCCGCGCGGGCGGCAAGCCCTCCCGGCAGGCCCCTCCTGCCCCCGGAGGCGGAGGAGGAAATCCTGACGGCGCTGTTCACCAATATGAAAATCAGCTCTGGCGAGATTGCCGCCATCCTCAAAAAACACCATGTGTCCTGTGACACAGAACTTCTCCAGGACCGCTACCGCAAGCGCCTGGGCCAGCGGCTCATGGCCAGCATCCGGGACGAGCAGGGACACCGGGAGGTTCTGGCCCGCGGCAGCGAATACATCGTGCTGGAGTGCTGCAACGACCGGCAGGCCCTCCAGGCCATTCGCCGCCGTATCCAGAGCCAGATGAACGGCCTGGAGGTGTCCTCCATGAAGGTGGGCGGACGCATTCGGGTGCTGGACCGATTCCTCGCACGGTTCCGAAAGGCGGGCTGACCATGGGTCCGAGAGATATGCTCCAGGCGATCCGGGAGTATCCCGCCGCCTGTGCCCGCCTGGAAACGGCACAGAGGGAGCTGAATCAAGCGCAAAAGGCTCTGGAAAAGAGCGAGCTGGAGTGCCAGCGCCTCAGCGGCGATTACAGCGAGGCCAGGCGCCGGGCAAACTTTTCCGAGAAAAAGTCGGCCGCGCTGCAAGCCGCTTTGGACGCCTACTGCCCAAAGCTGTCTTCCCTGGCGGAGATGATCCGGTTTTATGAGACGGTCTCCCCCAGCCTGGACCCCCAGGGCTTCACACTGTTCCGCGCGGCGAAAAAGATGACCGGCATCGACCTGTACAGCTATTTCGCCTACGAGGACAGCCGCGGCCTGTTTGAGCAGATGGATGGCCGCCAGCTTCTGCGCTGGCTGACCGCCGCCCGGTTCGGCGCCGTGGAGTGGGAGATCGTGACCGGGACCTGCTATGAGGAGGCCATCCTGCGGGAGGTGGATACCTCCGCGCCGGAGTATCTGGCATTTGAGGAGAAGCTGTATCGGTCGGTTTTGGACCGCATGGGCTTTGAGGAGCTTCTCGCTCCAGAACATGCCGATGAAAAAATGAAGCAAAGCAAGGTGTTGTCTACGGAGGAAATAACGGAATTGAAGCTCTATAGTCCTCTCAGCGCGGTACTGTATGAGGAAGACCCCGAGGAAGAAACAGAAACCGGCTGTGAGCCGCTGATTTTGTCGGGCTATGAGCTGACCGGCTATCAGGATGCCATCCGCCAGGGCATTGAGGATGAGCGCCTGCCGGATGAGGAGGAGCGGGGCCTCATGACTTACTTTGACGGCGATGAGTCTGTGGATGAAAAGGTTATTTCCGTTCAAATGGATGTGGAGGAGGTCCTCGGCAGCTTATACGCCGTGGCTGTCTGCCAAATAAGAGACGGCCTCAGCTCCGGCGAATTGGAGGAATTAAAAGAATACTGTGTTTCGCAGTATGCGGACGGTTGGGGCGAGAGCTATGAACAGCGATCCCGCAAAACGGAGGACGGCGAATTGTACGTCAGCTTCTGGAAGCCCGACGGCTTCTACATCTGCACCAAAGAGGAACTGGAGACTGCAAAGGCCCACGTCCGTCCCCGGCCCCAGAGAGGAGGTCACGTCCGATGAGTGAAACCGTAGAACTGAGGCTGTACAGCCCCCTCCAGATTGACGTCATCGACCGGGATATTTCTGACCGGGCCATCCCTCTGCAAGCGGCGGACCAAGAACGGAAGGAAGAATACCTGAGAAGGATTGTGCGTGCCTTGGGAGAACTCCAGTCTCAAGAGGATGCCCGGCACGCCTTTACCGCCCCTCAGCAGGATTGGTCCGAGATAAGCAAAAAAATCATTTCTGTTGATCGCGCGGTAACTTTGGTCAACAACAGACTCTATGGACTCTATCTCTGCCGGATCGGAAAAGAGCTTGCCCCGAAGGAGGTAGCGGATTTGAAATGGCACTGCCGTGACCAGTGGGAACACGGCTGGGGGGAGGGTTATGCCCACTGTCCCCGTGAGGGCCCCAGCCTGGGCCTGTACATCCATTTCTGGCAGGATACCGCCGCCCCGTTTCTGACCAGAGATGAGCTGCAGGCTGCGCGGAAAGCGGAACAGAACAGGCCCGCTGTCACGGAGATCACCCCGGATACCTTCTGGACGCTGATCGCCCAGGCAAAGGACTCCTGGGGCGGAACTCATGAAGCGGCCGCGTACTGGCTGGCGGAGCGCCTGCTGGAAATGGGACCGGAACAGACGCTGAACTTTCACGGCATCCTGCACGGATACATGAAGCTGGCATATCAATATGGACTGTGGAACGCGGCGATTCTCATATTGGAGGACGGCTGTTACGGAGATAAATTTGAAGATTTCCGCGCCTGGCTGATTTATCAGGGAAAGGAAACCTATCTGGCGGCGCTGAAGGACCCGGACTCCCTGGCGGATATTCCCGACCATGAAAACTGCCGGTTTATGGCTCTGCCCTATGTGGGCGATATGGCCTATGAGCGGCTGAGGGGCCGCATGCCCCACGTTGACATGGACCCCGACGCCCACCGGCGGCTGACAGCGGAACTGAAGAAGGGCATCGTGTACGGCGCGGAAACCGGATATCCCCATGAGTGGTCCGAGATAGCCGCCTATCTTCCCCGCCTGACCGCCCGGCACACGACGCCGGAGGAGCTGCGGGCCCGTGGCCGCCGGGGGCGCCTGTGGAACCATGGCGACCCGGACATTCAAAAAGCACGGGCGGCAGCTCCCAAAAAGAAGAAGGCGCGGTCCGGCAAACAGAAGGGCGGTGAAAGCAGGTGAATCAGCCTATTGCAGAGATCAACAAGGAAACCTTCTGGGCGCTGATCGCTCAGGCGAAGGAGCATCCGGGCGGCCCCGGCGAGTGGCTGATGGAACGGCTGATGGACCTGGGGCCGGAGCAGGCCAAGAGGTTCGATGACTTTGCCCACGCCTACAGCAGCTTGGCCGATCAGTACGGCCTGTGGACAGCAGCCTCCGTCATGGAGCGCGGCGGCTGCACGGATGACGGCTTTATGGACTTCCGCACATGGCTGGTGGCCCAGGGCAAGGGTGTGTACATGGCCGCGCTGAAAGACCCGGACTCCCTGGTTGACGCGCCGGACTATCAGGACCAGCGCTTTGACTGCCTCCCCCATATGGGAGAGCGGGCCTACGAGGAACTCACGGGCCGGAGCACATATGAGAATTTTGATCCCGCTGGGTTTCAGGCGCTGAAATCGGAGCTGGAACAGGAGGTCGTGTATGGCGACGGAATCGGATATCCCTATGACGCCGCCGATGTCCCCGCCTACCTGCCCTGCCTGTGCCGCAAGTATATGCCGGAAGAAATGTTTCAAAAACAAAAGGTGGATATCGGAACCTGGAACTTGAATAACCCCAATATTCAAAAGGCCCGCGCCACTGCTCAGAAAAGTAAAAAAGTCAAGAAGGAACGAGGTGATGTAAGATAAGAGATCAAAACAAGGAACTGAAGCTGTATACCTCTCTGCGTGTGGATGTGACCGATCTGGGCCGGGAGGACAGCACAATGGAGATGCCCGATCCGGACTTTATGAGCGACGCTGTCAGGGAACGTTTCTCTGAATACCACAGCGCTATCCGGACGGCCCTCGCAGCGGACCCGCCCAAAACGGACCTGACCAGTCTGTTCCAAGCGGACTTCTTAACCCTGGAGGCTTTCCGGGATTTGGCCGGCAAGGTATCCTCCCTGAGCCTTGGGGTGGAGGATGTGGAAGGGAAATTTTTCGGTACAGCTGTCTGCCGCCTGAACGGCGATCTGGAGGCTATAGAGCTTCTGGCATTGAAGGAATACTGTCGGAGCCTTTTCGACGAGGGCCTTGGGAATAAAGCGCTCCAGTGCCCTGCTTCTCCTTCCCATGGGGAGCTCTCCGTTCGAGTCTGGCGGAGCAAGGGCGGCTTTATGCTGACGGAAGATGAAGTGGCGATGGCTCCCTGGTGTAAGGAGCGGAAGCATAAGCTGGAGCAGAAACGGCAGCAACAGCGGAAACGAGGTGAATCCCGATGAGCGATACCCTGGCCATAGGCGTGGATCACGGCTACGCCGCCATGAAAAGCGCCCATGTTTCCTTCCCCACCGGGCTGGTGGAGTACGAGCATGAGCCGTATACCCAGCAGGATGTGCTGGAGTATAACGGCAAGTTCTATGTGGTGGGCAGCGGCCGCCAGCCGCTCCAGAAGGACAAAACCCTGACGGATGACTACTACCTCCTGACCCTCGCCGCCGTCGCCAAGGAGCTGGCCTGCCGTAAGGCGGACGCCACAGCCTCCGTCCATCTGGCGGCAGGGCTTCCCCTCACCGGCTTTGGGCGGGACAAGAAGAAATTCCGGGCCTACCTCCTCCGGGACGGCAGGCCCGTGTTCTTTCGCTTCGAGGGAATCGCGTACACCGTCAGAATCACGGAGGTGTCCCTGTTCCCCCAGGGCTACGCCGCCGTGCTGACCCAGCCGGAGCTGCTGAACGAGCCTTCCGTCATTCTGGCGGACGTCGGAGGCTGGACGGTGGACCTGATGCGCCTGGATAACCGGATCCCCAACGCCGCCACCTGCCGGAGCCTGGAGCTGGGCATGATCCGCTGCCTGGATGAGATCGCGGAGCAGGTGCGCCGTTCTCTTGGCCTGTCCATGACGGCGGCACAAATTGAGAGCGTGCTCCGAAATGACGCCAGCAGCGTGGACGGGCGGGCCAGGGAGATCATTCAGAGGGAAGCGGACGCCTACGCCCACCGCCTCCTCTCCGCCATCATGGAGAGCGGCCTGGACATCCGGGCCATGCCCGCCGTCTTCCTGGGAGGCGGCGCCGCCCTGCTGAAGCGCCATGTCCGGGCCTCGGACGGCCTGTGCCGCCCGGTCATCCTGGATGACGTATGCCTGAACGCCAAGGGTTACGAGCGGCTGGCGGGCCTCCTGCCGAGGGGCGCTGGCCATGGCTGAAAAGAGGAGATTGAACCTCTCCTTCTCCATGGCTTCTCCTCTCCAGCGGGAGGCATGGAAACGGCTGTGCGCCATCCCCTCGGGGCAGCGGACGGAGGCCGTTTGCCGGGCGGTCTGCCGGGTGCGGGAGCAGGACAGCCTGCTGGAGGCGGTTCGCGCCGCCATCCGGGAGGAGCTGGGCAGCGCCAGCTTTGTTCCTTCAACAGAAAAACCTGTGCAGCCGCAGACCGGGGACATGGATGACAACGTCCTCGGTTTTTTGTGGTCTTTGCAAAACGATGCGTAACGCCGCCAATGAAAAAATATTACATATGGGGATTTCCGGGTATCGGAAAATCCTCTGTAAGTTCAGGCCTTCGTATTGCAGACGCAGACTGCGAACGGTTCAAATTTCTACTTCCAGAGAATATTGACCCCCATCTGCAAAAAAACATGGCATACACACAGCGGGACCCGGCCTATCCCAACAATTATTTTGATTACATTCATTCCGTTGACGCGGATATGGTTCTGCTCAACTGCCATATCAGCCTGCTGGAAAAACTGGACGGGGAAGATTTGCTGCTGGTTTATCCCTCCGCGGCCCTCAAACAGGAATACCTAAAAAGATATGCGCTGCGGGGTGATAACCAAACCTATATCCACTGCATGGAAACGGCCTTTGACGAGATGGTGGCGGCTGTTCAGAACAGCTCATACAGGAAATATGAAATCAAAGATCCTTGCATCTATTTACAAAATCTCATAGAAGGGGGAGTGATCATGGAGCAGTTTATTACCAAGAAGGAACTGGCGGACCTTTTGGACAAATGCATACGGCTGGGCGTTTACATGCAAGAAGGACCCGCGGCCAGAAAAGCGCCGGATGAGCTTGCGCAAATGATGTTTGACGGGGGCCTCTCGCTGGATATTGCCGCACTGAAACATGAACTGGCGGATAAAGAAGCCAAGCTGGAGCGGGAGCGTCTGCTGGACGAGCGCAGAGGCGGCCTGAGTCATGAGGAGCTGAGCGGCAAGATCATGGAGGGGATCGTGAACGGCGCGTTGAATATCCACCACGGCGAAGCGGCGCCTTATTCCGTCGGCTACGAAGTATCATTCCGTTCCGCAGTCCCAAAGGCCGTGTATCGCTGGACGTGCTTCTGTTCCCTGCCGGACGTGGCGGAAGAAATCACCCGGCAGATCGAAAACGCCGCGCCGCAGGTAGATATCGGCCTGCTGCTGGCTGGAATCGCCCAGGCGGAGCGGAACAAAATCAGGTCTTTTGTCCCGGAGAGCAACTCCGGCTTTGAACGCCGCGGCCGGTATACAGGCCATGTGGCGAACGTCCGGGACGTCCACCGGGGAATCGCTCTGGACGGCATCATCCTGGGCCATTTTCAAGGGGACTACAGCAGCATCACGACCGGAACGGAAAACGACACGGTCCGGGCCATGGTGGCGTTGAAGGGCTTTTGCCTGGACTGCGTCCACAAACTGCCTTCACGTCCCCTCACTGAGTTTATCATAAGTTATTTGAAGGACCACGGCACGGATATTTCCACCCCGGAAAAGCTGAATGCCTGGATCATGAAAAACCCTAATAAATGCGCTCTGCCTGAAAATCGTGAACGGGCAGCATTCCGCCCGGACGCAGGCAAGAACGCTGGAAAACAGAAGCGCAAGAAACAATATGAGCGATAGGAGGAAGGTGAGATGCCTGATTCGCTATTTTGATATGTTCGCGGGGATCGGCGGCTTCCGGGCCGGGCTGGACCGCGCGGGCGGTTTCCAGTGTGTCGGCCACTGTGAGATTGACAAATACGCCGACGCCAGCTACCGCGCCATCCACGATATTGGAAAGGAGGAAGTGTACTATCCAGACGCAACTAAAATCGACCCCGGCGGAATGCCGGACTTTGACCTGCTTTGCGCCGGTTTTCCGTGTCAATCGTGGTCAGCATCAGGGCGTAAATTGGGCTTCGCTGACCCCAGAGGCGCTCTCTTCTTTGAGATTGCCCGACTGGCTGAAGCAAGAAAGCCTGCGTATTTGCTGCTTGAAAATGTTCCCAGAATTTTACTCCACGACCAGGGACGGGCATTTGCGACAATCCTCTCCACGCTTCATGAGCTGGGGTATGGTCTCGAATGGAATGTGTGTGACAGCGCAGACCACCAAGTGCCTCAATCACGGAGAAGGGTCTATATTGTCGGATATCTTGATCCCCGATGCGCCGGAAAAATATTTCCTATCGCCGGAGCAAACGGAAAGGCTCTTGTTCAAGTCCTCGGCGGGCCCCAGGGCTCCCGAGTCTACGACGTCAAAGGAGTAGCCTGCACCCAGACCGCGGGAGCTGGCGGAATGGGTGGGAAGACAGGGTTGTACCTGATTCCGCCCGGCGCCGCCTTTGTAGACCTGTCTGTGGGAGAACCCAGGCGGACGGATACCGCCCGGTGCCTCACCGCCCGGTATGGACAAACCACCCTCTCCAACCACCGGGCGGAACGGTCCGGGGTGCTGCTCATTAAAGAGGGGACCAAGCAGGGCTATCAGGCGGCCGCTCCCGGCGACAGCGTGGACCTGGGCTACCCCGGCAGCAAAACCAGAGGCGGCAGAGTCAGCAAGCTGGCTCATGACGCCGCTGGCGTCCAGGGCATCGTAGAACGGGGCGGGCGCATCCGCCGCCTCATGCCCAGGGAGTGTCTCCGCCTCCAGGGCTTCGCGGAGGACCAGATCGACTGCCTCCTTGCCATCACTTCGGACTCTCAGGCTTACCGGCAGGCAGGGAACAGCGTTACGGTCAACGTAATCGAGGCTATAGGCCGGCGTATTCGTGCTGTAGATGACGAACTGCGGAGGGAGAAAACGGTATGATCGGGATGAAGGAACAGTGTTACGGCGCGGAGATCGAGATGACGGGAATCACCCGAGAGGAGGCCGCCCAGGCTCTGGCGGATTACTTTGGCACAACGCCCGAATATTTGGAGGGCACCTATGACGCTTGGATCGTAACGGATAAAATGGGAAAGAAATGGGAGCTCATGAGCGATTCCAGCATCCACCCGGAGTGTCCCTCTGCGGACGGATATTTGTGGCTCGATAAGAGCTCCCCGGAGGGCTATCCATATAAGGTGGAGATGGTCACCCCCAAGCTGACCTATGACGAACTGCCGCATCTTCAAGAGTGTATGCGGCGGGTAACAGCCATCGGCGCGAAGGTGAACGACTCCTGCGGGCTTCACGTCCATGTAGACGCCTCCAACCACAACCGCCAGAGCCTCAAAAACCTGATCAGCATCATGTATTCCAAGGAGGACCTCCTCTTCAAAGCCTTGCAGGTGAATGAGGCAAGAGCCATAGAGTGGTGTCAAAAGGTGCGGGAACCCATGCTGAAACAGGCTCGGACCTTATCTGCGGAGGAAACGTCAGACTTGACCCAGCTGGAGGATATCTGGTACGAGGGCTTTGAAAATGACGGCAGGACCCGTCATGACCACTATAACAAATCCCGGTACTATGCCCTGAATCTTCACTCTGTCTTTTACCGAGGCACCGTCGAATGGCGGTGCTTTAATTCTACCCTGGATCCCGCCAAGGCGGCGGCCTATGTGCATCTGTGCCTCGCCATGTCCGCCCAGGCCATCGTCCAGCGGAGCGCCGTCATGCAGAAAACCCGCAGTGACAACGAGCTGTTCACCTTCCGGGTCTGGCTGGTCCGCCTGGGTCTCAACGGCGACGAGTTCAAGGAGACCCGAGATATCCTTCTCGCCAACCTTGACGGCGACCGGGCGTGGCGCCACGACAAGGACAGCTACGAGGTCAACAGAAGGAAAAAACGACACCATGAAAATGAGAGGTGATTTTAAATGAAAATCAGCATTGACGCCAGAACCTATGAGGGAACCGGGACGGAGATTTTGGAACAGCTCCGCCTGACCGCCTTCGACCCCACCGAGTTCCCCGACGCCGAGAGCTACCTCTGGCAGCTCCGAAGCAATTTCATCCGGGCCACCGATCTGGACTGTCCCCTGCCGAACGGCAGTCTGGAGCGGCAGGCCCGCGCCATGTTCGCCCTGCTGGCCAAGGCCGGGGCCCTGGAGGTGCTGGAGGATGGCTGACGGAAGACTGTATTTCGCCTACGGCAGCAACATCAACCTGGAGCAGATGGCCTGCCGCTGCCCGGACGCCTGTGTCGTTGGGCCGGTATTTCTGGAGGACTATGAACTGCTGTTTCGCCGGGGCGGCTTCGCTACCATTGCTCCCAAAGCGGGCGGCAGGGTCCATGGCCTGCTGTGGAGCCTCACGCGGTCGTGTGAGCGCTCCCTGGACCGGTATGAGGGCTATCCCCGCTTTTACGATAAGCGCACGGTGACTGTCCGGGACGGCCTGGGCCGGTCTCTCTCCGTCATGGCCTACATTATGGATGAGCGGTTCAAGGAACCCATGCTTCCAAGCACCGCCTACTATAACGGTATCCTGGAGGGATACCGATGCAGCGGTCTTCCGGCCGCCGCTTTGAAGGAAGCGTGGGACCACGCTGTGGAGGAGGTCCATGCGGAGACAGAGCGAATCAACAACGCCTTTATCAAACGCGGCAGACCGCTGAAAGGAGGAAATTCTCATGAGCGGTAAAAAGATTTCGCTATCCGGCGAGGTCCATATTTCCACTGGCAGCGTGTACACCACTGTGGACGCTCTGGAGACCCTGAAATGCGTTGGCTTGACCTATGGCCTGTACGACCGCGCCGAGGATATTCGCGGCGCCCGCGTCATGCTGGAGGAGGGAGATAAGCCCGCCCTGGTTGTTCAGTCGGATATCAGCCATCATGGGCCCCCGCTGTGGGAAACAATTCGCGTCATTACAGATGACCCGGAGCAGATTCACCGTTATTTGGCTTTTCGGGAAGTTGTGAAAATGATTCGGCAAATGGAGATTGGGCGGGAGCACGGTCCCGCTCCGGAGAAACCCTTGTCTCCCAAAAAGAAGGAGGCGAAGGGCCATGAGCGCTGAAGCCTATCCGCTCCAGGGGCTTGACAAGGATGAGGAATTGCTGACCTTCTCCGGCTACGCCGAGGAACAGGCTTGCATCGGTCACCTGCGGGGAGATTTTGCCCAGGGAACGGAGTTCTGGACCACATGGTGGGTCCACCAGGAGGAACTGGTGGACCAGGATTTCAAGGATGAGCTGGACAGCGTGGTCAATGCTCTGCGGAAGAACGGGCCCCTCAAAAACCTCAGCGCCATGCAGAGCTTCTGCTGGAAGCATAAGCAGGCCCAAATGAGCCCTGAATCCGGCAAAGATTATTACGGCTTCCGGGTGGATACCCCTAAGCGCCGCTACTATCTGCGCTTCCTGCCCCTGCGGGGAAATTACAACTTTTACATTTACTGCTATCAAACAGACAAGCTGGAGAGGGCGGCAGAGCTGCCGCCCAGGGAAGAAAGAATGAGCAAACAAACGATTAAGGTCCTTGTGGTTGAGCCGATGAAGCCCTGCGAGGAGCGGGAGGTCCCCCATGATTACAAGTCCTTGCAGGGAATCGTCGGCGGGAAAATTGAAATGGCTTCTCCTTTTACGGAGTCTGTCGCCATTATCTGCAACGCCGAGGGCAAAAACCTGAATTTGCCTCCCAACCGTCTCCTCTGCGACTGCTATGGCGATCCGCATGACGTTCTCTGCGGGACCTTTCTAATTGCCGGAGTGGGCGGCGAAAATTTCATTTCCCTGACCGATTTCCAGCTTCGTTCTTACAAAGAGATGTTTGATCATCCCCATCTGCTTGCCATTCCGTTGGAAGTGCCTGATTCCCCCGAAAAACCCACAGAACAAAAAAAGAAAAGAGGAAAGACCCATGAGAGATAAGTACATCCTGACCGCCGAGTCGGTCATCGAAGGCCACCCGGACAAGCTCTGCGATGCCATCGCTGACCGCGTTCTGGACGCTTGTTTGAAACACGACCCCACCGCCCGCGTCGCCTGTGAGGCAATGGCCACGGCAGGAAAGATCATCGTGGCCGGGGAGATCACCGCCCGGCAGCTGCCGGACATCCCCGCCATCGTCTGCCGGACGGTGCGGGAAACCGGCTATTCCTGCGATTACGAGGTGGAGGTTATCACCCACGATCAGAGCGGCGACATCGCCGGGGCCGTTGCCCAGGACGTACAGATGGGAGCCGGCGACCAGGGCATCATGTACGGCTTCGCCTGTTCGGAGACGCCCCAGCTCCTCCCCCTGCCCGTGGTCCTGGCCCACCGGCTGACGCTGATGCTCACCAATGCCCGCAAGCTGGGGACCATCCAGGGCCTCGGCCCGGACGGCAAGGCCCAGGTGTCCGTGGAATATCACAAAGGCAAGCCCGCCCGGATCGCCGCCGTGGTCCTCTCCTGCCAGCACGACGAGGAAAAGGACCCGGAGGAGCTGCGGAAGGAACTCACCCGCTCCGTGATCGTCCCCGCCCTGCGGGAGCTCTACCCCGACCATGAGACGGAGGTCCTCATCAATCCCTCCGGGCGTTTCGTCCTGGGCGGCTTTGAGGCGGACACGGGCCTGACGGGCCGGAAGCTGATGGTGGACACCTACGGCGGCCTCGTCCCCCATGGAGGTGGGGCGCTGTCCGGGAAGGACGCCAGCAAGGTGGACCGGAGCGGGACCTATATGGCCCGGTATATCGCCAAGAACATCGTCGCCGCCGGTCTGGCGGAACGCTGCACCGTTGGCCTCGCCTACGCCATCGGCAGGGCGGAGCCGGTAGCCGTGGACATGGACCTCCATGAAACCGGGCAATACCCGGAGGCGGTTCTGGAACAGGCGGTCCGGCAGGTGTTCGACCTGACTCCCGGCGGTATCATCCGGGCCCTCGGCCTGAATCAGCCTATTTTCGCTTCGTTCTGCAATTACGGGCATTTCACCCACCAGGACGCGCCCTGGGAGCAGACGGACCGGGCCGCCGCCCTGGCGGAAGCCTGTGAAAGGGAGGCGCGATGAACGGCGATACCCCTGTCAATGTATTTGGTGTTCTGGCTTTCCCGAACGAGGCGGACGGCGGGCTGGTCCGCTTCATCGACAGCGATTACAACACCCTGTTCCATGTACCGGACGGCGAGAACATCATCCTCACCACCTTCGGTGATGACCGGAGAATCCTCCCCTGCCGGTACATTGACGCCACCCACGCCCGGATCGGCGGTGAAACCTTCCACATCTGCCAGTTCGCTGAGATCCAGGAGCGGAATGGGGCTGTTTATGCTCCCGAGCATCCCAAAGAGGGCGACGTCTGCGACACATACACCATCTACCAGATCAAGGACATCAGAGCGGCGCCCTATGCCTTCATGCCCTACGCGCAGGCGAAAGTCAAACTGCGGATGTCCCATTACCAGCGGGTCTACCGGGGCACGCTGGCTTCCAAGGTCACTTTGGATGATTTATACCTCAAGCACAATCAGGACAATCGTCCCTTCGCCCGGCAGATACGGTCCTTTCATATTTCCCGCTCCGGGGTTCTAGACCGGATGTGGTTTTTAGCCTATACGTTGTGCAATGGTGGCTAGAATCTCATTACACTCACGTTTTGCGAAGTTATACGAGTTTTTCAGCTTGCCATTGGCATCCACACTGAAAAGGCAGGACAGAGGCCCCTTCTTTTTCGCAGCGTCTTTCGTAATCTCCTCATCAAAGTGGGTATAAAAATACTGGAAGTTTTTCCACCAGCGGAAAAATTCATCTAACTTCCCAAGAATCGCTCTGTTTAAAATAAAGTCATAGGTGTCTTTCAGCCTCTCAAGCGCCTTCACCTTTTTCCACATCTCATCCTCTGAACCACTGGGATCCTCCATCCCATTACCCGTCCGCTTCAATTGAACAAGCCAGGTTTTAATATCCAGCAATTCGCTGTAGATCCGTTCCAGAGCCCGCCGCTCCTCCGCACCAGGAGGTTCTGAAGCTTGATCTGTTTCCACATCTTCTGTCTCCTCCTGATATTCGCAGCACGGCTCCACCTCCTGTCCGCACAGTGCATCCAGCAATTTTTCGTATTCCTGCATACTTCCGTTTCGCAGGTCCGCTCCAAGCTTGCCGTTTGCCCAGACCGGCATGGAAGCATCCCAGTTTCCGTCAAAGAGTACAGGGATAAATTTCGTATCGTTATGACTTCTGTACAACTCTCCTGTAATCACATTGGTTTCGTATCCCACACCACCATCTCTTCCATCCGCTTTCAGCTTATAATTCGGCGTACAGATGAACAAAACCTGATCGCACTTTTGAAGTTCCTCCTCCATAAAGGAGGGAATCCGCCTGCCCAGTTTCAAATCTTGATCCCAGGACACTTTGATACCGCTCTTCTTCAAAAGTTTAATCAACTGCGCAACTTTTTCAATGTGTTCATCGGAATCCCAGGAATAAGAAATAAATACCATATTCAATCCCTCCGCTCATAAAGCCGTTTGTGTTTGGAATTATTTTCATTTTACCACTTTCAACTATAAATGTCCAGTTTCCTCCTTTTTGTCCACAAAAGAAGGTCGTGTCTTTCCGTTTTCTTGCGAACAATTTCAGCCCGGAGGCGGTGCAGGCCGTATATGACTCCATCTCCTGTGCCACACTCCTGCCCTCCGAAATGGTTGCCGCCGCTGTGTATATGCAAAGCGGCAGTACGGCGGAACAGATCGCCGCGCTGGCGGATCAGGGCTGCCTGATGTGCTTCCACACACCGGGGTCAGCGGACGAGAACAGCCCCCTGGCCCTGCTTACGGTCCAGGAGGGTAATAAATCGAAAACCTTCTACACCGTGGACTTCGGCTGCTTCCATCCGGAGATGGCCCTGCTGCGGGCCAGAAACTTTGCCAGGGAACACGCTGTCCCTGTGATCAATGCTGTCTCGCTGCTGTGGAACGACAAGAAGTCCTGCCCCGCCAAGACGGACGATTCCTCTCACCGGCTGTTTATAGGCAGCGATCCGGAAATGACCCAGGCGATGACTATGATTTTCAAGACCTGCCCTGCCGTCGCCGCCCACATTACTTTTTGGGCGGAGGAAAACCGTGTCCAGACAGAATACAACCCCCTCTGGCGGGAGCTGGCGGAGCGGCGGTTTACGGAGGCGTTCCGCCAGGGCAAGCCGCTTCGCCGGAAAAGGGGCCCCAAAAGACGGGAAAAGCCGAAGGACAGGTAGCCCGCCCCTGTTGATTTTGCCGGGTTTCCGCCTGTTTCTTTGTGGAGTATCGTGATAGCCTTTTCACCATAAAAATAGTACTGTTTGGGGCTGACCCAAAGCACAATTTTTACAGAGGAGTTGATGTAAACGAGCAGTAAAAAATTTGAGATCACCGATATCGCCCACGAAAAATATCCCTTTCTCCACCGCATCCGCGCCCTGCGAGACGTCGGCGTTGAGGTGAGGGCCGGGGATCTGGGCGGTTTTGTGGAGGCGGAATGCAACCTCTCCCAGGAGGAGGGCGACGTCTCCTGGATTTTCGGCGACGCCATCGCCGCCGGGTCCGCCTCTGTGGACAAAGATTCCTGCCTGCGTGACGGGGCCGTCGCCTGTGACCAGGCGTATGTAACGCAGCGGAGCACGTTGTCCGGCCACGCCAGGGCGGAGGACGCCGCGTACATTCGGGGCGCGGTTCTGTGCGAGGAGGCCAGGGCCTCCGGCTCCGCCTTGGTCCTTGACGCCAGGGACCGGGGAAAATTTCCGAAGCTCAGCGGCCACTGTACTGTTTACGGCACAGTGGCGGGAGCCGTAGAGGTTACCGGAACCGCCGTAATCCTCTGGGAAGAAAAAATCCGCAACAGCACACCGGATACGCTGATACTGGATGGGCAAAGCCGCTCTATTGTCCGGAACCCGGCCAGGGATGAGCTGAAGCCCTCCCGCTCTCCCAAAAAGCAGGAGAAAGCGCCGAAAGGGAAGGAGCTGGAGCGATGAATTTCTTTGAAGGAGAACTGCGGAAATTGCTTGGGGACAGCGATGTTATCTCCGACCCCAGCTTCGCGGGCCGGGCCTGTTTGGGAACGCTGGGGAAGGACCTGCGGGTCCGGCTAGAGTTCGTCACCACCGGGATGGCCGACCACTATAACGCACTGAAAATAAAGGTGCTGAACCGCACAGAGGGTGAGGTGGATACACTGCTGCTGAGATTCCAGGACGTTTGGGAAAAGAAGCCTGTCCCCGGAAATCCAAATTTCCGCGGCGGCGTATCCCCTCATATTTGGATCTGCGACGGTAAACCGGAGTGGTACGCCTGGAGGCCCGCCCCCGCAGACCGGGAGCTGCTTCTCCAGCAGGTCCGGCAATACCTGGAGCCCTTCCGGGAGCGGATGCCGGAGCGTGGTCATGACGGCCCCAAGCTGGTGTATATCTGCGCCCCGCTCCAGGGAGATGTGGCTAACAACATCGAGTTCGCCCGGCAGAAGGCCCAGGAGGTATTCCAATCCGGCGACATTCCCGTCTGCCCCCACATTACGCTTCCCTCCAACGCCGATCCGGCTTGCTCTGTTCAGGACGAGGCGGCACGGGAGATGGGCCTTCGCCTGCTGGAGTCCTGCCATCAGATCAACCTCTATGGCTCCACGATCACCGAGGGGATGCGGGCAGAAATTCGCCGTGCTCAGGACCAAGGCATTCCGATCGTCTTTGGGCAGGAACCGCCTCAGCGTGTCCGGCCCCGCAAACAGATCGTTCGAAAAGGAGGTCATGAGCGATGAGTCAGGACCAAAACGCAATCCTGCAATTGCGGCTGGACCAAAACTACCAGGACTACCTCGCCCAGCTCCGGGAAAAGCCCTTTGAGGAAATCATCCGGCTGGCCCCGGAGATCACCGCCGCCCAGCAGCTCTGCGACGAGCTGGCGGCTGTGTGCGACGACGACGAGGTGGAATACCTGCTGGGTCTCGACAATCCCCTGGAAGTGGTAAGAGGCTATTGGGAGCAGGAGATCAGCGGCTATGACCACGGGGAGGAAATGGGCCATATGCTCTGGCATCTCCGCGGCTGCGGCAGGGAGTCTCCGGCAGCCGGTCTTGCTTCCAAAGCGAAACAGAAAGGAAAGAATACTGCACATGAGCGATAACATTACAAACATCACCACAGAAGATCTGCAGACAATGAGCGGTAAGGAGGGTCTCATCCTCCAGGGCTGCGGCGGCCCTTTGCGGGAATGGCTGAACGGCGTCAACGGACTGCTCACCGAAAGCGGTATCCTGCTGGACGGCAGCCGCTTCGAGCGGGCCTCCGTCTTCCAGCACGACGGCCTGACAAACCTGCTGTTCCCCTTTGAGGGTGTGAAACTGGACATGGGAAAGCTGGCCATGTGGCGGCTCCAGACCCATGACCAGTTCGGTGGAACGTGGCTCTCTGACTACGTCCCCAACCGTCTGGAAGGATTTACTCAGGCATATTCCCCGCAAAAGCCGAAGATGGACCTTGCCGGTATGGATGGCAACATCTACGCCATCCTGGGCAATGCCTCTATGCTGCTGAAGGAAGCCGGGATGCGGGAACAGATCGACGAGATGTTCAAGCGATGTGAAACCTCCGGCAGCTATGATGAAGCCCTCAGCATTATCAGCGAGTACGTGGACACTGAGCTGTCCGCGCCTCCCATCGAACCGAAAAAAACTCACAAAAAGAAAGGAAAATCTGCCCATGAAAGATAAGTGGACCATCATCCAGGGCGACGCCCTGAAGCTGTTGGGAGACTTCGCCCCCGGCACCTTTGACGCTATCATCACCGACCCGCCCTACGCCTCCGGAGGCCGGACGCAGAGCGAGAAGAACAAATCCACCGCCAAAAAATACTCCAGTATGGGAGACGCCGCCCCTCCGCCCTTTGAGGGAGACGCCAAGGACCAGCGGTCCTGGACCCGCTGGGCGGCGGAGTGGCTGGCGGACGCCCGGAAGCTGTGCAAACCCGGCGCGCCGGTGTGTATGTTCATCGACTGGCGGCAACTCCCCGCCGCTTCCGACGCCCTCCAGTGGGCGGGCTGGATCTGGCGGGGCACCGCTGTCTGGGACAAAGGCAACTCCCGTCCCCAGAAGGGCCGCTTCCGCCAGCAGGCGGAGTACATCGTCTGGGGCTCCAACGGCGATATGCCCATCAGCCGCCCCGTGCCCTGCCTCCCCGGCGTGTTCAAATATGGCAATCCCCAGAACCGCATCCACCTGACGGAGAAGCCCCTCCAGCTCATGCGGGACATCGTGAAAATCACCGAGCCGGGCGGGCACATCCTGGACCCCTTCGCCGGGTCCGGCACCACCGTCCTGGCCGCCGTGCTGGAGGGCTACACCGCCACCGGCATCGAGGTGACGGACGAGTATGCCCGCCTTGCCAGGGAGCGGATTGAGCGGGAGCTGGCTGAGGCGGCGTGAACTGTCTGCCGATTCTTCTGGATATGGCCGGGACATGCTGGTATGATGTGGGCTACCAAATAAAAGGAGGGATACCGAGCATGAAAGTTCACATTTCCTTTGACAAAGCCGCTGTAGAGCGGCAGGGCCGCAGGCTGGAGGACGTCCACCGCACGGTCAAGACGCTGTTCGCTGTTCACGATCTCCCCTGCGCAGATGACAGTGACGCCCTGGTCTTCCAGGACAGGGGCCATGGCGACGATTTCGCCGTTATGTGGGACGTCATCCTGTCCCTGCTGCGGGCGGACTGGTTCCTGGACTGCGCTGCCTCCTGCGTCTGGCAGGACGAGAACGGCGAGGAGGATGTGCTTGCCCAGGCCGGAAAGGCGGGTGAGAAAACATGACGGATGATTTTCCTGGCGGATGGCGCAAAGGAGATATCTGCTATCTTATTACAAGCAGAGCCAAGGAGAAAAGGGGCTGGACCGATGATCCGTGAAGAAAGCACACAAGGAGATTTAATATGGGGATGACACGAAAGCAGATCAGCTTCGATCTGAGCCAGGATGCGCTGAAGCGGTATTATCCTCACAAGGAGACAGGCCAGGACTCGCAGTTCTTCAAGCGGGCCTATAAGGACATCCGGCGCTTCATGGAAGCCAACGGCTTTGAGCGGCGGCAATACTCTGTGTATGTCTCCTTGCAACAACGGACCTCGCTGGACGTCGCTCTCCTGGCCCAGCGGATGGGAGAGGCCCTCCCCTGGCTGCGGCTGTGCGTCAAGGACATAACGGTTACGAACATCGGAGCGCGGCATAGCCTTCTGGGCTGCTGCGCTCCGATGCGCTGTCCGCCGAACTCCTGCCGCCTGTTTCCAAAGTGCCTCATAAAAAGAGAAAAATGCCGGAGCGATAGACGGGAGAAGCGCTATTCAACGGCGGAACCGGATATCAGCTTTTCCCGCAGTCCCTTCGTGTACTGGACTTCATATGTGCCATGGGCCAAGTCAAAACACGCCAGCTTTCCACTGGCGTCAATGTAGACATAGTGGTAGGAGATTGGTGCTTTATTCTCTTCGCACAATGCTTCCAGCAGCGGTTCCAATTCGTGATTCTCCAGAGTGTGCCGATCCGAGTAGAGGAACAGGTCGTAGTGCCCCA
>CAJTZK010000022.1 GCA_910583785.1 uncultured Oscillibacter sp.
CTGATATTCGACAAGCAGATCGGAAAGCACAAGCACAAGACCCTGATTCCCTCTTTCGATAAGGTCAACGCCTTCATGTTTTTACGCCGTCAGAGACAAGGCGAAGGATTACCTCTCCCTTGAAGTATAACAAGGACGCGCACTCTAAGCCGTAGCCGAGAATGACGCAATAACCTACAAGGCGGGGCGAAAACCGACGTTCACGTTCCGATTCGTTGCATTGTTGTTGTTCCAGTTGCGGGCCGAGTGATACCCCCGAACCGCACGATTCGACGCCCAAACAGAGATAACCCTAATAGGAAAATACTTTTTATTCAGTTGTCAGCGTTTAGAGGCCGCTGCTATGAAATACTTTTGCAAGCCTCCAATGATGCGCCCCAGTTCGTTGAGCTTTCCTTGCAGCTCGAGGAGCTTCTTTTGCGTGATGTATTTCTGCGTCCGGGCGACTCCAAAGAGGACGAGGAGGAGGGTCTTTTCGGCGTCCGCCTCGTCGAGCCATTCGAGCCGCTTCTTGGTGACGGTGAGGTTGTTTGCCATGACCGCCGCCCGGATGAGCTTGAAACACGATTGTTTGATCTCCTGAGAGAGGGAAAACTTTTCAGCCTGGGGGAAGTTCTTTAGCAAGGGGTAGACATCTTTTTCGAGAAAGATTTCAGCCTTCTTTTGTAAAGTCGACGGTTCTGCCAACGTACACACACCTCGCAATTCTGATGCGGGCGATCTCCGTGATGTCCCCGAAGAACTCGAAGCCGTAGTCGGTGAGCTTGGCCTTCGCGGGCGCTCCCGTGAGGGCGCTGTGCCCCTCAATGACGAGGTCAGCCTCTCCCTCGAGAGTGAGACCGTCCATAGTCTTGAGGGCGAGCTTGTCGTCGGGTCTGTCCTGGCATCCTTCGCATACTGGGCAAAGCTCGCCGAAGAAGTTCCCGAGTATGCAGCTTGTTTCCTTGCGGGTACAAGCGACCCTATACATAGATTTTCCGCGCCACGGGGTCGAAAACGCCGGAGATGATGAGCACGGCCTCCACGGAGTCGAAGTTCTTGAGGAAGACGTTGTTGACCATGTTGTTGAGCGTGGCGTCCTTCAAGACCTTGATCTCCTGCTGGTTGGCGGCGATCAATCCCTCGTGGAGAATGACGGCCTCGCGGTTTTCAAAAATGCCGTCGTCCATGTGGTTCATGTTCGTCTGACTCACGGGCGTCCCTTCCTGAATGACCTCCTCCGTCGCGACATCGACGACGTGGTCGACCCATCCGATTTTTTCATAGGGTTTCATGCGGTCTGCACCTCCATTTCTTTTTCAAGTATTTTGTATTTGAAGGCCACATATAGCCCCTTGCTCGGTGGTTTCTCGAAGACGCGGTCGGTCGTTGCGATGACGTCGCCGTCCGTGTCCACGAGCTGAACGTCGCCCACGGTTCCCGTGACCGTGTCATCGAAGTAGACGTAAATCTTGACCTCGTCCGCACTCACGAGACGCCGGAACGGCTCGACCGTCTTCGGCTCGCCGTTCAGTGTATAGGCCGCATGGTCGATGGAGTCGGCGAGCCGCCGCCCGATCTTCTCGATACCGACCGCTGTGATCGTCTTGCTCATGAGTCTCTCCCTCCTGTTGTATGAGTTTCCTCGGAGCAACGGAGCCCCGGGGAGCAAATGGGATATTGCAGGACGCCGCCGCCCGGCGTGGAGCCTGCCTCCATCTCAGAGGAAAAGCTCTCATACATGACGTAGGCGTAGGGCTGGTAGCACTCCTCGGAGGCTGCGATCGTGCCGACCTTCGGGAACTCCACCTCGCCCGCGTCGTCTCCGCCCTGGGCCGTGACCTCGCTCTTGAGGAGGTGGCCTATACTTGCGATATGGGGCCAGACGCCGCAAACAATCTCGTTGCATCTCGGGTAGTGTGAATAGCCTGTTATCAGCTCGGAGCCGATCTCAATGACGGCCCCGGCCTCCGAGCCATAGGCGGGCTTGCTGCTGCCCTCCTTGACCTTGCAGACCTCGGCGTCGATCACATTGAGGTCGTTGACGCCGCTCTGCTGCGAGCCCTTGAGGAAGACAATGAACTCGGCCCACCTCTCGGGGTCTTGGAAGGCGAAGGGCTCGATCGTGCTCTGCTCGTAGCCCAGGGCGGCGAGGGCGTAGAGTATGCCGTCCTTGAGCCCGCCCTTCTCGGCGATGATGCCCTTCATGGCGAGCCGCGTCCGATAGCCCTCCACACTCTCCCCGGCGAGCCGTGGCATATTGCGGTCTTGCCCGTGGACGGGGAGCATGGTGGGGGAGGCTGTGGCGATGTTAGTCTCGTCCCTCACCCGGAGGGCGTCCTCCTTCAGACCGTCGAAGACCCGCCCGATGACCTTGAAGAAGATGAAGAACTGATTGACCGCCCGCTTGCCCTTCTTCAACGGAGCAAAAAGGAGGTCGAACATATACTCGCCGAAGTGGTCGTACTGCTTCACCCGGGCCTCACTCCCTTCTCACTGTCACGGAGACGGCCCCCAGGATGATGACCTTGTCCTTGTCGAGCTTGACGTCCTGGGCCGGGGTGACGATCTCGGCGTTCGTCGCGGCGGTGTAGCCGCTGCGGATGGCGTGATTGATGTCCGAGAGAGTGAGCTCGTTGAACTTGCGGCCCTTGCGGACGGCGAGGAGCTCGGTGAGGATAGAGGCGACTTTGCCCTTGATCTCCTCCGCGTCGGAGACGTCGGAAGTGGTGACGGCGACCTCTATGTCCTGGGGAACGACGACGGAAGACTTCACTTGTATATTATCGTATGGCCCGGCGATCTTGTCAACCGCTTTCCTGACCTCGGCAAGGAGCCCTTCCGTGGCTTCCCCCGCCGTACCTGTGACAATAACGTCGACCGTGCCCTGCCCCCGGGGGTGCTGACAGTCTGCTTGAGCAAACAAGACGCCAGGGACACCCTCCGCCGCGTTGATGAACGTATCCTCAATAGGCCGCGCCGCGAGCTCCGACCACGAGCGGAGCGTCCGGGTCTTGAGCCCGTCGTCGTCCTCGGTGTCGCTGCCCTCCCGGGTTATCCAGTCCGGGCCGTTGGTGATCTCGTCGACGCCATTGAGGAAGGTGAGGCTCCGGGTGATCTGGCCCTCGGGGACATTGTACCGGGAGCCCTCCATCTCGGCCTCGACGAGGACGTCGACCGCCCGGGCCCCCTGTTGGAGAACCGCCGCCTCGAGGACGAAGAAGCGGAGCTCCTCGCCGTTGATGTCCTTCTTCGTCTTAAAGACGTGGCCCTTCTCGATCTTGACCGCGTCCCCCTCCGCGTCCGTCCTGGACACGGTGACGAGGCCCCGGGCCTTCTGCGCCTTCTTGCGCTTTTTGGAATAGTCCGCCGCCTTGAGGTCGAGCCACGCGCCCGAGGCGTGAGCGACGAAGGCGTTGTTCAAAAAGACCCGGAGGAACGCTTTGAACTCCCGCTCAATGCGGAGGACGATCATGAGCAGCGTGTAGAAGATGCCGCCCGAGTGGAAGTTCGTGATGACGAAGCCCTCCTCCTTGAGCTCGGCGACGAGTTCGTCCCGCCGCTCCTCAATTTCTGGAAGGGGGAGGACGGCGTCAAGTGTTGCTTTGTCGATCATGCCGCTTTCACCTCCACACTGACCGCGCTGATGATGACCGTGAGAGCCCGGGCCGTCTCCTCCTCGATAAATTGGAAGTTGCAGTAAAGGACGAAGGCGTCGTCCTCGAAGTCGACGTTGACCTCAATGCTCTCGGGGAGTATGACCTCGCGCTTCTGCAATCCGACCCGGGCCCGCTGCGCGATCTCCAGGCGGGTGAGGTCGTCGTCCTCGGACTGGATGAAGTCATAGAGCCCCCAGCCGAAGGTCAAGTCATAGAAAAGATCGCCCGGTTGCGTGAGGGCCTCGAGGATGATGTTCTGATAGAGACAATCAAGGTCGGAGCAAAGGGGGGCGTCGCCGTCCGCCGCCTGTGTGAGCCGCCACTCGTCCGAGAGGCGGACGTCTGTGTCTTTGAGGCCCGTCATAGCTTCACCTCCCTAATGATCGCCGGGACGTCCCCGTAGGCCATAGCCACGGAGACGAAGGCCCCGGTCTTGAGTTGGATGCGGGAGCGAATGTCGGGGAAGGCGGGGACGGACTCGTCGACATTCCCCCAGCGGTCAACGGCTTGGAGCGTGTACTCATACCAATGGGCGGTGATGTGCCCCCGGTAGCTCGTGCCTGTCTCGTCATTGTGGATGACGAGGTCGTTATAGTCGAACGTCTCGCCGAGCTGCTTCGCCTTCGTAACGACGGCGTAGAGTGCGGCGGACGACTTGAGGAAGGGGTAGTCCTGGGCGATGACCTTGTTGACGACCGCCTTCACCATTTCCTCGAGCATGGTCTCGCCCCCTTTCTTAGAAATAAATCCTCGTTCGGATGAAGCCGTCGTCGTTGGTGGACGAGACGACCTTCGTGACCTCCTGCTCCCCGCTGATCTTCGGGTGAATGACGTTGATCTTGTGGGAGTGCCGGACAAAGGGGGCGGAGACTGTTTCCAGCTCCCACACGCCCCCGAGCCGGACGAGGTTGATGATGTTGACGCCATACTCGAACGTGTAGACCTTCTGCTGTTCCGGCTTCTCGCCCCAGTAGAAGACGCCGCCCGAGAAGAAGAACCGCTCCTTGAGGCTCCACGCCGCATTGACGGCGTTGATCGCCTGGACGCCGGACATCTGCCGGATGGGGAGCTTCTTCCGTGTGGGGAAGCCCCGGGCGTTGAGCTTCTTCTTTCCGACCCCGGCCTGGGCCAGGACGTAGGAGATGACCTCTTGCGGGGTGGTGTCGAGGAAGGTGTTGTTGATCTGCGTGTCCTCGAGGAGCAGCATCTCGTCCTTGAGGGTGATCTCGTCCGCCCCGCCGCCGTAGTTGTAGGGCCGGGCGACGAAGCCCGTGAAGACCTCCTCCGTGACGCCGTTGTAACCGAGCTCGATCGCGCCGGGGTCTTTCCGGGCAAGGCTGATCTCCGGCTGGAATTGCTCGGTGAACCGTATCTTCGCCCAGTCAAAATAAGAGGACTTCGCCGAGAATATCTCGAACTCGATGCCCGCGTCCAGTGTGTAGGGCCCGGCCCGAGCTGCGATTTGTGGATAGAATAATTCAAGTGTTTCCATATGTCGGCCCTCTTTCTTATTCCGGGAGCATCTTCGCGATCATACTCACGGCGGATGAAGCGGCCCCGGAGAGTGCATCCCGAGCCACGGGAGACACTCCCCGATCTGTTGCGAGGTAGCTCTTGTAGTCTTCGGAGAGGCCGCTCGACGTTGCGCTGCTCCCGGAGCTGCCGGAGGATTTCCCCCCGGAGCCGCCCGCCTTGGTCGCCTTGATGGTCTGCGGGATGTACTCCCAAAACTCAAGGGAGACGGTGATCTGCTCCTTCTTTGCCTCGGCCTTGTGGGAGAACCCCTTAAAAAGCACCTTGTCGATGCCGTGCTTCGCTGTGTCTTCGCTGACAATAGGGATGGGCTGCGGGACGGTCTGCCCAGGCTTTCGGAAGATAGCCCGAACCGCCTCGAGTGCTTGGTACTTTGTTCTTGTCGGGGTGTCGTCGAGAATGAGCTCGACGGTGATCTTCGCGTCCTCGTAGCCCGTCGCTTGTTTCGGCTTCGTGGCGCTGCCCTCGACTTCCTGCTCGTCGATCTTCGCGGACTCCTTGACCTCAATACTCTTGACAAGGCCAGGGAGGACGACGCCGTTCACCTTGACGAGTTGGTCTTCGACATAAATCACGGTGCGCCCTCCCTTCCCTTATACTGTGACGGCCTCGGGGTCGTCCGCTGTTTCTTCGCTTTCGTTGGCGTTGGCGAAGTCTTCGACCTCCTTGAGCAGCTCAAGGAGCTGTTGCAGGTCTTTGATCTTCTTGAGGTCGACGGGAATGAGCAGTTTTTGAATGACGACTTGCTTCGCCCCGTTCCCGCCGTCGGAGCTGCCGCCCTTGTTGTCCTTGCCTGCCCCGTCGCCGGAGAGGGAGACCTTCTTCGGGGGTTCCCGGTCGACGGACGGCTTCGGCTTCTCTGTCTCGATTGCCTGGGCCATGTTGCCCGGAACAGGCTCGACCGCTGCGTTGAGTGAGGTCTTCTCGAGGACGTTGTTCGCCATGCCGAGACCCTTCTCAATAGCCTGGGCCGGGGCGTTAGAGGCTTTCTCAAGCCCGCCCGCGTAGGTCGTCATTGTCCTCTGACCTGAGAGAGTCAGGGTCGAGAGCGGGCCCTCTTTCGCGTCGGAGAAGGGGAGCATATTTCGGATGCGCTGCAAGCCGCCCTTGACTGCGTCGACCGCGCCCGAGAACGCCGATTTGATGCCGTTAGCGAAGGTCGAGATCACCTTCTTCCCGGACTCGTAGAACCAGGAGACGGCCCCGGTGACAGTGTTCTTGACGTTGTTAAGCCCGGACGTAAAAGCGGCCCTCACGCTCTCGAACCGCTCCCGGACGCCGGAGGCGATATTCATGACGCCGGAGACGAATTTGTCTTTGATCGCGGTGAGCCGCCCGCCTGTCAGGTTGTCCAGGAAGGAGAAGCCCGCCGTATAGATGCCCTTGACGCCCTCGAGCGCCGCCGCTGCCGCGCCGCGTATGCCGCCGCCGTGTGACTCGTAGGCGTTCCTCATATTATCCAGCTTCTCGGCGACGGTGTCGCGAGCCGCCCCCATAACGGAGCCGATCACGTTGCCGATGCCGGAGAAGATCGCCTTCGCAGTCTCGAACGCTGCGCCCAGCTTCTCGCGGAAAAAGTTGAGGATATTGTTGACGAGATTTCGGAACCACTCGCATTTGTTATAGAGCAGCACGATCGCCGCTATCAGGGCCACGATACCGATGACGACCCATGTGACCGGGTTCGCCAGGAGCGCCGCCGTGAAGCTCCACACGCTTCCTATGAGCGGCGAGAGCGCCGCCCTTGCTATCCCGAACCCCGCCTTGAGTATCTTGAAGGCGGAGACCGCCTTTGTGATGACGAGGCCCACGCCGCCCACCACGGCGGCAACGGTGCCCGCTATAGTGAGGAAGCCGCCGATCGCCAGGACGACGAGCATGATGACCCGGACGAGCTCCTGGTTCTCCTCTATCCACGTTCCGACCTTTGTGAGGACGGTTTCCCCGGTGCTCATGAGGTCGTTGATCGTGGGAAGCAGCGAGTTCCCGATCGACTCCTTGACGTTTTGGATGCGCTGCGTGAGCCGCTCGAACCGCTCCGGCTCCGTCTCATTGATCGCGTTCGCCATCTCTGTGGCGACGCCTGTGCCAGAGCCGAGGGCGTCGTACATATCGAGGATGTTGCCCTGTAGGTCGTCGGTCTTGCTGTAGAGCAGGTCGATGAGGGCCACGGCCTCGGTGTCACCGAAGGCTTTTTGCAGCTCCATTTTCTCGGCTGCGTCCATGGTCTCGCCGAACTTCCCCCGGAGCAAGTCCAGGATTTCGGGCATAGACAGGAGCTGATTGTTTGCGTCTGTGAAGGATAGGCCCAGGGCTTCGCCGCCCTTCGTTGCCGATCTCAAGAAAGCCTTGTACTTCGTGCCTGCCTCGCTGCCGCTCATGGTAGCCTGTAGCATACCGAGGATAGAGAGCTGTTCCTCGAGGGGGACATTCGATGTCGTTGCCGAAGCGCCGAGTGTCTGGATTGCGCTCGCCATTTGCGAGCCGTCCGTCTTGAATTGCTGCACCGACCGGGCGATACCCGCCGAGAACATCTCACCAAATTCCAGGTCGGTGAGATCGTCATAGTAGCCCTTGTAGATACCGTAGCCTGTAGCAAAGAGAGACGTCATTTCCCCGATCGTGGACTTCGTCGCCTTCGCCGTGAGGCCCGAGAGCTCGGTGAACTGGGCGACGCCCTCGTCGGAGAGGGAGGCGATGCCGCTCTTGATGTCATAGGCTGCGCTGATGAAGTCGGCCTTTGTCGTTCCGGCCCATTGGTCGGAGAAACTCCGGGCCGCGTCCTCAATGGTTTCCAGGTCTTTGACGCCCAGCGAGGCGAGCTCGCCGATCGCCCGGCGCGTCTCGAAGGTGGCCTCGACCGGGGCGAGGACGGCCCCGGTGATTTGTGAGCCCATCTCCTGCATGACCGCCCCCGACTTCGCCACACTGCCGAAGGTAGCGCCGAGGGCGTCCATCTTGGACACGTCGGCCCCCACCCGGGAGGCAATACTCGCCATAGGCCCGGAGAGGTTGTCGACCATGTTCATGACAAGGGAGAGCTTGAAAACAGACTCTAAACTCATGTGACCGCTCACCTCCTTCGTGTAGTTTGGAGGCTGTCCGAAGAAACGACCGCGCCGCCCGGGTCAGTCCGAGGAGAAGACCTCGGAGATCGCCCGGGCGACGATGTCCTGCTCGAGCCGCTGGATGAACCGCGCCTTCGCGAGATAGTCCAGCAGTTCGCCGAAGTCGTCGATCGCTTCGGGGTCAAAGTGCTCTAAAAGAGGCGGGGGGACATAGCGGTATATCTCGAGGAGGGCGCTCTCCGTGAGGCTCTCCTTTATCCCCGCGACCTTCTCTCTTAGAGCTTCTTCAAATTTACCCCGTCAGTGAGGCCCAGGAGCTCGGTGAGCTTGTTCCCGATGGTGATCGCGACGCCGGGATATTCCTCCATATCGGCGGTGAGACGGTCTCTGTCCTCGTCGACGACCGCGTCCAGCATGAAGGTCTTACTCGCCTTCGTCATGCCGATCTTGGAGGCCGTCTTGATGTAGCGGTCGTAGCTGGGGACGCTGGGCCGCTTGAAGTGATAGGAGAAGTCCTTCGACTCCTCATCATCGACGGGGACGGTGACGCTCACCTTGTAGACCTTGCCGTACTTCTGCCGCATAGCCTCGGCGGAGTCGGGGGCGGGGTTGGTGCCTTCATTCTTCTTGATGTCTTCCATGTGTTAATACCTCCGTTTTTCTCGAATTAGTTGAGACGGCGCGGTGTGCGTTAAACGGGCTCGACGCCGTCCTCCACAATGCCGCCGACGATCATGAAGTCGATGTCGACGGTGAGGGTCTTGTCACCCTGGGCCGCTTTGTGGCTGCGCTTGACGAAGACGACCCGCTTGAGCTCGTCGATGCGTGTCCGTCCCCCAGGGTTGCCGTAGGAGACGACCACGGAGGGGAGCTCCACGCCATAAAAGGGTGTGCCCGTGGCTTTGCAGTAGTCCAGGACGTCGTCGTAGTCGTCGCGGAGCATGGACACTTTGCCCGAACTCTTATAGTTGCCCTTGCCATAGCCCCGGGGCCTGTAGCCCCTGCCGTAGGACTCCTCCATCTCCTGCTCGTCGTCGTAGCTGATCTCCTGGACGACGAGGTTCAAGCCGGGGAGTTTGACGTCGACGTCGCCCCATCCGTAGTTGATGCCGTTGACCTTGATGCTCATAAAGTTTTGGCCTCCTTCCTTTAGGCGGTGGGCCGACGCCGGGCGAGGTTGATATAGACCTCGCGGATGTAGCCCCGGGACAGGTAGCGGATTTTCACGCGCATGGTCTCGTCCTCGATGAAGGTTTCCTCGTGCCCTTCCATGACAATGATCTCGGCGGCACTGATCTCCTTCGCGTCGATCATGCGCTGCAAGGGCTCAAAGAGGAACTTCGCCCGGGTTTCAAGCTCGCCCTGGATGTCCTCGAGATCAATGTCGTCGTTCATGAGGTCGAGGCCCTTCTTCCGGGTCTCCCGGATGATCTTGTTCAGAACGCGGACATCCTCGGCGTAGCGGTAGTCGCTGCCGTCCGGGGAGAGCATCTTCGTGTGATAGACGAAGTAGTCGTCCTTCCCGTCATACTCCCGGAAGGTGAGGAAGCCCGCGAGGTCGAGCAGCTCGATGATGTCGTTGTCCAGCTCCACGGGGAGCGTCTGCTCGAGCTTCGTCTTGCGGATGCCGAAGCCCGCCTCCTCCCGGGTCTTGCCGATGGAGGTCTGGACGCTGGACTTCGCATAGAGGCCGGAGACGAGGCCCGCGAGGTTGACGATCTTCTTCGAGCCGTCCAGCTTGACGAGACGGCCCCAGGCGGTGACGACCTGGATGTTGTAGTTCCTCACCTTCTTCGCCTTCGCCTCCATCTCCAGGGCCCAGTCGGTGAGATCGCCCTCCTCGCCGCCTCCGCCCAGGACGGGGCCAGCTCCGCCGCCCTCGCTGGGCGTGGGGAACCCGGCCTCCATGACGAAGAACATCGGCTTGTGGAAGATCTCAAAGAGCTGGGCTTGCGCCTCGCCGACCGCTTGCCAGAGGGCGAGATCGCTCTCGCCGACGATGTGGACGAACTCGTACTCCTCGGCGAAGTTTTGGAGCTTCGTGATCGCGTTGAGGACGTCCCCGTTCGTCATGGTCGGGGCGGTGGTGGCGAAGGTGTAGGTGTCATTCACAAGGAACGAGCTCGGCTTCTGATCTTCCTCCGCCGCCTCGGTGAATTGGAGCTTGAGCCCCGTCCCCTCGAGCTCATACTCGCCCGTCACGGGGACGGTGATCTCGTCGGTGAAGCTGCTCCCGCCGTCGATGGAGACGGTGAAGGCGGCGGTATTCAGTCCGCCCTGGGCGGTGATCTTCACCACGACGGAGAAGGCGTTCGTCGGGGAGCCGTCGACCGTCATTGTGCCGCCGCCGTCCCCCGTCCGCTTGACCTCGCCCAGCTCGCCCGCCGTGGTGGCAGAGACCGGGAGACAATAGATGCGGTTCGCGCCGAACTGGACGGAGTCCATGACGGCGTCAGCCAGGGGGGACAGGCCGAGGCGGCTCTTGATCTGTCCGGCGTCCATGGCCCCCGTTACGACGATGGGGGTGTCGGAGACCACGGGGGAGACGCCGATCTTGAGATGCCGCCCGTCGCCCGTGGCGGTGGCGAAACCGAGGTTCTTGTCTTTGATTTCATGCTTGACATCTCGGAGCATTACTTCCCCGCCTCCTTCTTAGCGGCCCCACTCATAGGGGCCGAGGTGAACTTCTCGACCGCCTCGAGGAACTCCTTCTCGGTGACGGTCTTCCCGGGCTTCCAGCCTTCGGCGGCGCACACGCCCACGAAGACGGCCCGCTTGACCTTCTTCTCGTCGCGGAGCTGCTCGATCGTGAAGACCTTCGGGGCCTCCGCCCCGGGGCTCCCGGTCTGCTGCTCCGCCGTGACCGGGCTCTCGGGCCCGGTGGTTTTCTTGTTAGCCATGTGTAGGCTCCTTTCCGTTGTCTTTCTCGATGGCTGCGATCTCGACGCGAGTGAGCGGGCCGAAGCCGGTGTCCTTGTATAGACCGCCCTGGAAGGTGATCGCCACTTGAACGGCGACTTGTGCCTTGAGTATGGAGTCGTCCTTGTTCACCCAGTCCGCGCCCTCGACCTCAATCGGGACATGGTCGCCATTGACGAAGATGCCCCGGTCGAGGCTTGCGAGGAATTTCTCAAATATGGCCTCGACGGCGTCGTCCGTGTAGTCGCCGATCGTCACGGTGAAAGTCAAATTTCGGTTGAAGACCTTCCGCCTCTTTTTCTGCGCTCCCTCTTGGTCTTTATAGAGTGTTTTGGAGCCGTTTCGGGAGATGGTCTCCTGCTCGAATATGACCGCGCCGACGTGGCTCTCTTGACTTTTCTCGAGACCCTTGATGGTGGTGTAGGGCTTGGACTTGAGCCCGGCCTCCTTGAGCTTTGCGATCAAATACGCCTTGCTCTCGCTGTATAGCGACATACTACTCGCTCCCCTCTATGAAGTCCTCGACGGTGGCCTTGATCTCCTCCATATCCTCCTCCGAGAGGCCCAGGAAGGGCCGGGCCGGGATGGAGACCTTGACCTGCTTCTTCGTCACCCAGCGCCCGCCCACCTGGAAGCGGAGCCCCTTTCGGGTCTTCGCCCGGATAGTCCGCCCGGGTTCGCCGAATTGGTGCGTCGCCCCGTGTTTGACGTTGGTGCCGACCGCGAAGCCCTTCTCGTCCGAGTAGGATTTGATAGAGTTTCGGAGCTGTGCCGAGTCGATGAGGGTCTTCCCGCCCACGGTCGCGGCCCGGATGGAGGTCTTCCACCTCCTGCCGTCCGGCCCCTTGCTTCGCCGGAACCGCTCAAGCGTAGACTCCCGGGCGCTCTCGGCGAGGGCTGCGTTGAGGTTCTTTCGGTCGAGTTCCGAGTAGGCCCTCATTCTGCGGAGCAGCGCGGAGACGTCGCCGTCGAGCCTTATGCTTGTACCGGGCATATTAGATTACATTCCCTTCATACTCCCCCGGCTGAATAGCCGGGGGTTCGACTTTGCCGCGAAGCCCGTCGCGGCGGCGGAGGCCGGGTCGCCGCCCCCCTCCCCAGTGCCGATGTTGACCTTCCCCTCGGCGACGAGGGTGAGGTACTTGACCGCCGCGTTGTAGCGGTTGAGGTAGTTCTTCTCGGACTCGCCCTCGTCAATCCCAATGCGGGAATAGAGGTTATAGATCGCGATGTCCTTCGAGAACTTGTTCAACACTCTCGGAACCGGGTCAAAGGGGACTTTGTAGCGTTTGGCGAGGTAGCCGTCGATCTCGGCGTCGGCGTCGGCGATCGCCATGTCGATGATGGGCCCGATCTTCGCCTCACGCTCGGCCTTGTCCTCCTCGAAGGTGTCGCCGATGATGGCGTTGAGGGCGTCGTCCTTGAGCATTTCCCGGACTTCGGCCCTTGTGCTGTAGCTCATAGGGCTCCCTCCTTATGTGGGCCTTATCCCTTGGCGCTGCCGTCGCTTCCAAAAGCCATTTGCCAGAACCCGAAGCCCGCGTTCCCCCGGCTGTCCGCGCCATAGAGGAATTGCTTCTTCATGAAGACGTTGTCGTCGGTCTCGGCGGTCTTGCTCACGAACTTCGCCTTCTTGCGCTCCTGGTAGATGAGGGGCTTGAGGGGGCGAGAGGTAGAGAGCAGATACCATGCGGAGTCATGCCCGGCGAGCTGGGGGACGACGAGGGGCTTCGCGGTGCCCTGCATCGTGTTCCGGGTGCCGTTGATGAAGTCAGCGACGAGGATGTCCCGGGCCTTCGCTTCGAGGGCGGGCGGGACGACGAGGGTGTCGGGGATAATGTTCAGCGCCCGGCCCTTCGCGTTGGTGAGGCTCATCATGCCCGCCCGGGCGGCGATGTACGCCTCGAGGGAGAGCGGCGCGGTGCCCATATTGGAGACGACCTTCTTCCCGATCTCGTGCTTGTCGGAGAAGAAGGGCTTCCCGTCGTAGCACTTCGCGGCGAAGCCGGAGGCCAGCAGCGCGAAGACGAGCTCGTCGGGGTGTACGGCTGCGGACTGGGCCAGCATCTCGACCGAGGGATTATAGAGACTGATCTTGTCGTCCTCGATCGCGTTTCGGTCAATGCCGATCGTGAGCTCGAAGTCCTTGTTCCTGATGGTGTAGCCGGAGGCGGTGAGGTTCTGGATTTCGCGGTCGCCGATCCACTCCCTCATTCCGGGGATGTCCCCGAGCCAGGCGTAGGTTTCGGAGTCGGTGGTGGACGGGGTGACGGTGGCGATCTGCTTGTAGAGCGGGTCGACCGTGGTGAGGGCCTTGTTGAACAGGGTGTTAAACCCGACATAGATGCCCCTCAAATTCTGGGGATTGACAATCATGATCTAATTCCTCCTAATTCTCGGATTTCAGGACGCGGCGGCGGGGGCGGTGTAGCCGAAGCCCATCTCCACGGCGACGCCTTCGTCGTCCACTCGGACAACGAGGCCAGCCACGGACGCGCCCGTCGCGGTCTTGGTGACGGTCTGATCGTCTTCGATGTAGCACGGGCCCAGAATGTCGCCAGGGCCGACCTTGTTCGCGGCGGTGCTGCTGTTGTCGAAGACGAAGACGCCGCGCCTCACCCGGACGACGGCCTCGCCGTCCTTCCCGGCGTTCTCCACGGTCTCCTCGGCCCGGCCCGCCGCCTTGAGCGACGCCGCCTTCTTGCCGGGGATTGCGTAGCCATCCGCGTCGATCACAACGATGGAGCCCTGGAAGATCGTGGTCGCCGCCTTAACGGGGAGCACGATCGAGGTCGCGCCGCCCGCGATCTCACTTGTGTCTCTCGGTGCTGTCAATTTTGCCATGGTCTTACTCTCCCTTCATTCCGTACTTCTTGACGTCCTCGGGGCTGATGCCGAGCTGCTTGCACACAAGGAGCGTCGCCTCGTCGACTTCGTCAGCCTTGAGGGCCAAGGACGAGGAGCCGCCCACGTCGCCCATGGGGACGACCTGGGGAGCCTTCTCAACAAAGCCCCGGAAGTCGTCCAGGCTCTTAAGGGCGTAGCCCTTCGCCCAGTCCCGCTGTGCCGGGGTGATCTTGCCCGCCTTGAGGGCCAGCTCAACGGCCTCCTCGGCGTCCCGGTCGGCGAGCTTCGCTTCCAGGCTCTTGACCTGCTCCACGAGGTTGACGCCGCCGATGTTGCCGCCCTTCAGGGCCATGATCGCCGCCGCCACGTCGGCGGTTGCCGCCCCGGCCTTGAGGCCCAGCAGCTCGCAGACCTCCTTGTTCGCGACGACCTTGTCATCCTCCGGGGGCTGCTGCTTTCCTGCCTCGGCGGCGCTCTCCTTGAGGCTCTTGTTCTCCTCGAGGCAAGCCTTGAGCGCCTCCGTGACCTGTTCCTCGGTGGCATCCTCGCCCAGGCCCAGCAGCGCCGCGAGCTTCTTCATGAACTCGTTCATGGTGTTTTGTCCTCCTTCTTCATAGTCCAGTGAGTTGACGATCGCCTCCATGTGCTCGATCGCCGGGGTGTTTGTGAGGGCGATCGAGTGGAGCCCCGTCGCCTTGTTGTCGGCCTTGCGGACGGTGATGACCGGGGAGAGGTAGCGATACTCCCGGCTCTCGAGGTATGCCTTCGCCTTGTCCGTCCACTCGACCCGCGCCTTGATCTGCCCGTCGCTGAGAAAAAGCTCCTTGACCCATCCGGCGGCGGGGGCCTGTTCCCCGGTGAGGGTCTGATGCTCATAGTCGACGACGAGGTCGACGCCGCGCTGGGCAATCTGCGCCTTCATGGCTGCGAAGCTCTCCCCGTCGACGTCGAACTCCCCCTTCGCGCTTTTGACGTGGCCCAGGGGGAGCACGGAGATGATCTCCGGGGCCCCGCCGACCTCCATCTCTTTGCTCTTGAGGGTGAGAAAGTCGTGCATCTGCTCTTGTCCTCCTTCGTCTGCGTCGTGTCGCCGTCTGTAACGCCGTTAAGAGGCGTTATAACGGCCCGTTCTTGCCTACCCCGTGAAATTACCCTCCCGACGCCCCTCGCGCTTCCTGGGCCCCTCTATGGGTTTATGGCGGGGCCTCCTCCTTTTCCCGGTTTTGGTATGCCTTCACGAGCGCGTCGGGGTAGCCTTTGAGGTCGGGGGAGAACTTCACCTTCGCCGGGTTGGTGCCGAAGTGGGGGTCGGGGGCGATCGCCGGGAATTTCTCCTCGACCGTGAGCCCCCGGGCCTCGACTTGCCGCTTTGAGAGCGTCCGCACGGTGCAGCGGCATCGGAACCCGTTCGGAGGGAACCAGGTATTCCAGACGGGATGATCTGCCGGGAATACCTTCCCGTCCATAGCGAGATGGCTCGGGCGGGTGTGGGTGTCGTTGACGGCGTCATACTGCCAATATGGGCGGAGCTTCATGACGCCCGGGTCTGTCATTTGCTCGTAGTGGCCCACGTTGTAGGCCGTCTGTATGTTGGTGCGGAAGATGAGGTCGGCTTGCAGCGGGTCGAGCCCCTCGTAGCCCTCGGCCTTGAGGAAGTCGTTCATGTTCTTCCTGAACTCCGAGAAGGTGTTCCCGTCTTCCAGGGCTGCGAGTATCTCGTCATAGAACCGCTTGAGGATTTGCGCCTTTGTGTAGCCGGAAACGGTGAAGGCGAGGCCCCGGTATTGCTCGGCGATGCGGTAGAAGACGTCCGCTGTGACCGGGACGCGGCCCTTGAAATACTCGACCGCTTCCTCGAAGGTCATGTCCTTCTGCGAGAACGTGCGCTCAATCCCGTCCATGTTCCAGCGCCCTCCCCTCGAGGTCGGCGTAGATCATGACCTTTTGAAGCAGCTCCTCCACGTCGGTGACGTCCATCTCCTTGAAGACGGCGGCGACGGTGTCGGTGTCCTCCATCATGTCCCGGAGCTCCTCGAGGCTCTCGGCCTTCTCAAGCAATTTGAGAACCGGGCCGAACGCCTTCTTGAAGGTGCCCGCGCTTTTCTTGACGGCGACGTCTGCAAGAAGATCGACGCGCTCCTGCGTCCCGTGGCCCGGTTCGGCCCCGGCCTTGAGGCTGATCGCGCCCATGGGCGGCGTCTGCTTGAAGGGGAGCCCCCCGAGTCCTGCGTTCTGCTGGGACGGCTGCGCGATCTCCTCGCCGCCTTCCGGCTTCGGGATGGAGAACTTCTTGTAAATGTACGAGGTCGGAACCTTGAGCCCGGTCTTCTCAATGAGGATGCCGATGATGTTCGCCGTCTGCTCAAGGTCTTCCGACTCCTCCGCGTCGAAGCGGATATAAGGGACGCGGGTGTCGTCCCCGAAGTTGAACAGGACGAGGGGCCGGATGAGGTCGCGCCGGAGCGTCTCGGCGAGGGCCTTGCAGTCGGCGACGGTGAGATCGTGCCGGACGTCGTTGTGCGTCTTGCTTTGGGCGTAGCTGCCGCCGCCGCTGTCCGAGGTGAGGGTCTGCCCGAGTACGGCCTTGCTGACCTGTTCATCGCAATAGCGGGCGAGCCGCTCGTAGAGGTCGGTCGAGCTCGCCTTCTCGGTGTTCACGAACTCGATCGTCGTCCCGTCCGGGAAAATGCCCGCCGCGTCCGCGCCGATCTGCGCGAGGGCTTGCATGAGGGCCCGCTTGTCGTCCTCGCTCGCCCCCGGCTGGTACTTGCCCAGGCGGAGCGGCATCCCGTAGACCTCGC
>CAJTZK010000023.1 GCA_910583785.1 uncultured Oscillibacter sp.
ACAAGGTACACGCCTCATCGGCGGAACGTTTGCTATTCTAACACGTTCATCCCTGTTTGTCAAGCACTTTTTTGAAATTCTTTTGAATTTCTTCCGCGCTCTCATTTCAGGTCCCGCGCTTAGAACTTAGCTTTGCTATTCTAGCACGCCGCTTCCGCTTTGTCAAGTGTTTTTTCGGAAACTTTTCAAGTCCGCTTTTGAAACCCTTGCGCCGCAGCCGTTGTGCCGGACAGCTTTGCTAGATTACCACGTCTTCCCTCGTTTGTCAAGTACTTTTTTCGATTTCTTTTCGTTTTCGACTTTTTCCGCTTGACACACGCCTGTCCTCCCGGACAGCTTCGCTAGATTACCACGCCCACGCTCCTTTGTCAATCCCCTTTTTTTACTTTTTTCTCCCTTTTTTGTAAAATTACGGCGAAACGCCCAGATTCCGGTATGGCCTCTGTGCACTTCTGATAACGGAAGCCCTCTGATCCTCTTGGCTGTAAAGCTCCAGGCCGGTTTCCTCCTGGGAAACCGGCCTGGCAAACACTCATAATGCTCTTCAGATCGCAGCTTTTCTATTCCAGCGGCCCCGACACTACCACTAGGAACGGTCCTTCCTCCTCCGGCAGCTCTTCCTTCCGTCCCAGGGCCTCCAGCAGAGCCTGGAATTCCTCCGCGTTCAGCTGGTAGCACCACTCCAGTCCGTTCTCCCAAACCACGCTGGACCCGTCCAGCAGGTCCCCGGCCTCTTCCTGATCCAGATATAAGGCCACCTCTGCCCCGGGGGCGGAGGCATAGGGCTGCAAACCGTCCATCGCGGTTCCCGGGGCCCCGCCCGTCGTCAAAGCGGGAAGCGGCGCCTCCCCCTCATCCGCTTCGGAATCGCCCATTCTTGCCCCACGGCTCTCCATTTTCTCCGCCGGGGCCTCTGCCGGGGCCTCCGGAGCCGCTCCGCTCACCTCTGCGTGCGGGGACTGTTCCGGCACGCTCTCCTCAGCCGCGCCCGTATCATAGCACACCGTGCCGTATTCTTCCCCGGCGGGAGAGGCGGACTCCTCTCCCCCGGCGGGCCCGGTCCGCACCAGGATCACTAGGGCGCAGCAGGCTGCCAGGGCGGCAACCGTCCCGGCCCAACGCCGGGCGGAGCGCCGCTTCAGCTCCACGGTCTTCCCTTCCCTGGAGGAGCTCTCCCGGATACGCTCCATCACGCCCTGGGCAAAGTCCTCCGGCACCACGGTGTCCTCCACGCATGGGAACCCGGCGCGGATAGCCAGCGCGTCGTCCACATAGGCCCGGCACCCGGGGCATTCCGCCAGGTGGCCTTCCACCCGCCGCATGTCCTCCGGTGTCAGTTCCCCGTCCACGAACAGGTCCAACAGGGCCGCGTATTCCTCACAGTATTTCATGAACGGCCCTCCTTTCCTGTTTCTTTAGACGGAGGCGGCGGGGAAAAGTTCCCCCGCTCCAGCAAAAAAATCCGCAGCTTTTTCCGCCCCCGGTTGATCCGGGACTTCACCGTCCCAATATCCACCCCCAGGGCCTCGCCAATCTCGTCGTAGCGCAGCTGCTGGATTTCCCGCAGCACCAGCGCCGCCCGGTACTCCGGCGGCAGGGCCCGGAGTCCTTCCTCAATCTGCTCCCGCAGCTCCCGGCGCTCCGTCTCCTCCTGGGGGGAGGCGGCTGCCGATGGCACCTCCAAATTCAGCTCCCCGTCATCAAGGGAAACGGCGGCCTGTTGCTTCCCCTCCCGCCGGAGCAGGTCCACACAGGCGTTGGAGGCCAGACGGTAAATCCAGGTGGAAAAGCTGCTGTCTCCCCGGAAATTCTTTAGGCCGCGCCACGCCGCGAAAAACGCCTCCTGGGCGGCTTCGGCGGCATCCTCCGGATTTTTGCACATCCGCTGCGTTAGGGCCAGGACCCGTTTCTCGTAGAGCCGGACCAGCTCCTCAAAGGCCCCCTGGTCCCCCTCCCGGGCGGCAGCGATCCATGTTTGTTCCCGCGGCCCGGTCATAGGCGCCCCTCCCCCCGCCGGTCGTCCCGAAGGTCCCGCTTGATTCCCCTGGTCACCCGGTAGACGTCCTCCAAAGTATTCATCTGGACAATTTGCTCCTTATAATAGTTCGCATGGGGCACGCCCTTGAGATACCAGCAGTAATGCCGCCGGGCCTCCAGAATGGCCACCCGCTCTCCTTTATACTCCGCCGCCAGCTCAAACTGCCGCACGGCCAGGTCGCACCGCTCCGCCAGGGGCGGCAGGGGCGGGACAGGCTCCCCCTCCAGCGCGGCCCTGGCCTGCTGGAAAATCCAGGGGTTTCCAAAGCAGCCCCGTCCGATCATCGCCATATCGGCCTTGGTATGCTGGAGAATCCGGGCCGCGTCCTCCGGCTTCCAGATATCTCCGTTGGCAATAACAGGGATGGACACCGCCTCCTTCACGGCCCGGATGCAGTTCCAGTCCGCTTGGCCCCCGTAGACCTGGGCCCGGGTCCGGCCATGGACCGCCACGGCAGAGGCCCCAGCCTGTTCCAGCGCCCGGGCGAACTCCGCGCAGTTGCAGCTCCCCAGGTCCCAGCCCCGGCGGAATTTGGCGGTGACGGGAGTGGACGGGAGCGCCTTTACCACGGCCTCCACGATGCGCGCCGCCTTTTCCGGGTCCTTCATCAAGGCCGCACCGTCGCCGTTGTTGACGATTTTCCCCATGGGGCAGCCCATGTTGATGTCCAGAATATCCGCCCCGGTGTACCCGATGGCGATTTGGGCGGCCTCGGCCATGCAGGCCGGGTCGCTGCCGAAAATCTGGACGGCGGCAGGGTGTTCCCCTGGGAACTGCCGCAGGAGGGACACGGTCTTTTTATCTTTATAACAGAGGGCCTTGGAGGAAACCAGTTCCGTGCAGGTGTAGCCCGCGCCCAGCTCCGCGCAGAGCTGTCGGAAGGCGGCGTCGGTGACGCCGGCCATGGGGGCCAGGGCTAGTTTGGAAGGAATCGTCACGTTTCCAATGTTCATAAAGCGGGGCTCCTCTCTTCCCCCGCCAGGGGGGAAGGGTCTTTGATGCTTGCATCATAGCACGGATTTGGGGAAATGTCCACTTTGGGGTTTTCAAGGGAGTGCCCGCCCACGCATTTCATCCAAAAGAGGGCCATGCGGGGCGGGCTCTGGCCCTATAGAGCGCCTCCCATCTGACGCTCCGCAAGTCCTATTCCCGCCTTATTCCGTTACCGTTTTGTAACCTTTTCGTGTCTCCTTCCCGAATCTTTTCCAGTCAAATCTTGTCCAAACAGGTCAAAAGTGGGGATAATCATACCACTAAAGCCCGAAAGGCTTGACAGAAGTGGGGGTAATGGTGTATACTGAGCCCAGTTTCCCGTCGGTAACAAAAGTTACAAGCCGTCTGTTCCAACCAGGCGGCCGCCCAATACTCCCCCAGCAGGGGACCCCGCGGCGCCTCTCCGCCCCTTCCGGGCGCGGCAGGGGGATGGGGCTTTTCTGAAGCCCCGCCGCGAAATTACCTTATTAGGAGGGTATTCACGTGAACGCTGACCAACGGCCAAGTCTTTTATACGCCCTTTTCCGGCGCGGCGGCATGCTGCTGTTCTGCCTGCTCGTCGCCACTGTCACTGGCCTCTCTGCCACTGGCTGGGCGGACTCCCTGTTCCTCATTACCGGGACGGAAGAGGAAGCCGCCATCATCCTGGACCCGGACCAGAAGGACCCCCCAGACCTGTCCTCCCAGATGGTTTACGTCTCCAACGGCAGCCGGGGCTATGACATCACCCTGCGGGAAGGCACCACCGTCACCGTCCGGCATGAGGGCTCCGCCGTCACCATCCAGTCCCATAAAGAAAGCGTCTCCTCCCTGCTCTCCCGGCTCCACATTTACCCCAGCCCCCTGGAGATGATCGGCGTCAAGCTCTCCGAGTCCGGCGTGGAAGTGAACGTCGCCTCCGAGCTGACCTATTATGATTATGTCACCGAAACCGCTCCCTTCGCCACCCAGCGGGTGGCCAACCCCGAGATGCTGGAGGGGGAGGAGAAGGTGGTCCAGGAGGGCGCCGACGGCGTGCGCTCCTCTGTCTATGAGGTGGTCTGGTCCAACGGGGCCCAGCTCTCCCGCCAGTTTGTGGAGGAGCTGGACACCACCGCCGTGGACCGGATTGTGGAATACGGCACCGCCAAGCCGAAGCCCAAGCCCTCCGAGTCCAAACAGGACCCGGACGACATCCTGGCGGAGCACGGAGAGACTGGCGGCGGCATCGCCAACGTCTCGGAAAATGCCGACGGCAGCGGCACCCTGACCTTAAAAGACGGCACGGTGCTGAACTACTCCGGCGTCCGCTCCATGACCGCCACGGCCTACACCACGGGACACGGCGGCGTGGGTACCCGGACTGCCAGCGGTACTGCCGTCCATGTGGGCTCCGTGGCCGTGGACAAGAGCGTCATCCCCCTGGGCACCCGGATGTATATTGTCGCTGGCGGAAACGTGGTCTACGGCCTGGCCGTGGCGGAGGACACTGGCGTCAAGGGAAACAAAATCGACCTCTACTACGATACCTATGACGAGTGCATCCAATTCGGCAGGCGCTCCTGTACGGTCTATATTCTGGAATAACGCTGCAAACCCCCCGGCTTTCCAGCCGGGGGGTTCCCCATTCCAGGAACCCTCTTTGCGAAACCATCCCAAGCCGGGGCCGGAATCCCCCTTGGGAACTGTCAATTTTGCCAATTGCGGTCCGGCCCGGAAACCGATACAATAGGTATGACCTATCCCGCCAGAGGGCGGTTCCCGCCTGGAATCTTCATCACAACGAGGTGCTTGGAATGAACAACAGTCACATCTCCCATACCAAGGCCATCCGCGCCCAGCTGCTGGCGGCCATGCGCGGCGGCGAATACGCCAGCCGGGAGCGCCTGCCCCGGGAAAGCGTGCTTTGCGTCAAGCTGGGCATCAGCCGCACCCAGCTGCGGGACATCCTGGCCTCCCTGGAGCGGGAGGGTTTCATCACCCGCCGCCACGGCGTGGGCACCATCATCAACCGCCACGTGCTGGACGTCCACACCCGGATGGACATCGAGGTGGAGTTCCTGGACATGATCCGGCAGAACGGCTTCACCCCGGCGGTGGCCTCCATCCGCTCCTGGGAGGAGCCAGCGGACGCAAAGACCGCCGCCCAGCTCCAGCTCCCGGAGGGAACGCCTATGCTCCGGGTCTCCCGCCTCTGCACCGCCGACGGCCGCCCCGCCATCTACTGCGAGGACGTCATCGAAAAGGCCCTGATCCGGGAGCGCTACACGGAGGAGGACCTGGAACCGCCCATCTTCCACTTCCTCCAGCAGTCCTGCGGCATTTACCCCTACCTGGACCTGACGGACCTCCGTGCCGTCCCTGCGGACGAAAAGCTGGCGGTGGTCCTCCAGGTCCCCGTGGGCACGCCCCTGCTGTACATGGAGGAGGTGGACTTTGACATCGACGGCAAGCCGGTGTTCTGCTCCGCCGAATACTTTGCCGACGGCATTTTCCGCCACACGGTCCTGCGCAAAAAACTATAATTGGAAGGGAGACTTCACAATGAAAAAAGCAGCCGTTCTCATGGGTTCCGATTCCGACTGGCCGGTTGTCCGGGCCGCCTGCGCCCAGCTGGACGCTTTCGGCATCCCCTACGAGGCCCATATCATGAGCGCCCACCGCAGCCCCGCCCTGGTGGCGGAATTCGCCTCCTACGCCCGGAAAAACGGTTTCGGCGTCATCATCTGCGCCGCCGGGCTGGCCGCCCACCTGGCGGGGGCCGTGGCCGCCAACACCACCCTGCCCGTCATCGGCATCCCCATGAAGGGGGGCGCCATGGACGGGCTGGACGCTTTATTGGCCACCGTCCAGATGCCCAGCGGCATCCCCGTGGCCACGGTGGCCCTGAACGGGGCCAAGAATGCTGCCATTCTGGCCGCCCAGATTCTGGCGGTAACGGATGAAAACCTCGCCTCCTGGCTGGACGCCTCCCGCCGGGACATGGCCGCCCAGATCGAGGAAAAAGACGCCGCCCTGCAATCGGAAATCTGACCCGGGCTCCAACTGGCTTCACTTTATTTGACGGAGGAATTTGATATGCAAAAACTGGAACAGCTCTATGAGGGCAAAGCCAAGAAGGTCTTTCAAACCGACGATCCCAGCCTGTACATCGTGGACTACAAAGACGATGCCACGGCCTTCAACGGCCTGAAAAAAGGAACCATCGCGGGAAAAGGCGCCATCAACAACCAGATGACCAACCGCTTTATGGCGAAGCTGGAAAAAGCCGGGGTCCCCACCCACTTCGTGGAGGAGCTGAGCCAGCGGGAAACCGTGGTCAAAAAGGTCTCCATCGTCCCCCTGGAGGTCATCATCCGCAACCTCTCCGCCGGGTCCTTCGCCAAACACTACGGCGTGGAAGAGGGCATCGTCTTCGACGCCCCCACCATCGAGTTCTCCTATAAAAACGACGGCCTGGGCGATCCCCTGCTGAACGAGTACCACGCCCTGGCCCTGAAGCTGGCCACGCAGGAGGAGATTGAAACCATCAAGAAGTACGCCTTCCAGGTCAACGATTTCCTCAAGGCCTTCTGGTCCTCCTGCGGCGTGACCCTGGTGGACTTCAAGCTGGAGTTCGGCCGTTTGGACGACGGGACCATCGTCCTGGCAGACGAGATCAGCCCCGACACCTGCCGCCTCTGGGACTCCAAGACCCATGAAAAGCTGGACAAGGACCGCTTCCGCCGGGACCTGGGCGGCGTGGAGGACGCCTATGCCGAGGTCATGCGCCGGATGAACGAGGCGCTGTAAGCGGTCCTCATCGGCAAGGCGGACGGGCCTGCCGTGCTCTTCGTCTCCACCTCCCCCGCCGGAACCGCCGTCTTGGCGCTTCTGGCCGCGGGGGCACTGGGGACCGTGATCTGGCTCTTTCTGCGCAGGCGCAACAAATAAAGGAGGCTATAAATGGGCGGTTTTTTTGGCGCGATTTCGAAACGGGACGTGATGCTGGATGTGTTCTTCGGCACGGACTATCACTCCCATCTGGGCACCCGCCGGGGCGGCATGGCCGTCTACGACGAAGAAGGAACAGGCTTTCACCGGCAGATTCACAATATTGAGAACACTCCCTTCCGTACAAAGTTCGAAAAGGACCTGCCCTCCTTCCATGGGCAGGCGGGCATTGGCTGCATCAGCGACACGGATCCCCAGCCCCTGCTGATGCGCTCCCACCTGGGGCTGTACGCCATCTCCACCGTGGGCATCATCCAGAACGCCGAGGAGCTGGTGGAGCGCTACTTTTCCGACCACGGCCACCAGTTCATGGCCATGAGCTCCGGCAAGGTCAACGCCACGGAGCTGGTGGCCTCCCTCATCAACCAGAAGGACGACCTGGTCACCGGCATCCGTTACGCCCAGGAGCAGATCGAGGGCTCCATGACCATCCTCATCCTCACAACCGAGGGCATCTACGCCGCCCGGGACCGCCTGGGCCGCCTGCCGGTGCTCATCGGCCAGAACGAGGAGGGCTGCTGCGTCTCCTTCGAGTCCTTCGCCTATCATAAGCTGGGCTATCAGGACGCCTATGAGCTGGGCCCCCAGGAGATCGTGAAAATTACCCCCGGGGGCTGGGAGACCCTCTCCCCCGCCGGGAAGGACATGCGCATCTGCGCCTTTCTCTGGACCTACTACGGCTATCCCAATTCCTGCTATGAGGGGATGAACGTGGAGGTCATGCGCTACCGCAACGGCGAGATCATGGCCCGGGACGAGGTCCAGCGGGGCCAGCTGCCGAAGGTGGACTACGTGGCGGGGGTCCCGGACTCCGGCGTCCCCCACGCCATCGGCTTCGCCAACCGCAGCGGCAAGCCCTTCGCCCGGCCCTTCGTGAAGTACACCCCCACCTGGCCCCGGTCCTTCATGCCCGAGAGCCAGGATGTGCGGAACCAGGTGGCCAAGATGAAGCAGATCCCCGTCCCGGAGCTCATCAAGGGCAAGAAGCTCCTCTTCGTGGACGACTCCATCGTCCGGGGCACCCAGCTCCGGGAGACGGTGGAATTCCTCTACGAGTCCGGCGCGGAGGAGGTCCACATGCGCTCCGCCTGTCCCCCCATCATGTACGGCTGCAAGTACCTGAACTTCTCCCGGAGCAATTCCGACATGGAGCTTCTCAGCCGGAAGACCGTCCAGGCCCTGGAGGGGGACGAGGGCCAGGAGCACCTGGCGGAGTACGCCGACGCCTCCACGGAGCGGGGCCAGTGCATGCTCCAAACCATCTGCAAGGAGATGGGCTTCGACTCCCTGGGCTACCAGTCCCTGGACGGCCTGCTGGAGGCCATCGGCATTGACAAGGATAAAATCTGTACTTACTGCTGGACCGGAAACGAATAACAGAGAAAAGGAGACCGCCATGATGATCGAGTCAAGATGCGGAATTTTATGCGGAGAATGCGCCTACCGGGAACAGATGGGCTGCGCTGGCTGCACACAGATTCAAAAACCCTTCTGGGGCGATTGCTGCCCGGTCAAGGCGTGCTGCGAGGGAAAAGGCCGCGCCCACTGCGGCCAGTGCGGGGAGTTTCCCTGCGCCCTGCTGAAGCAGTTTGCCTATGACGAGCACCAGGGCGACGGCGGAAAGCGGATAGAACAGTGCAGCTGCTGGAAGGAGAACGAGACATGAACAACTCCCATTCCGCCGCCTATGCCGCCGCCGGGGTGGACATCACCGCCGGGTATGAGGGCGTGCGGCTGATGAAGCCCTTTGTGGAGCGCACGAAAATCCCGGGGGCCCTCTCCGGTATCGGCGGCTTCGGCGGCCTCTTCGCCCCGGACCTCTCCGGCATGGAGGAGCCCGTCCTGGTCTCCGGCACCGACGGCGTGGGCACCAAGCTCCGCCTGGCCCAGCTGCTGGACAAACATGATACCATTGGAATCGACTGCGTGGCCATGTGCGTCAACGACATCATCTGCTGCGGCGCCCGGCCCCTTTTCTTCCTGGACTACATCGCCATTGGCAAAAACGAGGCGGAGAAGGTGGCCTCCATCGTTTCCGGCGTGGCGGAGGGCTGCGTCCAGTCCGGATGCGCCCTCATCGGCGGCGAGACCGCCGAGCACCCCGGCGTCATGTCCCCCGGCGACTATGACATCGCGGGCTTCGCCGTGGGAGTGGTGGACAAGCCCAAAATTATCGACGGAAGCCGGGTCCGGGAGGGGGACGCCCTCATCGGCCTCACCTCCTCCGGCGTCCACTCCAACGGCTTCTCCCTGGTGCGGAAAGTTTTCGACATTGAGCACGCGGACCTGGGTACCCCCCTGGACGAGCTGGAGGGCAAATCCCTGGGGGAGGTCCTGCTGGCCCCCACGAAGCTTTACGTCAAGGCCCTCCAGGCCCTGCTGGAGGGGGGAATCGGCCTCCACGGAGCCAGCCATATCACGGGCGGCGGCTTCTTCGAGAACATCCCCCGGATGCTGCCCGAAGGGCTGGGCGCACGGATCGCGCCCAGCGCCATTCCCAGGCAGCCCATTTTTGACCTGATTCAAAAGCGGGGGAATATTTCGGACCACGACATGTACAACACCTTCAACATGGGCCTTGGCATGGTACTGGCGGTGCCCCCGGCGGAAGCGGAGAAGGCCCTGTCCCTCCTGGCCGCGGCGGGCGAAACGGACGCCGTCTGCATCGGCCGCGTATCGGAGGACGCCCGCGGCGTGGCCCTTGACAACGCATGAGCAAGGCGAGAATCGCCGTCCTGGTCTCCGGAGGCGGAACGAATTTGGAGGCCCTGTTAAGCGCCCAGGAGACGGGCAGAATCCCCCATGGGGAGATCGTGCTGGTTCTCTCCAGCGCCGCCGGGGCCTACGCCCTGAAGCGGGCGGAGAACCACGGCGTCCCCGGCTTCGCCGTCCCCCGGAAGGGATGCACCCAGGAGGAATTTGAGGCGGGGCTCACGGAAAAACTCACCGCGTACCGGGCGGACATGATCGTCCTGGCGGGCTTCCTCTCCATCCTCTCGCCGGAGTTTGTGGGGCGCTGGCCGGACCGTATTTTGAACGTCCACCCCGCCCTGATTCCCTCCTTCTGCGGCAAGGGGATGTACGGGCTCAAGGTTCACGAGGCCGCCCTTGCCAAGGGCGTGAAAGTCACCGGGGCCACGGTGCACCTGGTCAACGAGATTCCCGACGGGGGGCGCATTCTCCTGCAAAGGGCGGTGGAGGTCCTCCCCGGCGACACGCCGGAGGTCCTCCAGCGCCGGGTGATGGAACAGGCGGAGTGGGCGCTGCTGCCCCAGGCGGCGGAGCTCATCGCCCGGGACCTGTCCACGGATTGAAAGGATGGTTTTATGATGGAACTCTCTCAGCTTCACGATTTCCACCCCCGCGCCGACGGCCTGGACCGGGACGTCCAGGCCCTGCTGTCCCGCTCCCGGCGGGAGCGGCGGCCCTGCGGGCGGGACGCCTTCATCGCCCTGCTGGCGGGGGTACCCGCCCTGCGGAAGACACCCGGCCTCCCGGAGATTCAGTCGGCGGATTACTTCACCACCCTGCCCCTCTGCGCCTCGGAGGCGGACGCCGCCGTCTGCCGGAACCACTTGAAAGCCATCTTCGGCATCAAGGATAAGGACAGCCTCCTGGAGTTCTGCGGCCACCAGTTCCGCTGCCAGGACCAATACCTGGACTTCGAGGCGGTCTGGGAGGGGCGCCCCCTCTTTGACGCCGCCTCCCTGAACCCTGACGCCGCCGGGTTCTTCACCCAGGCCCGGGACTTTTCCGCCCAGTTCTACCCCCTGCTGGGCCATCACGGCTACCTCGCCTGGGATATCAGCGAGCGGGCCGGCCACCTCCGGGCCGCGCTGGCCTGCGGGCTTTTGACCCGGGAGGAGTTCGACCAGCTGGCGGAGGAGCAGGTTGTCCAGGCCCAGGCTTTCGGCAGCTGGGAGGAGTACGCCGCCAGCCTGGTCTGCGGCGCGCTGTACTGGGACTTCCGCCAGGGGACCCTACTGCCGGGCCTCCAGAAGGCCCAGCAGCTGTGGATGGACCTGGTGCGGACGCTGCTGGCCAACGACGCCGCCTGGGACAGCGGCTTCTGGTACACCCCCAAGCGGGAAAAGGAATACCGTCTCTGGCCCTCGGAGATGAAGCTGTACCTCCCGGACTGGGAGGGCCCCAACGGCTGCTTCCTCACGGACCGCATCGCTGTGGACGGCTGCAAAATCGGCTGGTGCTACCGGGAGGAACCGGAGGCCTCCTTCCCCGACAGCGGCTGGCGCTTCTTCTCCGGAGACGAGAGCGAGGACTATATCGCCGACATCCGCCACACGGAAATTTACGACCTGAACACCGCCTGCAACCTGGACCCGGAGATCGTACCCCTGCTGACCGCCCCCTTCCGGAGCGCCTTCGTCCGGGGCGAAGACGGGACATTCCGCCCGGAACCCTTCGAACTGGCCGGAGACTGACCGGAACCCCAACACACATACAAAGGAGCGCGGATCATGAACGAGCTGGAACTGAAATATGGCTGCAACCCCAACCAGAAGCCCTCCCGCATCTTCATGAAGGACGGCGGGGACCTGCCTCTCACCGTCCTCAACGGCAAACCCGGTTATATCAACTTCCTGGACGCCCTGAACTCCTGGCAGCTGGCCCGGGAGCTGAAGGAGGCCTCCGGCCTCCCCTCCGCCGCCAGCTTTAAGCACGTCTCCCCCGCCGGGGCCGCCGTGGGCCTGCCCCTCAGCGGGACGGACCGGAAACTCTACTTCGTGGAGCCCGGCGCGGAACTGACCCCCACCGCCTGCGCCTACATCCGGGCCCGGGGGGCGGACCGGCTCTGCTCCTATGGCGACTGGGCGGCCCTCTCCGACGTCTGCGACGCGGCCACGGCCCAGTACCTCAAGGGCGAGGTCTCCGACGGCATCATCGCCCCCGGCTATACGGAGGAGGCCCTGGAGATTTTAAGGACCAAGAAAAAGGGCGCCTACAACGTGGTCCAAATTGACCCGGGCTATCAGCCCGCTCCCCAGGAGTACAAGGACGTCTTCGGCGTCACCTTCCAGCAGGGCCGGAACGGGTACAGGATCGGCAAGTCCCTGCTGGACCATATCGTGACGAAGTGCCAAGACCTCCCCCAGGCGGCGAAGATTGACATGATGGTGGCCCTCATCACCCTGAAATACACCCAGTCCAACTCCGTCTGCTACGTGAAGGACGGCCAGGCTATCGGCGTGGGCGCGGGCCAGCAGAGCCGCATCCACTGTACCCGCCTGGCGGGCGCCAAGGCCGACAACTGGTGGCTCCGCCAGCACCCCCAGGTCCTGGCCCTGCCCTTTGTGGAAAACATCCGCCGCCCGGACCGGGACAACGCCATCGACGTATACCTCTCCGACGAGTGGGAGGACCTGCTGGCGGACGGCGCGTGGCAGGCCGTCTTCACGGAGCGGCCCCAGCCCCTGGCGGCGGAGGAGAAAAAGGCCTGGATTGCCAAGCTGGGCGGCGTCACCTGCGGCTCCGACGCCTTCTTCCCCTTTGGGGACAACGTGGAACGGGCCCGGAAGAGCGGCGTGCAGTACATCGTCCAGCCCGGCGGGAGCATCCGGGACGACCACGTGATCGAAACCGCCGATAAATATGGCATGACCATGTGCTTCACCGGAATGCGCCTGTTCCACCATTAACGCCGGAGGAGGCTGGACGTTATGGGAATACTTGACCGACGGAAAAAGAAGGCCCCCCTCTCCCCCCAGCCAGCCGCCCCGGAGGCGGGACGCAAGCCCTGCGGCCCGCCTCTGGCGGAAATCGCGCGGCTCATTTCTTACGGAGACGAGGCGGTCCTTCAGGAGGTTTCCGCTTGTACCGCAGACCCGCAAGCCTGGTTCGCGGCGCATCAAGACCGCTATGAAGAGCGCGGCGTCCTCTCCGGCGGGGACCTGGAGCTGGTCCAATGGCTGGGCCTGGCCGATATCCTGGAGGAGCACGGCTGTGTCTGCGAACGGGACTGGAAGGACGAGAAGGAGGATTTCATCTTCTTTGTGCAGAATCTAAAGGGGTTCCGGGAACAATCCCTGGTCCTTGACCCGGCCTGGCTGGACGGGGAGGACGATATCCCAGCCTGGTGCCACGTTTTGGCGGAGAAATGGAGCTCCCAAGAGGTCCGCATGGCGGCAATCGACATGGACAGCGACAGCTATGTGCTGTTTCCTGTCCCCTCCGGCCAATTCCCGGCCCTGCAAAAGGCGGCCCGGGAAATCGGACGGACCATCCACTATGTTGAACGGTAGAGAGAGGGCCCGCTTATGAAACTTTTAGTCGTCGGCGGCGGAGGCCGCGAGCACGCTATCATCAAAAAACTGAAAGAGAATCCCCAGGTGGAGACCATCTACGCTCTCCCCGGCAATGGCGGCATTGCCGCGGACGCGGTGTGCGTCCCGGAGACCGGGGCCAAGGACCTCGAAAAAATTGTGGACTTTGCCAAGTCCCACGCCATTGATTTCGCCGTGGTGGCCCCGGACGACCCCCTGGCCCTGGGCTGCGTGGACCGTCTCCACGAGGCGGGAATCCCCTGCTTCGGGCCGGACGCCAAGGCCGCCCGCATTGAGGCCAGCAAGGTCTTCTCCAAGAACCTGATGAAAAAATACGGCATCCCCACCGCCCGGTACGAGGTCTTCAGCGACCCCGCCAGGGCCCTGGCTTACCTGCGGGAGGCGGCCGCCTTCCCCATTGTGGTCAAGGCCGACGGCCTGGCCCTGGGCAAAGGCGTGCTGATCCCCCAGAACCTCGCCGAGGCGGAGGCCGCCGTCAAGTCCATCATGGAGGACAAGGCCTTCGGGGACTCCGGCAATGAAATTGTCATTGAGGAGTTCCTGACGGGCCCGGAGGCCAGCGTCCTGGCCTTCACCGACGGCAGGAGCATCGTCCCCATGGTCTCCTCCATGGACCACAAACGGGCCGGAGACGGGGACACCGGGCCCAACACGGGCGGCATGGGCACCGTGGCCCCCAATCCCTGCTACACGCCGGAGGTGGCGGCGGAGTGCATGGAGAAAATCTTCCTCCCCACCCTGGCCGCCATGCGGGCCGAGGGCTGCCCCTTCAAGGGCTGCCTCTACTTCGGCCTCATGCTCACCCCCAGCGGCCCCAAAGTCATCGAGTACAACTGCCGCTTCGGCGACCCGGAGACCCAGGTGGTCCTGCCCCTGCTGAAAACGGACCTGCTGACGGTCATGCAGGCGGTGGAAAACGAGACGCTGGGCAGCCTGGACGTGGAGTGGCACGGCGGCGCCGCCGCCTGTGTCATCCTGGCCTCCGGCGGCTATCCCGGCAGCTATGAAAAGGGCCGGGAAATCACCATCCCCCAGGACCTCCCCGCTACCGTCTACCACGCCGGGGACCAGCTGCTGGAGGACGGAACCCTGGTCACCAGCGGAGGACGGGTCCTGGGCGTCACCTCTGTGAGCGGCACCCTGGAGGCCGCCCTGCGGGACGCCTACGCCGCCGCGGAGCGCATTCACTTCGGCGGCAAATATTTCCGGCATGATATTGGACAGTGGGCCCTCCGGGCCCTGGAGGGATAATATGGTAAGGCGTATCTATGTAGAAAAACGCCCCGGCCTCAGCCCCGAGGCCGGGGGCCTGCTGGCAGACCTGCGGGACTTTCTGGGCATCCAGGGCATCACAGGGGTCCGCGTCCTCCACCGCTACGACGTGGAACGCCTGGAGGGGGAAGCCTTCGAAAAGGCCCGCCGGACCGTATTTTCCGAGCCCCAGGTGGATATCGTTTGGGACGAAATGGTCCCCGCCGCCGGGGACTGTCCCCAGTGGTCCCTGGCGGTGGAGCCCCTGCCGGGCCAGTTCGACCAGAGGGCGGACTCCGCCGCCCAGTGCATCCAGCTGATGACTGGCGGTGAGCGCCCCCTGGTGCGCACCGCTACGGAGTATTGGTTCGAGAGCGCCGGGGAGGGCCCCTTCCCCTTCACCGGGGAAAATCAGGAGAAAATCCGCCGCCACCTCATCAACCCGGTGGAGAGCCGGGAGGCCTCCCTGGACAAGCCCGGCACCCTGGTGCAGGAACACCCGGTCCCGGACCACGTGGAAACCGTCTCCGGCTTCACGGCCATGGACGAGGCGTCCCTGGCCGCCCTGCTGGAACGGCTGGGCCTGGCCATGGACCTGGACGACCTGAAGTTCCTCCAGGCCTACTTCCGGGACACGGAGCAGCGGGATCCCACCATCACGGAGGTCCGGGTGGTGGACACCTACTGGTCCGACCACTGCCGCCACACCACCTTCTCCACCCACATCGACGGCGGAGAGATTGAGGACCCCCAGGTCAAAGCCGCCTATTACCACTACCTGGAGCTGCGCAGCGAGGTTTACGGCGAGAGGGCCAAGGACCGCCCCGAGACCCTTATGGACATCGCCACCATCGCCGCCAAGGCCCTGAAAAAGCGGGGTCTCCTCCCGGAACTGGACG
>CAJTZK010000024.1 GCA_910583785.1 uncultured Oscillibacter sp.
TTCCACCCGCAGATATTCCGAGACCGTGCTGCGGGATGCGTGTACGCTCAGCCATGCACAGGTTTCCTCAAAACTTTTGGTGAAACGGCTGTTGTGCCGTGCCCAGGGAACCGATGCTGTCACCACGCCATGTTTCCGGCAGCGTACCCGCGGCTCGTCTGCCTCAATATATACTTTGCTTCCGCCTATGTCCAGGGTGCGCCAACGCCGGCGTCCGCGCCCCTTGTCGTACCGCGCCGCCTTGCGATGACAGATTCCGCACCGGCACCGCTCGTGCTCAGTTGGCCGCACGGCGATATTTATTTCGTTCATCTCGGGATTGACGGTGATGTCCTCCAGGACAAAACCGGCGCTTCCGATGATGGTCTGAACAAGCTTCTTGGCTCGCATTTGGGGGGCCTTCTTCCTTGATTTTTGTTTCGCAACTTAATCATAGTCGTTTCCCCTGTGTTGCCAAGGGCTTGTTCAGTTTTTACCACCCACTCATTCTACCGATGAGCCACAGAAACTATGCGCTATAATCAATTCGCCAAATCCCGATTTAAGGAGAAAGAATATGAAAAATTTTTCTATGCCAGAGCAAGTTTCTCCGACGTTAGAAATAGATGGATTAATGAGGCTGAATCGTAGTTTGGAAAAGAATGTATCAAGGGAAGTTGCAGAAAGCATAATGAAGGAAATTCCATTATCGGTAAATTCAACGTCGGACATTCGAGCCGAGTGGGTAGAAAAGCTATCTGCTGTTCTTGAAAATAGGTTTGATAAGAAAACGGCAAAGAACATTCGCCAAGAGTGCTATTGTAATGAAAATGGTGCCGGTTGATTTAGTAAAGATAATCAATTTTATATAAAAATGGTTTCCTGAGAATGTCCTATGTTAGAAAAAGCAAAAAATTCAAATTCATTAACATGGTGCTACTGCACGGCTGGATATAACAAAAAATTATTTGAGATTGTTTTTGAAAAACCTGTCTGTGTAAAAATTGTACAAAGCGTGCGGCAAGGATTTGATTTTTACCTTTTGAGAATTGCGGTTCAATAAATTCCAGTTTATCGGACCGTCATCCATCAACAGGGGATTGCTCACTTTGGATATTTTGACGCGCGGTTTGACGAAGCGGCTTTTGGCAGCACCAATCTGAAAAGGGATAACTACCAGGTCCATATACGTCCGCCTCCTCCCACTACGGAGAGCCGACAGCGGATTCATGATAACATACCTGCCGCCAAAATCCGGCAGCTTGAAAAATTTTTTAGAAGACCACCCGCCAGGCCGGAAGCCAGCCCCCAGCCATCCCCGGAGGGCCGCCGCCGCACAGGGTCCCTGGCCCCAAAGACGGCTGCCCACCGATGCCCCCTCCAGCGGGGCATCCCCCCGCCGCCGGAGCGCACGAAAAAAGAGGGGCCCGGACATGTCCGGGCCTCTCGTGTTTACGCTGTGTATTTCTTAGAAAGCGGGGACCACCGCGCCGCCAAAGGTGCTGTTGATATAGTCCTTCACGGTATCGGACTGGAGGGCTTTTACCAGGGCCTGGACGGCCTCGTTGTTTTCGTTCCCCTCCTTGACCGTCAGGATGTTCACATAGGGGGAGTCGGCGGCCTCGATGACCAGGGCGTCCTCCACGGGATTCAGGCCCGCGCCCAGGGCGTAGTTGGAGTTGATGGCGGCGATGTCCACCTCATCCAGGGCGGCGGGGACCTGGGCGGCCTCCAGCTCCACGAACTCCAGGTTCTTGGGGTTCTCGGCAATGTCCTTGGGGGTGGAGTCCAGCTTGGTGCTGTCCGCCAGCTTGATGAGGCCCTGGGCCTCCAGCAGCAGCAGGGCGCGGCCCTCGTTGGTGGGGTCGTTGGGGACGGCTACCTTGCCCCCGTCGGGGACGGCATCCAGAGAGGCGGACTTGCCCGCGTACAGGCCCATGGGCTCGATGTGCACGCCGGCCACGCTGACCAGATGGGTGCCCCGCTCGGCGTTGAAGTTATCCAGATAGGGGACATGCTGGAAGTAGTTGGCGTCCTCGTCCCCGTCTTCCACGGCGGTGTTGGGCACCACGTAGTCGGAGTACTCGGTGACCACCAGCTCAATGCCCTGCTCCTTCAGGATGTCCACGCACTGGTTGAGAATCTCGGCGTGGGGAGTGGGAGAGGCGGCGACCTTCAGGGCCGTGGACTTCTTGCCGCCGCAGGCGGCCAGGGACAGGGCCAGCACCAGGGCCAGGGTGAGGGCAAAAATCTTCTTTTTCATGACATGTTCCTCCAATTTAAAAACAATAAACTTGTTCCGAATGGTCTTCGGTATTTCCGGCTTTCCACCCTCGGGCCTCCGCCTCCCTCTGCGCGCGTGAGGGGGGCCGGGAGCCCCGGGCGGGAACCGCCTTTTTATTTCAAACGCTTATCGATGTGCACCGACAGGCGGCTGAAAACGGATTGAACCACTTGCACCAAAATAATGAGGATGATCACCGTCACCCACATGACGGAGGGGACGTTCCGCTGGTGGCCGTACCGGATGGCCAGGTCTCCCAGGCCTCCCGCGCCCACCATGCCCGCGATGGCCGTGTAACCCACGATGGCAATGAGGGTGATGGACCCTCCCAGGATCAGGGAGGGCATGGCCTCCGGCAGATAGACCTTCCAGACGGTCTGGAGGGTGGAGGCCCCCATGGACCGGGCCGCCTCGATGACCCCGGCGTCCACCTCGCTGAGGGAGGTCTCCACCATCCGGGCGACAAAGGGGGCCGAGGCCACCACCAGGGGCAGGACCGCCCCCCGGAGGCCCAGCCGGGTCCCCATGACCAGCTTGGTAAAGGGGAAGAGGGCCACCATCAAAATGGCGAAGGGAAAGGAACGCCCGATGTTGATGATCCACCCCAGCACGGCGTTGACGCCCCGGTGGGGCCGGATGCCGTGGGGCTGGGTCAGCACGGAGACGACGCCCATGGGCAGGCCGATCAAGTAGGCGAAGAACGTGGACGCAACCACCATGACCAGGGTGTCCCCGACGCCCTCCGCCAGGATGGCGCCATACTCCGCCCAGAAGGCGGGCGTAAAAATCTCAGCCACGGTACTCCACCTCCTCCACGGTAATGTAAGGCTGGGAACGGATATAGCTCAGGGCCTTGGCGGCCTCGTTGGGATCGTCGGGGAGGCTCAGCAGCATGGTGCCCGTGGCCTTGCCCCCCACGCTGCGGGTGTCCGCGCCCAGGATGCTGACCTTGACCCCGCAGTCGATGGCAAGGGAGGCAATCAGGGGCTGGTTCACCGTGCCGCCGTTGAAGGAGACCCGGGCGGCCCGGGTACCCACGGGGTACTGGGAGACGCTGGCTCCGCCGGGGTACACCAGCCGCCGGGCGGCGTCGGTGGAGGGATTGGAGAAGATGTCCTGCACCGCCCCCAGCTCGGCGACGCTGCCGCCGTCCAGGATGGCCACCCGGGAGCAGATTGCCTCGATGACGCTCATCTGGTGGGTGATCACCACCACGGTGACGCCCAGCTTGGCGTTCAGGTCCTTCAAAAGTTCCAGGATGGAGACGGTGGTGGTGGGGTCCAGGGCGGAGGTGGCCTCGTCACACAGGAGGACCTTGGGCTCCGTCGCCAGGGCCCGGGCCACGGCCACCCGCTGCTTCTGCCCGCCGGAGAGCTGGGCGGGATAGGCATTCGCCTTGTCCTGCAGGCCCACCAGGTCCAGGAGCTCCGCCGCCCGCTTTTCCGTCCGGGCCTTGGGGACCCCGGCGATCTCCATGGGGAAGCACACGTTTTTCAGGCAGGTCCGCTGCATCAGCAGGTTGAAACTCTGGAAGATCATGGTAATCTTCCGCCGCTGGAGCCGCAGGTCCCGCTCGCTGAGGGCGGTCATGTCCTTCCCGTCCACCAGGACGGTGCCCGAGGTGGGCCGCTCCAGAAGGTTCATGCACCGGACCAGGGTGGATTTCCCCGCGCCGGAGAGGCCGATGATGCCGAAAATCTCCCCCTGGCGGATATCCAGGCTGATGTCCGCCAGGGCGTGGACCTCGCCGGGGCCGCCGCCGAAGTTTTTGGTCAGGTGCTGGATTTGAATAATGGATTCGCTCACGGTTCAATGCTCCTTTACGGGAAAGTCATGGGCAAACAAAAAAGCCCTTGAAGCGTTCAGCTTCAAGGACGAGCGCAGAATCGCGCCGTGGTACCACCTTGTTTCGCGCACCCCCTCACGGAGGCGGCCTTATAGAGTGCCAACACACTCCTGCGCTGTCACGGGCGCTCCCGTCGCGGCCTATGCCCTAGGGCAGTCGGCGGCGCAACTCCAGGACCATGTTCGGCCGGCCCCTCCGTACCCCTTTTCACCTCACGGGGCTCTCTTTGACGGTTCATCCGGCGTACTCTTCCCTTCATCGTCTTTGCGGCTGTTCAATTGTTTGAAGTGCTTTGTAGTTTACACGCTTTCTGCCGCCCTGTCAACGGCGAAGCGCACAAAAACCAGATGAGTGGCTCCAAAAATATCGGCAGAACCAACAAGGGCCCCGGAAAACCGGGAGAAATTTTACCCCGGAAACGAGAATCGGATTGCAAGACTCCGGCAAAACTGCTATCATATTCCGCGAGAGATTCCAGATGGGTTGAGAGGAGGAACGGGGAGCAATGGAAGAGCGGCAGCGGCGGCGGGCCCACTGGTTCCGGGACTTTCTCTGCGGCGTGCTGATCGGCGCGGGGGCGATCCTGCCGGGGGTGTCCGGCGGCGTGCTGGCGGTGGTGTTTGACATCTACCGTCCCTTTATGGAGGTACTGACCCACCCCCGGCGCGCGGTCCCCCGGTACTGGCGGATGCTGATTCCCCTGGGCCTGGGGTGGGCGGCGGGCTTTATGGGCATTGCCAAGGGCATCTCGGCGGCCATGACCTGTTCCGACGCGGTGACCTACTGGCTGTTCATCGGCCTCATCGGGGGGACGGCCCCCTCCCTCTTCCGGGAGGCGGGGAAGGAGGGACGCTCCGCCGCCTCCTGGGGGAGCTTCCTCCTCTGCGCGGCGGCGGTGTTCGCCGGGCTGTTCTACGCCAGCCGGGTGGTCCACGTCCAGGTGGAGCCAAACTTTTGGTGGTACAACTTCTGCGGGGCCCTGTGGGGCATGGGGGTGGTGATCCCTGGCATGACCTCCTCCTCGGTAATGATGGCCCTGGGCCTCTACCAGCCCATGCTGGAGGGGCTGGCCCGGCTGGACTTCCTGGTCCTGGCCGCCGCCCTGCCGGGGATGTTTTTGACCATCGCTTTGCTTGCCCGGCTGGTCACCTGGTTCTTCCGGCGGCACTACGCCGTGGCGTTCCACGGCATCCTGGGCTTTGTCTTCGCCTCCACCCTGGTCATCATTCCGGCGGAGTACACCGGGCCGGGGGAAATGGCCCTCTCCGCCCTCTGCGCCGCCGCCGGGTTTGGCCTGGCCTACTTCCTGGCGCGGATGGAGCAGCGGGAAGGGGAACAGGACTGAGAGAGGAACCCCTCTCCCAGTCCTGTGTTGCGTTTCTCAGCCCAGCATGGCCTCCTTGGCCTTTTCGATGTCCTCCGCATCCCGCATGGGGAAGAGGACGTTGGCGATGATCGCCACGATGCAGGTGGCCGTCACCGCGTCGTTGAAGATGAACCGGATGAAGCCGGGAAGCTGGGCCACGGCCTCCGGGTGGGCGGGCACGCCGATGCCAAAGACAAAGGTCAGGCCCATGACCAGGATGTTCCGCTCACTGAAGCCCGCCTTGGCGATCATTTTGATGCCATTGATCAGGATCATGCCAAAGACCGTGATGATGGCCCCGCCCAGGACGGCGTTGGGAATGGCGGAGAAGATGGCCCCCAGCTTGGGGAAGAAGCCGGAGATCATGAGGATGAAGGCCCCGGTGGCGATGCACCAGCGGTTCACCACCCGCGTCATGGCCACGATGCCCGCGTTCTGGCCGAAGGCCGTGTTGGGCAGGGCGTTGAACACCGCGGCGGTGGTGGACCCCAGGGCGTCCGCCAAAATGGCGCCGGAGGTCTCCCGCTCCGTGGCCTCCCGGTCGAAGCCCGCCATGGTGATGCCGGAGGTGTTGCCGATGGTCTCCAGGCCGGAGGTGACGAACAACGCCGCGAAGCTCATGATGGCGGCGGGCTGGAAGGTCATCTGGAACTGGAGGGGCAGGGGCAGGCCGAACCAGGCGGCGTCCGCGATGGGGTCGGTGTCCACCATGCCCAGGGCCGCCGCCAGGATATAGCCCGCCACCAGGCCGATGAGAATGGCGGCGTTTTTGGCCAGGCCCTTCCCGAAGCGCTGGAGCAGGATGACAATGGCCAGCACGAAGGAGGCCACGGCCAGGTTTTTCAGGGAGCCATAGTCCGCCGCCCCGGCCCCTCCGGCGAAGTAGTCCACGCCGATGCCCAGCAGGTTCACGCCAATGGTCACCAGGGTGCAGCCCACCACCAGGGGCGGGAAGAAGCGGCGGATGTACTTGTAAAAGAAGCCCATGAAGACCTCCACCAGGCTGCCCGCCAGGCAGCCCTCCAGCACGGCCCCGATGCCCCCCGCCGCGCCCACGGCGGAGGCGGTGGGCACGAAGGTGAAAGAGGTTCCCATGACAATGGGGAGGCGGGCCCCCACCTGGTAGCGGCTTCCCAGGCGCAGGGGATAAAGCTGGATGAAGGTGGTCAGGCCGGAGACAAACATGGCGCACTGGACCATGGTCACCGTGTCCGCGCCGGAGAGGCCGCAGACGGAGGCGATGATGAGAATCGGGGCCAGGTTCGACGTGAACATGGCCAGCACATGCTGGAGCCCCAGGGGGACCGCCGTGGCAAGGCCGGGCCGTCCGTCCAGCTCATAGACCATGTTCCGGTCCTGTTCGCGGGTATGTTTTCGATCAGCGTTCATGCTGTGTTCCTCCCGTAGCTCCGCGGGAGGCGGTCCCGCGGAGTGATGTTTCAAACGCACTCAGCGGTTCAAATAGTTCTGGACGCAGGCCCGGGCCTCCCGGACGGCCTTTTCCTCGTCCACGCCAGTGAGGCGGCCGTCCTTGACCACAACCTTGCCGTTTACGACCGTGGCGTCCACGGGACCCTTGAAACCCACGGTGCCCAGCAGGGACTTGACGTCCAGGTCCGCCCCCACCAGCTCCATCCGGTCCCGGCGGATGAGGAAGAGGTCCCCGGCCTTGCCGGGCTCCAGGGAGCCGATGTCCTCCCGGCCCAGCACCCGGGCGCTGCCCCGGGTGGCGGTCTTCAGGCACTCATAGCCGCTGGGGGCCCGCTCACTGGCGTGGAGCCTGTGGAGCAGGTAGGCCATCCGCAGTTCTTCTAAGAGGTTCGAACCGTCGTTGCTGGCGCTGCCGTCCACGGCAAGGCCCACGGGGACCCCCAGTTCCAGCATCTCGGGAATCCGGCACACGCCGGAGGAGAGCTTCATGTTGGAGATGGGACAGTGGGCCACGCCCGTGCCCGTGTCCGCCAGGAGTTTCAATTCCGTGTCGTTGAAGTGGATGCCGTGGGCATACCACACGTCCGGGCCCACCCAGCCCAGGTCCTCCATGTAGGCCAGGGGGCGCTTGCCGTATTTCTCCAGGACGTAGCGCTCCTCGTCCCTGGTCTCGCAGAGGTGGGTGTGGAGCCGGACTCCCAGGTCCCGGGCCAGCAGGGCGGACTGGCGCAGCAGCTCCGCCGAGACGCTGAAGGGCGAGCAGGGGGCCAGGGCCACCATGCGCATGGAGAGGGGCGAGGGGTCGTGGTACTTCTCCACCGCCCGCTGGCAGTCCCGGAGAATCTCGTCCACAGTCTGGACCACGCTGTCCGGGGGCAGGCCGCCGTCCTTTTTGCTCAGATCCATGCTGCCCCGGGAGGCGTACATCCGCACTCCCAGGTCCCCGGCGGCGGCGAACTGGGCCTCCAGCAGGTCCCCGGCCCCGCCGGGGAAGACGTAATGGTGGTCGAAGACGGTGGTGCACCCGGTCTTCAGCAGTTCCGCCATGCCCACGATAGAGCTGTGGTAAACGGCCTCCCGGTCCAGGTTCTTCCAGATTTCGTAGAGGGTCCTCAGCCAGTCGAAGAGCTCCATATTCTGCACCTGGGGCAGGTTCCGGCTGAACGTCTGGTAGAGATGGTGGTGGGTGTTGATGAGCCCTGGGTATACGATGCACCCCGAGGCGTCCAGGGTTTCGTCCGCCGCCTGATCCTCTGGCCCCATATAGGCGACGGCGCCGTCCCGGATAAGGATGGAGGCGTTTTCCAGCACGGTATCCTGATCATCGCAGGTGACGATGGCCGAGGCGTTTTTCACAAAAAGACTGCTCATGCGTTCCTCCCAAATACGCGGTGTCCGCGTGAGATCATACGGGCAGGATAAGCGCATGGGCAGCCGCAATGTGCGCACAAAGCGTCCGTCAATATTGGAGAGCGATGGCCTTCCTCCGCCGGCAGGGAAAACAAAAACCGCCGGAACAAAAAAGACCACAAGTTTCAGGGCCAGGCCCAAAAACTTGTAGTCAACTGTTCCGGCAGTTGGTAGAAACGCTCATCCGATCATGAACTTATACAAGCCAGTATTTACAGTTGGCAGTATATGCGGAAAGGTTGATCTTGTCAAGCACCTCCCGCCAGATTCCACAAAACGCCCATTTCCAAAAGAGAACTTTCTACAAATCCCACAAAACCGCCCCTTCGTCTCCCGTCCCCCGTCCTTCGCAAAAAAATCACCCGCGAACCCAGCAAAGCGGTTCGCGGGTGAAGGCGAAGGAATTCCCCGTCCGGCGGAGCTTTCCGCCCCGAAGGGGCGGGAAGCGCAGCGGTAAGGGGAATTCCTGAGCTGGCGCAGCGGGTGGGATTCGAACCCACGGTACCCTTGCGGGTACACCTGATTTCGAGTCAGGGCCGTTATAACCACTTCGATACCGCTGCATAAACCTTTCCTATTATGCCACACTTTCTCCACCGTTGCAAGAGGGGCGGGAAAATTTCCCCGCCCCTATTTTTTAACGTCCGTAGAAAAACGCGTCGCATTTCAGCATCCCGTTGTAGAGCTTGCGCTTCTTGTCCGCCGGGCGGCCAAAGCACCGCTCAAACTCCGTGTGGGAGCTCAGCACAATCACCCGCCACTTGGGCGGCAGGTCCTCCAGCGCCTTGCCAAAGGCCCGGTACAGCGCCTCCGCCTCCTCCTTTTCCAGCAGCCGCTCGCCATAGGGCGGGTTCGTCACCAGCTGCCCGTACTCGCCGCCGCGGCGGAATTTCCCCGCGTCCGCCTCCTCAAAGCGCACGCAGTCCTCCACCCCCGCCAGGGCGGCGTTGTGCCTGGCCAGCTCCACCGCCGCCGGGTCGATGTCCCCGCCCCAGATGTCGTAGTGCCCGTGAAACTCCTTGTCCTGCGCCTCCTCCGCCGCGTCCATCCACAGCTTGGGGTCCATGGACTTCCACCTCTGGGCGGCAAAGCGCCGGTCCAGGCCCGGGGCCCGGTTCCGGGCGATCAGCGCCGCCTCGATGGGAATGGTGCCGGAGCCGCAGAAGGGGTCGCAGAAGGGGTCCTTCCCCCGGTAGCGGGAGAGGGTCACCAGCGCCGCCGCCAGGGTCTCCCGCAGGGGCGCGCCCATATTCCGGGCCCGGTAGCCCCGCTTGTAAAGCCCCTCGCCGGAGGTGTCCAGATACAGGGAGGCCCGGTCCTTGACGATGGCGAACTGGATTTGATAGCGGCTTCCCGTCTCCGGCAGGGTCTCGCAGCCGTAGGCGTTCCCCAGCCGCCGGGCGGCGGCCTTTTTCACAATGGCCTGGCAGGCGGGGACGGAGCGGAGGGTGGAATTCAGGGAGTAGCCCTTTACGGGGAACTCCCCCTCCCGGGGGATGAAATCCTCCCAGGGCAGGGCCAGCACGCCCTGGAACAGGGCCTCGAAGTCCGGGGCGGGGAAGGAGCCCAGCTCCATCAGCACCCGGGCCCCGCAGCGCAGGTTGATGTTCAGCCGGGGGATGTCCGCCAGGCCGCCGTCACAGTGGACCCGGCCGTTTTCCGCCCGGACGCCGGCCAGGCCCAGGCGCTTGATCTCGTCGGCCACCAGGGCCTCTAAGCCCAGGAGGCAGGGGATGGTTAAGGTCACAGGGAGTCCCTCCTTTTCGATTCTGCCGTCTTAGTATATCAGGAGTTTCCGCCCTTTTCAACTGCCGCCGGGAGGGGTTCAGGCCCCCTTTGTGAATTGTTACTGAATTGAAACACTTTTTCTATAGCGGATATGCTATACTGAATAAGAGAGCTGAGGCCGATTGGAAAGGAGGCATTCTATGAGCATGTTTATCTGGCTCTGGCTGGGGGCCATCGTTCTCTTCGGCGTGGCCGAGGTGGTCACGGAGAGCATGATCTCCATCTGGTTCGTGGCCGGGTCCCTGGCGGCGCTTTTCACCTGCATGTCCGGCTGGGCCCTGGGCGGGCTCTCCCCGGAGGCGACCCAGGTGCTGGTGTTCGCCGTGGTGTCCGCCCTGGCGCTGGTGATTACCCGGCCCCTGGTCCGGCGCTTTATGACCAGGCCCCGTATCCCCACCAACTCCGACCGGGTGGTGGGCATGACGGCCAAGGTCACGGAGGCCGTGGACAACGACCGGGCCTCCGGCGCCGTCTACGTGGACGGCAAAACCTGGACCGCCCGCAGCGCCGATGGTTCCGCCATCCCCGCCGGGACCCAGGTGAAGGTACAGAAGATCGAGGGCGTCAAGCTCCTGGTCCAATATTCAGAGAAAGTGGAGGTAAGAACATAATGTGGTGGATTCCTGTTTCCGTCGTCATTGTCCTGCTGGTCATTTTGATCATTTCCAACGTCCATATCGTCCAGCAGTCCCGGGCCTATGTGGTGGAGTGGCTGGGCCAGTTCCACGCCGTGTGGAACCAGGGCCCGCACGTGAAGGTGCCCTTCGTCATGCGGGTGGTCAAGAAGGTGTCCTTGAAGGAGCAGGTGGCGGACTTCCCGCCCCAGCCCGTCATTACCAAGGACAACGTCACCATGCAGATTGACACGGTGATTTATTTCCAAATCACGGACCCCAAGCTCTATACCTACGGTGTGGAGCACCCCATGAACGCCATTGAAAACCTGACCGCCACAACCCTGCGGAACATCATCGGCGACATGGACCTGGAGCAGTCCCTCACCAGCCGGGACGTCATCAACTCCCGGATGCGGGCCATCCTGGACGAGGCCACGGACCCCTGGGGCATCAAGGTCAACCGGGTGGAGCTGAAGAACATCATTCCCCCCAAGGACATCCAAAGCGCCATGGAAAAGCAGATGAAGGCCGAGCGGGAGCGCCGGGAATCCGTCCTTCAGGCCCAGGGCCAGAAGGAGTCCCAGGTGCTGGTCGCCCAGGGCGAGAAGGAGGCCGCCGTCCTCCGGGCCACGGCGGCCAAGGAAGCGGCGATTCTCCAGGCCGAGGGCGAAAAGCAGGCCCGCATCATGGCCGCCGAGGCGGAGGCCGAGGCCATCACCCGGGTGCAGACCGCCCTGGCGGAGTCCCTGCGGCTTTTGAACGACGCCGCCCCCAACGACCAGGTGGTGAAGCTGAAAGCCCTGGAGGCCATGCAGAAGGTGGCCGACGGCAAGGCGACGAAGATCATCATCCCCAGCGAGCTCCAGGGCCTGGCGGGCCTGGCCGCCAGCGCCAAGGCCGTGTTTGAGTCCGAGGAGCCGAAGAAGTGACCCCCTGATTTGCCGCTAATATAGAGGGCCCCGTCCATCGGACGGGGCCCTCTTCTTTGCCGCCTTATTCCTTGGCGCCTTTCTCCTCTTGGGCGGCGTCTCCGCCGTCCTGGGACATGTAGATTTCCTCCGTGTGGAATTGGGCTTCCTTGAGGTATTCCTTTGCCGCGCCAATGTTCAGCTTATCCAGTTCCTCCAGTGCGTCGGAAATGGCGTTGAACGCGACGGCGTACATTTTTTGATAATTTGACATAGCGGCCTCCCCTGCGGTTATATTTTAGTTGTTTAGGTTATATTATACAACTATTTCGCCCATCATACCATAAAGCGGTTGTAAAGTAAATATATAATACAACCATTTTATAATTGTTTTGAGGTTACGCTATGAGAAAAGACGGAACAAAAGGTTACACCATCCGCATTGACGAACAGCTGCTGCACAAGCTCCACATCATTTCAGCCTACGAAGGCCGCTCCGCCAACAGCCAGGTTCTGATTTTAATCCGGGACGCCGTAGAGGCCTATGAGGCCAAGCACGGCAGGATTGAGCTGGAGGGGAAAAAGGATTCCTGAGCGCTGGCGGGGAGTCTGCCCCTGCGGAGGTCCTATTGGGAGAAGGGCAGTCCCTGGGGGAATGGCCTGACCAAGGGGTCAGGCCCCACAGTCCACAGCCAGGTTAGCGGCAGCGAGGAGGGCCGGGCGGTCCTTACTTCAACCACCAAAACCCCCGCTTGCACCACGCCGCGAACTGGAGACATTCAAAAAAACGGAGGCACGCCTTGCGCGCCTCCGTTTTCTCTCTTCCACCGTGCACGGCGCATTCTCTCTTTTCGCAAAAGAGAGAATGGGGGGTGCAAATGGACCAGCTATCATCATAGCTGAATCCCCCCAATGTTATTGGGGCTTCACAATCAGGTTCACCAGCCTATTTTTCACAAAGATGGTCTTGACCACCTGCATCCCCGCCGTGGCCTTCTGGACCTTCTCCACGGCCAGGGCGGCGTCCACCACGGCTTGCTCCCCGCTGTCCGTGGGCAGGGTGACCGTCCCCTTCAGCTTCCCGTTCACCTGGACGGCGAAGTCCACCGTGGAGGCCACGGTCTTGCTCTCGTCGTAAACGGGCCACTGGCTCTGGCAGCACATCTTCCCGCTCTCCGCCGCGAAGCCGAAGCGCTCCCACAGCTCCTCGGCAATGTGGGGGGCGAAGGGGCTCAGCAGCTGGACCAGGGGCTTCATGTCCCCCTTGGTGACCCCGTTGGCCGTCAGTTCGTTCACCGCCGACATCATGGCCGCAATGGCCGTGTTCATTTTCAGGCTGTCAATGTCCCCGGTGACCTTTTTAATGGTCCGGTGGAGCACTGCCTCGTTGGCCGGGGAGGGGTTCGGGTCGTCCTTGGCGCTCTCCGCCAGGTTCCACACCCGGTCCAAAAACCGCTTGGAACCCTTCACCGCCTCGGTGGACCAGATGGCCGCCTGCTCAAAGTCGCCCACGAACATGATATACAGGCGCATGGTATCCGCGCCGTACTGGGCCACGATGTCGTTGGGGTTCACCACGTTCCCCCGGGACTTGGACATCTTCTCGCCGCCCTCGCCCAGGATCATGCCGTGGCTGGTCCGCTTGCCGTAGGGCTCCTTGGTGGGCACCACGCCGATGTCGTAGAGGAACTTGTGCCAGAAGCGGGAGTACAGCAGGTGGAGGGTGGTGTGCTCCATGCCGCCGTTGTACCAGTCCACGGGGGACCAGTAGTCCAGGGCCTCCTTGGAGGCCAGGGCCTTGTCGTTGTGGGGGTCCATATACCGCAGGAAATACCAGCTGGACCCCGCCCACTGGGGCATGGTGTCCGTCTCCCGCTGGGCGGGGCCGCCGCAGCAGGGGCAGGTGGTGTTCACCCAGTCCGTCATCTTCGCCAAGGGGCTTTCGCCGGTGTCGGTGACCTCGTAGCTCTCCACCTCGGGGAGGAGGAGGGGCAGCTCCGACTCCGGCAGGGGGACCCAGCCGCACTTGGGGCAGTTCACCAGGGGGATGGGCTCGCCCCAGTACCGCTGGCGGCTGAACACCCAGTCCCGGAGCTTAAAGTTGGTCTTAGGCCGTCCGTAACCCTCTTTCGTCACGTGCTCCTTCATGGCGGGGATGGCCTCTTTCACGGTCATGCCGTCCAGGAAGCCGGAATTTACCATGATGCCCGTGTCGTCCTTGAGGACAAAGGCCTCCTTCGTGATGTCGCCGCCCTGGACCACCTCCACAATGGGCAGGCCGAAGGCCGTGGCGAAGTCCCAGTCCCGCTGGTCGTGGCCCGGCACGCCCATGACAATGCCGGTGCCGTAGCCCATGAGGACGTAGTCGGAGACAAACAGGGGGACGTGCTTGCCGTTGGCGGGGTTCACGGCCTCGATGCCCTGGAGCCGGACGCCCGTCTTCTCCTTGTTCAGCTCGCCCCGCTCGAAGTCGGACTTCCGGGCGGCCTCGGCCTGGTAGGCGGCGACTTCATCCCAGTTTTGAATCTGGCCCTTCCACTGTTCCAGGAAGGGGTGCTCCGGGGAGATGACCATATAGGTCACGCCGAAGAGGGTGTCGCACCGGGTGGTGTAGACCGTCAGCTTGTCGCCGTTGGTGGCGGTGAAGTCCACCTCCGTGCCCTCGGAACGGCCGATCCAGTTCCGCTGCTGGATTTTAACCCGGTTGATGAAGTCCACGTCCTCCAGGTCGTCAATGAGACGGTCGGCGTACTTGGTGATGGCCAGCATCCACTGGGATTTCTCCTTGCGGATGACCTCGCCGCCGCAGCGCTCGCAGACGCCCTCCACCACTTCCTCGTTGGCCAGGACGATTTTGCAGCTGGTGCACCAGTTCACGGGCATGGATGCCTTATAGGCCAGGCCCTTCTTGAACATCTGGAGGAAGATCCACTGGGTCCACTTGTAGTAGTCCGGGTCCGTGGTGTTGACCTCCCGGTCCCAGTCGAAGGAGTAGCCCAGCATGCGGAGCTGCTTGCGGAAGTTCTCCACGTTGTCGTGGGTGACCTTGGCGGGGTGGATGTGGTTTTTCACGGCGTAGTTTTCCGTGGGCAGGCCGAAGGCGTCGTAGCCGATGGGGAAGAGGACGTTATAGCCCTGCATCCGCTTCTTCCGGCAGATGATGTCCATGGCGGTGAAGGGCCGGGCGTGGCCCACATGGAGGCCCTGGCCGGAGGGGTAGGGGAACTCGATGAGGCCGAAGAATTTTTCCTTACTTCTGTCGCCGTTGACGGCGGTGAAGGGTTTTTCTTCCAGCCATTTGGCTTGCCATTTTTGTTCTATGGCGGTGAAATCGTACTTCATGTGTGATCTCCTTCTATATTGATAATATGGCTATTATTGGACGCTTTTACAAAGCGGGGAATGTTGCTCGCCCTTCGGGCGGGGCGGATTGGATACCAGCGATGGCTGGTTCATTGCACCCCCCCATGTCGTCGGAAGAAACTCCGCCCACTCCGTCCCCGCCTGGGGCGGGGACTGCGCTCTGCTCCGTTCCTTC
>CAJTZK010000025.1 GCA_910583785.1 uncultured Oscillibacter sp.
TAATAACTAACCTCGAATCGGCCTTAGTTTACCACTGCTAACCGAAGATGTCAAGACCATTTTGAGAAAAATCTGCATTTCGAATTAGGATCTGCTGACCCCACGCAAAAACGACCTGCGCAGGGGGGCTTTTTGTAAAGCTCCGCGAATCCGCCGGGGGCGAATCTAAACGGTCCGGCGGCGAAGGGGCGGTCCCACGTTATGCTGATACGGCCAGTTTTTCGATGGGCGTTCCCTGCTCGTACAGGTTCACGTAGGTATGGATACATCTGCGGTAAGAGGCGAAGCGCGCCTCCACTTCCGCCGGATCGCTGTATGATTTCCAGAATCCGCAGCAGGTGAAATTCCGTCCCCGGTTCTCGATAAAGCCGATGACATCCCGGAGCGGGTATCCCAGGAATACACCGATCTCATGCGGGAATTCCGGCTGGGTTTGCAGACGGCGGGCAAGCTGGTCCAGCAGGCCGTCCAGGTCAGTGCCGGCGTATCCGGCTTTGGCTAAAAACCTTTGGCAGGCGTTGCCGGACAGCAGCCGCTCCAAATGCGTTCGCCGGTACACATAGACGATCGCCCAGCTGGAGCACGGTCGCTCCAAAAGGATTTGGACGGCGAGGCCCAGGGGAGCCAGCCGCTTATCCCACTGCCGGACCTTCTGGCGGGAGATCTCCAACGGGGAACGGTTGAAGCTGAAAATGCTTCCCGGCTTTATCCCGGCCAGCGTCGGGGCGCATTGCCGGACCAGCACGGACTCGAACGTCTGGGAGCGGCTGGTGGATCGACCAATCACTGCCATACCGCCAGCTTCCTGCCCAGCTCTTTGCAGGCCTCCTCGCCGCTTACGTCCGGCGCCTCGTTGACCGCCAGACCATTTTCCTCCAGAAGGCAGGCCCCGGCGTCGCGGCAGCGGTGGCACCAGTCCCGCATCCACTGGCCGTCCCCCCAGCCGTAGGAGCCGAACAGGGCGATCCGCCTGCCGCTGAGCGAACCCTCCAAGGCGGCGAACATTGGCTCGAATTCCATTTCCTCCAGCACCTCGCAGCCCATGGCGGGACAGCCGAAGGATACGGCGCTGTAGGCGGTGAGCCGGTCGGAGGAAAACTCCCCGGGCCCCAGCAGCTCCGCCTCGCCGCCGGCGGCCCGGACGCCTTGGGCGATATGATCCGCCATAGCCTTCGTGTTTCCAGTCCCGCTCCAAAATACGATCGCGATCTTGTTCATGCTGAACGCTCCTTTGCAAAATATGTTTGTTAGCGTACGCTAACTCCTGTGTCCAGAGAGGCCCCAGGGACGGAGCCCTGGGGGAGGAAAAGCGGTCGCTATGCCCGTGGTTAGTTGGTGCTAACCACGGGCATACAATACCACAGCGGGGCGGCTTTGTCAAGAGAAGTCCGCCGGCGCGAATGATTTTCTTTCGTTCCTTTGTGTTCAACGCGCCATAGGGCTGCCCGCCGAGGGGAGCGCGCCGACGCTTTCACCGGCGCGCTCCCTCTGTGCTCAATCCGCAAACATCGGTGTGGACAGGTAGCGGCCGCCGGCGTCCGGAAAAAGGACCACGATGGTCTTTCCGCTGTTTTCAGGCCGCTTGGCCAGACGGACCGCAGCATGGAGCGCGGCATCGGAGGAGATGCCCACCAGAATGCCCTCCCTGCGCCCCACCAGCCGCCCGGCGGCAAAGGCGTCCTCGTTGGACACGGGGATGATCTCGTCGTAAACGGCGGTGTCCAGAACCTCCGGCACAAAGCCCGCGCCGATGCCCTGTATTTTGTGGGCTCCGGAGCGTCCCCCGCTGAGGACAGGGGAGTCCTCGGGCTCCACCGCCACCACTTTCACCGCCGGGTTTTGCTCTTTCAAGTACTGCCCCACGCCGGTGATGGTGCCGCCGGTGCCCACGCCCGCCACAAAGATGTCCACCTGCCCGTCGGTATCTGCCCAGATCTCCGGGCCGGTAGTGGAGCGGTGGGTGGCGGGATTGGCCGGGTTGACAAACTGGCCGGGGATGAAGCTGTTGGGAATCTCCTGTGCCAGCTCCTCTGCCTTGGCGATGGCCCCTTTCATTCCCTTAGCCCCTTCGGTAAGAACCAGCTCCGCGCCGTAAGCCTTCATCAGCTGCCGGCGCTCCACGCTCATGGTCTCCGGCATGGTGAGGATGATGCGGTAGCCCCGAGCCGCCGCCACAGAGGCCAGCCCGATCCCCGTGTTGCCGGAGGTGGGCTCGATGATGGTGGAGCCGGGCTTCAATTTTCCGCCGGCCTCCGCCCGGTCGATCATGGCCTTGGCGATGCGGTCCTTCACCGACCCGGCGGGATTGAAATACTCCAGCTTTGCCAGGAGGCGGGCCGGCAGCTCCGCTTCCCTCTCGATATGGGTCAGCTCCAGCAAGGGCGTTTTGCCGATCAGCTGGTCGGCAGATGTGTAGATGTTGGACATAACGGATTCCTCCTCTTATTTCTGCGCGGCGGCGAACCCTTTTTCCAGATCAGCGGTGATGTCGTTGATATGCTCGGTGCCGATGGACTGCCGGATAGTATTGGGCCTGATGCCCTGATCCAGCAGCTCCTCGGGGGAAAGCTGTGAGTGGGTGGTGGTGGCCGGGTGGATGACAAGGGACTTTACATCCGCCACGTTAGCCAACAGGGAGAAAATCTCCAGATGGTCGATAAACCTGTGGGCCGACCCCTGCCCGCCCTTGATCTCAAAGGTAAAGATGGATGCGCCGCCGTTGGGGAAATACTTCTCATACAGGGCGTGGTCAGGATGCTCAGGCAGGCTGGGGTGGTTGACCTTCTCCACCTGGGGATGGTTGGCCAGATACTCCACCACTTTTTTGGTGTTTTCAGCGTGGCGTTCTACCCGAAGGGACAGGGTCTCCACTCCCTGGAAAAGCAGAAAGGCATTGAAGGGTGAAATCGCCGCTCCGGTGTCCCGCAGGAGGATAGCCCGGATGTAGGTGACAAAGGCGGCGGAGCCGACGGCGTCCACAAAGCTGACTCCGTGGTAGCTGGGGTTGGGCGCGGCAATGGGGGCGTACTTGCCGGATGCTTTCCAGTCAAATTTGCCGCTGTCCACGATGATGCCGCCCAAAGTGGTGCCGTGACCGCCGATGAACTTGGTGGCGGAATGGACTACAATGTCCGCGCCATGCTCAATGGGGCGAATCAAATAGGGTGTCCCAAAGGTGTTGTCAATGACCAGAGGCAGGCCATGGGCGTGGGCGATCTCAGCGATGGCGTCAATGTCGGGGATGTCGCTGTTAGGATTGCCCAAGGTCTCCAGGTAAATGGCTTTGGTGTTGGGCTGGATGGCGGCGGTAACGGCGTTCAGGTCATGAACGTCCACAAAGGAAGCCTGAATACCGTATTGGGGCAGGGTGTGGGCCAGCAGGTTATAGCTGCCGCCGTAGATGGTCTTTTGGGCCACGATATGCTCTCCCGCCTGAGCCAGGGCCTGGATGACGTAAGTGATGGCCGCGGCGCCGGAGGCGGTGGCCAGCGCCGCCACACCCCCTCCAGGGCGGCCAGTCGTCTCTCGAATACATCCTGAGTGGAGTTGGTCAGCCAACCGTAGATGTTGCCGGCGTCCGCCAGACCGAACCGGGCGGCGGCGTGGGCGGCGTTTCGGAACACATAGGAGGTGGTCTGATAGATGGGCACCGCCCGGGCGTCGGTGGCGGGGTCGGGCTGCTCCTGGCCCACATGGAGCTGCAAGGTCTCAAATTTATAACTCATGGGAAGATCCCCCTCTCTTTGGATTGATGCCACCATATACCTATAAACCTACTTTGTCAATTGGTATATTGACGTGGATTGAATTCCTATCGACCTTGTGGTATGATAGGAAAAACTAGGAGGGATCTTTATGATGATTTCCACAAAAGGCCGCTACGCGCTGCGGTTCCTGGTGGATGTGGCGGAGCATCAGGGGGACGGCTACGTGCCGCTGAAAGATGTGGCCGCCCGGCAGGAAATTTCAGAGAAATATCTGGAGATTGTGGTAAAGGAGCTGGTAAAGGGCGGCCTGCTTGCCGCCGCGCGGGGAAAGGGCGGCGGCTACCGCCTGGACCGCCCCCCGGAGGAGTACAGGATAAAGCCGATACTTGAGCTGATGGAGGGACCGCTGGTCCCCGTTGCCTGCCTGGAGCCGGGGCGGAATACCTGTCCCCGAAGCGGCCGCTGCCGGACGCTTTCCCTGTGGCGCGGGCTTGAGCAGGTCATCTCCGATTATTTGGCGCAGTTTACCTTGGCGGCGCTGTGTGGCGGTAGCTCGGAAACAGTGCGTTGAATCCGCCCACCCGGTCAAGGGCCGGCCAGCCCCGGCGGCGGACCCCTTTTGCATATGGCTTCCCCGTGCCCGGTCACTCCACCGTGACACTTTTCGCCAGATTCCTGGGCTTATCCACATCCAATCCTCGGGCCACGCTGGTGTAATACCCCAGCAGCTGGAGGGGGACTATCGCCAGCAGTCCGGTGAAGCAAGGGGCCGTTTTAGGAATGTAGACGGTGAAGTCCGCCGTGTCCTCTATGCTGTAGTGCCCATAACAGGTCAGCCCCATAAGGTACGCCCCCCGGGCTTTGCATTCCGCCATATTGCTGATGGTTTTCTCGTACAGATTGCTCTGGGTAAGTACGCCGATCACCAGGGTGTTGTCCTCCACCAGGCTGATGGTGCCGTGCTTCAGCTCCCCCGCGGCGTAGGCCTCGCTGTGGATATAGCTGATCTCCTTCATTTTCAGGCTGCCCTCCAGGCTGGCGGCGTAGTCCGCCCCCCGGCCCAGGAAGAAGATGTCCCGGGCATTGGCGAACTTGGCGGCGAACCACTGGATGCGCCCCTTGTCCTCCAATATGCGGGCGATCTTGTCCGGCAGAGCGGCCAGCTCCTCAATGTATCCTGTATACTCATCCTCCGTGAGTTTCCCCCGCACCAGGGCCAGCTGCACCGCCAGGGCGTACATGGCCATGAGCTGGGCACTGTAGGCCTTGGTGGTGGCCACGGCGATCTCCGGCCCCGCCAGGGTGTAGAGCACACTGTCCGCCTCCCGGGCGATGGTGGAGCCTACCACATTCACCACCGCCAGCGTCCGCGCCCCCCGCCGCTTCGCCTCCCGCAGGGCGGCCAACGTGTCCGCTGTCTCCCCGGACTGGGAGATAACGATGACTAAGGCATTCTCGTCCAGCAGCAGCCTGCGGTAGCGGAACTCGGAGGCCAGCTCCACCCGGACGGGGACCTCCGCCAGCTCCTCCAGGACGTACTGGGCCGCCACCCCCACATGCCAGGCGGAGCCGCAGGCCGCGATATGGATGGACGAGACGGACTGGAGGACCTCCTCCGTCAGCCCCGCCCCGGACAGGTCGATCTGGCCGTCCTTCAGCAGACTGTTCAGGGTGTCCCGCACGGCGGCGGGCTGCTCATGGATCTCTTTGAGCATGAAGTGCTGGTATCCGCCCTTTTCCACCGCCTGGGCGTCCCAGGTAATCTCGGTCAGGGGAAGCTCCACCTCGTCTCCATTGAGGTCATAAAAATGAATCTCCCCTGGGCTGAGTCTTGCCGCCTGCTGATTGCCAATGTAGTATACATTTCGCGTGTCGTTCAGGATGGCGGGCACATCGGAGGCCAGATAGGTCTCCCCCTCCGCCACGCCGAGGATCATGGGTGAGTCCTTCCGGGCGGCGAAGATCTCGCCGGGATAGTCCTGAAACATCAGCGCCAGGGCATAGGACCCCTGTATCCGCACCATGGCCCGGGTGAGGGCGTCCACAGGGCCCAGCTTGTATTTTTTGTAGTAGTAGTCCACCAGCTTCACCGCCGTTTCGGTGTCGGTGTCTGAATAGAAGGTGTAGCCGTGGCGTTCCAGCTTGGCTTTCAGCTCGGAGCAGTTCTCGATGATCCCGTTGTGGACCCCCACCACCTGAGACTCCACCGCGTCGGAGCCGGAGCTTACACCGCTGCCGCTGACGTGGGGGTGGGCGTTGATGAGGCTGGGAGCGCCGTGGGTGGCCCAGCGGGTGTGTCCAATGCCGCAGCAGCCGGCAAGGGCCGCGCCGCCGTCTGTTTTCTCAGCCAGATTGCGCAGCTTGCCCACGGCCTTCACCACCTGGGCCGGCTCATCACCGTCCCGGACGGCCAGGCCCGCCGAGTCATAGCCCCGGTATTCCAGCTTGGCCAGCCCGTCCAGCAAAATGGGGGCGGCCCGCCGCCGCCCGGTAAAGCCTACGATTCCGCACATGATATGTACTCCCCCCGTCGAAGCTGTTGTGTTCCATTATATTCCCATCGCGTTCCGCTGTCAATTGGTTCGCCTTCAAAACTGCAAGATTAAAATATTAAACTTGCATATAAAGGGGGCGCTGTTGTGCCGCATCCTTGTAATATGCAATAAAATACATTTATATTGCAAATATCATCTTGACTTTCATGCTTCTACCGGCTATACTGGCCGTAGTTCAGGCGTGAACAATGGCGTTCCGACCCGGAAGGGGGAGGAGCGCCGATTTCTATTTCGCGGGGAAACAGAAAGGGGATCTCATTTATGGGCTGCAGCAGAGAGGATATTATTCGAATGGTGAAAGAGGAGGATGTAAAATTCATCCGAATGCAGTTCACCGACATCTTTGGCCAGCTGAAAAACGTGGCCATCACCGCCTCCCAGATCGAGAAGGCCGTGGACAACCAGATCATGATCGACGGCTCCTCCATCGAGGGGTTTGTTCGCATCAACGAGTCGGACCAGTATCTCTGGCCCGACCTGGACAGCTTTGTCATCTTCCCCTGGCGGCCCCAGCACGGCAAGGTGGCCCGGCTCATCTGCGACGTGCACAACCCGGACGGTACTCCCTTTGTGGGAGACCCCCGGGGGGTGCTGGAGCGGGTGCTGGAGAAAGCGAAGGCCATGGGCTACGATACCTTCAACGTGGGCCCCGAGGCGGAGTTCTTCCTGTTCCAGACCGATGAGGAGGGCAAGCCCACCACCCGCACCAACGATGAGGCGGGCTATTTCGACCTGGGCCCCCTGGATCACGGGGAGTCCACCCGGCGGGAGATCTGCCTGGCGCTGGAGGAGATGGGCTATGAGATCGAGGCCAGCCACCACGAGGTGGCCCAGGGCCAGCACGAGATCGACTTCAAGTACGCCCCCGCCCTCCAGTGCGCCGACAAGATCATGACCTTCAAGCTGGCGGTGAAGACCCTGGCTCAGAAAAACGGACTCCACGCCACCTTCATGCCCAAGCCCATCTTCGGCATCAACGGCTCGGGAATGCACACCAACATGTCCCTGTTCCGGGACGGGAAAAACGTGTTCTTCGACGAGAACGGTCCCAAGGGCCTGTCCAGGGAGGCGTATGCTTTCATCGCGGGCATCCTGGCCCACATGAAGGGCATGGCCGCTGTCACCAACCCCCTGGTCAACTCCTACAAACGGCTGGTCCCCGGCTACGAGGCTCCCTGCTATCTGGCCTGGTCCGCCTCCAACCGTTCCGCCCTCATCCGCATCCCCGCCGCCCGGGGACAGGCCACCCGGGTGGAGCTGCGCTGCCCCGACCCGGCCTGCAACCCCTACCTGTCTTTGGCCGTCTGCCTGGCGGCGGGGCTGGACGGCATCGAGAAGGGGATGACCCCGCCGGAGGAGGTCACCGAGAACATCTTCGCCATGTCCTCGGTCGTTCGGAAACGCCACGGTATCGAGGCCCTGCCCGGCTCCCTGGAGGAGGCCCTCCTCGCCATGAAGAAGGACAAGCTGGTGATGGATACCCTGGGCCAGCACGTTTCCAGCCAGTACATCGCCGGAAAAGAGGCGGAGTGGGACGAGTACCGCACCCGCGTTTCCAGCTGGGAGCGGGACAAATACATGATGAACTACTGAATTTCCCGGAAGCGAGGTGAGGGCCATGCGGCAGATCGTGGTGGCCTTTGAGCGCCAGTCCAACTGCGACCGGCTCCGGGAGGCGCTGGAGAGCACCGGAGAATTTTCCTGCCTCACCTGCCGCAGCGCCGCCCAGGTGAAGCGGACGGTGGCCAAGCTGCGGCTGGACCTGGTGGTGTGCGGCTTCAAGCTGACGGACGAAAGCTGTGAGACGCTGTATTTCGACCTGCCCCAGCGGTGCGCCATGCTGATGGTGGCCCCCCAGGCCCAACTGGAGCTGTGCGCCGCGCCGGGCATATTCAAGCTGCCTGCCCCGGTGGGCCGGGGGTCGCTGCTGGCCTCGGTGCGGATGCTGGCCCAGCTGGCTCAGACCAGTCAGGCCCCCGCCCGGCGCAGCCAGGAGGAAAAGGAGCTGGTGGCGCGGGCCAAAGCATTGCTGATGGAACAGGACGGCATGACGGAAGCGGAGGCTCACCGGTGGCTCCAAAAGCGGAGCATGGACCACGGCACGCGGCTGGCGGACACCGCCCGGCAGGTGCTGGAGAAATTTTGACCGGGCAGAGACGCCTGACAGAACGGGACGGCGCTCATTGGGCGGCCGTCCCGTTGACTTCATATGACCCCGAAAAGAGGTTTTCGCTATGAGACAAAAGGAAACGCGGCCCGTGGCCCCCATGTACGACCCCCGTTTCGAGCACGACGCCTGCGGCATTGGGGCCGTTGTGGACATCAAGGGCAGAAAGACCCATCAGACGGTGGACGACGCGCTGAAGATCGTGGAAAAGCTGGAGCACCGGGCGGGAAAGGACGCCGCAGGCGAGACCGGCGACGGCGTGGGTATTTTGCTGCAGATCTCCCACGGCTTTTTCTCCAAAGCGGCGGCGGAGCTGGGCTTTGAGCTGGGGGGCGAACGGGACTACGGGGTGGGGATGTTCTTCTTCCCCCAGGACGACCTGCGCCGGAATCAGGCCATGAAGATGTTCCAGCTCATCGCAGAGCGGGAGGGGATGGAGTTCATCGGCTGGCGGGAGGCGCCGGTATGCCCCCAGGTGCTGGGACGGAAGGCGCGGGATAAAATGCCCCGGATCGTCCAGGGCTTCGTCCGCCGCCCGGAACGGCTGGCAAAGGGGCTGGAATTCGACCGCCGCCTCTATATCGCCCGGCGGGAGTTTGAGCAGTCCAGCGGCGACACCTATGTGGCCTCCCTGTCCAGCAGGACCATCGTGTATAAGGGGATGCTCCTGGTGGGCCAGCTGCGGCAGTTCTACCTGGATCTGCAGGATGAGGACTATACCTCCGCCATCGCCCTGGTCCATTCCCGGTTCTCCACCAACACCGATCCCTCCTGGGAGCGGGCCCACCCCAACCGGCTCATCGCCCACAATGGGGAGATCAACACCATTCGGGGCAACGCGGACCGGATGCTGGCCCGGGAGGAGACCATGTCCTCCCCTGTGTGGGAGGGGGAGCTGGACAAGGTGTTCCCAGTGGTGGACGCCAGGGGCTCGGACTCCGCCATGCTGGACAACACTCTGGAATTTCTGGTGATGAGTGGCATGGAGCTGCCCTTGGCGGTGATGGTGTGCGTCCCGGAGCCCTGGATGAACGACCCTAATCTCTCCCGTGCCCGCCGGGACCTGTACCAATACTACGCCGCCATGATGGAGCCCTGGGACGGCCCCGCCGCCATCCTGTTCTCCGACGGCGACCAGGTGGGCGCGGTGCTGGACCGCAACGGCCTGCGCCCCGCCCGGTATTACCTCACCGACGACGGCCGGCTCATCCTGTCCTCCGAGGTTGGGGTGCTGGACATCGACCCTGCCCATATCCTGAAGAGATCCCGGCTGGAGCCGGGGAAAATGCTGCTGGCGGACACGGTCCAGGGCCGCGTCATCGGTGACGAGGAGCTCAAGGAGGGCTGCGCCGCCCGCAGCCCCTACGGCGAATGGCTGGACCGGGAGCTGCTTCAGCTGAAGGACCTGGCTATTCCCAACCACCGGGTGGAGACCTGCCCGCCGGAACGGCTGGCACAGGTGCAGAAGGCGTTCGGCTACACCTGGGAGGATGTCAAAGACGCCATCCTGCCCATGGCCCGAACGGGGGCGGAACCCACCGCCGCCATGGGGGCGGATATTCCCCTGGCGGTGCTGGACCGCCGGGACCGGCCGCTGTTCGACTATTTCTGCCAGCGCTTCGCCCAGGTGACCAACCCACCCATCGACGCCATCCGGGAGGAGATCGTCACCGACACCGCAGTGTATGTGGGGGATGACGGCAATCTGTTGGCGGAGCGGGCTGAAAACTGCCGGGTGCTCCAGATCCACAACCCCATCCTCACCTCGGTGGATATGCTGAAGATCAAACACATGGACCGGCCCGGCTTCCGCGTGGAGACGGTGTCCCTGCTGTATTTCAAAAATATGCCCCTGAAGCGGGCGCTGGACCAGATGAAGCTGTCCGCCGACCGGGCCTATCGCGGCGGGGCCAATATCATCATCCTGTCCGACCGGGGGGTGGACGAAAACCATGCGGCCATCCCCTCTCTGCTGGCGGTGTCCGCCCTGGAGCAGCACCTGGTGCGCACTCGAAAGCGCACGGCGGTGTCCGTCATCCTGGAGTCCGGCGAGCCCCGGGACGTGCATCACTTTGCCGCCCTGCTGGGCTACGGGGCCCGGGCGGTCAACCCCTATCTGGCCCAGGAGACCATCGGCCGGCTCATCGACGAGGGGATGCTGGACAAGGACTTCGGGGCGGCGGTGGACGATTACAACAAAGCCATCCTGAGAGGTATCGTAAAGATCGCCTCCAAAATGGGCGTGTCTACCCTCCAGTCCTACCAGTCCGCCCAGCTCTTCGAGGCGGTGGGCATCGCCAAAGACGTGGTGGACGAATACTTTACCAACACCGTCTCCCGCATTGGCGGCATCGGCCTGGAGGAGATCGAGGCCATGGCGGACCGAAACCACAGCCGGGCCTTCGACCCCTTGGGGCTTGATGTGGACCTTACTTTGGACTCGGCGGGGACCCACAAGGCCCGCTCGGGACAGGAGGACCATAGGTACAGCCCCCAGGCCATCCACCTGCTCCAGCAGGCCGCCCGCACCGGGGACTATGGCCTGTTCAAGCAGTACAGCGCCCTGGTGGACGATGAGAACTCCCCCCACACCCTCCGGGGGCTGATGGAGATGAAATACGCGGACACCCCTATCCCATTGGACGAGGTGGAGAGTGTGGAGTCCATCGTCAAGCGGTTCAAGACCGGGGCCATGAGCTACGGCTCCATCTCCCAGGAGGCCCACGAGTGTCTGGCCCAGGCCATGAATCTGCTGGGGGGCAGGTCCAACTCCGGCGAGGGGGGCGAGCTGCCCGAGCGGCTGCGAAACGGCCTCCGCTGCTCCGCCATCAAGCAGGTGGCGTCGGGCCGGTTCGGGGTCACCAGCGAGTACCTGGTGAGTGCCCAGGAGCTCCAGATCAAAATGGCCCAGGGGGCCAAGCCCGGCGAGGGCGGCCACCTGCCTGGAAAGAAGGTGTACCCCTGGATCGCCAAGACCCGCTGCTCCACCCCCGGCGTGCCGCTGATCTCCCCGCCGCCCCACCATGACATCTACTCCATCGAGGACCTGGCCCAGCTCATCTACGACCTGAAAAACGCCAACCGCAGCGCCCGCATCTCCGTCAAGCTGGTGAGCGAGGCGGGCGTGGGCACCGTGGCGGCGGGGGTGGCCAAGGCCGGGGCCCAGGTGGTGCTCATCTCCGGCTGGGACGGGGGCACCGGGGCCGCACCCCGGACCTCCATCCACCACGCGGGCCTGCCCTGGGAGCTGGGGCTGGCGGAGACCCACCAGACCCTCATCCAAAACGGGCTCCGCTCCCGGGTGGTGCTGGAGACCGACGGAAAGCTGATGACGGGCCGGGACACAGCCATCGCCTGTATGCTGGGGGCGGAGGAGTTCGGCTTTGCCACCGCGCCGCTGGTGACCCTGGGCTGCGTTATGATGCGGGTGTGCAATCTGGACACCTGCCCCGTGGGGGTGGCGACCCAGAACCCCGAACTGCGGAAACGGTTCAAGGGAAAGCCGGAATATGTGGTCAATTTCATGCGTTTCATCGCCCAGGAGCTGCGGGAGCACATGGCGAAGCTGGGTGTGCGCACCGTGGAGGAGCTGGTGGGCCGCACCGACCTGCTGAAACAGCGGGAACGCGCGGTGAACGGCCGGGCCGCCGCGGTGGACCTGTCCGCCGTTCTGGGCAGCCCTTACATCGGGGAGGGATATAAAACCCATTTCGACCCCGCTGACAGGTATGATTTCAAGCTGGAAGAGACGGTGGACCAGTCCGTGCTGCTGGCCAAGCTGGGAAACGCGCTGAAAAAGGGCCGGAAATGCCAGATCTCCCTGCCCGTCACCTCCACCCACCGGGCGGTGGGAACCCTGTTCGGCTCGGAGATCACCCGCCTCCACGGCGGCGGGCTGGAGGAGGATGCCGTCACGGTCCGCTGTACCGGCGGCGGGGGCCAGTCTTTCGGCGCGTTCATTCCCAGGGGGCTGACCCTGGTGCTGGAAGGGGACGCCAACGACTACTTCGGCAAGGGGCTGTCCGGCGGCAAGCTGGCGGTGTACCCGCCCAAGACAGCGGCATTCAAGGCGGATGAGAACATCATCATCGGCAATGTGGCCCTGTATGGCGCCACCTCCGGAAAAGCCTTTATCGCGGGCCGGGCCGGAGAGCGGTTCTGTGTGCGCAATTCCGGAGCGGCGGCTGTGGTGGAGGGCGTGGGCGACCACGGCTGCGAATACATGACCGGGGGCCGGGTGGTGGTGCTGGGGGAGACGGGCAAAAATTTTGCCGCGGGCATGAGCGGCGGCGTGGCCTACGTCTGGGACCCTCGGCGGGACCTGTACCTGCGCTTAAACAAGGATTTGGTATCCCTGGAGCCGGTGGCGGAAACCCGGGATCTGGAGGAACTGCGGGACCTGATTGCCGAGCATGTTCAGGCCACCGGCTCGGAGAGGGGCCGGGCCATTCTGGCGGATTTTGAATACAGCGCGGCAAATTTCAAAAAGATATTACCACGGGATTACGCCAAAATGCTCCAGGCCATCGCCCAACGGGAGGGGCGGGGCATGGGCCGGGACGAGGCGGAGCTGGAGGCGTTCTACGCCGTGACGGGAGGCGCGCGATAATGGGAAAGCCCACGGGATTTTTAGAATACAGCCGTCAGGGTAACCCCGGCCAACCGCCTTTGGCGCGCATCCACCACTGGGACGAGTTCCACGCCATGCTCCCGGAGGAGGAGCGCCGCCGTCAGGCGGCCCGGTGTATGGAGTGCGGCGTGCCCTTCTGCCAGTCTGGGGTGGAGCTGGGGGGCATGGTCACCGGGTGCCCTCTCCACAATCTGGCGCCGGAGTGGAACGATCTGCTCTATGCCGGAAATCTGGACCAGGCTCTGGCTCGGCTCACCAAGACCAACAGCTTCCCTGAGTTTACCGGGAGGGTGTGCCCCGCCCTGTGCGAGGCGGCGTGCACCTGCGGCCTCAACGGCGGCCCGGTGACAGTGAAGGAAAACGAGCTGGCCATCATCGAGGCGGGCTTTGCCTCGGGGGCCATAAGGCCCCGGCCGCCCAAGGTCCGCACGGGAAAACGGGTGGCGGTGGTGGGGGCCGGCCCCGCCGGCCTTGCCGCCGCCCAGCAGCTCAACCGCCGGGGCCACGCCGTCACGATCTTCGAGCGGGAGGACCGGGCGGGAGGCCTGCTGATGTACGGCATCCCCAACATGAAGCTGGAAAAGCGGATCGTTCAGCGCCGGGTGGAGCTGATGGCGGCGGAGGGGGTGGAGTTCCGTACAGGCTGTGACGTGGGCCGAGATCTCCCCGCCCAGGCGCTTTTGGAGGAGTACGACGCGGTCGTCCTGTGCTGTGGGGCGAAAAACCCCCGCCCCCTGCCTCCGGCAGAGGGGATCCCGGGCGCGTATTTCGCCGTGGACTACCTCACCGCCGCCGCAAAGGCCCTGCTGGACGGCGCCCCTCCCATCGACGCCGCCGGGAAGGACGTGGTCATCGTAGGGGGCGGCGACACCGGCAATGACTGTGTGGGCGCCGCCATCCGCCAGGGGTGCCGGTCCGTCATCCAGCTGGAGATGATGCCCCGGCTCCCGGCGGCGCGGGCTAAGGATAACCCCTGGCCCCAGTGGCCCCGGGTGTGCAAGACCGATTACGGCCAGGAGGAGGCCGCCGCCCTGTTCGGGGCCGACCCCCGGCGATATCAGACCACGGTGAAGGAGTGTCGGACCGATGAGGCCGGGGCGCTGTCCGCCGTCGTCACCGTCCGCCTGGAGCCGAAGGAGAAGGACGGGCGGCGCTTCATGGCCCAGGTCCCCGGCTCGGAGGAGGAGCTGCCTTGCCGGCTTTTGCTCATCGCGGCGGGCTTCCTGGGCCCCGAGGACTATGCCGCCGACGCCTTCGGCCTGAGCCGGGACGGGCGGTCCAATGTGTCCACCGCCCCGGACAGCCACGCCACAAGGGTAAATAAGGTGTTTGCCGCAGGGGATATGCGCCGGGGGCAGTCCTTGGTGGTATGGGCCATCGCCGAGGGCCGGGCTGCCGCGCGGGAGGCGGACGAGTACCTGATGGGCTACAGCAATTTGAACTGAGCGCCTAAAAAATTCGCAGGACAAACCGCTTAGATTTTCGTTTTGCAGGTAAAAACATTTGTGATTCCCACCAAAAATGAATTTTGTTAGTTGACATCTTGCAAAAATGGAGCTATACTCCCCCCATCAGGCAAAGGCGCCGGAGAGCTTCAACGCTCCCGGCGCCTTTCCTGTTTCACGGGAGAGGCCATGCCCGAAAAACACAGCGGGTGGGGCCTGACCTGATCTTGAGGGAGGAATTAGTGTGAAAGATACGCGCGTTTTAGGGCCACCGCAAAGGGCGCAAAAGAACAGCCCTGCTAAACCACGAGTTTTTCAGGGCACTTTCAAGTTGTGGAGGGAAGCTAACTCACCTTAAGCCCTTGGCTTTCGAGGAAGTGAACAGCCTGCTTCACAGCCTTTTGAAGCTGCTGCTCTTTGAGATGCTCGGGCATATCAACCTTGAACAGATCAACGGGGTTCCAAATCTCGCCGGTGGAAAGCATAGAGTAGATGGCGGTCAAAATCATTCTGGCGATAGCGATAATGGCCCGTTTTTTGCCCCGACGCTTGGCAATGCGCTCATATTTCAGCGCATAAT
>CAJTZK010000026.1 GCA_910583785.1 uncultured Oscillibacter sp.
ATAATATGCGGAACAGCAGGGCGCAAGGGTGCCCTGCCCAGACAGCGCCCTCCCATAAGAAGCGGGGGTTTCGGGGGACGCGCTAAACGGCAAGCAGGGCAAGTGTAGCCACACTTGCCATTTTTGCTCCGCAAAAATGCTTGTTGGGGTTGCACCCCAAACCCGCCGGAAGCCTCTGGACACCGTGTCCAGAGGCTTCTGTCTGCGGCCCCGTCGCTACCGCTCCTGGGCCTTATTCTCCCGCCCGTCAGACAGGCCGAGGAGGTGATCGACGTTGGCCTTGACCGCCACCGCCTCCCGCATTTCCTGTTGTGCCGCCCGGTATTGGGCATAGAGTTTTTTCTTCCGCTCCGCCAGTTCCCGGCGCTCCTTTTTCAGCGCGTCCATCCTGGGGAGCTTGGCCCCGTCCAGAATGTCATTGATCGCCGCCTTTGCCGCCCGGTAGGAGGCCAGCGCCTCCTCATGCTCCGCCAGATACTTCTTGCTGTACCGGGCGGCCTTGTAGCCGTCGAATACGGGCCGGGTCTTGGCGTAGTCCACCACGGCCCCCATGAGTTTTGTGGTGGAGGCCAGCCGCTCCTCCACCCCCCGCAGCTCCCCGGCCAGGGCGTGGGCCCGGTCCACCACCTCCGCCGTCCGCTCCGCCAGAGCGTCATAGTCGGTCAGCCCGTTCTCCTGGAAAAACTGGAGGGCGGCGGCCATCTGTTTGAGATTGTATATTTTTGCCCACCGCTCATAGCCTGGGCCCTTGCCCTGGGCCATACGCTGCTGAATGTCAATAATCAGATTGACGCGCCGGGGAGCCGCCGAACGGGGCCGCCCCTGGGCGGGCTTGCGGACGGGGGCCCGCCCGTCGATCACCGCCTCCACGTCCTCCGGGCCGTAGCCGTCCCCCAGGGTGGAGGGCCGGAACCGGGTGGCCCGGTCCTGGCCTGGGAGCCGGAACGAGATCACCCCGCCCCGGCCCCGCTTCACCTGGACCCCCGCCGCCTCCATCCTTTTGAGGAAGTCGGCAAGGTCGGCGGGCCGGTCCGCCAGGGCCCCGTCTATGATCCCCCGTAGCTGCTCCTTGTAGGAGGGAGGCCGGGACGCGCCCAGCCATTGGCCGTAGTGCCGGAATTTTCCCTTGCTATGGAGCTTGGGGTTTTTGATAACGGACAGGTCATGCTCCAGGCATATCCGGTCGGACAGCCGCCGCAGGGCGCGGGCAGAGCCTAAAAAATCCCGGTATTTCCGGGTGCAGTCAAGGGTGGTGGAGTTGTAGTAAATATGGACGTGGGGGTGAGGCCGGTCCGCGTGGGACACCACGAAGAAAGCGTGCTTCCCCTTGGTCCAGCGCATCGCCAGCTCATAGCCGATGTTCAGCGCCTCCTCCGGGTCCAGCTCCCCAGGGGGGAAGGATTGGCGGATCTGATAGCACAGCACGTCGGCGTCCCGCTTCTGCTCCCGGCCCGTGATTGCTTTATACCGGGCCTTGCTCAAAAGAAACTCGCTGTCAGCGGTGAGGGGGTCGCACTCGTAGGAGCGGATCAGGGCCCCGTCCAGGGTCTTTTCCGGGTTCTGGCCGTAGTCGAAGCGGTCCGACAGAGAGGCCAGGATCGACTTGTCCCCGCTGATATGGTGGGTTATAAGACGGGTCGTCGCCAGGGACAGCACCCCCTTTCAAAATCGGTTCTCCCCAGCTCTGGACACCGTGTCCAGAGGCGGGGACAGCCGGGGAGCGGCCTGGGCCGCTCCCACGGGTCACAGGGCCACCACCTGGGCCAGCTTCTCCAACAGTTCGGAGAGAGGCCCCCACAAATCGGCGTAGTCCTTTTGGAGCGCCTGGAGCTCGTTGGGGTAGAGGCCGCCGTAGGTGTTCACATGGAGCGCCGCCTGATTGAGATTGTTGGCGCACCGCCGCTGGAGGGACACCAGCTCCCGCACCGGGGAAAGGTCCACCTGGAGCACATAGCCGTTGAGGGCCATTTTTCGCATATAGGCCCCCATGTTCAAAATCCCCACCTGGGTCATGCGCTCCTGGATTTGCCGCTGCTCCTCCGGCGTCACCATCACATGAAGATGAACAGAGCGACGGCGTTTCTTTCCTGCCACGGCTACCGTTCGCCCCGGTCCGGGGCCTCCCTTTTGTGGCTGGGCGGGGCCTGCCGCTCCTGGGCCAGTCTGCCCGCCTCCTCCATCTGCCGGGAGATAGGGGCCTTGACCTCCCGAACATGAAAGCGGCGCTGATAGTCGGCGGCGCGGTCCGCATAGTCCTTTTCCGCAGCGGCCCCATCGTCATAATAGTGGCCCCAATAGTAGTCACGGCGGCTGCCCTCCTGGGTAAACTGCCACGTCACGAAGCCCTCCCTGGGGTGCTCCCCCAGAGCGAAGCCCCGGCCGTTATCGAACAGGACGGATTGCCGAATCACATAGCCTTGATTTTCTTCCATGATAACCTCCTTTCAAAACCTGAAATGTGGAAAGTATCAGCGGAAAACAGGGGCAGGACGTGAAATGATACGGCCCGCCCCTGTTTGGCGTCTGGAAAGCCTTGAAAACACTGAATTTTTCGGGGCCTAATTTTCCACACATCAACCCCGTTTTTTTCGCATATAAGAACGCTTTTGCGCTCGGAGCGCGGCCTGGGCGCAGGCGGGGGAACAGTAGCGCCGCCGCCCGCCCAGGAGGGCGGGCCGTCCGCAGAGGGGACAGGTCCGCGTCTCCACGGGTCCGGGGGCGGTGAGGGCGGCCTCCAGCAACGGGTCCAGAGGGAGAACCGCCGCCCGGAAGTAGCGGCATAGGGGCCCCGTCCAGGTTTTCCCCAGCATATAGCACTCGCAGTCCAAAGGCAAGCATCCAACGGCCCGGTCATAATTGGCGCACCACTTCACCACCAGGGCCCGGATCGCCGCCCGCTCCTCGCGGGTGAGCTCCCGCTGGTCCATGCCGTCACCTCCCCCCGCCGGGTCCGGCCCGGCTCCGCAGATAGGCCCGGAAACAGGTCACGCACCGCAGGCCCCGCCAGTAGGGGCATCCCTCGCACATGGTCCCCCTGGGGGCCTGGGCAGGCTCCGGGGGGCGGTGGTAGGTGGGCTGCTTCATAAAGGGCTCATAGGGGCTGTCAGTGAAATTCACTCGTCCCCTCCCTCGTCCTCGTCGTCCACGTCCCAGGGGGGCGCGTCGTCGTAGTCCTCCGGCTCGTCATACTCGGAAAAATCCTCCTCCGGCTCCGCCGCTTTCTGCTGTTTGGGGCGGTAAATCTTGAAGTACCACCCGGCCCCGCCGCCGATAGCCAGCACCGCCAGGGCCGCCAGGAGCATCCCGGCCCCGCCGGACTTTTTGGGCTCCTCCGGGCCGGGGTCAGGTTCAGCCTCCGGGGGCTCCGGCTCCGTCACAGGGGGCGGGGCCTCCGGCTCCTGCCCAGGCTCCGCCAGGGCCATCAGGTCGGCCACAGTGACGGCGTTGAGAAAATAGACGTTCTCCGCGCCCCGCTGCCGGTCTATCACAAGGTAGAAAACCGCCTCGTCCGCCGTGGTGATGGTGAAAAACTCCTTGCCGTCCTGGTCGGTGGCGTTGTCCAGCACGGTCCCCGTCCCCTCCGGGGTGAACGGCTTGGGGTCCGAGGGCTGCTCCACGGGCAGGGGGTCCACAGGCTCCAGCCCCACCCAGGGGACGTACTCGCTGCCCTCGCTCTCGTCGCCGCCGCCAGCGTAGGCGGGGACGGTGAGCGCACCCATCATCAGGACGGCGCAGAGCATAGCCGCCAGCATACGGGATTTTTTCTTCATTCCGCACTCTCCTTTCCCTCGCCTTGCTTCTGGACACCGTGTCCAGAGGGCCCGTCCCGGAGCTGCCGCAGGAGGGCGGGCAGCTCGTCCAGGGACACGCTCATGCCCCGCACGATGTCCACGATCTCCTCATTCTCGGCCTCCCGGTGCTTCTGCTCCAGCTCTTTCAGCCGGGCCTGCTGCTCGTTGATTTTGGCCTTGACCTTCTCCATCTCGGCCCAAATTTTCGCGCTCTTGCTGACTGCCATTGAAAACCTCCTTGTTCATGGTAAACGCCCCCAGGCGTAAAAATGGGACTGCCAGTAGCTTGTATTCAGACTTGTAAATTGCACCGGGTCCCCACAGTGGAGCATCATCCCGTCCCCCACATAGAGGCCGCAGTGGGTCACGCCGTCCGGGTTGGGCGCGTCGTAGGTGTAGCGGAAAAACACAAGGTCGCCGGGCCGCGGGGAGCTGACGGGGGTGCAGTAGTTATAAAGCCCCTGGGCCCCCAGGCGGCCCACGTCCCAGCCGCATTGGTTCAGCACATAGGACAGGAAGCCGGAACAGTCAAAGGACGTGGCCGGGGAGCTGCCGCCCCAGACGTAGGGGTAGCCCAGGTACTTCTCCGCCTCGGTGAGTAGGGCGGCAAAGTCGGGATCGGAAAGATACTGCTCCGGCACGTCGTAGGGCTGGGGTGGGTTGGTGATGTACTTGTCCACATAGCCGGAATTGGGGAACAGGTCGGGCCGGTTGCCCAGGGCGGCCATGTAGAGGGCGTACCGGGAAAGCTGCTCCCCGCCCATGATATAAATGGGCAGGTGGGACAGGTCCTCGTTTTTCAGCGTCACCGTACAAATGTAATAGTCGTAGTACACGCGGTAGCTGCTTGTGTGGGTGTTGCCCTCGCTGTCGGTCCAGGTGTCCGTCTCGATATAATAGCGCCGTTCCGTTACCACATTTTCGGTCAAAATGTACTGCCGGTCAAAAATGGTCTGGAGGGTCCCCCGCACCTCCTCCAGCGTCCACTCCCCCTCATGGAGCGCGGAGAGCATGGAAATCAGCACATAGGGGTCATGCTCGATTGCGTCCAGGTCAAAATGATATTCGTCGTAGTCGTGGGTGCTGGTGTAGGTGTCAAGGTACTGTTGCAGCTCCGCCTCCAACGCGCAGTAGGCGGCCTCGGCCCCCAGCATATCCTCGTCCTGGGCGGGGTAGGTGCTGGCCCCCATGCCGCCCATGATCCCGTTTCCTATTGCCACCAGGGAGGAGGCGCAGGACTGGACGGTGAACAGGAGGAGGACGCAGGCCAGGGGGATCACCACCCCTCCAGGGTGACGCTTGACGAAGCCAGCCACTTTTTCCGCCAGCTTCTCCGCAGAGACGGCGGTTTTTTCGGCGGCCCTGGCCCCCTGCTTGGCGGTCTCCCGCGCCTGTTTCGCGTACTGCCGTTTTTGGCGCTGCTTTTGGGCAAACCGGGCCAGGGCGTTTTTGCCCAGGTCCGGGTGCTTCTCCAGCTCCGTTTGAAAGCGGTGCTCCGCCGTGGCCTTGACATACCGGCGCTCGGCGCGGGCGGCGGCCTTGGCCGGGTGGTCCCGGATGGCCTGCCGCGCCGTCCGGGCCGTTTTCCGCCCCACGGCCTCGCCCACAAGCTCGGAGTGGTGGGCCCCCTCGGTCCCCACGTTCTCGTGCTCCACCTCGTACACCTTGCCGTGGACGAAGCCGTGAACGCCCCAGCCCAGGGCCCCGGCCCCGCGCTTCACCGGGCCGGGGGGCTTGGCCGGGGCCTGGGCCGCCAGCTTCTCCTGGGCCGCGCCCATACGCAGCTTGGCCTTTTCCGCCTTGACCGCGCTCCGCTCCGCCCGCGTCTGGCCCTGGGCACTCCGCTTCTTCCCCTCCTGCCGCAGCCGTTCGGAGGGCCGGGCCCGTTCGCTCTCCTGGTGGAGCTTGGATTTGTACCCAGACCTCTGGACACGGTGTCCAGAGCCAGGCCGGGCCTTACCCCTGCCCATTGGCCTTGTCCTCCGGCTTGGTGGTCAGGAGGGTGTAAAGCTCGGTGTCCTGGGGGAAGTGGTCCACAAAGGGGATGGTGGTGTCCCCATAAAAAAGCAGCCCCTCGCCGGAGCCGGAGTGGGTGACGTAGGAAAGCTGGTGGGGGGAAATCCCCAGGTGACTTGCCAGCACCTTTTGATCCCCGGCGGCCTGGGACAGCATATAGAGGAAATCGCAGTTGCCGAAAATGGACTCTATTTCGCTGCTCTCCAGCAGGCTTTTCACATTCTGGGTGATCCCGCTGGGGATGGCCCCCCATTTGCGGAAACGCCGGAAAATCTCCACACTGTACGCCGCCGTCTGGGGCTCCGCCAGCAGAACGTGAAACTCGTCCTGATATACCCAGGTGGCCCGCCGACGGTCCCGGTTCTCCGTCACCCGGCCCCAGATTTGGTCCGTGAGGATCAGCAGCCCGATCTTTTTCAGCATCTTCCCCAGGGCCTTGATGTCGAAGCACAGGAGGCGGGAATTGACCTGGACGTTGGTTCGGTGGTTAAAGAGATTGAGGGACCCGGTGCAATACAGCTCCAGGGCGGAGGCCACCCGCCGGGCCTCCGGCTCGGATTGCTTCAGCAGCTCGTCGTAGAGGTCCTGGAGAATGGGCATCCGCTCCGGGGCCGGGTCCGCCAGATAGGGGCGGTAGATGGTCCGCACACAGCGGTCGATTACCGTCTTTTCCACAGGGGCCAGCCCGCTCCGCCCGCCCACGATCAGCTCGCACAGGGAGAGAATGAAATCGCTTTTCAGGGACAGGGGGTCCTCGTCGTCGGCATAGTTGGGGTTGATGTCCATGGGGTTGATGAACGTGCCCGCCGTGGCCGACGGGGACAGCCGTACCACCTGGCCCCCCAGCCGGTTCACCAGGGGGTAATACTCCCCCTCCGGGTCCGCTATGATGATGTCGTCGTCCGGGAGGGAGAGGAACACGTTGACGATCTCCCGCTTGGCGGCGAAGCTCTTGCCGCTGCCGGGCGTACCCAGGAACAGGCCGTTGGGGTTTTTCAGACGCTTGCGGTCCGCCATAATGACGTTGTTGGAAAGGGCGTTCATGCCGTAGTACAGCGCCGCCCCGTCCATCCGCAGCTCCTTTGTCATAAAGGGAATGAAAATCGCCGTGGAGCTGGTGGTCATGCCCCGCTGTATCTCAATGGAGTTGTCCCCCAGCACCAGGGAGGACGTGAAGCCCTGCTCCTGCTGCCAGTCCAGCCGCTTCAAGGCGCAGTTGTATTTCTGGGCTATGCTGGAAATGGTGAACACGTCGTTCTCCAGCTTTTGCCGGGTGGGGGCGATATTCACCACAGTGAACGTCAGGAGGAACATTCTTTCATTCCGGGACTGGAGGTCGGCCAGGAGCGCCGCCGCGTCCTTGGAGTAGGTAATGAGGTCCGGGGGCAGAATTTCCATATCGTACCCCGCCCTTACCGCCTTTTTCTGCTCCTCCACTTTCATTTTGTCAATGTCGGAGATTTTGCCCTTGGTCATTTTGATGGCCTTGAGCTGGTCCACAGTCTGAACATGGAGGGTCACGGTCATTTCCGCGTCCAGCTCCAGCAGCTCCAGCAGCAGCTTGTCCGACAGCTCGGAGGCCATGATCTGCAAGTAGGAGGCCGCGCCCCAGAACCGGCCCAGCCGGAACGTCCGGGAGGCGGTGAAGTCGAAGCTGTCCGGGGCGATAAAATCCTTGGTCCCCATGCCGGTTTTCACGATGTCCGGCCAGGAAAAACGGAACGGTTCACGGCCTCCGGGGTGCATCTGGCCGTGAAGCACTTCCAGCCGCTCCCGCCCGTTGAGGACACGGGAATGGGCCCCCAGCTTTTTGAAATTGCCCATGATGTCGCTGGACACACGCTCCAGCCGGGGGCGGGCCGTCTCCAGGCCGTCGGCGGGGACGCCGAAGGTGATGTACTTGGTCTTGGTCAGGCCGTTGTTTCCCTTGGAGAGCTGGCCTTTCAGCATATCTGAGTATTCCCCCCGGATACTGTCAAAGTCGTCGTGGGCCATGGGGATATTGACCTTGTACCGGCTGCCGCCCCTGGAGCGGTGGTTGATGAAAGAGAGCTGGAACGGGAGGGCGCTGTCAAAGTAGTTAAGGAAGCCGCACCAGCCGTCGAAGATGGCGGACTGGTCCTCGCTGGAGGCCACGGAGTAGTTGATGTCCTCGTAGGCGATGGTTTTTGTGTAGAAGCCGTCCCGCACCCGGCAAATGCCGTCTTTCAGCATCTCCACATAGGGGATGGTCTGTTGCGCGGAGAGGGAACGCTTACCGGCCCTTGCGGGTCCGGCGTTTTTGGTCCTTATGTTCAGAAGCCGATACCTCCTTTCCGGCGAACGGCGCGTAGATATTTTGGGTTCGGTAGGGCCTGGGGCCGGGCCGGAGGAAGCGGGCGCGGATGATGTTCCGCACCACTTTCTCAAAGGGCAGGCCGTCCTTTTCATACATTGCCATGAGGAACGCCGGGAGCATGATCCCCAGCATGAGGAACATAGCCCCGGTGCTCCCCACAGCCCCACGGGTCAGCAGATACACGGGGACGCCCACCAGCCCGCCGCCGCCGAAGCAAATGAGCTGCCGCTTGGTGAGATTGAACGCCAGCTTGGTCTTGACCCTGGAAAGGTCATTGGGGACATTCACATAGGGTATGGTAAATCACTCCTTTCCGTTCCCTGGCCCTCTGGACACGGTGTCCAGAGGCCGGGGGTACATTCCACCTCGTTCCCCCATACGTCCCAGCCGGGAGAGGTCCGCCGGGCGAACAGCTCCACCCGTGGTACGTCGCCCAGGAGGGCCACAATTTTCTCCCGCGCCTCCTCCGGCTTTTGGCTATGGGCTTCAATGGGGGAAATGATGAATTGATGGACATTGGCGGCCTGCCGCCGGGGATGGCCCCGCGTCGCCAGCAGGCACACCTCCGCGTTGGCCCTGGTCCAGAAGCCCAGGCCGTAAAACCAGCTATCCGCCTTGCGGTTCTTTTTCAGCCAGACAAAGGCCACGCTCTTATACTGAAAGCCCCACGCCTTAATGAGCCGTAGAGCCTCCGGGAGCTGGGGGAACGTGGCCAACAGGAACAGGGCGCAGTCCGGGGCGGCCAGTTCCGCCACGGGGAGGGCGCACAGCTCGTCCATGCTCATGGTGGGGTAGTGCCTCTCCGCCGTCCCCCGCAAATTCTTTTGGGAATACCGCCAGGGCGGGTCGGCGTAGATCACAGCGTATTTTCCGATAAAATCCCTCCTTTCCGCTCCGCTCTGGACACCGTGTCCAGAGGCCGGGGGCCTAATGCGCCCCCAGGACACTCCGGGCGATGCTCCCCGTTTTGAACAGGCAGTAGCACAGCAGCACCGTGTAGCCGATGGTTCCCCATATCGCCCCTATGGGGTCGCCCCCGGAGGCGATACCTTGAATGAGTACCGCGTAGATCCCCACGCATACCAAAATCAGCATCCCCTGGAAGCCCACGGCGAAAAGGGAGCGGAGATAGTTCTGCCCGGCCCCGCCCAGCTCCCGGTTCGCCAGGGTCGCCACGGGGAGGGGCGCTAAACTGGTGAGCATATAAATTTCTATCATCCGCCCGTAGACGATCACGAAAATCACGATATTCAGCGCGGTCATGGTGAGCTGCACCACAAAGGACTGGAGCCACAGGCCCAGCAGCGGGCCCAGGTCCATCCCCTCCAGCGCGGCCTCCAGGTCCGCCAGCATATCCGGGGAAACGTCCGTGGAACCCTGGATCAGCCCCGCCGACTGCGCCACCACCCGCTGGGCCACGTCGAACACCGCCATAACGATATTGAACGTGTTGGACAGAATGAGGATGGCGCAGGCCGTTTTGAATATCCACTTGAAGAAAATCCAATAGTCCAGGTCGTGAAGATTATTCCGCTCCACCAGCAGTTGAATGAGTTCGTAGGTGGCAACAAAGGTCAGGACCAGTCCGGCGATTGGCAGTATCACCGTCTCGGAAAGCCGCCGGATCAGGGAGAAAACCCCGGCGTTCCATTGCGCCGGGGCTGTCCCCACTTGTACCGCGATCTCCCCGACACGGGCGTTTACTGTATCAAAGAGCCCCGACAGGTTGTCCATGATCCCGCCGATCAGCAGCTCCTTCAGCCAGTTTGTGATCCAGTCGGTGAGAAATCCCATGAAGCGCCGCCCTTAGAACAGGCCGGACAGCAGGGGGATCAGGGTCGTGCCCAGCAGGATAATGCCGCCGCCCGCCATGAGCTGTTTCATCTCAAAGTTAATGAAACAGCCCACGGCGGGCGGCGGCATCCTCGGTCAGCATCACCCCGGTTCCTCTACTATCCGGGCCTAATGTTGCGATATTCAGTTATTTCTCGCGGATAATCCTGCGTTTATCCGCCTTATCGTTGAAATTGAAATGGATTTCCACAGTCTGGCGAACAGTCTCGCCGTCTATGTCCTCGTGAATGACGATTTTCTGAACAAGCCGGTTCAGCGTCACAGCGTCCAGCTCTTGAATGTCCGCATAGTCCTTGATGATTTCCAGCCAGCGTGTGCTGTCCTCCTGCTCCTGGGTCTGCTGGGCCAGCCGTTCCCGGTTCAGCATGACGCGGTTTTTCAGCGTGGCCTGCTCCGTCTGGCTGTTCTCCAAGATGCGGTTGAAGTTGTCCTCGCTGATGCGCTGGGCAATCATGTCCTCATAGACCCGGCTGATAATGCGTTCCAGAGCGGTGATGCGTTCGCTGTCCTCGTCAATGCTCCGCTGGATGGCCTCACGCTCGGCCTGCTCGTCCGCCTGGCAGTTCTCCCGGAGCTGGGCCGCTGCCTCCTGTTCATCGGCAAGGGCCTTTCTCGCACAAGCTCTAATCTGTTCCAGCACGATGTTGTAGAGCGTATCATACTTGATGCGGTGCTGGGTACAGTGGGCCACACCATACTTGTTGTAGCGGGAACAGGTGTAAATGCGCTCGTTGCCCTTTTGGTTGGCGCGGCGGATGTTCAGGGTGCTGCCGCACTGTCCGCACTTCACCAGACCGGCGAACAAACTGAAATTCCCCCATGCGTCCGGGCGCTTCCGGCTCTTGACTTTCTCCTGCACAATGTCGTAAGTATCCCGGTCAATGATGGCCTCGTGCATCCCCTCAACGATAATCCAGTCCTCCCGCTTCTTGTCGCCCATCCAGCCGATTTTGAAACGGTAATTGACCTTTTGAGAGGCAATCGCGCCGATGTAGACCGGGTTTGCCAGAATACCCTGGATAGCGGTGAAGTCCCAGATAAACCGCCCCCGCTCCGGGTTTTCCCGCTCAAACTTGGTAACATGGTCGCGCAAGCCCTTTTGCCGGTTCCACCATGCGGGGCAGGGAATTTCTTCATCTTCCAGCCTGCGGCGGATGCGGTTGGGGCCGCTGCCGTTCTTCGCCCACTCAAAAATCCTGCGGACGATCCATGCGGTATCCTCGTCAATGAGAAGATGGTTTTTGTCCTCCGGGTCTTTGCGGTAGCCGAACGGGGCCAGACAGCCGGTAAACTTGCCAGACTTGGCTTTTGTCAGGTAGGACGAATGGACTTTCTTGCTCACATCCCGGCTATACATCTCGTTCAGGAGCGAGCGAAACGGGGTTATCTCATTCTCAACCTCGCTGTCCACGGCATCGTTCAGAGCGATATACCGTACCTTCTGCCGGGGGAAAAAATCTTCCAGCAGTTGGCCCACCTGCAAATAGTTCCGGCCCAGCCGGGAGAGGTCTTTCGTCAAGACCACATCGAACATTTTCCGCTCAACCGCCGCCAGCATCTTCTGAAAGTCGGGGCGCTCCATGTTCAGGCCGGTGTACCCGTCATCCTGGAAAATCCCTGCCACGCGCCAGCCCTGTTCCTCACAGTACCGGCACAACAATTCCCGCTGGTTCTGGATGCTTGCGCTGGGGCCGCTCAAATCATCGTCCTTGGACAAGCGGCAATAGATAGCTGCTCTCACCTCCTGGGGATAGGGTTCAGCATACACAGTGTTAGTCCTCATTTTTGACCTCCATCCCGCTGTGTATGCCGCGTTTTGGAGTAATTTCATTATACCCTGCCGCACGTCCGGCGTCAAGGGAAAGTTGTGATTTCACAATCTCATTTTTCTGTATGATTAAGTCAATAAAGGCTTGCCTGTCGGTCTGCCTCCCGGCGAATACGGTGCTGACAGTGATAACAGGCTCCTTTGCTTTTGCCATAGGCGGCTCCTTTCAGTCCATCAGATTTTTCAAACGTGCCAGCTTGTCCTGCGCTGTGGCTTTACGAAAATTCTCGCCGGAAAAACGGATAGGGGCGCACATTTCCAGTAAGCGGTCATAGATGCGGGCGTGGGCGGTGTCCAGGG
>CAJTZK010000027.1 GCA_910583785.1 uncultured Oscillibacter sp.
GGCCAAAACTCTGCCCAAGCGCAAGCCCGGTCGTCCGGCCAAGGGCGAGGCTGCTCCTGAAAAGAACCAGGCAAAATCAGTGAAGAATCTACGCTATGTCCTGCTCAAAAACCCGGAGCATCTCTCTGAAAATCAGCAAGCCCAGCTGCAATTCCTGACCAGGGCCAATCCTAAGCTCTACCGTGCCTACCTGCTCAAAGAGAATCTTCGTCTGGCTCTCAAGGCCGGGCCTGATGAGATCGCCGGTGCGCTCACCAAGTGGATGGCCTGGGCCCAGCGGTGCAGGATCCCCGTGTTCCGCGAGCTGCGCAAGAAAATCAAACGCCACTTTGACGCCATTGTTGCTGCCGCCAGATTCAGGCTTTCTAATGCCCGCTCCGAGGCCATCAACAACATAATCAAACTCATCATCCGTACCGCTTTTGGCTTTCGCAACGTGGATAATCTTCTCGCTATGGTTATGCTCTCCTGCTCCAATCTTCATCCCACTCTCCCTAACCGCTGACCCGCCCACTCTTTCTACCGAAGCCTCGTTTCTGTTATAGTAATGTGCTTTTGTAGAAACTGCCGAAGTTATATCCCAGCAACACGTTCCTTAAAAGGAACTGGTAGGTTCCCTGGTTGCTTCCCTCATGGCGAATGTGGTTACATACCTTGTTTGCAAATGGCTGGACGGGAAGGGATGACAGCAACAGCCTGAAATGGAGCGCCCGGAAGTCGCTACCTTCCGGGCGCTCCGCTTTTTAGGTGAAGATTGGATTTGGTGGTTATGCTCCCAGGGCAAGTAAAAAGTCAAGCAGGGAAATAAAGATGGGGCGCCCCCTGCGCAAGTTCGATTCTATCAAGAGGCCTGGGGCGCGGGGGCGGACCTGCGGGTCCGCCCTTCTATCGGAAGTGCCAGGGCGCTGGAAGAAGGACGGGAACCTCGGCCCGCCCCTACAGGAGCGCATCTCCAGGCCGGATGCTACCGCTGTTTGAGAGCCCGCCGTTTTCCGGCGGGCTTCTTCGCGTTTCCCAGCCGGGGCGCGGGCCAGGTTAGGTGTTCTTTTTTCCCTCCAGGTTGATCCCGCCGTGCTTGGCCTCGAAGGCATCTACGGCATCCCGGATTAAAATGACGATTTGAGCGTTAGCGGAGCGACCTTCGTATGCAGAAACAATATGCAACTTGTGCAATAGAGTTTCATTAATGCGGATAGTGTAGCCCTTTGTTCTATTCTTACCCATAGCTTGACCCCAAAATAATTGAAAAGATTATTGTAGGTTTACTTTACAACCATGATATGCTATGACGCTTAAAATGATTGCATAATATAACTAAAACAACTATAATTTGATTATGAGGGGTACCACTATGTCCCACTATTAAAAGATGTACGCCATCGCCTTCAACGCCATTTCCGACGCGCTGGAGGAGCTGGATAAACTGAACATCGGCGCGGCGAAAGAATGCCTCAAGGAGGCCCAGTTCCACACAGAGGAAATCTATATCTCACAGGACAGCCCGGACGGCGGGACTCCGTACGGCACCTCCAAGGGCTGAGCCCCCACGGGCTTCCGTCACGCTCCACAAAAGCGGCGGCGGAAACCGTTTTTTATTTGACGGTTCCGCAAAACCGGAGTATAATAGAGGGGACCGGAAAGGAGGTCCCGCTATGAAAACCATCATCACCATTGGAAGGCAGTTCGGCAGCGGAGGCAAGGAAGTCGGCATCCGCGTGGCCAAGGAGCTGGGCATTCCCTTTTATGATAAGGAAATCCTCCAGGAGGCCGCCAAGAAAAGCGGCCTGTGCGAAAAAATCCTGGAGAATTTCGACGAGCGGCCCAAGAGCCTGCTGTACTCCATCGCCATGGACTCCTACATGTTCGCCCTCCCGGGCACCGGGGCCGGGGACTCCCTGGAACAGCAGGTGTACCTGGCCACCTTCAATACCATCCGCCACATTGCGGAACAGGGCCCCTGCGTCATCATCGGCCGCTGCGCGGATTACGCCCTGGCCGGGAACCCGGACCACCTCAGCATCTTCATCCACGCCCCCCTGGAGGACCGGGTCCGCCGGGTGGCCCAGCGGCAGAACCTGTCCCCGGAGAAGGCCAAGACCCTCATCAGCAGGACCGACAAACGCCGGGCCTCTTACTACGAGTACTATTCCTCCCAGCGCTGGGGCGCCGTGGACAGCTACGACTTCTGCATCAACAGCAGTTTCTTGGGCCTGGGCGGCACCGTGGAGCTGGTCCGCGCCATGGTGGAGCACAAGGAGCACCCCGTCCCCAGTCCCACGGAGACGGACCCCACCCAGAACTGAGCGCCGCCCGGCGGGCCCTCCGCCGGGCCTCTTTCCGCCTGGGGCCGCGGGTAAAATTTGCCGCTCGCCCCTTGGAAAAATATTTTCCAATTTTGTCAAGTTAGTACTTCCCTCTTTTGAGAATGTTTGATATAATGCGCACTAGATAAAGGATATCCGGCTCACTTCCACCGCAGCGGAAACCGCCCCGCGAAGCCGCATCCATGATGGGAGGAATCTCTTATGGAAAAAATTTTGATTATTGACGACAGTCCCGTCCAGGCAAATTTCCTCAGCTCCATCCTGACCGATGATTACGAAGTCACCGTGGTCAATTCCGCTGAGGAAGGCCTGAAGCAGGCCAAGACAGAGGATTTTTCCCTCATTCTCCTGGACGTGATCATGCCTGGCATAGATGGATTCCAGCTTTTAAAGATGCTCCAGGAAGAGGTGATTCTCCGGCACACGCCCGTCATCCTCATTACCAGCCTGAACGATACCCAGCACGAAGAGCAGGGCCTGACCCTGGGAGCCGTGGACTACATTACCAAGCCCTTCCATCCCGCCATCGTCCGGGCACGGGTCCACACTCATATCAACCTCTACCGCTACCGGACGCAGATCGAGCAGGCCGCCACGGTGGACCAGCTCACCGAAGTGCCCAACCGGAGGCGTTACGACGCCGTCAGCGGCAAACGCTGGCAGGACGCCATCCGCCTGGGGGCCCCCATTTCCATCTGCATGTTCGACATTGATAAGTTCAAAGTCTACAACGACACCTTCGGCCACCCCGCCGGGGACAAGGTCATCAAGGCCGTGGCTGAAACCGCCGCCTCCAAGCTCCGGCGGGGAACGGACTTCTTCGCCCGCTACGGCGGGGAGGAATTCGTGGCCCTGATCCTGGGCGGAGGGTCGGAAGCCGACTTCGCCCACCTGCAAAGCGTCCGCCAGGCGGTGGAGGATTTGCACATCCCCCACAATCCGGAGGTTTCCCAATGGGTGACCATCAGCATCGGCGGCATCACCGTACTTCCCAAAGTGGGGTCCGCGTACGACGTGTACTTAAAAATGGCGGACACCATGCTCTATGACGCCAAACGGTTCGGGCGGAACCAGGTGGTCTGGACCAACGAACGGATGGAGCAGCTTCGGGAAAAATAAACGCCCCCAGGACGGGAGCGCGCATAGGTAGGACCAGTGTCTGGAAGGTGGAGTTCCGATGCTGCTTCTATAGGGGAACGGAGGACCGGCTCACGCCGGTCCCCCGCTTTTTTCAGGATGGATTCCGCGGCCCGGGCTTATTTATACAGCTCCGGCTTCTCCATGGTCTCCACCTTCAGGAACTGGGAGGTGCCCCGGGAGGCGTTCAGCGCATCGCCCGCCACGCAGGCCACGTAGCCGTCCCAGGAGGAGGGCCCGGTGAGCTTCCCGGCGTGGACGGACTCCACCCACTGGCAGAACTCGATGTCATAGGCCTCGATAAAGCGCTCTTTCCAGTCGGTCATGATGGGCATGGACTCGGCGGGATTCAGGCTGTCCCACCCGGCGGGACGGGAACGGCGGACTACGGCGTAGGGATCAGGGAGCTTCACAGTGCCGTTTTCGCAGACCACTTCGCACTGGATGTCATAGCCATAGCCGTCGGCCACCTGGACCTCCACGTCGATGAAGCAGCCCTTCTTGGTCCGCATCAGCATGACCTGGGGGTTGTCATAGCCCTTGTCGGAGTTGGCGGACTGGCGGACCTTGACGCACTGGACGTCCTCATACTCGTCGTCCAGCAGCCAGCGGCAGATGTCCAGCTCGTGGATGGCCACGTTGGTGACGCCGTTCTCGGTCTTGAAGCCCGGGCCCTGGGCCACGTTCCGGTGGCAGGCCTTGATGACCAGGGGGGCGCCGATCTCGCCGGAGTCGATGATGCGCTTCATCTCCGCGTAGCCCCGGTCATAGTGGCGCATGAAGCCCACCTGGACCAGCCGCTTGCCGATGGCCAGCTCCCGGTTGATGATCTCTTCGCAGTCCTTGGCGTTCTGGCTCAGGGGCTTTTCGCAGAAGCACCACTTCTCCTCCGCCAGGGTCTTCATGACGTAGTCGTGGTGGGTGGGGTCGATGGAGGTGATGACCACCGCTTCCACATCCGGGTCCTTGATCATGCCGTCGCAGTCGTTTCCATAGGATTTGATGCCGTATTTGGCGGCGGTTTCGTCGGCAGCGGCGGCTACGTAGTCGGACACGGCCACGACGGTGGCGCCGGGGACGGTCTCAATGATGCGGCGGCAGTGGTCCTTGCCAATAGCTCCGCAGCCGATGATGCCGATTTTCAGAACTTTGTCCATGATGATCAACCTTCCTTTTATTTAATACTCAAAGATGATTTTTCTACAGGCGGGACACCGGGATACCGGGATGAACGGAGGCTGAAGGGGTTTGCCCGGCTGCCCGAGGGCCTCGTTTCTGGATTTGAAACGGAAGGGCACGCCGGCAAAGCAGGGTTCGCGATAGTAGTGGATTCCATGGGTGCTTTGCAGCACGCCGTCTTCCATTTCCGCGCCGCAGAAGGGGCAGTCCATGAATTAGTATTTTCTGGCCTCGTCCCGTCCGGCCTTCACGCCCTTCCAGGCCTCCCGGACGCTCTCCTTCTCGGACACGTCGGCGAGCCCGACGTTCCACCAGGATTCATATCCGTCGGTCATGGTCTTGGGAATGACCTTCAGGTCGAACAGGCAGGCCACGGTCTGCTTCTTGGCGTCCTCCAGGGCGGCCTCCAGCTCGGCGATGGTCCGGCAGGTGTAGGTCTTCAGGCCGTAGCCCTCGCCCACCTTGGCGTAGTCCACGGGAATCAGGTCCCCGGTGGGCTTCTTGCCGTCGGTGTAGCGGAACTCGGTGGCCAGGCTCCCGATGCCGTGGTTCATTTCCAGGTTGTTGATGCACCCAAAGCCGCAGTTGTCGAAGACCAGGATGTTGACCTTCTGCTGTTCCTGCTGGATGGTCATGATCTCGCTGTGGAGCATCTGGAAGCTGGAGTCCCCTACCACGCAGTAGACCTCGCTGTCCGGCTCGGCGAACTTGACGCCCAGGGTGGCGGCCACCTCGTAGCCCATGCAGGAATAGCCGTACTCGGCGTGATACCCGCCCCGCTTGTCGGTGGTCCACATGCGCTGCATGCAGCTGGGCAGGGAGCCGCCCGCCGTGATAATGACGGCGTCTTCGTCGATGACCCGGCGGATGGCGGCCAGGGCGGCGGTCTGGGTGATCTTGCCGTCCGTCAGCTTCACAAACTCGGGGATGGTGCGGGGGTCCCGGGCCTTGATGATGGGGTCGAAACCGTCGCCGGTGTACTCGATGGACCCCAGGCGCTTCATTTCCTCGTCCCACACGGCCTTGGCCTCGGTAATCTCGTTGGTGTAGGCGGACTTCCAGCCCTTGGCCCGGAGCTTCTCCGCCAGGGCCTGGACCGTTACTTTCGCGTCGCCCACGGCCTTTACCGCGTCCATTTTGTAGGCGTGGAAGCGGCAGTTGTTGATGGTGACGAACTTCACGCCCTCATGCTGGTAGAGCCGCTTGGAGCTGGTGGTGAAGTCGCTGAGGCGGGAGCCGATGGCGATGACCACGTCCGCGTCCTTGGCAATGTGGTTGGAGGCGTAGGTTCCCGTCACGCCGATGCCGCCCAGGCACATAGGATGGCTGGACTTACAGGCGCTCTTGCCCGCCTGGGTCTCGCCGAAGGGGATGCCGAACTCCTGGCAGAAGCTCTCCACCACCTCGCCGGCGCCGGAGTAGCGCACGCCGCCGCCCACGATGACCAGGGGCTTCTTGGCGCCCGCGATGACCGCGGCGATGTCCTCCAGCTCCTCCTCCACGGCCACGGGCCGGGTGATGCGGTGGACCCGCTTTTCAAAGAAGTAGGCGGGGAAGTCATAGCTCTCGCCCTCCACGTCCTGGGGCAGGGCGATGCAGCAGGCTCCGGTCTCGGCGGGGTCGGTGAGAACCCGCATGGCGCTGATCAGGGCGGTCATGACCTGCTCGGGCCGGGTGACCCGGTCCCAGTACTTGCACACGGGCTTGAAGGCGTCGTTGGTGGAGACGGCCAGGGAGCTGCTCTGCTCCAGCTGCTGGAGCACCGGGTCCGGCTGGCGGGAGGCGAAGGTGTCCGCCGGGAAGACCAGCAGGGGGATGTTGTTCACCGTGGCCGTGGCGCAGGCGGTGACCATGTTGGCCGCGCCGGGGCCCACGGAGGAGGCGCAGGCGATGATCCGCTTGCGGCAGTTCTGCTTGGCGAAGGCGATGGCCGTGTGGCACATGCCCTGCTCGTTCCGGCCCTGCATGACCCGCAGGGAGCCGGGATTGGTGTCCAGGGCCTCGCCCAGGCCCACGGCGATGCCGTGGCCGAAGATGGTGAAAAAGCCCTCCACAAATTTGGCCTCCTCGCCGTCCATGGAGACGTACTGGTTATCCAGGAACTTTACGATGGCCTGGGCCGTGGTTAAGCGAATGGTATCCATTGGAAAAACCTCCTTGTATGAAAGTCCGGCTGCGTTGCCGCCGCAGGGGGCTGGCGCCTGGCCGGGGCTCCGCAGCATGTGAACGTTCTTGGGGGGGTCCGCTTCCCCCGGGAAACGGACCTTATCCCTGATAGATGTGGTCGTTGGCGTCGGGCTTCCAGAGCCAGGCGTGCTCCTCGTCGTCGATGCGGGTTTTCAGCCAGGGGTCCCCCTCCAGGTGCCGGATGCCCCAGGCGTAGCACATGGCGTAGCCCGGCGCGGCGGTCTGGGAGTGGAAGCCGCTGGTGATGACGGCCAGGCCGTTATGACCGGTCTGGTAAATCTCCCCGTTGGCAAAACCCGCGCCGAAGCCGTGGGGGTAGTCAAAGCGGTAGAAGTAGACCTCCGGCTGGGGGTGGTGGTGGGGGGGATAGGAGGACCACTTGCCGGGGTGGTTCAGCACTTCGCCCAGGACCATGTTGGAGAAGGGGGCGTTGTCATGGTCGAAGAAGGTCTTGATCTCCCGCTCCATGCAGCCCAGCAGCTCGCCCTTGTTTCCGGCGTGCTGGGTCTGGACGGTGTCCGGGGTGTACATGACGGCCTCGAAGGGCTTGTCATTCAAGGTCTTTTGGATGTACAGCTCGCTGTGGGCCTTGGCGGTGAGGACGATTTTCTCCCCCCGGCCCGCCAGGAGGCAGTAGGCCTCGTGGCGGAAGCAGTCGGGGCGGCTGGCCTCCACGGTTTTCCCCGCCCACTGGTAGGTCACCTGTCCGGCAAAGAGCAAGACGGCGGTTTCCTTTTCCGCCTCCTCGAAGGTGAAGGTATCGCCGGGCTCCATAACCAGGAGGCCCACGTCCATCTGGGTGCCCATGTCGTCTGCGGCCGCGTCAATGTAGGGGTTGTAGCCCTGTTTGAGTTCGGCGTTTTTGTTAAAATAGGTCATTGGAATCATCTCCTGTGGGATTCAGCCCTTTGCGGGCTGGTGCATTTGCACCCCCCATTCTCTCTTTTGCAAAAAGAGAGAATGCGCCGTGCACGGTGGAAGAGAGAAAACGGGGGTGCGGCAGGGTGCGGACGGTTTGTTACGCAAGTCTTCTGCCCGCGGCGTAGTTTGAGCGGGGGTTTGGAGCCCGCCGAATGGACCAGCGGCGCTTTCCGCTGCCGCTAATGCGGCGGAGGCTGAGAAAAGAGCAGTAAACGGGGAACTGGAGCAACGGCCGGGGTGCGGCAGCAAAAAGAGAAGCTGGTCCATTCGTCATGGAACAACTCCCGCTCAATTCAATTGCGCGTGGGAAGCCGTTCCGGTTCCGCCGTTCATTCAGCCGCGCCCCCGCCGCGTCCCTGTGCTTCTTTTCTCGTTTGGACCGTGCACGGCCCGTTTGTCTCCGGCCTAAGAGCCGCCGCTTCGCGTCGGTTGGCCTCCGGCACGCGCCTGCGGGCGCAGTCTCGTTTCCTTCTGGAAGAAAAACCGGGGCCCCCGCGCGGCCTGCCGCGTGGGGAGAGGAGGAAGGAACGGAGCAGAGCGCAGTCCTCGCCGCTAG
>CAJTZK010000028.1 GCA_910583785.1 uncultured Oscillibacter sp.
CCTCCATGGACGGCCCTTCTTTCTTAAAGATGGATATGAATTTGTAAGGAGGAATCTCAACATGAATCCCAAGAAACTGCTTCGCATCCTGATGACCGCCGCGATGGTATGTGCCGTGTGCTGCACCACGGCTCTCGCCGTTGGAGGCAGCGGCGACGTCTCCGGCGCTATCCAGCAGACCTGGACCGCCGCCTCCGGGCAGGTCAAAACCGTCGTTGATACCGTGGTATTCCCGGCCCTGGATATGATCCTCGCCATCGCCTTCTTTATCAAGGTGGGCAGCGCCTACTTCGATTACCGCCAGCGGGGCCAGTTTGAGTGGACTCCGCCCGCCATCCTTCTGGTCTGCCTCATCTTCTGCCTCACCGCCCCCTCCTACATCTGGGGCATCATCGGAATGTGATGCGTCATGAATTGTTCCGGGGAAAGAACCGCGGAAGACCATGGCCCCCAGCATCCCGAAACCGCCATGTGGGGAGGCCCTGTTATGCGTGGCTGGAGGAACCGAGCCGGGTTAAGGATGATACAAGCGTTCGAGATTAATAAGAAGGAGAAGCTGAAATGCCAGTATTAACAGAAGAACAGGCCCAATCAAACCCCATCCTCCATCTGGCAGCGGAACTCCGGCGGCGCACTTGTGGAATGTGCGATGTGGGTGTAGGCGCGTGGGGTTTCGGCATCAACACGCTTCCGCTGACGAAGGTAGGGACCATTGTATGCATGGACCCCGATCCTTACGGAGAGGCACCGTTACCCCCTGAGATCACGGAATATACTGTAACCCTCAAATCCACATGCAATGAGCAGAACAGCGTTCAATGTGGCAAGGCCATCCATTCGGAGGAACTCCAGCGGCTTTGCGGGGATCAGGATATCATGACCCGTCTGGTGGCAAGGGCCCTGCTGGAGTTGTCCTCCGCTCCCATTGTGGTTTCAAAGCAGGAGGATGACAGCGCCTATGAATCCATCCGCATTGCGGAGCTGCAGCAAGAGGAGCGGATCACCCCGGAAGAAGCCGCGCGGCTTCAAGAGCTTCGATGGTATGAGACGAAAACACCGGAGGAAATCGTGGATTTCCAGCTGTGCATCGGAAAACTCTGTATGACGATGGAACAATTTCGTGAGGCGGCGGAGGCCGTCTTTAACCGCTCGATCACAGCCGGGACGCTGGATGACTGCCGGATGGAGCTGCTGGAAGAACGCAGGGAGATGATAGCGGCCGCCGCCACGAACGCACCGCGCCAGAAAACCGGGCCGGTCATGCTGTAGCGGGAGACGTTCTGCATCATGATTCCAAAACTATTGTTTTATCAGAGAAAGTATACAAAGTGTGCGGCTGTTGCCGCAAGCCTTCGGCAGACGTGGAGGGAGGCCGCCTTGGACCCGGATTCCACGGTCCATCATTTGGATAAGCACATATCACAATTGCATGGGCATTTGCCGCTTGCTTTTTAAGCAGGCACACCGCAGTACAGCGGTGTGCCTGTTTCTTCTTACCAAAAATCAACCAATAGGGGGTGAATCACATTTTTATATGGGACTTTGTCGCCTCCACGGTCATGGATAACCTCATCGACTGGTTCTACGGACAAATTGTCGGCTTCCTCGGCAACTTCTTCGCCGAGATGGGGAACATGGGCGTGGAGCTCTTTGACCTGGAATGGGTGCAGGCCATTATTCTTTTTTTCTCCCAGCTGGCTTGGGCGCTGTTCGCCGTCAGCCTGGTGGTCTCGGCCTTTGAGTTCGGAATCGAATACTCCTCCGGCCGGGGGAACCTCCAGCAGACCGCCATCAACGCCCTCAAGGGCTTTATGGCCGTCAGTCTCTTCACCACTGTGCCGGTCCGGCTCTACGCCCTGTCAGTCTCCTTGCAGGGAACCTTCGCCACCGGACTCACCGGATACGGAAGCAGTATCGGCACCGTGGGAGAGGCCATCATTGCGGACCTCCAAAGCGTGGACAGCCTGGTGGATATGGCGGGACAGACCCTGGACTTTGGCCTGAGCGTCCTCACCAGCCCCTTCATGCTGCTGTTCTGCATCATCCTCATGGCCTACGCCGTAATCAAGGTGTTTTTCAGCAATCTGAAGCGTGGCGGCATCCTGCTCATCCAGATTGCTGTGGGCAGCCTTTACATGTTCAGCGTTCCCCGGGGCTACATTGACGGATTTGTCCAGTGGATCAAGCAGGTCATCGGCCTGTGCCTGACGGCATTCCTTCAATCCACCATATTGGTGGCGGGCCTGATGGTTTTCAAGGACCACGCCCTGCTGGGCCTGGGGCTGATGCTCTCCGCCGGGGAGGTTCCCCGCATCGCCGGGACTTTCGGCCTGGACACCACCACCCACGCCAATATCATGAGCGCGGTATACACGGCCCAAACAGCAATCAACACCACCCGGAACATCGCGCACGCGGTCGCTCCAAAACCATGACAGGAGAAACAATATGAACAAACTGGTATACATTGCCTCCCCTCTCTCCGGGGATGTGGAGAAAAATCTGGATTTTGCGCGGCAGGCTTGCCGCTATGCCATCTCTCAAAATGTCACGCCTTTTGCCCCGCATCTTCTCTATCCACAGATACTGGATGACAGCGATCCGGCGGAGCGGCAGCTTGGCATTGATATGGGAAACCAGATGCTGGAGCTATGCAGAGAACTGTGGCTGTGCGGGGACCGGATCAGCGCCGGAATGGAGGGAGAGCGGAAGCTGGCGGAGTCCCTGGGCATCCCCGTGCGGCAGATCCAAGCCGAGGAAATTCAATCCATGGGTTTCTCTCCCACCCAGGGGATGGTGATGGGATGAAGCTGACCATGGGAAGCCTCTTTGACGGGATCGGCGGCTTTCCCCTCGCGGCGGTCCGGGCGGGGATTGAACCCCTCTGGGCCAGCGAGATCGAAGCCTTCCCCATTGAGGTGACAAAATACCGCTTCCCCGGCATGATCCATGTGGGGGACGTCACGAAGCTGGACGGGGCCAAGCTCCCGGCCGTGGATATCATCTGCGGCGGCAGCCCATGCCAGGACTGTCTGTGGCCGGAGCGCGCGCCGGGTTGACCGGCTCCCGCTCCGGCCTTTTTATGGAACAGATACGGATTATCAAGGAGATGAGAGATGAGGAAAAACGTCATGGATGGACAGGTGTCCATGTTCGGCCCAGATTTGCCGTGTGGGAAAATGTGCCCGGCTGCCTCTCCAGCGGGCGGGACCCGAAGACGGGGCGGAAAAGGCCGGGCTCGGACTTCCGCCAGGTCCTCGAGGCGTTCCTCCAGATTGAGGAACCAGAGCTTCATGTTATTGAACCTCCGGGAAGGCGCTGGAAATATTCTGGGGCCATATTGGGAAATCGATCCACAGTGGCTTGGGTACGGTGGGACGCTCAATACCTCGGAGTGCCCCAAAGACGCCGTCGAATCTTCCTTATCTGCGATTTTGCAGGAGGACGTCCCATCCAAATACTATTTGACCAGAAAAGCCTGCCTGGGTATCCTGCGGCGGGCATCTGAACGGGGAAAAAACCTGCCGGAGCAGTTGGAATTGGCGCTGAAAGCCCAAGCGGGGCTGGTGCCGCTGGCCGCCCCAGCAATTGGCTCCATTGCCTTCGCCGCAAACCAGAGAGATGAAGTGCGGGATCTCCACGATGTGGCTGGCGCGTTAAGTGCTCAGTCTGGGATGAAGCAGCAGACCTTTATTGCACAAGATTGCCTGACTCCCTGGGATACCCAGCAGGCAAGGATCTTTACGCCGGAAAGCAGAGCGCCTACATTAGCAGGGGCCGACGGAGGCGGGGGCCGGAATCCCGCGGGACTCCTCTTTTCCGCTGGGTTTTGTGCTGGAGCGGGCGCCGCCGCCGGGACCATTGGCTACCAGGCGGAGATTGCTCCCACCTTGAAAGGCAGTGCCGGCGGAAATATGATGCCCTCCGTCCTCTGCCTCAATGACCAGGGCGGCAGCGTCATGGAATACTCTGAGGATGTGGCGGGAACACTCCGGGCCCAGGAACACGGCCACCAGCCGCTCGTCCTGAGCGTTTATGAGAACCACGGCATCGACGCCCGCTATACCGGACCGCACAAGATTTCTCCTACAATACCTGCCAGGGCTGGTACCGGCGGGAACAATCTGCCCCTGGTTTCGGAGATGCCGGAAACACTCTGCATCCTGGGCAACACTATGGACTGCACGGCAAAAAACGGAGGCCATGGCCTCGGTGTTCAGGAGAATCTTTCGTTTAGCCTGACCGCTGAACATCGACACGCCGTTTTCACCAGGCAGCGGTCGGACTGCTTCCAGGAAGGCGATATCGCCTCCACAGAGAGCGCCCAGCAGGATAAGGACGCCACGGACTTGGTCTGCACATTTCTTTATCAGGACACCATCGGCGCCCTCACTACCAGCGACTATAAAGGGCCCAACAGCCAGTATGTACATCAGGACAAGCTGGTAATTGCCGGGCCGAAACTCATCCGAAGGCTCACGCCGACAGAATGTGAACGCCTCCAAGGGTTCCCCGACGGCTGGACCGATCTGCCGGGGGCGTCGGATTCCGCCAGATACCGGGCCCTTGGGAATAGCGTCGCCATACCCTGTGTGGAATTTATCATGCGGGGAATCGCCATGGCGTTCGGCGTATGCCCGGCGGCCCTGCCGGATCTTAGCGGGGCCCTTATGTCCGGTCCTGCCGGGGATAACGCCAGCAGCCTGTCTCGTGGTCGTTGACCACACCTACCGCTTGCAGGAAGGAATAGATGATGACCGTGCCCACGAAGTTCATCCCACGGCGCTTCAAGTCCGCCGAGACGCGGTCCGACAGCTCGGAGCTGGCCCGGACCTCATCGTCCGTGTTCAGGATAACCTGCCCATCAGTGAAGCCCCAGATGTAGCGGTCAAAGGAACCGAACTCCTTCTGAATGTTCAGAAACGCCTTCGCGTTTTGGACGGACGCCTGGATTTTGCGCCGATTCCGCACGATCCCCGCGTCCGCCATCAAAGCCTCCAGCTTTTCAGGGCCGTACCCGGCGATGGTCGCAGGATCGAATCCGTCAAAGGCCCACCGGAACGCCTCACGCTTCTTTAGGATCGTGAGCCAGGACAGCCCCGCCTGGAAGCCCTCCAGGATCAACATCTCGAAGAGCTTCCGGTCGTCGTGCTCCGGCCTCCCCCACTCCTGGTCGTGATAGGCAGTATAAAGCTCAGAGGCTGGATCAGCCCAGCGGCAGCGCTTCCATTCCATTGTTTATTCCCTCGCTTTCTATCGCCATTATAAGGAATGTTCGGCAGTTACGCAAGATTAAAAAACTTGTCACATATGCTTCGTTTTTTTGATATTTATCGTTGGGTATCGTGAATAGCTTTCAAATGGTTTTAGGGATATACTTGCTTTACAAAATGAGAAAGGAGGACCGGAAATGGCTGAAAAGACTCGCAATTTATGTGCGCAAATACCGGAAAGCCTCCACAGCAAAGTGCGGGAGCGCCAGGAGGCGTCCGGCCAGACCTTGGGCCAGTATATGACCTGGCTCATCACAAAATTTTACGAAGAGGAGGGGAAACCCGCGATGAAAGGAAATCAGAGAACGGTCGCGTTCCAGGTACCGGAGGAGCTGTTCGAGCGGTTGAAGGAGTACCTGAAGAAGAACGGCATCAAGCAGAACGCCTTCTTCCTGAACTGCATCCAGAAGGCGCTGGAACTGGAAATCCAGGCTGGTAAATCTGCTGGGGAGGATCATCATGAACAATGACCGAAGGAAGGAGCTAAGTAGACTCTCCGTCCAAATTGAGGAAATCAAAGACAGCCTGGAAAGCCTCAAGTGCGAGGAAGAGGAGTATCTGGAGAATATGCCCGAGAACTTCCAAGATTCCGAGCGCGGCGAGCGCGCCAGCGAGGCCATCAACAATATAGATTCCGCTCTGAGTGCGCTGGGCGAAGCGATCTCCTGCATGGAAAGCGCGCGGGAGTAGTAATCAAATCACCAGAAGGCAGGAGGCATCGCCTCCTGCCCTTTTCTATGGGAGGCGAACAATAATAAATGTATATCTACCCCGACAACTTGAAAGCGAAGCCCAAGCTGTGGCTGTGGGAACTGCGGGACGTGGGCGTCATCGGCGCCGGGCTCCTGCTCTCTGTCCTGGCCCTGAGCCACGGCGCCGGAATGCTTCTCCTGGTGCTGACCGTCCTCTATGCCTTCCTCTCCATCCGCATGGAGGGCGCCAGTATCCTGGACTTCCTACGCTGCGCCGTTTGCTTCTTGTTCCTGCACCAGCAATATTACGAATGGAAGGAGCCTTGATTTTGAACCGAAAACAGAAAAAGGAACTGCGGCGGCATTTGTCCACCCGGCAGCTCATGGGCATTGACCAGCTCACCGAACACGGCCTGAAAACGGCCAAGGGTGAGCTGGTCTTTTATCTTCTCAGCCCGGATAATCTCTCCGTCCTCTCCAGCGACGGCGTCCGAAACCGGGTGAGGGCCCTGACGGACCTGCTCCGGGGCCTGGACGCGGCGGAGCTTCTGGCCCTGGACTCCCGTGAGTCCTTTCAAAGCAATAAGAACTACTACCAAACCCGGCTGGAACAGGAGGAGGTCCCCACCATCCGGGAGATGCTCCGGCGGAACATGGCCCATCTGGACGGCATCCAGTCCACCACCGCCTCGGCGCGGGAGTTCGTTCTCGTCCACCGTATCGACTCCAAGTCCAACGGGGACTACAGCTCCCTGAAGCAGTTGGAGAAGCGCGTCCAGGACTGCGGCTTCCACGTCCGCATGGCGGACGAGCAGGATGTGAAACGGCTTCTGGCCGTCTACTACCAGCAGGATGTGACAACAGAGCATTTCGACCGTTTCGACGGTGAAGGGAGTGTATGCCTCAATGGCTAAAAAACAGAAGAAGAAACCAAGCCGGACCAGCCAGCCCTCCGCTCCGCGGATCAAGGACTTCCTGGACATGACCGCCCCGGCCGCCGTGAAGTTCAACACGGATTCTTATATCCTGGGCAGCTCCTTCCGCTGCACCCTGGCCCTGCGGAGCTATCCCACCACCACTGAAGAACTGGCCCTCCTGTGCCATCTCGGCGAAAAAAGCGGCGTGGTCCTCCACATCTATATCCGCCAGGCCACCGCCGGGGAAGAGGACGCCATCATCCACAACGCCCAAAACAAAAACCGCATGGACCGGGGAAATACCAGCAACATGCGCCGGAGCATCAACGCCGAGGCGAACCTCCAGGACGTGGAATCCCTCATCACCACCATGCGCCGGAATAAGGAGCCCCTGGTCCACTGCGCTGTGTTTATAGAGCTCTGCGCCAAAGACGCGGAGGGCCTGCGGGCTCTCCGGGATGAGGTCAACGCCACGCTCACACGGTCCAAGATCGGCACGGATCGTCTTTTCCTCCTCCAGAGGGGCGGCTTTCTGGCCGCCAATCCGGCGGGCAGCAACGTCTTCGCCTCCCAGTTCGAGCGGGTTCTCCCCGCTTCCTCCGTGGCAAATCTCTTTCCCTTCAATTACTCCGGCAAAAACGATCCTCATGGGTTCTACATCGGGAAGGACCGCTTCGGCTCCAACATCATCCTGGACCTGGACCGCCGGGCGGAGGACAAGACCAACGCCAATGTCCTCATCCTAGGCAACTCCGGCCAGGGCAAGAGCTTTCTTCTCAAGCTCCTGCTGTGCAACATTCTGGCCTCCGGCAAGTCTGTGATCTGCCTGGACGCGGAGCACGAGTTGGACGACCTGTGCCGGCACATGGGCGGCTGCTTTGCCGACGTGATGAGCGGGGAGTACATTATCAACCCTCTGGAGCCCAAACTGTGGAACGCCGAAAGCGAGAGCGATCCTGACGCCCCCGCCGCCTTCCGCCAGCGCACCCGCCTCAGCCAGC
>CAJTZK010000029.1 GCA_910583785.1 uncultured Oscillibacter sp.
AGAAGGGATTGATCCGGGGATGGGGGGACTGCTCGATGTATTGGTAGCCCCAGTCCGCCACCTTCCGCACGTAATCCTTAATGGGCATCTGCTTGGCTAAGACATCTACGTCAAACGCGATTTTCATTGGGCGCGCTCCTTTCTGTCCGTTTCACCGGGCCCGTGGGGTCCGGCGCTGTTTTGCCCTGCTGCTGGAAAAAGGTTTTTTCAATAGCCAGGAGAGGGGAAAACCGTTTCGTTTTCCCCTCTCCGCGTGATGATTGTTTCAGGTTTGCCGTTGGAACTACCTGGCTGAAAATTACTCGTAATCCGCCACGTTGGAGGAGTCGATCCAGGTGTTGTCGGTGACCAGGACGTTGGTCTCCAGGGTGCCGCCGCTCAGCAGGGTGACCGCGGCCTCAACGCCGTTGGCGGCCATGGCGCCGCCGTTCTGGGACACGGTGCCCGTGATCCGTCCGTCTTTGATCGCCTCAAAGCCGTCGGGGGTTCCGTCAACTCCGGAGATGATGATCCCGCTGTTGGCTCCGGCGGCGTTTCCGGCGCCCACGGCCATGCCGTCGTTTTCGCAGACGATGGCATCCAGGTCATAGGCGGACAGCCAGCTCTCCACGGTGGCCTGCGCCTGGGCGGTATCCCACGCGCAGTCGGCGGGGGAGACAACCTGGACGATGTCGGGGTATTTCGCCAGGATGGTCTCATAGCCCTCCATGCGCTGCAGGCCGCCAGCGTCCGCGGAGGGGCCCGTCAGGATGGCGATGTTGCCCTTGCCGCCCAGCAGGTCGGCAACCTGCTGCATCTCGGTCTCGCCCGCCTTGACATTGTTTCCGTAGGAGACGGCGGAGATTCCGGCGCTCTCCCAGTCGGTGCAGGCGGAGATGATATTGATGACCACCACGCCGGCATCCGCCGCGTTCTTGGCGGCGTCCCGCAGCCCGTCGGGATCGACGGGCTCAAACAGGATGGCCTGGTAACCCTCGGACACGCACTGTTCGATCTGGCTGATCTGGGTGGCGGCGTCCTGGTCGGCGCTCAGGATTTTCAGCTCAACGCCCAGTTCTGCGGCCTTGGCCTCGGCGGCCTCGGTGACAGCGATCTGGAACGCGTTGGTCTGGTGCTGCTGGATCATCGCGATTTTATAGGCGCCGCCTGCGGAGTCGGAGCCAGCGCCGCTGTCCCCTCCGGCAGGGGCGGGAGCAGCGGGGGCGTCGGTCTTGCCGCCGCAACCCGTGGTGAGGGCCAGCGCCATGACGCAGGCCAGGAGCGTTGCGAGAAACTTCTTCTTGTTCATGTGTGTTTCCTCCTTAAAAACTTATATGTAAGAGACGGCGGACAGAGCGTCCGGCAATTCTCTTGACACCCGTCAATTCTTTTTGCCCTTGCCCTTGATATCCAGCAGCACCGCCAGGACGATGATGGCGCCCTTGACAATTTTCTGCCAGTGGGAAGAGACCCCCATGATGTCCAGGCCGTTGGCGATGACCGTGATGAGCAGGCAGCCCACCACAACGCCCCAGGACTTGCCCACGCCGCCAGACATGGACACGCCGCCCACCACACAGGCCGTAATGGCGTCCATCTCATAGCTCTCCGCCGCGTTGGGCTGGCCAATGGTGACCCGGGAGGTCATCAGGAAGCCGCTCAGCCCGGCCAGAAGGCCCGCGATTGCGAAGGTGGAGATGCGGATCTTTGTGGTGTTGATGCCGGATACCCGGGCCGCCAGCAGGTTGCCGCCGCAGGCATAGACCCGGCGGCCGTACACGGTCTTTGCCAGCACGAAGGAGCAGATCAGGATGATGACCACAAGGAAGACCGCCAGCATGGGGACGCCGAGGACCGACGAGGCGGCGATAGCCTTGTATTCCGCGCTGATCCCGATGACCGGCTTGCCGTTGGAGATCAGCAGCGCCAGGCCGCGGACGGCGGTCATGGTGCCAAGGGTCATGATAAAGGGAGGCAGGTCGCCCACGGCCACGCCCACGCCGTTTACCACGCCCACGGCCAGGCCCGCCAGCATGGCCACCAGCAGGGGGACGATCAGGGGATACTGCCCCTGGCCCAGCATAGCCGCCAGGACGCCGGTAAACGCCACCGTGGAGCCCACGGACATATCAAATCCGCCGGCGATAATCACGAACATCATGCCGAACGCCAGGATGCCGTTGATGGACGCCTGCTTGAGGATGTTGACCAAGTTGCCGGGCTGAATGAAACTGGGCTTTAAGCAGGTCAGCACGACCACCAGCGCGATAAAGATGACGAAGATGAAATATTCGCTGATGAGCGCCTTTGTACGTTTTGTGTCTTTCATGGTTTCCCCTTCCTTTACACCTTGATCGCGGAGGCCAGCGCCATGATCCGCTCCTGGGAGAATTCTCCGCGCTGGACCTCACCGGAATAATTGCCCTCGCACATGACGGCGATCCGGTCACAGATTCCCATCAGCTCGGGAATCTCCGACGAAATCATGATAACGGCCTTCCCCTGCCGTACGAGCTGGCCCAGCAGCAGATAGATATCCCTCTTGGCCGCCACATCGATTCCCCGTGTCGGCTCATCCAGGATGATGATATCCGGCTCGTTCAGCAGCCATTTCGCGATAACCACCTTCTGCTGGTTGCCGCCGGACAGGTTGCCCACGATCTGGTTGCCGGAAGGCGTTTTGATATTCAGTTTTTCAATGTACTCCTGGGAGGCGCTGAGCGCCTTGCTCCTGTTATACAGGCCGTGGCTCAGCAGCTTTTTGATGGCCACCATGGCAATATTGTCGTTGACAGAGCCGCTCAGGTTCAATCCGGTGACTTTGCGGTCCTCGGTGATGAGGGCCACGCCCTCCTTGATGATGTCCCGGGGAGAGGAGACCTTCACCTTTTTGCCCTTTACGTAGATTTCGCCGCCGGAGAGGGGCTGCATGCCAAAGATTCCCTCCACCAGCTCGCTCCGCCCGGCGCCCACCAGGCCGCCGATACCCAGGATTTCCCCCCGGCAGACGGAGAGGCTGACGTTTTTCACCTTCTGGTCGGCGCGGACGATGTTTTTTGCCTCGAAAATCACCTCGCCTATGTCAGCGTCCAGCTTTGGGTACACATCCGTGATCTCCCGGCCGACCATCATCTTGATCAGCTTGGTCTCATCCAAATTCGCCGTATCGTCTGTGCCGATGTACTGCCCGTCGCGGTAAACGCTGACCCGGTCGCAGATGGAGAATATCTCTGCCATGCGGTGGGAGATATAGATGATGGCTACGCCCTTTTCCGTGAGCCTGCGGATGTGCTGGAACAGCAGCTCCACCTCGCGCTCGGTGATGGCGGCGGTGGGTTCGTCCATGACAATGACCTTTGCGTTGACGGAGATCGCCTTGATAATCTCAATCAGCTGGCACTGCGCCACGGTGAGGTTTCGCAGCGTCTCCTTAGGCGAGACGTGCAGCCCGCACTCCTCAATGAGCTTCTGGGCCGCCTCGATCTCCGCCTTCTTGTCCACCAGGCCGTTTTTCCGAAGTTCGCGTCCCACAAAGATATTTTCATAAACGGCCATATCCAGGATGGGGTTCAGTTCCTGGTGGATCATGGCGATTCCCGTATCCATGGCCTCCTTGGGGTTTGCCGCATGATAGGGCTTTCCGTCAAACAAAATTTCGCCGCCGGGGTCTTTGGTGTAAATGCCCATCAGGATCTTCATCAGGGTGGACTTTCCCGCGCCGTTTTCTCCCATTAACGCATGGACCTCTCCCGGCTTTACCCGCAGCTGCACATGGTCAAGCGCCGCTACGCCCGGAAAGGTTTTGCTGATATCTTTCATTTCCAGCACATATTCCACGCATTTCTCCCTCCTCACGCATGATTTTGAAACACATTTTAGCGGATTCCCTCCCGTTGCAAAACGTCCTTTTTTCACATGATGGGGGAGGATTTTCAGAAATTTCAGAAAAACGTCATTTTGCCCGAAAATAGAAATATTTTTTGGCGCAATTGTATAAAGCAATTGGCTGGGCCGCCGCCAGGGGGCCGGGCGGGAGGGCTGTGTCCTGTGCCTATAGGCAGCGGGGCTGGGCTAGTTTCTTTCCTGTTCCTGGCCGCTGGGAAATTCCAAAGGCGGCCATCATCTTAGGCCCAGGGAAGGGAGACTGAATAGAAGTATTTGGAAAATTGGAAAATACCGCCGTGAACGGTAGATGCCCGCAGTGGCTGCCGGCTGGTGCCCGTTGGTAGAGGAACCGTGGTTTGCGGGGCGAAAGAGGAAAAAGGCCCGTGCTCTTCCTAGACGGACGTTCCCAAGGGCATGTGCCTGGGCCAATGTTCAGAGGGGTGTTTTGGGTGCCATGGCCGCATAGCAGCCGTTCTTGCCCTGCTGCATTCCTCACTGTTCTTTGACAGCCTCAGTGAGGGTTATGCCTCCAGTTTCCTAAAAAAACCTCTACTAACCGCAACCGCAATAGTGGGTTCATGGTTGCCGAAATCTCATATTCATCAAGTTGGTCTTTATTCTTTGCGGTGGTTTTACGGTCTCTCTTGATTTTGCAATAAACATAAATACTACAATTTTAACTGAAAGTATACGCTTCCGAGCGAAGTATTTTTGTTCCCCGGCTGGTTCACCGTCGTCGCAATTCCTGTAAGGCTGGACAAATGGTGTAATACCTAATTCAAGGCGGCGGTTTGCTCGGGCAATTGATTTATTTCAATTTGGAACTGAAGGTCCGCGCCGGATGCCGCTCCGGCCCGGCATAGGGCCCGCTCAATCTGACGCTGGGACGCGGGAAGATACAGGTATTCCGGTTTTTCCTCCGGTGCCTGCTTGGACGGCGCCTCCAGAACCAGCGGGTATGCGTCATGTAAGTACGGAGGGAAATGTTTCCCGTCGTAAAGCTGCTCCATTCGCATCCCATTGTCATAAACGATGCTGAAGGGCGTGATGGTCCCCGCGCCGCTTTGGATGAGCTGGAGGGCTTCCTTCCGGACATCCAGGAGTTTGGATTCCTCGCTGGCAGAATGCCGCCGTTGAGATTCATGCGGTGGTCGCGGCCCGCCTGTTCCAGGCCGTTGAAATTGGCGATAACCCTGGCTCGCTGGCAGCAGAACGTCAGGTTGATGAGATCCTTGATATCGCATAGGTTTAGGTGATGGGCCATAGCCTGAAATTGGCTGGTTTCTTCCGCGCAAAAGCCCGCCAGCCGCTTCGCTAAATAGTCCAGCTGGTCCACGTTGACCATGGTATTCTTGAGAAGAGCCAGCGGCTTGTAAGGGCTTTCTACCTCATCCACCATGGAGTCACGATTTATGGAAAAGCCCCATTCGATTGCCTGGAGCATCTCAATGGTCTGGTCGTACTCATCCAGCGGGATGGGGAAGGGGATGGTGATTTGACCGTATTCCGGGTGCGAGGGGTTATGCAGTACCGCCTTGATCACATGGCTCATTTGCGCTCCTTTCCGCTCCTCCGCGCGGGAGGAGCTGGTTTTTCTTTGCGGCAAACCTTGAATTCGCCGCTGTCACAACGCCTGGACGGGTCCATCATCATCCGTTCCAGAGCAGCTAAAGGAGTATCCGCC
>CAJTZK010000030.1 GCA_910583785.1 uncultured Oscillibacter sp.
AGCTCCCACACCAGCCGCGCCTTGCGCTGGGACTGGTACAGACCCAGCGCCGCGTACACAAACAGCTGCGCCAGCGTCAGCACCACACCCAGCACCAGGTACCGCCACAGCGGCACCGTCACCGTACCGCCCCGCAGCACATGGAACCGGATCCAGAACGCCGCCGGCAGGCTCAGGTACAAAACCGCACCGTCGCTGAGCACGTGCAGCCGGTTCAGCAGCCGTTGATTTTCCTTTATCATATCTGATCTCTCTTTTTCACGTTTTTTCCGCCCCATCCTCAGCCGGCCATGCGCTCCACAAACGCCTGGGCCTGGCCGTCCAGCTCGATCCGGCCCAGGTTCCTCCCGTTCCACTCCTCCAGCAGCGCCGCGATCTCCGCAACCCCGGCCCGGTACTGCGCCGTGTCCTGCTCGTATTCCTCCAGCAACCGGAACGTCCGCTCCCACGTCTCCCCGCTGGCCGCCACATACCGCACATACCGCTGCGCCTGCTCCAGCCCCTGCTCCACGCGTCCCGTGTCCAGGTAATACGCCGCCAGGTAGTACGGGATGATGTTGGACTCGATCCGCTCCAGCCGCGCCGCGTATCCGTCCGCCTTCTCCCGCACCGTCCCGTCCACCTCCGCGCCTGTCACCTGCACCACGTAGGACAGCATGTGGTCCGCCTTCTCAAACGGGTCCAGCCGCGCCGCACGCTCCAGGCTCTCCAGCCCCGCGTCCGCCGCCACCATGTTCTGCGCCGTGATATTGCACCCCAGCAGCACCATGAACACCGCCATCAGCACGCATATCCCCAGCACGATCCCGTTTTTTACCCCCCTCTTCTCCAGCCATCCCGGCGCCTGCGCCGCATCCCCGCAGCACAGCGTTACCGCCGCGAACACCCCGAACGCCATGGGCAGGTAGCAGTAGATGGAGAAGGTGAACTCCACCATCGCGTGCCCCGCCATGAACGCCAGCGCGCCCCCCAGCGCCGGCGCCAGCCCCTGCCGCCGCCCGCGCCAGATCCACCGCGCCGATATCCCCAGCAGCCCCAGGAACAGCGCCAGGCCCACCAGCCCGGTCTCCGCCAGCGTCTGGATGTAGTGGTTGTGGGCGTACTTCGTGTCGTATTCAAACGACTGCACGCTGCGCACACCGTTTTCAAACGCGCCCAGCCCCTGTCCCAGCACCGGGCTGCGGGCAAACAGCTTCAGCCCGTCCTCGAAAAACACCAGCCGCTGGATCGCGTTCTGGTTGGCCCGCAGCCCCTGCAGCCGGTTGGCGATGAACCCCGGCAGCAGCCGGTATCCCAGCCGCACCGTCCCTTCCCCCGCCGCGCCGGCGTACGAAACCCGCCCCATCTGCGCCGGCGTCTGCGCCGTGAAGCGCAGCCACACCACCAGGCTGTCCTCCGGCGCCGTGAACTCCGCCTGGTCCAGCGTCCCTCGGTACAGCTGCGTGCTGGTGTGCATCATCGCCTGCTCACGGTTCTGGCTCTCGATCACCACCTGCACCTCGCCCTCGCCCTCCCACGTCAGCCGGTATGTCCCCGCCGCCGGGTAGATCGAGCGCCGCAGGCCCTCCCCCGCCGCCAGCTCCACCCCGCCCGTCAGCGTGCACGCCGCCGCCACCAGCACCACCCCCAGCGCCGCCAGCGCCGCGCAGCACCACGCCACCGCCTTCCCGTGCCGCGCCAGCTTCTCCGCCGTCCGCCGCCCGCACAGCCGGTCCAGCACGCACAGCACCGCCGCGCCGCACACCGCGCACGCCAGCGGCACCGGCCGCGGCCCCGTCCACGCCGTCATGGACGTCACCGAGATCGGGAACGCGCACACCGCCGTCACCACCAGCGTCTGCGCCATCAGCAGCAGCAGCTCCATCCGCCGCCCCTTCCCCGTCAGCGCCAGCAGCACCGCAAACGCCGGCACAATCGTCGCGCACCCGCCCATGCTGAACGCCAGCACAAACGACAGCGAGCTCACCGCCAGGCACGCCACATGCGCACCCCGCGCCCACGCCCGCTCCTCCGTCACCGCCAGCCCCAGCGACAGCAGCACGCCGATCCCCATGCACCCCGCGAACACGTTGGGGCTCATGAACACCGACGTCATCCGTACGCCTTCCTCCACCGCCGCCAGCTGCGTGTAGTCCTGCGTGAACCATCCCACCACGCCCAGCACCGCCCCGCTCACCCACCGCGTGGACAGCAGGTCTATGCTCACCAGCCCTGCCAGCGCCGCGAACCCCTCCAGCATCCCGCACACACGCCGGTCCGCGTCCTCCCCCTCCGCCAGCGCCAGCACCAGCACCGCCAGGCAGAACGCCGTGAACACCTTCAAATACTCATACAGCGCGAACTTCCCCGACGCCGCGTACAGGCAGCTCATACCGTCCGCCGCCGCCACCAGCGCCAGCGCCAGCATCGGGCCCCGCAGCCGTCCCCGCACCCGTTCGTAGTGGAAAAACACCCCGCTCAGCGCCAGCATCCCCAGCACCAGCCCTGCTCCCCGGGACGTTCCCGCCGAGCACAGGCACACCGCCATGAAAAATACCCACGCCGTCCCTGCCGCCGCCGCGCTCCGCTTTGCCTCCCGCGCCATTCCCGCGCCCCCGCGCCTGCTTCCCATGCCGCCGCCTCCTTGTTCCGCTCTGCTCCCTTTCCCAACCGCCCGCCGCCGCCTCCCGCGCCGCCGGGCATTTGGGAAAAGGAGGGGGCCCTGCCCCCTCCTTCCCGTCTTAACCGGCTATCCCCCGCCCCTTCCGGGTCCGGGCCGCCGGCCTTGAGGTACTTTTCTTAGAACTCCACCTTGATGCCGTCGGTGTTCTTCAGCGCCTTGCCGCCGGCCTGGATGGAGAAGCCCACGTTGTCCTCGCTGTTCTGCGCAGAAATCCGCACCGTGCCGAAGCTGGCAAACTCGCTGCTCAGAATCTCGTTGGGGATCGTGATGGTCGCCACGCTGCTCTTGATCGTCAGGTCAGCCCCGGTCTCCTTCGCCACCGCAGTCAGAGCCTGCGCCGGGAAGGTCACGTCGATCTTGGTCGCGCCCTCGGCCTCGATCTCCAGAACGATCGCGCCGTCCTTCACCATCTCCGCCAGGCTCTCTACCGCCTTCGCGCTCAGTGCCACGGTGGCCTTGCCGCCCACCACGGTCGCCTTGATCGCGCCGTCCACGGTGTCGTCCACACGCACGGTGGTGTCCTCATAGATCGTGTAGTACGCGCTGTTGGTGCCCGCGTTCGCGGCGCTCGCCGCCAGGATCGTCACAGGCACCATGGTCAGAACCATGACCAGGACCAGCAGCTTGGCAATGGATTGCTTCTTCATAATTGCATTACTCCTAACTGTTTCATTTTTTTGTTTTCATGTGCGGCTTGCGCGCTGCCGCAGTTTCGCGCCTATCCCTCCGGGGGGCCGCGCACCACGAAGCTGCGCCGAAGCCCCGCACGGTTGAGGAATTCCCGCTTCCCGCCCATGGCTCTCACCTCCTTTCAATGTCCCTTCATGGACCTTACTTCATATCCCGGTACAAAAACGTCACGATCTGTCCCCGGGTGCACTGTCCGTCCTCCTTATCTTCCGTCCGTTTCCGTCCCTGCTTCCGCCGCGCACGCCGCTTTCGCCTGCTCCAGCGTCACCGCCTTGTCCAGGTACTGCTGGTACGCCCTGCAGATCCTCCGTGCCCCGCCAAACGCCACCTGCCGGCCCTTTTCCAGCCACAGCGCCTTGTTGCACAGCTCCTCCACCTGCTGTACCGAGTGGCTCACCAGGATTGTCGTCGCTCCGCCCGCCATGATCTCCCGCATCTTCGCCTCGCTCTTCCGCCGGAACGCACCGTCCCCTACCGATAGCACCTCGTCCAGTATCAGCAGGTCCGGCTGCACCAGCGACGCAATCGAAAACGCCAGCCGCGACTTCATCCCCGACGACAGCTGCTTGAACGGCCTGTCCTCAAACTCCCGCAGCTCCGCAAACTCGATGATCCTCCCGTACGTCTCGTCCATGAACTTACGCGTGTATCCCAGCATCGCTCCACGCAGGTACGCGTTCTCCCGCACCGTCAGGTCCCCGTCGAACCCGCTGGCCAGCTCCAGCAGCGCCGCGATGCTCCCCTCCCGCTTCACGTATCCCCCGGTGGGCTCCATGATCCCCGACACCGCCTTCAGCAGCGTCGATTTCCCCGCCCCGTTCGTCCCGATGATCCCCAGCATATCCCCTTTTTCCAGGCTGAAGCTGATGTTTCGGTCCGCCCAGAACTCCCGTACCCGGTACTCCCCCCGTATCTTCCGCATCACGTATTCCTTCAGCCCGATCTCCTTGAAGTCCCCCGTCATGTACCGGATTGATACGTTGTGTACTTCTAAAATACTCATGGCCGCTCCAGCATGACGCGCTTTAGCTTTTCCTTCACAATCGGCAGCATTTTGAACACTCCCCGCATGATATATGTATACCCCAGCGCCGCCGCCAGCGCATAGCACAGAAATACGAACTTTTGCCGGTATAGCTCGTTGGGATCCTGAAAGAAATACCAAAAAATGTGTAGCACCGCAGCATGGCTCAAGTACAAATTTAGAGATAACTCA
>CAJTZK010000031.1 GCA_910583785.1 uncultured Oscillibacter sp.
GGTGGTGATGTCATAGGTGCCCAGCAGCTCCACCACCGTCTCCAGGCTGTCCAGCACATCCTGACGGGTGATGATGACCTCCGTGTGGTCGCTGCCGATGTAGTCCGCCACCTGCCGGGCGTATTTCAGGTCGATGGCGTCAGTGTCCATGCCGATGGCGAAGGTGCGGATCGGGGCACGGCTCCGCCTGGCGGCGATGGCGCACACCAGGGAGGAGTCCAGCCCGCCGGACAGGAGAAAGCCCACTTTGGCGTCGGCGACCAGCCGCTTTTCCACTCCGGCGATAAGCTTTTCCCGGATGTTGGCGCAGATAGCGTCCATGCCGTCCCGGCAGACGCGCTCCACCTGGGCAATGTCCCGGTAGCACACAAATCTGCCGTCCTTGTAATAGTGTCCCGGCGGGAACGGCAGGATATGCTCCACGATCCCCACCAGGTTCTTTGGCTCACTGGCAAAGACGGCGGATCCGCTGCGGTCATGCCCGTAATAGAGGGGCCGGATGCCGATGGGGTCCCGGGCGGCGATGAACTCCCCCGCAGTGCCGTCATAGATGACGCAGGCAAACTCCGCGTCCAGCATGGCAAACATAGCCGTGCCATACTCCCGATACAGGGGGAGCAGGATCTCGCAGTCGGACCCGCTCCGAAACGCATAGCCTTTTCCCTCCAGTATCTTCCTGAGCCGCTCAAAGCCATAGATCTCGCCGTTGCACACACAGCAGCTGCCCTCCCGCTCAAAGGGCTGCATCCCCTCAGGGGTGAGGCCCATGATGGACAGCCGGTGGAAGCCCAACAGGCCGTCTCCGGCCCGGAGCACCCGGCTGTCGTCCGGGCCGCGGCTGACGGTGCGGCCAAAGCCCCGCTGAAAGGCGCCAAGATCGGCCACAGGGCCGCAATAACCGATGATCGAGCACATATGTCTCCTCTTTCCGCCCTCCCGGCTCCCGCCGGAGCCATGGGCCTTTTATTGTTCCCTGAGTCACAGGGGCATGGGGTACTTCCCCGTAAAGCACCCGTCGCAGAAGCCGCAGGCGGCGTCCGGGGCAATGCGCTTCAGCCCGTCCAGGCTCAAAAAGCCCAGGCTGTCCGCCCCGGTCCGCGCCCTGATCTCTTCCACCGAACAGCGGCAGGCGATCAGCTCCTCCTTGTCTGGGATATCCGTGCCAAAATAGCAGGGAGCTGTAAAGGGCGGCGCGGAGGAACGCAGATGCACCTCCGCAGCTCCCGCCTCCCGCAGCAGGGACACGATCTGCCGGGAGGTGGTGCCCCGGACAATGGAATCGTCCACCATCACCACCCGTTTCCCCTCCACGCAGCTTCTCAGCGCCCCCAGCTTGATGCGCACCGCCTGCTCCCGGCGGCCCTGGCCGGGGGTGATGAAGGTGCGGCCGATATAGCGGTTTTTCACCAGCCCCACCCCGTAGGGGATGCCGGACTCCTCCGCATAGCCCAGGGCGGCGTCCAGCCCGGAGTCGGGCACACCGATCACCACATCGGCCTCCGCCGGGTGCTCTTGGGCCAGGAACCGCCCCGCCCGAAGCCGGGCCTGATGGACGCTCTGGCCGCAGATGGTGGAGTCGGGCCGGGCAAAGTAGATGTACTCAAAAATGCACAGGTGTCCGCCGCCCGCCGATGGAGGCTGGACAGTGCGCACCTGCCCGTCCTCCACCGCCACGATCTCGCCGGGGCCCAGTTCCCGCTCGAACCGGGCCCCCACCGCGTCCAGGGCGCAGCTCTCGGAGGCGAACACCACGACCTCTCCCCGGCGGCCCATGCACAGGGGCCGGAAGCCCCAAGGGTCCCGGGCGGCCACCAGCTTCCGGGGCGACATGACGATGAGGGACCAGGCCCCCCGCAGCCCTGCCAGCGCCCGGCGCACCGCCTCCTCCACCGAGGGACAGCGCAGCCGGGCCTGGGCGATGGCGTAGGCGATGAGCTCGGAGTCGCTGGTGGTCTGGAAGATGGCCCCCTGGTACTCGAATTGTGCGCGCAGCTGGTCCGCGTGGGGCAGATTGCCGTTGTGGGCCAGAGCCAGGGTGCCCTTGACGTACCTCAGCGTCAGAGGCTGGGCGTTCTCCCGGCGGGTCCCGCCCGTGGTGGAATAGCGCACATGGCCCACCGCCATGGTCCCGTTCAGCCGGTCCAGGACCGCCTCGTGGAACACCTCACCCACCAGTCCCGCGTCCTTGTGATAGGACAGCTCCCGGTCGTTGATGGCGGCGATGCCGCAGGCCTCCTGCCCCCGGTGCTGGAGGGCGTACAGGCCATAATAGGCGGTGCGGGCGCAGTCTCCGGCGGGGTCATAGACGCCGAACACGCCGCACTCCTCATGAAGCTCCATGGTAACACTCCTTTGTGTCAACGCCCTCAGGGCAAGGGAACCAGCCCTTGCCCTGGGGTATTCTTTAGGAACCTCTGAATCAATGCGTCTGCGGCGCTTTGCGGATCTTTTTCGCCACAACTTCGTTGTGATTTCTTGAAATAAACACAATTATTCCTGCGAAATCCCGCCTTCGTCGGCGCAAACCCAAAGGACGGCTTTGCGGGGACCCCAACAGCAAAAAATCTCTCGCAAATCGCTCTTGCCGATTTATTCGGAGGTTCCTTTATTCCTCTCCCTGGAGGGCGTCGCAGCCCCGCTCATTGGTGCGGACCTTGACAGCCTGCTCCACGCCGTAGACGAAGATCTTTCCGTCCCCGATATGGCCGGTATACAGCGCCTTCCGGGCGGCGTCCACCACCTGGGCCACCGGGACCTTGGACACCACCATGTCCACCTGGAGCTTGGGAAGCAGGTTCATGGACAGGGGCACGCCCCGGTAATACTCCGTGCGGCCCTTCTGGATGCCGCAGCCCAGCACCTGGGCGACGGTCATGCCGGTGACGCCGATGTCGTTCATGGCGGACTTGAGCTGCTCGAACTTGGCCTGATTGCACAGGACTGTCACCTTGGACAGCTTCACGTCAGAGGCAGGCATGGGCTGGGACATGACCTGGACGGGCACCGCTTGGTCCACGCCCTTGGAACCGCCTTCCGCCACCGGCTCGGGGAAGGCGTTGGCCCCGGGCATGCCCGTCAGGGTGGTGGCGGGCATGAAGTCGGCGTAGGCGGAGGGCAGGCCGTGCTCGGTGGAGTCCAGTCCGGCGATCTCCTCCTCGGCGGACACCCGCAGGCCGTTGGTGTGCTTGATAATCTGGAACACGATGGTCATGGTCACTACGGTGTAGGCGGCGATGGCCAGCACCCCCAGGCACTGCACCCCCAGCTGGCGGAAGCCGCCGCCGTAGAACAGCCCGCCGTCGGTGGCCAGCAGGCCGGTGAGTACCGTGCCCGTCAGGCCGCAGCCGCCGTGGACCGCCACCGCGCCCACCGGGTCGTCGATGTGGAGCCTGGTGTCCACCACCTCCACAATGAGTACCACCAGGATGCCGGTGACCAGGCCCACCACGGCGGAGCCCAGGGCGTCCAGGCTGGCGCAGCCCGCGGTGATGCCCACCAGCCCCGCCAGGGGGGCATTCAGGCACATGCCCACGTCCGGCTTGCCGTTTTTAATCCAGGTGAACAGCATACAGGCCACCGTGGCCACGGCAGGGGCAATGGTGGTGCTGCCCAGGATCTGGGCCAGCTGGGCGGTATCCGACGCCGCAGCGCCGTTGAAGCCATACCAGCAGAACCACAGGATGAAGGTGCCCATGGCGGCCAAGGGGATGTTGTGGCCCAGGATGGCCCGGGACCTGCCCTTCCCGTCATACTTGCCGATGCGGGCCCCCAGCAGGACGGCCCCGATCAGCCCGGAGATGCCTCCCACCATGTGGATGACGGCGGACCCGGCGAAGTCGATGAAGCCCATACGTGCCAGCCAGCCCTGGGCGTTCCACACCCAGCCCGCCTCGATGGGGTAGACCACGGCGGAGATCACGGCGGAGTAGATGCAGTAGCTGGAAAACTTGGTGCGCTCCGCCATGGCCCCGGACACGATGGTGGCGGCGGTGGCGCAGAACACCAGCTGGAAAAAGAAGTTGGACCAGTCAAAGGCGTAGAAGTCGGTGAACATCTGATATTCCGGCCGTCCGATGAGCCCGAAAAAGTAGTTCCCGCTGTTCATGATGCCATAGCCCAGAGCCATGAACACCACCGTGCCGATGCAGAAGTCCATCAGGTTTTTCATGATGA
>CAJTZK010000032.1:0-3324 GCA_910583785.1 uncultured Oscillibacter sp.
CGGCTGTGCTATCCCCTGCGGCGCGGCGGGGGTATATCCTCCAGAGCCGCCCCCTTTCCCATGAATGGGAAAGGGCGGGGGGATAGGGTTGACCGTCCCCTACCGACTGAACATAAAAAAGGAGGCATTTTTGATATGAAGCGACCCCTCGCCTATGTAACCGCCGCATGGCGCGGCGATCCCTGCGAAATCACGGAACAGGCGGCCAAGTATTGCCGGGCCGTGTATGACGCTGGCTTTTCCCCCATCTGCCCCACGCTGTACCTGCCCCTGTTCCTCAATGATGCGGTGCCGGAGGAGCATAAGAGCGGCATCGATATGGGCCGCGACCTGCTCCGGCGCTCCCGCGTTCTGGTGGTGTGCGGCGGCCCCGTCACCGAGGAAATGAAAAACGACATCGCCACTGCCCAGCGGCTGGGGATCACCGCCACCACGTTAGAGGGCATCCTCACCGTCAAGGGCCAGGGCCACAGGCGGCGCTGATATGGAGGGCAAAATCCTTGAAGCCTATGTAACCAACCTGGGGAAATACAACGAGGGCCGTCTGGTAGGTGCGCCCCTGAATTTTCCCACCACCACCGAGGACGTGCAAGCCCTCTTGAAGCGCATCGGGGTGGACGGCGTTCGGTATGAGGAAATCTTCATTACCGACTTTGAAAGCGACATCCTGGGCCTGTATGACCACCTGGGCGAGTACGAGAGCATTGACGAGCTGAACCATCTGGCTCACCTGCTGTCCGGCATGGACGGTGACGCGCTGGCGAAGCTGGAGGCCGTAATGGACAGCGGAGAATACACCGGGAGCGTCAAGGATTTAATCAACCTGACGCAAAATCTGGACAGCTACGACTTTTACCCCGATATTGACAGCGAGGAGGCCCTGGGCCGCCTGTATATCCAGGAATTTGAAGCTGTCCAAGTGCCGGAGCATTTGATTGACTACATCGACTACGAGGCATACGGGCGGGATGTGCGGATCAACGAGGGCGGCCACTTTGCCCCCGGCGGCTATGTCATGTGCAACCACGGCTCCTTTGTGGAGCATTACCACGGCATAGAGGACATTCCCCCGGAGCATCGGGTGTTCGCCTATCCCCAGCTCAATATCCGGGAGCAGATGGCGGCCTATCAGGAGGTGATTGACCGCTCCGCGCTGAACGAGGGGAAACAGCGGCTATCCGTCAGCCGGGAGGACAGGTAGCTTCTGGTCATCCTGGCCAGAGGTGCGCTATGGGGCGCCCCGCAAAGTCGTAAGACTTTGTGGGGAGAGGAGGAGCAAGGGAGCGTGCGCAGTTTTCGCCAAAGGCGGAAACGGAGTAGAGCGGACTTTGCGACGACGAAAAGGGGGCGTTTGAATGATAGATGAAGAAATTTCCCGCAGCACCATCGCAATCTCCGTCCGGGCCAGCAAGCTGACGGCGCGGGGGCTGGCCTACGCGCTGGGGGAGGCGGCCAAGAAAATCCGCAAGTCCCAAGCGCCCCAGGGCAAGCAGACGGTGAAGCAGCTTCTGCGCCACGGTGGGGAGGCCAGCGCCATCGACCTGCCGGGGCGGGTGAAAGACTTTGACCGGGTGGCCCGGCGCTGGGGGGTGGACTACGCCATCAAGCGGGTGGAAAAGGGAAAATACCTGCTGTTGTTCAAGGCGAAACAGGCAGACGCTATCACGGGCTGTTTTTCGGAATACTCCCGCCGGATGATGAACCGGGGCCGGGATCGGCGCGTCCCCCTCCGGGAACAGCTCAAACGCGCCCAGGAGCTGGTACGCGATCAGCCCCGGCAAAAGGAGCGGACAAAGGAGGCGGAGCGTGAGGAAAGATAATATCCGCAAGTATATTTTACCCAATATCCCCTATCTGTTCATCCTGTGGGCCTGTCTGAAAGCGGGGACGGCCTACCGTCTGGCGGCTGGGGCGGATTTGGCGCATAAGCTGGTGGGGATGACGGCAGCCCTCGGCCTGGCCTTTGCCGACTTCGCGCCGGGGCTGAACCCCTTTGACTGGCTGGTAGGCATCGCGGGGGCGGCTGGCATCCGGCTCCTGATTTACTGCAAGGCGAAAAAGGCCAAGAAATTCCGCCCGGATGCGGAGTATGGATCGGCCCGCTGGGGCGGGCCAAAAGACATGGCCCCTTTTGCCGATCCCAAGTTTGAGAATAACGTCATTCTCACCAAAACGGAATTTCTCACCACCAACACCCGGCCCAAGAACCCGGCCAACGCCCGGAACCTCAACACCTGTGTCATCGGCTCCAGCGGCTCCGGCAAAACCCGCTTCTGGCTCACCCCCCAACTGCTCCAGGCCCACAGCTCCTATGTGGTGGTAGACCCCAAGGGCGGAGTGCTGTCCCAGGTGGGCTATTTCCTCCAGAGGAAAAAGGGGTATAGGATCAAGGTTTTCAACAGCATTGACTTCTCAAAATCCATGCACTATAACCCCCTGGCCTATATCCGCAACGAGGCAGACATCCTGAAATTCGTCAATGCCCTGATCTCCAACACCAAGGGCGAAGGCAAGGAGGGCGATCCGTTTTGGACAAAATCTGAAACGCTCCTGTACTGCGCCCTGATTGCCTATATCATTTTTGAGGGGCCAGCGGAGGACAGGAATATGAACACGCTGGTGGATATGATCTCCGGCATGGAGGTGAAAGAGGACGATCCTGACTTTATGAACGCGGTGGATTATATGTTCGCCGGGCTGGAAAAACGCAAGCCGGATTGCTTTGCGGTGAAGCAGTACCGCAAGTACCGCCTTGCCAGCGGCAAAACCGCCCGCTCGATCCTTATTAGCTGTGGCGCGAGGCTGGCCCCCTTTGACATCCCCCAGCTCCGGGAGATTATGTCCTATGACGAAATGGAGCTGGACAAGCTGGGAGACAAACGGACGGCGGCTTTCTTCATTATCAGCGACACGGACAGCACCTACAATTTTATTGTAGCCCTGGCGTTCTCCCAAATGTTCAACCTCCTGTGCGAGAGGGCGGACAACGTACACGGGGGCCGTCTGCCCCATCATGTGCGGGTGCTGTGGGACGAGGCCGCCAACACCGGGCAAGTGCCGAACCTCGAAAAGCTGGTGGCGGTCATCCGCTCCCGGGAGGTGAGCCTGACGCTGTTCTACCAGCAGTTGGCCCAATGTAAGGCAATCTACGACAAGAACGCCGAGACGATACTCGGCAACATGGACAGCGTGGTATTCCTCGGGGGCCGGGAGGCCAGCACCATCAAGGAAATATCGGAAAACTGGCTGGGCAAGGCCACCATCTCCATGCAGACCGAGGGCCGCTCCCGTGGGCAGTCGGAAAGCTACAACCAGAACACCCAG
>CAJTZK010000032.1:3334-3812 GCA_910583785.1 uncultured Oscillibacter sp.
CACCCAGCGGCTGGGCCGGGAGCTTATGACCCCCGCCGAGCTTGCCACCATGCCCGGCGACAGGTGCATCCTGCAACTGCGGGGCCTGCCGCCGTTCTATTCCCGGAAATACGATTTGAAACAGCACCCCAACTACCGATACACGGCGGAGGCGGACAAGAAGAAAAACGCCTTTTCGCTGGAGCGGCTTATCTGCCGCCGTATAAAAAAGCTCAATCCCAACGAGCAGTACACCGTGTACGAGGCGGACGTGCCGGACAAAACGCCCATAGACGAGGACGAGGACATCCTCAACTATGACGATTTGGACGACCCGGACGCTTTTGTATAGCTTTGGGACATTTTGTCCCGAAGTGTCACCTGCCGCCTACACCGGGCGGCTTTTCTTGTGCCCGGGAATATCCCGGAGAAATGGAGGACTATATGGCATTTTTCGCATCCGCTATCACCACTTTGCAGACCCTTGTTATCGCGCTGG
>CAJTZK010000033.1 GCA_910583785.1 uncultured Oscillibacter sp.
AAGATCTATGACCTCGGCCCCCAGGAGGACCCGGCGGGCATCCCCCGCTCCGATTTTCAGCAGGACGGCGTCCTGTACACCTTGATAGACCTGCTGAAGCAGGAACTCCCCGAGAACGAGAGCCGCCAGCATGTGGAGACGGTAACGCTGGAAAGCAAGAACAAAGACATGGCCTCCGTGCTGGAGCTGCTGCCCCAGCAGAGGGAGTTCGTCACCAGTGACGGCCTCTCCGGTACGCTTACCCTCCAGCTGGATACCGTACAGGTAGAAGCCTCCGGCTATGGCAGCTCCACCAGGGCGGTCAACGTCACCCGGTCCTATCCAAACCTTGCCGGACAGGACACCTCGTACATCCCCAAGACCATCCAGGACGGCGGACGCACCCTGACCCTCCAGGATATCAACTGGCAGACGGACAACACTGCCAGCCTGGACGGACATGACATGGGAGACCGCTTTACCGCCGTAGCCACCTACAGCGGTTCGGCCACCAGCAGCTATGTAAAAGGCTACACGGTCACCGCAAATTACACCGGAACCGTCAGCCGGATCGCCCTGAACAAGACCCGGTATGTGGCCATCTTTGAGGGCGGCGGACCCACCGTGGATATCATTCCCACGGAGGCGGATTCTTCTCCCGGCTTCCAGTTCCAATGGTCCTATGTACTGGTCCCCTTGGGTTTGCTGGCCCTGGCAGGCGGCGGCATGGGAGGCGCCCTGTTTTTGAAGCGGCGGCACGAATCTGAGGAAGGGGCGGAGTAACGGCGCTTACCTCTGTTTCAGGTGGGCGCTTAATTTTTTGTCCTCTACCCGGATATGGTTGACCAGAAGCGCCACATGCTTGTTCAGCGCTCCCAGGTCCGCTACGGAAGGGCCCGCGGCCGGAATACCCGAGGCGATCTCCCGGAGTGTCTTTTTATATCCCGCGTGAAATGCCTTGTGGGCGGGCATTCCGGGATAGCCGCTCTCCTGCTGAAGCTGTTCCTCGTGGCTGAAATGCTGGTTCACATAACCGATCAGGAACTGGATGGCGGGCTCCATGGAGGCCCTGCCCTGCCCCTTCCCGCAGGAGTCCAGCAATTGGTTTACCGCCTGAAACAGCTCCCGGTGTTCCCGGTCAATGATGGCGTTTCCGGTTTCAAGGTCTTTTGTCAATTCGTATCTCATGTTTTGTTTCTCCTTTGACACTGGTTGAAAAGCGAACGCTCCCATTATAATGTGCCGCCGCCTCTTGGTCAAGATGGCGGTGGCGGAAAGGAAGTCATATGAAAAAGCATCTTCTTTTGACCCTGCTTGCCGCACTGGCCCTGTCGGTCTCCGCCGGGGCGCTGGAATACACCATGGAGGCCCCCGACACTCCCAACTACGGCAAAGCCTCCTCCATCGAAGTAGTTCACACCCGGGACAACGGCGAACGGAAAAACGCCGACGTCAGCAAAAACGCTGCCCTGATTCCGCCGGGTTTTGGAACTCCCACGGCAGACCTGCCCGGCAGTGGCGAATATCTTACTCCCAATCTGGCCCCGGAAGCCAAGGCGGGGGTCGGAGCAGCGGTCAATGGCAGTATGTCCTCAGCGGCTGTGCTGCCTCCCTCCAGCGGAAGCGCCGTGTTTGCGCCCTCCGGCGGCAATGCGGCAGCCGCTCCTCCCAGCGGGAACAGCGGCTCTGTATATCAGCCCGGCTCTTCCAGCCTGACCACCACCACCAAACCCACCGCAGCGGACGCGTCCACCTTCACCAGCGTGACGGAGGACCTCTACTATAAGGGCGGATACCTGGGCAGGCTGGAAATTCCCACCATTGACCTTAGCGTCAAGGTTTACCAGGGTACCGGAAGCTCCACTCTTGCCAAGGGCGCTGGACACTTTGAGGAAACCTCCATCTGGGGCGGCAACGTCTGCCTCGCCGCACACAACCGGGGGACCAACAACTACTTTGGAAAGATTCACACCCTGGACGCCGGGGACCGGATTTCCCTCACCACCAAGCTCGGGACAAAGACCTACGAGGTGACCACGGTTTCCAAGGTCAGTGAAACGGACCGGAGCGGCCTGGAGGAAACCGGCGAGAGCTGCCTCACCCTGTATACCTGCGTCCGGGACCAGCGGGACCTTCGTTATTGCGTCCGGGCGGTGGAGGTTGTGTAATATGCTTCACTTCCACAGCCCTATTTCTCCTTGCTTTTCATCGGTTCCCATAGCTTTTCATCTTGCTTTCGGGTATGATAAGCCTAAGAACCGGGAGGGACCGGCATGACGGTCCTGGAATTTATACGCCAGCACCCCGCCCAGGCGGTGGATGTGATCTCCTCGAAAGGCTATGATCACTTGACGCCGATGCGGGCCATGGCGCTTGCGAGGGACCGCCCCCAGGACGTGGAGCTCTTGGACTGGCAGATCTGCCACTCCAGCTTCTCGGGCGGGGTCTGGCATGTGCTGGCAGCGGCCCCCGCTTTGGAACAAGGTCCTGAGCTGACGCTTGCCATGGCCTGAGCCTCCCGGAATACTTAAAGGAGGAACACAGAGGTGAAAAAGAAGGATTTTGGCACACTGCTTACTGGCATGGCTCTGGGCACCGTCCTGACGGGCGGAGCGATGGCCGCAGGTGTGACGGCGGAACCCGCTTGGTCTCCCATCTATGTGGACGGGCAGCAAGTCCAGATGACAGCCTATAACATCCTGGGCAACAACTATGTGAAGCTGCGGGACATTGGGAAGGAAGTGGGCTTTAACGTCTACTATCAGAACGGCGTACAGGTGGACAGCGGCGCGCCCTACACAGGGGAAGCCCCTGTGAATACCGCGTCCCAGCCAGACAGCTCCCGGACAGGGGCGCTTAGTGTCAGCAGCCACAAGGGAGACGCCCTTTCTGTGGGAGACCGGAGCATGGTGGTAGTCAGCCCTTACGGAACCAATGTTACCGCCGTTTCCTCGAATCCCGGCGTAATCGCTCTGGAACAAACGCTGGGCAATTATGTTATGGTTGTGAAAGCCCCTGGAACCGCTGTAATCAGCGTCACGGATGAAGCCGGGAATCAGGCAAGCATGACCCTGACGGTCAGCGGAAAGTCCCCGGCCCCTACTCCGCCTGCCGAAAACGGCAGTCCCGAGCAGGTCCCGGCGGGCAGCAATCCGGTAGTCAACAGTGAGTGGTCCCATAACCCGGACGCGGACCTGACAGCAAATATGGATATCCGCCTGGAAATGGTCCAACTGATCAATCAGGTCCGGCGTGAACACGGCAGGGCGGAACTCCCCATAGATGACCGGCTGATGAACGCCACACAGGACGTTTCTACACAGCACTTCCGAGAGCACACACAGTATGAGCGGGAAGCTACAATAGCCTATGGTTGGCTGCACGGAGGATGCCATAACCTCACCTGTTTCAATATGGCATCAGATGGAAACATCGCCCAGAGGGCGGTCACAAATTGGGTGAATTCTCCCGGACATCTTCAATCCATGCTGAGAGAAGACGTGACCTGCATCGGCGTGGGCGTTACCATAGAGAACGAAACCGCCTACTGCCATATGTTTGCCGGTAATCCGACTGCACACGGCATCCTCTAAATCCAAGTGAATATCGCCCCTGCTCTATTGAAAGACCTTTCAGTTCTACT
>CAJTZK010000034.1:0-289 GCA_910583785.1 uncultured Oscillibacter sp.
AGCATGGAATGGCTGCTCGTCAGGTCGTTCAGGGACACGTCCACATGGAGCCACTGGCCGTCCGTGTAGACCATATTCCAGGTGTGGTTGTCGGTGCTGATGGTGAAGCAGGGAATGCCAGCCGCCCCGCACAGGAACTTGAACGCTCTGGCGTAGGAGCCGCAGGCCGCTTGCAGTTCGCCGCTGTGCTGGGCAAAGGTGCGGGTCACGCCCGCCGTCTTGCCCTTTTTGTAGGCCAGCAGGGTACACAGGTAGTCGTTCAGGTACTCCACCTTCTCACTGTCCGTGT
>CAJTZK010000034.1:299-3156 GCA_910583785.1 uncultured Oscillibacter sp.
GTTTCTGCGATGATGGGCTGGATGAAGTCAAAGGGCGCTTGGTAGTTCTCCGGCATGGCGGCGGACACGGCAAAGTAGTCCAGGTGTTGCCAGTAGTTGGTGAAGTTCTCCGGGACATGATGCTCATACCGCACAACGCCCTCCATCCGGCCCAGCAGGTTCTTCACGGCACTATACTCGCTGTCGCCCACCATCGTGTAGGCGGGGGCGGTATCGCTGGTGCCGTCCACCAACGTCTGACGGATGGCGTTGTAGAGCGCCCGGCCATAGGTGGCGGTGAACACGTCCGGGTTGGCGTCCTGGGAGAAGTCCTCACGGCCCCATTGAGCGGCGCTGATGGTGTAGGGTTCCGGCTGGGCTTGTGCGGCGTGGGCCGGAACGCTCAAACCGGCGATAAGGGCGGTGCAGGCGATCCCGGCAAACAAGCGGTTCAGACTGTTTTTCATTATGAACGACCTCCTTATGTGATATGTTGGGGGCTTTGCTGTCCCAACAGTACCACAAGGGGGGCAAACAGTCCAACGTGCGAATGCCTTTTCAGCGGGTATCAGACCTCCACGGCCCGGACAGCCCAGCGGTAGGCGCTCTGATTGCGGACGCAGGTAAACAGGGTCACGCAGTTTTCAGCGGTGGGGGCCAGCAGGGAGTTGTCCGTTTCGCTGATCTTGTTCACGCTGGTGACGGAGTAGGTGCGGGTGCCCAGCCGGGTGGTCAGGGTGATGGTGTCGCCCACGTTCAGGTTGTGGATGTCGCCAAAATAGCAGTTGGCCCCACGGTTGTGACCGGCGATGGCGCAGTTGCCGTCCCAAATGCTGGTGTCCTCAAAGTGGCCCGCCCCTTTTGCGAGGGTCTTATCATCGGTGCCCTGGTAGACCTTCACGCTTACCTTCAGGCTGGGGATTTTCAGGGTAGCCAGATAACCGCCCTTGTAATAGAGGTCGGACGTGACCTCCGTAAAGCCGGTGGAGGGGGTGGGGGTAGCCGTGCCCCCGGTGTTGGTGCCGCTGCCGGACACGATGCCGCTGGGGATGGTGTTGAAGTCGGGCGGGGCCACGGTGACGCCGGTATTGCCGTTGATAACGGCCCCCTCGCCCAACATATAGCCGGGGGCCAGATTGGGGGTCAGGGGGTTGCCGGTGTTCAGGGTGTAGGCGGTGGGACTTCCGAACGTGGGCGGGATCAGGGCCGCGTTCTTGCTCACGTCCACGTTGGGCAGTTCGCCCCTGTCAGCCGTGATGACCGGCTCCACGGAGGTGGACTTGCCGTACTCCGGGTCGCCGGGGGCGTCGATGTTGTAGTCCAAGGCGCTGGCGGGCACCGTCAGGGCCAGGGTCAGGCACAGCAGGGAAAAAAGCATGGTCAGTTTTTTCATGGTAGATTACCTCCTGCGTTTGATGAAGTAGAACACGCCGCCGCCCAGCAGCACCACCACGACAACGGCCACCACGGGCAGGACGCTGTTCTTCTCGCCGGTGGGGGTGTCTTGGCCGGCGGGGTCGGCTGGGTCAACGGGAGCGGTGGGGTCAACGGGAGCGGTGGGGTCGGCGGGGTCGTTCATGTCAGGGGTGGGGGTGTCGCCGGGTTCTTCCGGGGTCACGGGTTCCAGGGCCGTGCCCTCGAATATTGCCACATAGCGTATCTTGTTCAGGTTGATACGGCTGACGGTGCCCGCATAGTCGGCGGTGACGGTGTAGCCTTTCACATAGGAGCTGGTGGCGGAGCCGGAGTAGGAGGCCACGGCGGTGAAGTGGCCGTCCCCCTCGGTCTGCCAGTTGACGGTCTGGAGTGTCAGGGAGTGGCCGTTGTCGGTGATGGACTTGGGGATATACTGCGTGTCCTGGTCGGCAAGGCCGGGGTAAGTGCGGCTGGCGGTCAGGGTCTTGGTGGAGCTGCCATACCCAGCCACCTCCACGTTCACCGTGTCCAGCTTCAGGGCCAGCGTCCCGGCAAGGCCGTCCTCGGTGATGAACTCCTTTGTCTGCGGGAGAAGGGCCAGCACCGCGCCCATGTCCTTGCTCTGGCTGGGAACGGACACCGTTTCCGTGTGCTGGCGGCTCTCGTTGGCGGGAAGTTCCTGTTTCAGCAGGTCAGTCAGGGTGTAATGGTAGCCCTCCTGCTCAAAGTCGGAACGGGGGATGCCAGCGGGGTCGTCCGACCGCCCCAGGTCGTACATCTTCCTGATCTCCCCGCCGTCCTCGCTCCGGGTGACGGCGGTGGGATAACAGGGGGACGGCTGGGCGGGTTCAGGCGGGTCGGCAGCAAAGGCGGCGGTGGTCATGCTCAAGGCCAGGGCCAGGACGCACAGCAGCCGCGCCGCATGGGTCAGGGATTTCCGCTTCATAGATAAATTACCTCCATATTGTTGATTTTGGGCGCAAAAAAAGCCCGTGGCATCCACGGGGTCAAACGCTGCCCGGTGTTTGATGGTTCGTGCGCTGGCGCGCTTCTCTCCAAAGGGTTTTACCGGCTGAAAAAAGGATGGGCAGGGCCTTTCTTTCAGCAGGTACAGCAGGTTTGGAGGGGGAGAGTGTGAGAGGGGGAGGGCGCGGAAAGTGCCAGGGCCGCAAAAGGGCAGACTGTCCCCTTGGTGTGGCGTTCATCGTTCCCTCGCCCTTTCCCGCTTGCGGTACATCTCCAACGCCTTTACGATGGTGTCCTCGATCTTCTGTGTGGGCGTCCCCGCAGGGAAAAACTTGTCGATGCGGTTTCGGGGCATTTTGAATTGCTCCACCTGATTGGGCTTTTCCTCCTGCATGATGGACAGGATCACGTTGGGGTTCAGCTTGCCCTTTTCGGAAAAGTCCCTGATTTTGATGGCCTGGGCATGGGAGGGGGTGCAGTCCTCGCTCTCCATGAC
>CAJTZK010000035.1 GCA_910583785.1 uncultured Oscillibacter sp.
GCCCGCCAGACGGCCCCCGGCTGGGACGTGTGGGGGAATGAGGTGGAACCTACGGCGGGACTTCAAAATTTCGGGGCCCCCGCAAAGTCGGCAGACTTTGTGGGGAGAGGAGGCACAACGGAACGGGGCGAGCTTTGGGACAAAATGTCCCGAAGTGAGCGGAGTGAAGTTTGTGCCGACGAGTCCCAAAGGAAAGGAGGCTAAAAATGCCCTATGTGAACGTACCTAACGACCTATCGAAAATCAAGACCAAAATCGCTTTCAATCTGACGAAACGCCAGCTTGTGTGCTTTGGCGGCGCGGCCCTTGTGGGAGTCCCCTCCTACCTGCTGGCCCGGAGCTCGTTTGGGAACACGGCGGCGCTTTTTTTGATGCTGGGCATCATGCTCCCGGCGTTTCTGCTGGCAATGTACGAGAAAGACGGCCTGCCGCTGGAAAAGGTGGTAAAGAACATCATCCGGGCCAAGTACCTGCGGCCCGGCGTGAGGCCCTACAAGACCGGGAATATCTACGCGCCCTTTACCGGGCAGGCGGGAAAGGAGGCAGTGAATGGAAAACCGAAAAAGCAAAAGAAAGAATAAGGCGGCCCTGTCCGCCCAGCAGTCCATCCCCTATGTGGCGATGCACCCGGACGGCGTGTGCCAGCTCCCCGGCGGGCTCTACACAAAGACCGTGGAATATGAGGACATCAATTATTCCGTGGCATCCACCGAGGATCAGTCCGCGATATTCAGCGGGTGGAGCTCGTTCCTCAACTACTTCGACAGCGCGCTCCCCGTCCAGCTCTCCTTTATCAACCGCCGCTCCCACTCCACCAGCCGCTACCATGTGAACATCCCCGCCCAGGCGGACGATTTTGACAGCATCCGGGGCGAGTTCGTGGGGATGCTGAAACGCCAGATTGCCCGCTCCAACAACGGGATTGAACGCTCCAAATATATCACCTTTGGCGTGCCCGCCGAGGGGATTGCCGCCGCCCGGCCCCGGCTTGACCGGGTGGAGGCGGACGTGATGGGCAACCTCCACCGGCTGGGCGTTCCCTCGTCCCCGCTGGACGGGCGGGAGCGGCTGGCCCTCCTGCATGGGCAGATGCACCCCGGGCGGCGGGAGCCGTTCCGCTTTTCGTGGGCGGATATTTCCAGAACGGGGATGGGGACAAAGGACTTCATCACCCCCAGCGGCGGCTTTGACTTTAGGGGCTCCCGGTTCTTCCGGGTGGGCGGCTTTTGGGGCGCGGCGTCCTATCTTCAGATTTTGGCGTCCGAGCTTTCTGACCGCCTTTTGCGGGAAATTCTGGAGCTGGACGCGGAGCTCACCGTCACCATGCACATCCAGACCGTTGACCAGTTAAAGGCGATAAAGACCATCAAGGGGAAAATCTCGGACATTGACAAGATGAAAGTGGAGGAGCAGAAAAAAGCCGTCCGCGCCGGGTACGACATGGATATACTTCCCCCCGACCTTATCACCTTTTCCAAGGACGCGGCGGAGCTTTTGGGGGATTTGCAGTCCCGGAATGAGCGGATGTTCCTCTTGACGTTCACCGTCATCAACCTCGCCCCCACCCGCCAGCGGCTGGAAAATGACGTGTTCACCGTCTCCGGCATCGCGCAGAAATACAACTGCGCCTTAAAGCGGCTGGACTGGCAGCAGGAGCAGGGCTTTATGTCCTCGCTGGCCCTCGGCTATAACGAGGTGCAGATACAGCGGGGCATGACCACCAGCTCCACCGCGATTTTCATTCCCTTTATGACGCGGGAGCTCCGCATGGGCGGGCAGGCCCTCTACTACGGCATGAACGCGCTTTCCCACAATGTCATCATGGCTGACCGGAAAAAGCTGAAATCCGCCAATGGGATGTATCTGGGCTCCACGGGCTCCGGCAAGAGCTTTGCCGCCAAGCGGGAATTGATAAACGTCTTTCTTGCCACAAGTGACCGCATCGTTATCGTTGACCCGATGGGGGAATATTCCCCGCTGGTGCGCCAGTTCGGCAGTGACGGGCTTGTGGTGGAGATCGCGCCCAACAGCCCCCACCATATCAACCCGATGGATATTCAGATGGGGTTTAATGACGAGGACAGCCCCCTTTCCATGAAAGCGGATTTTCTTCTTTCGCTGTGTGAGCTGGTGGTGGGCGGCAAGGAGGGCCTGCAGCCTGTGGAGAAAACCGTCATTGACCGCTGTGTGCGGCTGGTGTACCGGGAGCAGGCATTAGGGATCGAAAATACCAAAACCCCGCTGTTACAGGATTTATACGAGGAACTTCTCAGACAGCCGGAGCCCGAGGCCCGGCGGGTAGCGACTGCCCTTGAGCTCTACTGTACAGGCTCCCTCAATCTTTTTAACCATCCCACCAATATAAAAACTGATAACCGGGTGGTGTGCATTGTCTTAAAAAACATGGGGGAAAACCTCAGAAAAATTGCCATGCACATCACAAACGAGTTTGTCTCCCAGGCGGTGGATACCAATTTCCGGGAGGGTGTGGCGACATGGTGCTACTTTGACGAGTTCCACATCCTCCTGCGCGACCCGCTGACCGCCAGCTACTTTGTGGCGGTGTGGAAGATGCTCCGCAAAAAGGGCTGTGTGCCCTCGGCCCTCACCCAGAACGTGAAAGACCTTTTGGCCAGCCGGGAGATTGAGAACATACTGGATAACACCGACTTCCTCGTCCTGCTCTCCCAGGCCCAGAGTGACCGGGCCATCATCGCAAAACAGCTCGGCATTTCCGAGCACCAGCTTTCCTATATCACCCACAGCAATTCCGGCGAGGGCCTGCTGTTCTATGGGAATGTGACTATCCCCTTTGTTGACCGTTTCCCCAAGGGTGAGATTTACAACCTGCTCACCACCCGCCCGGAGGATATAGCCAATGACCAGAGGAACGAATAACGCCGGGCCCGCCGGGGACAAGGGCACTTCGGGACAAAATGTCCCAAAGTCCCCCAAGGGCCCCAAAACCAAAAAATCGAAATTCCGCATGGAAAGCGAACAGGAAAAAATCAGCAAATCCAAGCTCCGCATGGAGACGCGGGAGGACAAGCTGAACCGGGCCCGGAAAAAGCTGGAGGGCAAAAAGCCGCC
>CAJTZK010000036.1 GCA_910583785.1 uncultured Oscillibacter sp.
GGGTATTCTCCATGCCTAAAGTGCCCATCCGGGAGCAAATGGCTGCCTATCAGGAAATGGCGAAACAGGCTCACCCGTCCGCCGAGCGCCCCGTGCCCAAGGCGGACCGGGAGGAGCGGTAGCCCTCTGGACACCGTGTCCAGAGGCGGGAGGTGATGATTTTTGGTAGATGAAGATATTTCCCGGCGGACGATAGCCCTTTCCATCCGAACGGGGAAGCTGACGGCGCGGACGCTGGCCTGGGCGCTGCGGGCGGCGGGCCGGAAGATCCAAAAGGAGCGGCAGGCCCACCAAACGCCCCACGGCAGGCAGACTGTCCGGCAGCTCATGAAGCAGGGCGAGGCGACCAACAGCCTCCCCGTGGAGGCCCCCAGGGAGTTTGACCGGGTGGCCCGGCGCTGGAATGTGGACTACGCCTTTTACAAGAACGGGGAGGGAAAATATCTGCTGTTCTTCAAATCCAAGCAGGCCGACGCCATCACCGCCTGTTTCGGGGAATACTCCCACCGTATCATGGACCGGCCCAGGGCGCGGCGCGTCCCCATCCTGGCGCGGATGAAGCGGGCCGGGGAGCTGCTGCGGGGCCAGGAGCGGACCCAGGAGCGGAAAAAGGAGGCGGCCCGTGAAGAAAGGTAGCTTGAAAAAGTACATTCTCCCCAATATGCCCTATGTGTTTATGGCCTGGGCCTGCCTCAAATTGGGAACGGCCTACCGTCTGGCGGCTGGGGCCAACGCCGGGGAGAAGCTGGTGGGCATGATGAATACCATCAATATGGCCTTTGCCTCCCCCGCCCCTGGGCTGGTCCCGGCGGACTGGCTGGTAGGGATCGCGGGGGCGGCGGCCATCCGGCTGTTCGTCTACGTCAAGGCCAAAAACGCGAAAAAATACCGCCGTGACGAGGAGTACGGATCGGCGCGTTGGGGCGGTCCTAAAGATATAGCCCCTTTCGTCGATCCCAGGTTTGAGAAAAACGTCATTCTCTCCGGGACGGAATTTCTCACCACCAACACCCGGCCCAAGAACCCGGCCAACGCCCGGAACCTCAACGCCTGCGTGATCGGCTCCTCCGGCTCCGGCAAGACCCGGTTCTGGCTCACCCCCCAGCTCCTCCAGGCCCATTCCTCCTATGTGGTGGTGGACCCCAAGGGCGGGGTGCTGTCCCAGGTGGGCTATTTCCTCCAGCGGAAAAAGGGGTACAAAATCAAGGTTTTCAACAGCATTGATTTTTCCCGCTCTATGCACTATAACCCCCTGGCTTATATCAAAAACGAGGCGGATATTCTGAAATTCGTGAACACTTTGATAGCCAATACCAAGGGGGAGGGCAAGGAGGGGGACCCGTTCTGGACCAAATCGGAGACGCTTTTATACTGCGCCCTGATTGCCTATATCATCTTCGAGGGCCCGGAGGAGGACCGGAACATGAACACGCTGGTGGATATGATTTCGGGAATGGAGGTCAAGGAGGACGACCCGGACTTTATGAACGCCATCGACTATATGTTCAAGGGCCTGGAGAAGCGCAAGCCGGATTGCTTCGCCGTGAAGCAGTACAAGAAGTACAAATTAGCCAGCGGCAAGACCGCCCGCTCCATACTTATTAGCTGCGGGGCAAGGCTGGCCCCCTTTGACATTCCCCAGCTCCGGGAGATCATGAGCTACGACGAAATGGAGCTGGACCGCCTGGGAGACAAGCGGACGGCGGCTTTCTTCATCATCAGCGACACGGACACCACCTACAATTTCATTGTGGCCCTGGCGTTCTCCCAGATGTTCAACCTCCTGTGCGAGAGGGCGGACAATGTGCATGGGGGCCGTCTGCCCCACCACGTCCGGGTGCTGTGGGACGAGGCCGCCAACACGGGGCAGGTCCCGAACCTGGAGAAGCTGGTGGCGGTGATCCGCTCCCGCGAGGTCAGCCTGACCCTGTTCTATCAGGCCCAGTCCCAATGCAAGGCCATTTACAAGGACAACGCCGAGACGATCATGGGCAACATGGACAGCGTGGTTTTCCTGGGCGGGCGGGAGCACTCCACCGTCAAGGAGATTTCCGAGGCGTGGCTGGGCAAGCAGACCATCTCCATGCAGACGGACAGCCGGTCCCGCGGGCAGTCCGAGAGTTACAGCCAGAACACCCAGCGTTTGGGCCGGGAGCTTATGACCATGGACGAGCTCACCACCATGCCCGGCGATAAATGTATTTTACAGCTCCGGGGGCTGCGGCCCTTTTTCTCCCCCAAGTACGACTTGAAGCAGCACCCCAACTACCGCTATACGGCGGAGGCGGACAAGAAAAATGCCTTTGACCTGTCCCGCCTGATCAAGCGCCGTATGGACAAGCTGGACCCCCGCGAGCAATACACCGTGTACGAGGCGGACGTGCCGGACGAGGCGAGCATAGGCGAGGACGAGGACATCTTCAACTATGACGACCTGGACGACCCGGACGCCTTTGTATAACCTCTGGACACCGTGTCCAGAGCGTTCCTGCCGCCTGACAAGGGCGGCTTTTTTC
>CAJTZK010000037.1:0-1579 GCA_910583785.1 uncultured Oscillibacter sp.
TCCGGGCCGGTGGACTGGATCAGGACGCCGTCGAGGCCCCCCTGCTCCAGCGCCAGGAGACAGTGCTTGATGCTGCCATCCTCAAACATACAGTCTTTGTTCTCTGAGATAAAGGGCATCTCCTGCAAGGGGCCGATCTGCAGCTGAAAGAAATCATCAGGGGACAGCTCTACGGCCTTTTGGATTCGACAGTCATTTCCTGGGGTGGTCGTCAGGTTATACCTGAAACTTGCTTTGATCTTCATTGTGTGTTCTCCTTGTCATGGCAAATAGCTTCTGGGGTTGGTCCGCTGGCCGTTGAGGCGGACCTCGAAGTGCAGATGCGGTCCGGTAGACCGCCCGGTGGAGCCGGACAGGGCAATCACGTCTCCGGCCTCCACCGTCCGGCCCACCCGCGCCAGCAGCTGGGAGCAGTGGCCGTACAGTGTAACCAGCCCCCCGCCGTGGTCGATGCACACATAGTACCCGTAGCCGCCCTGGTTGTAGGTGGAGATAGTGACGGTTCCCGGCAATGCGGCCCGGATGGGCGTGCCGGTGGGGACTGCCAGGTCCATGCCGCTGTGGCCCTTCGTTTTTCCGGTGAAGGGGTCCTTGCGGTAGCCGAACTCCGAGGTGATGATGTTCCGCCAGTTCGGCCCAATAGGAGAACAGAAGCCATCTGCGCCGATGAAAGGCACGTCGTCAAATCCGCCTCCGCCAGCCGCGCCTCCGCCGGTGTAGCCATACCGAATCAGGCAGTAGACGCTGTCCGCGTTGGCCTTTTGCTCGGCGGTGGGTTCTGCGCCCATGGCCGCGGCGATGTTCCGCCAGACGGTTTCCATATCCTCGATGGGGATGGTCACGGTATAGATCTCCTCCGTCTCGGCGGGCGGGTCGCTGCCCTCCACGGGAACCATGCGGGTCCGCTCCTCGTAGGTGACGAAGCAGTCCACGAACTTCTGGTGGTCCCTGCGGCTTGGGGAGTCCTCCCCGAAGTAGAGAGCATAAAAAAAAGCCTTGACTTTGGTGCCGTCAAGGCTCTTCTCTTCCTCTGTTTTATTATTCGCCGTTGTAATGAAGCCGTCCAGCAGCTCGAAGCTGGCGCGCATGTCCTCAATGTAGGTCCGGTATTCCTCCGGCGTGTCCGCCGGAAGCTCTCCGCCATAAAAGCACAGCTCAGCGGCTGAGACATTGTGCGTGGCGGTGCCGGAGACCAGGGCGCAGAGGAAGGCGATGAGCAGGATGATGGGGGAGAGGACCGCCACGATGATCCAGCCCACGGTTTTCCTGGTATTCTCGTCGGAGAGGACCGTTGCGGCGGCTTTGGCGATGAGCGCGGCGTTAGCCAAGAGACATCCCCCCAGTCTGCGAAGGGGCCTGTTCTCCCTGTTCCTGGGCCGCTTGCAGCTCTACCCAGTGGTCCGCCAGGGCTCGGACGGTTTCCTCATGACCGCCGCAAGGGTGGTTCTTCGCCCACTGCTGGTAGACATCGAAGTCCACGCCGCCCTCCAGCAGCAGCTTGCACACATCAACGGCATCGTTCTGGACGCAGGCGTGGAGTGCGTTGTAGTCGTCGGCTTCCACCCACATCCGCTTTTTC
>CAJTZK010000037.1:1649-2500 GCA_910583785.1 uncultured Oscillibacter sp.
CGCCTCCGGAGATTCCTTTCTCCACCAGCGCGGATAGTGTGCGAAAGTCTTGGTCCGCGGCGAACTGTTCCAAGAGGCGGGGTGGGGCGGCGGCGATCTGCTCCTCACCGCACCGCCTGATGATCTCCCTGGCAATGAAGCGGTGGTCCAAGTAGGCGTAGGAGGCCATCTCACCAAAGAAAGACGGTTCCAGCTGCGGCACGCTGGCCTGTGCCCGCACCATCAGGAAAATTACCTTTTCCGGGTCATTGATGTTGATGGCTCTTTTACAAGCGTTACAGTACGCCGCATAGTCGATATTGCATCGGTCCTGCATCAGCAGCTCCGTCATTTTCCGGCCCACGGCCCCCGGACGTCCAGCCGCCTCCACCAGCAGGGTTTCCTCCTGCTGGTACGGGACCTTGGCGGCGTATTTCTTGAAGGCTTCCAGTTCTCCGTCCTGGATTGCAAGCACCGCTTTGTCAAAGTCACTCATCCGCAAGGGACGCATCCCTACCGTATTGACGTACTCCGTAATGCTCCCGGTCATGCGGCGCAGGAGCTGCTCGGTCTGGCCCATGGCCTGCTCCTGCCGCTCCCGCTGCTCCACCAGAGCCTCAATAATGACCTTTTTTTCCTGCTGACTTAGATATACCACAGAGCCGTCGGCATCTTCCTCCACGCCGCCAATTTTCATGTACCGGGCGTGAGTGGCGCTGTCGCCGTGGAATGCCTTCGTGATGGCGGAGGAAACGAGGAACATCCGGTCCAGGTCGCTCCCATTCTCTCCCAGGGTCTTGCCAGTGAGGAATTTTTGCGTAACGTGCTTTTCCTGGCCTTTGTCGAACCACTTGAGGTATGCGTCCAGGTAC
>CAJTZK010000038.1 GCA_910583785.1 uncultured Oscillibacter sp.
CTGGGATTTGGATATTGATATTTTTCAACGCCTGGGTACTGCCATACCACAGGCATAGATTTTTTGCGGTGATCGCGTGATTCATAACGCCCTCCTTTTCTTGAAGCAGCGGCCCGCCAGGGCGGCGGTCAGATTGACCGCCAGTGTCAGGAGCATCAGAATCGCGGCAATGGCAAAAGCCACACCGAACTCCCCCTGCTCCTTCGCGTAGACATACAGCGCCACGGTGAGGGTGGCCCCCGGACTGGTCAGGCCGGTAAAAAAGCCGTTCAGCGCATGGGCAAAGCCCGCTGTGAACAGCAGCGCCGCCGATTCCCCCAAAATGCGCCCCACCGACAGGATACAGCCGGTGATGATGCCGTCCGCGCACCCAGGTAGTACCACGGTGCGGATGACCCGCCACTTTCCGGCCCCCAGGCCAAAGGCCCCCTCGCGGTAGCTCTGGGGCACAGTTCTCAGGCTCTCCTGGGTCGTTCGCATGATGGTGGGCAGGTTCATGATAACCAGCGTCAGCGCACCCGCCAGCAGAGAGGTTCCCAACACGCCGGTAAACACCAGCATCCCCACAAGGCCGTAGATGATGGACGGGATGCCGGAGAGGGTTTCCGCCGCGTACTCGATGACAGACACCAGACGCTTATTTGCGGCGTACTCGGTCAGATAGACCGCCGCCCCTGCCCCCAAAGGCAGGACGATCAGCAGGGCGGCAAGGATGATGTAGATGGTGTTCAAAATGTCCGGCAGGATACCGATGGTGTCCGACAGGTAGCTGGGTTTGGTGGTCAGCAGCTCCCAGGACAGGTTGGGGAGGCCCGCAGCCAGCACATAGCCTATGAGGAACAACGCCAGAGCGCACACCAGCAGCACCGACAGGGCGCACAGCAGCCCCATTACACCGATATAGGCCCTCCGGGATGGGGAGATTGGTCTGTCCAGCATAATCAGCCCTCCTTTTGCCCCTTGAGGAAGAAATTCAACACGGCGTTGATCAGCATGATGAACAGAAACAGCACCAGGGCGATGGAGAACAGCGCCTGCCTCTGTAGGCCGCTGGAATAGGACATTTCGCTGGATACCGCCGTGGTAAGAAATCGGACGCTTTCAAACAGTGAGGGCATATTTGCCGCGTTGCCGGATACCATCATCACCGCCATAGCCTCCCCGATGGCCCGGCCTACTCCCAGCACCACCGCCGCCGCGATGCCGCTTCGCGCCGCAGGGACGGATACCCGAAAATAGGTTTCTATCGAGGTCGCGCCGAGGGCCAGGGATGCGTCCTCGTACTCTTTCGGTACTGCCTCCAGCGCGGTAATGGATACTTTGATGATGGAGGGCAGAATCATGACCGACAGGACGATGATTGCCGCCAGCAGGCTGGCCCCGTCCGGCACATGGAACAGCGCCCGGGTACCCGGCACAAGCACCAGCATCCCCACCAGACCGTAGACCACAGATGGAATACCCGCCAGGAGGCTGACAGCGGCCTCAACGATGGATTTTACTTGGGTTGGAGCCAGCTTCGCCAGATAAACCGCCGCGAAAAATCCTACCGGGACACCGAACAGGATAGCGCCCGCTGTGCCGTAAATGCTGGTGAGAATGAACGGGAGGATGCCGTATGAGGGCTGTGCGGCGGTAGATTCCCAGGTGTCACCCAGTAGAAAGGGCACAAGCCCGATCTGCCGGATGGCAGGGATGCCGGAGACCACCAAATATACGGTAATCAGCAAGACACAGCCTACCGTAACCAATCCCAGCATCAGAAATATCCCGTGGACTGCGGTTTCCAGCAGTTGCTTTCTACTGCGCATAGTCAATTTGCCGCCACAGCGCCCGCGCCAGAGATCAGCTCCGCCGCATCAGGGGAGGTTGCGAAGTCGAAGAACTTTTGCGCTTGCTCCGAAAGGGGCGTGTCCGTCTTGGTGACCAGGACAAAGGGCCGCTGAATGACATAGCTGCCGTCCTTCACCGCATCCTCTGTGGGTGCTACGCCGCCTACTGTGACGGCCCGCACGGTGTCCTTGACGGAGGCGAGGGAGGCGTAGCCGATGGCATCCGGGTTCTGGGACACGGCGGTAATCACATCGCCGGTGGAGGTCAGCTCCTGGCGGTACTGGCAGTTGTCTGCTGTGCCGGTGATGGATTCAAAGCCGTCCCTGGTTCCGCTGCCGGCTTCCCGGCCAATCAGGACAATCTCAGCATCGTGTCCGCCCGTGTCTTTCCAGTTGGTGATCTCGCCGGTATATATTTTGGCGATGGTATCCACGTCAAGGTCGGAGATAGGGCTATCAGGGTTGACGATCACCGCGATACCGTCATAGGCCAGCACCGTCCCGGTCAGCCCCTGGGCGGATTCCTCCACTTTCAGATCGCGGCTGCTGAGGCCGATGTCGCAGCGCCCTTCCAAAACCGCCTGGATGCCAGAGCCGGAGCCGGTGGGGTTGTAGGTGAAGGTCACATTTTTGTTCTGCGCCTCGAATGCCTCGCCTAACG
>CAJTZK010000039.1 GCA_910583785.1 uncultured Oscillibacter sp.
CGCACCAGCGCGGCCACGCCGTCTTCCACGGACGCGGCACGCGGCCCAGCCTTTTTGATTTTAGCCGCCGCCTTTTCAAGCAGAACTTCTAAATACTTCACCTTGCCGGAATTGACAACCCCGGCCCAGTAGTCCGGGGAATTGATCACGCCCAGGGCCGCCAGCTTCGCCAGCGCTGCGGCGGCCCCCGTTACAACGTCCGCCGCGTCAACCCACCCGTAAACGGTCGAACCGCCGCCCGGCTCCGCTTTCAGCTGGTACGGGTGTTTTCCGTTGAACTTTCCGATCACCTTCGCCGTTCCCGGCTTGCAGGGCTTCCCGGTTGCGGCGTTCGCGCTGACATAATGCAGGCTGCCCGTAAAGGCCACCACAGCCCCCACAGCGGGCGCGGGCGCTGTGGGCGTGTTGGTGGTTCCCCCAGGCTTTCCGGGCGTTCCTGCGGCTCCCTGGCCGCCCTGCGTGCCCTTGTCCGCCGCCACGTCATAGGTGACATACGGGATCTTCCCGTGCTTCGTCCACCTGCGCCCGTTCATCCCCGCAATGGGGCCAATGTTCAAGCACGCCGTTTCCTGCACGCAGTTTTTGAACGCCGGGGAACACTCGATCACCACGCCGCCGCCCACATACACGCCGATATGGCCGGACAGCCACACAGCTTCACCCGGAAGAATCTTTGTAAAATCGGTTGAAACTTCCTTGCAAAGCCGGATCATGCCGTCCGCGCCAGTATCAGGAACGCCGTTTGCCTTGTAGACTGCGCCGCCGTAGGTTTTGGAAGCGTCCCCGCTCCACCCCCACAAAATCCCTTTGATCAGGTTCACGCAGTCAAAGCCATAGACGGGCGGCTTTTTGTTCGCCGCCGCCTTGATCATGCGCGTGCGCTCCGCCCGCCTGTTGTATTCGTGGTTCTGGCAGTATCGCGTTACATTGCCCCCGGTCAGGGGCGCACCGAAACAGCCCATGACGTAAAGGGTTTTGAAGTTGCGCACAATATCCCACAGTTTTTGAATAAGCACGGACGCTTTCATGCTTCCCGCTCCTTTCCATGCCAGCTTCTTTGCGGCGTTGTATACGTTTTTCCTTCTGGCTGCGTATTTGCCCATAACGCGATCGGCAAGCGCTGCGGCGTGGATCGCGTCCAGCGTTACGGGCTTCTTTGCGGCGGCGGCCACCCTTGCGGACGCACCGCCGCCGCCCTGGTTTTCCAGATCGGCAAAGTAGACAAGGGCCGCCGGGTCTTCCACGCCCACTTTCAAGCCGTGATCCACGTATGCGCCCACGTCTGCTTCCGCCTGGGCATCTTGCACACGCTTCCCGGCATCGGTTGTCAGAAGTTTACTGATCGCCGCCTTTTCCGCCGCGTTCACCGTCCGGGCGTTCCATGCGCCCGCCGCCGCTGTTGTGATTTCTTTGTAAAGGGCGGCCCCCAGGATGGAAGCCGCCCTGCTTTCCGCCGCGCAAATCTTTTTCAGAAGGTCAAGCGCCCGCCCGGCGTGCCATTGCACCTTGCCCACACTTACGGCCCCGTTATCGTTCGCGTTGACAGATCCGTAATTCCCTTCTTGCCCGAAAATGATTTTTTGCGCGGCCAGCACAATTTCTGTTCTTGTTTTTGTGTCCATTGTCAGTTCTCCATTTCCTTTGCCGCCCGTTCCGCTTCCCGTGCATCCTGCCGCGCCCACCGCCGATCCTGGCGGCGCTCCTTCGTGGTCTTGATCCAGCCCATTACCCCACCTTCCAGGCCGCACGCGCCGAAAACGCATTGTACCAGCGTGTCCGGTATGCTGTCCTTTTTGATGAAGATAACCACCATTGCCACGATGAAGCACAGCAGGAATACGCCCAGCACGATCAGGATTTTATCCATAGCGCCCATGCGCTTCCCCACCGTGGCGGGCGGCTTGTCCTTCTTCTGCTGCTTCCTGCCGCCCGCCTGGGCCGCTTTCAGTTTTAGCGCCATACAAACCAGCAGGCACGCCATAACGCCGCCGAAAAAGCACAGCGCCGCCGTCATAGGGGCCGTAAGTTCCATTGCCGCCGCCCCCCTACGAAATGCCGATCCGGGACATGATGAAGACAACCACGCCGCCCAGCACGGCGGAAAGAACGTATTTTACAGCTGTGCGCCACATATCCCCGTCCCGGCTTTCCAGCTTCTTTACCCGTTCGCTGATTTCCGATTGCTCTTTCAGCGTGTTTTGCACGCTCAAATCCAACCTTTCAATCGTTGTTGTCAGGGTTGTAAGCTGCTGGACAACGATCCGGTTCACCGTGTCTTCCAGCTGTTCAATTCGCTTGTTCTGCCTGTTGTTTTCATCTTCCAGGCGTTTGTTTTCGGCTACCATGCGCCGAGCAAATTCTTCATGTTCTGCCCGTGGTAAATAATTCCCTTCCATTCGGTTTTTGCCCTCCTTCCGAC
>CAJTZK010000040.1 GCA_910583785.1 uncultured Oscillibacter sp.
AGCCGGAGGACAAGGCCAATGAACGAAAGGGCGAGTAACCCCGGCGGGGCCACTTCTGGCCAGGGTGGCCAGAAGCAGGAAAAATCCAAATTCCGCATGGAAAGCCAGCAGGAGCGTACCGCCAAGGCCAAGCTCCAGATGGAAAAGCGGTGGGACAAGCTGGAAACGGCCCGGAACCGTCTGGCGAACCAGAAGCCCCCCAAGAAGCGCGGCCCCCTCCGGCGGGTGGGCGGGGCCGCCGGGCATGGGGTACACGGCTTTGTGCATGGCAAGCTCTACGAGGTGGAGCATGAGAATGTGGGAACCGAGGGCGCTCACCGCTCCGAGCTGGCGGGCGAGGTAGTGGGCGGGAAAATGGTGCGTTTTGCCCAAAAGCGCGTCCGAACCCGCCCGGCCAGGGCCGCCGCCCGCGCCGAGTCCCAATATATCAAGGCCCAGGCGGATTATCAGGCCCGGAAGCTGGCCCAGGAACAGCCGGAGGCGTTCAAGAGCGCCGCCGCCCGGCTGTGGCACAGGGAAAAGCTGAAACGGCAGTATCGGAAACAAGCGCGGGAGGCCGCCAAGCAGGGGGCCAGGGCCGCCGAAAAAACCGCCGTCACTTCGGAGAAGCTGGCGGAAAAGGCGGTGGGCGCGGTGCGGCGGCATCCTGTGGGGGCGCTGCTGCTGGCGGCCTGTGTCCTGCTCCTGGTGGTGATGCAGTCGTGTATGTCCTCCCTGGTATCGGTGGGGAATGGGACAGTGGGGGCGGTGGCCGCCAGCACCTACCCCGCCCAGGATGGGGATATGCTGGGGGCCGAGGCCGCTTATTGTTCGCTGGAGGCGGAGCTCCAGCATTATCTCGATACCTACGAAAGCACACACGACTATGACGAGTACCATTTTGATTTGGACGCTATTGAGCACGACCCCTATGTGCTGATTTCCTTATTGAGCGCATGGCATGAGGGCGAGTGGACGCTGGCGGATGTCCAGCCTACGTTGCGGATGCTCTTTGACCGCCAGTACACGCTGACAGAAAACGTGGTAAAGGAGCGGCGGTACTACATCGAAACGGATACATGGACGGACGAGGACGGCAATACCCACACCGACAGCTACCGGGTGTATTACGATTACTACATCTGTACTGTGACACTGGATAACTTCAACCTTTCCCATCTCCCTATCTACATCATGGGGGAGGACAAGGTTTCCCGGTATTCCCTCTACATGGCTACGCTGGGGAACCGCCCCGACCTCTTTCCCGGCTCGTCCTATGTGGGGAAATACACCAGCCCGCCGGAAGGCTACGAAGTGCCGGGGGAATATCTGGACGATGAAACATTCGCGGCGATGCTCTCCGAGGCCGAGAAATTTTTGGGCTATCCCTATGTATGGGGCGGGAGCTCCCCGGCCACGTCCTTTGACTGCTCCGGCTTTGTTTCGTGGGTAGTCAATCATTCCGGCTGGAACGTGGGGCGGCTGGGGGCCCAGGGGCTCTACAACATCTGCACCCGCACCAGCTCCCCCCGCCCCGGAGATTTGGTTTTTTTCAAGGGAACCTATGACACCCCGGGAGTCTCCCACTGTGGCATCTATGTGGGGGACGGGATGATGCTGCACTGTGGCGACCCCATACAATACGCCAACTTAAACAGCAGCTACTGGCAGGCTCACTTCTACGCCTACGGGCGTTTACCATGAAAAGGAGGTTTTCAATGGCGATAAGCAAGAGCGCAAAAATCATGGCCGAGATGGAAAAGGTCAAGGCCAAAATCAGCGACCAGCAGGCCCGGCTGAAAGAGCTGGAACAGAAACACAAGGAGGCCGAGAACGAGGAAATCGTGGACATCGTGCGGGGCATGAGCATTTCCCTTGAGGAGCTCCCGCTGGTGCTCCAGCGCATCAAGGCCGGGGACGCTTTGGGACAAAATGTCCCGAAGTCCGCCGGGCCGGAAAAGGAGGACGCAGAATGAAAAGAAAGAAATATCGTGTAGTGGCGGCGGCTCTGTGCGCCGCTTTTTTGCTGTGCGGCATCACCACCACGGCCTACGCCGGGGGCGGCGAGGAATGGGAGGACGGTACGGGCGGCCCGGAGTGGGAGGGGCTTGACCCCGTGGAGCCCACGCCTGCGCCGGAGCCGGAACCCGAGCCCAACCCGTTCACCCCGGACGGGCAGGGGACGATGGTTGACAATGCCACCGACCAGGACGGCAAGGAATTTTTCACCATTACCACGGCGGAGGAGGCGGTGTTCTACCTGGTGATTGACCGCCAGCGGGAAACGGAAAATGTCTACTTCCTGAACGCCGTGACCGTGGCCGACCTGATGGCCCTGGCGGAGTCCTCTGGCGAACCCGCCGCCCCGGAACC
>CAJTZK010000041.1 GCA_910583785.1 uncultured Oscillibacter sp.
TACAGGACGCCGTCCTGCTGAAAATCGGAGCGGGGGATGCCCGCCGGGTCCTCCTGGGGGCCGAGGTCATAGATCTTGCGGATCTCTCTGCCGTCCTCGCTCCGGGTAACGGAAGTGGGATAACAGGCTGCGGAGGCGTCCGCCGCCAGGGCGGAGGGGATGCAGGCCAGCGACAGGATCGTCAAGGTCATAAGCAGGGTAAAAAAGCGTTTCATGGGTTGGATTCCTCCTTAACTATATTTCACAGCCCCATCCGGAGCTTGTGAGCGGTGTCTACTGCATGGCCATGCCGCCATAGGACGGGCCCTCTTCCTCAAAACCGTCGGGAGGCGCCTCCTCCAGGGCCTCAGCGGGGCCGGGCGCGGCCCGCTCCTCGAAGCCGGAGGACTCTCTCTGGCGGGGCCGATCACAGCTTCTGGACTCGTGAATCTGAGTCAGCTCCTGATGGTAGGCGTACAGCACCGCATCCTGAAACTGCTGACGGAACTCCTTCGTGCAGGGGAAGCAGATATCCCGGTAGCCATCCTTGGCTTTGTAGCCGGGCATGGAGACGAAGGGACCTTTCGTGCTGTCTACGATCCGAAGTCCCCGAACAGCAAAGCAGCCGCCCAGGGTGACGGAGGCGTATGCCAGAACGTTGCCGCTGGTATTGATAGAGTGGATTTTCACATCCAGCTCCAGGGCAGCGGGTTCTTGTGCGGGTGCAGGAGCGGGAGCGGTTTTGGAAGCTGCTTTTTTAGCCATAATCAATTTCTCCTCATGTTTTTATTTGGAGGCGGTGAAGGTCCCAGCGCGGGACTCCAAGCGCCGCAGGTCCCAGTGGGTAAGCTCCATGGTCCTGGGCCCGTCGTCCAGGTGGACGTCCGTCAGGTATTTTAGGACCAGAGGGTATGAAAAAGCGCCGCATTCCTCGGGGAAGCGACGCTTCAGTTCGGTGGGGGAAAGCCAGCCTGTGGCGGCGATATAGGCCCGGCGGACAACCGGCGGCCCGAAGCCGCCCTGCCGCAGTTCCTCCGGCAGCTCCGCGGGCTTGGGGACAAGCCGGTCATGGTCCAGGCAGTAGCGGACCTTCAAGGCGGAGACACATTTCCGTGCCGCCGCCAGCACCTCCGAGGCCCCCTGCCAGGGGGGCTGGGCCAGGCAGTCCGTAACAAGGACGTCTTCAAGGTCCTGTCCGCCGGGGGACAGACCCACCCGGCGAATGAGGGGCAGCTTCCGCGCCCCATTCATCAGTCCAAGCTCCTTCACCGTATCGCCGGGAAGGTTCCGGTAGTGGGTAAGGACGTCTTGGACGGCGTCAAAGCGGGTTTCCGTCCAGAGGTTGGGCCCGAGGCGCAGATCGTCGATGGTGTAAAAAGAAAGATTCATCACGTCATCTCCATTCCGCCGGAGGAAGCCTCCGGCTGTTGCTGCTGGGAATTCTGAATCTCCGCCAGCTTCTCTGCCGCCCAGTCGGGCAGATACTGCTCATCCAGCACGCCTGCAAAATCGCCGCGGGTCAGACGGTTTTTTTCACCGTCACTCAGGCAGACCGCGAATATAGTGGTGCCCAGTTTGGAGGGAGAGCATCCCGCACCTCCGGCTGCCAGCCACAACTGGTCATGGGGGCTCCAGCAGCTCTCCCGAAGCGCGTCGGGACTCAGCACCAGCACCTTTCCCTCATAATCCAGCTTGAACGGATTACCGGCGCAATGTTCCGGGCCAAACAGGCCAAGGGCTTGGTAAGCCTCCCGCGTCTGGCGGATGAACGCTTCCAGCAGCGGGGAGGATGCGTTCACGGCGAAGTGGCGGTTTCGTTTTCCATCCGAGGGCACATAGGGCCTCCGGGCCCACTGGCGGACATCCTCGCTGATTTCACGGGGCAGGGCCATTTCGCTCAGGGAGTTGGAAAGAACGAACCAAACCCGCTTAAAGCCGTAGGCTTCCAAGATGGACTGCGCACAGCCCTCGTCCAGCGCCGGGCTATCGTCGTGGCCATGCTCCCGGAGGGCTTTCTCAATGTCCCGCGCGCATTTGACATTTTCACGAAAACTGTCCTCATGCTTCTGTGTTTCGCCGCAGCGCACGGCCTCGGCGCGGGAGTAAGGATACAAGTAAGGAAAATCAGACGCCATAGATGACAGCCTCCTCAATCATAAGCTCCTCCAGCGTATCCAGGCAGACGCCGGACTGGCGGAGCAGGTCCAGCATCTCGGGCGGCACGTCCCGGAGATCCGGCGCCTCCGCGGCGCTGATGGTCAGTCTGCCGTTCTCGGCGAAGACGTCCAGCTTGGAGCCTTTGGGGATGCCCGCCCGCTCCAGAAGCTCCTCCGGTACCTT
>CAJTZK010000042.1 GCA_910583785.1 uncultured Oscillibacter sp.
TGTGGCTTTTGCGCCGAAGCGGAGTGCTGTGCATGTGGTCCTTACCTCGAAACGAGGTAAGGACCACAGATTTTTTATGTCCTAAAAAAGAAAATCTGTGGGGCATACCGAAAAGGTATGCCCCACACGCAGGCACATGGTTACTACGCAACAGGCTTTAACAACCACCAGGTTCGCGTCGAGTTAAAAAGTTCTTTTGCTTACTTTTCTTTCAAGAAAAGTAAGCCGCCGGAGGCCCCCCGTTGACATTCCACATAACGGATGTTATATTGTATCGTAGGAAAATGCGGAAAGGGCAGGGTATATGGGTATGTCTACTAAATTTGTTTTCATTACTGGCGGCGTGGTGTCCGGGCTGGGCAAGGGCATCACGGCGGCGTCTTTAGGCCGGCTTTTGAAGCAGCGGGGGCTGCGGGTGCGGGTGCAGAAGCTGGACCCCTACCTCAACGTGGACCCGGGCACCATGTCCCCCTACCAGCACGGGGAGGTGTTCGTCACCGACGACGGGGCGGAGACCGACCTGGATTTGGGCCACTACGAGCGGTTTATAGACGAAAACCTCACCGTGAACTCCTCGGTGTCCGCCGGGCGGGTCTACTGGAACGTCCTCAACCGGGAGCGGGAGGGGGACTATTTAGGGGGCACGGTGCAGATCATCCCCCATATCACCGACGAGATCAAGCGACACATCTACGCGCTGGAGGGGACGGATGTGGACGCGGCCATTGTGGAGATCGGCGGCACCGTGGGCGACATCGAGAGCCAGCCCTTCCTGGAGGCCATCCGGCAGGTGGCCGCCGAGCGGGGCCGGAACAACGTGATGTTCATCCATGTGTCCCTCATCGTGTCCATCCCCGGCTCCGGGGAGCTGAAGTCCAAGCCCACCCAGCACTCCGCCAAGGAGCTGCTCAGCCTGGGCATCCAGCCCGACGTGATTATGTGCCGCAGCGATTTCCCCATCCCCCGGGACATTTTGAACAAGATTTCCCTGTTCTGCAATATCCCGGCAGACCACGCCGTCCCCAACCTGACGGCGGGCATCCTCTACGAGGTGCCCCTGATGCTGGAGCGGGAGGGGCTGGCGGACGTGGTGGTGCGGCGGCTGGGGCTGATCTGCCACGCGCCGGATCTTACCGAGTGGGCCACCATGGTCCATCGGGCCAAGCATCCCGCGGGAGCCGTCACCATCGCCCTGGTGGGCAAGTACGTGGGGCTGCACGACGCATATCTGTCGGTAGCGGAGGCGTTGACCCACGGCGGCATCGAAAACGGCGTCTCGGTGAACATCCGCTGGGTCAATTCCGAGGAGGTCACGGCGAATACGGCAGACCGACTGCTGGCGGGCGTGCAGGGCATTTTGGTGCCCGGCGGCTTTGGAAAACGGGGCATCGAGGGCAAGATCGAGGCCATCCGCTTCGCCCGGGAGAACGGGGTGCCCTTCCTGGGTATCTGCCTGGGGATGCAGCTGGCGGTGGTGGAGTTCGCCCGGAACGTGTGCGGCCTGGCGGGCGCCCACTCCGCCGAGCTGGATTCCCAAACGCCCCACCCCGTCATCGACCTCATGCCCGACCAGGTGGGGGTGACGGCCAAGGGGGGCACCATGCGGCTGGGAAGCTATCCCTGCCGGCTGGAGCCGGGGTCCCTGGCGGCGGCTGTCTACGGTGCGCAGGAGATCAGCGAGCGCCACCGCCACCGCTACGAATTCAACAACGACTACCGGGAGCGGCTGGAACAGGCGGGGCTGTCCCTGTCCGGCCTGTCCCCGGACGGGCGGCTGGTGGAGATGGTGGAGCTGCCCGGCCACCCCTGGTTCGCGGCGGGGCAGTTCCACCCGGAGCTGAAGTCCCGGCCCAACCGGGCCCACCCGCTGTTTCGGGAGTTCGTGGCAGCGTCGATGGAGCGGAAACGCAAGGCCGATTCAGAAATTTGAGATACATGGAGGAAAGGGAATGGAAAAGCAGACATTACTTTATGAGGGAAAGGCAAAAAGGGTCTATGCGACCCAAGATCCCGAACTGCTCATCGTGTCCTATAAAGACGACGCCACTGCGTTCAACGGAGCGAAAAAGGGGACCATCCAGGGAAAGGGAGTCATCAATAACCAAATGAGCAATCTGCTGATGGCGCGGCTGGAAAGACAGGGGGTCCCCACTCACTTTGTCCGGGAGCTGGGCCCTCGGGAAACGTTGGTGAAGCGGGTCTCCATTGTGCCGCTGGAGGTCATTGTGCGAAATTTGTCGGCGGGTTCCTTCTCCAAGCGATACGGTGTGGAGGAAGGGACGGCCTTTGATGAGCCGACTCTGGAATTTT
>CAJTZK010000043.1 GCA_910583785.1 uncultured Oscillibacter sp.
CGATCTTGACCTTGTAGGACACCTTCTCCGTCTTGAAGTTGACGGTATGCCCCAGGTACTCCCGCCGTTCCAGAATGTGCGCCACGGTGTTGCTCGACCACTTGCAGGGGTAGTCCGGGTAGTAGCGGCGGGTGCTGCCGGTGCGCCGGTACTCCATCGTCCCCGGCGTGGGGATGTTCTGCTCGGTCAGCATCCGGGCAATCTTGGTGGGGCCGTTCCCGGCAAGGCACAGACTGAATATCTGCTTTACCACAGGGGCGGCCTCCGGGTCGATCACCCAAAAGCGGGGGTCCTCCGGGTTCTTGATGTAGCCATAGGGGGGCGGGGACAGCGGTACGCCGGAATTGCCTTTCATTTTGTTCACGATCCGGCGCTTCTTGGAAATATCGCGGGCGTAGTATTCGTTCATGATATTTTTGAACGGGGTAAACTCGTTCTCGCCCTCGTCGCTGTCCACTCCGTCGGAGACAGCCACCAGCCGGACATCGTGGGCCGGGAAAAATTCTTCTGTCAGACGGCCAACCTCGATATAATTCCGGCCCAGCCTGGAAAGGTCCTTTACGAACACCGCCGAAATGTACCCGTTCTCTATGGCCTGGATCATCTTCTGGAAGCCGGGCCGCTTCATGGTCGTGCCCGTAATCCCGTCGTCCACGAAAAACAAGGTGTCCGTATAGCCTTTTTCCTTTGCGGCCTTTTGGAGAATTTTCTTTTGATTGCTGATACTGTTGGACTCGGTATCCATGTTATCGTCCCGGCTCAAACGGCAGTATAGGGCGGCCGTTCCTAACTCGTTGTTCTTGCTTGACAGCTTCATAATTTCCTCCTTTCCAGCCGCCAAACAAGAGGTTTTATCCTACCTATATTATACCTCATTTGGCCGCCCATGTTAAGGATGTCTCGGAAATTGTCAGGCCGGGTCCAGCTCGGCCAGCATCAGCTTTAAGAGAATATCCCCCATCGTCTCACCCTCCTCCTTATAAACGGGCGTAACGATAAACTTGATTTTGTCCACCTGATAGGTGTATTCCTCGTTCGTGGCAGTATCGGCCATAGCGACCTCCTCTCCAGAATGATGTTGATTGCCTCTCGCTCCCGCTGTCTTGTGGGGAAACGCAGAAAGGCAGCACCCGGAAGTGCTGCCTTTCAACCTTGCTCCACATCTGGACACGGTGTCCAGACGCCAGCAGGGTATTCCATTTCGATCCACGAATGGGGCCGCCGCGCCTGGGAAAGTTTGGGCTGTCGCAAGACAGGCAAGCCCCAGGCGGGCGGCTCCTTGGTTTTATTGTACGCTGTATTCGCCACGCACCCCCAGCGTCGGGAATATTCCAGGCCGCCGGTGGCTCCGGCTGTCATAGCTCCGCAATACCGCTGCCCCGTGGAGAGGACTGGCACATACCGCAGAGCTCCCCCGCAAGTCCGTGGGAGGGCGTGAGCAAGTTTCATTATCCCCCGCGCTGTCGTCGCGCCCGGCCTGCCAAAGCCGGGTCAAAGGTTCGCGTTGATCGCTCGGTCCGCTCCACTTTCACCTCCTTGGAGCTCCCATCCTGGCGGCGCGCCTTTTGTCGCTATTCACACGGGTTTTGTGCCTGGAATACTGTGTATTCAGTTGTCGGCGGGAGGCTTGTCCCTCCTCACCTATCAGGCGGGTTTTTGGCGTTTTCGGATGTACCTTAGAAAGAAAAATCCAAATATTTTTTCAAAGCCCGCAGGCCCTTATTGATTGTCTCCCGGATATTGCGCTCCTCCACGCCCTCGGCCTTGGCAATCTGGCCCACGCTCCGCCCCAGGATGAAACGGGCATAGACGCGCCGGGCCTGGACGGGCGGGAGACGATCAAGGGCGGCATAGAGGGCGGCTTGGTCCTCGGCCTGCTCCATGATCTCCTCCGGGGTCAACGGGGGATAGGTCACGTCGGCCTCAAAGCCGGGGGTCCCGTCCAGGGAGCACTCGTCATGCTCCCGCTTGCGCCGCTTGTAGCTGTCGCACATACGGCCCCCAATGGAGAGGGTCACGGCGATCTCCTCCGACACCTCCATGGTGATACACTCAGTCAGGTGGGGGTAGTAGTTATTCAATTTGATGGTCGTCATAAGTAACCTCCATTTCGATACGGGGCGGGAAGGGACAGATCGAAATGGAGGGGCGGGGAGCGGCAGCGGGCCTCTGGACACGGTGTCCAGAAGCACCGCCTGGATAGAAAAACGCCCGCATAGCGCAAGGC
>CAJTZK010000044.1 GCA_910583785.1 uncultured Oscillibacter sp.
TTGTGTTACCAGTGGCGAGTATCAGTCCCAAGAAATCGCAAAAATTACGGGCAATCGGATAGACATTGTAATCGCAGCAAGTTTCTGGGTTGACGCAGAACACCATATCTCCAAAGTCCTTAATAAAGCAGTAGTGTATGCCATTATCCCAGCCAATGATTTCCGCTCCAATGGGAGTACAAAAATACGGTGTTTGCGCTCCAGCCTCTAAACCAATCCAGCTACCATCTATCTTCAAGTTTTTATATTTTTCATAAAGTAGGTTCATTTAGATAGATACCTCCATAAAATAAACTGCGATTTATCGGTTAGTTTTACCATCGTCATTATACCAGCACCCTCCAAAAATTTCAACATACTTTTGGCGACAAAGGAAGGATGTAAGAAGTCACATTATATCGCTGCGTACATAGGGCCGGGTAACTCCCAGCCCTATTTTTTTGCCATAATCAAACCAATGGAAGGAGCGGTCACATGACAGAAATCGAAATCACAAAGGCCAGCGAGGTCAAGGTACGGGAGATCGAATGGCTGTGGTATCCCTACATCCCCTTTGGCAAGATCACGGTGGTGCAGGGGGACGCCGGGGACGGCAAAAGCACCTTTGTCCTCAATCTCGCCGCCATGTTGAGCCGGGGCCAGCCCATGCCCTTTACGGACGGCACAGGCCAGCCCCCCATCAACATCATCTACCAATCCAGCGAGGACGACGCCGATGATACCATCGTTCCCCGGTTCATCAGCGCCGGAGGCGACCCGGAGCGCCTGCTGTTCATCAGCGAGAAGGAGCGGTATCTCTCCTTTTCCGATGAACGGCTGATACAAGCCGTCAGGCAGACGGGCGCAAGGCTTGTCGTCCTCGACCCCCTCTCCGCTTACATCGGGGAGGAAACAGGTATCAACGCCGCCAACGAGGTGCGGCGGCAGTTCCGCCCTCTCATCGAGATTGCCAGGGAACAGCGGTGCGCCGTCCTCATCGTCCACCACATGAATAAGGCGATCGGGCAGAAGGCCATCAACCGGGCCGTCGGCTCCGTGGACATCGTGGGCGCTGCCCGGAGCGTCCTGCTGGTGGCCCGGACAGACCGGGAACACCCGGACGAGCGTATCTTAGCCCAGGTGAAATGCAACGTGGGGCCCACCGGCAGCGCCATCGTCTTTTCAGTGGATGGGGGCGCTGTCCAGTGGCTTGAGGAAACCGCCAGGACAGCGGATGAAGTGCTGGGCAACGTGTTCGCCAATCTCGGCAGACCAGATGTGCAAATGCGGCAGGCCAAGGAGGTAATAAGTCAGCTTCTCTCGGACGGGCCGAAGCCCCAGCGGGAGGTCATGGAGAAGCTGAGGGCGGTGGGCGTTGGGGAGAGTACGGCGAAAAAGGCAAAGCAGCTTATGGGCGTCTGCTCTGTCAAGCAGGGGGCCATGTGGTTTTGGGCTTTGACTGACGGGGACGGTCTGTGATGCCGCACGGAAGGGAGTCCAGAGGGAAGCCCTCTGGCCCACCACCTTGCCTGCAAGGTGTAGTGGGTTACACAACACTTGCGCCTGCGGCGGCGGTTGTGCTGCGAGCCGGGGCGAGTAGCACAGCCACCGCCAGATACCGCTATGCTTTGAGAGCGGGAGCGAACAAAGCATGGCGGTATCTTTTTGCGGGCGCAAATGTTGTGTACCAGACCCCGCCCGGTCTTGAACACGTCCGTTCCAAACACGCACGGAGGGATGGGGGCTGCTGCCCGCTTCTACGGGACAATGTGACTTCTTACATCCTTCCTCAAAGGAGGTCGCTATGGCGAATTACGCAATCATGCGGATAGAAAAACGGAAGCTGCCCTCGGTGGGCCGTATCAACAAGCACCACGAACGGCAGAAAGAGGAATACAAGAGCAACCCCGAC
>CAJTZK010000045.1 GCA_910583785.1 uncultured Oscillibacter sp.
TACAGGACGCCGTCCTGCTGAAAATCGGAGCGGGGGATGCCCGCCGGGTCCTCCTGGGGGCCGAGGTCATAGATCTTCCGGATCTCTCTGCCGTCCTCGCTCCGGGTAACGGAAGTGGGATAACAGGCTGCGGAGGCGTCTGCCGCCAGGGCGGAGGGGATGCAGACAAGCGAAAGGATCATCGACAGCATGAGCAGGGATAAGACGCGTTTCATAGATTGGATTCCTCCTTTAAAATATTTCACAGCCCCGACGGGGCTTGTGCGCTGGGGCTACTGCATGGCCATGCCGCCAAGGGTGTGGCCCTCTTCCTCGGGTCCGGCGGGGGCCTCCTCGGGACGCTCGGGAGGAACTTCCTCCTGGGGGCCGGGGGCGGCGCGCTCCTCGAACGCGGGCTTCTCTCGCTGGCGGGGCCGCTCATAGGTCTGGGGCTCGTGGAGCCGGGTCAGCTCCTGCCGGTAGGCGGTCAGCACCGTCTGCTGAAAGCGCTTGTGGAACTCCGGCGTGCAGGGGAAGCAGACGTCCTTGTAGCCATCGGAGAACCGATAGCCGGGCATGGAGACGAACGCCCCCTTTTCGCTGTTCATGACCTTGACTCCCCGGACGGCGAAGCAGCCGCCAAGCGTTACCGAGGCGTTGGCCAGGGTCGAGCCGCTGGTGTGGATGGAATGGATTTTCACCTCGATCTCCATGGGGCTGGGTTCCCGCTCAGGGGCGGGCGCGGGGGTGGGCGCGGTTTTCTTTGCCATAGTGATTTCTCCTTCAATGTTTATTTGGAAGCGGCGAAGGTCCCGACGCGGGACTCCAAGCGCCGCAGATCCCAATGGGTGAGCTCCATGGTCCTGGGCCCGTCGTCCAGATGGACGTCCGCCAGGTATTTCAGGACCAGGGGAAAAGAAGAAGCGCCGCGTTCCTCGGGGAAACGGCGCTTCAGTTCGGCGGGTGTGAGCCATCCGGCGGTGGCGATGTAGGCCCGGCGGACGGCGGGCGGGCCGAAGCCGCTCTGCCGCAGTTCTTCAGGAAGTTCCGCGGGCTTGGGGACCAGCCGGTCCCGGTCCAGGCAGTAGCGGACCTTCAGGGCGGCGACGCATTTCCGGGCCGCGGACAGGACCTCGGAGGAAGCCCGCCAGGGCGGCTGAGCCAGCCGGTCGGTGACGAGGGCGTCCTCGCCGGGCGTCTCGCTGGGGAACATCGCGGCGCGGCGGATCAGGGGCAGCTTTCGCGCCCCGTCCATCAGGCCCAGCTCCTTCGCCGCATTGGGAGGCAGGCTTTGATAGTGAGCCAGGGCCTCCTGGACGGAGTCAAAGCGGGTTTCCGTCCAGAGGTTGGGCCCGAGGCGCAGGTCGTCGATGGTGTAAAAAGAAAGATTCATCACGTCAGCTCCATTCCGCCGGAGGAAGCCTCCGGCTGTTGTTGCTGGGAGTTCTGAATCTCCGCCAGCTTCTCCGCCGCCCAGTCGGGCAGATACTGCTCATCCAGCACGCCAGCAAAATCGCCGCGGGCCAGACGGGTTTTTTCACCGTCACTCAGGCAGACCGCGAATATAGTGGTGCCCAGCTTGGAGGGAGAGCATCCCGCACCTCCGGTCGCCAGCCACAACTGGTCATGGGGGCTCCAGCAGCTCTCCCGAAGCGCGTCGGGACTCAGCACCAGCACCTTCCCCTCATAATCCAGCTTGAACGGATTACCGGCGCAATGTTCCGGGCCAAACAGGCCAAGGGCTTGGTAAGCCTCCCACGTCTGGCGGATGAACGCTTCCAGCAGCGGGGAGAATGCGTTCACGGCGAAGTGGCGGTTTCGTTTTCCATCCGAGGGCACATAGGGCCTCCGGGCCCACTGGCGGACATCC
>CAJTZK010000046.1 GCA_910583785.1 uncultured Oscillibacter sp.
CAGATACTGACGGACGAGCAGCTGGATGTGTTCATGAAGGTCATCGCAGAGGATGAAATCTGGTGTGACTTCTTCTACACTGAGCTGACCACTGGCCTGCGCCGGGGTGAGATCTGCGGGCTCAAGTGGGAAGACTTCGATGAGGTCACCGGCACACTGAAAGTCTGCCGCACCGTCTATCGGGAAACTGGCGGCGGGCTGACTGCCGGGGATACCAAGACTAACGCCGGCACTCGGAAAATCGTGCTGCCCGCCAGTACAACAGCTCTGCTCAGTAAGAAGAAAGCATCGGCTCTGACTGAGTGGATATTCCCCAACCCGCTGAAACCGGAACAGCCCACTAATCCTGGCTCCGCATACCGACAGCTGAAGGTTCTGCTGAAGCAGGCCGGCCTTCCGAACATTCGCTTCCACGACCTGCGTCACACCTTCGCGACTCACGCTCTGGCGTCGGGCGTGGACGTGAAAACCCTGTCCGGCATCCTGGGCCACACCAGGGCGGCGTTCACGCTGGACACCTACACTCATACCACCGGCGATATGCAGAAACGAGCCTCGGAAGTGGTGGGAGATTTTCTGACAGACATTTTCGGCGAGGAGTTGAGACCATGGGAAGAAAACGCAAAAGCGGCGAAGGAACCATCCGACTGAGAAAGGATGGGCGCTGGGAGGGCCGGGTAGTCATTAGCTACGATGATAAGGGCCTGCCCAAGACAAAAAATGTGCTGGCCAAGACCAAGACGGAGTGCGTGGCGAAACTGGAATCACTGAAAGAGTCCGTGGCTCCCGCAACCGCTGTCAAGATCAAAGCAGATATGCCCTTCGGCGAGTGGGTAGAATTCTGGTATGAAAACTACAGCAAGCCAATGCTTCGCCCCAGTTCTCAACGATCCTATGAGGACTTTATCCGGCTCTACATCCGCCCCAAATTAGGCAGTGTTCCTCTGAACAAGTTAACGATGAATGACCTCCAGCAGTTCTTCAACTGGATGAGAAAGGATGGGCGTACACTGCATAGAGAATCCAGAGGCGGTGGTCTCTCGGACAATATGGTGCGCAACTGTCACAGTCTCTGCCGCAGGGCGTTGGAAAAAGCTGTGGCAGAGCGATTGATCGTAAAGAATCCAATTGAGGAATGCAAGGCTCCGCCAATCAGACGGAAGGAGATGCATCTGCTCAGCCGGGAGGAACTGCAAAAGCTGCTGATCCAGGCCCGGGCCGAGGGATACTATGAGGTGTTCCTGCTGGAGTTGACCACCGGGCTTCGGGTGGGGGAGCTGATGGCACTCCAGTGGGACGATTTGAATTTCAATACCGGGGAACTGCGGATTGAGCGGCAGGTCTATCGAACCAAAGAGGAACTGCTGATCCAGGAGCCAAAGACCAAGGCATCTATCCGAACAGTGATTCTTCCCCCGCCTGTGGTCGAGGCGCTAAAGGAGTACAAGAAAACCGTCTCCTCCCAATGGATGTTTCCGTCGCCCAAAAAGGAGGACGCTCCGCTGGCCCCAGCCGCTGCCAGCCACCGGCTTAGTAAAATCCTATCGCATGCTGGATGCAAAAAAGTTCGCTTCCATGATCTGCGCCATGTATTCGCCACTAACGCTCTGGAGCATGGGATGGATGTGAAGACCCTGTCCACCATCATCGGGCACGTCTCCAGTGCCACTACGCTGAATGTCTACGCACACGTCACTGATGATATGCAGAAGCAGGCCGCCGCTAAAATCGACCGAGGTATTGGTAAAGTAGAGATTTCCGCAGAGAATCCCCAAGCGGTAGCCAGCCGCACCTTGACAGACTTCAAACCCAAGCGGGGCAAGCGCCGCTACTGGGGCAGCGG
>CAJTZK010000047.1 GCA_910583785.1 uncultured Oscillibacter sp.
GGGGCATCTGGCGGGGCTTGCCGATGCGGACAGCTATGACCCTAAATACGCCAAGTGGCGCTATGACGATCTGCCGATCCTGCCCTCGGACTGGAAAATGAGCGTGGGGCGGGACAAGAAGAAACAGTTTGATATTCTCAAAAAGCTGCTGTGCGCCCCGGATGTGACGGAGGTGGTAAACGCCTGTGACGCGGGACGGGAGGGCGAACTGATTTTCCGCAACGTCTATGAGCTGGCAGGCTGCAAAAAGCCCATGAAGCGGCTCTGGATTTCCAGCATGGAGGATTCGGCAATCCGGGAGGGCTTTGAAAACCTCCGCCCCGGCGCGGACTATGACGGTCTGCATCAGGCGGCGCTCTGCCGCGCCAAGGCTGACTGGCTGGTGGGCATCAACGCCACCCGGCTGTTTTCAGTGCTGTACCGCCGGACCCTCAACATCGGGCGGGTTATGTCCCCGACACTGGCCCTTATCGTCCAGCGGGAAGCAGAGATTGAAGCCTTCCAGCCGGAGCCGTTCTATACGGTGGCGCTGGAACTGCCCGGATTTACCGCTGTGGGGGCGCGGATGAAAGACAAAACCGCCGCGAAAGAGCTGCAAACCGCCTGCCGGGGCGGTTCTGCGGTGGTGAAGCAGGCGCAGCGGAAAGAGAAGTCCGAAAAGCCGCCCGCCCTTTATGACCTGACCACCTTACAGCGGGACGCCAACCGCCTGCTGGGGTTTACCGCCCAGCAAACGCTGGACTATCTGCAAAACCTCTATGAGAAAAAGCTGTGTACTTATCCCCGGACGGACAGCCGGTATCTGACCTCGGATATGGCGGAGGGCCTGCCGGTGCTGGTCAACCTCACCGCCAACGCGATGCCGTTCCGAAAGGGGATCGGCATTACCTGCAACCCGGAGGCGGTCATCAACGATAAGAAAGTGACCGACCACCATGCGGTGATCCCCACCCGCAATCTTCGGGATGCGGATGTGTCCGCCCTCCCTGTGGGGGAAAAAGTGGTGTTGGAGCTGGTGGCCGCAAGGCTGCTGTGCGCGGTGGCGGAACCCCATCTCTACGAGGAAACCGCCGCCACGCTGGTCTGCGCCGGTCAGGAGTTTGCCGCAAAAGGGAAAACCATTCAGCGCCCCGGCTGGCGCAGGCTGGATGCCGCTTATCACGCCGGTCTGAAAAACGCCCCGGAGCCGGAGGAAAGACCAGAGGAAAAGACGCTGCCGGAACTCTCCCAGGGACAATCTTTGTCCGTTTCCAATGCCTCCGTCAAGGAGGGGAAAACCAGCCCGCCAAAACATTTCACCGAAGATACTCTGCTGTCGGCTATGGAGAACGCCGGTAAAGAAGATATGCCGGATACTGCCGAGCGCAAGGGATTGGGTACGCCCGCCACCCGCGCCGGGATTCTGGAAAAGCTGGCCTCCACCGGTTTTCTGGAACGGAAAAAGAGCAAAAAGACGGTCCAGCTGATGCCCTCCCGCGACGCGCGTTCCCTCATTACCGTTCTGCCGGAGCAGCTGCAATCCCCGCTGCTCACCGCCGAGTGGGAGTACCGGCTGGGCGAGATTGAGCGCGGCGAGCTTTCCCCGGAGGAGTTTCTGTCCGGGATTTATACCATGCTGCGGGAGCTGGCGGCAACCTATCAGGTGGTTAAGGGGACCGAGTACCTGTTCTCCCCGCCCCGCGAAGCAGTAGGCAGATGCCCCCGGTGCGGCGGTGAGGTTACAGAATCGCAAAAGGGATTTTTCTGCCAAAGTGAAACTTGCAGATTTGCCATCTGGAAAGACAGCAAACGGGACGAATATTTCACGCCCTCCTATGCGGTCTATCC
>CAJTZK010000048.1 GCA_910583785.1 uncultured Oscillibacter sp.
ATTCGATATTCTCCCAGCGAGTTTTAAGAGGATAGGGCAAGCGCAGTCTGCGATGAGGCAGGCTGCGTTTGTTTTTTGGAACAATGATGTGAGAGGGGCCGGTAAATCCGGCCCCTTATTATTATGGAAGGAGTGAACATTTTGTACCGATTAGTTGTCGCAGAGAAACCATCCGTAGGACAGAGCATTGCTGCCGCGCTGGGTGTAACTGGCCGGAAGGACGGCTATATGGAGGGCGGCTGCTGGCTGATTTCCTGGTGCGTCGGGCATCTGGCGGAGCTGGCCGAGCCTGCTGCATATGACCCGGACTACGCCAAGTGGCGGCAGGAGGACCTGCCTATCCTGCCGGAGAGCTGGCGGTTTACCATCCGGGCGGACAAGCGCAGTCAGTTTGACCTCCTGCGGACGCTGCTGCGGCGGGAGGATGTATCGGAGGTGGTGAATGCCTGCGACGCTGGCCGGGAGGGAGAGCTGATTTTCCGCACCGCCTACCATCTGGCCGGATGCGCCAAGCCTATGAAGCGGCTGTGGATCTCCAGCATGGAGGACGGGGCCATCCGGGAGGGCTTTGCCAGCCTCCGCCCCGGCAGGGACTATGACGGCCTCCACCAAGCGGCCCTGTGCCGCCAGAAGGCCGATTGGCTGGTGGGCATCAACGCCACCCGCCTGTTTTCGGTGCTGTATAACCGGACGCTGAACATCGGGCGGGTGATGTCCCCCACGCTGGCGCTCATTGTCCAGCGGGAGGCGGAGATCGCCGCCTTTGCCCCGGAACCGTTCTACACGGTGGAGCTGGACTGCGGCGGCATGACCGTCACGGGGGAGCGGATCAGCGTCAAGAAGGACGCTTCCGCCCTCGCCGCTGCTTGTGAAGGCCACGCTGCCACTATTCAGACGGCGGAACGCCGGGAGAAGTCCGAGAAGCCCCCGGCACTCTACGACCTGACCACCCTCCAGCGGGAGGCCAACCGCGCCCTGGGCTACACCGCCCAGCAGACCCTGGACTACCTCCAGGCCCTCTATGAGAAGAAGCTGTGTACTTATCCCCGGACGGACAGCCGGTATCTGACGGACGATATGGAGAACACCGTCCCCGCTCTGGTCTCCGCCGCCGCTGTTGTCTGCGGTCTGGACGCGCCGGGGGAGGTGCTGGCCTCCCAGGTCTGCAACAGCGGGAAAGTCACGGACCACCACGCCGTTGTTCCTACCAGAAGCGCCGCTGCCGCCGACCTCTCCGCCCTGCCCCTGGGAGAGCGGGAGGTCCTGCGGCTGGTGTCGCTGGCCCTGCTCCGGGCGGTCTGCCCGCCCTATCGGTATGCGGAGACCGCTGTGGTGGTGGAGTGCGCCGGTCACAGCTTCTCCGCCAAGGGGAAGGTCCTGCTGGACGCGGGCTGGCGGACCTATGCCGAGCTGCCCCAGGATGCGGCCCTCCCGGGCGGGCTGACGGAGGGGATGCAGCTGCCAGTGGAGGCGGTCCGGGTCAAGACCGGCAAGACGGCCCCGCCCAAGCACTTCACGGAGGATTCCATCCTTGCCAGCATGGAGACTGCCGGGGCCGGGGATATGCCTGACGATATGGAGCGGAAGGGCATCGGGACCCCGGCCACCCGCGCCGCCATTCTGGAGAAGCTGGTATCCTCCGGACTGGTGGAACGGAAAAAGGCAAAGAAAATCACAAGCCTTCTGCCCACCCAGGCGGGCAGTTCCCTCGTCACCGTTCTGCCGGAGGCCCTGCAATCTCCCCTGCTGACCGCCGAATGGGAGCAGCGGCTGGGAGAG
>CAJTZK010000049.1:0-1406 GCA_910583785.1 uncultured Oscillibacter sp.
ATAGCGGCCCGGGCCGCCCGGTAGGTGGCAAGCTCCGCCTCGTGCTCGGCCAGATACTTTTTCGAGTACCGGGCCGCCTTGTAGCCGTCAAACACGGGCCGGGCCTTGGCATAGTCCACCACGGCCCCCATCAGCCCGGAGACTTTGGAGAGGGCGGCCTCGGTGGTCTGGAGCTCCCCGGCCAGCGCGTGGGCCCGGTCAACCGCCGCCGTGGTCTTTGCCGCCAGCGCGTCATAGTCGGTGAGATTGTTCTCCTGCAAAAACTGGAGGGCGGCGGCCATCTGTTTCAGATTGTAGACTTTCGCCCACCGTTCATAAGCCGGGCCCTTGCCCTCGGCCATGCGCTGTTGAATGTCAATGATAAGCCCCACCTGCCGGATCGGGGGCGGCGCGTCTTTGGGGAGCTCCGGGAGGGGCCGCTCCCCGGCGATAACCGCCCGGATGTCCTCGGGGTCAAAGCCCGCGCCGAGGGTGGATGCCCGGAGCCGGGTGTACTTGTTCTGCCCTGGCGCGAGGAACGACACCACGCCGCCCCGCCCGCGCTTGACGGCAAAGCCGGACTCTTCCATCAGCCGGAGGAACGCGGCAAAGTCGGCGGGCTTTTTTTCAAGGGCCGCGATGATTGCCAGCCGCACCCGCTGTTGAGCGGAGGGCGGTTTTTCCCCTACCCACTGGCCATAGTGGAGGAAACGGCCCTTGCTGTGCTGTTTGGGATTTTGTATCACGGACAAATCATGCTCCAGACATACCCGGTCAGACAGCCGCCGGAGGGCAAAGCTGGAGCCGAGGAAATTATGGAATTTCCGGGAGCAGTCAAAGGCCGTGGAATTGAAATAGATGTGGTTGTGAATGTGGCCCTTGTCGGTATGGGTGCAGACGAAAAACTGGTACTTGCCTTTCGTCCAGCGCATCGCCGTTTCAAAGCCCAGCTTATTTGCCTCCTCCGCCGTCACCTCGCCGGGCGGGAACGCCTGCCGTATCTGGAAGAACAGAGCCCCGCGCTCCACGGGCCGGGCGGTGGCCGCCTGGTATTCGCTTTTCACCAGCAGAAACTCGGCGGCGGCTGTGGCCGGGTCGCAAAGGTGGGAGGACACGGCCCCCAGCTTTTGGGGGTTGAGCCCGTAGGCAAACCGCTCCTCCATCGTCTGAACGGCACTCAGTCCCGCCGCCTGCTTGTAGGGCCGGATGTAGGTCGTGGCCGTGGTAGCACCTCCTCTCGTTGGGACTTTGGGACAAAATGTCCCGAAGTACAAGAAAACGTCTGGTATTAAAATGGGGCTCATGCTATAATTGTATTTCTAAAAACATAAGAGGAATGAGGTGTTCATTTTGGCAAATCCCCGCGATGATTTTTCATCAAAAACAAAAGATATACTGGCAAAAAGAGTGGGCTTTAGATGTAGTAA
>CAJTZK010000049.1:1416-1756 GCA_910583785.1 uncultured Oscillibacter sp.
AGACAGCAGGCAAAGCGCCCGCTGTCTTTAAGGGTGTTAATTTCATTTCTTGCTTTCAATGGAATTTATGATAAATGCTCCCATTGTAACAACTACAAAGATAATAGAAATATACGGGGTAAGTTCAAAATTTACTCCGCCAAAAATTTCATCAATAAAAACTCCGACTACTAATCCAACAAATCCAATCAAAAGACTTATAAGAACGGCAACTATTGATTTTTTCATAAAGCAACATCCTTTCAGTTAGATTTCTTCCGGTTTGCTTATATATTTATTTACCGGAAAATCAAGTATAGCACATGCCTTTGCCATTGTCCATCCCCCCACCTTTGGGACA
>CAJTZK010000050.1 GCA_910583785.1 uncultured Oscillibacter sp.
CGTTCAGCCGCTCCTGGGTGGCCCGGTCATTGATACGCACCGTGGCCCGGTAGCCCGTCCTGCTGGTGGGGTCGGGTTTTGAGGGCGCACCTAAGAAAATGCCGTTCTGCCCGTTCACCACCTTGAAATCGTCCACCACCACGCCGCCGAAGTTGACGCTGGCAAAGCCAATCAGCTTGCCCTGGGGCTCAATGGGCCGCACCGACACCTCGATGGGGATGACAGCCTCCTGCAGAACAGCGTCCGTCCGCATCTTTACCGCTTCGTCAATGGTAACGCCCTTGACCTCGGCCAGCTCCGCGATGGGAGACTCGAACAGCCAGCGGCGCTCCTCGGCGGCAATCTGCTCCGGGGTAAGTAATACGTCGTTGCTCAAATCTTCTTCCTCCTTTCCGGGCTGGGGGATGACCGCCCCGCCCTCATAGTCGTAGCCTGCCGCGTGTATCGCGGACAGTGTTTCCGCTGATACCGCCCCATGCAGTTGCAGGTCGGTTTCAGCCATGAACGCCAGCATATCCCGCTGGTCAAATTCCTCCGGGAGCTTTCCGCCCCATGCCCGGCGCATTTCACCCTCCGGGCCCAGCTTGTACCGTCTCGGCATATCCGGCCTCCTTTCCCGGACTTTGGGACAAGTTGTCCCGAAGTGCCGCTCAATCAGTGGGCCCCGAAGATGCTGCGGGCGATTGTCCCGGTCTTGAACAGCATGAAACAAAGGAGCACCGAATAGCCCACGGTTCCCCATATCGCGCCGATGGGGTCGCCCCCGGCGGCGATGCCCTGCACCAGCACCGCATAGATGCCGACACAGACTAAAATCAGCATCCCTTGAAAGCCCACGGCGAAAAGGGATTTTAGGTAGTTCTGCCCCATGCCGCCCACCTCCCGGTTGGAGAGGGTCGCCACGGGGATGGGCGCAAGGCTGGTCAGCAGATATATTTCAATCATTCTTCCGTACACCAGCACGAAAATGATGATGCCCAGCGCCTGCATGGTGAGCCCGATGACGGAGGACTGGAGCCACAGACCTAAAAGCGGGCCCAAATCCATCCCCTCCAGCGTGGTCTGGAGGTTGTTCAGCATATCCGGCGAAACCGCCGTGGAGCCCTGTATCAGCCCGGCAGAGCGGGAAATCACGCTCTGCGACACGTCAAAGACGGCCATCACGATATTGAACGTGTTGGAAAGTATCAGCACCGCACACGCGGTCTTGAACATCCATTTGTAGAGGTTCGCCACGTCTACTTCGTGCATATTGTTTTTTTCAAGGAGCATCTGGATGAGCTCATAGGTGGCAACAAAGGTCAGCACCAGCCCGGCGATGGGTAAAATCACCGTCTCGGAAAGCTGGCGGATGAGGGAGAAAACCCCGGCGTTCCATGCCGCCGGGGTCGTCCCTACCTGCACCGCAATCTCTCCGACCTGGGCATTGACGGTATCAAAGAGCCCCTCAAGGTTCCCCATGATGCCGCCAATCAGCAGCTCTTTCAGCCAGTCCGTGAGCCAGTCGGTGAGAAAGTCCATAAGCCGCCGCCCTTAAAACAGCCCCGACAGCAGCGGGATGAGGGTCGTGCCGATGACGATGATGCCGCCCCCGGCCATGAGCTGTGTTATCCCCAATTAGGTGTAAAAACTCTGCTCGATGGCGGGCGGCGGCGTACAAAAAATCTATATGGTGTTGTTAAGAGAACCGTCCCGGCGGGACAGGTCAGGCAGTGACCTGTTCCACCTCCGGGATGGGT
>CAJTZK010000051.1 GCA_910583785.1 uncultured Oscillibacter sp.
CCTCAGAGATATTCAGCAGACGGGCCAGCTTCTCCCGGTCGCTTGCCGCCTGGTTCAGCATGACAATGAACTCGGAGTTGGACAGCATGGTGCTGGCCTGCACGGAGTCCAGAAGATACTCCACGTTCTGCGTGATGGCGGTGGGGTAGGCGTTGCGTTTGCGGAACTGCCGCCACGCGGAGTTGAAAAAGGCGGCGGAAAACTCGTTCTCAAACATCACATGGAACTCGTCTATAAAGACGTGGGTGCGCTTGCCCTTCTTCCAGTTCAGGGTGACGCGGTTGAGCATGGTGTCGGTGATAACAAGGTGGCCGATGGGCTTCAACTGTTCGCCCAGGCCGTGGATGTCGAACACCACCACCCGCTTGTCCAGGTCAACGGTGCTTTCATGGCCGAAAATGTCAAGGGAGCCGGTGGTAAACAGCTCCAGGGCCAGGGCGATCCCCCTTGCCTCGCTCTCCGGCTGTTCCAGCAGCATTTCCCGGAGGGCTGTCAGCGTGGGAACAGGGCCACCGTGTTTTGCGTTCTCGTACAAATCCCCCGTACAACGGTCGATAATGGAGTTGTGCTGGGGGCCTACGCCCTTGGGGTCGATGCGCTCCACCAGGGACATGATAAACTGCGATTTCACCACAATGGGGTTGTTCTCGCCGTAGCCGTCCACCATATACATAGCGTTCAAACGGTCTTTCCCGCCAGCGGCCACCCGGATCACGGAGCCGATATTGCCCATCGCTTCAATGAGGGGGGCGTACTCCCCCTCCGGGTCTGCTATGAGAATATCATCGTCCGTGTTGAGGATCAGGAACGCGATTTCCTCTTTCACGCTGAACGATTTGCCAGAGCCGGGGACGCCCAGCCGGAAGGACGACTGATTGAGCAGGTTCGCCTTGTTGCACATGATAAGGTTGTGGGAGATGGCGTTCTCACCGAAGTAGATGCCACCCCTGTCCATGATCTCCTGCACCTTAAAGGGCATGAACACAGCAAGGCTCTCGGTGGTCAGGGTGCGGAAAGCGTCGATCTTCCGGGTGCCGATGGGCAGGACGGTGTTCAGGCCGTCAAGCTGCTGGTATTTCAGCACCGCTAACTGGCACCGCCCGGACAGGGAGCGCACCTTTTCCGTGTCGCTGTCAAGCTGCTGTTTGCTGTCGGCGGTGATGACAAGGGTGAGGACGGCCTGCATCATCCGCTGGTCGCGGGTGGTGAGGTCGGCCAAAAACTCCTTGCTCTCCTTGCGCTGCAACTCCATGTCGTAGGGAACGATGGCGGAGAAGTTGTTGTTTTGATTCTGGCGGCGCTGCCAGTTTGTGATATTGGTTTCTACCCCCAGCAGACGGTTCTCCACCTCCCGCACGGCCTCGTCGGTGGGGACGGAGAGGATGTCAATGGACAACATCATATTGCGGTTCAGGTCGGTCAAGTCGGCCACGATCTCGTCCTGGATATAGTTGGCGTAGTCCTTCAGGAACAGCACCCGGCAATATCGGTCGCCCAGCTTCAAATAGTCGCTGTGCTTCTCAATACCGTCCGGGCAGATATAGTCCTTGAAGTCGTGGCCCTTCCGGGCCATATCCGCCATGTCGAAGTGAAAACTGCCCTCGTCCCCGGCCCGGTAGAAGTCGTGGAGGATACGCAGCCGGTCAGCGGCGTCCAGCTCCACGC
>CAJTZK010000052.1 GCA_910583785.1 uncultured Oscillibacter sp.
CCAGGTGGAAAGCGAGATTGAAAAGCTGCTGGACACGCTGACGGGCGCGACCCCGGTGCTGATCTCCTATGCCAACGCCAAGATTGAGGAATTGGACAGCCGCCGCCAGACCCTTGCCACCGAGATTGCCAAGCTGACCACCGAGGCGGTGTCCCCGGAGCAGATTGACACGATTTCCAATTATCTGGATGATTGGGAGAATGTCAGCTTTGAGGACAAGCAGCAGGTGGTGGATTTAATGATTACCGTTATTCGCGCCACCAGCGAGAAGCTGCAAATTGAGTGGAAAATCTGACGGTGGGCATACCGTCAGACCATTATCCTTTTATGCCCTTGTCCAATGTAGTTCAATGGTCTACCCATAGAAGTCACAGATGGACCCGCCGTTTTCCACCAGAGCGCCGATGGCTTTCATGGAGTCAATGGGGCTTCCGCCGCCAATAGCCACCAGGAAGTCACAGCCATCGGCCTTGTACTGCTTCAGGCCGTTCTCGATCATGACGTCGGTAGGTTCCCCAATGATTTCGGAGTAGACGGAGCAGTCCACTCCCTGGCTTTTCAGGACCGCCTCCACCTTGGCGCAGTTGCCGATCTTGACCATGACTTTTCCGGTAACGATCAGCGCTTTTTTACCCATGCGGCCCAGCTCAGGTGCTGCCGCCTCCAATGCGCCCGCGCCGGTGATGATACGGCGGGGCATGATAAATTCTCTTGCCATATTCCGCCTCCTTAAAATTTCGCGTCATGCAGCCAGACGTACCGCTCATCCTCGCAGCGGTCGGTCTGGAGCCAGGGGCTGCCGTCCAAGTGCCGGATCATCCAGGTGGTGTACATCTGGAAGCCCAGGGCCACGGCCTGGGGATGCAGCGCCCCGCCGGGGATGGCGGAAAAGCTGTGATCCACGCTCTTGAACACCTCGTCCCCCACGAAGCTGGCTCCAAAGCCTTCGGGCCGGTCGAAGAGGAAGAAATAGGTTTCCGGCTGGGGATGCCGATGAGGCAGGTAGCCGGACCAATTTCCCCGGTCGTTCAGCACCTCGCCCAGGACCATGTTGGACTCCGGGCAGATGTCGTGGTCAAAGATCGTGTTGACCCGCCGCTTGGCTACATCTCCGAACTTGCCCACGCAGGAGTATTTCCAGGGCGCATCCTCCGGGCGATAGAGTTTGGCGGGGAAGCTCTTTTCGTTTTTGGTGCACTGGACCAGGATCTCTGCTTCGGTGCCGGCAGTGACCGCAATCTCCACACCGCTGGAGGCGTGGACGCACCAGGGGCCCTCAGTGAAAACATTCCGGCGGGCGGCCTCGGTCCGCTGGGTTTCCCAGGTATAGGTCACTTTGCCGTTAAGGAGCAGAACGGCAATTTCCTCCCCAGGGCGGCAGAAGGACCGACTTTCTCCGGCCTTCATTTTGTAGGCCCGGATATCCATCAGCATGGCGGCGTAGTCTCCGTTATACGTGGTCAGGATCATTTCGCCGGATTCGTCGAATTTCGGGTAGCCAAAAACCTTGTTCATTGCTTTTCCCCTCCTCAATACTTCCGGGCCTCGTCGCGGCCTTCCTTGACGCCTTCCCAGGCTTTGCGGACGCTCTCCTTCTCGGACACGTCGGCGAGCCCGACGTTCCACCAGGATTCATATCCGTCGGTCATGGTCTTGGG
>CAJTZK010000053.1 GCA_910583785.1 uncultured Oscillibacter sp.
AGAGGCCATACCGCAGGCGGCGGAGCGGGAACCGAAAAAGAAGCGCCAGCAGAAGCCGCGCACGCTGACAGAGATTGCCGGAAGCGGAAAGGCGGTTTTGCGCAAGGGCGTGACCCTAACGCAGGCCGCCCGGAAGCTGAACAGGTATGAGGAAACGGGCCTTACGCCACAGGGCGTGTTTGACCTGATCGAGCGGGCGCACAACCTGGAACGGCGCGTGGAAAAGTTGGAGGGCTGGCAGTAGTGGGATACAGGCAGAAACACCCGTACATAAAACAGCTTCTTTACCTGCTGAAATGGAAGATAGGAGGTAGGCGCGGTGGCGGCGGAACGTTGCGTGCTGTGTGGCGCTCATATCGCGGATGGATCGCAAATGTGCCGGGCCTGCATGGACAAGTACAGCCCGGCGGCGGTGCTGGAAACGGAACAGGAATTGCGGGACATTGCCCAGGTTTTGAAGATAACCGCCAGCACAGACAGGAACATAAAAGAATCAATGGAAGCCATTCTGCGGATCGCGGATAGGCTGGGAAGGAACGGCAATGGAAGATAGATCAAACCAGACATACACGCCCCGCGTGGTGCGGGCGCGGATCAATATCCCGGCCCGGCCCTGGCAGGCGTACCGGGAGGAATACCGGGGGCAGGGCTTCACGGTGAACAACTTTAAGGCCATGCAGAAAGCGGATCAGTATTTTAACGGCCTGGAAATCACGCTTTCTTCCTGGTGGTATGACGATCACAGCTGCTGGCATTTGTTCAACTGGCCGCAGGCGGTGGACGATCGCGTTATGTGCGCCATGTACCACGCGGAACAGTATAAGGGCGGCCCCGGTATGTTGCCCAGCGCCTACAAGGGCGATTTTGAAAAGTTCCGGGCGGACTGGGCGGCGGGCACGTATGACCCCGGCGCAACGTACACGTTCAAGCTGGAAAACGTGGAAGTTCTGGAAGTATTGCAGGAAGAAACGTGGCAAGACCGGGAGCCGGAACGGGCCGCGCCGCCGAAACGGAAGAAGCGGAAGAAGAAGGGCCGCAAACGCCGTGGGTAAGAAGAAGCACCGCCCAAAGAGCAAAGCGGAACTTCTGCAAGCCCAGTGGGAGCGGGAGCGCCCCAGACCGCAACGCCCGGCGGCGGGCTGGATGCAGGCGGCGGCGGAACGGGCGAACCGGGCGCAAGCGGCGGTTATCGCAAAGCGGAAGGAGGGGAAGCCGGGATGAACAGGAAGGGGCCGTGGACGCGGAAACTTCATTTCTGGCGGAAGCATAGGCGGTTTTGGACGGTGCGCCAGCACTTCTTCCGCACGCGGGCCGGGAAGGGCCTGCAATCGGCGGTTTACCGCCTGGCGCAGAAGTTCCCGGAAAGCAAGGTGCTTGAACGGGTGCTGTTTCACCTTCTGCCATTTTAGGCGTGAAATGCTGTGCTATCGGCGGGACGGGCAGAAAGGAACGGAAAGAATGGATATGCGCATTTTATCGGTTATCAATTTGAAAGGCGGCGTGGCAAAGACCATTTCCAGCGTGGCTATTGCGCATCTGC
>CAJTZK010000054.1 GCA_910583785.1 uncultured Oscillibacter sp.
CTTCTGCATCGAGAGCCTGTTGAACCAGATGGCGGACGTGGTGGGCATCAGCCCCTGGGAAATCCACGTCAAAATCCCGGTTCTGTGCGTATGCGGCGAACGCGGCCAGGATCGTCAGTCGCTGGTTACGGGTCGAAACGGAGCATTTTCTGGTCTGCTCAAGCCAATCCATAAACCCGGTCAGCGTGTCATAGTCCAACTCCGCAAAGGCAACCTTATGGGGCTTTATGCCCTTTTCCTCTTGAAGATAGGCCAGCAGCAGCCGGAATGTATCTTTGTAAGACCGGATCGTGTTGCCGCTCAATCCGGCAGCATAGGGCATATACTCGGTAACATAGGACTCCAATATGTCCAGAAAACGGTTCTTTTTACGCCTCATAGGCCACCTCCGGGAACACGCTGGCGGCATAGTCCTCAAACAGAGCCGTATATTCCGGGAACATATCGCTGCTGAACTTCAAGTATTTTTCCGTTCCGTCCATATCATAGTGTCCAAGAAATACGGACAAATAGGGGATGGAGTTTTCCGCAGAGCGTCCCGCCTGTTCCGCTTGGGCAAAAGACTTTATCAGCCTCAACATCTTCCGTTACGATCACCCGTCAGACTTAGTTCTGGCGGGTGAGTTTTTATACAGCAAAAATTTTTTCGGCACATGAAAAATAAAATGTCGTTTTTGGACTCTGGAGGTTGTGGTAGATGGATGAGGGAGTCAGCGCATGAGGGCAGAGGAAAAACTGACTCAACAGAAAGGGTGGGCAAGTACAACATGAAAGAATCCAGCTACAAGAGCTACGATGAACTGCCGCTGTTCCTGAATGCGGCAACGGTGGCGAAAGCGCTGGGTATCTCGTCATCCAGCGGCTACGAGTTGATGCACGAGCCGGATTTTCCGGTTCTGAAAATTGGCAGCAGACTCGTAGTGCCCAAAGAGAAATTTGCGGAGTGGGTATCGCGGCACACCCAAGGAGGTGCGGAGTGAAGTACACACCGTGGCCCAAGCGTGACCCAGTCAGGAACTACTTCCAGCTGCCCAACGAAATATTCCTGCTGGGGCTGCCGCCCGGCGCACTGGCCGTCTACTCCTACCTGCTCTGCTGTGAGAACCGGAGTACCTACCAGTGCTGGCCCAGCTACAAGACTATCGGCAATGCGGTGAGGATGAGTGCCAACACCGTCCGCAAGTATGTGTGTGAGCTGGAGGAGCGCCAGCTCATCAGTACAGAGAGCACGATGGTCACCACCAAGGCTGGTCTGAAGCGCAACGGCAATCTGCTCTACACCATCCGCCCGATCCAACTGGCTCTGAATCAGTTCTACGAACAGCAACTGGCGCAGATGGATGTTGCAGCTGAACGTCAGCGAGTCGCAAAGGAACTCGCTCTCCGCAGTGATAAGCGCAGCTCAGCATGACGGCCTGTGCGCCGCTGTGTGGCCTCTCTGCTATCCGGAAGGTAACAAGCCGCCGCTCACCGCAGACGCAGCCGTGTCAAAA
>CAJTZK010000055.1 GCA_910583785.1 uncultured Oscillibacter sp.
TGGTTATGCTCTCCTGCTCCAATCTTCATCCCACTCTCCCTAACCGCTGACCCGCCCACTCTTTCTACCGAAGCCTCACTTATTAATATAATTTCCCAAAAAGACCTTGTCCCAAAGTCGCGCCTTTTCCTCGACCTTCCCGGTATCAACACCAAACGCCAGCGCAATCTTGTGGAAGAATTGGAGACTCTGCTTTGTGGTATTCTCTGGAGACAAATAGTCCTCCACGACCTCCTGGGTAGTTATGGACGAATCCAGATCATGGTGGGACTCCCCCCAGGATCAGGATTTTCTTCTCCTGCGCCTCTGCGGCAGCTCCCTCATATACGCCGTGATACATATTGAGAACCTCCAGTTATATCTTGTATTCTTTTATTTTGTCCTAACATCAGCAACAGTTTCTGACATCGTTTCATACCTCTCCCATCCATTCCGCAGAATTTCGCCAATCTCCCGCCGCAGCCCAAGCGGTTCCAGGACCTGGCACACCGCCACATATTGCAGCGCCCAGAATTTCAGCCCTGCGGCCCCGGTGAAGACCGTGGCATCAAATGTACCGTCTCCGTTGTCCCGGAGCTGGGTCTCCATGCCAAACCGGTCCAGCACGTCGCTGAGCAAGTCCTCCTCACAGCGCAGTACCGCCCGGACGGCCTCGCCGGGAAACGGCTTCCTCCAGTACCTCAATGGACAGGAACGTTTCCTGGTTTGCGCCGCGCCAAGGCGTTCGAGTGACAAGCGGACGGCACTGCTCCCGCTGCCAGTGGCTCAGGCCCCATCCCAGCTTTTCCAGAAGCCGCTCACACTGGCGCTGGGAGATGCCGGGAAAGGCGGATACGGCATCCGACAGCAGCCGGACCTCCGACGGCTCCAGGAGGCGGGACAGCAGCCGGTATCCCTCGCCGTCATCCTGATACTCCGGGATGTGGCAGCCCACGGCTCGCAGCTTGTCCAGGGCGGCGTACACCGTCCGCCGGTCACAGCGCAGGCCGTATTAGCAGCCCCCCATGGGCAGGGCGTGGTCCCCATCTGTATGCGCTAAAAGGATCTGATATACTCGGAAGGGAGGAATGTTTACGGACACAGCGGCACCTTCTTTTTTATAAGCCATTGTATCATTCTGCGGCGCAGATTGCAACCACCCCCTGTACTTTTTTTAGTACAGGGGGGTGTGCTAAACTTGTGGCAAATCCATCAAAGAAGAACGGGAGGAAACGCAATGATTTATGCCATGTCAGATATTCACGGCTGTTATAAAAAATACCGGGATATGCTGGAAACCATCAAGTTCGCGGCAGACGACACCCTCTATGTGCTGGGGGATGTACTGGACCGGGGGCCGGACGGGTTCAAAATCCTGCTGGATATGGCGGCGCGGCCCAACGTAGTCGGG
>CAJTZK010000056.1:0-983 GCA_910583785.1 uncultured Oscillibacter sp.
GGAAGCTCTGGATTGTCTAATGGTGAGAGCTGCGAGAAGCTTATGGCCCCTGTAAACGGTGAATAATGGATAGGGGCAAACATCACTTGACAAGGGCATACAGGGAAAAGAAGCAAAAAAAGTGCTACCAACCTTACACAAAACACCGCCTAACGGGACAATAGGCGGTGTTTTTGTATGCGGAGGAAAATCCCTGAACCCTGGGCCGCGTGGGTATGCGGCCCCAATCGTGACAAGGAGGTATTTGCAAGCATGGCAGACGAAACCAAGACCAACGCCACGCCGGAAGCGCCGGGCGGCCCTCCCGCGCCGGAGCAGACGGAACAGGCGGTGATCCCTGGCATGGACGATGGCCCCGCCCCCTCCGGCAAGGTGATCGACCTGTCGGACGTGCGGGCGGAGGCTGGCAAGACCGGGCCGGAGTCCCCCGCCCCTGGGGAGACTCCCCCGGAGCAGGGCGCTGCTGGCTCCGTTACCGAGTACACCAAACAGGAATGGGAGCGGCCCCTGGCGGAAATTGAAGCGGAGCAGAAGAAGGCCCGCCGTGGCCGCCCGCCCAAGGCAGACCGGGCCGCGCCGGAGGCTGGGGAAAAGAAAACGGCCAAGGGCCGCGCTACCAAGCCCAAGGACAAGGCCGCGCCCAGCAAGACCGACAAGGCCCCCGGCAAGGGCAAGCGGGCCGCCCCCAGCAAGGGTGCTCCCCCGACCCCCGCCAAGGAAGAGGCCCCGGCCCCTCCGCCTGAACCCGCTCAGCCCCGTGACGCGACCCGCGCCGTGAAAGAGGAAGTTGTCTATCTGAACCTCTCCGACCTTCACCCGTTCAAGGATCATCCCTTTGGTGTGCGGGACGATGCGGAAATGCAGGGGCTGGTGGAGTCCGTCCGCTCCGGCGGTGTGAACCAGCCCGCCCTGGTGCGTCCCCGCGAGGGCGGGGGCTATGAAATCATCGCGGGCCACCGCCGCCAGCGGGCCAGTGAGCTGGC
>CAJTZK010000056.1:993-1329 GCA_910583785.1 uncultured Oscillibacter sp.
GATGACAACCTGCGCCACCGTGAAAAGCTCCTGCCCAGCGAAAAGGCGGCGGCCCTGCAACAGCAGTATGAGGCCATCAAGCACCAGGGGGCGCGGGGTGACGATGACGAGGCGGGTAAGCTCTCCCTGCAAAGCGTGGGCCAGCGCAACGGCATGAGCGTGAAAACCGTCCAGCGGTATCTCTGGCTGAACGACCTTGTTCCCGAACTGAAAGAGGTCATGGACGCTGGCAAGCTGTCTTTTACCCCCGCCGTGGAAATTTCTCGCATCCGGCCCAAGCATCAAAAGTATATCGCCGTTTCCATTGAGGGTCAGCAGTCCTCCCCGTCCCAGGGG
>CAJTZK010000057.1:0-654 GCA_910583785.1 uncultured Oscillibacter sp.
AGGCCCTCCTCACCCTCCATGTGCCGCAGGTCCTCTGTGTTGATCTGTTTCACATCGCTCATGGGATTTTTCCTTTCCGTCAGATTCTCAGCCTGAACAGCGCCGCCCACGTCCTCCGGGGCCTGGGCAAGCTGCTCTTTTTCATGCAGTTCTCTGTCACGGATCTCCCACAGCATATGGCCCATCTCACCGCTGTGGTCGTAGCCGGTGATCTCGGACTCCCAATAGCCGCGCACAACCTCCAGTGGATCGTCAAATCGGAGCAGAAATTCCACGTCCTCCTCATCGCAGGCGTCCAGCAGCTCCTCATGGAGCTGCTGGGCGGCGGTGATCTCCGGGGCCATGGCAATCAGCTCAGAAACTGTTTTTTCTTGAAGAGATTCTATAAAAGCTGTGTAGTTTTCATCCAGCCGCTTCTTCAGGGTGTCTTTCCGTTCACTGCTCATCGCGCACCTTTGCCTTTCCGGGGTACCTGCCTGCGGGGCGGGCTGTGCCCAATGGTCTGCTGGTCAGTCTTGACCTCAATGCCCAGATCCATGGCGTGGCGGATCTCCGCCCACATTCCCTCCGTCCACTCCGGCCCGTAGACATTGACCTGCTGACAGGACTCCACCAGCCGCAGGCCCATGTCCCGCGCCGCCTGATCCTGCTGGG
>CAJTZK010000057.1:664-1139 GCA_910583785.1 uncultured Oscillibacter sp.
CTCGATGTTCTTTTCCACGTCACCCCGAAGCGGGGCGCAGATGTACACCAGCTTGGGGCCGTCCTGGGCGTGCTCCTGCTGCCGGTCCCGGAACACATCCAGGTACTGCTTGGCGGCCTGCCGGATCGTGTCATAGTCGGCGGCGGTGGGCTGGAATGCGTACCATTCCGGCTTGCCCTGATCCAGCCAAATGTGGGGGGCCACGCCATTGGGGAAGTAAGGGTTGCCGGGGACAGGCTTCATGCCCAGCAGATCCTTCAGCTTCAGCACCAGGGTGTCCACCGGCCCGTCCGTGCGGTTCAGGACGGTGATCTTCAGGGAATCGTAGTGATCCGCATAGCCGGTGGTGATAAACTGTGCCCGCACCCGCAGGTCCTTGCCCAGCGTTCCGAGACAGCTCCGGCCCGAATAGGTGGGGTCACGGATCACCTGCCCATCCCCGAACACCCGACCCAGCTCCCGTTCAAAGAAATTG
>CAJTZK010000058.1 GCA_910583785.1 uncultured Oscillibacter sp.
CCTCGGACTCGTCACCGCCCCCGGCATAGGCGGGGACGGTGAGTACCCCCACCATCAGGACGGCGCACAGCAGGGACGCCAGCAGACGGGGCTTTCTCATTCCGCCACCCCCGTTTCCGCCGGGGCGGGCTTCTGGCCAGCCTGACCAGAAGTTCCGCGGAGCTTCTGGAGCAGGAGGGGCAGCTCGTCCAGGGGGATGCTCATGCCCCGCACGATGTCAACGATCTCCTCGTTCTCGGCTTCCTTGTGCTTCTGCTCCAGCTCTTTCAGCCGGGCCTGCTGGTCGCTGATCTTGGCCTTGACCTTTTCCATCTCGGCCCAAATTTTCGCGCTTTTCGTTGTCGCCATAGATACCTCCAATCATGGTAAACGCCCGTAGGCGTAAAAGTGGGACTGCCAGTAGCTGCTATTCAGGTTGGCATATCCGATGGGATCGCCACAGTGGAGCATCCAGCCATCCCCCACATACAGGCCACAGTGGGTCACGCCGTTGGGGTCGGGGGCGGCGTAGGTATTTTTGAAAAACACCAAATCGCCGGGCCGTGGGGAGCTGGTTCTGGTGCAGTAGTTGTAAAGCCCCTGCGCCCCCAGCCGCCCGATGTCCCAGCCGCACTGGTTCAGCACATAGGACAGGTAGCCGGAGCAGTCAAAGGACGTGCTGGGGCTGTGGCCGCCCCAGACATAGGGATAACCGATATATTTCTCCGCCTCGGTGAGCAGGGCGGCAAAGGTGGGATCGGACAGGTACGCCTCCGGCACGTCATGGAGGGTGGGGCCGTTCGTGACATACTTCCCGATGTAGCCGGAGCCGGGGAACAGGTCAGGACGGTTCCCCAGGGTCGCCATGAACAGGGCGTAACGGGAGAGCTGGCCCTCGCCCATGATGTAGACAGGCAGATGGGAGAGGTTGAAGTTTTCCAGGGTCACGGTGCAGATGTAGTAATTGTAGGGGACGCTTACCGTGTAGGAGCTTCCGTCCGGGGCCGTCCGGGTTTCCGTCCGATAGCGCACCTCCACCACCACTTCCTCGGTGAGAATGTACTGGCGGTCAAAGAGCGTCTGCAGGGTGCCCGCCGCCTGTGAAAGCGTCCATTGTCCCTCGTGGAGAGCCGACAGGATAGATC
>CAJTZK010000059.1 GCA_910583785.1 uncultured Oscillibacter sp.
TCCACGGGCCCGGCGGCCTTTTCCTGTTTCGGGCGGTAAACCTTAAAATACCAGCCAGCCCCGCCGCCGATCAGCGCAAGGCCCAGCACCAGCAGGAGCATCCCGGAATTACTTTTCTTTTCGGGTTCCGGTTCCGGCTCCGGGGCTGGGGCAGGTTCTGGCTCTGGCTCCGGCTGGGGAGCGGGCGGCTCCTCGGTAATCTCAGCCAGTGCCATAAGGTCGGCCTCAGTAACGGCATTGAGGAAATACACATTTTCGCCGCTCCGCTGGCGGTCAATCACCAGATAAAAAATGTTCTCGTTGGGCGTGGTGATAGTAAAAAATTCCTTGCCGTCCCCGTCCGTGGCGTTATCCACCACCGTCCCGGTGCCCTCCGGGGTAAACGGGTTTGGCTCCGGCTCGGGCTCCTCCGCCACAGGGGGATCGGGGTCATAGCCGCCTGTTCCGTCCATAAATTCCTCGCCGCCCCCGGCATAGGCGGTGGCGCTAAACCCGCATAAAAGAACAGCGGCAAAGAGCGCCGCTGTTAAGACTCGAAATCGTTTCATATTCAGTTTTCCTCCTTTTCCGCAGGCTCGGACTTCGGGACACTTTGTCCCAAAGCCCCGCCGCTTTTCAGCTTTTCAAACAACAGGGGGAGCTCCGCAAGTGGGATGCTCATACCCCGCACGATGTCCACAATCTCGCTGTTTTCCGCCTCCAGCTTGTTTTTCTCCAGCTCCTTGAGCCGTGCCTGCTGGTCGGCGATTTTGGCCTTGACCTTATCAATCTCGGCCTGGATTTTCATACTTTTGGTTGTTGCCATAGAATACCTCCAATCACGGCAGACGCCCGTAGGCGTAAAAATGGGATTGCCAGTAGCTGGTGTTTAAGTTTGCGTATCCGATGGGATCTCCACAGTGGAGCATCCGCCCGTCCCCCACATAAATCCCACAGTGGCTCACGCCCGATGTGTTATAGGTGCCTTTGAAAAACACAAGGTCGCCGGGCCTGGGGGAGCTTACCGGGGTACACAGGTTATAGAGCCCCTGGGCAGTTTGGCGGCCCACATTCCAGCCGGAATGGTTGATAACCCACGATAAATAGCCGGAACAG
>CAJTZK010000060.1 GCA_910583785.1 uncultured Oscillibacter sp.
CCGGAGGGCCACCCCTGCCACGGGTGCAGGCGGTACGGCGAGGGCTGCGTCCTGCCCTGCTATCGGGGCGTGAGAGATCAGCCGGTATGACGGTTATCTGCCGCTCTCCGTCTCAATGATGCCGTACTCATAGAGGATATTTTCCTTTGCGTTGGGAGGGGACACAACGCCGCCCATATAGTATTGATACCGCTTTGTGCGGCGAAAATCTTCCATTTCTTCCGGGGCATAGGCCCAGGTTTCGCAATGCTCATACTCTGGAAGTCCGGCGAGGTCATCGCATACCACGTCGATCAATGTATCGGTCACAGCGTCGATGTCCTCGCCGTACTCAACGCCGACCAGCTCATGCTTACCTAAATCCCGGTCAATTTTTCCGCCCTTTAACGAACGGTACAGCACAAATTTTTTCATAAGACACCTCGCAATATGTTTGTCCTTCTATTGTACTCCATCCTTTTATCCAAAACAATCCATAATTTTCGAGCGGCTTCGACAGGAATCGGGGCCGCTCCCTGTTTAGAAGGGAGTGATTCTTATGTATCAGCTGGTGATTGCGGAAAAGCCGTCGGTTGCCATGAGCATCGCCAAGGTGCTGGGGGCCACGGCCCGGAAGGAGGGCCACATGGAGGGCGGGGGCTGGCTGGTGAGCTGGTGCGTGGGGCATCTGGCGGAGCTGGCACAGCCGGAAAGCTACGGGGAGCAGTGGAAGAAATGGACGTATGAGAGCCTGCCCGTCAAGCCGGAAACATGGCAGTATGAGGTGAAGCCGGACACAAAAGCGCAGTATGACGTGCTTTATCAGTTGATGCACAGGGAGGATGTGTCGGCTGCGATCTGTGCCACTGACGCCGGACGGGAGGGAGAGCTTATCTTCCGTCTGGTGTATGAAATGGCAGGCTGTGACAAGCCGATCAAACGCCTGTGGATTTCCTCAATGGAGGACGCGGCGATCAAGGCGGGCTTTGCAGACTTAGGGGACGGG
>CAJTZK010000061.1 GCA_910583785.1 uncultured Oscillibacter sp.
CACCACATGACGCCTACGGCCAGGATGCCCGTGATGGACTCCGTGGTCAGGACGCTGACAAGGTTTTTCGCCGTCAGGAAGGTGGGGGACAGGATGGACATCAGCGCCGCCATAAAAATCAGGACGACCCAAATGGAGTTCTGGCTCATCCATTGCTTCGCGTTCAGGGTTCTTTTCGCGTTCATGACTTCGGTTCTCCTTTCTTTTTCAGGCGCTGGCGGCGGTCCCGTCCAGCTGCCCGTGGCAAAGGGCCATAATGTGCTCGGAGCTCCACTGAGGGCCGTCCCGTTCCACGATGCCGGTTACCCCGCCCTCGTACATGGCGACAATGCGGTCGGACATGCCCATAACCTCCGGCAGCTCGGAGGAAATCAGGATAATGGCCTTCCCCGCAGCGGCCAGCTGGGAGATCAGCGTGTGGATTTCCGCTTTCGCTCCCACGTCGATGCCCCGGGTGGGTTCGTCCATAATCAGGATATCCGGGTCGGTCAGCAGCCAACGGCCGATCAGCACTTTCTGCTGGTTCCCGCCGGAGAGGTACATAATCGGCTGGTCGATGGAGGGGGTCTTGGTGTTCATCGCCTGGACATATTTCTCCGTGTCCTCTTTAATCCGCTGGTGCTTGAGGGGGAAGCCGTAGGCCGACAGGTGGGCCAGGATGGTGTTGTCCTTCACGGAGCGGATGCCCACGATGCCGTTGCCCCTCCGGTCCTCGGTCAGAAGGGCGATTTGCTCCCGGATGGCGTCCTGGGGGCTTTCGATTTTCAGCTCCCGGCCATTCTTGAGGACGGAGCCGCTGTCCTTGCGGCGCATCCCGAAAATGGTTTCCACGGTCTCCGTGCGCCCCGCGCCCACTAGGCCCGCAAAACCCAGAATTTCGCCCTTGCGGACGGAGAAAGAGACGTTCTTTACCTGCTTGCCGGAGTGGAGTCCCTTGACCTCC
>CAJTZK010000062.1 GCA_910583785.1 uncultured Oscillibacter sp.
ATCAAGCGTATGACCGTGACCCGGCTGGAACCGGGGGACTACACTGGCGAGGACGGGCTTTTGTACTGCGGCAAGTGCCGTACCCCGAAACAGTTTCGCATGGACGCACCGCCGCTGGAGGGCCGCTTGCTCCCCCACCCCTGCCGCTGTGAGCAGGAGAGGCTTGACCGGGAGGCGGCGGAACAGGAGGCCCGCCGTCACCATCAGGCTGTGGCCGATTTGAAACGCCGGGGCTTTACTGACCCAGCTATGAGGGGCTGGACGTTTGCCAACGACAACGGCAAATGCCCGCAGATGAAACACGCCCATTTTTACGTTGAGAACTGGACGGCCATGCAGGAAGAAAACATCGGCTATTTGCTGTGGGGAGGCGTGGGGACTGGTAAAAGTTATTTTGCCGGTTGCATTGCCAACGCCCTGATGGAACAGGAGGTGGCTGTCCGCATGACAAACTTTGCACTGATACTGAATGACCTGACCGCCAGCTTTGAGGGCCGGAACGAGTACATAGCCAGATTGTGCCGCGCCCCTCTGCTGATACTGGACGATTTTGGAATGGAGCGTGGGACGGAGTACGGTTTGGAACAGGTCTACAACGTGGTTGACAGCCGTTACCGCAGCCGCAGGCCGCTGATTGTCACCACCAACCTGACCTTGCAGCAAATCCAGAACCCAACCGACACCGCCTATGCCCGTATCTATGACCGGCTGCTGGAAATGTGCGCCCCTGTCCGTTTTACGGGCGGCAACTTCCGCAGGGAAACCGCACAAGCCAAGCTGGAACGGCTGAAAAATCTGATGAATGAGTGAAAGGAGTAGCCTATGGCAGATTACGAACAGACCACAAAAACCAATCCCCGCCGCCCCGACTGCGTGACGAAAAT
>CAJTZK010000063.1 GCA_910583785.1 uncultured Oscillibacter sp.
TCGTAGTCTTGGCAACTCCGCCTTTTTGGTTTGCAATTGCTATTGTTTTCATATTTTCTCCTTTAATTAGATATCAAAAGTAATACTTTTAATATAAATTTTATATTAATAATTTCAAAATATCAAGAGGAAATTACAAGTTTTTTTATTTCTGCAAACTCTTTTCAAGATGGATATTCTTATTTAAAAACATCTGAAATAAAACTCTTGCTAATTATATTTTACGGGCGATGTCCGCCGTTTCCGGATCGGGCTTCATCATTTTCGTGCGGATGCTTCAATTTTGCCGTATTTGCCACATCCCCGGCGGGGTATATTCCAGACCGCTGCTGGCACATCTGTCATAGTTCGACAATACCGCCGTCGCAGGAGCTGACGCATACCACAGGACTCCTCCGCAAGTCTATGGGAAGGCATAAACAAGTTTCATTATCCCCCGCGCTGTCCTCGCGCCCGGTTGATGCCGAGTATGTAGTGAACATAGACACTACAGAAAAATAACTCACGCATCCTTGTTTTTCTATTTCTCAGATTATGCATGTCAAAAAGACTCGGCGTCCCCGCTATGCAAACGTTTTTTAACAATTTATCCTCGGAGAAATATCCTGCGCAAACTGTATCGGTTATTTTTCAACAGTTTCTTACTTCATATTAATTATCAATATCATTCATTTTTTAGCAATATAATATTTATTATATTGTTTTTATATTATAAGTAATACTTTAAATATATATTTTATACTAATTATCAATTCTTATTCTAGTCCACATCAAAAGACCATATTTTCAGAACTTCATGTAACCGTATGGTACATCATGTTCATGTGAAATCTGATAGCAACAACACTCTTACCCTCTTTTACAT
>CAJTZK010000064.1:0-272 GCA_910583785.1 uncultured Oscillibacter sp.
CCTAAGACGGCCACTGTGGAGCGGAACGGCATGGAACAGCAGATTCCCGTGGAACAGGTGCAGCAGGGGGAAACGCTGATCGTCAAAGCCGGTGAATCCGTCCCCGTGGACGGCGTAGTGCTGGAGGGCTTTTCCTCCGTGGATGAATCGGCCTTGACTGGTGAGAGTATCCCCGTGGAGAAGCACGTTGGCGATACGGTAATTGGTGCGACTATCAATAAGACCGGCTATTTCAAAATGCAAGCCACTAAGGTAGGGGATGACACCACTCT
>CAJTZK010000064.1:282-603 GCA_910583785.1 uncultured Oscillibacter sp.
AGTGTGCCGGCCGTGGGAGAGGATGAGACGGCGGTATGCAGGAAAGATGCCCTGTACGCATCCGGATTCGGGGAGCCCCAGACAGAAAAGGAAAGGAAAACAGGATGAGAAAGACAGAGCTGTTAGTTCCGAGCGTTGAGTTTGCCCTGTCCATTGGCATCTCCGTCCTGGTGATCTCCTGCCCCTGCGCCCTGGGGCTGGCAACGCCTACCGCTATCATGGTAGGAACGGGCAAAGGGGCCACCAATGGCATCCTGATAAAATCGGCGGAGGCGTTGGAAACCGCCCACAACATTGATACTGTCGTGCTGGACAAGACCG
>CAJTZK010000064.1:613-853 GCA_910583785.1 uncultured Oscillibacter sp.
CCGGCACGATCACCCAGGGCAAGCCGGTGGTAACAGACATTTTGTGTGAAGCTGGGGCAGACCGCCTGGGACTGCTGAAAATTGCCGCCTCGCTGGAAAAGTTGTCAGAGCATCCTCTGGCGGACGCTATCACCGCCGAAGCGGGAAAGGCAAAGCTGCCGCTGTCCCCGGTTGAGGACTTCCAGCAGATTCCCGGTCAAGGCATCGTAGGCCGGGTAGACGGCGAAATGTGTCTGGCAG
>CAJTZK010000065.1 GCA_910583785.1 uncultured Oscillibacter sp.
CCGTCCGGCAAATCACCGGGCGCTTCACCTGGTCACAGACCGGCAGGGGCCGCAGGTACTCTCGCTCATCCTGGAATACCTCCGCTGGGACCAGTTTGGTGGTCCCATGCACCTTGGCGTTGGCGGTCCGCTCCAGCCACTCCAGGCAGCTTCCGTTGAGGATGCCATCGTCCACATACAGCCGGTGGCTGAGGAAATTCCCCTTGATGTACTTCACCACATTCTCAATTTTTCCTTTGCTCTCCGGGTCCGCCCTGCGGCACATTCGGATGGACAAACCACATCCCTGCCGGAACTTCTCAAACTCGTAGGTGTAGATGATGTCCCCCGCGTTTTCACTTACGCATACAATGCTGTCCTGGTCACCCCGGCCCGGTAGAAGTCGTGGAGGATACGCAGACGGTCAGCGGCGTCCAGTTCCACGCACTTGGAGCCGAGGGCGGCGAAGCGGGCGGTCAGGTCGGCCCCGATGCGGGTGAAGTAGGCGCGGGCGTCCTCAATGTCCCGCTTATAGACGGTCACGGTGACAAGTTTCTCCTGGATGATGCCGTTGGCCCCGGTCGCCTTGTCAATGAGCATTTGGTTGTACTCCTGGCGGTACTTGTCCAGGCCGTCCCCCCGCATGGACATAAGGACAGACTGCTCAAAGTCCGCTTGGCTCTGGCGGCGGTTGCAAATGGTCAGCTTGGTAGTGGCGGCGCTGTCCAGGCCGTTCAGCAGCTCCGAGTAGGCCAGGAACATGGTTTCCTTGTCCTCCCGGCTTGCCACCTTGTAATTGATGTCGGTGAAACGGTAGGTCTTGGAGAACTTGATGCCCACCTTAAAAATGCCG
>CAJTZK010000066.1 GCA_910583785.1 uncultured Oscillibacter sp.
GTGGCCGTGATTTTGAGCCGCTGGGCCACGGCGATGTCATTTTTCACCGCCTCGGTGACAGCGTGGCCGCACACCACCAGCACGCGGGAACGGCGCAGCAGGTCCCGGCTCATGTCGATGCTGCTCTTGTGCTCCTCCGGCACCGCGTCATTCAAAAACAGGGGGAGGTACAACGTAGGGCAGATGGGCGAAAAGCCCGCCTCGTAGACGGCCCGGCAGTAGCGGACGGCCTGCTCCATGGCCTCCGTAGGGTCGCCGCTCCAGGCGGCGGTAACATACGCCAGGGGCATTTTCATTTTGATAACCTCCGTTCAGATATAGATAAAATTGTTTGGAGAGGAAGCGGTCAACCCCTTTTCCCCCCGCCCCTTTCCCCATTCTTGGGGAAAGGGGGGCGGCTCTGGAGGATATATCCCCCGTCGCGCCTTGGGAGTAGCACAGCCGGGACTGCCTGTCAAGGGTGCGGAGCACCGCCGCGCAGCGGCGGCTTTGCCCTTGACAGGCTGCCCCGGCTGTGCTATGGGTGGCGCGGCGACGGGGGATAAATCCAGCAGAGCCCTTTTTACGGGAGACGGGGGACGGGAAAAGCTCTGGACACCGTGTCCAGAGCCTCCGCTTACTTCTCCCTATCCGCCTTTTTCTTGTCCCGGTCCAGCTCCGGGGGCTGCTTCTCTTTCCACTCCCCCAGCAGAGTCATGATCTGATCCTTCATTTCACGGGGCGTTTTGTCCTTGCCGAAAAACTGGGCCAATTCCGCAGAGCTGATGATCACGTCAAAA
>CAJTZK010000067.1 GCA_910583785.1 uncultured Oscillibacter sp.
ATAAGCAACAATGATGGGAAGGGTCCTCCCGAAATGGAAAACCTCCCTCGGAGCGGCTTGGTAACTCCGGGGGAGGTGTGTTTTTCTTTTTTAGAGAGAGGCGGAGAGTTCGAGTCGAGCAGACTGCTAAAAACTGCCAAAACCGCTGTTTTTGCATCTCTGGTGCGTTATTTTTATTTTACGTCCCCAAATTTTCCCAATCTCTTTTGGTTGTTCTTGTTTTCAAGCAAAGCACTCCATTTACACGCAAAAATCCCGCACTGAAGTGCGGGATTTTTGCGTGCATCTTTTTTGTCAATGCAACTTGATCCGAGTGGCGGGATTTGAACCCACGGCCTCATGGTCCCGAATTGAGGATTTTACTTTTCATAGCCTTTTAGACCCTCCCGCAAGCCCTTGCAATTACGGGGTTTGCGGGTTCTTCCTTTTCATGGCCTCCTAAAAACTACGATGGTTTTTCGTATCCTTGTGCGCTAAATGTGCGCCAAAAAGATGAACCAGTTTGGACAGCTACGGGGTATTGTACAAAATGACCACAAATAAATTTACAGAATAGACACAAATGGATTTTTTGCGGAATAATATTTCCTGTTTGCGTAAAGTTATTCGCATTTTGCAAGAATCCTTAGAAACTATAATAAGCGGATATTGAATTTATTGTTGTGATAAATCACAAGAAACATCAGGTTATGCTTTTTAATGAGAACTTATTATTAGAATAAGCATTGCCAGAACATGTGTTTGCTGATATAATGAAATCA
>CAJTZK010000068.1 GCA_910583785.1 uncultured Oscillibacter sp.
GGCAGCAGTAACGGTGAATACATTACCGGAGAGGACGGGCGTATCGTCATCCCCAATCTGGAGCCCGGAATCACTGTGACCGCGAAGGAACTCAATGTCCCGGACGGCGTGGTGCTGGACTCCACACCTAAGAGTATTGAGATTAAGGGCGGCGAAGGTGAGCAGACGCTCCGTTTTGTCAATAAGCCTACCGGGTATCTCGTTATCAAAAAACTGAACAAGCTCACTTCCGAGCCGCTGGCCGGGGTAGAGTTCAAATTGAGCTACGCCTCCGGCGAGTTTGTGGATGATGCCTATGGGCACCTGTCCTCTCTGGGCCTCTACAAAACCGATCAGACTGGAGAAATCCGTGTCCCGGTTGTAGGCACCGTCGTGGTCGAGGAAACCAGGACCTTGCCCGGATTCACCATTGACCCCGGAACCAAACGGCAGGTGGTCACGGTCAATCCGGCGGACACTCAAACCCTCACCGTGTACAATACCCCTGGAACGACGCTCACGATTCAGAAGCTGGTAACGGGCACCACGGACAAGCCCCTGGCCGGGGTCGAGTTCCTGATTACCGACAGCAGCGGAGCCTATGTCGGCCCCAACAACGGCATCTACCGGACGGATGAATATGGCCGCATTACCCTCTCCGGTTTGAAACCCGGAACGGTCATTACCGCAAAGGAAACCAAGACGGTAGACGGGTTTGTTTTGGATGGTACGCCGAAGTCCATTGAGATCAAGGAGGGTGAAGGC
>CAJTZK010000069.1 GCA_910583785.1 uncultured Oscillibacter sp.
AGCAGGCCAAGCGCAAGCTGGAAAAGCAGGAGCGGCGAATCAGTGAGCTTGACCGTATCATTCAACAGCTCTATGAAGATCGTGTTTCGGGGGCGTTGAGCGCGGAACGGTTTGCAAAGTTATCCGGGGGCTACGAGAAAGAGCAGGAGGAACTGAAGCAGGCCGCAAAGGAATTGCAGGCTATTGTAAACACGATTGAAACCCAGGCCGTCAATGTGCAGAGCTTTCTGAAGATTGTGCGGAAGTACACCGCGCCGACGGAGCTGACCCCGGCCCTGTTACGCGAGTTTGTGGAAAAGATCGTTGTCCACGCCCCGGACAAGTCCAGCGGCCATCGCACCCAGCGGATTGACGTGCATTACAATTTCATTGGCGAAATTGATTTTTCCCCGGAATACAGCCAGGTTAGCAGACAGACAACCGCATAACGCTACTGCATCATGCGGTTGCCTACCATATTCCTGAAATGTTCTTTATGCGTACTGTCCATTTGCACACAACTTGGATTATACCATTAGGATTTTCCTCCTTCATATAGATTTTGCCGCCCGCGGTGAAATGGGCGGCTATGTATGGGCGCGAAAAAGACGCAGGCCCTATGGCCTACGCCCCAGTCGGAGTATTTGATTGATGAAATGTGTTTGTCTGTTGCCGAAAAACCTTGATTTCATGCGGGTTTCCGGGAGTGTCGTTATGAACACTCGCACCAGAAAAAGAGGTCAAAAAA
>CAJTZK010000070.1 GCA_910583785.1 uncultured Oscillibacter sp.
AGCAGCTCCCGCTTAATGCGCTCGAGGGCCTCGGGGGCCTGCTGGTCCATCTTCTCCGGGAAGCCGAAGTAGCTCACGCAGATGATGTTGTCACCGCCAACCTTGGGCGCGCCGGGCTTGGCCTGCTTGTTCACGAAGTCCATCTCCCGCAGGGTCTCGAAGATGCCGTCGAAGTCCACCTCGCCCTCGCCCATGGCGGTGTGCTGGTGGATCGTCGCGTCCGCCCGGCCCCGCTGGTTCAGCCAGGGCGGATTCAGGATGTAGCGGCAGTCCTTCGTCTGGTTCCAGGTGTCCGCAAGAAGCACGTGGGTCAGCTCGTCCCCCGCGTACTTCAGCATATGCCGCACGTCCCCCTTCCCCTGGTCGTAGAAGAACCCGTGGGACGCAGAATACACGTAACCCAGGTTTTTGGACCGGAAGGACTTCACGATATCGCAGGTCTCATCGTTCAGCTCACAGAAGTCGTAGGGATGGGACTGGATTTCCACCCGGAGGCCCTCCCGCTCGATGATGGGCAGCAGCTCCTCCATGGAGCGGAAGAACATGCCGTTGCAAAGCTCCTGCTGGTTGGGGTCCCCGGAGAACTCCGTGTTGATGACGGGTACCCCCATGTCCACGGCGATCTGGATCATCCGCTTCCAGTTGGCCACGGCGTGCTGGCGCTGGTCCTCCGTGGGGCCGGACCAGCGGTAGACCACGATGAAGCTGGAGATTTCCAC
>CAJTZK010000071.1 GCA_910583785.1 uncultured Oscillibacter sp.
TTTGGGCCTAAAGCGTTACATAGCAGCCCTATGTCGGCGCACTCGTTCACGGGTCTTTCGCCGTTGCTCCTGCTTAGAGCAATCAGGGCAGTATTTGGCCCGGTTTGACTTGGGGATGTACCAGCCGCCACATAGGACGCATTTCTTCATATCCTCCTGGTGCAGCAGGGCAGCGCACAGACTTTCATCCAGCGGCAGGACAGCGGCCCGAAACCAGCGGCAGATCAGCGAGTAGGAAATTGCCTGCGGGCAGACACATTCCTCCCCATCGTCCAGCAGCAGACAATTCCCCCGGTCATAGTTACAGCAGCTATGCACCAGCCGCCGGACGGCCCGGTACTGCGGATAGGTCATGTGAGGTATCATCGTTCCTGTTCCTCCCTGCGCTGGGTCTGGCCCTCCTTGGCAAGACGCTCGGCAGTCCTTTTCAACGTCTCCACCGCCTTGATGTCCTCCCGCATGGCCCGCATTTTCAGATAATCAGCGTCTTTCTCGGCGGTCAGCTTTGCGGCCTCCGCCCTCCACGCCTTGGGGGTGATGCTCTCGCCGGAAGTTTTCAGCGTGTCCAGGTAGCGGACGGCGGCATCGAACAGGGCAAGGTCGGCGCTGTGGCGCTGCTCGAATTGCTCCCGCTTTCCCGGCGCAACCTTGTCCAATTTCTGGCGGACGGGCTTGTACTTCTGATACTGCTCCCACATTTCCAGCCGTTCG
>CAJTZK010000072.1 GCA_910583785.1 uncultured Oscillibacter sp.
AACCCTTCTATCCCTGCTGGGCGGTCTGGACAGCCCCACAAGCGGGAATATCCTGTTTGAAGGGAAAGACATTGCACAGGCCGGATTGGCAGGCCATCGGAAAAAGAATGTTTCTTTTATCTTTCAGAGCTACAACCTGATTGACTATATGACCCCGCAGGAGAATGTCCGGCTGACTTCAAAGAAACCGGCACTCCCGTTTCTGGAACGGCTGGGGCTGACGAGGGAGGAATCCAAACGGAACGTGCTGAAACTCTCCGGCGGCCAGCAGCAGCGGGTAGCCATTGCAAGGGCGCTCGCAAGCGAAGCTCCGGTGATTCTGGCGGACGAGCCTACCGGCAATCTGGACGAGGATACGGCTGGGGATATTACGGAAATCTTGAAAGAAAGCGCCCATCAGATGAAGAAATGCGTGATAGTTGTTACCCACTCAGGTGAGCTGGCAAAACAGGCGGATGTGGTGTTCCGGCTGAAAAAGGGTGAATTACAGATAGAGCAAAGCGAGAAATCTTCATAACTTATTTTTCAGGGCAAGACAAGCACTTGCCAAAATGGGCCAGTCTGCCTTGTGCGGATTGGCCCATTTTGTCTAAGGAGGGAAATTGTATGTGCGGCTCTTAACCAGTTTTTAGATAGATTTATACACTCAAAAAAATTTTTTCAAAATATTTTTTCGGGAGATAACTTACATCACTTTGGAGGTGCGAC
>CAJTZK010000073.1 GCA_910583785.1 uncultured Oscillibacter sp.
TGGCCGGACACAGCACGGTGGACATGACGTTGCGGGTCTACACCCACTACGACCGGCTTTCCCGGAGCGCTAAGACCGCCGAGAAGGTGAGGGAGGCCCTGCGGACCGCATGATGGTCTTATGAGGACTGAAAGCGGTGCCGGAGCGGGAAGAAGCCGCCTGTGCTCAGGGCCGCAATGGATAGAGCGGTTAAAAAAATTTGCAACAGCAAGCCCCGAAAACAGGCGAAAATACCTCAAATTACGGGAAATCCGAGAGGCGAAAACTTCCAGCAAAAGGAAAGAAAGAATCCATCAAAGCCTTGCGGCTCTAAGGGATTCTCGTGGTGGAGACTACTGGACTCGAACCAGTGGCCTCATGCGTGTGAATATTCGATAGGGAAGGGGACAACGGCCTTTCTGTTCCATCCGGGACTTTTGTGCCCGGATTTTGTCATGTCAGCGTCCTGTTATCTCCGTTGATTCCGCCCTGGTTTTTTCTATCGTGGGTCAAGTTGTGGGTCACAGGCCTAAAATCTCCGCACAAGCGATACTCAATGCAGGAATATCATGTTCTAGGGTATCCCAAACAGCAGCAACATCAATCGCACCATAAGCATGGACATAAAAGTTCCGAGTATCTTTGATAATTCGCCAGGGCACAGTAGAATTTTTACGTTTAGCTTCATCTGAGAGCTGGGAAACCAGTTCACCGATTTGTAC
>CAJTZK010000074.1:0-426 GCA_910583785.1 uncultured Oscillibacter sp.
TACTGGATGACTCTGTCTCCACACCGGCGAAAACCGCTCAGGCGGTGGAGTGGCTGACGAAAGCCGCAGAGGATGGATCGCAGTACGCACAGTATGCTCTCGGCAAGCTATACCGGGACGGCGGACCAGTTGAAGAGGACCACGTTCAGGCCGTGATCTGGTTTTCCGAGGCGGCAGGACAGGGCCACGAGTATGCCATGTACGCCCTCGGGAAGCTCAATCTGGAAGTGGGCAATGCCGAAGCCGCTCTCCGCTGGTTTCGGAAAGCGTCCGAGCTGGGGAATCAATACGCTCAGTACCAGCTGGGCAAGCTCCTGCTCTCCGGCGAAGGCGTACCAAAAGACGTGAGTGAGGCGGCCCGCTGGTTCACCGCCTCGGCAAACCAGGGGAACCAGTACGCGCAGTATCTCCTCGGCAAGCTGTATC
>CAJTZK010000074.1:436-694 GCA_910583785.1 uncultured Oscillibacter sp.
GGACCACATGAATGACCCGCAGGGGCCTCCCCTCCTGACCAGCGCCACCCGGCTCCTGCATCACATGAGCCGGATCTTCCGGGAGGAAACGCCGCCCGTCCAGCCGGGCATCCACTTCGTAGAGAGCAAGCTCCGGCGAAAGATCATGGAGAAGCGCCTTGCGCTGGGCCACAGGGCAGACGACCACGAGGATCAGCCTATCACCATGCGCTGAAACAGGGACGGCGATCCGCCGTCCCTGCTGCCTTATACGCTGAA
>CAJTZK010000075.1 GCA_910583785.1 uncultured Oscillibacter sp.
CCCCAATCCTGCTCCATATCCTCATCGTAGGCGTCGCCGATAGTGTCTCCCTCCGCCAGCATCCCCTCGGCAGGAGAAGTGATATCGGGGGTCGGCGCCTCCCGGCGGCGCTCCAGCAGCTCCATCACGGCGGAATCGTCGATAGGCGGGATATCATCTGGCTCTGTCTGAGGATCCCCGATTACGGTTTGCACGCCGGTAATTGGCGGCTGGGGAACGGGCGGCACAGCAAACGTCCCCACCCGGTAATCCCTGGCGTTGAACCCGGCGGAGTTGAGGCCCCGCACGATCCCGTCCAGCGTGGCGGAGAAATCGTTAGAACAGGTCAGCACATAGGAACGGTTCAGCCCCTTATGGGCAAACTGCCGGGTATGGGGCTGACGCAGGACCCGGCCCAGAATCTGCTCCACGTCCACCTGACTGGTTTTATTGGCAAGAGACGCCAGAATATAGGCGAAGGGACAATCCCAGCCCTCTTTCAAGGCGTTCACGGTGATGATATAGCGGATGGGGCAGTCCTCCGCCATCAGGTCCACGTTTTTCAGTTCATTGATGGTGGCCGTTTTGACGGCGATTTCACCGGCGGGAATGCCGATGCCCACAAGCCTTGCCCGGAGTTTTTCAAAGGTGGTGCTGTCCTCCTTGCCCTTGGGCTGAGCCTGGAACAGGACAATGGGC
>CAJTZK010000076.1 GCA_910583785.1 uncultured Oscillibacter sp.
GCCTGCCCGTCAAAATCAGATGGTTGAGCAGAAGCGGATTTGTTTCTTCCAGATACGCCCGGTGCATCCGCCCCCACTTCCCGATGGGGCGGTCATCGTCCTCCGGCAGTCCGATAGCCGGGATGTAGTAGTCCCCGGCAAGGACATAATCAAGGCCATTTGCCTCGTCATGTATCCTTGGTTCCAGTCTGTCCATAGTGTTTTCCTCCATCATTTCAAAAGTTTTCGGTAGCGGCTACCAATAATGCGATATGGATGCTTTATCTCCTTTCCTACAACCGCAAGTCCTATTCACCACAAATGAGCCGCAGTCATATGTATTTGGTGGCAGAAACCACCCTCTACATATTAACTCTCAGAAAGCAGTCCTCTCCAAATATGCGGCGGACAACGGCTTTTCCAATCCCGTTTTCTTCATTGACGACGGTGTATCCGGTGTGACGTTCGACAGACCTCAATTTAACCGCATGATTGCGGAGATTGAAGCCGGAAACGTGGCGACAGTCATTGTCAAGGATATGTCAAGATTGGGGCGCGATTATCTGAAAGTCGGCTACTATACAGAAATCTTTTTCGTGGAGCGTGATGTTAGGTATATCGCAATCAATGACGGTGTTGACAGCGCAAAAGGCGACAACGATTTTACCCCGTTCCGTAACCTGTTTAATGATTTT
>CAJTZK010000077.1 GCA_910583785.1 uncultured Oscillibacter sp.
GCCGATCCAAAACGCAGTGGACCTCTACAACCAACGACAACTCCGGCGGCTGGAGGAGACAGTGGAACGGATGCACATCCGCAAGAAGCTGGAAGGTAACGAGGAACACCCCGCATGAGCACCTGTGAGCCGCTGTGTGCAATTCTTCTGTCAAGGGCAGGGCAGGGTCCCGGGGAAGCAGTCTGCACCAAAACACGGCGATTTACGAGGGACGAAAGAAAAGCAGGATAAAGGCGCGGCGTCTAACGCCGCCGCGCCGGATGACGCCGTCCCGCAGTGCGGGCCGAAGAAGCGGAAAACGAGGGCTTTTGACGGGATACTGTCATTCTTTCAAGGCTTTTGTGCAATTGGTCATGTGACCTCAAATATGGGGAGCTGGTGCCTGGTTTGACCTCGTGCTTCCCTCTGTGCTTACAGCGGCAACGAATGTAGCGGTGTCAACTGTGGCTTGGCGGAGAAATTCCCGGCTTTTCTGTAAACGGGGAGAGTAGAGGCGTCACAAAATAGCACAGAGAAAAAGAAAGCCGGCCAACAGTGCTTGTGTCCCCTGTGTTTCGGCGCGTGAACCACTGTGTGCGGTTTTGTGGAGGATCGCCCATGGTACTCCTCTCCAGTAGACAAACCGCTGTGTTGGGGCTTTGTGGGCGGTTGTCAGCAAGGGAAGAGGGCCGA
>CAJTZK010000078.1 GCA_910583785.1 uncultured Oscillibacter sp.
GGCGAGCCTTCCGGCCATCAGTATCAGGGACGTTATCTTCAAATGTCCGCAGTGCTTGGCGTGGAGAAAGAAACTGGCTTTACGCTGGGCTATGATAAATATAACTGGGAGGAACACCCGGATCACTTTATCATGGGAGACTGTACGGGAGAAGTGGACTTTGGCGAGGGAAAGAAAGGGATTTATGCCCTGGAAGGAGCCCGGGTGCTGGTACAGCGGGAAAAAGAGGTTCAGTTGGCGGTGAACGAATACGGAGCCGGGCGCGCGGTGTATTTTTCAGGGCTGCCCTACTCCTTTGAGAACAGCCGCCTGCTCCACAGGGCAGTGCTCTGGTCGGCCCACAGCGAGGAGGAGCTGAACCGGTGGATATCGTCAAACTATAACGTGGATGTCCATGCCTATGTGAAGAACGGTAAATTCTGTGTGGTCAATAATACGTATGTGCCACAGGCTACAGTCGTTTACCGGGGCGATGGAAGCAGTTTCGAACTGGATCTGGAAGCGAACGAGATTCGGTGGTATGAAATTTAGCAAGTTTTATTTTACTGCAAGTTACTGATGGAATGAGAATCAGCAGCTATTACCGGAGGAGGTTTTTCCGGCGATAGCTGTTGGTTTTAACAAGGAGGAAACTGATGAAGCCGAAACTTGAATTTGCGAAAAAGAAGATT
>CAJTZK010000079.1 GCA_910583785.1 uncultured Oscillibacter sp.
GACGCCAGCTCCTCCCCATTTGCCTTGCCTATCCGTCAGGCGTTTTTCGCTTTATATTCCTCTCTCCAATTCCGCATAGCCTCCAAAACCGGCTGTAAGCTATATCCCAATTCTGTCAAAGTGTACGCTACTCTCGGCGGAACTTCTGGAAAGGCCGTCCGAACCAGCAATCCGCTTTCCTCCATCTGCCGAAGCTGGGAAGTCAGCACTTTTTGGCTGACACTGCCAATGGATCTTTTCAATTCTCCAAACCTTTTGGTCCCCGACAGCAAATCTCGAATAATAAGTACCTTCCACTTGTCACTGATGTACGCCCTTATTTTACTCCATCTTCTAATCCGGGGTCAGGCTGCAAGAAAAAATTTCCCCTCCGGCAAAAAGCCGGAACGCCTTGAAATCACACAACCGTTACTTCCTGGTAACGGTCTAATCGTTACTTTCAGGTGCCTATGCCACAAAATTGTGCGTACTTTTCAAAGCTCTTTACGGGTTGTATGATGCAGGTACAAGGACGGAAAACACCCGTCACATTGAAAAGGAGAACACTACTATGACGAACATCAAGAAAGCCATCGCCCTGATCAACACCTTCGCCACTGGCGATACCGCCGCTGCCCGCAACCTGCTGGCCAAGGGCTGCATCCAGCACAACACCGGCATTGCGGATGGGG
>CAJTZK010000080.1 GCA_910583785.1 uncultured Oscillibacter sp.
TGGTTATGCTCTCCTGCTCCAATCTTCATCCCACTCTCCCTAACCGCTGACCCGCCCACTCTTTCTACCGAAGCCTCTTCTCGCAAAACATTTTGTGATGAATTATAATAAAATACTCTCAAAGAACGTGCGAAATATCAACAAACTAACATTAAAACTCTTTCAGAAGTATCAGTGGCCCGGAAATGTCCGGGAATTGCAGCATGCCATTGAATACGCAATGAATTTGCTACCGGATGATCTTTCTATGATTACACCAGATTATGTTCCTGAATATATTTATCAGGGATGCGGTGCGGCTCTCCCTACGGTTCCAGCAGTGAACCAGGGGCGGTCTTTAAATGGAGCAATACAGGACATCGAATACGGTGCAATTTGTAAGGTGCTTCAGGAAAGTGGAGGCAATATTTCAGAAGCGGCGCGTATTTTAAAATTGAGCCGCCAGAATCTGCAATACCGCATTAAACGGTATCAGATTAACATAGAAGAATTGTTGAGAGAATGAGGAAGGGCGCAGCTTCAGCTGCGCCCTCCGATGTTTTACTGGATTCCAGCAATGTCTTTTGCCAATTGCTTTTTCTTTTGGATATTTCCCTGGCGGGCAATCATGATGCGCTGGGCCTGGGGAGAGCCCGCGCCGTGCATGGACTCCGTGCGGTAGCCTACCGC
>CAJTZK010000081.1 GCA_910583785.1 uncultured Oscillibacter sp.
ACTACATCGACCTCGCCACGGGTCTCCGGCGGGGAGAACTGCTGGGGCTGAAATGGAGCGACATTGACCTGGACAAAGGCGTCATCCACGTCCGGCGACAGGTCCTCCGCCAAAACGGCGAAGTGGTAGAGGCCCCGCTGAAAACGAAAAACTCCTACCGCAGCATCGCGATAGGAGCGGACGCCATCAAAGTCCTCAAAGGCATGGAACAGAGGGATGAGTACGTATTCCCCTCGCCATACGGCGGCCCAATGTCGCCGGACAGTGTCCTCCATATGCTCCAGAGGGTTCTGAAACGGGCGGGACTGGAGCGGATACGCTTCCATGACCTCAGACACACATTTTCGGTGCTGGCCCTGCAAAACGGAGTAGATGTCAAAACCCTCTCCGCCATGCTGGGCCACTACTCGGCGGGCTTCACCCTGGACACCTACGCCCACGTCACCACCTCCATGCAGAAGCAGGCGGCGAACGCAGTGGGGAATTTCCTCTCCGGTACTCTCCAGCCCTAACCGCTCCGAACTCCCGTATGGGTCACGGCTTGGGTCAACTGTCCACCGCAAAATCCAACCACCCGAAAAAGTACAGAGATCAAAAGAAAAACCACGGAAATTCAACGAATTTCCGCGGTTTTAGTACGCCCTGAGGGATTCGAACCCCCG
>CAJTZK010000082.1 GCA_910583785.1 uncultured Oscillibacter sp.
ATGGAAAGAGAACAGTTGCCCAATATGATAATTGAACGGATAAATAGTCTGGTTGCATATATGAGAAGTGAGGAAGATTCTGGAAATGAAGATGTTCAGAAAAATATAGAAGATGGACATTTGAATTTGTATTTGGATGATATTCAATATATAAAAGAGTCTCAAAAGAATATACTGGAAGGAATATTGTAGCCTTGTCAGTAAAATGTTGATTTGTCGGGAAGCTGAAAAACCCTGACGAAAGGAAGGGCGCACTTCTATACATGGTCTGCGACCATGTATCGTGCGCTCTGCGAGGCTACGGCCCGGACTTCCGAAAGTCCGGGCCGTTTGCGTCGCTACGCTCCGTACAAGGGGCTGCACCCCTTGCGCCGCTTCGCGGCTATCCCTGCGCCCTCGCCGGAAAGGTACACCCGCTTCGCGTCTGTACCTTTCCAGCGAGGCTAAAACCGAACACTGTCACCCTTGACCGTTTACTCGACACAGCGGGTAGACGGTCTTTTATTTTGCCAAGAAGGAGGTCAAACACGATGGACAAGTCACGCGAAGAATTAGAGAAAGAGTATGCCGAGGCCACCGCCAAACTGGAGCAGTACCAGCATCGGGGCCAGCGGTATGAAAACCGTATCCGCTACTACACCCAGGGCGAGAG
>CAJTZK010000083.1 GCA_910583785.1 uncultured Oscillibacter sp.
CCGCCGTGGGCTGTTTCATTAACTTTGAGATGAAACAGCTCATGGCGGGCGGCGGTGTTGCCCTGATCGGTATGCAGCTCATCCCCCTGCTGGCGAACCTGTTCGGCTAAGAGGGCGTAGCCAATGCTGAACATCCTCGACATAATCACAGACTGGATCAAGGGTATCCTCCGGGACTGCATCATGGGCAACCTGGACGGTATGTTTGACCAGATCAACAGCGAAGTCGGGGAAGTAGCGGCAAACGTGGGGACGACCCCGGCGGCATGGAACGCCGGGGTCTTTTCCATGATCCGCAATCTGAGCGATAACGTGGTGGTCCCGGTAGCCGGGATGATTATTACTTTTGTCCTGTGCTACGAATTGATCTCCATGCTCATGGAAAAGAACAACTTCCACGATGATGTATGCTGTAAGCGATGTATTTCAAATGCATCAAATACAACGTACAGTCAGCTCATTTGCGGCAGAATGATATGACTGGTGAAAGGAATGAGGGAAATGGCTGAATTGACTTATACGAGAGTTGGAGACTACTACATCCCCAATCTGCTACTTGACCCCGAACCAGAAGCAGAGAAATTCTATGGCAAGTACGGCGATCTGCGCCGAGAGTACATCCGGGAGCATCGGACCGCGCTGTGGGCATC
>CAJTZK010000084.1 GCA_910583785.1 uncultured Oscillibacter sp.
TGCTGTTTGCGGTTGCTGTGGCGGCTGCGGCATTGTCCGGCTTGCCCTGTAAAAAGGTGGAAAGCTCTGCCGGGGTCATGCGTAACGCCCGCACCATTTGTACGATTTGCAGGTTTTCAACTTCGGTTTTCTGTGCTTCCAGTTCCCGTAGCCTGCCCTGCTGTTTGGAGATTGTTTCTTTTGTTTTCTCAATCTCCGCAACGATACGTTCCAGTTTCATCATAAAAAATTTTCCTCCTGTTATGTTTGTCATGGTAAACGCCCGTAGGCGTAGAAGTGTTGCTGCCAATACGGGGTATTGACGGAAGCGTAGGAAATGGGGTTGCCGCAATGTATCATCATGCCGTTGCCCGCATAAATTCCAACATGGCTGACCGCCGATCCGCTGTCATAAGTACCCGTGAAAAAGATAATGTCCCCCGGTTTGGCTTCGCTTGGAGCTATGGGCGTTGTGTAATTGAAAATGCCCTGTGCTGTTGTCCTGCCTGCACTCCCTGCGCCGGAATGGTTGATTACCCATGATACATAACCGGAACAGTCAAAGGATGTAGACGGGGACGATCCGCCCCATACATAGGGATACCCTAAATATTTTTCCGCTTCTTCAAGCATGGCTTCAAAACTGCCGTCTCCCATAGCAGCGCCGGG
>CAJTZK010000085.1 GCA_910583785.1 uncultured Oscillibacter sp.
GCCATTGGCCAGGGCACGGACGTCCGGGGGTATTTCCAGTGGTCCCTGACGGATAACTTCGAGTGGGCTGAGGGCTATGACCCCCGGTTTGGCCTGGCCTATGTGGACTACGCCACGGGGGACCGGATGCTGAAAGACAGCGGGCGGTGGTACCGGGAGGTCATTCGCTCCAACGGTGCGGACTTGTGAGAGGGCTTGTATCAATCCCCCTGACAGATCCAAGCGGGGAATGTTCAGGGCGGAGTTCTTGGCTGTGGTGACCACATAGCCTTCCGTCTCCCTTCAGGGCAGGGCGGACACTCGTTCTCAATTTTTGATGAGCTGGAGCCAGGTCTGCTGGGCGGCGTCCTCCGCCCGGTTGGGGTCCCCCAAGACCCGGAGGGCCACCGCGTAGATTTTCTTTTCATGAGCCTCAAAGAGCCGCGTGAACCGCCGCTGGTCCTGTTTGGCCTCCAGCATGGCATGGAGCAGAAAGACGAGTATGTGTTCCCCTCGCCCTTTGGAGGCCCCATGTCCCCGGACAGCGTCCTGCACATGCTCCAGCGGGTACTGAGACGGGCAGGATTGGAGCGGATACGCTTCCATGACCTGAGACACACATTCTCGGTGCTGGCCCTGCAAAACGGGGTGGACGTCAAAACC
>CAJTZK010000086.1 GCA_910583785.1 uncultured Oscillibacter sp.
AAATTCCATCAATGGACAGAGTGTTTCCATTGATTTTAGAGTAGTAAAGTGGGATGGACAGAATTTGTCCACCCCACTACAGTAACGAGTTCTTTTGCCCAGTTGCCATCAATCCATATTTTGGGTGCGGGTCATTTTGACCCGCACCAGATTGATACAACCTCTCGGGGCAAAGTGGTCTTATGTTAGAAGTGCGCTACTGGGCAAGCAGGGCGTTTGTATATACAAACGCTCAAAACGGACTTCCAGCGTTGCCGCCGGAAGTCCGTTTTTGCTTGCTGGGATAGCACCCCAGACCCTTTGAACAGCCCCTTGCCGGGGCTGGCTGTGCGTTCGGAAACCGAACGCTATTTCATCTTATTCAATCCTCAAATTTATATTTTTCATTTACTGCTTGTGCTATCATCTCGGGACTTTTTGACGGAGAAAATCCAAACTCGGCAGCAAAGAAATCGTATGCTAAAGTGGACACTAAGGAATGATAGTCAAGTGAATCATAATTCTTCAGAAAAACTGTTCGGCTCCTACTATGTGTCCTGCTGGAAAAATGCAACCCACTTTCTCTTGCTTCATCCAAATATTTTTGCCCCTCGAAAAATAATACTGTGTTATTCGCATTTTCAATTTCAAAGCAAA
>CAJTZK010000087.1 GCA_910583785.1 uncultured Oscillibacter sp.
TGACAATCTGCTCCTCTGCCTCTTTTTCCGTCAGGCCCAGGGTCATCAGCTTGGTGAGCTGCTCCCCGGCGATCTTGCCGATGGCCGCCTCGTGGACCAGCTGGGCATCCAGACAGTTGGCGGTGACCTCCGGGATGGCGGACACCACACCCTCGTCCATGATGATGGCGTCACACTCGGAATGGCCGTAGCAGGCGGCGTTGCCGTTGATCCGGGCCAGGAAAATCTGTTTGGACTGGTCCCGGGCCACGGAGCGGGAAATGACGTTGGTGTGGCAGCCCTCGCCGTCCAGGTCCACAGTGAAGTCGGACTTGGCCAGCTGCTTGCCGTGGGTCATCACCTTCTCCTTGATGATGAGGGTGGCGTTGGGACCCAGCTTGGCGGTGGTGGTACGGACGGTGGAGTCCACCCCCTTGATCTGGGTGGTCTCCATCTCCATGTAGCCCCCCTCCTCCAGCTCGACGACGGTGGTGGGGTTCATGATGTTCTCGCCGGAGCCGTCCCCCTCGCCGTAGTGCTTTTCCACATAGCGCACCCGGGCGTTTTTGCCCACATAAAACGTGTGGATACCCGAGTGCTCCGAATTCTGCACCCCGCAGTTGTGGATGCCGCAGCCGGCAATGATGGTCA
>CAJTZK010000088.1 GCA_910583785.1 uncultured Oscillibacter sp.
TAAGAGATAAATCCGGTCGCTATGCATATGCCATCGGGCTTATGACAGTTAGTATTTCAATAATCATTTTCTCCATATTAGGAAAACTTGAAATCATTGATAATTCACGCTTAATAGTGCTATATCTGGGCGGCTATTTAATATTTCAAATTGTAATAGGTATCATAATATTTAAGCAGTTGCTAAAAAAGTATGAATAGCAAACCCGACCGATCCAGTCAACGACAAGTAAATGGGTTTCACTTCTCCCACCGTTGACAGCCCCGTTTGTCTTTGCTGTTCGGTAATCAAGGGGCAACAGCCTAAAGTGTTGCTATCTTATTCATAAGGAACAGACGCGATAGCGGCGGTGACGCAGCCAACCTCTTTGGGACATTTTGTCCCAAAGAGCCGGGTTTGGGGAGGCTCCCCAACAAGCATTTTTGCGGGCCCACGGCCCAGCAAAAATTTCGGAGTGTGGCCACACCCGAATTGCTTGCCGTTTGTGCGCTCCCTAAAATTTCGCTAAAATTAGACCGTTTCCACCCCTTGCATGGCGCGGGATTTTCTGTTATAATTGCGTTGGTATATTTTTTCAGAAATTTCGGAGAAAGGGCTTGACAAACATGATAACTTCTGCCATCCTCAAG
>CAJTZK010000089.1 GCA_910583785.1 uncultured Oscillibacter sp.
CAAGGAACAGGTTTGTACCTGACAGGCATTTCACATGGATAAGTTCCGGCTCTTCCTTAATTTGTCGGATAATTTCTTCATCCGATATTGTTTTATCCCGAAACTGCGCCACGATTTCGGAGGTTCTTTTTCTTAATTCCAAGTTTGTCATTTCGATTAACACTCCTTTCAGCGGATACAGTTTTATTCTTCTTTACATGGAAAGATTTGTCGAATCGATTATAGCACATAGTTTCTGTTATATCCATGTGCTTTTGTAGAAACTGCCGAAGTTATATCCCAGCAACACTTTCCTTAAAAGGGACTATAAGTTTCCTCCAAACGGGAATTTGTTTATAGCTTTCTAATCGGAAAAAACATATAATTTTTCCCAGTCTGCGGACAAGTATATCATGAACTGCTCCCACCAATGGAATAGCATTATCTTCCAGATATTTTATTGTCTTTGAAAAGGTATCATCACTTTCACATTCCACATAAATATATTCATAACTAGGAATAATCCATTTTGTCCAACCGTTTGGGGCTTCTGCGTCATCACTACATTCTACTCCGGCAAGATAAAGTCCTTTGTTGAAGTCCTCCCATGGATTAAATGAATGAGAAAAATCAGACATTGCTCCC
>CAJTZK010000090.1 GCA_910583785.1 uncultured Oscillibacter sp.
CGTCACTGTACTGCAACAGGTAATTGACAACCGGCCTGCCCTCTTTGTTAAAGAGGATTTGGGCAAATTGGGCGCGGGAGAGGTTGTCATTGGGGCCGAAGGTCCCGCTGCTGTAACCGTTCATCAGCCCATTCCGCAGCACATAGTCCACCGCCTCGTGATACCATGTTCCCACGGTGCCAAGGTCTGTAAAGCCGTGGGAGGGGCAGTCCGCGCCGCCGTCGCAGGGCTTTTGCGTATCGTCCGGCAGAGGAACAAAGGACGCTTTTACCGTTACGGCCCTGCTGGGCATAGTGAAGGTGTATTTGCCGCCGCCCTGGGCCGTCAGCTTGATCTCGTTCCCCCGGCTGTCGGTGACGGTCAGAGCGTCCAGCACATAGCCGCTGTCCGGGGTGACGGTCAGGGTGACAGTGCTGCCATTGCTGGCATTGGTGCGGTTGGAGGTCACTTTGCCATGCTCCGACTTCTCCACAGTAATGGCGTAGGTGCTGACGCTCCCGCCTCCTCCGCCGCCATGATTGCCGCCGGAGGGAGTATCCGGCGTGGTTGCGGGAGCCGTCCATCCCACGGAGACCGGGGACAGGCCGGTAACGGTAAACTGGAGGCCGCTGGCCGTGTTG
>CAJTZK010000091.1 GCA_910583785.1 uncultured Oscillibacter sp.
CTCTATCGGATGGAGCGGGGCCAGTCCCGGCTGGAGTGCGAGAACTATTACGAGGACAACGGCCCTTTCTGGATTAGACATTCTCAAAACGGGCACGGACCAATATAGAGATTTTCATATATCTGAGGCGGAATTCCGGCCTTGTTCATTACTGCTAAAATTGTAAAACAAATTTTGTTTGATATGCTACATGCCAATTTGAGGGACGAAGTTTGAAATATTGCGGTAATCATTTCTTCGCCCTATCAAATCAGGGGTTCAAGTCACCTGCGTTTGCTGGAAAAGCCGTTTGTCATCTGTTTGCACATTCTCCAAATTTCAGGGGACAAAAAACCGCAAACAGCTGATGCACAAGGCTTTCAGCCTATGGCATCTATACTGTTTGCGGGTTCTGGTGGAGATAAGCGGGATCGAACCGCTGACCTCTTGAATGCCATTCAAGCGCACCATAAAACAAGTCCTAATTTTGGATCAAGTATCCGCCATCCCCTACATGATATAGAGCAAGGACTCATGCACCATTAGCCACACGAGTCCTTATTGGGGGTGGAATTATCAGTTAGTAGTGTCTATAACACTGTATTTACTCAGCACATAATCCTTAAAAAGTCTGTTTTCCT
>CAJTZK010000092.1 GCA_910583785.1 uncultured Oscillibacter sp.
AGGATGAGATCAACAATATTTTGCCAGACTTCTTTAACGGAAGCCCCTCTACCTCTGATGACTACAATAAGACCGTAACTTCTGGCAGCGCAAAGCCCGCCTCTGTTCAGATGCGCCGTGACGTTATGAAAGCCCTTGTTGGTGAGGACACGAATTGCGAGAACGGTACGTATGATTGTGAGAGTTGCGTGAACAACGGCACGTGTAATAGGCAGGACGAAGGCGAAGAGGATCAGGCCGAGTAAATCATACTGGAAAAATCATAAGCTGACCTATCGGCTATACGGGGATGGAGGAAAACAAGATGTACCAAAACATTATTTCTCCCGATATTGTTTCATTCCGCAGATATTTTGTCATTGGAGAGTATGACACTCTGGATGATGCAAAGGCAAAGCTGGATGTAGATGTGGAAAATTGGAAGTCAAACAACAAAGTCTATTACAAAAGGAATTATCCTTTTGCGTGGGCGACAATCAAAGGCTAACAGCCAGAAAGGAAAGCGGTTATGAACACAACAATAAGAAAAGAGTTTGTGGACACCTTTAATAAGTTGACACACAAGTTATCTCCGTGGGAAGTTTGGAAAGACTTTGTGGTTATGTGTTCGTGTTCT
>CAJTZK010000093.1 GCA_910583785.1 uncultured Oscillibacter sp.
GGAACATGAAACAATACCTTTTGACGGTGCTGTTCAACGCGCCCACCACCATGAGCAACCATTACACCTCACAGGTCAACCACGATATGTACGGCGGCTTCTGAAAGCTGGCCGTTTTTGTCTGCCCGGAACTGCCGGGAGAAAGGAATCTGTTATGAAACGACCGCTTGCGTATATCACCGCTCCCTGGAGCAAGAACCCCCATGAAAACGCGGCAAACGCCGCCAGCTACTGCCGCCAGGTGTATGACGCCGGATATTCCCCGGTCTGCCCTGTTTTGTTCCTGCCGCTGTTTTTGAAAGATGAAATCCCCCAGGAACACAAGGACGGGATCGACATCGCCCGCGACTTCCTGCGGCGCTCCCATGTGCTGGTGGTCTGCGGACACTCGACCGATGAAACGGTCAAAAACGATATTGCCACCGCTGAACGCCTGCGGATCACCGCCACCACGCTGGACGGGATTCTGACGGTGAAAGGCCAGGGCCGGGAGAAAGGGGGCGCACACCATGCCTGAGCAAAAGACCATCGGCCAGCTGATGGAGGAAATGCGGCTTAAAGCCGGGGCGCGGGAGTATTCCGGCCATAGTTACATGGACTTAAACCGG
>CAJTZK010000094.1:0-360 GCA_910583785.1 uncultured Oscillibacter sp.
GGGAGAAACGGGGTGGGACGGCTGCTACCGTCCGTTACGCTCAAAAGGCAGGTCGGGAGATTATCGTAATTGACCCTATCACACTCTCTGTCTCCCATGGTAAAACTGCGCTGTCCCCAGCGCACCTCTGACGGGCGCAAAATGCGCCCGTTCTTCCTGCGCGGATGTGCAGGAAGGAGCGACCAGCTGGAGCGACAAAAGCCACGCCGACGGTGTGTTCGACTGGGCGCAAAGCGGCCAGTCCGGGGATTGGGGGAACCCCAACAAGCCGTATCGGGATAGCCAAAAGGATATCCCGATGCATTGCTTGCTACAATGGTGACACCCCCAAAACGGGGGAAGATGACCGCCCTATGCAGC
>CAJTZK010000094.1:370-603 GCA_910583785.1 uncultured Oscillibacter sp.
CGAGGCATTGCTTGAGCTATTCACGCTCGTTTTGGCAAACTGTCAGCCAGCCCTCCCATTGCGGCGTTCGATTTGCGCAGGTTGAGAAGCGGACAACACCGCACACTCGTGTCACAAAGCAAGCTGAATCGGTGGTGGGCAGCGGTGGGCGCCGGTTGAAACCATTTTTGATTCGGGAGACTTTCAAATGAACTATGAACCAATCACCGCTGTCGGCATTGATGTATCCAAGG
>CAJTZK010000095.1 GCA_910583785.1 uncultured Oscillibacter sp.
CCAAGAAATACGGACAAATAGGGGATGGAGTTTTCCGCAGAGCGTCCCGCCTGTTCCGCTTGGGCAAAAGACTTTATGGCAAACAGGTGCCGGAGGTTATGCAGGCATTGCCCCCTTGTGTGGGGTTGGGGTTCCTGGTAGATCCCTGTTGCTTTCAGGATCGCCATGAAGCATTGCGATACGGCGCTATGTGTCAAATGCTGACCTGGAAGCCGGCCTGGAAAAAGGAAAGTATCGCAGTTCTGCGTTAGCTCCATGGCTGTGCAGTATTGGCAGAGCATAGACGAAAGAGAATCGTGCATAGGGACAAGCCGCTGCTTTTTATTTTTGGTATTCTTCAGCAACACTGTGCCTCGCTCAAAATCAATGTCACCAACGCGAACCTGGAGCAGCTCTCCAATCCGAAAACCGCAGCCGTAAAGCATCCGCAGGATCATAGGAAATTTCACCTGAAACAAAACATTGGCGTTTGGCGCTTTTGGCAGGGGAAGCGTGTCAGCAGCGGCGAATATCCGCTCTATTTCATCCTCGGAGAAGATATACGGGATGTAGGATTCCGCCACTTTGGGAACCCGTGGGATAAATACCGGAACG
>CAJTZK010000096.1 GCA_910583785.1 uncultured Oscillibacter sp.
CAGAGCCCGTCCCCGAACCGCTCCCGGAGCCGGAACCCGAACCTGCTACCGAGCCGAAGCCCGAGCCCGAGCCGGAAAAATCCGGCGGGGCGGGGACGCTCCTGCTGGTGCTGGCGGTGCTGCCCTCGGCGGCGGGGCCGGGTGGTACTTCAAGATTTACCGCCCCAAACAGCAGGCCGCCGCTCCCGGCGAGGATTTTGACGAGGCCGAGGAATACGGCGAGGACTATGGCGGCGGTGAGTATGACGACCTCCCCCCGTGGGATGAGGAAGAAGAAAAGGAGGACGGAGAATGAATTTCACATCGAACCCTTTGGAACGGGAAATGAAACGCCGCCCCCGGCCCCGGGCTCCCCGCCCGGAAAAGCCCCGGGAGGGCTCCCGGTGCTGTGGCTGTCCCTACTGGCGCGGCATCCCCTGCGGCTCCTGCTTTCAGAGCCTTTTGAAAAAGCCGGGCGGGAGGTGATATTTTGCGCGAGCTGACCCGTGAGGAAAAGGCGGCTATCCGCTCCCTTGTAGTGAAATGGTGTGCCAACTATGACCGGGAAATGGGATGCTTGCCTTTGGACTGTGAGTGCTATATGCTGGGGAA
>CAJTZK010000097.1 GCA_910583785.1 uncultured Oscillibacter sp.
TCCGGCCAGGGACGCAAGACCCGCGCCGGAGGGCGAACTGGAGGAGTACGTCATCTCCGTGGACTACGGCACCGCCAACCCCTGTTCCTTCGGCCTCTGGGGAAGCCGGGAGGGCATCTGGTACCGGGTGGACGAGTACTACTACGCGTCCAGAACCACCGGCGTGCAGATGACGGATCAGGAGTATGTATCGGCGCTGGGCCGGCTGGCCGGCGGGCACAGCATCCGGTACGTGGTGGCGGACCCCTCCGCCGCCAGCTTTATCACCGCCCTGCGCCAGGCCGGGTACAGGGTCGTCAAGGCCAACAACGACGTGCTCTGCGGCATCCGCATCACCGCCGATCTGCTCAAAAGAGGGCGCATCGTGATCTGCGAGGGCTGCGGGGACTGTCTGCGGGAGATGGCCCTGTACCGCTGGAGCGAGGATAGCCCGGGACGGGACGCACCCCGCAAGGAAAACGATCACGCCATGGACGACATGCGCTATTTTGCCGTCAGCGTGGCGGGGTCCGGGGAGCGGGAGGGGGTGTTCTGCTCCGTGGACAGGCGGCGGGGATGACAGGAGAGGAGTTGAGGGATGAACAT
>CAJTZK010000098.1 GCA_910583785.1 uncultured Oscillibacter sp.
CTTAGGTTCCAGCGTGATGTTGCCGCTGGTGCTGTGGGTGTGGAGCTGGGTCTCCTCGTATTTGCAGACGGAGCAGACCTTGACATGGACATCGTTGTTTTTATAGCCCCAGTTGGCCGGATAGCTGTGGGCCGCCAAAGGGAGCGATTCGGTCACTTTTTTATAGTCACAGTCCGGGACTGAGCAGGTTTGCTCCTTAGATCCAGCCACCTTGCAGGTGGATTCTTTTACGATTACCCAATCGTTGAGCTTGTGGCTCGCATCATGCTTCTCTACCGCCAGCGCGGCGGGCGCAAGGCTCGCCAGCATCACCAGCGTCAAGAGAAACGCCGGTACTTTTCTCTTCCAAAAATTGTTCATAAGGTTACCTCCGTGCCTACCGAAAATTGGATACTCACAATGGGACAATCTCACTTGTACCATCATAGCGGAAACCGCCTCCGCAATTGTGAACGAATTGTGAACATGCGGCAACATTTTGGTATCATATTGTGACAAAAGCCCCCCTTTGCCCCAGCTGAGGGGGACGGTGGAATGTATAGAATGAACAGAGATTGCTGCGGCGCAAAACATTCGAAATGTT
>CAJTZK010000099.1 GCA_910583785.1 uncultured Oscillibacter sp.
GGCTTCCCTTTTCTAATTTGGCTTGTGTTACCAGCAGCGTCGGCTGCTATGACGGCCGCAATAGCGGGAAGGAGTTTCAGGCGAGGCCACAGGGCATTCGCCGTCGCAGTATCCCTCTTCGTGGCAGGCGCCGCAGTAGTAGACGCCGTCGTGCAGATGGCGACCCTCTACGGTGCAGCCTTCCACTTGACAAAGCGCATAGGTCGTAGGCTGGGCGGCGCGATTAGAGCCGCCGCTGTGGCAGCCGCCGCCGTGATGGCCATGGGCCATGGCGGGCAAGGCCAGAAGGCTGCAAAGAGTCAAGCCGGTCAAAGCGGTGGAAACAAATTTTTTCAGCATATCCAATCACCCCCTTTCCATCTTGCCGCGGGGGCAGGAGGAAAAGTTATTTCTGGCGTAGCTCCTTCAGGGCTTTTTCCAGGCGGCGGCAACCGTCTTCCACCATTGTGCGGGGGCAGGCCATGTTGAAGCGGCGGAAGCCCAGCACGTTTTCGCCAAAGAAGGTGCCCGGGTTGGCGGCGACGCCCACCTTCTGGCCAAACCAATCGGCCAGCTCGTCTTCCGTCATGT
>CAJTZK010000100.1 GCA_910583785.1 uncultured Oscillibacter sp.
TTGTCTCAAAGAGCCGGGTTTAGGGAGACTCCAAAACAAGCATTTTTATGGGCTTCCGGTTCAGCAAAAATTCCGGAGTGCGTCCACACCCATATAGCTTGCTACAATGGGGACAACCCAGCAGTGAGAGATACAATCCCGACTGCACAGAGGCCCCGCTATGCTTGAAATGCAGTCGCCATTTTGAGACGAGAGACAAGAAGAGTCCGTCTCAAAAAATATTAGAAAAAATTTTGCTTTTTCTATTGCATTTCTAAAAAAAGTGTGGTAATATACATAAGCTACTTAATGTGGTACGCGCCGTTAGCTCAGCTGGATAGAGCGTCTGGCTACGGACCAGAAGGCCGGGGGTTCGAATCCCTCACGGCGTGCCAGTGGCAAATCCCCGTGTTCTTTGAGAATGCGGGGATTTTTCTTTGCCTTTAGCGGGTTTCTTGCACAAAAAGTTCGGTTTCGAAGTGGCGGGATATCTCTATACCCTAGCAAATACCCTTTACAGATATTTTTCTGCAAGGGGTATGCCGCAACCACTTCAACTGCTCTTTTTCATCC
>CAJTZK010000101.1 GCA_910583785.1 uncultured Oscillibacter sp.
TTCCTGGGCATGATCGCCCGCGCCCTTCGGATGTCCGGGTCATTGTGGTTCCACAGATGCCCCCGGCTGATATTGGACCGCAGCTCACTCGGTGTCAGACATTGGGCGGTCAGGTGAGGGAGATAGCCGGCAACCTCAGACCACTCATGGGGGAACTCGATCCCGGCACCATAAACAATTCCTTTTTTCAATTCGGACGTCAGCCGCTTCTGCGCATCGGGGGAAATGTCAGCATACACTGTGCGTCCTGTCAGCCGCTCATGGGCCATATCGCCCACATAGGGCAGAGCCTCAAACTGGAAGTTCACACAATCAGCCAAATCCGCCAGGGAATCCGGGTCCCTCAGCGCCGCCAGATATGTCTCTTTGCCCTGGTAGATAAGCCAGGCCCGGAAATCCTCAAAGCCACAATTATTGTAGTCATCCTCCTGCAAAAGAATCGCCGCGTTCCACAGACCGTACTTATCCGCTAATTCCAGGTAGCCGTGGGTGATGCTGTGGAAGTTCAGCGCCTGCTCGGGACCCAACTCCAGCAGACGTTCCGTCAGC
>CAJTZK010000102.1 GCA_910583785.1 uncultured Oscillibacter sp.
CCCACGGTGCCGTCGGAACCCATGCCCCAGATTTCCACGTTGGTCTGTCCGGCGGGGGTGGTCTGTATCTCCTGGGTGACAGGCAGGGAAGTGAAGGTCACGTCGTCCACGATGCCGATGGTGAAATCGTTCTTGGGGCTTTCGGCCTTGAGGCTTTCATAGACCGCCAGGATCTGGCCGGGCGTGGTGTCCTTGGAGCTGAGGCCGTAGCGCCCACCGACGATCTCCATGGGGATACCCCGCTGCTTGTAGATGGTGCAGACATCCTGATACAAGGGCTCTCCCATGGAGCCGGGTTCCTTGGTGCGGTCCAGCACGGCGATGCGCTTGCGGGTGCTGGGGACCGCTGCCAGGAAGTGCTCCGCGGAAAAGGGGCGGTAGAGGTGGACATTCACCAAGCCCACCTTCTCGCCCTTGGCGGTGAGGTAGTCCACGGTTTCCTTGGCGGTTTCGGCGGCGGAGCCCATGAGGATGATGACCCGCTCCGCGTCGGGGGCGCCGTAGTAGTCAAAGAGATGGTAGTTCCGACCCGTCAGCTTGTTGATCT
>CAJTZK010000103.1 GCA_910583785.1 uncultured Oscillibacter sp.
TCAATGACGTAGTACCCGAGGAGCATAAAAGCGGCATCGACATGGGCCGTGACCTCTTGCGCCGCTCCCATGTGCTGGTGGTCTGCGGACACACCATGACCGAGGCTATGAAAAACGATATTGCCGTGGCCCAGCGGCTGGGCATCACCGCCACCACCCTTGAGGGCATTTTGACCGTCAAGGGACAGGGCCGCCGCTGACGTGGCCGCGCTGTTCGAGGCGTACATCACCAATCTGGGGAAATACAACGAGGGCGAGCTGGTGGGGGAAACGCTGAAATTCCCCACCAGCCCCCAGGCGGTGGAGGCGCTGTTAAAGAATATCGGCGTGGACGGCATACGCTACGAGGAATTTTTCATCACCAGCTTTGACGGCGATGTGCTGGGGCTCTATGACTATCTGGGCGAGTATGAAAATCTGGACGAGCTGAACCATCTGGCCTGCCTGCTCTCGGAGCTCCCCCAAAGCGAGATTGAAAAATTCGAGGCCGCGCTCCATATGGGGGCGCATACCTCCAGCGTGGCGGACATCATCAACCTTGCGGAA
>CAJTZK010000104.1 GCA_910583785.1 uncultured Oscillibacter sp.
TGGGCGCCAGCCACGAACAGCTCCTTCGGGCGCTGGTTCTCGCCAATCTCACCGCTGTCCGCATCAAGCAGTCCATCGGCTACCTCTCCGCCTACTGCGGGGCTATCTGCGCCGGCTGCAGCGCGGCGGCCGGCGTGGCGTTCCTTTACGGCGAAAATGAAAGCATTATCGAGCATACTGTGGTAAACGGCCTGGCAATTCTTTCGGGAACCATCTGCGACGGCGCCAAGCCCTCCTGCGCCGCCAAAATTGCCATGGCGGTAAACGCCGGGCTTTTAGGATTTCAAATGGCGCTGGCCGGCAAGGAATTTGTCCACGGCGAGGGCATTATCAAAAAGGGCATTGAAAACACTATCGAGGAAGTGGGCGTCCTTAGCCGGGACGGAATGAACATCACCAATAAGGTAATTCTGGACATTATGGTAAAAGAATAGTAGTTGAAATCCTCCCGGATTCCATGTAAAATACACTGGAGAACAATTATATATAAAAGGAGGGTGACGCCGCAGTCTTTCTTCTGCGGCAGCGAACATGAAAAAAATTC
>CAJTZK010000105.1 GCA_910583785.1 uncultured Oscillibacter sp.
GCAGGGTACGGAACGGTCCTATCGCATTTATTCTTATATCACGGCAGGCCGAGAAAGCTAGGTGAAAAGGGGATAAATCATGGCACAACAATACAAATACACAACTTTTTTCAGACCGGGGAGAGCTTGCCGCACTGTATTAGGCGAATGCGCGCCCGGCGGATATTGCCGGACGGCTGGGCGTTGCAACGGCGATGATCTATCGGGAGCAGAAGCACTGGGAGACCGGGAATGAGGAGATCGTGGATATCGTCCAGGGATACACACATGCCCTGGACGATATCCACGATCTCCTGCGGCAATTCCGGGACGGTCCCGCTTCTGGACACGGTGTCCAGAGGCTTCCGGTGGGTTTAGGGGCACCCTAACAAGCATTTTCGGAGGGCGAAAAAGTGCCCCAGCAATAGTATTTATCCTTGTTCCTATTATTGTAGGCTTTATAGTAGGTTTGACCCCCAGTGAAATGAGCGGATACATTGCCACTGGTGTCAGCAGTGTAGCAACGACTGCAATCCTATTTATTTTTTCTGTCATGTTTTTTC
>CAJTZK010000106.1 GCA_910583785.1 uncultured Oscillibacter sp.
GCAAAGTGGGTTCATTCATAGTCAGTCACCAACCCAAATAAAAATCTATATGGAAGTAGTATATATGAAACAATAGATTTTTTCAATACCTGTGTAACATATAAATGAAAAAGGGCGGGCGCACCGTGAAACGGCTGCGCCCGCCCTTTTTGCGTTTATGGGGTCTGTTTCTTCTTTCGGGGGCCTCTCGGCTTCGAGGTCGGCTTCCGTTCCACCCCATTTCGGAAATGGGTGCTTTCATATCGGTCAAAGAAAACCAATAATCCGAACCCATCCCCTATCGGAAACAGGTTCGGATTATATGGGTTTGGTGCGCCTGAAGGGACTCGAACCCACACGCGTTGCCGCACGAGAACCTAAATCTCGCATGTCTACCAATTCCATCACAGGCGCATATGGAGCGGCGGGCTCAGCCCGCCGCCGTTTTTACCAAATTAGGGTGGCGAAATAATCTTCCGGCGTCTCTGCCCGGCGCATCAGCTCCACCGAGCCGTCCTCCCGCAGCAGAAGCTCCGCTGAGCGCAGCTTGCCGTTGTAATTG
>CAJTZK010000107.1 GCA_910583785.1 uncultured Oscillibacter sp.
CCCGAAACCGCATCGACAAGTTTTTCCCTGCGGGGACGCCCGCACAGAAGATCGAGGACACCATCGTGAAAGCGTTGGAGATGTACCGCAGGCGGGAAAGGGGGCGGGAGCGGTGAACGTCACACCTGGGGGGCAGTCTGCCCTTTTGCGGCCCTGGCACCTCCCACGCCCTCCCCCTCTCACACTCTCCCCCTCAAAACCTGCTGTACCTGCTGAAAAGAAAGACCTTGACTGATCGGAAAGTATCTGCTTTTTCAGCAAGTAATTCTTTGGAGGTGGTTGCTATTGTGCTATAAGCAAACAAGAACCCAAACTGGGTAGGTGACATCATGGAAAGACTGTATCACGGGACTACCGAGGAAAGCTGCCGCTCAATTCTTGCAAATGGATTTAGCCACGATGCGGTTGTATGGACTTGCAGCGATCCCGATATGATGTATTTCTACGACCAAGGAATGGTTGCGAAAGAGTTTGACCTGACACCAGGGAAGGCAAGAGAACGGTGCTTTGAACTGGCCTTGCAGTCCGCATTTACTACC
>CAJTZK010000108.1 GCA_910583785.1 uncultured Oscillibacter sp.
GTATCTTGCCCGTGGCGTTGCCCTCGTACAGCTTTTTCACAAGTCCGTCCAGCTCTTTGTGCCGCTTCTGTGCCTTGTTGATTTTCTGCTTACATTCCTTGACGGTTTTCTCTTGGTTCTGGTCGGACGCTTCCCGGACACGCTCGGCAAACTCTTTTTCATTGTGCCGCACATACCAGCTTACCCGCTGGACAACGGCAAGGATAGCGGCTTCAATTTTCGCCGTAGGGATATGGTGCATGGTGCAGTCATGGATTAAGTGGCGGTAGCCGGAGCAGATGAAAGCGTCCTCAATCCATTTCCCTTGCACAAGGGTATAGCGGTGTGTGAGTTTAGAGCCGCAGTCGGCGCAGTAGAGAAGCCCTGTTAGACGGTTAGGGGCGTTCTGCCGCTTTGGTGCGCGGCGCACGGTTTCCCGTATCTTCTGTACGGTCTGCCATGTTTCCCCGTCCACAATGGCGGGGATTGCGCCCTCAAAAATATACTGTTCTTCCGGCGCGGTCTTGCGGCTGCTCTTGGTCTTGTAGGTTTCACATA
>CAJTZK010000109.1 GCA_910583785.1 uncultured Oscillibacter sp.
CTTTCCTTCCTCAACCACCGGAGCCGCCCGGGCAGCCGGTACAGCGTGAACATCCCCATGCAGGATGACGATTACAACAGCGTCCGGTGTGAGTATGTGGAAATGCTGGAAAACCAGATCGCCAAAAGCAACAACGGCATTGTCCGCACAAAGCTCCTGACCTTCGGCGTGAACGTGGACGACCTTCCCACCGCCAGGGCAAGGCTGGAACGTGTAGAGGCGGACATTTGCGGGAACTTCAAAAAGCTGGGCGTCAAGTGCCGCTCCCTTTCGGGGCTGGAACGGCTGGAGCTTCTTCACGGGCAGCTCCACCCCGGCAGCGGCTCCCCCTTCCGGTTTTCATGGGATATGATCCCCAAAACCGGGCTTTCCACCAAAGACTTTATCGCCCCGGACAGCTTCGACTTCCGTTTCAGCCGTCTGTTCCGGGTGGGGACGACTTGGGGCGCTGCCTCCTACTTGCAGATTTTGGCCTCGGAGCTCTCGGACAAGCTGCTGGCGGAGCTTTTGGAAATGGATGCGGAAATGACCATCAC
>CAJTZK010000110.1:0-251 GCA_910583785.1 uncultured Oscillibacter sp.
TCGGCGTGGCCGTCTGTAAAGTCAGTGGCGTCCTCGGCCCTGGTGAGCTGGAGGAACTGAAGGAGTTTTGCATGGGACAGTATTCCGACGGCTGGGGCGAGGGCTATGAGCAGCGGCCACGAAAGACAGACTATGGCGACCTCTATGTCTCCTTTTGGGAATACGACGGCTTTTTCATCCGCACAAAGGAGGAACTGGAGACTGCAAAGGCCCACGTCCGTCCCCGGCCCCAGAGAGGAGAGGGCAGCAGA
>CAJTZK010000110.1:261-535 GCA_910583785.1 uncultured Oscillibacter sp.
CGTAGAACTGAGGCTGTACAGCCCGCTCCAGATTGACATTATCAACCGGGACGCTCCCGGCCGCGCCATTCCCTTTCAAGCGGTAAGCTATCATTGCCGGAGCGAATACACCAGAATCATGCTGATTGATCAGGCAAGGGCCTCCTGCGGCGGAAATCACAAAGAATCCGTATACTGGCTGACGGACCACCTGCTGGCGATGAAGCCGGAACAAATTCTGAATTTCCACAGCATCATGCACGGCTACATGGAATTGGCAAACAAATACGGTCTG
>CAJTZK010000111.1 GCA_910583785.1 uncultured Oscillibacter sp.
TCCGGTCCGTACTCGGCGGTGGCGATGGTGTGCTCCTCACAGTCCGTCCCGGCGTAGGAGTGGACAAAATAGACGCAATCCCCCTCCTGTATGTACCGGAACAGGGGGCTGGGCGGCCTGTCCTTGGGGAAACGGAGGGCATTCCAGCCCATGTGGGGCACCTTGTACGACCGGGGAACCTCCGGCCGGATGGCCCGCACCGACCCGGGAATCAGTCCCAGGCCCTGGTGTCGCCCGTACTCCGTACTGTAGTCCAGCAGCAGCTGCATCCCCAGGCAGATACCCAGCAGGGGCTTTCCCCGCTCACCCTCCCGGAGGACCGCTTGATCCAGGCCAGTGCGGCGCAAGGCATCCGCCGCGTCGCCGAAGGCCCCCACCCCGGGGAGAATCACCCGGTCTGCCCGGGCCAGGACCGCCTCGTCCCCGGTGACCGCCGCCTCCACGCCTACGGCTCTGAGGGAACAGGTCAGGGAGAACAGGTTGCCCACCCCATAGTCCACCACGGCCAGCATCACAGCACCCCCTTGGTGGAG
>CAJTZK010000112.1 GCA_910583785.1 uncultured Oscillibacter sp.
GGCCAGAGCGATAGCGATGACCACCCGCTGCTTCATGCCCCCGGAGAACTGGTGGGGATAGTCGCCGTAGCGGGTGGCGGTGATGCCCACCATCTCCATCATGTTCTCCGCGTGCTTTTTGGCCTCCTGGCGGGACATCTCCGGGTGGTGGGTCACCACCACCTCGCGGATCTGATCTCCCACGGTCATCACCGGGTTGAGGCTGGTCATGGGGTCCTGCATCACCATGGAGATCTTCTTGCCCCGGATGGTGAGCCAGTCCTTCTCCGCGGTGTACTTGGAGATATCCGTGCCCTCATACATGATGGAGCCGCCGGTAATGGAGCCGTTGGCGTCCAGCATGCCCAGGAAGGACTTGGTAAACACGCTCTTACCGGAGCCGGACTCGCCGACAATCGCCAGCGTCTCCCCCTCGTAGAGGTCCAGGGAGCACTTGCGGATTGCCTTGAGGACCTTGCCGCGCAAGGTAAACTGGATCTCAATATCCCTTGCGGACAGAATCGGTTCTTTAGCCATGAAATCCTCCCCTCCC
>CAJTZK010000113.1 GCA_910583785.1 uncultured Oscillibacter sp.
CCAGAGCTGGCCGTCGGCGGTGAAGGCGTCCGGCGGGCAGCCCGCCACCTCCACCGGGTTCAGGTTTTCGTCGGTCTGGAACTGCCTGGGGTCGGCCCACATATCCGCGCTGTCCCGGGCGGCGTAGATGGGCAGGTCCCCGATGATGGAGATCCCCTTTTCCCCGGCCAGGGCCTTCAGCGCGTCCCACTGGCGGAAAAACAGGTACTGCACCCCCCGCCAGAAGTCCAGCTCCCCCGCCAGCCGCTCCCGGGCGGCGGACAGGGCGGCGGGCCTGCGCAGACGCTCCCCCTCTGGCCACTGGTCCCAGGAGACGCCGCCGTTCTCCCCCTTCAGGGCCATGAACAGGGCGTAGTCCTCCAGCCAGTCCCCGTTGTCCTCCAGGAAGGGGGCGTAGTCCGCCGGGGGCGCGGCCAGCAGCCGCTCCACCGCTTTGCGCAGGACGGGATAGCGTTTTTCGTACAGCAGGGCGTAGTCCACCCGGTCCGGGCCGCCCCAGTCCATGTCCCCGTACTCCTCCCGCTCCAGCAG
>CAJTZK010000114.1 GCA_910583785.1 uncultured Oscillibacter sp.
GCCGAGGGCTGGGTGTCCGCCATGGAGGAACGGTATTACTACAACCTGGACCTCTCGGAGAACCGGGACCTGACCCTGGCGGACCTGCTGGGCCCGGATTGGGTGAGCCGCTGCAACGCCGCCATCCAGGAGCAGAGCATCGGCATCCACTACAACGTCGGCAAGAGCGTCCTGGACTACGTAAAGAACCAGTCCGACTTCGCCTTCGTAGACGGCTACGTCCAAATGCCCCAACTCCCCGGCCTTGGCGTCGACGTAAACAAGGACCTTGTCCTCGAAGAAGCCAAAACCCCGCACACATGGAAAAACCCCGTCTGGCGGCACAAGGACGGCTCTGTGGCCGAGTGGTAAACGTGGTGCCTACCTACCCAGCCGGGCCTCCGGCCTCCGGCGGCTTACTTTTCTTGAAAGAAAAGTAAGCAAAAGAACTTTAATACCGCTCTACACATTGGCAGTTGCGAAAGCCTGTCACACGGTAACGTGGTGCGGTGCAGGTGGGTCCTTCCACGGAAGGACCCACAGATTTT
>CAJTZK010000115.1 GCA_910583785.1 uncultured Oscillibacter sp.
TGTTCGAATACGACGCCTTCCTTGACACTTTCATGCCCTGCGGCGGGAAGGTAAACTATTATGATGATGGCATCTCCATAATGACCAAAGCTCACGGCCTCCGGGTTTCCGCCGCTGTCGTCCCCAGCGAGGGAACCGCTATGGATGTGGTGGAGCAGGTATATCAAGACCTGAAAGCGGCGGGGCGGCAGTATGACGAGCAGACGCTGTTCCAGGACGCCTACAACAAGGAAGGCAACAACGCCTGCCGCCTCACGGTCTACTACGACGGAGGTCGCACCCGCGTCACGGTGCTGGTGGCCATAGAGGAGCGGGAGGGGTGCTATCTCTTCAAGGAGATGACCTGTCTGCCCGAGGAGGTGGACAGCGAATATCAGGCGGTTTTCAAGGAGATGGAGACCACCTGCGGCATCGAAGTCTCTGTGATGGAAGACCTGGGCCGGCACAGCCAATAATAGAAAGAGAGGAAAAGTATGGATTTGGAATGGGAGCGGGAGAACCCCCGTGACAATGTGATCGCAGG
>CAJTZK010000116.1 GCA_910583785.1 uncultured Oscillibacter sp.
GGACGGCCCCTTGACAATCCCCCGCCGCCCTGCCATAATCAGCGGAAAGGAAGTGAGTGGAAGCCATGAAGCTGGCCCTGTTTGCCTACACCCGCCGGGGGCGGGACACCGCCCTGCTGGCCCGGGACCGCCTGCTCCGGCCGGGGGACGAATGCCGCTGCCTCGCCCCGGAGAAGCTGGCCGGCGGGGACTTTACCCCCCTGCCCGCCCCCTGCGCCCGGTCCACCGGGCCGCTGTTCGCCTGGGCGGACGCCCTGGTGTTCGTGGGGGCGGCGGGCATCGCCGTGCGCTCCATCGCCCCCTGGGTGCGGGACAAGCGCACCGACCCGGCGGTGCTGTGCGTGGACGAGCTGGGCCGGTTCGTCGTCCCCCTGCTGTCCGGGCACATCGGCGGGGCCAACAGGCTGGCCCGCCTTCTGGCCCGGGATCTGGAAGCCGAGCCGGTGGTCACCACGGCCACAGATGTAAACGCGAAATTTTCCGTGGACGCATGGGCGGCGGAACAGGGGCTCCACATCAACC
>CAJTZK010000117.1 GCA_910583785.1 uncultured Oscillibacter sp.
GGTAAACTCCCCCAGAATGGGGGCGGCCTCCGGGGCCTCTTCCTCCTGGGAGGCGGGGGAGGAGGGGCTTTCCGGCGGGGCTTCCCCGCCGCCGCAGGCGGCCAGGGAGAGCAGCAGGCACCCCGCCAGCAGGGCGGCATAAATTCGTTTATATCGCTTCAATGAAATCGCTCCTTTACCTCGTTCTTTGTTGTGATTATACCGGTTTGGCCGGGGATAGTCAAGCCGCCGCCCCGGTTGATATTTACAAACGGCCTAGCGGATGATAGAATAGTACCATTATCTATCTCCAAAAATGAAAGGGGCTTTTGATCCATGGCAAGGGAGATTGAAATCCTCCAGCCGTCTTTTTACAAGGATTTTTCCTGCATCGGGCCGGCCTGCACCGATAACTGCTGCCACACCTGGCGCATTGATGTGGATAAAGAGCACTATTTAATGTACCGGAAGGTGCGGGACGCCGCCTTCCGGGAGACCTGTGCCGCGGTGCTGAAGAAAAAGCGCAAGGACGCCACCGACGCC
>CAJTZK010000118.1 GCA_910583785.1 uncultured Oscillibacter sp.
GGAAGGCTACGAGACGGAGCAGGCCAGTCTGAATAATGAGATCATCGGCCTGGAGGACTGGGTTGCAACCCGCGAGGAAATGGACAACAGCTTTGACCAGTTCGCCGCTTTGGTGGAGAAGTATGTGGACATCCCGGAGCTGACACCGACCATTGTGAACGAGTTCATCAAGAAGATCGTTGTCTATGCGCCGGAGAAACAAGGCACCAGGCGGATTCAGAAGATCAGGATTATCTTTAACTTCTTGGACGAGCTGTATATGCCGGAGATCGGTGAACCTATCGTCACGGAAACTACCTATGGACGCAGAAAGACGGCGTGACACTCGATCACGCCGCCCTCTGCGGTAATAGTTCCTTATTACCTTTAAGCCTTGCAACGCAAGGGTTTTCCGATTTGTCCTTATTATGCCATAAGGGCATACATATGCGGTTATGGCGATTCAATCCGGGGATGACATTAAGACGGTGCAGGAAAACCTGGGACACGCTACCGCCGCCTTTACGCTGGACGTTTACGG
>CAJTZK010000119.1 GCA_910583785.1 uncultured Oscillibacter sp.
GATACAAAGGCCACCTTGTGATCCAATGCATCTCCCAACTTGCTCAGATTCAGAACCTGTCCCTGAATCTTCACCTCTCCCTCGGCCTCATAAAGCCCCATAATTCCATTCGGAATGCCCAGCTTGCCCTGGCCTGCCAGGCCGCCGATGCCGAAGATCTCTCCCTTGCGGATATCCAGGTCGATTCCCTTAACCTTTTCTCCCGGCATATTTACCCGGTAATCCTTAAGGCTCACGGCAATCTCATCCTCACGGATCGAGCGGTTGTCCGCCGTGCTGTCATCCACCAGCTTCTCCATCTTCCGTCCGATCATAAGCTCGGCAATCTCTACCACATTCGTATCCTTGATTTCTTTTCTGGCCACGAATTCTCCGTCACGCAGAATCGTCATGGAATCCGCTACTGCCATCACCTCGTCCAGACGGTGAGTGATGAAAATGATCGCAATTCCCTGAGAGGAAATCACCCGCATTGCCTCTAACAGACGATCCGCCTCTGACTCGGTCAGAACTGCCGT
>CAJTZK010000120.1 GCA_910583785.1 uncultured Oscillibacter sp.
TGACACGGGCCAGCCGGTCACCGACAATGCGGTCAACGTCTGCTTGGGTGAACAGCTTTTCGCCCTGTCCCCCGCTGGCCTCCGGGGTGGGAGTGGTGGGCTGCTGCTCCGGATTCTGGTTGGTGTTGATGGTATCGCTCATGTTAAAACCTCCGTTTTACGCCTGGGTAGGCTGAATATATGAAAAAAGGCATGAGAACAGCGTCTTTTGCTGTTTCCCATGCCTTTTATTGGCTAACCCTTGCGGGCGGTACTCATGCCTTATTCACAATGACATTTTACCACAATGTGGGGGTGTGGTCAAGCCTTTTCCATTGAATTGCAAGGGGTTTCGGCCTTCTTAGTGGTCAAATAGAAGTGCTTAAATGGCGGGTGGCGGTCACTTTTGCGGACCTTTTCGATAGGCAATAACCCCTGGACAAAGCGGTTGATTAGATCGGCCTCCCGTTCCTCCTCCGGTAAGCAGGCAATGGTGATCTTCATTCTGCCCTCCTCCCCTCTGCTTTTCCGCCCG
>CAJTZK010000121.1 GCA_910583785.1 uncultured Oscillibacter sp.
GACCGTGTCCGCCACCGCCCTGGAGGTGCTGCGGGAGGAGAACCCCATCCCCATCTTCGGTGTGGTGGGGCCCACCGCCCGGGCCGCCGCCCATGTGACCCGGAACGGGCGGGTGGGCCTCATCGGGACCCGGGCCTCCATCCGCTCGGGGGCCTACGAGCGGGCGCTGAACCAGCTGCATCCCGGCGTGGAGGTGACGGCCCGGGCCTGCCCCCTGCTGGTGCCCCTGGTGGAAAACGGGCGGTTCCGCCCCGGCGATCCGGTGGTGGAGACGGTGGTGGGGGAGTACCTGGCCCCCATCCAGGCGGCGGGGGTGGACGCCCTGATCCTGGGCTGCACCCACTACCCCCTGGTGAAGGAGATCATCGGCGCGCGGATGGGGCCGGAGGTCACCCTGGTGGACGTGGGGGAGCAGTGCGCCCGGTGGGTGAAGAAGCAGCTGGAGCTGGACGGCCTGCGCAACGGCCGGCCCGGCGCGGGGCGGCGGCGTTATTACGTCAGCGACAGCACC
>CAJTZK010000122.1 GCA_910583785.1 uncultured Oscillibacter sp.
CCCCAAGCCCCGCACCTACCGCTACACCCTGAACAAGAAGGTGCGCCGCCTGGCGCTGAAGTCCGCGCTGAGCGCCAAGGCCGCCGCCGGTAACGTGCTGGTGGTTGACAAGCTGGAGATGGGCGAGATCAAGACCAAGACCTTCCAGAGCTTCCTGAATACCGTGGAGTCCAAGAAGGCCGTGGTGGTTACCGGCTGCCCCAACGTGGTCAAGTCCGCCCGGAACATCCCCGGCGTGGTCATCACTACCGCCAAGATCCTCAGCGTCTATGACATCGTCAACGCCAAGCAGCTGGTCATCGACAAGGCTGCCCTGGCTATCATCGAGGAGGTGTACGCGTAATGGCTACCACTGCCTATGATATCATCAAGCGCCCCATCATCACCGAGCAGTCCATGGAGCAGACCGAGAGCAAGCGCTACACCTTTGAGGTCGCCAAGACCGCCAACAAGATCGAGATCGCCAAGGCGGTGGAGGAGATCTTTGGCGTGAAGGTGGCCAAGGTGAAC
>CAJTZK010000123.1 GCA_910583785.1 uncultured Oscillibacter sp.
CTTTCGCCGCCTGCGCCTGCCGGACTTCGGAAGCCGCCCGAACTTTCCGGATAAACTCCGCCTCGTTGGAGATGGCATAGGTGCTGGCGGCTCGGATTGTCTCCAGAATCAGTGTCCGCAGGGCCTTGGTGGAGATGTGATGATTGCTACAGGCATTGTCGTGAGATTGCCGGGCCAGGGTGTAGGTGGAGCAATCAAACCAATCCGACGGATAAGGCTTGGCAGCGTTTCCTCTCGACCGATGATTATACAGTTTTGCGCCGCAGTCGGCGCAGTAAAGAAGCCCGGTCAGGGGATTGGCCTCGCCGATGGTGTCGTGACGGCGGGGAGTCTTCCGCAGTTTCTGGGCAAGCTCCCAGGTCTCTTTATCCACGATGGCCTCGTGGGTATCTTCAAAAATCAGCCAGTCCTCCGGGGCGTGGACAACGGCCCGTTTGTCCTTGTAGGATTCCTTATGGGTGCGAAAGTTGACCGTATGGCCCATATACTCCGGCTTGGAGAGAATC
>CAJTZK010000124.1 GCA_910583785.1 uncultured Oscillibacter sp.
CTGCCGGACATCCCCTGCACAATGCCGCCGGTGGCTTCCATGAGGGCAGGGTCCGTCACGGACAGGAGCAGGTCCCGTCCATCCCGGGCACTGCCGGAAACCTTCAAAATTTCCACATGATACTCCTTCACCTCGTCCCCCTGGACGTTGGAACGGATGGAAGCTGGACCAGCCTGTGCCATGCCCACCGAAACGGCCTCTCCCAGTTCGGCGTTGGGTTCCATCGCGCCGAAGATGCCGCTGGATGTGTTGGCATACAGCTCTCCCAACTGGCAGGTCAGGTCGAAGTCCCCCCGCAGCTCCCCGGCGGAGCCGACCTCACCTTTTTTCACCGCCTTCACAGTGGACGGCAGGATGGAGCCGTTGGAAAACGGCATCAGCAGCGCGGTATCCACATCGGTGATGCCGTGGCCCAACGCGCCGAATTCTCCGCTTTTCGGGTCATAATACGTCATGGTGCCGATGCCGGCCATGCTGTCACGGATCCACGCGCCGATGCAGTACAC
>CAJTZK010000125.1 GCA_910583785.1 uncultured Oscillibacter sp.
ATCGTTACCTATGCCGTCAAGGCCGATGAGCGGACCAACGTGGACGGCCAGGCCAACATCACCCTGGGCCTGAACGACATCAGCGAGCTGGACCTGGGCGATGAGGTTGCCAACAGCATCGTCAGCATCAACAAGGCCAAGTTCATCGACCTGACCGACAACGATGTTGACAGCGCCTCCGACCTGAAGGACCTCTGGAAGGACGTCACCGATGCCCAGAAGGAGACCTATGGCAAGGACGTGAAGCGCCTGATCAACCTGACCCTGCTGTTCAACGATAAGTTTGATGACGATGGCTTCCGCGATGTCCATGCTGTCATCATCACCAGCGCTAAGCCGGGTGCGGTCTATACTCCCAAGGGTGAAGAGCCCACGGGCGACATCAAGTTCAGCGGTGACGCTGTGAAGGGCACTGACTTCACCACCGATCCCACCGACCTGAGCGGCCTGAAGGCTGGCGATTCCTTCACCATCGTTCCTGCCGAGGGCAAGAAGGTTAC
>CAJTZK010000126.1 GCA_910583785.1 uncultured Oscillibacter sp.
AAACGGCCCTCCAGCCCGACAGTGCGGTAAATTTCCCCCGCCTCCGTCACAAAAACCGCCTCAAAGTCCAGCTCGGGGTGGTCCCGCCAGAATTGAGCTCCGTCCTTCAGGCCCATGACGAACAGGGCGGTGGACAGGCCGTCGCAGATCAGCGCCGAGGGGGAGACCACCGTCACCGAGGCCAGCCCGGACCGGGCGGGGGCGGCGGTGTCCGGGTCCAGAATGTGCCAGTAGGTAACTCCGTCCTGTTCAAAATACCGCTGGTAGCCCCCGGAGGTGCCCATGGCGCAGTCCTCCAGCTCCACCACGGCGAAGTAGCTCCCCGGCTGGGCCGGGTCCACCACTCCAATGCGCCAGGGGGTTCCCTGGGGCTTGCTCCCCACGGCCACGATGGTGCTCTGACCCAGGTCCAGCAGGGCGGAGGTAATGCCCACCTCCCGCACCTCCCCGGCCAGCAGGTCCCCCGCAAAGCCCTTGGCCACCGCGCCCAGGTCCATCTC